>JABSPZ010000005.1 GCA_013213785.1 Henriciella sp. | reverse complement strand
CAGGCATGCTAAGAACGGGATGCTGTCACCCGCAGAGTTTGAAAAGACGGCAATCATGAAGACGTAAGGCGTCTACATTCTTAGGGGTACATCAGGGATCATCACCACCCGATTTCCGCTCCAGTGCTCTCAGGCGACCATTGATGTTACTCATACGCCTCTCACGTCCAGAAAGTCTCGTAACTTTTGGGCCGGGGTTCTTTGGTCGGTTGGATCAGCAGGTCTGTCGATATTGGGAAAGTCTCCATAGTACTTGATCCCGACACTCGCCAACATCGCGCGAAGCCGCTCCTTCCGGTCCTCTAAGTTCAACGCAGGCGGACGAATTCGTTCCATTGTTTCCAATCGCCTCAGCCTTGAATGCGCGGTCATGCTTCCCTCTCTTCAAGCGCATCCAGTCGGTGTTCGAACTCTTCAGTCTCTAAAGCCTTTCGATACCCCTCAACCAAAACTGCGAGTTTGCTAGCTTCGGATGGGGTCAGATTGCCATTGGCGACGCCTCCTAAGATTGACTGGAACGCCGCAACAGCTGCGGCCGCACCTTCCAGCGGCGGCAAGTCAAACTGGACGGGCGTTTCTTTTCGCGGCGGCGCCAATCGTTCTAGGCAAAGCTTCAAGGCAGTGACATCACCCGAGAGAGCCAATTCGATAGCCTTACAAGTCAATGCCTCTGCCTCGCCATCGATCAGCGCGAGTGTGGCAAGCGTCGACTTATGCCGAGCACCCTTCGGCCTGCCCATATTACCCTTGGCAAACGTACCATCCGTATTACGGCCGTTATTACGGTCAGAGGTCATTCCGCAAGCTCGCTTTAATATATCAATATGGCATATTAATTCGCTACAAACGCAATGACCGCTTTCGGCGTCAAAGCGGACATGAGCGAACGGCCTAAATTCGCTCAATATAAGTCATCTGAGCTATCTCGATTGACTAGTTTGAAGTCAGAATTTCAGCGATACGCAGCTTCAAATATACGCAGTCGACTGAGTTATGTTTGCCGATAAGGCCCTCAGCGCGCTTTCTGAACCTCTCTTCACGCTCCCCGATTTTGGAAAATGCTTCGCCAATCAGACTATCGGTTTCCTCCATCTCCGTGTGCAGTCGCTCCATGAATTGCTCATGCCGAAGTTTTACACTTTCATCGTGAGACAACGATAGTTTCTGAGCATACAGTTCTATAAAGAACGGGTCTTTTTCGAGACCACAACGGTTAGCGATGGTAAACTCGGGATTTGCTAATTCCGTCGAAGATGTTTGATCGGAACAATTTGATCCTAGAAAAACAAACATCGACAAAATTAACATGAACAGGATGCGCATGCTCATCGTCTAGCAGAAAACGGACGCGGCCTAAACTCGCTCCAATTCAAACACTCGCCTCATGTCCGCTTCTGACCCAAAGAAGATGCCTGACTTCAGAGTCAATGCGCTCATTAAACTGGCTGCTTCTGTGTCCCGCGAACGAAACATCGGAAACGGTTCATTCGAGGCAATTAATAACCAGAGAAAATTAGAAAGGCCAGTTCGGTAAGTCAGGATCATGTCGCCAAGAATGGAACTGCCAGTCCCGTTCAACAGCGATGCGAAGAGCGTCTAAAAAGAGGTTTCTAACACCCTTCTCATCAATGCGTTGGATGCGCCGCAGAAAGAGCATGCCAGTCTTGCGATAGGCAATGGTCCAACCCTCAATCTCTGTAACCTCTAATTCGTCTCCATCGGGGAGGTTCAGACGAATCTCTACTTCGTACGCGCAGTTCGTATCGAGGTCGTCCGGGTCCCAGAAAGCCCAGTGATGGCTGCTGGGCTCGCATACTCGTTTGTACGCTTGATGTAGTGTGGACTGCTTTTCCATCGTGTCGGTGTCTTAACCAAACGCCCTTTCTTCGGTCAAATTCCACTTGGATATCGAAACTCATGCTGCTGAGGGACTAAGCCAGCGCATCTCATGTGCGCCAATCCGCCAACGTGATCACCAAGGCGCCCGGATGCGGTAGAGCACGCGGTCATGCTCGCCGGTGATGAAGAGGCTTCCATCAAAGTCCATCGCGATCCCATTGAAGATTTGCGATGGCGGCAGGCCCGGCAAGCCAGGCGTCCCCGCTGGGAAAGACGCAATCTCGCGACGTTCGCCATCATGCTTCACATGCACGACGCGGGAGGCCTCTGCTTCGACGATGACATAGCCGTCTCCTGTCACCAGAAAGCCTTCGGGATTGGCAAGATCGCTGACCACGACCTCTGGCGTTTCTAGCGCGTGTCCGGCGCTTGCAATCTTCAAGATCTGGCCGGTGCTGCGATCGCTCACATAGAGATCCTCGCCATCCACCACGAGCGCGGTCGGCGCGGCCAGATCATTCGCGAGGACCGTGTTTTCCTCTTCACCAAACAGCGTCACTGCGCCTTTCAAATGTTCCGCGATCGCAAGCTCGCCTTGATAGCGCACAGCTGAGGCTGGGCCGGCCAGGTTCGGAATATGGCGCACGCGGGTTTGTGTCGCGGGATCCCAGATCCGGACGTCAGAATCAAACCAAGAGCTGAGGATCAGATTGTCGCCATCCGCAGAAACATTGAGCGAGCCACCAAGCTCGCCCACGCCAACAATATTGCGCTGGGTGATGGTCTCTTCGCCGGTCTCGCGGTCAAAGCCGCGCAGCGCGTGGACGTCGGCCACCCAAACCGTATCACCGATCACCGCGACGCCGCCGGGATGCGACATGCCGCCGGGCTGAAGGTCGGTAAACGTACCATCCTCATTCCGGCGCTTGATGAAGCCGTCCGTATAGCTTGAAACATAGATCGTATCGGTGCTGTCAAAGGCGAAATTGTCGAGGCCTGGGGTGAGCGTTCCGATCACCTCGCGGTCGTCCTCGCCCATGCGAATGACTTCGCCTGTGGCCGTGTCGAGCACATGCAGTGTGCCTTCGCTGTCGAACTTGATCGCCGCGGGCACTGCAAACCCAGTCGCCTCGGTTCGGCGCTCGCCGGTATCCACATCAAAGCTGACCACTTCACCGGCAAACCAGCGCGGGCCATAGAGGCGCCCATCCGGCCCCCAGTCCATGCCGTTCAATCCGCAGCCCGGCCCGAGATCATCCGCGATGACGCGCGGTGCGGCTTCGCCTTTCGGGTCGAGCTCATAGAGCGTCGTTCCGAGGAAGCATTGCGAGACAAACAAGCGGCCATCATCCGAGAAGGTGATTGGATTGGCGCCCGGCGGGATTTGCGCCGCCACCACTTTCTCACCCTCAGGCGTAAAGCCCGCGACCTGGCCGGTCAGGATCGATGTCCAATAGTAAGAGCCGTCTGGCGCAAACGCGACATCATCAGGTCCAAATACGCCGTCCGCGGCGGTGTAGCGCCGGACTTCCTCGCCAGTCTCAGGATTGAGGAGCGTCAGATCAGACCCGATCACGGAGGTCACATATAGCAGGCCGTCCGGTCCGAAATGAATGCCATTGGCGCCAGAGATGTTCGCGCCCGTCGCAATGGTTTCCAGCACCGCTTCCGGCGGCGCCTCTGCCTCGACCGTGACGTCATCTGAACCCGAATTACAGCCTGCAAGCACCACACTTGCCAGCAGCCCTGAATATAAACGGCGCATACGCAACCTCCCGCTTTTTTGCCAACTTGCGGCTCGGCTGTGGCGCTGTCAATTTGAGGGACGGCCTTCCGTTGAGAGAAGCCCTACTCCGTCATATCGGAGAACGGGTTCTCAGTCGGCAGCGCAATCGCATTCGCAAGCCCCTGCACTTTGACCGCCGTTTCGCTGATTTCGATATCGTCTTCCTGGATTTGCGCCTCACCAAACCGGTAGATGGGGGCATACTCTCCGCAATCAGCTTTCGCGATATAGGCATCGGATGCGGCGAGGCTGGCCTCGCGTTTTCCCAGATAGGCTTTCATGGCGTCGGCGCCGTAGCGCTTTTCCAGCATGGCTTCGGTTCGTGTCGGCGACAGCACAACCGCGGACGCATTGTTCCCGCCAAAGCCTTTCGAGTTGAGGATCGCAACTTCAACATCTTCCGGTATGCGCTGCTGGTGATCTGGCCCGAGGCTAAGACGGTCCTGATGCACATCGTCAGCGACGCCATCAATGGTTTTGATGCCCGGCAAGACGCCATACTTGAAACAGCCCAGCGCAGCGGCGAGCTGGTCACCACTTGCCGGTGCAATCGTATGGCCGAGATAGGCTTTCACTGCGATGACAGGCCAGTCTTTGATGCCAAACGCTTCGGCAACTTGGTCAAAAATCTGCGATTCAGAAACGCGGTTTTGCGGTGTGCTCGAGCCATGCGCGAGGACCATGCTCTTGTCGCGCATCGTCTCTTTGCCAACGATCGTCGAGGCCGATGCAACGGCCTTCGCCATACTGATATGATTGCCAGGCCCTGGGGCCGTAATGGACTTCTTGGTTCCGTCCGCATCGATGAACACATCAGTGATCGCGCCAAGGCACGGCGCGCCGAGTTCCATCGCAAGCGCATCGTCCATCAGAATAAAATACTGGCTCGACTCGCCGATGGTGAAGCCGCAATTCTTACCGAATGGACGGCTGGCCCGGCGATAATCGATCTCGTCAGTCCCGTAGGTTTTGACCATGTTATCGTCGCTGGCGAGCGCGCCCATTGTGCCGAAGCCATCCATCAGCTCAGGCCCGATTGGCGCTTCGCTATTACCGACCATAGCCACGCGGATTTTCCCGGCCTGAAGGTCCGACACGGCGTGGCGCAAGTTCGACAGGAAGGTCGCGCAGGCGGCGACAGAGCTGCTGGCAATCCCGACATTCGACAAGACATAGGCGTTGATGAAATCCGTCGGCATCGAGTTGATGCCCATGACCAAGGCCTTGGTGGTCACCCGCTCGCCCTTTAGGCGGGCTTGGTGCATGCCGCCATAGCCTTCCTTATCCATCTGGCCAAAGCCACTCGAGGAATAGACCCCGACCTGGTCAGGGTTGATGTGCTCGAGCACCGTGTCCCAGTCCACGCCCATCGCGCGCAGAGCATCCGTTGCCCCAAACAGGGCCATTTGGAGACCGCGTGGCTGGAAGCGAGAATTGTACAGACTCGCCATTTCGAACCCGGTTGGCAATTGCCCCGCCGCCTTGATCGGGAACTCCCGCGTATTGTTAAATTTAATATCCAGCCCACCAGTTGCGGTGACGCGGACATGGTCATCATCATGCGCATCAACCGACCAGCTTTCGGGGAGCGGTTTGGGCAATTTATCCTTAGCGACGACAAATTCGAGCGGCGCCTCATTGCCACCGCCATCGGACTGCAGCGTCGCGTTCGACTGCCAGTACAGCGCGTCGACATCGAAGTGGCTTTGTTCGACGCGGCGGACCAAAGTTCCGCTCAGAACATCGTCTTCAAATCGCGCCGCGACGCCGGCCTGATCCAACTCGCTACCATCTTCGCAGCGATAAGTTTCACCATCATCGGTCTTGGTGAGGCCCATCATCACCGCGAGGCCTGCAATCGTGCTCTGCCGCTCCTCCGCTGAGAGCGTTTCAATGATCATTCGACGAAAGCTTTGAAATCCAGATGTCCGTCCGGCCGCGTTTACGCCGCCCATACTCACGATGACTGGTAGCCGCATTATTCTATTCCAGCTCTACTTCTATGCGCGTCTCGCAAAGGGTGAGTCGCATTCCTGGCGCGAAACCTTTCACATCGGGATCGCCTTGTCACCCGCTAGCTTGAACGCTTTCATGCACTCTTGGCACGTAGCCATGTGCCAACGCTTGGCAGGTAATATGGGGCGTCAAACGAACCCCCTGCTTCGGCAGTTCCAAAGGAGCATCATATCCAGAAAAACCCCAAGGATGCGCCTGTCCTTGCCACTTTAAAAACGGCGCAGCGCCGGTTGTGAACATAGCGCCGTCTGGAAGCTCCGCTGGGACAATCGTCTCTCGCTCAGACTTGCCCTTCAAGACGGACTGAATTTCACCCGCGATTGCATCGCTGAGATCAGACGCTTTGGGGCGATACCAAAATACGCCTGAGCGAACCAAGGCTTCTCGAAATCGTTTGGCGTCTGGATAGCGGCATTCATAACAAGGACGGTGGCCTGCCGCGAGCGCGGTGACCTCGTCCAAGAAGAACAATTCCGTATACTGACGCTCGGCCATTAGCTCGCGTTGACGGCCTTTGAATTCGAGGACGCAGGTAATCCATTGCCGCGTTTTCCAATGGGTCGGTTTCAGAACTTTCTCTTCGGTGTGAAAGCATCCGCCGCGATTGCCCATCATCGTCCCACGCTCCGGCACCGCGTGAATCAAACCAAAAGGATCAACGCGGTTCTGGAGGGGCATGACTTAAGCCTCTTCCCCACCGAAACGCTCGGTCCACTCTTCGACCATCGCGTCTTCGATCTTTTGGAACAGAACCGGCGGCGCTTGGGTTGGTAGACCATGCGGCAACGCATCCAAGAGGCCCGCATCATCCGCAGATGGCCATTTGCGGTTCTCATCTGGAATGCCCAGCGTATCCAAGATCGACTTCGCTGTGTTCGGGATCAGCGGCTGCGCGACAATCGCGAACAGGACGACCAGGTTCAGCCCCGTGCGCACGCCAACCGCGGCGGCGTCAACGTCGTTCTTGTATTTCACCCAAGGCTCGGCGCGGGTGAGATATTCATTGCCCGCCGCCCAAAGCGCGCGCGTCTCAGCCGCCGCTTTGCGGAACTCCATCGCTTCATAATGTTCGGAGATGCGCTGCAGGCCGGTTTTCAACTCAGCTTCCATCCAGGCTTCATCCTCACCTGGCGTACCAGTGGATGGGAGCGCGCCATCAAACTTGCTGACCGTATATTTGGTGATCCGGTTCACAAAATTACCGAGCACATTGGCGAGATCGGAATTCACCGCCGCTTGGAAGCCTTCCCAAGTAAACGCCGCATCAGAGCCCTCTGGCGCATTCGCCATCAGATACCAGCGCCAATAGTCCGCCGGTAGAAGCTCAAGCGCCTGATCCATAAACACGCCGCGCTTTTGGCTGGTCGAAAACTTCCCGCCGTACCAGGTGACCCAGTTAAAGGCTTTGAGCTTATCGACCGCTTTCCACGGCTCGCCAGATCCGAAAATGGTGACCGGGAAAGAGACCGTGTGAAAGGCCACATTGTCCTTGCCCATGAACTCGACATATTCGACATCGCCCGCGCCCTTATCGGTGCGCCACCAGCTTTCCCAATCACCGCCCTCGGCTTTCGCCCACTCTTCCGTCGCCGCGATATATTCAATCGGCGCATCGAACCAAACGTAAAAGACTTTATCCTCAAATCCTGGCCGCGGGTTACCGTCCGCGCCGAGCACCGGAACGCCCCATTTCAGATCTCGCGTAATCGCGCGGTCGCGTAGTCCCTCATCCAGCCATTTCAGCGCGATTGAGCGCGCGAGTTGCGGCCAGTCTTTTGATGCCTCAACCCATTCACGGATCGTGTCCTGCATTTTCGACTGCAACAGGAAGAGATGTGCCGTGTCGCGGATCTCAATATTCGTCCCGCCAGACACCGCTGAGTATGGATTCTTCAGATCGACCGGATCGAGCAAACGCCCGCAATTATCACACTGGTCGCCGCGGGCTTTCTCATAACCGCAATGCGGGCACGTGCCTTCAACGTAGCGGTCTGGTAGGAAGCGGCCATCATCGACGCTATAAACCTGTTTCGAGACGCGCTCTTCAATCAGGCCCTTCTCTTCCAAGACGCGGGCAAAATGCTGCGTCAGGACTTTGTTCTCGTCACTCGAGGAGCGCCCGAACCAATCATAGGAGAGCGAGAACCCCTCCCCGGCCGCGCGCTGGATCTCGTGCTGCTCATCGCAATAGTCTTGAACACTGATGCCGGCTGCCTGGGCCGCGAGCTCTGCCGGGGTGCCATGCTCATCCGTGGCGCAGATATACATCACGTCATGCCCGCGCAGCCGCTGAAAGCGCGCATAGACATCAGCGGGCAACATAGACCCGGCAAGATTCCCCAAATGCTTGATGCCATTGATGTATGGCAAGGCGGAGGTGATCAGGATGCGTCGTTTACTCAAGAGTCTCGTTCCTCTAAGCTTTCCCTAGCGTTAGACTGAGTCGACCAGAGAATTTCGGCCTGTCTAATCGCGTGATGGGATAAAGGAAACATCCTTAAGGAGGGAAGAATGCCAAAAATTGCAGGAGTAAACGTACTTGGCGTGCTGCTAGCGGCGGTCGCCATGTTTTTTATCGGGTTCATTTGGTACGGGCTATTGTTCACAGAGCCATGGATGGCGGCGAACGGTTTGTTTTTTTACCGATGAGACCAAATCCGCGATGCAGTGGCTAACCGCTGACGGTCTGACCACGCTCGCCGCAGATGCCGGACCGCAGCCGATGATCATGCTCGCCTGCTTTGTTTTGTCACTGGTTCTGAGCTTCGGCCTCGGCTGGCACATGAAACAGAAGAATATCTCGAAACTCGGCACAGCGGTCTTTTTCGGCCTGTGGCTCAGCCTGCTGATCGGCCTGCCGCTGATCGCTTATGACACGGTCTATACGCCGTACGGGTCGCTGATGGGCTTCTTCGTAGATGGCAGCCATACGGTCGCGACCATTGTCGCCGCGTGTGCGGTCTTGTCCTTCTTCGACTAGACCAGCCTAGATTCGACAAAAGAAAGCCCCCGGATCGCTGCCGCGGCCCGGGGGTTTAGTTTCGATGCCCCCGTGGGAGAGTGAAGGAGCATCTGGGAGGAAACTCGTGAGGTTAGCCGATCTGCGGCGCCCAAGCTGACAGGCGCACTTCAACGCTTCGTGTCATCGGCACGGTCAGATGGATCGGCGCGGCAGAAGGCTCATAGCTTGTTTGCAGCCGCGTTCCGGCAAGGTCGAAAGATTCCAGCGCTGCAGCTACCGTCTCAAGGCGCGCCTCTGCCAGGCTTTCCGCAAGGGTCGCGGTCGCGGCATCATTTGCGGTGGCTTGAAGAGAGACTGGCCCAAGAATGCAGCCATCCAATTGCGCTTGAGCTGCTTTCAGCATCGCTTTGGACGCGGCGTTCAAATCGCTTTCGCCCGATTGGAAGTACACTTGCAGGGTTTGACTATCGCAGGTCGCGCTCTGTGACGGCGTATACTTCTGCATTGGCGGCGCGGGCAAAGGCTGCGCATGGGCCAAAGTTGCAAACGCTGTGAGTGCGGCGAGGCTTGCAATTTGTTTGATCATTTTCAGCTCCCTTCTGGCGTCTGATCAGCAAACGCTTGGCGCGCGGCGAAAAGATGCCCGGATCGGGATGAAATGTGGCAACTGCATGATCTTGTAATGACGACTTGCGCTTTCTGATCGCTCATTATAAACGACCCGCCAGTGCCCCTATAGCTCAGCTGGTAGAGCAACGGATTTGTAATCCGTAGGTCCGCGGTTCGAGTCCGTGTGGGGGCACCATTTTACTCATTAAAACAATAACTTAAGCGGCATATTTTTGCGCCTACGCTTTTTCAGTCATTTTAGGTGGGCAATAGGTGGAAATTGCGCCATTTGCCTACACATTTGCCCACCGAAAATGGGCTAATCTCTAATGTCCGCTTTCGGCGTTAGATCAGAATCTACTCCAAGGAAACGGTGTAGTCACTTAGGTCATCCGGCCAAGCATTGGCGTAGCTAAATCCCTCTAGCATTCTCGGTTTGCCTGCTTTGACGAACAACAAGAAACCCAACGCAGGCCTTTCATCATTTGTGACGGCTATCACGCCGCTGATTGTCGCCTCGGCATCTCCCATTCCGCTCAATGAGCTATTCAGCTCAACAAAGACTCCAACTCCCGTGTGCTCGCGACTTGTGACACTCAGATGGGGGATGTGGTCGGCGAGATCATTGAGCGGGAGGTCGCCGATCTGGCAAAACGCTCGCATTGCCGCGGTTTCGAGAGCGCTCAATGGTGTCATAGGTGTCAGCATAAATTAGCCGCCATTCCAGTCCAGTAGTCAGCCAACCCCAATGTCCGTTCCTGACCCAAAAGCGGACGTCCGCTGCATGCGACGGAGGTGATAGTGGCGGTTGCGTCTAGCGCCCAGCAGACAGGTCATTCGGGCGCAACGCACAGCAAGCGATAGGTGCCACGTTTCAGGGACGTCAGACCATCAATGGCCGCCAAGACGGCGTTTTTTTGCGATAGTTTTTGCTTTCAATTGCAGAGAATCTGAACAGTTGACTGTTCAGCGATAGTGGCAATTTGCGTTGTTGTTTTGCCGAGTTGATTACTGGAAACGGGGTATTCAACACCGTTGGCATCGAGGAACGCTTTTAGCATTCCAAGCGAAATGGCAAAGTTCACATTCTGCGGTATGTCACCGATTTGAGACGCGACCGTGAGCGCATCAAGTTTGCTTACAACTACCCTGTCCGTTTTCAAACGGTTGAGACACTCTGATACTTTTAGAACAGGAGAGATTGGCTCATCTGGTTTGGTTTAATCAGTTGATCTTGCGTGATGCAAGCGGCGTAGTTTCATGGTCCTCCGTTTGGTTTGGGCGCGTTGCTGCAGGATTTCGTCGCCGCGGCCGAAGTAGACGTCAGCGGGCGTGAGATTGTTCAGGCTCTCATGATAGCGGCGATGATTGTAGTGATCGACAAAGGCGTCGATCTCATGGGTGAGGTCACCGGGTAGGAAATAGTTTTCCAGAAGGATGCGATTTTTGAGCGTTTGATGCCAACGCTCGATCTTACCTTGCGTCTGCGGATGATAAGGCGCACCGCGTGTGTGAGTGAAGCCTTCTTCGGTAAGCCAGTCGGCAAATTGCTCAGACACATAAGACGGACCATTGTCCGAGAGGATGCGTGGGCGGTGTCTGACTTTGAGCTGGTCGAGCCCAGAGGCCTGCAAAGCGAGGTTCAGCGTTTCCTGCGCGTCGATGGAAGCCATGTTGGTGCAGAGCTTCCAACTGACGATGTAACGTGAGAAATCATCCAGAACGGTGGAGAGGTAATACCAGCCCCAACCGATCACCTTTAGGTAGGTGAAGTCGGTCTGCCACATCTCATTCGGACGCGTCGTCTTATCCTTGAACTCATCGTTCGACGCTCACTCGAACGCATGGCGTTCGCGTCTCACCCTTAATGACGATGAAGGCTGGGCTGGGGATCAGGTCTCTCGCCTTCAAAATACGATAGACACTGGCTTCTGAGATGAAGTAGCGCTTCTCATCGGTGAACGTCACGGCCAGTTCACGTGGACTGAGGTCGGTGCGCTCCAAAGCCATTTTGACGACCGCGTCGCGGACCTCGTCCGGGATCCGGTTCCAGGTCACTTTGGGGCCACAGCGCCGGTCTTCCAGAGCATCGACGCCGCCTTGTTGCCAGGCATCATACCAGCGATAGAAAGTCGGGCGTGACACACCGATCTGCTCCAGCGTGCGTTTGATCGGCTGATGCGATTGCTCGACCAGCTGGATGATCTCCAGCTTCTCAGATGCGGGATACCTCATATGTCATTCGACCATTGTCCTCGGACCAATGGCGGACAAGGTCTCATCCCCATCCGCAATAACGCTTTTTTTGAGCACGCGGTTTTCCAGGGTCAGGTCAGCAACCACCTCCTTGAGGTCACGCATCTCACGGCGCATCTCAACAACTTCATCGCTGCGGGCTTCACGTTGAGTATCACCCGCCAAGCGCTTCTTGCCCTGCTATCGGTCACTCGGACCGGTGGCGTTCCCTCAGCAGTCCATGAAATCCTTCGACCAGCTGTAATATTGGCTCTGGGCAATGCCTTCTCGGCGACACAACTCCGCAACCGAATGTTCGCCCCGCATGCCTTCCAGGACAATGCGGATCTTCTCTTCAGCGGAATACTTACGCCGTGTGCGGCGCTTCACCGATTTTATGTGCTGCTCGGCACTTTCGGATTTTTTGCTCATCTTCACTCCTTGAGTCAGGTGCGATGAGCCAAAAATCCTCCTTAAGCATAACAACCAAAGTGTCTCACGGTCGCTGAACCGCTACAATCAATGCATGCACCAATCACGTTGCGAACGCTGATACAGTATTCGATTTTCCTCTGACGCCTCCGATCGCGTCGGCAATGATCGCGAATCCGCAAAATGAAATTGTCAGCGGAAAGCTGCTGGAGACTGGTTGGCGGTAGACTGACACCACCGCCAGGTTTTCCGAACAAAAGAGTGGCACGATATGGGCAGAAGATCTGTCCAGGATTGGTTTGATCTCAAGGTACGAAAAAGCCCGCCTTCATTTCCATGAAGACGGGCTCTGCTGATTTATGCCGTATCGCGCTTATGGGCGCGGCGGTGCGTACTTGGTCAGATTGATGCCGTCGACGGCTGCAACATACTCATCAATGGTTGGTGTGCGGCCCAGGATGGTTGAGAGGACGACGACGGGTGTTGAGGCCAGCAAGGACTCACCCTTCTTCTCATCGCTGTCCGCCACAACACGGCCTTGGAACAAGCGGGTCGACGTCGCCATAACGGTATCACCGTTCTCAGCCTTCTCCTGGTTCCCCATACAGAGGTTACAACCAGGACGCTCGAGATACATGATGTTCTCATACTCGGTGCGTGCTGTGCTCTTTGGAGAGTCGTCATTGAACTCGAAGCCAGAATACTTCTGGAGAACGTCCCAGTCGCCTTCTTCTTTGAGCTCATCCACGATGTTGTAGGTCGGAGGCGCGACGACGAGCGGCGCTTTGAACTCTACAGTCCCGTTTTGCGCTTCGATATTCTTGAGCATTTGCGAGATGATCTTCATATCGCCCTTGTGGATCATACAAGATCCAACAAAGCCCAAGTCCACTTCCTTCGTTCCCTCATAATAAGAGATTGGGCGGATCGTATCATGCGTATAGCGGCGTGAAACATCATCATTGTTGACGTCTGGATCAGCGATCATTGGCTCGTTGATCTTGTCGAGGTCGACCACGAACTCTGCCACATATTCTGCATTCTCATCAGGCATCAGTGGCAAACGCTCACCAGAGCGAATGTCGGCGATACGCTTGTCAGCCTTATCGACGAGGCCTTGCAGTACGCCCTTCTCATTGTCCATGCCCTTTTCGATCATGATGCCGATCCGGCTCTTCGCGATCTCGAGAGATTCAATTAGGGTTTCGGGCTCTGAGATACAGATCGAAGCTTTCGCCTTCATCTCAGCGGTCCAATCCGTAAAGGTAAAGGCTTGGTCCGCGAGCAGCGTTCCGATGTGAACTTCGATGATCCGGCCTTGGAAGACGTTATCGCCTTCGAACTCGTCCAGCATCTGCGCTTGGGTCGCGTGAACCACATCGCGGAAGTCCATGTGATCTTTCAGCGTACCTTTGAAAGTCACTTTAACCGACTGTGGGATCGGCATGGTCGCTTCACCGGTCGCGAGCGCCAGTGCGACAGTGCCAGAGTCCGCACCGAATGCGACGCCTTTAGACATACGTGTGTGCGAGTCACCGCCAATGATCACGTCCCAATCATCGACCGTGATGTCGTTGAGGACCTTGTGGATCACGTCGGTCATCGGGTGATACACGCCTTTGGGGTCGCGCCCCGTGATGAGACCGAATTTATTCATGAAGCTCATCAGCTTCGGTGTGTTCCGCTGGGCTTTCAGATCCCAAACGGACGCCGTGTGACAGCCAGACTGATAAGAGCCATCAACGGTTGGCGAGATGACCGTCGCCGCCATCATTTCGAGCTCTTGCGACGTCATCAGGCCAGTTGTATCCTGAGAACCGACGATGTTCACTTTGACGCGAACGTCAGAACCCGCGTGTAGGGTTTTGCCTGGTGCGACGCCGACCGCGTTCCGGTTGAAAATCTTCTCGACCGCCGTCAGGCCTTTGCCTTCGTGCGAAACTTCTTTCGAGGTGGCGTAAACGCTTGGCGCCTCGGTCCCGAGGATAGCCGCAGCCATGGTCTGCAGCTTCTTACCAAAGACAACCGCATAAGAGCCGCCGGCTTTCATGAACTCGACCTTTTGAGGGGTCAGAGCGGACGTGATGTCTACGAGTTCTTCGCTGCCGTCCTCATTGTAGAGCTTTTTGGTCTTTGTATTGATCGTCAGCACCGTACCGGTATCGACCGAGTAAAGCTGCTCCAGAACCGGCTCACCGTCTTCATCAATGACTGGGGCGCCATTATGGTTCATCTTCCGCGCCCAGTTCTGCAGATCGACACCAATCCCGCCGGTGACACCAACGGTTGTGTAGAAGATTGGCGAAATTCCGTTCGTGCCGCCAACGACTGGCGCAATGTTGATGAATGGAACGTATGGGCTGGCCTGGACACCGGTCCAAAGCGCGACATTGTTCACGCCCGACATACGGGACGAACCAACACCCATTGTGCCTTTTTCTGCGACGAGCATAACGCGCTTATCTGGGTGCTGAGCCTGCAGCGCCTTAAGAGCGTTTTGTTTGTCTTCGTCATGCTCAAACAAACATTTGCCGTGAAGCTCACGGTCTGAGCGTGAATGTGCATCTTTACCAGGCGACAGAAGATCGGTTGAAACGTCACCAACGGCGACGACAAAGGTCACAACTTTGATTTCTTCTTCCACCTCAGGAAGGCTCGTGAAGAATTCTGCATTCGCATAACTCTGCAGGATATCGGTCGCGAGAGCATTGCCAGCTTTATGAGCTGCCTCTAGGCGATCAGTGTCCGCTTCGTATAGGAAGACCTGCGTCTTCAGAACTTTGGCCGCATCTTTGGCAATCGAAGCATCATCGCCAAGCGCCAGATCGAGCAGCACTTCAATCGAAGGTCCGCCCTTCATGTGGGAGAGAAGTTCAAACGCAAAGGTCGGGGTGATTTCCGCGACTGTCTCCTGTCCGAGAATGATCTCTTTCAGAAATACCGCCTTTACGCCTGCCGCGCTCGTGGTGCCTGGGAGCGTGTTATAGATAAAGAAATTCAGAGACTGATCGCGATGGACGTGGCCGGTATCTTTAATCTGTGTGATCAGCTCAGCCACTAGCGGCGCATCTTCGATTGGCTTCGGGTGAAGGCCGTCTTTTTTGCGGGCTTCGATTTGCTCTAAATATTCGCTGTACAGGCTCATTTTCTATTCGGCGTCCTTTATTTTGTACCAATGGACGATGCGGCCGCGCGTCATTCGTCGCGCCATTCATCGTGAGTCTCAGCGCCCGTGTATTTAAGCTGGGCCTTGGAATCAAGCCAATTGCGGCGGTGCAACAGAGGTTTGTTCGTGATTTGAGCGCCCATAAATCTCCACTCAATTACCAAAACGCTCACCGGCTTATGCCTGCTTATGTAAAATTACGACTTCACAGTCGATCACTTCCAGCGTTAGTACGATGGAACAGCAAAATGGATATATCTTTTATCGTGTGTTTTTAGAATACAATGTTTAAAGTGGTTGCGGGCGATCTCACCGATCGCAAAAAAATCAACAAGATAGATTAAGCCGCTGCAGATTATCGCGTTCATTTCAGTCGCTGGGGTCAATCGCTAAATCACTTTAACGTTACAGGAAAATTACGATGCTCGACACAGGCGAAGTTAGCTTCACACCTGCTGACATTGATCACACGACCAAAGTACCGCTCTATCGGCAGATCTATGATTTATTACTTGCCCAAATATTGAACGGGACAATAGCCCTGAACGACCGACTACCGTCCGAGCAATACCTGACCCAGGCACTCAGCGTATCACGAATTACCGTCAAACGCGCCATGAACGAGCTCGCCTTGGCGAGATTTGTACGTCGGCAACGAGGGATTGGCACAATCGTAATTCACGATGTCGCTGTTTCAAAGGTTGGAGGGAATTTTCAAACTACTATAGATGAGCCTATGCTTGTTGGGGAGCAAACAAAGATTCAATTAATTGACAACATCGTTGAAACAGCTTCCCCGACTATTTCTAAGACGTTCGTTCTCAAAGGCGATAAATGTGTAAGAAGAATCACTCGCCTCCACCTTCTAAATGGCGAGCCGTTTTGCTTCGATATTACCTACACCCCACGCGACATCTTCTATCGCCACACAGAAGCAGAACTCGCCTCTGAATCCATACTAAAATTGCTTGAACGAACGGGGCACGTACCCGTGCAATTGACACAAACCATTACAGCCACGGTAGCAAAATCAAATATTGCTCAGTCTTTGCGCGTGGCACCTGGTTCGCCGTTATTGCGCATTCATCGAATAATGCTGGACACTACCGGCCGCCCTATTCAGGACATTACCGCTTATTATCGCCCTGATAAATTTGAATATCGTACGCTTATGCACCGCAATTCTGCGACAGAAAAACACTGGTCCACCGTACAATGAAAATCTGAACATCTCGAATTTGAATTTCAAATCGCTTCCGCAAAGTATCAGCACGACTGCCTGCCAAGAAAGCGTTGCGTCGCGGCCCCTTGATTGGCAAATGCAGGTAGACCTTTTTCGACTGGTACTTATGCCGAGGATTCCTCATGACTTATTCTATCGGACTAAAAGTATCATCCCCGCTTTCAGAGATTATTCTAAACAATCCTCGAAAGCGGAATGCTCTATCCATCGATATGTGGGCCTCAATTCCGAAACTGGTCAATCAAGCGGTGTCAGATACTACCACCAAGGTATTGATGATCCATGGTGGCGATGCTGGCGCATTCGCCGCAGGTGCTGATATTTCAGAATTCGAAAAGTCCTATGCCACTGCGCGGGATGCTAAGGTCGCAAGTGATACAATCGCGGCTGCTTTGGATGCTCTCGAATATTGCCCCAAACCGACGATCGCAGCAATTGATGGTGCTTGTGTTGGTGGCGGCGTCAGTCTCGCGATGGCCTGTGATCTCCGCGTGGCAAGCGCGCGCTCGAAATTCGGAGTGACCCCGGGCAGGCTGGGATTGGTCTACCCAGCTGGTGACACACGACGATTGATGCAAGCCGTCGGGCCTGGCGCGACCAAGGATATTCTCTTTACTGGCCGGATATTCCTGGCTCCCGAAGCCAAAGAAATGAAGCTGATCGATCGCCTTTTAGACGACGATAATGCACTAGAAGCCGCGCGGACTCTCGCTAATGAGATTGCGTCAATCTCACAATGGTCAACTCGCGCAATTAAGCAAATGATCCAAGGTCTTCAAGCAGACTGGACTGACAAAAGCGTAGAGGCTGAAGATTTATTCCTGGATGGTTTTTCAAACGAAGACTTTAAAGAAGGATATCGCGCCTTTTTAGAGAAGCGCGCTCCTAATTTCTCATTCAAATAGCGTCACCCACAAAGCAGAACCAGAAAGTCACATCAGCGATAGAATATGAGATTGAGAAACCTCGAAACGGCCTTTTCCAGATTCCGGCAATCGCTCCGAAAAAAAACGCGTTTGTATGTCGCGGGGGGTAGTGGCGAGCCTTTGCCTCTTATTGAGACGCTGCGCAAAACGCCTGATTTGGCGGCCGGGGCCACATTTCTTGGCGTTTGGATCCCAGGTATTAATCAAACCGATTGGGCAGCTTTACACCCGGAAGCTGAGGCAGAAAGCATCTTCGTTTCACCGGCATTGCGGTCATCTTTCGAAGCCGGACGCACGCGGCTTCTCCCCTTACGTTACACCCAAAGCGCGGCGTGGTTATCACAAACGCCTTTAGAAGCAGCAGTTGTAATGATAAGCCCCCCCGATGCGAACGGCATGGTTTCGCTGGGCGTCTCAGTAGATTTTTCGCCAATCGTCTTGGCTCGAAAAGACGTTCGAGTTTTCGGTATCGTTAATCATAATCTGAAAGCACCGGTAAACGGCCCGAAGTATTACATCGATAGGTTCGAGACAATCGTCGAACTCGATCATGCTTTGGCGTCCTCAGCGGAAAAAGAGTTGCCTCAATCCTTTACGCGAATTGGCGCTCATATCGCGGCTCTTTGCGCTGATGGAGACACACTTCAGTTCGGTCTCGGAAATGTTCAACAGGCAGCTTTAAAATCGCTTCACAATCATAAAAATCTCAAAATCTACGGTGGAATGATCTCCACACCGCTCACGGCGCTTATTGATCAAGGCGCGATCGCCTCTGTTCCTGGGGCGATCACCACCGGTGTCGCGATTGGAATACCGGATTTTTACGAACGTGCGGCGATGGATGCTAGTATAAAATATGCGCCAGTAACCTACACCCACGACATTTCAACGCTCGCAAAGTTACAAAACTTCAAAGCGATAAATTCCTGTATCGAAGTTGATTTGTTTGGGCAAGCAAATGCCGAATTTCTCAATGGGCGTCAGGTCTCAGGAACTGGTGGACTGGTCGATTTTCTGCGCGGGGCAGCAGAATCGACGACTGGCCGCAGCATAATGGCTTTGAGCTCAACCGCGCGCGAAGGATCGATCAGCCGGATTGTTCCGAGATTGCCTAGAGACGCGACCTCTGTTTCGCGCGCCGACGTCGACACAGTTGTCACAGAACATGGAGTCGCAGAGTTGAAGTTTAAGTCAATCGACGCGCGTGCCGAGGCCTTAATCGCAATTGCTCACCCAAGCCATCGCGATCAGCTTCAGAATGATTGGCGCGAGATCAGGATAGGCCTCTAACGTTCGCAGACCTCTCGTGCTGCCAGATACGGAAGAATGCGCATCGTGCATTATGGGTCAGCGCATTCAAATCACGTCTTTTGCCTTCAGCCTAGCTGTCGTTTCGAAGCTTAGACCGGCTTCTAGCGCAAGCGCTTCGCTGTGCTCACCAAATTCAGGCACTTTCGGGTTTGGTTGAGCCGGTTCCCTCATAAACTTGATCGGTGGCCCCACATGGCTATTGCCGCCTTCATCTTGGAAGATCATCCCACGTTCCAATGTATGCGGATCATTGAAAGCTTCCTTTAAATCACGGACCCAGGACCACGCACATTCAATCGGTTCCAGGAAGGTCTTCCATTCGGCGAGCGTTTTGGTTTTGAAGGTTTCAGTGAAGTAAACGCGCAATTCCGACTGCCCCGGACCCGGAGGAACTTTCGCGACCTCAATAAGGTCAGGTCGGCCTAGAGCTGATAAGAGATTTGCCGCGAATTTTACCTCCGGGCCAGCAAATGCCAAGAATTTACCATCAGCCGTCTCATAGAGGTTTGTGAGCGCTGATCCCCCAAAGCTGCGCATCTCTTTCGGACGGGGAGCGCGATTCTCACCAAAAGTAGGACCGAGGACATTCGGCGTCCAAGAGATCGCTGCATCATACATTGCAATATCTATATAGTCGCCCTCACCAGTGGACTCGCGCCTAAACAGCGCCATTAAGATAGCGGAGAGCGCCATAAGAGAAGCGCTTGCATCGGCAAAAGGAACGTTTGGCAAAGTCGGCTCTTGATCCGTCTTGCCTCGATTGAGATCAATTAAGCCAGTGAGTGCTTGAACGGCAACATCGTGCGCCGGTTTCGTCGCGAGAGAAGAATCCTGGCCAAAAGCCGAGATTGAACAGTAGATGATCTTCGAATTACGCGTGATGACCGTGTCATAGTCGACCCCCAATCTCTTCACGACGCCAGGCCTGAAAGATTCAATCATAACGTCGGCCGTCTCAGCCAGCTTTAATAGTAGCTCTCGGGCATCTGGATCTTTCAGATTTAATTTCAAGCTACGCTTGCCACGAGCAATATTTCGAAACCAAACGCTTATGCCATCTTTGGTTGTTTCACCGAGGACACGCGTCGGCTCACCCGTCCCGTTCGCTGGCTCGACCATGACGACGTCGGCGCCATGATCGGCCATCATCATTGTCATATGCGGTCCGGGCAGAAATGCGGACAGATCTAAGACCTTGACGCCTTCCAGTTTCATTTGGGTAGTCCTCCGTCAGCAGCTTGTTGCAATGCTTTAACAGTTTCGGAGGCACAGAAAAGGATCGGTGGAACGCCCTTGAAGCATAAGCAAAACAACTGAAATGCACATTTTGCCAGCTATTGGCCAACATCAAGCGTGAAACGGCACGCTCTCAAAGCCGATCAGTTCAACTTCGGGAGCGATGTATCCCGACTTTACAGGCTCAGTTCGCGCAAGGTCAGTCGATAGATACTTCTTATTGTCGTCGCAGAAAATTGTCGCGACGGTTGCCTCACTTCCAAGTCGGTCTTGAACGGCCAGTGCACCCAAAAGGTTCGCACCGGAGGATATGCCGACAGCAAGACCAAGCTTGGAAGCGAGGTTCTGGGCCATGATGATGGCATCACCATCGCTCACGGAAACTACGGAATCGATCTCGTCTAACTTCACGATGGAAGGAATGAAGTCATCTGAAACGCCTTGAATGCGATGCGACCCTGTCTTGTAGCCCGTCGACAGCGTCGGAGACTCGGCTGGCTCAAGTGGGTGTACCTTTACGGCTGGTACAGCCTCTCGCAGAGAGCGGCCAACACCCATCACGGTGCCGCCCGTCCCAACGCCAGCCACGAACGCATCAGGCGTCCGATTAAGCGAGGCCAATTGGCTTAAAATCTCGGGGCCCGTGGTCGTTTCATGCGCGTTGCAGTTTTCACAATTGGCAAACTGACAGGGTAAAAAGACATCATCGCGCGATGCCGCAAGCTCCTCTGTCGCCGAGATCGCTCCAAGGAAACCACCATCTTCGCGGGAAACCAGATGCAGATCCGCCCCCAGCGATCGTAGAAGAGATTTTCGCTCTTCGCTCATCCAGTCCGGCATATAAATCCGCACCTCATGGCCTAGCGCTCTGCCAAGTGACGCAATCGCGATACCCGCATTCCCACTTGTCGCCTCGGCGATGACATCACCCGGCTTCAGAGCACCTGTTTGATAGGCACAGCGCAAGATATTTAGCGCCATTCGATCCTTAATCGAGCCCGTGAGATTATAGTGCTCCGCTTTTGCGAAGATCACTCGACGCTTACCTTTCCATCGCGAATGAACAGCCAGCAATGGCGTGCGCCCGATCATTCCAGCAAGCGATTCCAATCGCTTTTGCTCACAAAATTCAACGTTCAACGAACCCGAAAAAGCCATCTCGATCTCCTCTTGTGGAGACTTTATCCGCACCAAACACGAAAAACATCGCTTAAAACGAACATATTTTAGGTCTTTTTGTTATTATTTTTCGGATATATACTATCATTATGAAAATTATTGATGACACCGATCGTGAAATTATAAGAATTTTACAGCGCGATTCCTCGACCTCATTAGAGGCAATTGCGGAAAAACTGAGCGTTTCAGTCAATACGTGCTGGCGCCGCGTCCGGAGACTGGAAGACGACGGAATCATCCAAGCCCGTGTTGCAATATGTGACCCAGACAAGCTCGGGTTTGGCCAAACCGTCTTTGTCGCAATCAAAACCAATGACCATTCCTCCGCCTGGCTGACGAAGTTCGCGAAAACAGTCGCCAAGATTCCTGAAGTAGTCGAATTCTATCGCATGGCAGGAGATGTAGACTATTTGCTTAAAGTCGCAGTGCGGTCCGTGGCGGACTATGACCGTGTTTACAAAGCGCTGATCTCCAAAATGGAGGTTGCCGACGTAAGTGCCACCTTCGCGATGGAATGCTTAAAGAATACGACTGAGTTACCAGTCTAGCGGTCGTGTGCCGTTACTTTGGACGCTTTGTGCTGGGGCGCTCTTCCCATAAAAATCAGACGAACGCTAACTTTAAGTGGACGCGATGAGCTCAAAGTGTATGGCCGTGCACGATCAACCATGCCAGTTACGATTCCAGCAAAGGAGTTCGCTTAAATGGAACGCGTCGATCTTACCCCATCGCTATCCCTATCGAGATTGGTCTATGGCATGTGGCGCCTTGGCGATGATGAAGATACCTCTACCAAACACGTGCAGGCAAAGATCGAAACCTGTCTTGAGCACGGCATCACAACAATGGACCAAGCAGACATTTACGGCGGATATGAAGCCGAAGCGATTTTAGGCAACTGCCTTAAAGGCGCCCCGCAACTGCGAGAGAAAATCGAGATCGTCACGAAATGCGATATCATAGCTCCAATGGGGCGTCACAGTGGCGCCCGAGTAAAACATTATGATACGAGCCGCCACCACATTGAGGGCTCGGTCAACCAGTCATTGGAACTGATGCAGATTGAGCTAATCGATCTTCTACTGATTCACCGCCCTGACCCATTCATGGATCATCTCGAAACCGGCGCTGCTCTTGATGACCTTATTGCCAGCGGAAAGGTCAGAGCGGTCGGGGTCTCCAATTTCCGGCCTTGGGACTGGAGTCTGCTGCAATCGGCGATGAAAAATAAGCTTGCGACCAATCAAATTGAGATGAGTGTTCTTGCCCATGAGGCATTTACAAATGGCGATCTCGCCTTCCTGCAGGAGCGCAGTATCGCTCCCATGGCTTGGTCACCACTAGGCGGCGGATCACTGTTTGGTGGTGACCACGAAAAAGTGAGACACACGCTCGCCACGATCGCTTCTGAAAAAGGCGTGGACGTCGCAGGCGTTGCGATTGCTTGGCTCCTTACGCACCCGGCAAATATTATTCCCGTACTTGGGACGAACAAGCTCGAACGTATCGCTCAGAGCGCTGCCGCGACTTCAGTCGAGATGGATCGTCAAACTTGGTTTGAAATCTACACAGCTGCGCTGGGTCATGAGGTTGCGTAGGACATCGAGCACGCAGTCGTATGGCTATCTGACCCAGCAAATTATATTGACATTCGAAATGCCATAATTACGATCCTCGCTCGGAGGAAACAATCGTGACTGCAATCGATCGGCTCGAGTTTACGGGCGCCCCAGGGTCTCCATACACCCGAAAAATGTTGAGCCTGCTACGGTATCGGCGACTTCCCTATTCCATTTATTGGGGCACCGGAAACATCCCAGAGGGTTATCCGGAGCCAAAAGTCCGATTGTTGCCCACCTTCTTTTTTCCCGATGGAGAGAATGGCGAATTGATCCCGGTCACTGATTCGACCCCGATCATACGCCGACTTGAGGCCGATTATGCAGGTCGATCGGTCATCCCAACTGACCCGACACTCAAATTCATCAACGCGTTGATTGAAGACTTTGCGGATGAATGGCTCACCAAAGCGATGTTTCACTTCCGTTGGGCGCATGAAGCGGATTGGAAGAATGCTGCATCTTTGCTCGTCTTCTGGGGCATGAATAAAGCGCCGGAAGATATGGCAAAAGAGTTCGGGGCCAATTTTGCAAAACGTCAAATCGATCGCCTTTACGTGGTAGGCTCAAACGAAGTGACCGCAGAGACGATCGAGTCGTCATATGAGCGGCTCGTCGACATCTTGGATAAACTGATACAGCGCAAAGGTTTTGTTCTTGGCGCGCGCCCATCTTCAGCGGACTTCGCTTTGTTTGGTCAGCTGACCCAACTCGCGATCGTTGAACCGACGTCAGCCGCGATCACTTCTCGTGTCTCACAACGCGTTCGCGCCTGGGTCGATCTGATGGAAGATCTCTCTGGATTGTCGCCGACCGAATCCGAGTGGTTTTCAGCCGACGATGCGAGGGAAGCGCTCACGCCCTTGTTGTCCGAGATCGGACGCACTTACACACCTGCCATGTTAGCAAATGCGAAAGCCGTTCTTCAGGGCGATACTTCATTTGAAACCGAAATTGATGGCCGTGCATGGACGCAACCGACATTCAAATACCAAGCAAAGTGCTTGCATTGGCTCCGAGAAGATCACTCTGCTTTGTCAGACAATGAACGCGGATCGGTGGATGCCTTGCTCGCAGGCTCGGGTTGCGAAGCATTATTCAAATAGGTGGATTGAGTCATGTTCAAGAAGATTGCTATTGGACTTCTCGTTTTTGTCGCCGTCGCCGGAACGCTGATTTGGATGAACCGCGCGACCATCCTCACACATATCGTGTTAAACCGAGCAGAAGCCGCAAAAGAATTCATCGCGCCAAATCAACCCATAACCTGGCAAGCGGGTCCAAGCGAACCCCGTGCATCGGATGAAAGCCGTCCACCGAACATCGTCTTCATTCTTCTCGACGATTTCGGTTATAATGATTTGTCGACGTTCGGAGGCGGTGTTGCGGACGGCAAGGTCCCGACACCAAACATTGATCGGCTCGCAGCCGAAGGCGCGGTTTTCTCTCAAGCCTATTCCGGAACGGGCACTTGCGCGCCATCACGCGCGATGTTGATGACCGGCCGTTACCCTACACGCACAGGGTTTGAATTCACGCCAACACCGGATGGGATGAGCACAGTGATCTCTACCATCGCGAATGGGCGCAGCCGTCCGCACGTGCCACAAGTCACACCGAACCGTGATATTGGTGAAGGCGCTCTCCCCTTTGAGCAACAAGGATTGCCGACGTCGGAAGTCACCATTGCGGAGCTGCTGCAAGAGCATGACTACCACACGGTGCATATCGGCAAATGGCATTTAGGGCGGCAGCCTGAATATCTTCCGAATGTACAAGGCTTCGATGAAAGTCTTATGATGCATAGCGGTCTGTTTTTAAACGAAGACTCTCCAGACGTTGTGAATGCCAAGCTGGACTTCGACCCCATCGACAAATTCCTTTGGGCCAGGATGCAATACGCGGCCTCCTTCAATGGCAGCGCACCATTTGAACCCGGCGGATATCTGACGGACTGGTGGACGGATGAGAGCCTACGCGTCATCGAGGCGAACAAGAACCATCCTTTCTTCCTCTACCTGGCGCACTGGGCACCGCATACGCCGCTTCAAGCAACGCAAGCAGACTATGACGCGGTCGGTGATATCGAGCCCCATCGCGAGCGCGTCTATGCCGCGATGATCCACGCCCTAGACCGCAGCGTTGGGCGCGTGATGGAAAAGCTGGAGGCTGAGGGACTCGCTGAAAACACAATTATCGTTCTCAGCAGTGATAATGGTGGAGCTGGCTATATCGGTCTACCGGAAGTCAACGCGCCGTTTCGGGGGTGGAAAATCACGCTCTTTGAAGGTGGCATTCGCGTGCCCCTCTTTGTGAAATGGCCGGCAAAGATTACCCCTGGCACGGTTGTCGATACGCCCGTGGCTCATATTGACCTATTCCCCACACTCGCCGCAGCAGCTGGCGCTAGCCTCCCAACCGACCTTGTTATCGATGGGCAAAACATCTTGCCTGAAGCCACGGGAGACGGCGCCATTGAGCGTCCGAATGATGCAATCTATTGGTCCTCTGGCACCTACAAAGTCGTCCGAGCAGCGGATTGGAAATTGCAAGTCGACGAGCAACAAGACAAAACTTGGCTGTTCAATCTCGCGGAAGACCCAACTGAACAATCAGATCTTGCCGACGCGCGCCCTGACAAAGTCGCAGAGCTAAAATCCCTTCTCGCGGATCACTATGCAGACGCCGTCGAACCACTATATCCGCATAAGATCACGAGTCCGATACTGATTGATAAAACCGTCGATCAAACGCCAACTGCGCAGGACGAATATGTAATTTGGCCGAATTGAATACAGAAAGTTTCCAACGTTGAGCACCGCCACCAAGAAAAAGAGCCCATGGCCAAAACTCGAAGTCGAAACGGATGATGGACGCCGACAAAGAAGTGACCGAAGTCGCCGCCGCATCATTGAAGCGATGTTCGAGCTGATTTCTGAAGGCAACATGTCCCCAAGCGCGGTTATTGTTGCGGACCGTGCCAATGTAGGTCTGCGCACTGTATTCCGTCATTTTGAAGACATGGACAGCATCTATGATGAGATGTCGAAAGAACTGATGGCGGCGATCTTGCCGAAGATCGAAGCCCCCTTCAAAGCGACCACCTGGCGAGAGCGACTTTTAGAATGCGTCGAGCGCCGAGCAGAAGTCTATGAAGCGGTCTTTCCGATGCGGGTCAGCATGATCCTGCGTTATCATCAGTCAGACTTCATCCAAAAACAGTATAAACGCGACATCGCACTCGAGCGGTCCATGCTGAAGGCAATTCTTTCGTCTGAGATCGTAGAGGACCGAACCCTCTTCGCAGCGATAGAAGTCACACTCGGATTCCCAACGTGGCGACGCCTTAGGCAAGACCAGAACCTCTCAGTCGCGAGCGCCAAGAAAACCATCCGTCTCATGCTCGAGGGATTGATCGCAAATGTCGATACCGCTTAGTCGATATCGGATCGGTGCACTCGGAGCGGCCCTGGTCGCGGGAATGGCCCTGTCAGCTTGCAATCAAACGACAACGCCTTCGCCGTCGTCATCTAGTTGCGGATTAAGCATCGATGAGCTCGGCTCCTATGTCCAAATCCATTCCGGCACTTTGGTGAAAGGAAACAACCCCATCTATCCAGAGGAGCGCTCATCTGAGCGGTTCGAGGTGGACGCGTTTTGGATCCAGACACATGAAGTCACGAATGCCCAATTCCAGGAATTCGTCGACGCAACCGGCTACGTCACCGAGGCTGAGCGAGGCATTGCGGAAGGCCGCGCTGGCGCTGGCTCCGCTGTATTCATCCATCCTGGTGCGGCAAATGAGGAAACGGTGACCTGGACGCTCGGAGAAACCACGACGTGGCGGTCTCAATCAGAACGCCTGAATGCACCCGTTGTTCATGTCACAAAGCAAGACGCAGAAGCTTATGCCAACTGGGCCGGGGGTCGCCTTCCTAACGAAGTTGAATGGGAATATGCCGCGCAGCTTGGTTTGCCCGATCCTGAGAACCAGATGTCTGGAGCCTATTCCGAGGCTGGTCCGCGTGCAAACACCTGGCAAGGGATCTTTCCCACCGCAGATACCGGCGAGGATGGCTTTCGCGGCATCGCTGATGTTGGTTGTTTTGAGGCCGATAAGATTGGTCTCTATGACATGATTGGAAATGTTTGGGAGTGGACAGACACGCCCTTCAATGCCGGGACACATACAATTAAGGGCGGGTCTTTTCTGTGCGCGGATAATTTCTGTCGGCGCTATCGTCCTGCGGCGCGTCAACCACAAGAAACCGACTTCTCGTCCAACCATATTGGTTTTCGGATTGCACGGGACACCCCGTCTATCGGAAACTGAAAGCAGCCTAGGAGCCCAATCTAATGCTCAGCAAATCACAAACGCTTAAACTCATTTGGATTGCCGCTCTCCTGATTGTATTTGCAGTCTTTTCATCCTGGTATGGTGGAAAAGGAAAACCAATTTCGGCCGAGGAAGGTGCAGCTTTGGTCGCGCAGTTGAGAGCGAGCTATGACACGCCGGAGGAAACAGAACATGGGCTCGCTGACCATCTTGAAGAAATGATCGCAAAGGATGATGGCAACGAATTCTATGCCGTGAACCTAGAACAAATAAAAGATGGCGAAGCTGCGCGAGAAGCCGACAGAGCCTACGCCCGGGTCGTAATGCCACTTCTATTCAAGCGCGGAAGTCATCCGGTCTTTGTCTCCGAGCGGGTCGGATTAATGCTCGGAAAGTATGGAGAAGACGTCGATCGTGTGGCCGTTGTCCGTTATCGGTCGTTGCGTGACCTTCTCACTATGACCGTTGAGCCCTCAATGATGGAGAACAGCCATCACAAGTTCGCCGCTCTCGACCATACTGAAGTGTTTATCACACGACCCTTCATCTCGTTCGTTCATGTTAAACTGATGGTCGCCTTGGTGCTTGCCTTGCTTGGTTGGCTCGGCTTGAGCATCATCAACTTTGTGAGGGATCGCAGGCGACGAGCCTGATCGCTCGCCATAGCGTTACAACACGCGAGTCTGCTTTATTTTATCACTCCCAACCGGAAGGCTGATGAGCATTCCATCCTGGCCAACCGTTATCTTCCCATCGAAGATCGAACGTGAATTTCCAAGCCAAACCGATTCTAGGATCTTCACCGGGAGTTGCGGGACGATGTGATAATAAATGAGGCTCGTCGCGCCAGCTTCCTTAGCGGCACGGGCCGCCTCTTCGGGATCCGTATGATAGTCGAGAATATCGGAAAAAATCTTGGCTGGGTTTGTCAAACCACGCTCATCCAGCTTGCTGCCGATCGCTTCAACCATCTCCACATCGAGGGCTTCATGCAGCATGACGTCAACACCCTCTGAGGCCGCAACGAAACGGGGCTGATAGATCGTGTCGCCACTGATTGAGACTGAGCGACCTTTATAATCGATCCGGTAGCCAAATGCCGGCTCAATCGGCGCGTGATCGACGCGAATGACTGTGATTTTCAAGTCCTCTTCTTCCAAGAGAACCAACTGACCACCTGGTCCGGCGGGAATTCTAATCTCTTCCGCAAGCCCTCCAAAACCATCTGGATTTGCAACCGCAGTCCCATGATG
This sequence comes from Henriciella sp., assembly GCA_013213785.1. Lineage (GTDB taxonomy): Bacteria > Pseudomonadota > Alphaproteobacteria > Caulobacterales > Hyphomonadaceae > Henriciella. Next base: position 452,106 of record JABSPZ010000005.1, on the reverse strand, counting down.
AGCGACACGATAAGTGCTATCCAACCGGTACGCCGCATTGAACCCATCCACGACCTCTTGCGTCCCCACTGGCCCCCGAACAGGCGTTGGCGTAGACCTGCTCCCGCCGATCCAGGAAATGGTCAAAAGCTCGCCGAGGCCATCAATATGATCTGAGTGTAAGTGTGTGAGATAAACGCTCTCCAGACGCTGCGTCGGAAACCCCATGGCGCCTAAATTTCTAGCGCCGCCAGAGCCGACATCGAAGACAAAGGGGCGCGTGCCCGCCAGCACACCGATACATGGCCCCGCGCGGGTTGCATCCGGCATCGGTGACCCGGTTCCACAGAGATAAACATGCAGTCCATCTGGTAGTTCAAGACTGGGGTCAGCCCCCACCCGCTGATCTAAGACCCGATTGAACGCGGCAGATGCGATCTGAACCTTGAATAAATTGAATGCAATCAGCCCGGCCAGTAAAAGGCCCACCGCTGCGATGAGAAGGCGCCTCCCCCAAACCACTATTGAATTTCCTTCTTAAACAGCTTCATCCAAGGAAGCTCCCAAGCGAAGTTCGGCATCACGCTTTCCAAATTCAATTGTCCAGAAAGACCCGCAGCGCGATGAACTGAGAGGTCTCTCCACTCTTTGGAGGTCGACATCCGCAACAGTGCGCCGCGATCTGGATAGGCGGCGATTGCGACTTCATCCCATAAGTCCTCCAATTGCCCGAGCGAAAGAAAAGTGACGTCCGCCATGAAAAGGATACGCCCATCATATTCCGTGATGAGTTGAGACACGCCTGCCCCATAGATTTGATAGGCTTGTCGACCGGTAAGGTCTGTCTCTCGCCCATCTTCATATTCCGCTTTGTCTTTAAACTTTAGCAGATTGATCATGAAGATCGGACCCTCCGGTCCTTTCTCAGCCATTTCGGCTAATCTTTGCGGGTCGGACGACATAACCTCGTTGATGACTTCCATGATGGCTCCTCCAGATTAGTCTATTTATTGTGGGTGACCGCTTTGAGGGCATCTTCGACGACCCAGAGGCGGTCTTGCCCCCATGCGGCGACATCACCGACCCTGAAACTCGGTACGCCCCATAGCCCGTGACTGAACATTTCTTGTTGGTTGGCTTCTGCGTCCGCCCGCCAATGATCGCCGCCGATAAGCGGTTTCATTTCGCTCCAGGACAGCCCAGATCGCTCGGTGATTATTTTCAGGTCTCGATCCGTCCGAGCATTCAAACCTTCAGACCAAACGCCAGACAAAAAGGACTGCGCAAACTCAAATCCTCGGCCGAGTTCGATCGCTCTATGAAGGATCGCGTAACCCCGCTCTACAGGCTCTCCGACAGGATCAAATAGATTTCCGAAGGGGATGTTTTGGCGTTCCGCTTCGCGAGCGGTATCGCTCATGATGTAGAACCCCTTCATTCGAGGAACTTGCATCCCGCGCATGACCATCGGCAACACAAAGCGAAGCTTTAGATTTGCATTGTAGGCATCCGCCAGCGCTTTTACTCGATCGGCTACGATGCCGGTATATGGGCTCCGAAATGACAAGTACCAATGAAGTTCAGGCCGCTTACTCTCCGAAAGACTAGATGAGCCCGATGGGACGACGGGTGGGTTAAAAATGAAGGGCGCATCAGGCGCATTGGCTGCGCCAAGTTCCTTCAAACGCTCCTCGAGAAAATGTAACCGATCGAGCCCCCAATACCATTCGCCAGCGTAGTAGAGTGTGCCCCCTAAATAGTGACCTAGTTTGTCTCGCTGCTCTGCTGAAGCGGTTAAGGCAGACCTCACAGCTTGCTCTGAGTTCGCCGCAGCGGACAGATCGCCCCCACTCCAGAGTTTGCGCCCAATCTCTTGCGCGCGTAAGACGAATGCGCCTGACCGTATCGCATCCAATAGTTCAGAGTTGGCCACATGTAACGCGGATGCAGTCGGTTGATCGCCTGGATCGTCGAATTTGAGACCTGCGCGTTGCGCGAGGCGCGCTGCATCCCGCCGCGAGTTTAGATGCAAGCGATCTCGATCTGGAGCAGCCCAATCTGCTGGAGGCGCAACGAGGTGCACCTCAAGGTCCACATCGTATCTTTCGTAGAAAATTGGCAGCACCTGTGCGACGAGGTGCGAATATGGGTCGCCGGCCTCATGGAAGTATTCCACATGATGAGGTAATCCGGCGCGTTTCCTACGGTGCTCAGCCTTTTTGCGCTTCGCGTTTCGACGTTCAGTCCCAAACAGATGCCGGACGACTTTGTTTTGGATTCTATCTTTCAAACCCATGTTGAAACCACTCAAGCTCGCCCAATCGCTCCATCCCCCTCACTCTAATGGCATTTAAAGTGCCATTACAACAAAAACATCAGTCACTTTTTAAGGCGTGAGGTTCGCGGGGGACGAAAAAACAGCGGAAGCTCGACTAAGTCGAACAGGTCCCTTCCATTTCAGCTATCCATTCCCGAAGAAGCTGCGCGCCTTCGCGATGTTGCAGGGCTCTTCCAAGTTCTGGCATCATCGCACCTGGATTGATTGTCTCAACACGGTGCACGAGTATGGACGCATCAGGGTCGCCCGGAACAATGCTGAACAATCGCCCTCCCGTGCCGGAGCCCGCCGCGATGGGAAGCTTACAGACGCCCAATTCAGGCCCAGAAATCGCTTCCATACTCAAATCGAGACCAGACGTATCCGCAGGCCCCACAGGGTTGTGGCAATGGGAACAGTTTATATCCAAATAGGCTCGAGCGCGTGCGCTCAATGACTGCTCTTGATCCATCCAATCAACATTGGCCTTCAATGCCGCGACCTCATCCAGTCCCCGCAAATCTCCAACCGCCTGTAAATATTCTAGTTGGTTCACATCAAGCTCGTCATACCGATAGGGTTTATTGATGTGACGCGGCCTGACACCGAGTGGGACTAATTCTCGCGTGGTGTTGTTCGGCGCGTGGCACCCAGCACACTGATTGATATCGGGCACAATGTAAGTGAAGTCTTCCTGGCTTGCGTCATCCATTATGAGGGACAAGGGCTGCGCGTTCCCAATCCTAGTCAGACGAGCATCGGACTGCGCCTCATTCCATACGTACGACACCGCTTCCCACCCGGCACTGCGGCGCACCAAAAGTCGCGATTCCATCAGTCGCACTCGGTCGAGATCGTTCAAAATCGAGTTCGTTTCTCCGACCGTATCTTTGGCCTTAATGACGTCTTGCGCACCGGGTCCCCGAGGGTAGTAAAAGGTCTTCGTGATAACTGTACCGACGGGAAAGTCAGGGTAGTCATTTGGTCGAAAGTCGGCCGGACCCACATCCTCTGGGACCCAAATGGTTCTTAGCTTCAATGCGTAGTCGGTGAACAGCGCCGAGTTGAGATCGTAGGGTACGACGCCTTCGGATAATTCCAGAGCTCCGTCTGAAACTTCCATAAGCCCCCATTCACTGAGCTGAGCAGGGTTTTCTTCTGCAAAGAATGTAGGCGTGACTTCGGGTGCATTCGCGCCCTTGGCGCAGGCCGAAAGCGCTAAAGCCGTCGCAAGCAGGGCTAATCCAGATCGAATTGTGCGCATGACAGCCTCAGCCAAACAGCCTGACTCTAAGATCGACCAAGGTCGACGGGGGACAATTTGTCGAGGGAGCACTCAAACGGAGCCATATCAGTCGAAGGTTGCATGAACCCGCTCGGGCCGTTGGCATTAAGAACACCGATGTCGCCATTATCGATGCAGATCTTTAACGCGTCCGGCATCACTCCATCCACCATCTTAGCTTCGTCATAATATCCGTCCCAAATGACGTCCGGCAGTCGCCCTTCGTCTCCAAACAGAAGCCGTAAAGCCATTTTCAGTTCTGGTGTATCCGGGGCATCGCCGCCACCAGAGAAAGTGTTGCCATAAATAAATATTCCCTCTGGATAGGGATCAAAGGAAGCGCTGGCCTGTTCTTCGGAGTAACCGGTTGTGTGCAGGCTCGAAACGATGATGTTTCCAGTTTGATTGTCCGAGATTTCATTAGCGAAGATTTCAACCAAGTCATTCGAGTTCACGATGACACCAGTGCCTGCCGGAACACTCGCGACAGGGGTGCCTGGGTGACCAAAATTACCGGTATTATTGGCAAAAACGCGATTGTTGAAAACGCGTGTCGCTTTACCCTCTTGTTGAAGTTGCGGCATATTGAAAACAAGTATTCCGCCCGTGTTATTGGTCGCGATATTCTCGTAAACGTCAGCATTGACCGTGTTCTCAATCTCGATCCCGGCGACATTGTACTCCGCCCGATTACGACGAACGATGACATCCTTTGATTGCCCGACATACAGACCGGCATCAGAGGCCCCGATCGTCACTGTATCCTCGATCAACACATTGGTTGTTTGAACCGGATAGATGCCATAGGCCCCATTTTCGGTTTTCGGCTCACCGGTCCATTCCGCTCGAACACGGCGAATGGTTATGTTTTCGCCTTCATTGACTTTCAGACCATCCCCTTTGGCGTCGACAATCGCGAGATCTTCAATGGTAAAGTCGCTCGCGGTGACCAGGAGACCTTCGGCGCCCGAGATCTGATCCGCAAAGTTCAAGACCGTTTTATCCATCCCCTGTCCGCGGATCGTGACCCCATCCGCGGTTAAACTTAGGCCGCGTGAGAAATTCAGAGTGCCTTCTGGAATTTCGATGACGTCGCCTGGCTTCGCGTCGATGAGCTGTTCCATGAGGCGGTCTTCTGCGCTCACCTCTTCGTTTTGCGTTGTTTCAGATATTGGTTGCCCGCATGAAGACAGCAGGACGCAGGTCGTGGCCAAAATCGCCGCTCTAAATGTCATAAAAGTCCTCCCAAACTTTTCTATTTTTCGACTCGTACCACGTCGCCACGAAAATCAAAAACATCTCTCAAGAAATTCAAACCGGCGGTTCTCATTTCTCGTGGTAAAATTTCCGATGAGCCCCCCTTTTGACAATGGATATGCCGACATCTTGAAAAATTTCCCGCTCGATCGGTGACATAGGTCACGGTTAAGAAAGATCTTTTGAGTGAGGATAACCTAGTCACACAGAAGAGTGCTTTCGTCTTTCGGACATCAGAATTCGACCGTGTGGACGTGGACAAATAATCACCCGCTTAATCTCGAAAGGAACCGACGATGAAATTGGATGTAGCATCACTCGAAAAACTGATGAAGAAAGCCGCTCCGATGTGGAAGGATATGGACAATCCGCCCACCGATAATTCTGTTCAGCAATTCAGGCAGTATGCTGCTTTGATCATCCTAAAACAGGTCAAAGAGGCTTTGGATCAGCACAAGAATAGTGACGGATCGACCGTAGCGAAAGTGGCGCTTGGCTTTGAACTTGAAATCCCCGCTACGCAAGCCGTCAGTGCGGAAGCTGGCACGTCGCAAGTCACATTGCGATGCACCCGTTGGGGGTGGCCAGATGGCTTTGATACGACGTGGGACGTGTAATCCAATAAACTAGGATTGGCGGGCGGTTAGAAGAAGCAATTCAGGTCGTCCGCCATTTCTTCTGGATTCATGCCAGCAAGGTATTTTTCAGGCCACGCCTGTAACGCTTTCTCCAAATGCGAGCATGACAGGGCAGTGTTTTCACGCTGGTTTTCTATCAAAGCGAGAATGTACCAGTTGTAATATTCGCGGCTGGTGAGCCCTTCGCGATCAGCCAACTCACGGACCTGAGCGACATGCCCTTCAGCTTGCATTAGGCGTGCGTCTGTTTCATCTGGTTCGTTCTCATTCCAAGCAACTTTCAGATAGGCCAAATTCGCGTGGATCGCCATCATGCGCGCTGGGCGCCGGAGTGTTTTTTCTATCTCCAAAGCGCTTTCTAGCGTTTGCAAGGATTCCTCAAATCGACCGATCCGGTTCTGCATCGTGCTCAGCGTCAAGAGACTATCGGAGACCTCATATAAATATCCGGAACTGGTTTGCTCATCCACGATCGCCAGTGTCTGTTTGATCAGGGGTTCGAATAAGATTGAAGCATCTTCATCGGCTTCGAGGGTACTGGCGCCGTACATAAATTGCTCGCGTATTGAGTTATAGCGAGCCATTTGCGAAACACCGTCAAAGCCAAGATCATCCGCTCGCAGTGCCAGTTCGGCCAGTTTTTCGACATCGGCGAGAACGGTTCCCGCTTCTCGATTCAGCTCGATCAACGCAATTTGCACTCTCAATTTCTGACGTTCAGAGATTTGCGCGCCCTCAAGCGCTTTCAGCAAACTTGATTGAGCCAAACTCTCAAAGTCGCGCTTACGGTAAATTTTCGCCATCTGATAAAGCGCTTCAGCGTCATAAGGATCGAGCTTCAATATCTCGGAATAGACCTCTTCAGCCACCGTGACGTCGCGATTGACCGAGATTGCCGCAATCTGGTGCAGCAGATCCAGACTCTGTGTCCGGCTCATCGTTTCTCGATTCGAAGCATACTCTTGGCGAAGCAATTCTATAGCATCGTCAAAGTCATCCGTTTGCATCAAAGCAGAAACCATATCATCAACCGGCCTATCGGCCTCGATGAGGGGAGCGAGGGAAGCGCGCACGGCTTCACGATCGATCGGACCGGGACCACTTTCTGGAGCGGAAAATACGGTTTGCATCAGGACAAAAGCGGTCACAACCAAAGCCGCACTCCCGCCCAAAATACTCCATCGCATGCTCGACCAGACATCGCGAACAAGCATGCCAATCGAACGATCATCTCGGATGTTAAAAGCGACGATCGGGGTTTTCAGATTTTTGAGTGACAGTTTCCGCCGACTCCAAAATCGTCCATGCTTTTCTGACAAAGCATCGACCAGATATTTGGAAGCCAGTATACTTCCCGGATCTGCATTCTGTTGCAGGCGTGCAGCGACATTCACACCATGCCCTAACAGATTCCCGTTCGGCTCGACCTGAACATCTCCGAGGTGGATACCGATCCGAATATTCACATCATGCAGGCGCTTCAGCTGGTCATCTTTCCCAATGGCAGAGAGCATCTCACCGGCGGCTTTCATCGACCGGTTCGCACTCGCGAACTCGAAGAAAAAGCCGTCGCCTGCTTCGTGGAATTTCCGACCTTCGTATCGTTGAGCGATTGAGTTTAGGAGGCTACCAACGCGTCGAGCAATTGCGAGGGCAACATCCTCATTACGTTCAGCTAAAGATGAGAAACCACAAATATCGGCAACAAGCACGCTCGCGAGTCGGCGATCATTGCCCCCGCTTTCTGCACTTTCATCTGACTCGCCGTCAAACATTCGCCGATCCTAAAACTATCGCTCGCCAGCCTGCATAACTCTGCCTCTCGGTGACATGAGAACATCTGAGGAGGGTGATCGCAATAACACCTTGCAGGTCAAACAAAAAACATCTCTGCATAAGTGTACCGGAATGAACATCCTTTACGCGGATCGATTTCAAAATTGCACGCCTTAGGTGAAATATTCGGCACGTGTCGCATTCTCCCGTTGCATACAATTGCTGCGAACAAGCACAAACATCCGATGAACCATCTCAATTTGGCGTTCGGACAACAGCAAAAACTCCTTTTAAACCTGCAACACGCTGAATAGGTTCGAGATAGTCTTTCACATCGAGGACTGTTTATGGATCAGTTGGAAGAAGCCAAAGCTCAATGGTCAGTTTTCGCTGGCGTCCCGTCCCAAAAGGACGGGTTCACCGAGCTTGCACTCGCAAGTCGACGCATACAGCTAAATCCTGGTGACAGCCTGGTAACACAGGGTGATGGGTCTCAATCGGTGTATCTGCTCCTCGAAGGCAGCTTGAAAACGGTCAGATACTCGAAGAATGGCCACGAAATTTGGCTCGCCTCCTTCGGCAAGGGCGCTCTGATCGGTGAGATGTCCGGATTAACCGGAGCACCAAGATCATCAACCGTCATAGCCGTCAGCCAAGTTGTTGCATTGGCTGTGGACTATTCTGAATTTGAAAGCGCTATTCATTCCGCGCCGGGGTTCGGTCTGAGAGTATCAAAACTCTTAGCTGAGCGCGTGCGTAATACATCGATCCAACTAGAAGAACTCGCAACATTACAGACCTCTGCGCGGCTTCATTCCGAGCTCTTCAGGTTGGGGGAACTAGACGCCACCGATGAAGAACGGGCGACAATTGCGAACCCACCCAGCGTCTCAGAGCTCGCCGTTCGGATTCACGCCGCGCGTGAGTCGACCTCCAGGGCGGTCTCTTATCTGCATAAGCGCGGCTTTTTGAAAAAGCGCGATGATGGCGCCCTCGATGTGATTTCACCGCAAAGCCTAGACTAGCTGGGCGCGGACTGGATCTTTCGCATCGTCGGCCAAATTGATTGCGATTGAGATTGCCTTATGCGGCAACTCGTACATACTTCTCAGCAACGTTTCTAATAAGCAAAGTTGAGCTAGATATGCCCCCAATCGCCAAGGCACTTTCGGATCGATGGCTAATGAAAGCCGCAACCAGTCTTTTTGCGCTATCACTTTCTTGCGGCGCCGCAATGGCTCAAGACGTCGCCATCATACAACCCGGCGCCCCAGGCGAGCCGACGAAGGTCTTGAGCGCTGAAGAAGCATCGGCCATCGCGGATACAAGTTACTCTCAAGATGATGTTGAGTTCATGCAGGATATGATCCCGCACCACGCTCAAGCAGTAGAAATGTCCGCGCTGGTAGCCGATCGGACGAATAATGATGATTTAGTCGACATTGCTGGCCGCATAGACGCGTCGCAGGCCGACGAAATTCAGTTTATGAAAGACTGGCTGGCAGAGCGCGGCGAGGACTTGCCCGGCGCGCATGCCCACCACGGCACGCATATGTCACATGAGATGATGGGCATGGCTACGCCTGAGCAAATGTCCCAACTTGCTGCGTCTGAAGGGGTTGGGTTTGATGAACTGTTCTTGACCTTGATGATCCGCCACCATGAGGGCGCATTGACCATGGTGGAAGATCTACTCGACCAACCCGGCTCGGCATATGATCCGGTGCTGTTTGAGTTCATCACAGATATTCAAAACGATCAAAGCGCAGAAATCGAGCGTATGAACCTTATGCTCGAGAACCTCTCCGGGGAACCTCGGGCAGCGCTCTCACCGGGCTTCAGAGACGCCGGAGAAGCGATTTCCAACCTGACCAAGATTGCGTCACTGCCAAAGCCTCCTGGATTCTATGATCCGGAGAACCCTGCTGGAATTCCACCTATCGTCGAACCGGACGACGACGATGAAGCGGACTCAGAAATGGCTGAGCACGAGGGGCATGAAGGTCATCACGATCATAGCGATCACGACCACTCGCCCGATATGGAAATGGCGGAATCCGACGAAGAGCCGGTTCGAGATGACGAGCAAGCCATTGAAGAGACCGCATGGGGCGAGCGGTCCCCTCTGCTAAGCTTCATGAACACGGATATGGCATTCGCAGGCGATATGCGCGTCGTCGGCAACTATCACGGCTTCAATATCTACATGCTGGTCGAAGACGCTCCACCGCAACTGATCAGCTCTGTGGTTTGCCCAGGCGGCCAGGGAGACGTATCGATCGTTGGCGATCTATTGATCATGTCTGTCGAACAGACGCGCGGACGAGTTGATTGCGGCCTACAAGGGATCTCCGAAGATGTCAGCCAAGACCGCTTCCGCGGCCTACGAATCTTTGACATCTCTGACCCGAAGTTGCCGCGCCAAGTCGGCCTCGTCCAGACCTGCCGCGGCTCCCACACGCATTCGGTTGTCTCAGGACCAGATGAGGATGGCAAAATCATCGTCTACAATTCGGGCACAGCCTCAATCCGCGACGGTGAAGAGCTAGAGGGTTGCGTTGGCGCCGTCTCAGGTGACGACCGCACTGCTCTTTTCCGAATTGATGTTATTGAGATCCCAGTCGACGATCCATCCAAGGCGCGCATCGTGGACAGTCCAGCTGTGTTTGCGGATGCGGAGTCCGGACAGATTGCCGGCCTCTGGCAAGGTGGTGATCACGGGGAAGAGACACAGCGCAGCAGCCGCACCGACCACTGCCACGACATCACTGTCTTCCCAGGGAAAAACATTGCCGCGGGCGCCTGCTCTGGCAATGGAGTGATTTTCGACATCTCCGATCCACACAAGCCTGTCCGCATTGATGCTGTATTGGATCAAAAATTCGCCTACTGGCACTCGGCTACTTTTAACAATGACGGCACAAAGGTCCTATTCACGGATGAATGGGGCGGTGGAGTCCGTCCACGCTGTCGCCCATCTGATCCGATCGATTGGGGCGCGAACGCGATCTACGACATCGTTGACGGCAAGCTTGAGTTCCGGAGCTATTACAAAATTCCGGCGCCGCAGAGTGAACAAGAAAACTGCGTCGCGCATAACGGATCAATCGTACCAGTCCCCGGTCGCGATATTTTCGTCCAAGCTTGGTATCAGGGCGGCATGTCAGTGATCGATTTCACCGATAGTGCAAAGCCGGTTGAGGTCGCTTATTTTGACCGCGGCCCTATCCATGAGGAACGCCTGATTTTGGGTGGCTACTGGTCCACATATTGGTACGAAGGCAAGATCTATGGGACGGCAATCGTCCGCGGATTGGATGTGTTCGAACTCAATGAAAGCGACATGATGAGCGCGAACGAAATCGCAGCGGCTTCCGTTGCAGATCAAGGTGCTCTGTTTAATCCACAGCAACAGTTCGCAGTAAAATGGCCTGAGGGCGACCCATCTGTTGCGCTGGCTTATGTCGATCAATTGGTTCGCAGCAACGAGCTGAGCGATGAGGATGCCGCCAAGTATGCCGGCTCTATTTCAGAAGCAGCACAAACAATGGCGGAGGGGTCCAAGAACCGCTCTGTTTCTAATCGTCTCAGAAGACTCGCATCCGACCTAAAGGTATCCAAATCGGATCCGATTACCGGCATGCGTCAGGCTGATCTTCAGTCGACATTGCGAGACCTCGCCAATCGCATTCGATAAGCGATTGAAAAACTAAACCCGAGAAAGCGGCTCCATCCAGGAGTCGCTTTTTTTTCAATTCGGTTTGATGAACAGATCGTGAGGCCTATTGAGTTTCAAGTGATCACATTGCGCGTCAGGTTGGCGGCGGATCGAGGATGACCTTCGACCATAAAACAACCTTCCGAGCAAAGTGGGACCTAAACGATCATGCCTTACCAATCTCGTCTTCGAGCGACTCTCGCCGCGATCGCCCTGACCACAGGCGGCCTGGCAATCCCCCTCTCTATGAACGCAGAGACCACCTCAAAATTCGCGGCTTACAGCGCTGAGAGCACAGCCGTTGTAAATACCACACCATATTCAGAGTTTTTGAGCGCGCTTACCATTCCTGAGCGCGGCCGAACCCTAGTCGCCTATGAAATCGCTCACGCGCAAGGACTGCCCTTCATGCGAGAGTATGCTGACTATCTCGCCGGTGTGCCCGTCAGCCAGCTGAACCGCGACGAGCAACTTGCGTATTGGCTAAACACCCGAAACTTCCTGCTTATCCACGCCATCGCTGAAGAGCGGCGCGTGAGAGGCTATAAAAACAAACGCGGCACGCCCTCAGATCCAGGATCGCTTTGGACCAGCCCGCGGATCACTGTCGAAGGGACGTCCCTCTCTTTGCAAGACATTGAGGAGGATATTCTGTTCGCCGGATGGGATGATCTCAATATCGTATTTGGCCTGTATCAAGGCGTTAAAGGTGGTCCTGCGCTTCCACGCGAACCCTTCACTGGATCAAATGTCACCGATCAGCTCGCGGAAGCAGCACGCCGTTTCAACTCTCTCCCGAATAACTTGCGGGTTCGCGGCGATAAAGTTCGCATTAGCTCGTATTATGATTGGTACCTACCGTTCGCATTCGGTGGATCAGAAGAGACGTTACGCACGCATCTCTCAGGACTAGCAAAGCCGGCTGACCAACAAACCGTTGCAAATGCTGAAACCCTAGACCGTCGCAAGCTTTCCACAGATTTTGAGCAGTATCGCGTTCGCCAAGCGGCGGCTGGATCAGGAAACTCGGGGCGTAGCGTTCGATCTGGCGGCTTCGGCTCATAGCCCATCATGCTATCGCTCAACCCAGTCTTCCGTATCGGTGTGATGATCGCCATCGTGCTTATTGGGTTGAGTGCGCTGTCTTGGGCATTTCCCTATGATGTGGACCTGAGCAACGCTCCGCTCGGATTGTATATCGGTTTGGCGGGGCTCGCGGCGGTGTTATGGATGTGGCTGCCCGACAAGCTTAGAACCGCGTCTTCGTCTCGCCACTCTCTCATTCTCATTTTCTTGATCGGGCTGATTGCACGAGGCGCAATGTTTCTCTCTACGCCCGTATAAGAGGACGATAGCTATCGCTATCTTTGGGATGGGGCTGTCACGGCTCAAGCGATTGATCCCTACAAATATGCACCGAGCGACGCAGTATCCCTTCCACTCTTCGAGGCGGAAGAACAAGTTTCGAGATCAGAAGATATCAAGACATTGGAGAAACTAGCTGCGGAGCATTCTGACCTTCATGAGCGGATAAACTATCCCTATGTCGCGACGATTTACCCGCCTCTGACACAAGCAGCTTTTGCGGTCGCCCACTGGATCGCCCCGTTCGACCTAAATGGTTGGCGTACGGTGCTGCTTGTCGTGGATGTTCTTGCCTTCGTGCTTCTGATCACCTCGCTAAGAGCTTACGAACGCCGGGCAGAATGAAGCGTGCTCTATTGGTGGAATCCAATTGTCATCCTGCAAGGCTTCGGCGCCGGGCATATGGATCTCATAATTGTGCCGTTCCTGCTCGCGACTGTCTTGCTTGCCAAACAGGGCTGGTTCACTTGGGCAACGCAAACGCTGGCCGGAGCTGTTGGCGTAAAGCTCTGGCCTGCCCTCCTCCTCCCAATTTTACTACGCCCATTTCTGTTTCGACCTTTAAAGCTGGTTAGCCTGGGTCTTCTCTTCGTGATCACCTGTGGGCTTTTACTCGCGCCTCAGCTTGTGCATGCGCTAAATCCTGATGCGGGTCTAAATGCCTACGCGACCGAGTGGCGAACCCATGCATTCTTGTTCACGATCCTTGAAGACGGCGTGTTTCGAGCTTTTGAAAACGCCGGAACCTTAGCCAGAATCACCGTGGCGATTGCCGTACTCGGAGTGGCCGCTTTTCTTGCCCTCCGATTTGCGGAATCCGCGCAGCGGTTACCCGCGCTGTTAGCAATTTCGATCGCGGTGTTACTCTTTCTCTCGCCAACGGGATACCCCTGGTACCTCATCTGGCTGGCGCCGCTACTACCATTCTGCCCACACCCAGGATTGAATGCCCTCACGCTAACGGCCCCGCTTTATTGGCTCAGGTTCCAGCTCGGCGACGACGCCCCGCTTTATCAATGGATCATTGTGCCCATCGCCTTTGGCGTACCACTGGCCCTGATCGCTCACTCCGTTTTTTACAAGGAACGAAATTATGAAATCCGTCATCATCATTCCGGCGCTCAATGAGCAAGACGCCATTGGCGGGGTCGTTCACGGTGTGAAGCACCAAGTCGATCGCGTCATCGTCGTGGATAATGGATCGTTAGACCGCACTGCCGAAACGGCTGCCAATGCTGGCGCCGACGTGGTTTTTGCAGAGCCCGCAGGGTATGGACGAGCCTGTTTGGCCGGAGTGGCTGCTGAGCCGGAGGCTGACCTCCTAATTTTCATGGATGGCGACGGCGCAGATGACCCACAAGATCTCGAAGCGCTAATCACACCAATCCGACTAAGAGAGGTCGATTTCGTCATTGGGTCACGCGCGCTGGGGAATGTACAACGAGGCGCCCTCACACTGCCGCAACGCTGGGGCAATGCACTTGCCACAAGCTTGATGAAAGTCTTTTGGGCCGGCTCTTTCTCAGATCTTGGCCCCTTCCGGGCCATCGAACGCAAAGCTTATGAGCGCTTAAACATGCAAGCACCGACGTTTGGCTGGACTGTAGAGATGCAGGTTCGAGCTTTGAAACTTGGGCTTAAGTGTCACGAAGTGCCAGTTTCCTATCGACGACGTATCGGCGTCTCAAAAATCTCAGGGACCGTTAAAGGGGTCATATTCGCCGGCGCGTATATTCTTGGAACGATTTTCAAAGAAGCTGTTTTAGGACACCGCACGCTCAGAAGACCTCTTAGTGCTTCCAATTCCGCGGCGGTTGGCCATGTTGGCCTGTACTCTCAAAATTCGCTTCCTCAGCTTTGTGGCGCACCTGAAGATTAAAGAGCACACCCTTGCATTTCGGGAGCAACACGCCCGCAAATCCAACCATACTGCCAATCAAAAGCACCCAAAGCCCAAGCAATTGAAGGAGAGGTAGCTGAACCAAAGGCAGGATAAAGTAAAACGGTGCGAACAGGATCATTGTAAGACTGCCAACAAAGAAGGCTGGGCCATCTGCGGTATCTGCGCCGCGATAGTCTAACCCGCAAACATCGCATTCATCTCGAAACTTCAGATACCCTCGAAACAGACGTCCCTTACCACATCGACCACACCGCTCGAAAACGCCTGATTTGATTGGATGCTCGAACATGACTTTACCTTTCCACACCGCATGGTTGCACATTTGAGCACGCTTACCCGAGATTAAACTGCGCGATATTGGCGCGGCCCAGACGATCTGGATGATACGGAGAAGCTTGCGTGTCTCACCGTCTTCAGAGACAATGCGGTATGAATACGAGCCTGCGCAAACTTCCTAAAGTTCAGACGCTGATGGACAGCGCCAACGCAGCGCCATTGATCGACGTTTTCGGCCGCGAACACGTCACAGAGGCTGTGCGAGAAAAAATCGAACGCGCCCGCACGAAACTCCTCGCTGATGCGCCAATGCCAGAGGCAATTTTGTCTGAACGTCTCTTCTGGACTGATATCTCTGAAACGCTCGATCAATCACGGGAGCAATCCCTGAAACGCGTCATAAACGCCTCGGGCATCGTCATTCACACCAATTTAGGCCGTGCCCCGCTTGCTCCAGAAGCGATTGCGGCGATGAGTGAGATTGCAAGCACCTATTCAACTCTAGAATTCGAGCTCGACACCGGAAAGCGAGGCTCGAGACACAGCCACGCAGAGACCCTGATCTGCGAGCTCACCGGGGCTAAAGCAGCGCTTGTTGTGAACAATTGCGCAGGCGCCATCTTAACGGTCCTGAGCGCCCTCGCGAACCATAAAGAGGTCATCGCGTCGAGAGGCGAGTTGGTTGAAATTGGTGGATCATTCCGCATGCCGGATGTCATCACGCAAAGCGGCGCAACCCTCAAAGAAGTTGGCACGACGAATAAAACGCATCCTGCGGACTATGCTGATGCCATCACAGAAAGCACGGCGCTGCTGCTGAAGAGTCATACCAGTAATTATGCCGTCGTAGGATTTTCGGCTTCGCCTACACGGGGACAACTCGCCGAGATCGCAAAAGCAAACAGTCTTCCCCTGATCGAAGATCTTGGCAGCGGCGTGTTGGTTGATCTCACTCCTTATGGTCTTCCGAATGAGCCCGTCGTGAAGGACGTCATCGCTGCTGGCGTCGATATTGTTACGTTTTCCGGTGACAAACTACTCGGCGGACCGCAGGCAGGGATCATCGCGGGACGCAAAGATCTGATCGATCAAATTAAGCGTCATCCCATGGCACGCGCCGTTCGCGTGGACAAACTCTCTCTCGCGGCCCTGATCGCCACGCTAGAACTGTATCGCGCGCCAAGTGATCCGATCGCTCGCATACCGGTACTCAGAAAGATATCTGAGCCCATCGACCTGGTAAGAGCGCGAGCCGAACACCTCGCGGATCATTGCAGCTCTATAGAAGATCTTCAAACCACTATTGTGCCTTCAAAAGCCCGCGCCGGCGGTGGATCACTTCCATTGCAGGACCTGCCGAGCCTCGCGCTATCGTTGACCCATCCAGACATGTCGCCGGATCAATTGGCCGAACACCTACGGGCTGCCTGTCCGCCAGTCATTGGAAGGATTTCGAAAGAGAAACTTCTGATCGATCTCAGGACGGTGTCCGACGAAGAAATTTCGGATCTCTCAAGCGTGCTCACAACCGCTTTCTCAAGTTAATGCATAAGACAATCGCAGTCATCGGGCACGTCGACCATGGCAAAACAGCGCTTGTGAAAGCGCTCACGGGAACGGACACGGATCGACTGGAGGAGGAGCGCAAACGCGGACTTAGTATCGTTCTCGGCTTCGCCAATCAGCAGGCCTCCGAAGGATGGTTGCACTTTATCGACACGCCCGGCCATGCCGACTTTATCCAAACCGCTGCAGCGGGCCTAAGCGGTGCTGATGCTATTCTCCTGGTTGTAGATTCGAGCGAAGGACCATCTCATCAGACCGTTGAACATCTCAAACTCGCAAAGCTATTTGGCATTCGAGATGCGGTTGTTGCGTTCAGCAAATCGGACATCGACCACAATGCCTCAAGCGAAAACACGCCACGAGCTATCGCCGAACTACTTCGCGAACATGGGTTTGATGCGTCCCCGATCATCAGGTGCTCAAGTCGGACGATGGAAGGTATTGATCGGCTCGCTGCCGCTTTGAAAGATTTGTTTGGCTCAGAAGGGCAAAGCTCGTCTCCCGATCGGGCTTTCCTTCCCATTGATCGCGCTTTCTCAGCCGAGGGTGCGGGTACGATAGTGACCGGCACATTATTAGGCGGTGAGCTCTCTTTGGACGACGCGGTCACGATCCAACCAATGGAAACAGCCTGTTCCGTGCGCGGGCTTCAAATCGCTGGCCAAACCGCGGAGAAAGCTACGGTTGGCGCTCGGGTCGCTGTAAATCTAAGAGGCATCAAATCGCAGGATATCAGGAGAGGTGACGTTCTTTGCGCGCCCGGCCAAGGTCAGCCAAGCTGCCTGTTCGATGTCATGATCAACGCGCCAGATGAAGGCACCCGTCGGCTATCCCATATGGAATCCGTTACGGTTCTTCACGGAACGCGTCGTAGTCCCGCGCGCGTTCGAATCCTCGGAACTAGCGAGCAAGACGCCACGATCGCGCAGTTAGAGTTCGAGAACGATCAAATTGGCTTTGTTGGACAGCGTTTTATCCTGCGGCGACCCGCATCATCTCAAACCATTTGCGGCGGACAAGTCTTAGATGCGGAAGCCGTGCTAGCGAAGCGAAACAAAGAGCTTTACGTCGCCGTTCTCAGGGCGGCTGCGAACTCAGACGTGCTCGCGATTGCAAAGGGCATTTCCGAGCGAGATCAAGGGTCTGTAGACCTTGCTTTGCTTTCGAGATTGGCTCGAAAAACCATCGATAACTGTTCAGCCATCATAAGACGCGACTTCATTATTGACGGGGCTCGCATTGCCCACTCAATCGCGGAGATCGATTCCGTGAAGGCGCGTCTGGTCGAAACAATGCGAGCGTTCCATAAAGATCGCCCGCTGAGGCCGCACGCCCCATCACCCGGTTCGAGCGCCGCCTTCAAACACGTCCCCAGGGAGTTGCTGATTTATGCGGTTCGATCTCTTGTCGACAAAAATGAAATCGAAGAGCGCTTGGATGGGATGTCTATCGTCGGACATGATCCAAACGAGCACCTCGGACCTGCTCAGCGTGAGCTTTATCAAGACGCTATCGAGCAACTCCGGCGTACAAGCCTGATGCCAGAACTACTCTTGGACCCGACTTCATTGGAGATTGAACACGCCGACTTGATCGACCTGATGGTGTGGAATGGAGAGGCCGTCCGTTTGTACAATCATGCCCTGAGCCAAACCGTTATACTTCAGTCTGAGGTTGTTGCTGGAGCGATCACGTCTCTGCAGCGCGCTTTTCCAGGAGGGCAAACGTTTAAGACAGGGGAAGCGCGAGCCGCGCTGTCCACCAATCGAAAAACCATCGTACCATTGCTAGAGCACCTCGATGCTCAAGGCATTACGATCAGGGATGGCAACGTTCGCGTGATTAAAGTGGCGGAGACGCGCGAATGAACTTGCGATCGTAGACCTGCGCTATAAGTCTGAGCGGATGCGGAGGCGACTGTAGTCTGGTGGCTTCCCTGGTCTTCAAAACCAGCGACGCGTCGTTACCGGCGTGTGGTGGGTTCGATTCCCATCCGCCTCCGCCAATTAAGTGACGCTGCGCAACGCGTGGACATGCTCTGGAATCTCAGCATAGTTTTCTGAAATTGCGGAAGGTGGAGACATGACTGAAGTTCCTGGGTTTGAACTCCAAGACCTCGATGGCGCTTCCCATGCGTTCCCATCAGTGCGCCCTACTCTTCTCTGTTTCGTGAAAGAGGACTGCGCGACCTGCAACCTTGCTGTGCCGCTCGTCCAAGCCATGCACAGTGCCTTTGGCGAGAGCGTGAATATCTGGATGATCAGTCAAACCCGCGATGGCGGATTGATTTTGAAAGACCGGCACGGCCTGACGCTTCCCATACTGGAGGATACCACGCTCAAGACCTCGTTTGTCTTCTATTTCGACATCGTGCCCGCCATTTATTGGTGCCCAGATGGAGCCTCCGCCGCGACCATGTTCGAAGGCTTCGTAAAGTCAGAGTGGCAAGATCTAAATACGGACATCTCCGCTGCACTTGAATTAGCGCCGGCGCAGATAGATTGGGACTCGCTTCCGGATTGGCGCCCAGGGTGCGGGTCCAAACACTTAGATCCAGACATTCACGACCGCCTCCAGGCCGAGGCTGATGACAGCCCTATCCGTGCGCGCAAGATTGAAGTTGCGAGCGCGGATGACGTTGCCGAGTTCATGTTTGATCAGGGCTTCTCAGATGGCCTTCCTTTGGTTCCGCCCACACCAGAGCGCGTTATGCGGATGTTGTCTGGCACCCGGCGCGATGCGCAGGAAGTGATTGCACAAATGCCGCCCAATATGGGGGAAGCGACGATCGAGAAAGTCGCGATCAATGCGGTCATGGCGGGCTGTAAGCCAGAATACTTGCCCGTGGTAATCGCCGCGATTGAAGCGGTTTGCACCGACGAATTCAACATACATGGCGTTATGGCAACGACCATGGGCGCCTCACCCGTCCTTGTCGTAAACGGCCCCATTCGGGAACGAATAGGAATGAATAGCGGCCTCGGAGCACTTGGAAGCGGCAACCGCGCGAACGCCACGATCGGACGCGCAGTTCGTCTCGCCATCCGTAATATTGGTGGCGCAAAACCGGGCGGCACGGATCGATCAACGCTTGGCAACCCGATGAAGATCACGATGTGCTTCGCCGAATGGGAAGAGCGCTCGCCATGGGCGCCGCTCCATGTTGAACGCGGGTTTAAAGCTGAAGACTCAGTCGTGACGGCCTTCGCTATGACATCTGGCCCTGTGAACATTGTCGATCAGGAGTCCCGTGCTCCTGATGAAATCGCAGGATCTTTGGCGCTCGGTCTGGAGGCTCTTTTCCTACCTAAGTATCACATGATGCCCGTCGATACGCTGTTAGTTGTGTGTCCGGAACACATAGATACGCTCCTGAAAGACGGCGAGTATGAGAAATCCAGGCTGAGGGACCGGATCCAGGAGGTCACAAAGCGGCCTTTGCGAGACATGGTCGCAGACGATGTGTCTGGCGCCGGAATGACCCGCGACGCTGCCGCAAAACTCAGCGCTGAACAGCTCGACAAGCAGGTCCCGAAATTTGCCAGCTCCGATTATATCCATATGGTAGTTGCAGGCTCAGACGCCGGGAAATTCTCGAGCGCGTTTCATGGCTGGGTGACCGGCGCAATGGGATCGCAATCAGTGTCCCGGAAGATTGAAGATATCTAGAAGAAGGAGGAAGAATGACCGTAATTCTCGATCCCACTGATGAAGCTGTTCCAGTAAGTCGGCAGATTACGCCGCGCAGCGGACAGGTCTCAGGGGTGGTCGGCTTGATGGATATTCGCAAACCCCGCGGCGATGTTCTGCTCGATGAGCTGGAACGCCTAATGGGGGAACGCATGCCGGATATTGAGATCCGGCGCTATGCGAAGCCGACCTTTACGAAACCGTGTCCCGACGATTTGCGGGCACAGATGAAAGCGGAATGTGATTTCGTGATTGAAGGATTAGCTGACTGAGGGTCTTGTACGACGTGCAGTATGCACGACACAGTCTGGTTTGAAATCCAGGGCCTCCCAGCGGTTACGATTGCTTCAAGCGAATTTCACAATGCGGCGGTTACTCAGCGCGAAGCGCTCGGTATGGACGGCGCTCGCTTCGTCCTCGTTGATCATCCTATTCAGGATGCGAATGATGACGAAATGCGCGCCAAAGCTGTCGCGGTCTATGATCAAGTCGTGAGTGCGCTTACTAACTAGAACATAGCAATTCCAATATTCATCAGCCCGGTCGAAAGATCGGGCTGATTGCGTTTTAGGCCGGGATCTGCGACCGGAGAAGGATAGAAAGGAGCCCCCAACCGTGCAGGCGAGCCGCCCTCTCCCCATCACACGAGACCTCGTTCTACTCGGCGGCGGTCATGCTCATGCGCTCGTCTTGCGGAAATGGGCGATGACACCTTTGCCCGGCGCACAAGTCACCATCGTGAACCCGCAGGTCAAAGCCCCGTACACGGGAATGCTCCCCGGCTTTGTTGCCGGACATTACGATCGAGACGAACTTGATATAGATCTTGTCAGGCTGGCGCGGCAAGCAAATGCACGGCTGGTCATTGACCATGCGATTGGGATCGACCTTGAGCGGAAGACCGTACAGTTAGGCGCGTCGCCTGATCTGGCTTACGACGCGCTGTCTATAGATATCGGCATTACATCTCGTCTCATTGATCTGCCCGGCGCGGATAAACATCTGGTGCCCGCAAAACCACTTGGGACGTTCTCGATAGCGTGGGATACTCTTATAGAACGCGCAAAAACCACCGGCTTAACACCCGACATAGCAATCCTCGGTGGTGGCGTTGCCGGGGTCGAGTTGGCATTGGCAATGGCATATCGCCTAAAAACAGAACTCGCTGGCGACGGACGCGTCCGTTTGATTGAAGCCGGCGACAGTATCCTAGGTGAGCTTCGTCCCAGAGCACGAAACGTGTTGGCCAACGAATTAGCGCGCTCAAACGTCGACGTCATACTAAGCACCAAAGCGTCCAAAGTGTCAGAACAAGGCATCCATATCGCCTCGGGTACGCAACTCGTGGAAGCGAACTTCGTCGTGAGCGCCGCAGGCGCAAAGCCGCATGATTGGCTTGAGCAGACTGGGCTAAGCCTGAATGACGGATACATAGCCGTCGACGAACACTTGAAAGCGATTGGCGCCCCCGGTGTTTATGCGGTCGGCGATTGCGCGTATCTCACGCAGGCACCACGCCCTAAAGCCGGCGTGTTTGCGGTCCGACAAGCCCCTATTCTCTTCGACAATCTACACGCCGAACTTTCAAGCAGGCAGCCAAAATCTTACAAGCCACAGAAAGACTATCTCAAACTCATCTCTACCGGACGCAGATCGGCCGTTACCGACAAATGGGGTGTCGGGCTCTCCGGTGACTGGGTGTGGCGCCTCAAGGATCGAATTGATCGTAAGTTTATGAATCAATTTCGGGGAGTAATGGATATGCCTTCTACGCAGCTACCGCCGAAGGTTGCCGATGGCGTATCTGAATACCTCCAGCAACACGAAAGCCCATGCGGAGGCTGCGGTGCGAAGCTAGCGCAAGCCCCTCTCACGAGGGGTCTTGGTTTTTCGTCAAAAAGTATGGAAGACGCCGCAATCATTGGCCCAGCTGACCACGCCCGAATTCTAAGTACCGATCATCTGCGCGCCTTCAATTCTGATCCATATTTGCTCGCGAAAATCGCTGCAATTCATGCCCTAGGCGATATGTGGGCGATGGGCACAGCGCCCGAAGCAATACTGAGCCATATCATCCTGCCCCCACTTGCGAGTGAAAAACAGGCGAACATGTTGCGAGAGGTTATGGCAGGCACTCATGAAATCGTGGACGCGAGCGGCGCCAAGATCGTCGGCGGACATACCAGTAGCGGCGCAGAGCTCACCATCGGGTTCACTGTATCTGCTCCGGCTGGATGCAAAATTGTTCGCCAGAACGGGGCTCAAGACGGCGATGTGATTGTCCTCACGAAACCTATTGGCACGGGGGTATTGCTCGCTGCCGAGATGCGCCAAGTCGCGGATGGCGATCACTATTTAGCTACGATTGAAAGCATGCTGCGCTCGCAAGCGACAGCATCTACGGTCCTAGCAAAAGCAGCTACCGCGATGACTGACGTGACTGGTTTCGGGCTCGCTGGGCATCTGCTCAACATTCTCGTCGCATCGGGTGTCGCAGCACACATTGATGCTCAAAACATTCCGGTCCTAAACGGCGCCATCCAATATGCGGAAACCGGCATTCGATCCACGCTGTGGTCTTCAAACACGACTCAAATTGACCGCGTAGACATGAGCGATGGCGCATTGAAAGACCTGTTCTTTGATCCGCAAACCTGTGGCGGCTTGCTCGCTACCATTCCTGAAACGCAAATCATAAGAGTATTGGCCGAATTTGCGGAACATGATGAGCCGATCTGGACGATAGGTTACATCAAAGCTGGATCGCCGATGATCGATATCAGAGATAGATACTCCGCTTCTGGCCGAAAACGTCTTGGCAATTGAAACGATTAGTTGCAACTAGAACTATCTTAGAAATAGCGAAACAAGATCATGTCTCAAACCGCTCCAATGCCGACCGAATTCCAAATTAATTGGGATGATCTCGACCTCGAAAAGTTCGCAGACGAAGAAGCATTGATTGCAGACTTGCTGGAGACGACAGCCCTGAGTGAGGGTCAACGGAGAAGCGCCGTGCGTATCGGACGCGAGCTGGTCGTGAAAGCTCGAGCAACCGGACGCAAGAAAGGCATGATGGAGAGCTTCCTAGAAGAGTTTGGACTGTCAAACTCTGAAGGCTTGGCGCTCATGTGTTTGGCTGAAGCGCTGCTGCGGGTCCCCGATGCGGATACACGCGACGACCTGATTGCTGAAAAAATTCGATCGGGCGATTGGGATTCTCACAAGGGGCAATCTGACAGCTGGCTCGTGAACGCGTCGACCTGGGGTTTGATGCTAACAGGCCGGGTCATCGGCGCGCCACGGGATGCCCTAAAGGGCGCCGGGAAATTCGTGCAAGGCCTGATTAGGGAAAGCGGCGAGCCCGTTATTCGCGCTGCTATGATGCAGGCGATGCGGATCATGGGCGAGCAATTCGTTCTCGGCCGCGATGTCGACGCGGCACTGAAACGTAGCAAGCGGATTGTTGCTTCCGGTCAGGCCGCGCATTTCAGTTTCGATATGCTTGGCGAAGGCGCCCGCACCCAAGCGGATGCTGACCGATATTACGAGGCCTACTCGCAAGCGATCGATCAGGTTGCGAAACACAAAGATCCAAAACTCGCACCTGAAGCTTCTAGCGGCGTGTCTGTGAAACTTTCGGCGCTCCATCCGCGCTATGAAGCGGTCAACGAAGCGCGCGTCATGGATGAGCTGTATCCAAGACTAAAGACCCTGTGTGATCGCGCAGCAGCGACCAATATGCACTTGTGCCTAGATGCTGAAGAAGCAGATCGTTTGGTCATTTCGCTAAAGCTTCTCGAACGCCTTGCAGCGGAACCATCTCTCAAAGGATGGGATGGTTTAGGGCTCGCCGTTCAGGCGTATCAAAAGCGCAGCGGGCGCGTCATCCAAGAATTGATCAAGCTGGCAAGAACGTCCGGAATGCGCCTCATGGTTCGTCTGGTGAAAGGGGCTTATTGGGATAGTGAGATCAAACACGCTCAAGTCTCGGGCTACCCAAACTTCCCGGTCTTCACTAACAAGCAGAACACCGACCTCAGCTACATTGCGAATGCGAAAGCCATGCTGGCGGGCGCGCCGGCGATATATCCGCAATTCGCAACGCACAACGCTCATACGTATAGCGCGATCGAACTTCTTGCCGCTGATGCTGGAGTCGGAAACTACGAGTTCCAGCGCCTACACGGGATGGGTGAAGCGCTGTTTGATGCTGCAGATGCCGGGACCAAGGTCCGGATCTATGCACCGGTAGGCGCCCACGAAGATCTTCTCCCCTACCTCGTTCGCCGCCTGCTCGAGAACGGAGCCAATACGAGCTTTGTACACGCGTTTCTAGATCCCGACGTTCCGGTAGAACAGGTCGTGGAAGATCCAATCGCGAAGGTTGAAATCGGTCCTAGACGCCATCCGCGTATTCCGACGCCGCCTCGGCTCTTTGGGCCTGAACGCAGCAATTCCACCGGTTTGGATCTCTCACAACTGAGCGCCCGGGATGCCATTGCGATCGCGATGCAGGAAATGCGTGATCGCCCTGTCATCGCCGCGGGCCCAATTGTCTCAGGCACGAGCGAAACCGACAAGGGTGCGGATGTAAACTCACCCGTTGATGAGAAGCGGATTGGCACTTGCGTCGAGGCCTCTGACACTGCCATCGATGAAGCGCTTACGGCCGCCACCAAATATCAGACCACCTGGGATCGTCTTCGGGGGGCGGCGCGCGCCGACATTCTCCGCGCCATGGGCGATACGCTTGAGGACAATGCCGCGCGGTTGATCGCGTTGATGGCAAGGGAGGCCGGCAAAACACTTGCCGATGGGGTCGATGAGGTACGAGAGGCTGTAGACTTCTGCCGGTATTACGCGGCTCAGGCGGAAGCAGAATTCGAGGGGGCAATCCGGCTGCCTGGTCCATCCGGTGAAACCAACCACCTGCAACTCCACGGTCGCGGGGTTTTCGCGTGCATTAGTCCTTGGAACTTCCCGCTTGCGATCTTTACAGGACAAATTGCGGCTGCCCTAGCAGCAGGAAACACTGTTGTTGCAAAACCCGCTGAGCAGACGCCGCTGATCGCATATGAGGCAGTTCAGCTCTTCCAAGCAGCAGGACTTCCGGCCGAAGCACTTCACCTGCTTCCAGGCCGCGGTGAAACAGTCGGAGCTGCCCTCACCAATGATCCTCGCGTGTCGGGCGTTTGCTTCACAGGCGGCACTTCGACGGCGCGACTGATCAATCAAACGCTCGCGGGACGAGATGGACCAATCATTCCTTTAATCGCTGAAACCGGCGGATTGAATGGCCTTTTCGTCGACACAACGGCGCTGCGCGAACAAGTGATCGACGATATTATCGTATCTGCCTTTGGTTCAGCTGGACAAAGATGCTCAGCTTTACGCATTGCCTTCCTGCCGCACGATACAGCCGATGGTTTGATCGATGGTCTAAAGGGCGCAATGGATGAACTCTCGCTTGGCGATCCCGGCCTTACACAAACCGATATAGGTCCAGTGATTGATAAGGAAGCGCACGGCATCCTAGAGCGACACCTTTCGAATATGTCCGAGGAGGCAAAACTCCTACATCAGGTTAAAGCGCCCGATATAGGGAGCTTTTTTGGTCCGGCCCTAATTGAATTGAACAGTCTCGACCAAATTGATCACGAGACATTCGGGCCCGTTCTTCATGTGCTGCGTTATGATCCCGACGATATTGCAAGCGTCGGCGCAGAACTGGCTAACAAAGGGTATGGTTTGACCCTCGGCGTTCACTCTCGCTTGGAACGCTTTGCGGATGCCGTTCAAAAAGCTGTTCCAATTGGAAACTGCTACGTCAATCGCTCAATGATTGGCGCGGTGGTGGGCGTGCAGCCATTTGGGGGTGAGGGTCTGTCTGGCACGGGTCCGAAAGCGGGTGGCCCGCATTATCTGCATCGGTTTGCTACTGAGCGGACAGTGACCATCAACATCACTGCCCAAGGCGGCGATCCCGAGCTGCTAAGCCTCTAGTTCGCTTAGCGCTGATATTTGATGAACTGAGTCTTTTTCGCGATGCGATCATAAAGGAGACGCGCCGTATGGTTGTCGTCTGCGGTGTTCCAATAAACCACGGGGCAACCTGCTGTGTCTGCTGCAGCATAAACCGCCTCAATCAGCGCCCGACCAACCCCCTTCCCGCGAACGGATGGATCCGCGAATAAGTCTTGCAGATAGCAAACATTTTCGATGCGCCAGCAGTGCCGATGGAACATGTAGTGGACGAGACCAACAGCCTTATCCCCATCCCAAGCAACGAGAGCATTGGGTTCATACTCACCCGGTGTCAGCATACGTCGAAATGTCGATTGATAGACAGCTTCATCCACCTTCGACTCATAGAACTCTAAATAGCCGGTCCAGAGCTTTCGCCAGATCGCTTCGTCCTGCTCAGTTACCGCACGAACTTCTATCGACATCTCACTCTCCTCTATGGGAACAGAGCCTGCAGCCCCGATAGGCCAAGCGTTTCATCCCAGCCCATCATCAGGTTGAGGTTCTGAATCGCCTGCCCTGACGAGCCTTTGACCAAGTTATCTATGACCGCAATTACGACCACACGACCCTTTACACGGTCCGGATAGACCGCGATCCGACAATTATTGGTTCCGCGAACGTGGCGAGTATCAGGCGTCGGGGATCCAAGCGGCAAAACAGATACAAACGGAGAGCCTGCGTATTTTGTTTCGAGCGCAGATTGGATTTGATCGACATCACCGCGCATATGACAGGTGACCAGTTCGCCGCGTGTCATCGGAATAAGATGAGGTGTGAACGTTACGCCAATATCGGTTCGCCCAGCCTGTAGGTTCAATTCCTGCTCGATCTCTGGCGCATGACGATGTATTCCGACGCCGTAGGCGTGCACACCCTCTGCTGCCTCAGAAAACAGGTTTCCTTCCTTAAGACCTCGCCCGGCACCCGAAACACCAGATTTAGCGTCAACAATAACGCTATCAGTATCAATCAGCCGGATGATTGGAAGCAACGCCAGAAGACTAGCCGTCGGATAACAACCAGGGCACGCGACGAGCGTTTCCCCCTTCAGTTCGTCGCCTCGCCATTCCGAGAGACCATATTTCACCTTGGCTGTCCGCTCAGCGTTCAGATGCGGCCGGCCATAGGTTTTGGCGTAAAGGTCGGCGTCTCGCAAACGATAGTCAGCGGAAAGGTCGATGGTTTTGACATGTTCCGGGAGCGTTTCGATGAGATCTTGGCTCGTTCCATGCGGCAAACACCCAAAAGCGATATCAATCTCATCCCAATTCACGTCTTCAGCTTTGACAACCGGCAAATCCGTCGGACCAGCGAGGTGAGGGAAAATTTGAGAGAGCTTTTTACCAGCAAGGCTATGCCCTGTCGCGGCGCCTGCTTCGACTTGCGGATGCCCCGCGAGCAGACGAACGGTTTCAGCGCCAGTATAGCCAGAGGCGCCGAGAACAGCCGCTTTGAGTGGTGCTTGAACTTTCATAGCTAAACCTCTCTTCCAGATACGAAAAAGGCGCCCGTTAAGAGCGCCTCAATCACGTGTACTTTTAAACCGTAACACTTAGCGCTTAGAGAACTGGAAGCTACGACGCGCTTTCGCACGGCCGTACTTCTTACGCTCAACAACACGTGGGTCACGTGTCAGGAAGCCGAACGGCTTCAATGTGCGACGAAGTTCTGGTTCGAAGTTGACCAATGCGCGGGCAATCCCGTGACGTACGGCGCCAGCTTGACCCGAAAGACCAGAGCCTTTGACAGTCGCGACAACATCATACTGTGTACGACGGTCGGCTTCGATGAGTGGCTGCTCGAGCACCATGCGAAGCACTGGGCGAGCGAAGTACTCGTCCTGGTCCTTACCGTTAATGGTGATCTTGCCTGAACCTGGCTTCAGCCAAACGCGGGCAGTCGCTGATTTACGGCGTCCAGTGCCGTATGAGCGACCGTGCTCGTCGATCTTTGGTTCCGCAGTGATCGGCTCCAGCTCTACAGCGGCGCCTTCACCTTCGGTGACGTTCTTCAGGTCTTCGAGGGATTGTGCAGTCTCAGCCATGCTTAGGCGACCTTCGTATTTTTGGTGTTCATAGACGCGAAGTCGACCGCTTCAGGGCCTTGCGCCTCGTGTGGGTGCTCAGCGCCAGCATAAACACGCAGCTTTTTGAATTGCTTGCGCGCCATAGCGCTTTCTTTTGGCAGCATACGCTTCACAGCGAGCTCAATCGCGCGCTCTGGGAAGCGACCGCCAAGGATCTTGCCAGCTGTTGTCTCTTTAATACCGCCCGGGTGACCGGTGTGACGGTAGTAAGTTTTGTCGCTCAGCTTGTTGCCAGTGAATTTGGCTTTCTCAGCATTGACGACGACTACAAAGTCACCTGTGTCAATGTGAGGCGTGAAGTCAGCGCGGTGCTTGCCACGCAGACGTTTAGCGACGTAGGAAGCAAGACGACCCACGACGACATCGGTCGCGTCGATGACGATCCATTTGTTCTCAACGTCGGCTGGTGCGTTATATGTTTTCATTGCTCCGCCGGAGCCTCTCATTCGGAGTTATTGGATAATGTTCAAGCGCCCGCATCTACGCGCCGCGAAACGCCTTGTCAACGCGCCTTCGGCCCTGACCCTGCTTTTACTTGCTGCGGCCTGTAGCCCGGCTGACGCACCTGTGGATACAGATACGTCCGATACCCCCGTAGATACAGCCGAAACACCAGAATCTGAAGGGCTTTCACTACCGGCGGTATGGCAAACAAATGACCTTGGCAGCCCAATTAATAGCATTGGTGTTGCCGGCGAACTGGGATCTACGGTCGCTGTGGCCTTTTTGGATGGCGGTTTGCAGTTTCTCGATCTGGAGGGCGAACGTGTAACCGACAAAGCCGATATTGGCATTTCACAAGTCGCCGACGGCCGGTTTCTTCAATTGCAAGATACGCCAGTAACTGTGTTCCCTGGGATTACCCAAGACGGCGACCTATCTCTCTATTTGCACGGCGGAGAACTTCCCGAGCCGCTCCCCTACCCGCTCGACGCCGGAACTGACGACCTTATAGAAGGCTTGTGTAGCGGTGCCCCCACATTTGAGCGCGATGGCATTATGCGAATCGGATTCTGGACCCAAGGCGCGCGCCGCGAATTGAAACTTGGACGACTGGTTGAAGCTGGAGACAATCTGATTCTCTTGTTGGACGAGCCGGCCCGCGCAGACCGAGACATCACCGCTTGTGTTCTAACTGATACCGAGGATGTTGCTTACTCAGCTCCAGTCCTCGCGGCTTTGGATTTGAGCAACCGAAGCAAGCACTATCGCTTCATTCTCGATGATCTCGGCGGCTACACAATGGTGACGCCGTCTGACGAAGTCGTGGAGTTTGAAGTCCTCGATGGGATCACCGTACGTCCGCCTCAGGTGCCAACTGATATGGCTGGGACCGGCGACGCACGCGGCGGCGGCTACCCCGGCGGCGTCATCGTTATTTCCGGACAAGCCAGCACTGATGCTCACACCGTGACCTATATCGATCCGAGTAAAGTTACGCTGGAGCCGTTTGGCTATTCGGCAACGCCTGAGGGCGAGTAGCCCAGACAAGCCAAATCGAGGCGAGCAGCACAATCACGCCAAGCCCCTGGTGAACCAGCGCGATTGGAAGCGGCGCTGCATTGACCAGGGTGATGATCCCCCAAACCGCCTGCGCCGTGACCAATAATGCGATCAGACCGAAAGGTTTGAACAGGGTCGTGCCTCTTGCCTGAAAGGCTGCGAACAATGCGAGCGCCCAGAGCAAGTAAGCCCCTGCGCGATGATTAAACTGGGTTGCGGCACGCCCCTCAAACAGGCTGCGCACCCCAAGCTCGGCGTCTATGTAATGCGTAGGTACCAACTCGCCCGCCATAAGCGGCCAGTCCGTATAGGAACGCCCAGCATCCAGCCCCGCAACGAGCGCGCCGGACATCATCTGAAAGCTGGTCAATCCGAGCACACCCATGGCGAGCCAGCGAATAGAACCTCTGACGGGCGTTCGTTCTCGCTCGCTCAAATCGAACCAGAACCAAGCGGTAATCGCGATAATAAGCAGAGCTAATCCGAAATGGGTCATCAAGCGATACGGCGCAACGTCAAGCCGATCCGTGTCGCCGATACCACTCGCGACCATCCACCATCCGATGAAGCCTTGCAGACCGCCCAACGCGATAAGAACACCAAGACGCGCAGTCCACTTCTTTGATAGCCAGCGCATTGCTGCGAACCAAACGAAGCCACCAATGGCAACGAGCCCAATCAGACGTCCAAACAAGCGATGTCCCCATTCCCACCAGTAGATGAATTGGAACTCGGACATCGTCATATTGTAGTTTTGCTGCTGGAATTCGGCTGTCTCTTTGTACTTTTCGAACTCGCTGAGCCAAGCTTGCTCACTCAATGGAGGAAGAGCGCCTTTAATGGGGGCCCATTCGGTGATGGATAGGCCAGAATCGGTGAGCCGAGTCGCACCGCCGATCAAGATCATGGCATAGACCATGAGCCCAATGACGATGAGCCAGCGTTGGATCCAGCGTGCGGCGATAGGAGAAGTTGCGTCAGGCATAATGCGCTCTATTTGATCCTCTAAGCACGAACAGCAAGCGGCCACACGGTCGCAGGATCAAGGAAAGTACAGTTTATGCCTCACTCACAAAGGAGACTTATCGCCTGTATCGCTGTGCTGCTTTTCCTCGCGTTTTGGATTTGGGGGGCGGCCACAATTGGCACGATGCTCGCCACCGCGCCAAAATGGATAAGCCTAATTTTCTTCGTGATTGCTGGCATTGGCTGGGTACTACCACTCAAACCAGTCTTCACGTGGATGAACTCAGTCCCCGAAGACTAGGAACTGACCTTTTCACGATCCCGACGTCGTTGATTCTTGCCGGGACGCTTTCGCGATCGCATCTTTGACTTGGATGGCGGATTGCCACCTTGGCGTTGACCGCCGCGTCCCTGACCTTGATTGCGCCCTGATCGACGTGCAGGTCCTTTTGGCTTACGAACGCGAACACTTGGATCAGGGGTCGGCAGGACAAGCCCTTCGCAGCCCTCAGGCGCCGGCAAAATCTCGACCTCAACGCGGGTGATCTTTTCGACCTCCCGTAGATAGTAGAGTTCATCTTCCGCAACCAATGAGATCGAAACACCTTCGCGGCCTGCTCGAGCCGTCCGACCGATACGGTGAACATACTGCTCGGCGACGTTCGGCATCTCGAAATTGATCACATGCGAGATGCCGTCGATATCGATACCGCGCGCGGCGATATCCGTCGCGATCAATATGCGACACTCGCCAGACTTAAAGGCTGCGAGCGCTTTCAGGCGCTGCGATTGAGATTTGTTGCCGTGAATCGCCATGGCGGGGTACTTTTTCGCCATCAGCTTTCGGACGACTTTATCCGCGCCATGCTTGGTTCGCGTGAAGACGAGCGCTCGGTCAATGGACGGATCGTCGAGCAATTTGCCCAGCAACCGAAGCTTATTGTTATTGGCGACGTGAATAACCCCTTGCGTAACACGCTCGGCGGTCGTGCTCTCTGGCGCAACAGAAACACGAACGGGATCTTTGAGATACTTTTCCGCCAAGTCTGAAATCAGTTTCGGCATCGTCGCTGAGAACAAGAGTGTCTGCCGCTCCTTCGGAACATGAGAGATGATCTTTTGCAGATCGTGGATGAAGCCCATATCGAGCATCTGATCCGCTTCATCGAGAATCAGGACTTCAACGTCACCGAGCTGAACGGCACCCTGATTAACGAGATCGAGAAGACGCCCAGGCGTTGCCACTAAAACATGACAGCCGCGCTCAAGCGCTCTGATCTGTTTGTTGATCTTCACGCCACCGAACACAGTTTGCGTCACACAATCCATGAACTTCGAATACGTCTGAAAGCTCTCGGCGATCTGCGCCGCAAGTTCGCGCGTCGGCGCCAGCACGAGAACTTTCGTGCTCTTGGGCGCTCGGTTTTCGTTGCGCTCTCTCAAATGGTTGAGAGTTGGAAGCGCAAAGGCAGCGGTTTTCCCAGTTCCTGTTTGCGCGATGCCCAGGAGATCACGGCGCTCTAACAGATGCGGAATAGATTGGAGTTGAATTGGCGTCGGCGTTTCATAGCCTT
Organism: Henriciella sp.; assembly: GCA_013213785.1. Classification (GTDB taxonomy): domain Bacteria; phylum Pseudomonadota; class Alphaproteobacteria; order Caulobacterales; family Hyphomonadaceae; genus Henriciella. The sequence goes on along the minus strand of JABSPZ010000005.1, from coordinate 420,177 downwards.
CCGCCGTCACGGCTTTAAGAACCTGGCGATGCAGGTTCAGTTCTGAAAATATAGTCACGCAAAGTCTTTCGTCTGGTGCGATAGAGAACGGCCTGCGTGAACAAGAGCGCTTATGAAATAGACTGTCTAAAGGCACCAACTCTTCCCGTTCAATGACGGGTGCGATTCACGCTGTTGAGGCCATGCGCAGCATTTTGCGCAACGACGCGCGCCACATGGCGGTGATTGGGTTAAAGGTCAATGAATACGGCGCAGTCTTTAGACGTCGGTTATTCATCATCCTGGATTTTGCGAGCTTCTTTCTTCAAACGCGCGAACATTTCAGAGACGTCTTCGTCTTCCTTGTCGACCGCATCTTCTTCTCTGGACAAAGCTTCAAGCGTCAGCTCATCATCCTCATCAATCACAAGCTCCGCCTCTAACGGCTCATCTGATGTGTCTTCGTCCGCCCCAGGCTCGGTCTTCTCGACCTCATCACGCTCGAAGAGATCGCTGCTCGCGCCGCCAAAACGCCCAATAATCGTTTCTGATCCGATCAAGGTTTGTCCGGGCACCGGAAGAACATCCATTTCAGACGGAACATAGAGGTCATACCAACCACCCATACGAAGCGTGCCGATGCCGCGGCCAAGACGCACGGCGTCCCCCGCCTCTTTATCAATCTCCAGACGTGGCCCGAGACCACCTGTCGCGTAGCACATTCCGACGGAGCGCTCTCCGCTTTCAAGCGCGACATAAGCGAGCGTCAGACCAGGACGGTCCGGCTTTGTCGCCGCGAACGCTGCTGGATCGCCGGTCTCCCGAATGACGTGGTCGATTGCCCCGTCCATGGGCGCGCAAATGCCATTCGTTTTTGTAGGGCCGACGGAGACACGGACCCTAGTCCAGCCTGCCCCTTCTAGACGTAGTTCATCAGGGGGCGTCGCCCCGCCAACGGAAACAACCATTCCATCAGATGGCGCAACAACGATATCCTCGGCATCTGGTACTGTTCGCTCTGCCGTACGCGTTGCCAACAGAATGACGATCGCCGCCGTGAAGCCTATCCAAAACAGCGGCGCCCACAAAATACCGAGCAGAATCCCGACCAACCAGGCAGCCAGCGCGCCGACATATCCTTCCAAGTCAAACCCGCTCCGAAGCCAGGGGAAGGTTTCGCGGCTTAAATCTGTATCGGACATCGGACCCAAGTCTCCTATTCAGCAGGTAACGCGAGCGCATCGCGCTTCGCCTGACGCGCCCACATATCGGCATATTCGCCCCTGGCTGCCAAGAGGTCTTCATGCGTCCCGCGCTCGATCACTCGGCCGGCTTTGAGAACGACGATCTCGTCGGCGTTCTGAACCGTCGAAAGGCGGTGCGCCACCATAAGGGTCGTGCGTCCTCTCGAGGCTTCGTCCAACGCGTCCTGCACTGCAGCTTCTGTGGCGCTGTCGAGCGCCGATGTCGCTTCGTCGAGGACGAGGATAGCGGGGTCAGCGAGAATAACTCGCGCGATGCCTACACGCTGTTTCTCACCGCCGGAGAGTTTCAGCCCGCGTTCACCGACGCGCGTATCCCAGCCATCTGGAAGGCTCTCAATGAAGTCGAGAAGTTGCGCTCTGCGCGCCGCATCCCGCAACTGATCCATTGTGGCGTCGGGCTTAGCATAGCTGATGTTCGATTTGATCGTTTCGTTGAACAGAACAACGTCCTGCGGCACCAATCCAAGCGCTTGTCGCAAGCTCTCTTGAGTCAAATCGCGCACATCCCGACTATCAACAAGAACGCGGCCGCTTTGCACGTCATAAAAACGGAACAGAAGTTTGAGGAGCGTTGATTTCCCGGCGCCCGATGTACCGACGAAAGCAATCTTCTTTCCAGCGGGCACGTCAAAGCTGATGTCTTGAACACCAACTGCTCGGGCATCATGCGTAAAGCCAACGTGTTCGAACGAAACGCTACCTCTCGGTGACTTGAGTTCGACGGCATCCGGTTTGTCAGCTACTTCCGGTTTCATACCGAGGAGCCCATAGAGCTTCTCGAGATCAACAGCCCCCTGCTTAATCTCGCGCCAAGCCCAACCTAGGATGTTTAGAGGAGCGTAGAGCGAAACGAACAGCATTTGTACCGCCGCGATATCACCGATCTGCATTGTGTTCTGGGACACATTCCAGGCTGATAGAACGAGTGCACCGAGCATACCCGCACTCATGACAAATGCCTGGGTCGCATTAAGAACATACATCGACCGAATGGCGTCTACATAACGTAAATTGTAATTGCGCATGGCGTCGTTAAAGCGGCCCGTTTCTCTTGTTTCGGCAGCGAACGACTTCACGGTTTCGAAATTGGTCAAAATATCCACGGCTATGCCACGAAAGCGAGTATCCGCTTCGTTCATTCGGCGGCGCTGACGAACGCGCCACTCTGTAATCATGACCGTCGCGATCACGTAGATCGCAATAGTGACGATCGCGATAACCGCGAGAAAAGGATCATAGGCAACGGCAAGCGCAATAGCTGCCAATATCAATCGCACGAAAGTCGGTCCGATATTGAAGGCTAGGAACCGGATGAGATAATCAATTGCGCTGGCGCCGCGCTCAATGACTCGGTTAAGCGCACCCGTCCGACGTGTCTGGTGAAATCCAAGCGACAAGCTCTGAGCGTGTCCAAACGCATCCACACAAGCAATCCGCTGAGCGTCTTGGCTTACGGGAGAGAACAGCCAGTCTCGTAATTGCGGCATGGCTCGAGCAATGAACTGAACACTCATTGCGGCAATGAAGTAAATCGCGGAAGATCCGAACCCTGCGGCGATGCCCTGCTCATTCGCGACCAGTTGATTTATCGCGACACCAACCAAGATCGGTGCCGCCACTTCCAATGCCGCCGCACCGAGGGTCAGCAAAATAGCCAAAACCATAATAGGCCGCCATTTGGCGAGTTCAGGACGTGCGAGGAGCTTCAGGATGCGGCCGATTGAAACGCCAATGCCGCCGTCGGCACTCTCAATTTTGTCGGGGTCCGCAGTTTGTGTTTGTGCACTCATAGGCCGCCATATGGGGCGAGCCGGTCACTCTGCATAGGGCAGCATACAAAAAGACACTGCCATTAAAAGAGAAAAAGCCGCAGGCCAGGATCGGCCTGCGGCAGTTTGGAGGAAACGCTAGAAGCGACCTGTGAGGGTGATTTTAGCGTTCAGAGGCTCACCGACAGTCGCTTGGTGCGTGCTGTGCGATGTTGGGAAGTAGAGCTCGTCTGTGAGGTTCTCGATGTTGAGCTGGATACGAAGATCGTCTGAGATGTCGTAGTAAGCTGCAGCATCGAAGCGCGTATAGCTTGGCAGGGTTGGATGAGTTGAAGCATCATCGCCGATATCAAGGTCGGTAATGAACGACTCATCTTGATAAGTTGCCCCTAGTCCGACGCCGAACTTGTCTGTGATCTGATAAGCGCCCCACACAGAGAACATATTCTCAGGAAGCTCGCGCGGCAGTTCACGGCCATTGTCGGTTTCGCCTTCGAGGTAGCTGTAACCTGCGGTCAAGAAGAGCTGTTCGGTCAGTTGCCCTTGAAGTTGAACTTCAAACCCTTCGACCTCAGTACCACGAACTTCGAAATCTTCGCCGGTGGTATCGTCACGCGCAGCACGCGTTTCATCATTCTGGAAGTAGGCTGCGGTTAGGCTAAGCCCAGGTTGGAAATCCCACTTTACGCCGATTTCAGCATTCTCAAACTCGTCAGGGTCAAGGCTGCCAGTGCTGGCAAACTGCTCACCCGAACGCGGAAGGAACGTCTCGCTGTATGCGGCATAAATGGAGATATTTTCCTGCGGCTTGAAAATCAGGCCGGCGCGCGGCGAAAACTTCTCGTCTGTGCGGGATGCGGTCGGCGTGCCAGCTGCTGCGAGGTTGCGTGTGCTTTGATCGAAGCTGTCAAACCGGCCACCCAGAACAAGATCGAACATCGGAGAGAGTTCAATCTGATCTTGGATAAAGAACGAGTAGACCTGAACTTCAGATTCGGTGTCGTCGTTTAGGTTACGCGTAAAATCATTGACCGTCGCTTCACCAGTCCCGCTAATTACTCCTGTAACAGGATCCACAAAATTGTTGAATCCGGTTCCAACCCCGCCGCGCAAGTCGAGCGGGCGCTGAATCGCAAAAATCTCGTTATCATCCGTGAAGCCATTGGTGCTCCAGCGCGCGTTGAAACGGTCATTGTCGTTTTGAGTATCAATATACTCAGCACCGGCAATTACCGTATGGCCGATCGATCCAGTATCGAACTCACCGACCAAGTTACCGGACAGAATGAAGTTCTGACGCTGCGTTGTGTCCACATAGCCGTCCAGGGTTACAAAACCCGGGTTGAGCGCTTGATTGTATCCAGACGCATAGAAGTTCGTATAGGCCTTATCATAGTCACCATAAGACGCTGTGACGATGCCTTTAAACGTCTCAGAAAACTCATGCTGTAGCTGCGCCCGTAGGATCGTCGCTTCATGTGTCGTCGTGTTGAGTTCTGGATCACCGAATACAATGTCTTCAAACGCTTCCACAGGCTTACCGTCGGTTCCTGTTGGAATGCCGCGATCCACAAAGCGCTCTTGGTCGATATATTCAAGCGACAGATCTAGCGTCGTTTGAGGTGTGAGCGCGAAACGGGCCGTCGGATTAATTCCGTAATTGTCGCCATCGTAGAAATCGCGGTGATTATCGAGGCTCTCATAATAAGCGTTGATGCGAACACCAGCCGTATCGCTTACGACAAAATTGCTATCCAACGCGACGTCGAAGCCACCAAACGTGTCGAGTCCAACGCGATAGCCCGTAAACTGCTCATTTAGATCTGCTTTTTTGGTCACACGATTCAAAACACCACCAGTACCACCGCGCCCGAAGAGCAGAGCGTTCGGTCCGCGCAGGATTTCAACCTGTTCGACATTGTACAATGGTCGGTAGTATTGAACATCGTCGCGCACGCCATCGATAAAGAAGGCCGCGGTTGAACGAATACCGCGGAACACAACGGCGTCGCGGTGCCCTTCACCTTGAGAATTGTTCACGCCAGCAGTGTAGTTGATGATGTCACCTACGCTTGTGAACGCGCGCTCGGAAATCTGATCCGCTGTTACGATTGAGAGGCTCTGCGGCACGTCGATGATCGGCGTCGGCGCTTTCAAGGCATTGACCTGATCTGAGTACAAATACTGTCCAGTGACGACAACGGGCTCTTGGACAGAAGCTTCTTCGTCTGCAGTTGATTGCGCAAACACCGCTGGTGAAGCAACAAGCGCAGAGAAAGCTGCGGCTGAGAGAAGTCGCGATTGAATTCGGTTCATAATTTCCAATTCCTATAAAGAAGTTGGAGGTCTCTTACGCCGAACGCAAATGAAAATCAATCGCAACAAATGCCGAAAATGACAATCAGTCGCAGAAATACCACACTCCAGCGCACCCACGCACTTCTCCGGAGTTTCCGCTGAACTCAGAGCGCTTTTTTCTGGTTTTTCAACCAAACATCCATTATGGCTCCAAGGGTTTGAATCGAAGGCAAGAATAATGGGTAAGTTGAAGTCTGTTTGCGTTTATTGCGGCTCCTCTAACGAGGTAAAACCTGACTATCTGCGCTTGGCGCAGGACCTGGGTCGAACCCTCGCCCATCAAGGCATAAAGCTTGTCTATGGCGGCGGCGGTGTCGGCCTTATGGGGGCCTGCGCTCGCGCAACCCATTCTGAAGGCGGTGAAGTACTTGGCATTATGCCGCGCTTCCTCTTGCAGAAAGAACGCATCTTCGATGAAGTGCCGCATGAGATTGTCGAAGACATGCACACGCGTAAACAGCGTATGTTTGATGAAAGCGACGCGTTCGTGGTCCTTCCAGGTGGTATTGGCACGCTCGAAGAGGCTGTAGAGATGCTGAGCTGGGCGCGCCTCGGTTTGCACGCAAAGCCTATGGCGTTTCTAGACGAAGATGGCTTTTGGGCGCCGTTCTTCGAGCTGATGGATCACATTATCGACGGAAAATTCACACCAGAAGAGTTTCGCGCGGCGCTTGTACACGAACAAACCCCTGAAGCCGCTATCCAAGCCCTTAGCGATCGTGTGGTAAAACTCGGCGACTAGCTTCGCCTAAAAAACCTGGCGACCCCTGCAGGATTCGAACCTGCGACCGTCCGATTAGAAGTCGGGTGCTCTATCCAACTGAGCTAAGGGGCCGTCGACGGCTTGCCTTAATCTGAATGCCAGAAAATTTAAAGCCGTGATTTGTGGTGCCGACTGCATCCAAACACCTTCCTCAACGCATCTTCCTAATACGCAGCGACGGAGTTGGCCTCACTTATCGTTAAACCTTTGTCATGGCCGGGGATAAAAGTTCGGCTGACAAAAATTCGTTTATTAAGTGAACCAACGAACACTGCGGGAATGTACTAGGGAGGACGGGATGCATTCAATAAAGTTCAGACGCGTTGCCCAGAGTGCGGCGCTAGCCCTTGTTTTGGGCGTGACTGCATGCGGCGGCGGAGGCGGAAGCGATAGCGGAGGCTCTCTCCCAGGAGGCACGGGCACCTCTCCCCCACCCCCTCCTCCACCTCCGCCCCCTCCTCCACCACCACCGTCAAGCACGGCGTTCTCTACTGAAGAATCTACGGCGCTGTTTTTGACGCAGGCCACATTCGGGCCAACACAAGAAGATATTACCCAGCTCACGGGAACTGCGCCTTCTGATTGGATCCAGGCTGAATTTGGCAAAGCCCCGAGCCTCAACCTGAATTACGTCCTTACCGAAATCACGGAAGACGGGGCCCGTGATGATGAGGGGCAACTCTCGTTCGAAAAGCGCCAAACCCCCACATTTTCGTTTTGGATCAACGCAATCGAAGGCGATGATCAATTGCGCCAAAGGATGGCTTTCGCCCTCTCACAGATTTTGGTGATTTCTCACTCTGAAGGGAATTTCTTGTTCGAGGTGCCGAACACGGTGGCTCATTATCAAGACATCTTAGTAAGCAACGCCTTCGGGAATTATCGCGACCTTCTTGAAGACGTCACCTATTCGCCGGCTATGGGAGAGTACCTCACCTATCTGCAAAATGTAAAAGGCGATCCGGATATCGGACAGATGCCAGACGAGAACTATGCGCGTGAGGTCATGCAACTCTTCTCAATTGGCCTCGTTGATTTGAACTTGGACGGCAGCCCGATTACCCAGAATGGCGCTCCGCTAGAGTCTTATTCAAACGCAGATGTTACCGGTCTCGCCCGCGTGTTCACCGGACTGAGCCTATCGGGCGGCGAATTCTTCTTTGATTTTAGAACCTTGCCCGACAATGCGCTTCACACGCCGATGCAAGCCTACCCTGAGTGGCACTCTGAGCTCGAAAAGACCTTCCTAGGCACTACAATTCCGCCGGGGACAGGCCCAGAAGAGAGCATTGATATCGCGCTTGATACGCTGGTAGATCACCCAAACACGCCGCCTTTCCTCGCGCGTCAACTGATCCAGCGCTTCGTCACGAGCCACCCTGAACCCGATTATATCGAACGGGTCGCGACGGCCTTCGCGGATGGTCAATATCAATTGCCGAACGGGTCTACGGTAGGTGATGGCCGCCGGGGAGACCTTTCCGCAACGATCGCCGCCGTTTTGTTTGATCCGGACGCCAGAGACGCCGCAAATAGAGACGAGAACAGTTTCGGAAAAATTCGCGAACCCGTCTTACGGTTCATTCAGTGGGCACGCGCCTTTGACGCCGGAACCGTAACCCCGGAGCACACGTTCCCGCTTTGGAATACCACCTTTGGCGGCGGCCTTTCGCAAGCGCCCTATAAGTCGCCTTCAGTGTTCAACTTCTATCGCCCGGGCTATGTTGCACCAGGCACCGAGACGGGCGCCGCCGGTTTGACGATGCCAGAACTGCAGCTGGTCAATGCCAACTCAATCTCAAACTATGCGAACTTCATGACCTATTTCGCCTTTGCGTTTGCCGCGAATGGATCGGACGAACCATCCACTACGAGTTTCATCCCGGACTATTCAGATGAGCTGGCCCTAGCAGAAGATCCGGAGGCACTGGTCGATCATTTAGATCTGTTGCTGACCTTTGGGTCAACGTCCGACGAAACCAAGGCCACCATCGTCACTTTCTTGAACGATATCGCGCTCGAGAACCCGAGTGACCCTGATTATAACGGTCCATTTTTACGCGTCGGCTTAGGCGTTTTGATGATGATGACGTCGCCCGATTATGTGGTGCAACGCTAGGAGGATATGACATGAAACAGACACGCAGAACCTTCCTCACCGGCGCAAGCGCGCTTAGTGCGGCCACCCTCACCGGAATTGGTAGCTCTCTCTCCGCATTCCAAGCCAGCGCTGCCGAGACGGGCGGATACAAAGCCATTGTTTGCTTGTTCTTCTTAGGCGGTTTGGACGGACACGACACGGTTCTTCCATATGACCAGGCGTCCTATGATCGATACGCGGAAATTCGCGCCCCCCTTCTTGGCCTGTATGACAATATGCAAGGCGGATCGACACGCGCTCGGGATCGATTGTTACCTCTCTCTCCCTCGAACGCAGCGAATTTTGGCGGACGCCAGTTCGCTCTCCCAGAAGAATTGAGCGGCATCAAAGGATTATTCGATGACGGCAATGCCGCGATTGTCGGCAATGTTGGCCCACTTATTCAACCGATCACCAAGACGCAGTTTGAAAATGACAGCGCGCCTCAGCCGAAGCGGCTATTCTCTCACAATGATCAACAATCCACCTGGATGTCGAGCGAACCAGAGGGCGCTCAGTTTGGTTGGGGTGGCCGGTTTGCGGATGCCGTACTGGCCGCTGGAGCCAATTCAGGCGCTCAAGACTTTTCAACGATTACCAGCCTGGGAAATGAGCTTTTCCTAACTGGTTCTGAGGCCAGCCCTTACCAAATCGGTTTGGATGGCGCCCCAGAGATTGATGCGCTCAACTTCTTTGCTGGTGGCGAAAATCAATCAGATCCAGACTCAATCTATCAGAAGCTTAGAGACCATTTTGAAGCGATGGATTTCAATAGCTCAAATCTGATAGATCGCGATATCGCAAATGCGATGAGGACCGCCCTCACGACGAATGAGACATTCAACCAAGCGTTTGAATCTATTCAACCTTTCTCTACGGTATTTCCGCAGAATTTCCTCGGCCAGCAATTGCAGGCTGTGGCGAATACCATCGCTATTCGGGACGCGCTTTTGGTAAATCGTCAGGTCTTCTTCGTCGCGATTGGTGGCTTCGATACACATTCAAACCAGGCCAATGACCTGCCTGCTCTCCAGCAAGAAATCGACGGCGGTGTGGTAGCGTTCTATCAGGCGATGCAAGAGATTGGGCTCGGCAGTGACGTGACTCTATTTACCGCCTCCGACTTTGGTCGAACCCTCGCAATCAACGGTGATGGCACCGACCATGGCTGGGGAAGCCACCATTTTGTCATCGGTGAAGCCGTGCAAGGCGGTCTGATCTATGGCGACATCCCGCCATTTGATCTTGGACATGAGCAAGATGCTGGAAGCGGCCGACTTATTCCGACAACCTCAGTAGAACAATTTGCTGAACCGCTCGGTCGATGGTTCGGTCTGACAGATGCTGAGATCGCCGCTGCGCTTCCGAACCTTTCGAATTTCGCGTCTGGACCTGCTTTCGTTTAGTGGGTCCAAGGCTGCTTGCGATTGGCAGCGAAGTTCTCTGAGTACGACTTAACCAGGCGTTTGACTTCGCGGGGTTCTTCAACCGCGAACGTCAAACCTTCGCGCTTGGCGTAAGCTATAGCTTGCTCGCGGCTATCAAAGTGCAGGCGAACCTGCCCGGTTGTATCATCGATACTGGTCCAGCCCATTACGGGATCACTGGACCTTTTGGCTCCGGAGACGAACTCTAACACCCAATCCTTTGTTTTGCCGCGGCCAGATTGCATGGCAGTCTTCGCAGGCTTGTAGATACGGGCATCCATGTAGACCATCTCCTAGAGAAGAAACTGGTCGGAGCGATAGGATTCGAACCTACGACCCTCTGGTCCCAAACCAGATGCGCTACCAGGCTGCGCCACGCTCCGGCCTCCCGGTATACTGTCGGTTTTCTGGGTTTCAACCCTATTTTTGCGGTCTTCGCAGTGTCCTGAATGTCGCATCTGCACGTGCGGCCAATCGCTCGCCATTTATCAGGAAATCTGCAGAAACTTGAACCAAATCATTGTGATAGCTTTGCACCGTTGGGTGTGCTTCGAGCCAGTTGTGAAGCCGAACCGTCTCCAAGAAGTGCAAAGTCAGCTTCAAGGTGACAGACATTTTTTTCGTTTCTGCCCAAACTGCCATCGCTAAAGAGCGGTCCGCGAACGCGCTGGCCATGCCGCCATGCAAGAATCCCATACTGTTGCAGTGGCGATCCAACACAAAAAGACCGCTGCGAACGTCGCCAGCTGCACTGGCTTCGTACACCGGTCCATTATGGTTTGAGAATTTCCCGCGCGACTTTGATAGCGCAAATCCTTCCGGCACGACGAGATACGCGGGAAGGTCTTCTTCTCTCATCGGATATTATTCAGCAGGTGTTTCAGCGACGGTATTACCGAAGAGTGGGTGCTGAACCGTATCACCCGGAAGAATGCCAAGTTCGGCAGCAAGTCCGCCATTCAATTCCAAAACGGCTCGCACCGGAACGCCTGGTGAAATCGTACGCAGTGAGCCTGGAACCGTATTACGCGCGATCATCTCGACGTATCCGTCTTCAGCGATAAAGAGCATATCCAGTGGGATCAGCGTGTTCTTCATATACATGCCCGGCTCACGCGGCGGATTGAAGTCGAACAACATGCCTTTATCGGCATCCATACTCTCGCGCTCCATAAGCCCAAAAGAGATTTCTTCGCTGTCATTCGCGACCTCTACCGAAAACTCATGAACAGCGTCATTGGTTACGATCGAGAGGGGCGTGACCTCCATTGGATCCGCCAAAGCTGGCAATGCAGAGAGAGTAAGGGCCGCGAAGGCCGACAGAAGAATACGTTTCATAGCGATACCTGTAGCTGCGCCCTACTATGTGAGCAAGCAAGTCGGGACAGAGATCACTTATTTTTTTACGGCGATGACGCTTTCGCCTTTATTGCCGCTTCCCGCGACAACGTCGATCATCATGCCCGTCTCAAGTGAGTCGATGCCGGCGCGCCGCATAACGGAGATATGGATAAATATATCTGCCGCGTCGCCAGGTCGATTTACGAACCCAAATCCTTGCGCCGCATTGAACCACTTCACGATGGCCCGCTCATAGACCACCGCCTCGCCTTTATCACGCATAATGGACGCTTTCGGGCGATCCATATCGATTATGTTCAGGACTTGCCAGCCTCGATCTCGCTCGACGATATCGCAGACGATACGTGATCCCTCGTCGGCTGAACTCTCCCCATAGGCTCGTAAGCATGAGACATGCAGCATGACGTCTTGATTGAGCATGACGCCTTCCACGGATTCCGGCACCACAAACCCATAGCCCTTTACCGTGTCGAACCATTTGATTCGACCGATCAGGCGAACGCCTGGCTCAGGACTCATTTCTGGGACTTGTTCAGCCGCGTTACTCAAAGCACACCCCCGTGTTAACCATATCGTTAGACTGAGAGCGACGACCTGTCACGCAGCTTTGATCACTGAGCCGACAGAATTTGCATTTGCGGTGGTAAAAGTGGCACTCCCTAGGGGAATCGAACCCCTCTTTCCAGGTTGAAAACCTGGCGTCCTAACCGATAGACGAAGGGAGCGCTCTGTTGAGGGGCCGATATAGACAAGCCCGATTGCGCTTGCAACCTTCTTTGACGGCCCGAATGTATTTTTTGCAGCGGTTTTTCATGAGACACTCGTAAAGCTTGCCAAACGCCCTGCTCTCCCACACACAGATTGTATGCGTTTAGATCTCAATGGAACAGACCTGCGACTTGCGACACGGCCAGATTGGCGAACCGTCGCCGACATAACCGCAGAAGCGTTCGCGAATGATCCGGTTAACAATTACGTTTTCGGAAAACAGGCCTCGATCCGATCCATGTACCGCGTTATGGCGCGAGAGATGTACGTCCCACCGGGGCTTTGCCACATCCACGCGGCTGGAGGCGCAACTATGTGGATGCCGCCCAGTGTAGAGGCGGCACCCAGCCAGCTTGGATTGATGAAATTCGCGCTGGGACAGCTTCGCCACGGCACTTTTGGTGCGATCAAGCGCGGCCTCGCCATCTCAGAACTCATGCAGAAATGGCATCCCAAAGACCCGCACTATTACCTCTTCGCGATTGGAACAACGCAAAGCGCACGTGGGAAAGGCGTTGGCAAAGCGCTGCTCAGACCCATGCTGGAGGCGTGCGACGCTGCGAAGATGCCGGTCTATCTCGAAAACTCAAATCCCGACAATACCGGCTTTTACACCGCGCACGGCTTTGAGCGGATGGGACTATTTAATGTCGGTGACGACGACAGCCCGATCATGGAACCGATGTGGCGTGAGCCGAAAGAGCTTTAACCGCGGCTCAACGAGTAGTTCGGTGCTTCACGGGTCATTTGAACGTCGTGAACGTGGCTTTCTTGCAGACCCGCACCGGTGATTTGAACAAATTGAGCGCGCTTATGCAGCTCTTCCATCGTTGGCGCACCGACATAGCCCATAGCGGCGCGCAGGCCACCAACCATTTGGTGAACGATAGGTCCAATCGGTCCTTTAAACGGCACCTGCCCTTCGATCCCTTCCGGAACGAGCTTGTCGCTTGCGGCATCTTTCTGGAAATATCGATCGGCCGAGCCACGCGCCATCGCGCCGAGGCTGCCCATACCGCGATAGGCTTTGTAAGACCGCCCTTGATAAAGAAAGACTTCACCGGGCGCTTCTTCTGTCCCCGCGAACATCGATCCCATCATCGCCGTTGAGGCACCAGCAGCCAGGGCTTTGGCGAAGTCGCCAGAGAACTTGATTCCACCATCTGCGATGATCGGTGTACCGCTCGCCTGGGCTGCGTTTGCACAATCCTCGATCGCAGTCAGTTGCGGAACGCCAACGCCCGCAACAATGCGTGTTGTACAAATGGAGCCTGGTCCAATGCCGACTTTAACAGCGTCCGCACCTGCGTCGATCAATGCTTTTGTGGCATCGCCGGTTGCGACATTACCGGCAATGATCTGAACCGCGTTGGAAATCTTCTTTGCACGCGTCACGGCTTCACCAACCGCTTTTGAATGACCGTGCGCAGTATCGATCACGACAGCATCAGCGCCAGCTTCAATCAATGCCGCTGTGCGTTCAAACCCTGCATCGCCGACCGTAGATGCTGCAGCGACAAGCAATCGACCACCATCATCCTTAGCGGCGTTTGGATTTACCGCAGCTTTGTCCATGTCTTTGACAGTCAGCAAACCAATGCAGTTTCCTCCGTCGTCGACGATAACAAGGCGCTCAATCCGATGTTTGTGCAGCAATGTGCGCGCTTCATCGATCGGAACATCCATGGTGACTGTGACGACATCACGGGTCATCAGGCTGCCGACCCGTTGATTTAGATCCGGCGCAAATCGCATGTCGCGATTGGTCACGATTCCAACGAGCTTCCCATTCTCAACGACTGGAATACCTGAAAAACCGGTTTGTTCTTTAAGAGCTTTCAGTTCCGCCAAGCTGGCGGAAGGTTCGATCGTTACGGGGTTCATCACCACGCCGCTCTCAAACTTTTTGACCTGCGTAACTTGCGCTGCCTGCTCTTCGATCGAGAAGTTTCGGTGCACGACGCCGATGCCGCCAGCTTGCGCCATGGCAATCGCGAGCCGCGCTTCCGTGACCGTATCCATCGCCGCGGAGATCAGCGGTATGTTGAGATTGATTGCTTTTGTGAGCCGGGTTGAAACATCAACCTCGGACGGTGTGACCTCACTCGCGCCGGGCTGCAAAAGCACGTCGTCAAAGGTGATCGCTTGTCGGATATTCATGTCGGGAGCTCCCTTTTTGGCTCCCTAATTGAGTCACTTTCGAAGGGCAAGCCCCCTTTGTGCGACAGTTATGTCAAGCGATCCAGACAATAACTATTGAACCGCGCGAAAAATCGTGGTCTCGCTCGGTCTTCAAATACTGCGTTGCATAGACTTGGTTGTTCGAGAGTTGCTCTGCATGCGCGTATTTAGATTTGTGGCGTATTTTGCCTTTCTCCTTATTTTTGTCTCGGGCAACTTTGGCTCCGCTCAAGCCCAAACATCGGGTGATGAGGCCCCGCTTAATCTGGGGTTTGAAGACCTTGCAGGCCTTGAAGAGAGCCTGCGAAACGTCGTCGAAACGAAACAACTCGCCAATCTGTCCTTTGAAGTTTGGCGGGATGAACAATTGGTTCGCGCTGGCTTCTACGAACCGGTAAGCGAGAAAAATCCGGATACCGTTTCGGAGACCACAATCCATCGTATCTACTCGATGACAAAACCTGTGACCGCAATTGGACTACTAAAACTGATGGAGCGAGGCGCGTTCCGACTTGATGATCCGATTACAAAGTTCTTACCAGAATTCGAAGCGACAGAGGTGCTCGCTGATTCTGACGCCAATGGGATGTTCTATACATTTCTCCCTCCACGCCCTCCGACGATGATGCAGCTTCTCAGCCAGACGGCGGGCTTTGCCTATGGCGGCGGCGCGTCAGGGCCCGTCGATCAGAAGCTAACAGAATACCGCGCAAACGAAGCTCCCGATTCGGACACTCTCATCGAAATCGTATCGCGCGTTCCATACATGTCCGCACCGGGAGCGGAATGGAACTACTCCATCGCCTCAGATCTACAGGGCGCCATAATCGAACGCATTACGGGCGAAAGCTTAGATGCTTTTCTGAAGCGCGAGATCTTCGATCCGCTCGGCATGGTGGATAGCGGTTTCTATGTCGGCCCGCAGAACCTGGACCGGGTCAGCGGCATGACCCACAGAGTTGGGTCAGGCTTTGCTTATGTCGATGCGGAATCTCCAAGCAAGGAAGCACAGACCAAAGTGTATTTCGAAGGCGGCCACGGCCTTTTCTCAACACAGCGCGATTACACTCGATTTCTATCCATGCTCGTCAATGAAGGTGAGCTCGATGGTGTCCGCTTGTTAAAGCCGGATACGGTGTCGCGGTTTCATACCAATGCCGTTGAATATCGTGGTCGTCCCAGCACGATGAGAGGGGGCGGAAACCTCTCCGGGTTGGGGTTTGGCTTTGGTGTCGCTGTGCTCGAGGATCAGCAGGCCGCGCAGATGTCTGCGCCGCGCGGCACTTATTACTGGTGGGGCGCAAAGGGAACATGGTTTTGGGTGGATCCGGTCAATCGGATTACATTCGTAGGAATGATCCAAACGGAGTCCGAATTGGATACTGACCTAATTCTTTTATCGATGCGTCAGGTTTATGGCCCGCTTCCACAGCCCGACCCGGCCTCCGCAACCCGCTAGTTTTACTTATGCATCTGAGGGGTCAGGACGTCCTGGGACTTCGTCCGCTTGATCAGCGGGACGCCCAGGGATGGAATATCCGCCTTTGAGCCACCGCGAGAGATCGACATCCGCGCAACGCTTCGAGCAGAATGGCTTGAACTCGTCCGAAACGAAAAGCGCTCCGCATACTGGGCATTTTTTCTTCTTCATCGTTTCAGGATCCTGCTTTCCTGGCTCGGGCTTTCTGAAATGATCAGTCGGCCACTGAAGTGTTTATCGATCGCCGCATCGGCATCGTTTCGTCGAGACAAATATGCCTGCCAAGTCTGCCCGCCAAGGCGCAATTCAAAAAATTGCATTGGAGCAGCTTTTGCTTCTCGCTGTACGTCTCGCAGAAGATCTAAGAGTTGCCCTTCAGATGGGTTTGCCGAGATCTGATCTTCAACAGGCATAACACTCCAGGGAACAGACGCTTCCAATAAACCGAGCGGCGAAGGCTTGAGCGTTTTCGCGCCATCAATGCCTAAATCATTGAACGCAGTTTGCGCAGTCGTTTGAACTTGTTGCCGCGACATTGCGTTCAAAGGACCAACACAGTCTAGAATCAGGTTGCCGCCCAAACCACGCAAGCTGACCTGACGGGCCATTTCGAGTGCGGCTTCTTTGTTCGTGGCCAAGGCTCTCGCCCCAGCACTCCCTTTGCTCATTCGACCTGCTGTGTCGATATCAAAGGCGGTAAGCGCGCGCGTCCGTTCGATATGTAGCCGCCCCCCATTTGGCAGGGTCATTGATGAGGCCAGCGCATCGTCAAAAGCCGCAATTACCTTGTCCGCATCCTCGCGAACACTCTGCGCTGAGGCTTCACCGATGTGTTCGCACCAAAGCTCAAACGCATCGCGCTCGTTCATTGATCCTTCGATCCGCGACACCCGTGCAAGTTTCTCGAAACGTGCCTCGCTTCGAACGATGACTCTGAAGAGAGCCCCTTCAGTCAAACCGTCCCTCGATTTCAACCGCAGAAACGCTTCTTCACCAGACGGGAGTTCTAGAAACGCGCCTTGCAGAGCGTCGGCGAAGGCGCGCAATCTCGCGTTTGAGGTCTGGCCAAATCGCACGCGCTCTCCGTTCCCGGACCAGCGTTGGCTGAACAGCTTGAAAGGACGCCCATCGGCGTCGATTGCGACAGCTCTGGTTTCCCCTGGCGCAGTATGAGTTAAAATGGCTGACGCGTTGATTGAGCTCATTCCGGTTGGCAGGCGCGCACACCTAAGACGGGTAGCTTCGTGAGCCAGCCTTCCTTATCCGTCAAACTGATCAGCCCTTGTTCAACGCGTTGACCGCCATTCATACGCTCCCCCGGAACAACTTCGAGAGCAATCTCTCGACCATCATCCGAGATGTAGCGCGTTTCGGTATTAAACTGACCGAAAATGTCTCCGCCCGCTCCGGTTTGAATGAGATCCATTGGGATCTCGCCTTGCGCAAATACTGCCGTTCCAGAAAGAGCCTTGGAGAAGAAAATAAACTTCGAGGTGTCTGTTTGGCTCCACAGGAACAGAGCGCACTCACCCGCTGAGACCTCCTGAGGCCCCAGACCAGATGATGGAACACTATCAATTGCAGGCGCCATAGCGAGCATTCTCGCGCGCGCCTCTTGTGGATCCAGATCGGGAGTAGAACTACAGGCCGTCAGCCCAATTACGAGCGCGGCAGTTGCAAGTGAAAGACGTGGCATCATTGAATCCCCGCGCTTCTAGATTGGCGATAAACGAATTGACCATTCTCGCGTTCAAACCCAATCTGGGTTAGCGCAATGATAATTTGGGTGTCCTGAGTGCTTATCCGAGTGGTGAAGTCACCCTGTCCCGTCAGAGCCGCTCTCGCACCGATTTCAACTTGGTCACCCGCATCCGAGCGCCCCTCCATATCGATCACGAATGCGCCAGTGTCACAGCTGATCGGTCCTGAAATTCGACCAAACTGTCGTCCATACTGGGCGGCGAGTGTCGAAAGCGTATCCGTCGACAATGTGCCGCTGGCTTGCTCGCACCCCATTCGAGACAGCCGGAACGATCCGTCAGCAACTCTCAAGCTACCTCCCATGGCGCGCACCGGTGGAGACAGAGCTTCCAAGGCTCCTATCTCTTGCTGCAGGCGGATGTCTTTTCCGATCAAAGCACCGCGCGTGAGTGTTAGAACGCCCGTACCCCGGCCTGCCGCTCCTCCCCACTGAACATCGTAGGATGGACTCAATGTCAAAAGCGACAAAGGTCGTAGCTTGAGGTTCACATCGCCCAATGGCTGCGTATCGATATAAAGACCGCTAATTTTTCCTTTGGAGATGGTCCCGTCCACTTTCGCCCAGCCGACCCCAGCAGCACTCGCGCCTGATTGATTGAGAACATAGCCAAGCGGAGTGTAGGCAATCAAAGCCCCAATCAGGACCACGATAAATACGATCAGGAGTATCAACCGGCGCATCACAATCCTCCTGCAGCGAGATCAACATTGACGCGCACCAGACCACCGCCCGCTTGTTCCATATTAAACCGCATCACCTGGCCGCTATGCTTTGCCTGCACGTCTTCCAACCAGACAAATATTAGCCGCGGATCAGCATTCTCAAACACGAGACGAACACTCGTATCGTTGTCGCCTTGGAGACGGGCAATGGAGAGGCCTATATCGCCCGCCGAACCGGTGACTGCTGCCTTGAAGTCTTCTATACTTGCCGACGTTGGGCGTGCGTTGGCAGGCGCCGCAGACCCTTGAGCGCGCTTGCGCATATAGGTTTCTTGGATCCTGGCTAAGTCCCGGTCTGCCTCTTCCAAGTTTGCACGTGCTTCAGCCCTTGCGCTGGTCGTCGGGACCAAAACAAATTGCCAGACCAGCACCAAAGCTGTGAGAAGACCCGCTATCGAAATCAAAAGGCGCTCGCGATCGGCGAGGCCTGTCCACCATGCCGTCATGCCCCACTCTCCAACGTTAGGTCGCCGATCACTTTAGATCCGCTTTGTCTTGAGTCACCTGAGCGTGCATTCAAGCCAGACTCGGTCACAATCGTTGTGAGGCGATCAACGTCCGCGAAACTGTCAAACGCTACGGTGACCGTCATCTGCCGGCGCAATCGGTCATATCGAACGCTCCGCAACTCACTTCCCTCAACCTGAGCGAGCGAGTCATACAGCACTGCGGTTGCATCCAGCACGGATGGAAACGCCTGCCCCGCATTCCCACGGTCGCTGCTCGCTAACGCTAAAACCTGCTGAACATCGCCGTTCGTTTCAGGCCACCCCACACGTGCAAACTCCTGAGAGAGTTTTTCATAACCCGCGGTTTGAGATTGCATGGCCGATGTTTCCACAATCGCGCTTCCAAACCAACCCAACGCCGCGACCGCGGCGAGTGCCCCTGCAAGGCGCCAGTGTCCGAAGCCGTCAAAATCAACCGACTGTCGAACCCGGAAATTACCCTGCCGCAAATTGATCCCAGCCGTCCCACCATCAGCCCAGTCGGCCAATTGAATCAAGAAAGCCTCTAAGCTGTTTGCGCCAGGTGATGAAGAAGTCCGACCAACCGCTTGAGCGACATGCTCACCATGAATATCGGCCTCGGGAAAAGGTTCTAGCAAGCTGACAAGTACGTCCCGACCGAGCGAGGCGTCGACAGAGAAAGTTCGCTCTCCGAGGCGGCCCAGGATAATTCCCGGCCCCTCATATAGCGCGTCTTTGGTCGGTAAAACGCTATGCGCGGCGACAATCGCTGCATCTCCGAGCCCAGCATCGCTTAAATGAGAGACAATCCCGTTGAGCGCTTCAACAGACGCCACGTTAATTTGCCGAGGCGCCGCTAGGTTCGCTTTATCACCTGCAGACAGGGCTACGTGACTTGTTTCTACCGCCTCTGCGATTTCATCTTCGATCGCGAAAGGAGCGGCCCTGCGCGCTTCGTTTTCGTTTCGTGCTGGGATCGACGCTGTTAACCCCAGAACATCGAGACCATTCAAGAAGACGGTCAAGTTCTTACCGCGCCCTTCGACACCGGGCGTGCCGCTCGTGACGGCCCAACCTTTCGATTTGCGTCGCGCGGATAGCAAACTCCCATCGGGCTGAAGAAGTGCGTAAATCTGTGCCATCAGCCGATCCGCTCCCGTCTAAGCGTGCGAATGGGTTGCCCCGGCAAGGCCTCAAATAGAAAGCGCATCGTCATATCATATCCGCGATAAGACACATTGGTTGAAACTTCCACCAAGCTTGTGACCAGACCAAGGCGATCGGTTTGTATTCGATAGGGATCTATGCGGCTCACGATCGGATCCTCGAGCAAGTCTTCAACCTCAGCCCATCCCCCGATCGGTCGACTGTCGATCAAATCTCTCGCATCGTCCAAGGTCAAAGCGTCTCCGAAAGCCAGTTGTAAGAGCGGTGCATCAATCGCCTCTAATGTATTGATGTTAAGCGCGTCAGACGTTCTCTGGAGGCTTGAAGGTAGCGCGCAAAGAACGGGTTGAACCGCAAGAAACACATCGGTCGAATAGCCTCTAATCGCGCGCAACTCATCGAGCGTTTGTAGGGGGCGACTGGACGTCCGATAAGACGGAGTCTCACTCAGATAGTACAAGTCTTCCGCGCCGCCGTTCCCAGGCACCGAATTCTCATCCATCCAGTCCCTGAGAGACGATACCAAACTGGTCACATCTGAGTTGAAGCTATCTTCCAAAAGTCCTGTCAGCAAAATTACATAAGCATCGCGAACGCTTGAATCGGCGACTTCATTGTTTGACTGCGCCTCTTGGGCCAACCGATTGACGTCAAAACAGTTGGTCTTGTCGCGGACAGTGACCGTGAACGCGCCACCATCCACGGGAACGATTTGCGGCTCTCTGTATCCTGGCAAATCGACACTTAATCGGCTCTGGAGAGGTTCGAGTATGGCTGTCATGCGCGCCTTCGCGACTTCCTCCGCCGAGACCGCATATAATCCAAGCTGCGCTTGCGCATCGAGAGATCGCGCGCGCTGGGTCGACTGCGTGATGGCACTCGAGACAGCCAGTGCCGCCACAGCCATAGCCGAAATGATCATGAGCACAGTGAGCAGGGCTGCGCCGCGTTCGGATCGGCGAGACGCTAATTTCATGCTCGCCCTCCCGTCAGCGCCGCGATGGAAAGCGTGACATTGTTCTCAAAGGCGATGTTCAACTCGATTAAGTCCGGAAGAACGGAGAGATTGGTCACGGCATCGCCCTGCCAAAAGTCAGAACGCTGGCCGCCCCTCACAAAGCCAAGGTCTATCGATTTAACGTCCTCAAGCAGCACTCGTGTCGAAACTGGTGTGCCCGCGGTCGCATCAGGCCGAAGCGTTACCTCCCGCACGAGCGCACCGTCGCGAAGCACATACTGAACTGATTGAAGAGAGCTGCGCCCCTCGATGTGAGCCGGATTGATCCAGCCACCGCGGACGAACCGTAAAAACGGCTCTTCGCCTCTCGGCGCCTCGCCAAACAGATTTCCGGGCGGAGAGAACCCATTCGCTGGCTGCACGGCGCGCTGCGTCATTGCTGCAATGTCCTGCCGAATAAGCCGTTGAGCGATGTCGAGCTGACGTGCCTCGCTTTCTTGTTCGCGAATTTGCTTCCCTGCCCCTGTGGCACCGATGAGCAGCGTCGCACCAGCAGACGAAACGAGTGCAAGGATGAAAAGCGCGACCAACGTCTCAGCAAGAGAGAATCCAGTTTGAGGTCCACCAGTCTTCATTAGGTTTCCTCCTCATCGGAGGTTGGCGCTGTTGTTGAGGGAACTGAGAGGATCGCTGGCATGTATTTTAAGCTCACCAATCGCGCGACGACTTGCTCATCCTCTTCGCGCCGAACTTGGACTTCCAAGTTTTGCAGTTCGCCCAATTGCGGCAGGCTCGCAGTGCGAGTCCAAATAAATGTTCGTCCCATTTGAGTCTCACTGCCGGTCGCAATTCCAGCATCGATGGTTTCCGGCGTCGCCATGGCGCGTGCCATCACGTTCTCCGCGACCGTTCTCGCCAGCACCCGGCCTTCCAAATTGGCCGCATTCCGGGTTGCATCCGTCGTAATTTGCAGCAGCGGAACCGCCGCCAGCGCGAGAATGCCCATCGCAGCGACGGTCTCAACGAGGCTGAAGCCGGATTGGGGATTTGTCTCAACGTTCAACAAGGATGACCTCCCCCGTCTCGTTGATGGTGACATCAATCCGAACGCCGCGCCCCCGCAGCTGAAACTCTGCTATCTCGACGATCCCCGTCGGGTCGAAGACGAGATCCGGCCAATTCGACGGGATCTGTTGGTCAACCAGCAGATCTTCCTCTTCGACAATTTCGAGCTGTCTTGGCAGCGTGACCGCGCGGCCCTGAGGGACCCAGCGCTCGCGTCGCCACTGAAGAAGCGCATATCCACGTTCAGATAGCTTAAGCCCGATTGGCTGTCCGGACAGGATAGCTTGATCCTGGGCCTCGCGAAGTACGCGGGCAAATGCCTGCGCGCCCGCTTGCTCCTCAGTGGGACGTTGCGGGATAGTCAAAGTTACAATGCCAGCCGTAAGGCCGATGATGAAGACCACCATCAGCACTTCAACAATCGTCATTCCTCTTTCTGACGCTCTGTTGTTCGACCGCTGCCACATACTTCGAGACCTTTGGATTAGTCCCAGTTGCCGATGTCGGCGTCCAGCTCTTCACCACCCTCTTGGCCGTCGGCTCCGAGAGAATAAAGATCATAAGGGCGGCCCGATTTGTCGCCTGGGCGCTCATAGACATATTCGCGTCCCCAAGGGTCCAAGGGAATTGACCCTTTCTGAAGATATCCACCCGTGCGGTATGACGCGCCATCCGGCAGGTCATCGGGACGCTCAACAAGCGCCTGCAATCCTTGACGCTCTGTCGGGTAGTCGTAGGCGTCGAGCGCATACTGCTCTAACGCTTGCGATAGCGCGCTAATATTCACGCTCGCCGTTTTAACCTGCGCATCGCTTCGCGCTCCGAGCACATTGAACAGAACCACGCTCGAGAGCAGGCCAATGATAAAGACCACGACCATGATCTCTGTCAGCGTAAACCCGCGCTGGCGCGCCTGTTTTTGTTTCTGGATCTTCGACATGACGTTCTCCTCAGGCACCAATGGCCATCGTGTTGAGCTGTAAGATTGGGAGCATAATGGCTAGGACGATCACAGCGACGACACCGGCCAATAAGACGATCAAGAGCGGCTCCAAGAGCCCCAATGCAACAGTTGCGCTGCTATCAAGTTCGTCTTCCATATAGTCAGCTGCGCGCCCCATCATTGCGGGCAAATCGCCGCCGCGTTCGCCACTCGCAACCATATGCACGAGCATAGGCGGGAAGACTTCTGTGCTGCGCATTGCACGGTTCAGAGGCTGGCCTTCTTCAACTTGCCGCCGAACCTTCGTCGCAGCTTGGCGAAAGACTTCGTTCCCGACCGATCCACGTGCCGCAACCAATGCGTCTGGGACGGTCGCGCCACTTCCGGATAGCGTGGCAAAGGTTCTCGCAAACTGGGCAGCATTGGCGTTTTTGATGACTTTTCCAAGAAGAGGCAGGCGCAAAACAAACTTGTCCCATCCGATCTTAACCGCTGGGGTCCGAAAAACACCGCGTAGCAACCAAATGCCCAAGCCGATGGCTGGCAGAACGATCAACCCCCAACTGCGCATAAAGTTGGAGACACCGATCACAGCATTGGTCAGCGCCGGTAAATCCTGCCCCACAGTTTGGAACTGTTCGACAACCGCTGGTACGACAAAAATTAGAAGCAGAACCACGACGATAAGCGCAACCACCGCCAGCACAGCCGGATAGATCAACGCCGATAGAAGTTTGCTCCGCAGCTTACGCGATTTCTCGAGATGGGTCGCCAAGCGCTCCATGACGTCGCCTAATCGCCCTGATGTCTGACCCGCGGCGACAACGGCCCGATAGTAAGGCGGAAAGGCCTTTGATGACTGGCTCAAAGACTCTGAGAAGGAATAGCCTTCTTGAACGTTGCCGCGAACTTTCATGAGCACGCGGCGAGCTCCCGGCTTTTCGGCCTCGGCGGCAATCGCACCAAGTGCCTCTTCGACGGTAGCGCCCGATTTAATCAACATCGCTAATTGGCGGGTCGCAAGGACGAGGTCCTTTCCGGACATAGATCCCTTTTGTCGACCAACAGCAGCCGATTTCTGGCGCGCCTCTTTAACCTCAAGCGGAGAGAGTTGTTTGAGTCGCAACTCTTTACGTGCAGAGCGTGCAGAGTCAGCCGTGATAACTCCGGTGGCGCGCTTTCCGTCCGCTCCAATCGCAACATAGTCGAAGACCGCCATCGCTTAACGCTCTTCCTCTCGGCGGCAGACGCGAAGGACCTCCTCGACACTGGTTTGTCCGGAGGCCACATATCTTGCCGCGTTTCGGAACAGCGTATCGTGATGGGTGAACGCCATATCTTGAATATCATCCTCAGACCCATCGGCCCGGATCAAATCGCGCAATCCGCCATCGACGGTAATAAGCTCGTAAACGCCGAGACGGCCATTATAGCCGCTATTTCCGCAGGCCATGCAGCCCCTTGGGCGCCAAAGCTGGGGCGCATCACCTGGCTGCAGACCGAACATCGCTAACTCTTCTGGCGTGGTCGGATGCGGTTCTTTGCAGTGATCGCAGAGCTTTCGAACCAATCGCTGTGCAATCACTGCCTTCAGTGTTGCCGCGAGTACGTATGGTTCAATGCCCATGTCACGCAGACGCTGAATTGCCCCAGCCGCACTGTTCGTGTGAACCGTCGAGAGGACGGGGCGGCCAGTGGAGGCGAACTCGAACGCGACTTTCGCGGTCTCGAGGTCACGGATCTCACCGACCATGACGACGTCCGGGTCATGTCGAAGAATAGCGCGCAGGGTCGCGGCGAAGGTCAGCCCCACCTTGTGATGCATCTGCGTCTGACTGATCCCGTCGAGGCCATATTCGATCGGATCTTCGAGCGTCATCACGTTGCGCTCGCCATTGTTCAGCACGGATAGCGCAGAATAGAGTGTGGTCGTTTTGCCCGAGCCTGTCGGCCCAGTAACAAGCGTGATCCCATTAGGCTGTGCCAGGATATCCCGAAAACGCGTAAGCGTAGTTTCGTCCATCCCGAGCTCATCAAGCCCAAGCAACGCATTCCGGGTGTCGAGGAGACGCATCGTCACCCGCTCGCCATAGCGGCTAGGTAAGGTCGAAACACGAACATCAATGCTGCGACCACCTATCGAGAGCGAAATCCGTCCATCCTGCGGGACGCGTTTTTCGGCAATATCGAGCCGCGCCATAACTTTGATCCGGCTGGTGAGCGGCGCCGCTAAACGGCGCGATGGGCTCAAGACTTCCTGCAAGACACCATCAATTCGGTAGCGTACCGACAGGTTGTCTTCATGAGGCTCGATGTGAACATCAGATGCCTTGCGATTGACCGCTTCATAGATCAGCCCATTGATCAGGCGAATGACAGGCGCATCATCATCCCCGTCCAGCAGGTCAGCGGTCTCGGGGATACCATCAACAAGGCTCGCGAGCCCGCCCTGACGGTCTAGTTCCGCCTCCGCCTCGTCACCGGACACGCCTTCACGCGCATAATGCTCGGTTAGAGCCCGTTCGAACTCTTGGGGGCCCATCGACTGTAAAGTAAGTGGACGACGCAATACCCGTCTTGCCTCGATCAGTGAAAACGGGTCTGCCCCATGGCGAACTGCTAAACGCACCTGATCCTCATGGCCTTCAAGCACAACGACCCCTTTGTCGCGTGCGAAGGCATAAGAAAGATCTGTCGTGGAGGTGCTCATATCTGACTTTATCAAACGTTTGGCCTAGTTAGGTGGCCCTTAATCGGTTGGCGGCGTTGACCCTAAAACTTCGTTGAAGAACGCATCGAGTTCTGAGATCGCTTCGTCTTCGATGCCATCATTCAGAAGTTCTTCGGCGCGAATGTATCGATAGCTACGGCGCGTTACGGCGCGTGACTCGTCTGCGGTCCGAACAATCGTTGGGCGGATAAACACCATCAAATTGGAGCGCGCCAGGGTATCATTTTCGGACTTGAACAAGTTCCCGACGACTGGGATATCGCCCGCAATCGGCACTTTACGGTTCACCACGTCTTGGCGTTGCTCAATCAAACCGCCGAGGACGATGATTTCGCCATCGTCGGCGAGCACCGAAGTGGTAATTTGACGGAGATTTGTCACAAAGTCGTCTATGCCCGCACTCAAGGTCGGCGAGATGCTGGATACCTCCTGAAAGATATCCAGATGAATTGTATCATCGGCCGTGATCCGCGGCGTAACATTGAGTTTGATACCCACGTCTTGGCGCGTCACCGTACGGAATGGGTTACTGTTGTCAGACCCAAGTGTTTCGCCCGTTGTGACCGGAATTTGTTGCCCGACATGAAGCTCTGAGGTCCCATTATCCAGCGTCATATTGAAAGGCTTAGACAGGACAGTTGATTGCTCATCTTCTTCGAGAGCTGTGACGATCGCTCCGAAAAGCGTATCTCCACTTTGTCCACCGGCGCCAAATCCAACGCCTTGCTGAGAGAGTAATGATGAAATAGCGCCAGATACGAATGGGTTCGTACCACCGAAATTATCGGGATCAGCGATGGCGCCCGCGAGTTGCAACAGGCTCGGCGTATCGTTTGAGAAATTCGTGCTCAAAAACGGCACTGAACTATCACCGGTTCCAGACAATAAGAACTGAACGCCCAAATCGCGTGCCGTTGTGTCTGAAATCTCAACGATGATGGCCTCGAGAAGCACCTGCGCACGGCGCTTATCCAACGCGTCTACAACTCGCTCCATCGCCAAGATCGTATCTGGCGAGGCGCTAATAATGAGAGAGTTTGTCGGTTGGTGGTGCGCGATGGTTGCACCGGGTGTTTGTGTTTCACCCGGCGCTTGTTGTTGCGCCATGGTTTCACCGAGCCGCTCTAGGATGGGGACAATATCCTCTGCATTGGCGTTTTTCAGTTCGATAACGCGAAGACTATCACGAACGGGGTCTGAATTATCCAACTCGGTCGCCACGCGGATGGCGCGCTCCACAGTTGCCTCATCCCCTTTAACAACAATCGCGTTGGAACTGGCAGACGCCGATACCTCAAATTGATTATTTGGGTTCTCATCTCTGCCGCCGAGCAAGTCTGACAGAATGCCTTCAATTTCGCGCGCCGGGACATTGCGCAGCTCGATCGTTTCGACCTTGGTGCGATCATTTTCATCTAGACCAGAAACGATTTCGCGCAGTCTCGGCATGTTGGAGGCGTAATCGACGACTGCCAGCGTGTTCGATCGCGCGTTAGCGACCACTTGGCCTTGCGCATCAATCAGCGGCTTTACCATTTGCGCAGCTTCAATCGCGCTAAAATTATCAAGCTTAAACACCTGAGTGATGAAAGCATTGGGTCCAACGCCGCCGACTGCAGCTTCCCCAATCGCCATTTGCTCCGGTACGATCCGATAGACCCCTTTACCGGCTGGCACCGCGGCAAACCCATGCACACGCAGGGTCGACAGGAAGACCTGGAACACTTCGTTCGTGCTCATTGGCGCCTGGGACATCACCGTCACCTTAGTGCGCCGCACGTCAGGATGCAGAATAAAGGTGTATCCCGTGATGATTGAGACATCATCGATCAACGCAGTTATATCAACATCGTTCAAACTCAGAACATGCCGCGCTGCTTGCGGGGAATTCATTTCTGCCATGACGCCGGATTGCAGGCAGACAGCCAATGCGGATACGGCAATAAACTTTTTCATGATCTAAACCTTACTCACCCAACTCTAAACGAATTGTGCGTTCTGTTCCGTTGCGGTCTACGCGCAATATTGCAGTCTCAAGACCTTCCAGTTCACTGAACAGGTTATCGACATCAATATTGGCGACGGATGTCCCGTTAAATTGCAGCAACACATCTCCTGGTTCAAAACCAGCCTGCCGCATCATAGCTGCGTCGCCTCGCGGAGAAAGACGATATCCCTCAGCACCATTGTCGAGACGGGTCTGCGTGATCGACATCGCTGTGAAAAGCACGTCAGGCCCGGCGACACGACCGGTAATCGGAGGCAAACTCGTCTGGGCCTCTGAACTTGAGCCAGAGTTGGGACTTGCTGCCGTAACCGCTTGGGACTCATCGCCAATCACAGAGAGCCCGGCGCCTTTGCCCCCCTGCATCAGTGTCTCAGAAACTCCATCTCGATTAATGATCACGCGATCTGAGAGAATACGCTCAAGCGTAACCCCCGCGATGATCTCATCTCCGACTTGGTAATTCTTCGCGATTCCGTTCTGCGTTCGGATGATCGCATTGCCCAACACACTCGTATTGTCTGACGCCCGGAGGCCGTCGAGCTGCAAGTTCAGGCTCGTTTCAGGCGCTGAGATGACAATCTCTTCCAGTTCAAGCGACGCAAATGGATTGTTGCTGATCAGTATCGTGCGATCCACCGACAACGAAATCGCCCCACTTGGTCCAGAAATAGGAGACGCAAGAGGACGATCCGTAAAGTTCGACACAGCTTCTTCTGGCGCGATGAGCAACCAAGCCAGTCGCGCGACAAGAAGCGCCAAGACAGCCGCAAGCACAATTTCGAGCGCCAGTCGGACTGGACGCTCGAAACCGCTGATCTTTTCGAGTGCCGTATCGAGGGCACTAGCCATCGCGCGTTCTCCTGAATCTCCGCTCTAATTTCGACCCTACGCGGAAAACCACAGTATAGCTACGCATAGACCTGAAAAGTGTTAACCTACACAATACGATAGCGGCGACTTCTCAGGTTCAAAATTAAACATCAGAAAACGCTTTTTTGAACTAGAACTTCGCTGTGACGCTCGCGGAGAGGCTGGTTCCTCGCTCATACGTGTTAAATTCCGTACGACCGAGCTCACCGCCATTCAGCTGAAACTCTTCGTTTTTCTCGCCGAGAAGATTACGCGCGCTCAAACCGAGCGTGAAATCTCTGTCGCCGAAAGTCAGATCACGACGATAGACGAAGTCGAGCTGCACACCTGGATCTTGCAACACATCGGCAATTTGAGACGTCCCATCTGGACGCCCTCTTTGCAGAATGCGCTCATCCACCCAGTTGAGAAGAAGTGTCGCTTGTTCAACATCATTGTCCCAACCGAACTGGAGATTGAGAATGTTCTCTGGTGTTCCCTGCAGCTGCGCGCCGTCGAGACCAAACAGATTGCCTGGAACAGGTACCGGGCTGAACGGACCGGCCACCAGATCGGTTTCACCGGCAGAAATTTCGGTCGATGTGTAAGTGTAGTTAAACGAGAACAGCCAGTCCCGCTGATTGAACCAGATTTGGTCAATCGGCATTTCAAAGCGCGTCTTGAACTCGAACTCTGCTCCAAGAAGCTCAGCCTCAGGTGCGTTGATAAAGGACGTCTGCAGTGCGCCGCCCGGATTGATGAAGGAGAATTCTTCGATCGGGTTGATGATTTCCTTATAAAACGCGGCCAGCGTGATGAATTGGTTGCGTCCCATATAATACTCTAGGCGAGCGTCGTAGTTCGTGAACTCTGTGTCCTGAAGCTGCTCGTTCCCTTGATAAATACGATCTGAATCTGGGTCATTGAAGATCGAAGGAGACAATTCACGGAATTGCGGTCGGGAGATCGTTTCAGAGTAACCGAGACGAAGCTGAAGGTCGTCAGCAAAATTCCATGTGACGGTAGCAGTCGGAAGAATGTAGTCATTCTCCAGATTTGCTGTTGATCCGATGTCGCCGAACCGACTGGTCGTCACGATGCTTTGCTCTGCTTCCTCATAACGCGCACCAATCGTAGCATTAATGAAGTTCGTGATATCGATCTGCCCTTGCAAAAAGGCTGATGAGATTTCCAGTTCTCCGATGTAAAAATCAACATCTCGATCACGGAAGTCTAACACAAACCGCGCAGGATCAATGTTGGCCTGGGAGAACAGGAAGTCAGGACGCAGGGCAGCCGTCTCATCATCCAGTGAGTTACCACCTTGGAACTCGAAATTCAGAATCTTAGAGTCCCGTTCAGTGTTCGAATAGTCGATACCGCCCGTGAGCAGAAGTTCGCGAACATCACCAAGCGCGATCAGATATCCACCATCGATGCCGAAGCTATAATTCTCATCCTCAAGCTCTGAGAAGGAAAAGACCGCATTGTTACCGGTTGCCGCATATCTAACCACACCATCGGGCTCAAGGAAACGCGTTAGCGTTCTCTCATAGGGTGCGTCACGGCCTGAGAATGAGTAGGATCCGCGCCAGTTTAGATCGAAGTCACCAAACTGATGCTCGCCAGCGAGTTGTGTGAAATACAGCTCGCGCTCGAACCAACCAGAAGACTCCTCGAAGATCGGAAGCGACTCTGACTGCAAGTCGCCTTCGTTGATTTGAGCCTCTTTTGAGGTCGTATGCACATAAAACAGCGTGGCTTGGATCTCATTCGTATCCCAACCGAGCGCGACGGAACCAAGTCCGTTCAACGTCGCATCATATGTCGTTTCGGTCGTACGAATGTCTGACCGCAGCTCGGTGCTGGTGAGACGAGCAGTCTGACGGATCGACTCTTCCGTTGTCCATCCGCTTTCAAAGCCGACAACGCCAACAATACCGACATCAAATCGACCCATATCGAACGCGCGACCAAAATCGATTGTGGCGTTCAAATCAGGATCAACTTCGCCTGTTTGGATCACAGTAAGCGGCGTGTTTACAAAGCTCTCCCCAACCGCTTCGACGAATGCATCGTCTTGGTCATTCAAATCGAGACCTTGATTGATAACGCTGATCACGGGTCCTGGGAGATCCCGCAATCCATCATCGTAACCAGACCAATCGGTGTCGCTACCGCGGACAAAAAGCCCGTCATTCGGTGTGGATTCAGTGTTGTATCCGACGCCGAGTTTGACGTTGAAAAAGTTTTCGCTCGGAATGCGGACCGTTTTCAGATCGATCACACCACCGCCGAATTCCCCAGGATAGTTTGCCGAGTACGTCTTTTGGACAGCAGCGCCGCCGAGGATGTTAGACGGAAAGAGATCTAGCGGAACCGTACGTCGAAGCGGCTCAGGACTCGGCAGCGGCGACCCGTTGAGCAAAGCTGAAGAGTAACGATCACCCAGACCACGGACAAAAGCAAACTTGTCTGAGACGACGCTCAAGCCGCTGACACGCGTGAGTGCCAGCGCTGCGTTCGCATCACCTTGGCGAATGAGATCTTCTTCAGAGAGGAAAGACGCAACTTGCGAGGTTTCGCGTTGTGGTGCGGGAATAAATGCGCCGCGCACAACAACCGTCTGCAACGTGCGCTCTTCCACGCTTTCGGTTGGTTCTGTTTCTTCTTGCGCGATAGCTGGCACAATCGCCAGCGCAGCTGTCGAAAGCAGAGTGATATAACGGGATGAACGTCTCATTCGATTTAACCTTAGTCCTTGAACGGACGCGCCCCTCATCAGCATGTTTCGAGTAAGGGCGCGGAGTAAAAGCAAGAAAACCGGGACAGCTGCTCACAGCTGTCCCGGTCGTATTGGAGCCTTAGCAGGGGTCTGAAGCTTCCAAACCGCAAGACCAACCTTGCCACCAAGTGTCGCTCGCATCTTCAACAGCGCCGATATAGTCGGTCGCGATGAAGAATGGATCGACCGTAGAAGCATCAAAAGCGGTTACGCCAGCTTCTGTCGCGCCATTGATGAAGGTCGATGTGAGCGTGTTGGTCGTCTCGATATTGTTCGCATCGGCTGCAAGTGCCAGTGGCGCAACAGTTGTGCCGTTCGCAGTTGAGTTCGCCGCTGAAAGCGCAGAGCAATCGAACAGGACAGAGTTGAAGCTTGGGTCTTCTGCGGCTTCGAATGTCGCATTGTCGTTACCAGCATCTTGCCAACGGAAGCATTCAGCTTCTTCGACCACAACACCGTTCATATACTGACCAACGGTCCCTTCATTGAGGCGCAGACCATTCCCTCGCTCAAAGCCGATCGCAGTGAAGTTCGAGATGTTGTAGTTTGAACGCTCTGCCAACGGCACACCTGGGCCGGTGGTTGAAGATGCTTCAAACAAGTTGTCGCCGCTGTTCGGACGCTGTGTGATGATCGCAAACTGGATGTTGCCCTGATAGCCCGTGTCCGTGTCGACAGAGTCATCATCGTTGCCAGTAAGAACGAGGTAGCGAACATTCACAGTACCGCCGAAGAACTCAACGCCATCATCAGAATTGTTGTGAACTTGCACGAACTCGACCTGAGTTGCGTCGCCGACGCCGCCGAAAGAAATGCCGTTCAGCTCGTCACCAGAAGCGAGCGGGTTACCAGCGTGCTTGACCTGAACGTAACGGAGCGTTCCGCTATTATCATCCGAAGTTGCGCCGCCGAAGAGTGCAACAGGCTCAACACCTTCTATACGGTTCTCACAGCCAACCGACTGAGCCGCAACGGTCGTGTTACAATCATTGATCGGAGCGCGGCCGAGGATCACAACACCGCCCCACTCACCGATCGCATTGTCTGGATCGACTTGCGAATTGGTCAGATCATCTTCTGAGGTAAAGACGATTGGGTTCGAAGCCGTTCCATTCGCAAAGATTTGCGAGCCACGGTTGACGACAAGATAGTCATCACCGCTCTCACCGAAGATCGTCACACCAGACTCAATCGTGAGTGTTCCAGTCTCACTGCCGCTTCCATCGCCGCCTGCGTCCACACCAACATCAACACGTCCGTCGAGCTGGTAGATATTGCCGCGCGTCAGGCGCAGGTCGCTCGTGATAACGCCGCTGACCTGACACACTTTGGTATCATTGATTTCGACGCCAACATCGGTCGTTCCGGTTGGGCAAGTTGGGTCTGAGAAGAGTGCGAACGTCCAGCCGGCTGCCCAGTTGTTTGTTTCTGTGTCTTCGGGGGCGAAAGCACCGATATAGGTTGTGTCTTCGAAGAACGAGTCGACGCTGGACGCAGCGAATGGCGTAACGCCGGTTTCATTCGCGCCTGGGAGGACACCTGCGAGAGAATTTGGCGACTCTACATTGTTTGCATCAGCTGCGAGTGCGAGCGGCGCAACGGTTGTACCATTTGCGGTTGAGTTCGCCGCTGAAAGCGCTGAGCAATCGAACAGGACAGAGTTGAAGCTTGGGTCTTCAGCTGCCTCGAAAGTCGCATTGTCGTTACCAGCATCTTGCCAGCGGAAGCACTCAGCTTCGTCGACGACAACGCCGTTTATGTACTGACCAACCGTTCCTTCATTGAGACGCAATGCGTTCCCGCGTTCAAATCCGATCGCGGTGAAGTTTGCGATATTGTAGTTAGAGCGTTCGGCCAGTGGAACACCGGGGCCCGTTGTAGAAGAGGCCTCAAACAGGTTGTCGCCGCTGCTCGGGCGCTGACGGATCACGGCGTATTGAATATTGCCCTGATAGCCTGTGTCAGTGTCAACAGAATCATCATCGTTACCGGTCAGAACGAGGTATTTTACGTTGACGGTACCGCCAAAGAACTCGACGCCGTCGTCCGAGTTGTTGTGAACTTGCACAAACTCAACTTCAGTCGCGTTACCAACACCACCGAATGAAATGCCGTTCAGTTCGTCGCCAGAGGCGAGCGGGTTGCCTGCAAAGCGAACCTGCAAGTAGTTCAGGATACCGCTATTGTCGTCTGGAGTTGCGCCGCCGAAGAGTGCGACTGGCTCGACACCCTCAATCCGGTTTTCACAGTCGACAGACTGAGCTGCAACAGTGGTGTTACAATCGTTGATCGGTGCGCGCCCGAGGATGACCAGGCCGCCCCACTCACCAATTGCATCGCCGCCATCATCGTTCGAAGCGTCTGAATCGTTTTGGCGATCCAGGTCTTCGTCACTGGTCATGATAATCGGCGCTGCTGCTGTTCCGTCGGCGACTAGGCGCGACCCTCGATTAACAACCAGATAGTCGTCGCCGCTGTTTCCGAAAACGGTCACACCCGGTTCAATTGTCAGCACTGCAGGGTCACCGCTTGAGCCGTCACCACCGACGTCTTGACCGACGTCAACACGGCCATCGAGACGGAACGCGGTGCCTTCTACAAATGGAAGCGTGAGATCTGAGAGAATTGTTCCAGAAACCACACAGGTGGTTAGACTGCCGGTTTGCGCCGTGTCTTGTGTGAAGCCAGAAGGACAATCAACGGTCGTACCACCGCCGCCGGTGCCGCCGCCACCAGTGCTTGGGGGTGTTGTAGGTGTGACTGTGCCAGGCGATGCGATATCGCTGCCTTGAGAACAAGCGGCCATCATGCCGAGTGCGATGGCGCTAACTGTCATAGGAAGCTTCATAGTGTTTTTCCCTGAAAACGGTTTCAATGAACAACGGAATCGGACGCGAGTCTCCGCGTCTTCCAGGGGACCGATTATGTGTTTCCGATGACGCTTTTTTTGCGTTTATATTACGCTTCTGCGACACTCACCGTCATCGAATTGTCGTATAAATTACTGGTATGTAATGTTTTTATCCGGCTTCGGACATTTCAGAAAACACCAAGTCACGCGTCTATTTGCGGTGAAACCCCGAAGACTATGGATTTGTCCATTTTTGAATAATCAGCATCCGGATTATCCAAGCAGCATCATTTCGATACCACACCAAACGACCCAAATCCCGAGCGCTAGGCTTGGCCCAAATGGAATTGCGATCCGGTCGGACGTCGAACGTGTTATTTGTGACACAGCTATCGCCGCTATGATTCCCACACTCGATGCGATGAGCAGAAGAATCGGTATTCCAGAAATCCCAACCCATGCCCCTCCAGCGGCGAGGAGTTTAGCATCGCCAAGGCCTATGCCTTCATATCCGCGTCGGACGCGCCAATAATACGCAAGCCACGCGATCATCGCGTAACCCAGAATTGCGCCAGCGAGGGAAAACATCCAGTCGCCGGTCCAAACGGAGAAAGCGAGACCAAGCGCAGTCAACGGCAGTGTGAGGATGTCGAGCAGCAAGCCCGTCCGTAAGTCGATGTAACTCAATGCCAGCAGAGCAACGGCCAGCACCGCGCTTGCGATCATAAATGGAAAGCTTGAATGAACGTGCTGCCCAAGAAGTAAGAAGGCGCCCGCATAGGCCATTGCGAGCCCTACCAGAATTATAAGCGCTGATCGCGCTGGTATCGCGACATCCGGAAACTCATCCGGCCCTTCAGCCATATCGAAACCCTTTGGCGACGACGAAGAGCTCGGGTGAACCCGCGCGGCTTGCTGGTGGCTTGATGTGCTTCACAGATTTAAACAAGTGCTTCAATCGCGCCATCATTTCCGGTGTCGCGCCGCCTTGAAAGACTTTGGAGCAGAAGGCGCCGCCGCGAACCAAGTTCTCTTCCGTGAAGGCTAAAGCCATGTCAGCCAAAGCAGCCGTGCGCAAACTATCTGTTTGTTTATGCCCGGTCGTATTCGCCGCCATATCAGAAAGGATCAAATCAGGAGCTCCCGTGAGCCCCTTCATCATCTCGGCGATATCGTTTGACTCGTTGACGTCGCCTTGCACGATGTGAGCGCCAGACACGGGTTCGACCTCGAGCAAATCAATCCCGACAACCTCTTTTACACCGCGGCGAACACAGACTTGTAGCCAACCGCCCGGCGCACAGCCAAGATCGACGACACGCATACCCGGGCGCAACAGTTTTACCTGCTCGTCTAATTCCAAAAGCTTGTAAGCGGCGCGTGCGCGAAAACCTTCAGAGTGCGCTTTTTGCACATAGGGATCTGAGAGCTGGCGCTCGATCCACTTTTTCGAGCTTTCCGATTTGGCGCGATAGGCGATTACCTTACGCTCACCGGCGCGGCGGCCGGAGCTTTTTTTATTGCCAGTTGGGCCTTTCCAACGACGTTTGCCATCATCCGTCATGAGACTGTTTCCTGTTCGCTGGGTTTGGATTTCGTCCCCGGTTTACGACGCGGGCGACGCTTTCGTCGTTTCGGCCCGTGCATCATCGATAGCAGCAGCCCCTCACGCAATCCGCGATCAGCGATCCGCATCTTTCCGTTCGGCGCGAGAGACCAAGTCCCTTCGACAATCGCACAACCCGCCAGCATGAGGCCGGCTCGATCAGTTCCAATCGTCGGAAACTTATGGATCTTGTCAGGACCGGCGTCTCGCAGCTTTTGGACTGTTCCCATCATTTCAGCCTGGTTGATCCAGGCGCCGTCGACTTTGTCCCGGCGGTACTTGGTCAAACCAAGTGTGACGCCCGTCAGGCATGTCACAGTGCCAGACGTCCCGATCACGTGCGCACGCCCCTCTTCGAAGCTTTGTCTGATCTCAGGGCTTCTCTTCCACTTTTCAATTTGGGTCATCACGTGGGCCAGCATCTGCGGATACGCCTCATCGGCGGGCAAGTGCGCAAAGGCCTCGGTCAAAGTAACAACGCCAACGGGAAGGCTCCGCCATGCGAGGATCGGGGGACGTTGTAAAAGCCCTTTCAAACCACCCTCGTGAGCGGGCCGCGCGTCGACGAAAGAGAGCTCCGTTGAACCTCCCCCAATGTCGATGACTAGGACACGATCGGTATCTGGCTCTATGAGGTTGTGACACCCAATGAGCGCAAGCCGGGCTTCTTCTTCAGGGCCGATGATTTTGAACGTCAAACCGGTCTCATCGCGCACGCGCTTAATGAACTCGGCGCCATTTTCAGCGCGGCGGCAAGCTTCCGTAGCGATGCAACGCACTTGGCCAACTTTCTTGGCGCGGATCTTTTTTGAAATTTTGCCAAGCGCATCCATTGCGCGCTCAATCGAGGCATCGGACAGGCGCCCCGTTGCCTCTAGCCCCTCTCCGAGCCTTGCGACTTGTGAGTGAGAATCGAGCACAGAAAAGGTGTCGCCGCGACGCGCGGCGATCAACAGTCTGCAATTGTTCGTCCCCATATCCACCGCCGCATAGAGCGGTGGCTTGCGACCTTTGCGTGATCCGGTCCTTTTGCGTTTGGGCCGGGCATCACGCACATTCTCTACAGTCATGTGCTGACCAAATCTTGTAAGTTGCAGATAGCTGTAGCACACAAACTCCTCTGGAGTCATGGACCGAACGTCATGAAGCGCTTTATGCGATTGTTCGGGGGTAAAAAACCCGAAACGGCACAAACGGTTAGCGAGAAGCCGGCACCGCCAGAGCTGCCGAACGCAATTCCTATGCGCCAAGCCAAGTATCAGATTGGGCAGGTCCTAAAGCACAGATTGTTCGATTTTCGCGGCGTTGTTTTCGACGTCGATCCAGTTTTTGCGAACACAGATGAGTGGTATGAATCGATCCCCGAAGAGGCCCGCCCAGCCAAGGATCAGCCTTACTACCATTTGTACGCAGAGAATGAGCGCACCCATTACGTGGCTTACGTCTCAGAGCAAAACCTCGTGCCCGATGAAGACGAAACACGCGTAAGCCACCCAGACATCGCAAAAATGTTTGAGCTGACGGAACAGGGTTACGTCTTAAAGTCCGCGCAGCGTAACTAGGTCGGTTTTACCGCCTCAGGGACTGCATTCGCAAAAGCGGGAATTTCGGCGCAAGCTGCGTCTGCCTCTAGAAGTCGCGGAAATGCTGACAGACCGATATTGAATCGCTTCGCATTATAAATTTGCGGGATAAGACAAATCTCGGCGAGACCCGGCGTGTCACCGAACAAGAATGACCCGTCTTTAGGTGCCAAAGCCTCTAAGGCCTCAAATCCTCGCGTGATCCACGTCCCGTACCAAGCACCTACCTTATCCGCATCGGCAGAAAACTCTTCCCGCAGGTATTTCAATACACTCGAATTATTTAGCGGGTGGATATCGCAGGCCACGATGTCCGCGAAGGCGCGTGCGCTTAGTCTCGCCATCGGGTCAGACGGCAGCAGAGGCGGATTAGGCTTTGTTTCTTCGAGCCATTCGATCAATGCCATGGATTGCCCGAAGACCCGTCCCTCAATATCGATCGAGGGAACGCGCATCTGAGGATTGATTGCTCGATACTCAGCGCTGTTCTGAGCGAGGTGGTCTGGGTGGAGACTTACCTCTGCCGTCTCATACTCGACCTGCTTGAGGTTTAGCGCGATCCGCATCCGATAAGACGCCGACGATCGCCAATAGTCATAGAGCTTGAGCATGCGAAAATCTCCGGAATCACAATATTTTTCCCTTATGCCTCAAGACAGCACGGGACTCACTTGCTATATTAGTTGCATGAACAACTATTTTGCAAAGCCCGCCAATGCGCGTGAGGATTGGACCATTGATCAAGGGTGGTCCGCTTATACCGATGAAGAGCATCGAACTTGGGATGTCCTCTACGAACGGTTGATGAAGGTTTTGCCTAACCGCGCTGCGCCGGAATTTATAAAAGGCTTAGAAGCGCTCGATCTCCATCGCGGCGGAATTCCTGATTTCGAAAGAATGTCAGACGAGTTGGAATCGCTAACTGGGTGGCGCGTAGTTGCCGTTCCAGGATTGGTCCCAGATGAGGTTTTCTTCGAGCACCTCGCCAATCGCAGGTTTCCAGCAGGGAATTTCATCCGCAAACCTGACCAGTTAGATTATATCCAGGAACCAGATGTGTTTCACGACGTGTTTGGTCACGTCCCGATGCTCACAGATCCGGTGTTTGCCGACTACATGGTCGCGTATGGCGAAGGCGGCTTACGGAGCCTACGTCACGCCTCCCTCAAAAACCTTGCAGCCCTTTACTGGTACACCGTGGAATTTGGTCTGATCCAGACCGATCAGGGCTTACGAATCTATGGCGCTGGAATCGTGTCATCGCCCGCTGAAAGCCGCTTTAGTTTAGAGAACGCGTCGCCAAATCGCATAGCGTTCAACCTTCAAAGACTGATGAGAACGGATTATCGGATCGATGATTTCCAACAGACCTATTTCGTCATCGAAAACTATGAACAGCTGTTCCGCGCAACAGTAGATACAGACTTCGCACCTCTATACGCCGAGATGCAAGGCAAGTTCGACCTCAAGCCAGAAGACGTCTTGCCAACAGATCACGTTATCTCAAGAGGCACTCAGGAATATGCGAACAAAGGTGGTCGTTTCGCAGCCTAATGAACGCCCTTACGGCAATAACAGG
Organism: Henriciella sp.; assembly: GCA_013213785.1. Taxonomy (GTDB): domain Bacteria; phylum Pseudomonadota; class Alphaproteobacteria; order Caulobacterales; family Hyphomonadaceae; genus Henriciella. Next base: position 381,606 of record JABSPZ010000005.1, on the reverse strand, counting down.
CACGCATCGCCATAAGAGTAAAAGCGATAGTCCTCAGCGATTGCATGTGCGTAGGCTGCCTGCATAATATCGGTACCCATCAAAGCGCAGACGAGCATAAACAAGCTGGATCCTGGCAGATGAAAATTCGTGACCAGCGCATCCGTCGCACGGAACTTATATCCGGGTTGGATGAAAATACTTGTCGTTCCAGATTCCGCTAAGATTCTTTGATCTTCTGTTGCACTGCTTTCCAAAGTTCTGAGCGAGGTGGTGCCAACGGCAACGCAGCGACTGCCACTTGCGCGCACTTCGTTGAGCTGCTGAGCAACCTCAGGCGTGATTTGGCGCCACTCGTCATGAAGGATACCGCTTTTGATTTGCTCGTCTTTCAAGGGTGCGAAAGTCCCGAGCCCGACATGCAGCCTTACCCGCGCCCTAAGGAGCCCTGCCGCATCGATTTCTTTCAAAAGACGAGGTGTGAAGTGCAGCCCAGCGGTAGGCGCGGCCACAGATTGAGCATCATCACCGGCAAAACTGGTTTGATACGTTTGTCGATCACTCTCATCCGCGGGTCGCTTGCGTGCAATGTAAGGCGGAAGAGGCATATTCCCGGCTGCCTCAATGGCCCGATCAAGCGATGAACCAGACTGACAAAACCGCAGCACCAATTCGCCATCGGCGCGTTTATGGATGATCTCTGCGGTTAAGTCTTCGCGAATTCGAACAATATCACTGACCTTGAGACGTTTGCCTGGGCGAGCGAGCGCAACCCAGTCCGACTCACTCTCGCGTGCGACCAAATTGATGTCGACGGAGACATCTGTTCCATGCTCATTTCTCGCCGGGCGAATGCCTTTCAACGCCGCGGATATGACGCGGGTGTCGTTGAAAACCAAAGCGTCGCCAGGGCTCAAATAGCTTGGCAGGTCTCTAACGTGCGCATTTTCTAGTCGCCCATCACCATGCACGACGAGCAAACGCGCTGCGTCCTGCGGTTCTACAGGCCGCAGCGCAATATTGCGCTCAGGCAACTCGAATTCATAAGCCGACAAATCGGTCGAAACGAATTTCGCCAGTTGGGGCCCCTATTCCACAACCGCCGGCACGGGCGGCAGGTCACAAATTGGAGTTCGCTTTGAATCCGCTTCGATCAAACGCTCTTGCCATTCGACCGTATCGGTTTTTTGGACATAGGCTTTCGGGCGGTCAGCTTCAGGAATATCAGCAGCCATTTTTGCAGAAATGACGACATCCGGATTGGCAATTGGGAACCCATTTGGTCGAGGTCCCAGCTTAATCTCCAAGATAACGTCGAGGCCGGTCAAAGCGCGTCCCTTAGCCGTGTATTTATAGTCCAGATGCTGACCTTCATCGCTGATCAAAAAAAACTGCGCATTGCCTGAGTTCGCATCGTCTGTCCGGGCGGTAGAGAGGATACCTGGGCAATGTGGGATCCAACTCTCAACCAGGCCATCTTTTGACATTTCCGCCAAGAATCCAGGTTGGGTCGTCATCGGGAAACCGAGGTGCAGTCCAGCGTCCGCTGAGTCTTCTGGTCCGATTGTTTGAAGCGGTGTTTCAGTTGGATTTCTGCGGAAGGTGAACTCTGCCTGCATAGGCGGCAGCATGCTCTCCGCTCCATGGGTTGCCTCAACATCCCCGCCCTGAGCCATGAACCCCTGGATCACGCGGTGAAACGGTGTCTCGTCATAGAGGCCCGCACGAACATAGGCTTTAAATTGATCATAGTGAGCCGGAGCAACTACGGGCAAAAGCTCAATCGTGATCTGACCTTTGCTGGTCTCCATGATGACCAAATTTTCGGGGTCGACTTCGCGCCACGTTTCGGGCGACGCTTCGACGTCTGCCATGGTGTAGGTCACCGCCTCTTCAGTTTCAGTCTGTGCCCCCGCACATGCTACAAATCCCGTTACAGCTAAGCCGCTTAGCAGGGTTCTCAGAGTCATTTCCGATACTTCTCCAGTAATCGTTCTTTTACACCAGGCGTGACGAACGGCGTGATATTCCCACCAAATCGCGCAATCTCTTTGACGAGTCGCGAGGCCACGGCCTGATGTTGAACATCGGCCATTAGGAAGACAGTTTCAATCTCGCGATTCAGTTGTTCATTCATCGCGGTCATCTGGAACTCGTACTCAAAGTCAGAAACCGCCCTCAATCCACGCACGATGACATTGACGTTTTCTTGCTCAGCAAAATGCATAAGCAGCGTATCAAAGGGCTTCACTTCAATCTTAGCGCGTCCCGGTCCTTCGAGCTTTTTGCACTCTTCGAGCATCATTTCGATACGTTCTTCGAGCAGGAATAGCGGTCGTTTCGCTTCGCTGACGGCGACACCAATGATCAATCTATCGACCAGCTTCATGCCCCGACCGATAATATCGAGGTGCCCCATCGTCACCGGATCAAAGGTTCCGGGATACAGCCCAACGCGCTCCATCATATTCCTCCGCGCGCCCGGATGGCTAATCGAAGTGTTCCCGGGCGTTCCTAGGACTCTTCTGTATCGTCTTCACCGTTGTCTGCAAGACGTGCCACAGAGACAACGCGCTCATCTTCCTTGGTTCGCAACACCCAAACACCAGATGTGGCGCGTCCAGCGATACGAATTTGATCCACAGGTGTCCGGATCAACTGACCTGCATCGGTCACCAACATCACTTCATCATCCTCGTCGATGGTGAAGGAAGAAGCGATTTCTTTGATGTGCCCGGTCTTTTTATTGCTGCCCCAGATATTATGAGCAACGAGGCCTTTGCCGCCCCGGCCTGTGACGCGGTAATCGTAAGCTGAAGAACGTTTCCCCATACCATCATCGGAGATGGTTAGAATGAACTGCTCTGCCGCGCCCAGTTCAGCGATCCGCTCAGCCGACAAGGCGGCTTCTTCTTCGCCATCATCACCGTCATCATCGGAAATCGCGTCTGTAAGCTCTTCCTCATCGCCATCCGCAGCACGGCGCATTGCGGTTGCATGTTTGAGATAGGCGCGGGATTCTGCGCTCGTCACATCGATATGGCGCAGGACGCCCATAGCAATCACATGGTCGCCCTTGGCCAGGCGAATACCGCGCACCCCAGTCGAGTTTCGACCTGCAAAAACGCGAACATCCGTCACTCGGAAACGAATACACTGCCCAAGCGCCGTCGTCAGCATAACATCTTGATCTTCCGAACAAATTCGAACGCGGACGATGCCGTCACCCTCATCGAGTTTCATCGCAATTTTACCGTTACGATTCACGCGAATGAAGTCTGACAGTTTGTTCCGGCGCACATTACCTGTGCGTGTCGCGAACATGACATCGAGCTGGTTCCGGCTCTCCTCATCATCCGGCAGAGGCATCACACTCTCAATCCGCTCATCTTTTGAGAGCGGGAAGATGTTGACCAGCGCTTTACCTCGAGATTGCGGTCCGCCCACCGGAAGGCGCCAAACCTTCTCTTTATAGACCATGCCTTCAGAGCTGAAGAACAAGATCTCGGTGTGCGTGTTCGCCATGAACACGCGCGTGACGAAATCCTCATCCTTCATTGAAATTCCGGACCGGCCTTTGCCGCCGCGATGCTGCGTCCGATAAGTCGAAAGCGGCGTACGCTTCACGTAACCACCATGCGTGACGGTAACTACCATATCTTCGCGCTCAATCAGATCCTCGTCGTCCATATCGGCGCCGCCGAATGTAAACTCAGACCGACGCGGCACAGCGAACTTCTCTTTCACTTCGCCGAGTTCGCCGCGGATAATGTCGAGCACACGCGGACGCGACCGCAAGATGTCGAGATAATCAGCAATTTTGTCCGCCAAGCCCTTGGCTTCATTGCCGATTTCATCGCGGCCGAGACCTGTCAGGCGAGATAGTTGCAGGGCCAAGATCGCACGAGCCTGTTCGTCGGAGAGGAAGATTGCATCTTCGCCTTCCCAGCGCGTCCGACGATCTGCCACGAGATCCAGGAGCGGGCCCATATCCATGATCGGCCAGGCTTTCTCAAGCAATCGTTCGCGAGCCGTATTCGGGTCCGGCGCGTGACGGATAATTGCGATGATCTCATCGATGTTCGCAACCGCGAGTGCCAAGCCGACCAAGACGTGGGCTCGGTCGCGGGCTTTGTTGAGCTCGAACTTGGTTCGGCGAGCCACAACTTCTTCGCGGAACCGAATGAAGGCCTGTAGAATTTGGCGTAGATTGAGCTGCTCTGGCCGTCCGCCGTTCAGAGCCAGAATATTGGCTGGGAAACTGGTGCGCAGCTGCGAGTAACGGTGCAACTGGTTGAGTACGACATCGGCGCTGGCATCACGTTTCACCTCGATGACGACGCGAATACCGTGACGATCTGATTCATCGCGAAGGTCCGCGATCCCTTCGATCCGTTTATCGCGAACCATGCCCGCAATTTTCTCGACCAAGGAGGCTTTGTTTACCTGGTATGGGATCTCCGTAACGATGATCGCTTGGCGACCATTGCGCATTTCTTCGATCTCAGAACGTGCTTGCATGATCACCGAACCGCGTCCCTCAAGGAGGGCCTTGCGTGAGCCGGTATAGCCTAAGATCAAGCCTCCCGTTGGGAAGTCGGGCCCGGGAACAATCTCGAGTAATTCCTCATCATCGATCGCTGGATTATCGATCATGGCGAGCGTCGCATCGACAACTTCACCTAGATTGTGAGGCGGAATGTTTGTCGCCATACCCACGGCGATACCACCGGCCCCATTGACCAAGAGATTCGGATACTGCGCAGGCAGCACCATCGGCTCTTGCTGCGAGCCGTCATAGTTGTCTTGGAAATCAACAGTGTCTTTATCGATGTCGGCAAGCAGATACTGCGCCGACTTTTCCATGCGCGATTCGGTATAACGCATGGCGGCTGGTGGATCATTGTCGATCGATCCGAAGTTCCCTTGGCCGTCAACGAGCGGCAGGCTCATAGAGAATGGCTGCGCCATCCGCACCAAGGCATCATAAATCGCGCTGTCTCCATGCGGGTGGAAGTTACCCATCACGGCACCGACAATGTTCGCGGACTTTTTGTAAGGCTTATCCGGCGTGTTGCCGTTGACCTGCATCGCATAGAGAATGCGGCGGTGGACAGGCTTCAATCCGTCGCGAACGTCTGGGAGCGCGCGGCTAACGATTACGCTCATCGCATAGTCGAGATATGAGCGCCTCAGCTCTGTTTCGATACTGACGGGATCAATCCCGTCCTCGCCCGGTACGGGCGCCATATCTGGATCTTCTGGCGGTGTCGTATCGTCGCTCACGGGGCTCTGCCTCTTGCTGCCAGTCCGGGCGCCGAATCGCCCGTCTTTATTACGGAAAAGACTAGCAGGATGTGGGGGTGGTTACAAATCTTGAGCGCACGTTTAAGAGTGGCACCGAAATGTCCGCGCGTAGTCAAAAAATGTCTTTAAATTCAATCACTCGCAGAGGTGCTTTGGTCACTGGTTCAGCCGGGCTTTTATTCGCGTGTTCCGGGCGCCCAGACTCATCGGCCGAAACGAGCCCTAAAACCCCACTTTGGCGCGCCGGACCCGCTCTACCTTTCGCAGCCCAAGAAATTTATCCGGCGCTCCATAAGGGCAAGATCCATCTCGCAGGTGGCTTTGTTTCCAACGGCGAGACGATCTCAGGCACTACAGACCGGCATGTGATTTTAGACACCCAAACAGGCGAGTGGAACGATGCTACACCGCTACCGATCGCGAGACATCACCCCAACCTGATCAGCTACCAAGACCGCCTGCTCGCAATCGGTGGATTTGAAGCCAGATCGGAAGATGCTGTGTGGATCATGCAAACTGGCGTGTGGGCGTTCGACGGAAAGACCTGGTCCGACGCCCCTGCGCTCCCTCAACCGAATGGGGAGAGCGTTTTGGGCATCCTGGGCGACACGTTGCACACCTGCGGCGGTAGGAAACCAAGTGGATCATCAAATGCGAGCTGGAATAACCATACCGACATTTCAGACCATTTTGTCCTGACCGGCTTAGATGGTGCATGGGAAGCTGCTGCCCCATTACCAACTGCGCGCAATAGCGCAGCGGCGGCCATTATCGGATCGAATTGGCACATGGTCGGAGGGCGAACCGTCTCCGGCGGCAACACACCTGTGCACGAAGTCTATGATGCAAACGAGGATCGCTGGCGGACGGCTGCGCCGATGCCGCAAGGCCAAGGTGGGCTCGCGGCAGCATCTGTCGGCGGCAAGCTCTATGCGTTCGGTGGTGAATTCTTCGACAATGGTGGCGGGGTCTATCCCGAAGCCTGGTTCTATGCCCCGGCGAGCGATTCTTGGGAGGCGATCCCCGATATGCCGCACCCGCGCCATGGATTGGGCGCGGTCGCGGTCGAGAATGAGATTTACCTGATTGGCGGCGCCTTAGAAGTCGGCGGGCGAAAAACCTCTGACTTGGTCGAGATCTTTACACCCTCAGCTTGAGCAAGCGCTCGCCGTTCCGCTCTTAGAACGGAATTTCGTCGTCAAAGTCCTGACTGAAATCTTGGGCTGGACCTTCCATTTGGCGCGGTCCACCGCCTTGGCCTTGATTGCCATAAGCCACTGAGTCTTGGGCATAGCTGCCACCGCCGCCACCGTTCCGGCTATCCAACATGGTGAGCGTTGCGCCGAAACCGCGAAGAACGACCTCAGTCGAGTAACGGTCTTGGCCGTTCTGATCTTGCCACTTACGGGTCTCAAGCTGTCCTTCGATGTAAAGCTTAGAGCCTTTTTTGACGTAGCTCTGGACCACACGAATGAGGCCTTCATTGAAGACAGAAATCCGGTGCCACTCGGTCTTTTCCCGGCGTTCACCTGTGTTCTTATCTTTCCAATTTTCTGAGGTTGCGATGGAGAATGAGCAGACTTGTCCGCCATTCTGAAACTGTCGCACTTCTGGGTCCTGGCCGACATTGCCGACGAGAATAACTTTGTTCACTGATCCTGCCATTTTCCGTTCTCCGTTCTTGGCTTCCGATACACGACCAGCGCGTAAGAGCTCGAATCACTTCTGTCGCGCTGCGTTTCTCATATATCCACAAAGGATGTCTCGGTCAAGATTTTGTTCACATTTTGTTCTTGTCATTTTCTGTCAGCAATGCGGAGCAGCCACCTCGCCACAGATCACCTGATATGTTTTGGGTTTACGCGACAAAATGGATGTTCTTAATACGTTCTTGTCGCCAAATCGGACTCACGACACACATCACACTTTGAACAACAATAAGAGATCAGGTTGCTATTCGCATGCCCTCCCTAGAAAGCCCCTTCATCCGTGTGCGCGGCGCTAAAGAGCACAATCTAAAAGGCGTCGATGTTGACATTCCGCGCAATCAATTAGTGGTCGTGACCGGGCTGTCTGGCTCCGGGAAATCCTCGCTCGCATTTGATACAATCTACGCTGAAGGCCAGCGACGCTATGTCGAGAGCCTCTCGGCCTATGCGCGCCAGTTCTTGGAGTTGATGCAGAAGCCTGATGTTGAAAGCATCGAAGGGCTCTCACCGGCCATTTCGATTGAGCAGAAGACGACCAGCCGAAACCCGCGCTCAACAGTCGGTACGGTGACCGAGATTTATGACTACATGCGTTTACTCTGGGCGCGTGTCGGGATCCCCTACTCGCCCGCCACAGGTCTTCCAATCGAGAGTCAAACGATCAGCCAAATGGTGGATCGCACGATGGCTTTGCCTGAAGGCAGCCGCCTTTACCTCCTCGCGCCCATGATCCGTGGCCGCAAAGGTGAGTATCGCAAAGAGTTCGCCGAACTCCTCAAAAACGGCTTCCAGCGCGTAAAAGTTGATGGCGAGTTTTATGATCTCGAAACACCGCCTACGCTCGATAAGAAATATAAGCACGATATCGACGTCGTTGTGGATCGTATCGTCGTGCGTGAAGGCATGGAGCAACGCCTCGCAGAAAGCTTCGAGACAGCCCTACCCCTCGCCGATGGAATTGCCATTGCCGAATATGCGGATCTCGAAGAAGGCGAATCCACGCCGAAGCGCATCACCTATAGTGCGAACTTCGCGTGTCCTGAGTCTGGCTTCACAATCCCCGAAATCGAGCCACGGCTCTTTTCGTTCAACAATCCATTTGGGGCTTGCCCTGCTTGCGATGGCCTTGGCCAGCAATTAAAAATCGATCCGAGTCTGGTGGTGCCGGACAAAGACCTCGATCTGATGAATGGCGCGATCGCACCGTGGGCCAAGCAAGCTTCACCCTATCAAACGCAAACGCTTCAAGCATTAGCGGACCATTATGGCTTCGACCTCAAAACACCTTGGAACAAGCTCTCTGAAAAGGTTCAGGACGTCGTTTTGAATGGCACCGGCGAAGAAGAGATAGAGTTTGTCTATGACGATGGTCTGCGCCGGTATGAAGTGACGAAGACCTTTGAAGGCGTGATCCCCAATCTCGACCGCCGTTTCAGAGAAACTGAAAGCCAGTGGGCGCGGGACGAGATCGCAAAGTTTCAATCCGCCGCGGCTTGCCCAAAATGCCTCGGCAAACGCCTACGGCCAGAAGCACTCGCTGTCCGGATCGCCGGGCTAGATATCTCTGACGCGTCAAGTTTTTCAATCCGTGAGGCGGGCGAGTGGTTTGCCAAGGTCAACGAAACGCTGACACCGCAATCTCAGGAGATCGCTGGGCGGATCCTGAAAGAAATCAATGACCGCCTGATCTTCCTGAACGCGGTTGGTCTTGACTATCTTTCTATGTCGCGTGCGTCAGGTACGCTGTCCGGCGGCGAGAGCCAGCGCATTCGGTTGGCGAGCCAGATCGGTTCCGGCTTGACCGGCGTCCTTTATGTACTCGATGAACCTAGTATCGGCCTTCACCAACGCGATAATGAACGCCTCCTCGAAACACTGAAACGCCTGCGTGATCTTGGAAACTCGGTCATCGTGGTAGAGCATGATGAAGACGCAATTCTGACCGCTGATCATGTCATCGATATGGGCCCGCGCGCCGGTGTACACGGCGGCCAAATCGTTAGCCAAGGCACGGCTGCCGAGGTCATCGCCGATGAGAAGTCTTTGACCGGCGCTTACCTCTCTGGCCGAGAAGAAATCGCTATCCCGGCGCGTCGCCGCGTGAAGAAAAAAGGCCGCGAACTCACCATTAAGGGCGCGACTGGAAACAATCTTCAGAACGTTGATGCGACGATCCCGCTTGGAACATTCACCGCGATCACCGGCGTATCAGGTGGCGGGAAATCCACGCTGATTATTGAGACGCTCTATAAGGCACTCGCCCGCAAACTGAACGGTGCCAGCAAGGCTCCGGCACCGTACGAAACGATCGAAGGGCTACACCATCTCGATAAGGTCATCGATATTGACCAAAGCCCGATCGGCCGGACACCGCGCTCGAACCCGGCGACTTACACTGGCGCTTTCGGACCGATCCGCGATTGGTTCGCAGGTCTGCCAGAGTCGAAACAGCGCGGATATAAACCCGGCCGTTTCTCTTTCAACGTCAAAGGCGGACGCTGCGAGGCGTGTCAGGGCGACGGGGTCATCAAGATTGAGATGCACTTCCTGCCCGACGTTTACGTCACTTGTGAGTCTTGCGGTGGGAAGCGCTATAATCGCGAAACGCTCGAGGTCCTCTACAAAGGCAAGTCAATCGCCGATGTTCTGGACATGACCGTCGAGGAGGCTGAAAAGTTCTTCTCTGCTGTTCCTGCCATTCGATCTAAGATGGAAACGCTCAATCGAGTTGGGCTCAGCTATATCAAGGTTGGCCAGCAGGCGACAACGCTATCAGGCGGCGAAGCGCAGCGCGTTAAGCTCGCTAAGGAACTGTCAAAACGCGCCACCGGCAAGACTCTCTACATCTTGGATGAGCCCACAACTGGGCTTCACTTTGAAGATGTTCGCAAGCTGTTGGAGGTGCTGCATGAGCTGGTCGATACCGGCAATACGGTTTTGGTCATCGAGCATAATCTGGACGTAATCAAAACTGCGGATCATGTCATCGACCTCGGTCCTGAAGGCGGCGATGGCGGCGGAAAAATCGTAGCCGTCGGAACGCCTGAAGACGTCGCAAAAGTGAAAGCGAGTTGGACTGGTAAGTTCCTCGCCGAGACGTTTGAGCGTCAGGACGAGCGGCGTGCGAACGCGTCAAAGGCAAAGCCAAAGAAAGCGCCTGCGAAAAAGACTACGCCGAAGAAGAAAGCTCCAGCGAGGAAAAAGAAGACAACCGCCTAGTTGTTCCCGAACCGACCACGCTGAAGGTCTTCTGACAGGCGAATATCCACGGGCTCGCCACTCAACCGGTGGCGATAGACCTGGGTATTCTCAAGAACGCGCTGGACATAGTTTCGCGTCTCGCTGAACGGGATGAACTCAACCCAATCTACAGGGTCGACTTCTCCAGCACGCGGATCGCCATATTCACCGATCCAGCGCTGCGGACGTGACGCGCCTGCATTGTAAGCAGCCGCCGTCATAATGTAGCTTCCGTTGAACTGGCCGAGTAGCGTGTCCAAGTGGGCCCCGCCCAAAGTCATGTTGTAGCCAGGGTCATCAGTCAGCCAGCTGGTTCGGAACGGTAAGCCTTGGCGACGCGCTTCCATCTGTGCCGTGCGCGGCACGAACTGCATCAATCCTCGAGCGTTCGCATGGCTAATCGCTGCAGGGTTCATCTCGCTTTCTTGGCGGGACAAAGCCAGCATCAGAGAGCGCTCAACCCGCGGCTCACGCAGCAAGTCGTACTCGACGACGGGGTAAGCTGCATCTGGCGCAACCACGCCTTTTGCGAGCCCCGCTTTCGCGCCGCGGACACCGATATCAGCGTAGTGGTATTCTCTTCCCAACTCCGCAAGCAGGTCAAAGTCCTGTGGTCGCGTCAGCTGATCATCAAGGTGATACGCAAATTTTCGGAATGAGGCGTCCCAGCCATTCTCAGCGAATAAGCGCATGGCTTTCACTAGAGCTCGATCGTTGAAGTTTGCACGATCCGTCGCTGTCAGCGCTTGGTCCGTGGCCAGGTAGATCGTGCTTTCCATGACTTTTTCGGCCGCAAGCTGACCATAGTAAGAAAACCGGTAATTTGCCGCTTGGTTGTAAGCCAAGTTGGCCGCCGCATCATCGCCGAGAGCTTCATGGGCGCGGCCTTTCCAATAGTAAGCTCGGGATAGGCTGATCGGGGTTGAAACGCCCGTTTCTAGAGTTTCGAAATGCTCCAGAGCCGTTCTTGCGTCACCAAGATGGCGCAAAGCAACCCATCCTGCGAGCCATTCTGCTTCGGCAAAGTCGCGGCCGCTCGTCATGCCGTGCGGCGCAGACAATTCATATGCCAGTCTCCAATCACCCTCTTTTAAAGCGACTCGCGCTTGCGGGTGACGCGCCTTCCATAGACGGCTGCGGCCGGCAGCGGGGACGGTCTCACCATCAATTTGGCGTAGCAGAGGGGTTACACGATTTGTCATCCGCGCGCGGCGGCGCCATTCAGCCCGGTCAAACATTAGGCCTGGATGATTTTCAAGCTCTGAGGAGACCGAATCTACGGCGGAATCGACCCCACGCGCACGGCGAATAAGCTTCGATCTGGCATCGACCAAGGTTTTCCAGTCCGGCGTGAGCAGCGGCTTCATCCGCGCAGCAGCGCTCGTCTGGCGCGTCCATAGTAAGAAGTCTGCGCGCTTGCGGTGATCCGCCTGTGTGAGCTTGCTTCTGTATTTCGAGTATGTCTTTTGGCTGACCTCTTTAGTCATTGTGCGACCGTGCCAGGCTTTACGAACCTGCTCGAGTGCTTCGGTATCTCGGCCAAGCACTTCCAAAGCTCTCGCATACGTGATGAGCCCAGCGCCGGTTCGGGCACCGCCATGTGTTTCGAACCAAGCCACCCGCGCACGTGCATCAAGGCTTGAGAGCCCCATCACTTCTTCTGTGCGATCGCGGATTGCTGCTGTATCTGGCCAACCACCAAGGCGCGTCAGAGCGCGATCCATCTCATCAAAAGACATGCGCCAGTCGCGGCGAGCGCGGTACCAGGTCAAAATATCTCGCGCCGTCGTGTCATTGATCTGCGACTCAGCTTGACGAACTTCGAACCAATCACTGCGATCAACAGCCTGCAGGCCATCCCGCAAAAGGGCCGCATCTCGGGTTGAGATCACGTCAGAAGCGGCAACAAGTTGTGGTTTCAAGCTCGGCGCAGACGGGGTTTGAGCCATTGCTGGCATCCCCAATAGCGAAGAGATCAATATCAAGCTGAAGAAGCGATTACGCATTGGCTTTATCAGTGTCCTTACATTCCTTGCCGTTGATACATTCCGATTCAGGTTTATAGGCCGTATATGACCAAAGTCTGGCAGTTTGAGGCCGGGTTCAACCCAAAGAGTGTATCTGACAAATGTTTCATGGTTCCATTCCCGCGCTCGTAACCCCTTTCAAGAACGGGGCCATAGATCGCGACGCGTTCACAAACCTGATTGAACGCCAAATTGAGGGTGGCTCCACCGCTTTGGTGCCGTGTGGAACTACGGGCGAATCCGCAACGCTTTCGCACGCAGAACACAAAGAAGTTGTCGAACTTTGCATTCAAGTAGCGGCGGGCCGTGTTCCAGTGATTGCTGGTGCTGGATCAAATTCGACGCGCGAAGCGATTGAGCTGATTGAACATGCGAAGACTGTTGGCGCGGATGCGGCTTTGGTCATCTGTCCATATTACAACAAGCCCGACCAAGCGGGCCTTGAGGCCCACTTTCGGGCGATCAATGACGCCGTTTCACTTCCTGTCATCCTATACAATGTTCCATCACGAACCGCGTGCGACCTGCTACCTGAAACAGTCGCAAAGCTTGCGAGCCTCCCAAACGTGGTCGGAATAAAGGATGCCAGCAATGATTTAGGCCGAGTTTCGATGCACGCCGCGCTAACAGCCGGTGAGCAGTTTACTCAATTGTCTGGCGAAGATCCTTCTAGCCTCGGTCATCGCGTTATGGGCGGCACAGGCTGCATTTCGGTCACTGCGAATGTAGCGCCCGATCTGTGTGCGCAAATGCATGCAGCATTTGATGCGGGCGATCTAGATACGGCACGTGCCCTCGATCAGCGCTTGATCCATATCCACAAAGCAATGTTCCTGGCGCCCTCACCAGGACCAGCGAAGTATGTGCTCGCCAAAATGGGATTGTGCTCAGACGAAGTCCGCTTGCCAATCGTCGCTCCGACTGACGAGACAAAAGCGAAGATCGACAAGGCGATGACGCTTGCGGGGTTGAGCTAGACGAATGGCGAAAAAGTCTCAAACCAAAGGCCGCTCTGACGGACTGGTCGCGGAGAACCGCCGCGCGCGCTTTGACTATGCAGTTGAAGACACGCTTGAGGCTGGCCTCATGTTGACGGGCAGCGAAGTGAAATCTCTGCGAAACGGAAAAGCGAATATCGCTGAAAGCTATGCTTCGGTCGAAGAAGGTGAGCTTTGGCTCATCAACGCGGATATCCCCACCTATGAAGGCGCGAACCGCTTTAATCATGCGCCGCGCCGCAAGCGGAAGCTTTTGGTTTCAAAGCGCGAGCGCACCAAGCTCGCGCAGTCAATCGAACGCTCTGGCCGTACGATTGTTCCCCTGAAGCTCTATTTCAATGAGCGCGGAATTGCGAAGCTGCTCATTGGAATCGCAACGGGTAAAAAATCCCACGACAAACGCGAAACGTCAGCCAAACGCGACTGGCAGAGACAAAAAGCTCGCCTGATGAAGGAAGCCTAGATCTCTCGATTTAGGACTTTCGCGAATAGCTTGGCATCAACGTTACCACCCGTCAGAACCACGCCAATTGTCTGACCGCGCATGGCTGCCGGTAACCTGAACAGCGCGGAGGCGAGTGCAACGGAGCCGCCGGGCTCCACGACCACCCGCAACTGCCTGAACGCTAAGCGCATGGCTTCGAAAGCATGTTGATCTGTCACGACGCATCCACCGGACAGAAACTTGGACCCAATGGGCCACGTGAGGTTGCCCGGTTGCGGCGTGAGGATCGCATCACAAACAGATCGCGTTCCTGCCGCGTTTGTTTCAATACGTCCTGATGCAAGTGACCTGGTCCAATCATCATGTCCATCGGGTTCCGCAGCCCAAATGCTTGTGTCGGGGCTTGCTTTGCTAAACGCTAAACAAATCCCTGAGATTAGCCCGCCGCCGCCTGTGCAGCAGATGACGTGGTCCAGCTTGCGTCCCATGGATTTGGCTTGCGCCGCGAACTCAAGCCCAAGCGTTCCTTGTCCGGCAATGATCTTAGGGTCGTCAAAACTCGGAACCAAAGCCGCGCCCCGTTCATTTGCGATTTGCGCCGCAATCTCTTCGCGGTTCTCTGTCTCGCGATCGTAAAGACGCACTTCGGCGCCATCTGCCTCTACCCCCTCTATTTTCACAGAAGGAGCATCCGAAGGCATCACGATGAGGGCCGTCATCTCCAAGATCTGAGCAGCTCGTGCGACGCCCTGGGCATGATTACCGGAAGAGAAAGCAACGACGCCCTTGGCCCGATCCTTTTTTGGGATTTGAAGCAAGCGATTTGTAGCGCCGCGAAGTTTGAAACTGCCCGTTTGCTGCAGACATTCCGCTTTAATCAGAAGCGACGCACCAGCAATTTCATCCAACCGGTCGGACCGAAGGACGGGCGTGACGTCGACGTGATCACGAATGCGCTTTTGCGCCGACGCAACGTCGGAGTAATTTGGCAGTTTGACTTTCATGCTTCCGCGCTAGACGGAAGCCCGATCCCCGTCAACTTAGGCGTTTGATACCAGATTTCGCGCAGCAGCGCCGATTTCTGGATGGTCGAGCGCATGAGCGAGCACCGCATTGAAGTATCCGATTTTGGACCCGCAATCGTAAGGCGCGCCGTCAAATTCATACGCAAAGAACTGCTGTGTTTCCATCAGCCTTGCCATTGAATCTGTGAGCTGGATTTCACCGCCAGCGCCGGCGCCTTGGTCAGATAGCAAACCGAAAATCTCTGGCTGTAGGATGTAGCGTCCTGTAATGGCAAGGTTCGATGGGGCTTCTTCGCGCGGCGGTTTTTCTACCATAGCACTCATTTCTATCAACCGCCCATCACGCTCCCCTTTTGGGGCAATGACGCCATAAGACGAGACACGCTCCTCAGGAACCGAATCCACCGCAATGATGTTGCCGCCGGTTTTATCGTAAGCCTCGACCATTTGAGCGAGACATGACTTCTCCGCCTTCACGATCACGTCTGGCAAAAGGATCGCAAACGGTTCGTCACCGACGATATCTCTCGCGCACCAAATAGCGTGCCCGAGGCCGAGCGCTTCTTGTTGCCGCGTGAAACTCGCACCCCCGGCTGGCAAGCGGGTCTTTTCGACCTCAGCCAAAATGTCGGCTTTGCTGGCTTTACTGCGAAGGTTTGTTTCAAGCTCGAAAGACAGATCGAAATAATCCTCGATCGCGCCTTTGCCGCGTCCGGTCACAAATACGATGTGTTCGATACCGGCCTCAATGGCTTCATCGACAACGTATTGAAGCGCCGGCCGATCGACGACAGGAAGCATCTCTTTAGGAATTGCCTTCGTGGCCGGCAGTACACGCGTCCCAAATCCCGCAACGGGCAATACGGCTTTTCGAATAGTCATTTTTGTCTCCGCAGATCTCTGCTAACCATAGCAATATTCACGCCATAGGGCGTACCAGCACTAGACGAGTGCCACGGCACCATTTGCGCCAATCCAAGCGCCCACAAACGCAAACGCCACGAGCAATGACACCAAAACGACTGACATCTGTTTTGTAAGCGGCTGATAATGCGCTTGCAGTTGGTCTTGCAATTGTCTCGCTGGTGAAGGCACCGGCGTTACGGTCTCGCTCGCATCTAGCGATTTTACGCGAGATTCCTTGGCCGCGTACTTCAACGCCGCCGCTTTCATTTTCGTGTCGCCGGTTTCGTGCAAGTCGCTTTTGCGTTTCGCAGCCATGGTGTCCTCCATCCAAGCAGAGTCCATAACCTGTAACGGCTAATGCCGTCTTAAAACGCTGCAAAAATGCGGCGAAAGGCTAGAGCGAACTCCACATGTGCCCGCCATCCACAACAAGAGTGGAACCGGTCATGAAGCTCCCAGCGTCTGAGGCTAACAAAAGAAGCGGACCAGACAGTTCCTCATGCTCTCCAAAACGACGCATCGGAATGCGCTTACGCATCTTATCGCCCTCATCCGAGTTCAGGAATGTGTCGTTGATCTCGGTCTCGAAATAGCCCGGTGCAATTGCATTCACACGCACATTGTAGCGCGCCATCTCGACTGCCATTGCGCGTGTCATGTGCTCGCACGCTGCCTTCGAGGCGCAATAGGCTGACATTGTATAACCAACCCGCTTGCCTGCTACTGAGGCGATATTGATCATGCTCCCTGGCTTGCCTGCCTTAGTGAGCGCGCCAGCAAAAGCGCGTGCGACGAGCCAAACCCCTTTGGTATTGGTGTCCATGACGAGGTCAAAATCATCTTCGTCCATCGAAGTGAACCAATCCTCGCGGCTGAGCCCAGAATTGTTGACGATGATATCTGCAGGACCACCAAACTTTGCGATCGTGGCGTCGAGTCCCGCCTGAATCGTGTCGGCTTTGGTAACATCCATAGAGACCGCCAGCGCTTCTCCTCCGGATACCTCTATCTCAGAGGCCAAAGCTTCAAGTCGGTCGACGCGGCGCGCCGCTAACACCACTTTGGCACCAGCCCCAGAAAGCACTTTTGCAAAGTGGCGACCCAGGCCTGAAGAGGCGCCAGTGACCAACGCGACGCGTCCCGTCAAATCAAATCGATCAGACATTCATTTCCTCCAAAACTGATGTGTGGCGTCTTAGACGGTGCGTTTCGCTTTGTCTTTAGCGTTCGTTGCTTCGATCGCGTCGCGCGCGGCTTGCCACTCGGCATCTCCCCACTCTCCGAGACGCGAAAAATTCCCTCCGGTCGCATTGTACATAGCGCCATCAATCGCAATCGTTTGGCCGTTCACATACTCAGCGCCGGGTCCCATCAGGAAGACGGCCAAATTGACGAGTTCATGCATCTTACCAATCCGGCCCATGGGATTAGTGCCATCTCGGTTCATATCCTCGGTGCTCTCAGCCTGCGGGGCGAGACGCTTGGTCATGCCTTCCGTCGGAAACGGACCGGGCGCGATCGCATTGAAGCGAAGGCCATATCGCCCCCATTCAACCGCCAAAGACTGGGTCATCGTGTTTACGGCGGATTTCGACATTGCCGACGGCACAACAAATGGCCCGCCGTTCCAGATCCAGGTCGTCAGAATAGAGATAACGTTTCCGCGCTTGCCTTCGTCGATCCAGCGTTTGCCGATATTGTGGGTCATATAGAATGTGCCGCGAAAAACGATGTTCGCAATTGCATCAAAGCCGCGAATAGAGAGATCCTCGGTTCGCGAAATAAAGTTTCCGGCCGCATTGTTTACGAGCCCGGTCAACGCTCCGTGATTGGTCCATATCTCATCTGTCATATCATTGATGGCTTCAGCAACGCGAATATCGCACCCGTGAGCAACAACCTTACCGCCATGTGCGCTCATCAGCTCTTCAGCTGTTTCCTCGCAGACGCCGCCGCGCCGCCCGCAAATGTGGACTTCAGCGCCAAGTTTCAGAAACCCCTCGGCCATTTCTTTGCCAAGACCGGTGCCGCCGCCCGTGACAAGGATACGCTCGCCGTTCATCAGGCCGTCGCGATACATAAGCTGAGTGATATCCATAATCGTCTCTCCCGAGTTTTTCTCTGTCACAAAGACTAAGTCGAAACCGCCGGGAGAAAAGCGGTGTCTGAGGGGTAAGGCTATTTTCGAAACGGAAGCGAAGCGAGTCGCCAAACCAACCATATCGGCAAAACAATTGTCGCCCCGGCTAAGGCAGGCTTCCAAAAGTTCCGAGCAGCCCAACCCGCCAAGCCACCGACCGACTGCAAGAAGCGCTGGATTGCCCCCATTACATTCACATCAGGCGAGCTTGGATCGAACTCACTCGCCATCACGAAAAAGCCAACCAAAATGCAGAGGAGTGCCAACTTCACCCATCCCCAAACGCTGATACCAAGCAGCCGCAATAATACATGCCGCTTGGCCTTTGGCAGCTTGCCGGTACGGGCCGCTGTATCGCCAATTGTTTCCAGCGCTGGGTCGGTCACGGCTTATGCGACTTCTTTTACGATTTCGACCTGGTGCGGATAAGGGATCGAAATGCCTTGCTTGTCGAACGCTTCTTTGACCTGCTTGGTCAGATCGAATTTGACGTCCCAATAATCCGCTGCTTTGACCCAATTACGGGTTGCGATATCCACCGAGCTATCACCAAGGTTTGCGACTTTCGCAAACGGCTCAGGATCACGCATAATTCGATCATCCGCATCGACGATGGATTGAATAATTCCGATCGCTTTGTCGATGTCATCGCCATAATCGATCCCGAACGTGACATCGACCCGGCGGGTAGAATAACCGCTATAGTTCTTGATCACGCCATCAATCGCCTGGCTATTTGGCACCATGATTTGCACATTGTCTGGCGTAGCCAGTACGGTCTGGAAAAGATTGATATCCTTCACGGTGCCAGCCGCGCCGGCTGCTTCAACATAGTCGCCGAGCTTGTAGGGACGGAAGATCATAATCATGACGCCTGACGCAATATTCCCAAGCGCGCCCTGCAAGGACAAACCAATCGCGAGTGTTAAGGCACCTAAGATCGCAACAAAGCTCGTCGCAGGCACACCGAACACCTGCAAGACGGCGATAAAAACCGCTGCCGTTACGGCCCAGCGAACCATCGAGCCAAAGAAATTACCGAGCGTATCGTCGATGCTTTCCTGTTTCATTGAGATGGTGCGGACCAGCCGCCCGAGCCAGCCGGCAACTCGCAAACCAATGATCAGGACGATGAGCGCGCCAACCGCTTGAGCGCCAAACCCCAAGACTTCGTCGCCATAGTCAGACCAAAGCTGCGCCATATCGATATTGTTCATGCGCTTATCCCTTTCGGTGTTTTTCGGTGTTGAGACGCCATTGCCCTAGATCAGGACGGCGGCGATCTGGAATCAATCGTTTTGGAGAAATCGGAATAACCGCGTCCTTCGCCATTGCGAAGACCATCATTCCGCCGTCTGGAAAGCAAGGCTCATAGGCTTCATCCAGCACATTTAGGCCACCTGTGAAGGCACCGAGCGCCGGCATAATTAAGCGCTCACCATCTGTTACAAAACAGCGGCGTCGCAACGCACGGACACGGCTCAAAACTTTGGCACAAGGGTGGAGGTGCCCGGCGATCTCGCCGCTTTCACCAGTCGGCTCATGACGGAAGACAATGTCATTCATGCGCAAGACTTTTGCGGGCTGCCCACCAAGATGTTCTGGTGGGTCCGGATCATGGTTGCCTTCGACCCAAATCCAATCCGTTTTTGCTGTTAGTGCTCTCACCCGCTCACAATCACCTTCGTCCATTCGGGCTTCGGCTTTTCGATCGTGAAAACTGTCCCCCAATGAAATAACCCTGTCTGGCAACAGTCGGTCAACGAGGTCTTCGACAATGGCGAGCGTCGCGCTGGTATCATAAGGCGGCAGCATTTGCCCGCGCGCCGCAAAACTCGATCCTTTTTCAAGGTGCAGATCGGAAACGACCAACGTGCGCGCCTCGGGCCACCACAAAGCCCCTTCCGTCAATGGCGTCAGCATTTCGCCTCGCACATGAAGACGTGCTTCAGTCGGAAAATTTCGAGCAGCAACAGGCATGAGTTCAAATTGGCTTGCGCCGCCCATTGGGTCAATCGCTTAGCGCGCCTTCATCGCACGAATACGATCAAAGTCTTTGGCTCGACCGAGCCCTTCAAAAATTGCAATCAGCTCCACATCCGAGGGCACGAAAAGCTCGTTATTCTCATAAAAGATCGAAATGCGAGAGCCCGGCCAAACCTGGCTCCAGGCATCGGCTCTGAAAATCTCGTAGCCTGCCAATAGCTCAATTGGCATTTCGCCCAGATTTGGTCTCAAAACATACGATGAACGAAATCGCTGTGTTCCCCCATCGTGATGATTGACCAGTCCCTGATCGGACATGACACGCTGCGCGTCAGCCTCCGATAATAAAAACATCAATATCGCCGATAGGCCCAGGATCGCACCCTTTGAGATAAACCGCAGCGCTGCCGAGGACCCACCACGGGTCTTGGGTCACGGTGAGAAGACGAACGAGGCGCCCCAAAGTCTGATCGAGAGTAAGATGCAACACAGCGCTCTTTTGAGGTGTTTCACTCGAAAAAGCGAGGTCTGTCGGCTTCTTGACGGGTCGCTGGCGGCCCCTTGGCGTGGTTGATTTTGCTTTTCTGTCGAGAATGAACTCACTATCAATAGATCAGCCGAAAGGGCCTGAGCATGCAAAGACTGCCAAATGGACAAAAGATAAAGCGTTGGCGCGAGGAACGGATGTGGTCACAGGAACATCTCGCCGACCTTGCCGGGATCGGCCTGCGCACCGTTCAGCGTATCGAGAACGGAGACAACGCATCGCAAGATTCTGTCATGGCCTTGGCGGCAGCGTTTAACGTTGATGTCGCTGCGCTAACCATGGATGCAGAAGCGGAAGCCGCAAAAACTGCGCAAAGGTCTCTCGAGGAAAAAGCCGCTACTGTGCGGCTATCATTTTGGATCCATCTTGCGAGTTGGGTCATCGGCATGGCGGTGTTCGCCGCGATCAGCATCAGTGAGGGCGCCGCCGTAATGCTATGGCCCGCCGTTTGGTGGACCGTGGGCCTGATTAGCCACGGCGCGACAATCGCAATCGTAGAAGTCGTGACTCGCCACGAGCGCATGTATCCAAAAACTAGAGCTTAGCGTGTTTAACGCTCCCTAGATGTGCATCGCGCGACCTTCAGAAGCGAGCACGGCTTCATGCATCATTTCTGACAAAGTTGGATGCGGGAAGATCGTGTGCATCAAGTCTTCCTCGGTGAGCTCACCTTCGCGAGCGATCACGTAGCCTTGGATGAGCTCAGTTACTTCTGCACCCACCATGTGCGCGCCAAGCAGCTCTCCTGTTTCGGCATCGAAGATTGTTTTGACCAGGCCTTCAGGCTCACCCAGAGCAATGGCTTTACCGTTCCCGATGAATGGGAACTTGCCGACTTTCAGCTTTTTACCGGTCTTCTTGGCTTCGTCTTCGGTCAAACCAACGCTCGCGACTTGCGGGTAGCTATAGGTACAGCCGGGCACATTCCAATTATCGAACGGGTGCGCTTCATTGATTTCGCCGGCGATCTTTTCGACACAGATGACACCCTCATGGCTAGCTTTGTGCGCGAGCCAAGGGCCGCCTGTGAGGTCACCAATCGCGTAGAGGCCTTTGACGCCCGTACGACCGAAGCCGTCCACGACGACATGAGTCCGGTCAAGCTTAACGCCGAGCTGTTCCAGACCAAGGCCTTCTGAATTAGCGACGATCCCAATCGCGAGGATAACGCGATCAACTTCGATCTTTTCGGTCTTTCCGCCAACTGAAACCTCTGCCGTGACGCTATCTTTGGCTTTCTTTAGACCTCTGACCTGCGCCCCGGTTTTGATTGTCAGCCCTTGTTTCTCAAAAGACTTGTGCGCAAAGGCGGAAATTTCTGCGTCTTCAGCCGGGAGAATGCGATCGACAGCCTCGACGACGATCACCTCAGAGCCAAGCTCATTATAGAAACTCGCAAACTCAATCCCAATTGCGCCAGACCCGATCACGAGCAGGCGCTTTGGCATTTCATTCGGCACCATGGCTTCGCGATAGGTCCAGATCAGTTTTCCGTCCGGCTCGAGCCCAGCCTGCGGGATCGCTCGTGCCCGCGCGCCCGTCGCGAGCATGACATGTTTTGCCTGGTAGGCACTCTCCTTACCTTTAGCATCTTTGACGATCACTTTCGGCGCATCACCACCTTTTTCGAGGCGCGCATCGCCCTCAATGACAGTGATCTTGTTCTTCTTCATCAGATGTTTCACGCCGCCAGACAGCTGCGCGGCGACGCCGCGAGAGCGCTTCACAACGCCATCCAGATCGAAGTCCGCTTTGTCGACCTTCAATCCATAAGCAGAGGCGGTTTTGGCGAGGTGGAGAACCTCGGCAGAGCGAAGCAGCGCTTTGGTTGGGATACAGCCCCAGTTAAGGCAGATGCCGCCTAAGCTTTCGCGCTCGACAATCGCGGTCTTCATGCCAAGTTGGCTCGCCCGGATTGCTGCGACGTAGCCGCCTGGTCCCGAACCGATTACGATCAGGTCAAAATCAGCCATTGCGGCCTCCGTCTCTTAGAGCAACATACTCTCTGGGGTTTCCACATATCGTTTGAACGCTTGCAGCCAGCGCGCGCCTTCCGCACCGCCAATCACGCGGTGATCGCAGGTCAATGTCACGCCCATCATCGTGGCCGTTGTGAGTTGACCATCATCGCCGACAACCGGTTGCTTCTGCCCCGCTCCGACGGACATGATCATGCCCTCTGGGGGATTGATGATTGAGGCGAAAGACTTGATGCCAAACATGCCAAGGTTCGAGATCGAGAAGGTCCCGCCCATATATTCGTGCGGCTTCAGCTTCCGCTCACGGGCGCGGCTCGCCAAGTCTTTCATATCGGCTGAAATCTCTGCGAGGCCTTTCTTTTCGGCATCACGGATAACTGGTGTGATCAAACCGCCATCAATCGCGACAGCGACAGAAATGTGCGCGCCTTTGTGATAGGCGATGCCGTTGTCGGTATAGCTTGAATTGCAATCCGGCTCGGCCATGAGCGCCATTGCAGACGCCTTGATCAACATATCGTTGACCGAGACTTTCACGCCTTCAGGTGCGGCCTCGTTGATGCCTTTGCGGGCCGATAGAAGCTTATCCAGAGCAATGTCTACATTGAGCGGGAAATGCGGAACCTGCATAAAGCTCTGGGTTAGGCGACGCGCGACCGTCTTGCGCATACCATCGAGCGGCTCAAGTCGGTAGCTGTCTGGCGTGTAAACGCGGTCGTCCAAAACCTGTGGCAGGATCAGGCCATCTGGTGATGCTGGCGCCCCGCTTGCGGCAGGTGCTGCGGCGGCTCCAGGTTGCGCATTTTCAACGTCTTTCTTGACGATCCGGCCATAGGGGCCAGAGCCTTTGCCTTTCAGAGCGGTGAGATCTATGCCTTTCAACGCCGCAATACGCCGGGCCAGCGGGCTTGCTTTAATCCGATCATCGCCTGCGCCAAGCTTTGGCATTTGAACCGGCGTAGATGCAACTTGGTTCTCGGGCGCAGGAGCGGTCTCAGCTTTTGGCGCCTCGGCCGCTGGCTTAGGTGCGGGCGCAGACGTTTCGGCAGAGACAGAAGAGGCGTCTTCGCCCTCTTCCGCCAGCATAGCTATAATCGCATTCACTTTGACGCCTTCGGTGCCCTCATCAACGAGGATCTGAGCGACCGTGCCCTCATCAACCGCTTCAACTTCCATCGTTGCTTTGTCGGTTTCGATTTCCGCAATGACATCGCCGGCTTCAACCGTGTCACCAGGTTTGACGTTCCACTTGGCGAGCGTCCCCTCTTCCATTGTCGGGCTGAGAGCGGGCATGGTGATATTGATGGCCATATCTACATCCCCTCGCAAACAGCCTTGGCGGCGGCGACAACGTCATCTGCGCTCGGCAGGCTGAGCGCTTCGAGATTACCGGCATAAGGGAGAGGCACGTCTTTTTGGGTCACGCGAAGCGGTGGCGCATCGAGATAATCGAAGGCATGTTCCGTGACACCGGCCGCGATCTCGCCGCCAACGCCCATATGCTTCCAACCTTCTTCGGCCGTCACCAAACGATTGGTTTTCTTCACGCTTTCAATGATGGTTTCCATATCGAGCGGGCGGATCGAGCGCAGGTCGATGACCTCAGCAGAGATCCCCTGCTCCGCGAGCTTATCCGCAGCTTCCATAGAGAAGCCGACCATGCGGGAGTATCCAACCAAAGTGACATCTGTCCCTTCGCGGATCACCGCAGCCTTACCGATTGGTAGCGTGTAGTCTTCAAGATCCGGGACATCGAATTCGAGGCCATACAGCAATTCATGCTCTAGGAAGACGACCGGGTTCGGGTCGCGGATCGCAGATTTCAGGAGCGCTTTCGCCGATGCCGCGTCCCATGGGGCGACAACTTTCAAACCAGGCACATGGCCATACCAGGCAGCATAGTCCTGGCTGTGCTGCGCTCCAACGCGCGCTGCAGCGGCGTTCGGGCCGCGGAACACAATCGGGCACCCCATTTGACCGCCAGACATATACAGCGTCTTCGCCGCTGAGTTGATGATGTGGTCAATCGCCTGCATCGCGAAGTTGAAGGTCATAAACTCAACGATCGGGCGCAGTCCACCAAAGGCAGCCCCGACACCGAGGCCGGCAAACCCGTGCTCTGTAATCGGCGTGTCTACAACGCGGCGCGCCCCGAATTCCTGGAGGAGCTCGCGGGTCACTTTGTAGGCACCTTGGTATTCAGCAACCTCTTCGCCCATGACGAAGACAGTTTCGTCACGGCGCATTTCTTCTGCCATCGCATCGCGCAGGGCATCGCGCAAAACGGTCTTCGTGTAAGTCGTGCCTTCCGGGATATCCGGATTGGTGAGGATGGGACCGGCTGGAGCGTCGGACGCGGCTTGCGCCTCTAAAACTTCTGGTTCCGCGACCGGGGTGACTTTCTCGACTTCAGCCTCAGTGGAAACGGAAACCGATCCAGCATCTTCGCCATCTTCGGTTAGCACCGCGATCACGGCATTCACTTTCACGCCTTCTGTGCCCTCCGGAATGAGGATCTTAGCTAGTGTACCTTCATCGACCGCTTCGACTTCCATCGTCGCTTTATCGGTTTCGATCTCAGCGATCACATCGCCTGCTTCGACCTTATCGCCTTCGCCCTTAAGCCATTTGGCGAGCGTGCCTTCTTCCATCGTTGGGGAGAGTGCTGGCATCAAAATATCTACAGCCATGTTTACGCCTCCACCGGCAGAAGAACATCGGTCCAGAGCTCTGACGGATCTGGCTCCGGGCTTTCAATTGAGAAGTCTGCTGCATCTTTGACTATCGCGCGGATCTCTTTGTCGATCGCTTTGAGGTCTTCTTCGCTGGCAATTCCCTGCTCGATGATTTGACCTTTCAAACCATCAATTGGGTCATTGTGGCTGCGGATATCGTCAACTTCCTCACGCTTCCGATACTTAGCGGGGTCAGACATGGAGTGGCCGCGATAGCGATAAGTCTTCATTTCGAGGATGTATGGCCCTTTGCCAGAGCGGGCGTGCTTTACAGCCTTCTCGCCTGCTTTCTTAACGGCATAGACGTCCATGCCATCAACTTCTTCGCCTTCAATTTCGAAAGAGATTCCACGCTTGAACAGTTCGGTTTCAGACGCATGACGCTCAACACTCGTTCCCATCGCGTACATGTTGTTCTCGATCACATACACAACCGGAAGATCCCATAGTGAGGCCATGTTAAACGCTTCATAGACCTGGCCCTGATTGGCCGCACCATCGCCAAAATAGGCAAGGCTGACATTGTCTTTACCGAGATATTTGTTCGAGAATGCGAGGCCCGTTCCCAGTGGAACTTGCGCGCCTACAATTCCGTGCCCACCGAAGAAATTCTTTTCGCGGCTAAACATGTGCATAGAGCCGCCTTTGCCGCGCGAATATCCCCCTTCGCGTCCGGTCAATTCTGCCATCACACCGCGTGGGTCCATATCACAAGCCAACATGTGCCCATGATCGCGATACCCGGTAATGACCTGGTCGCCTTCTTTGAGGCAGGCCTGCATCCCCGTCACGACGGCCTCTTGTCCGATGTAAAGGTGGCAGAAACCGGCAATCTTGCCCATTCCATAGAGTTGACCTGCACGCTCTTCAAACCGGCGAATAAGTAACATATCGCGGTAGAATTTGAGCGCTTCGTCCTTCTTGAGCTTTGGAGAGCTTCGTCGCTTGGGGGTCGCAGCTTTGGCCATAATGGCTCCCTGAATGTGGTATTTTGGCCCTAAATAGGCAGATGCGTGACGCAAGGTCGAGTCGTATCAGTTATGCATTTCCGCATGTTTGACAGCGCGGTCAACCAACACGAGTTCACTCGGGTACACGAAACCGAGATCACGTCTTGCGAGGTATTCTACTAAATCGGGATCAATTTGCCCCGGAGTGAGCCGAGCTATGTCTTTTTGCAGTGCAGCATTTTTAGCTTCAAGCGCTGCCAGAACCTGCTTTTTCTCTGCCAACTCGGTTTGTTTGTCTGTCCATTGCCCCAACCCCTGCTCACCCGCGAATGCGTGATAAGCGAAATAGGCAACTGTGAGGGACATTGCGCCCGCAGCCCATTTTGAGGTCATGAGTAAGTGATCCTTCTGCGGAGAGAACGATCACCGATTGTAGTTAAAGTCTTATTAAGACTCGAGGAGTGCTGAGTTGATTCGCGCTTATGCGTTGATCAAAGCAGAACCAGCATAAAGCGCCGTAGCGCCGAGCTCTTCCTCGATGCGGATCAGCTGGTTGTACTTAGCCAAACGATCAGAACGCGCGAGCGACCCTGTTTTGATTTGACCACAGTTCACAGCAACCGCGAGATCCGCGATCGTAGCGTCTTCAGTTTCGCCGGAGCGGTGAGACATAACAGATGTATACGCGTGGCGATGCGCAAGCTCGACAGCGTCCAACGTCTCAGACAGCGTTCCGATCTGATTGACTTTTACGAGGATCGAATTCGCAGCGCCGCGCTGAAGCCCCATTGCGAGGCGCTCTGGGTTCGTAACGAAGAGATCGTCACCCACCAGCTGACAACGGTCCCCGACCATCTCAGTCAAGATGACCCAGCCTTCCCAATCATCTTCGGCCATGCCGTCTTCGATTGAGAGGATCGGATACGAATCAACGAGATCAGACAAATACTTCGCCATGCCCTCGCCATCCAGCGACTTACCTTCGCCAGCGAGAACGTAGTTTCCATCTTTATAGAATTCAGTTGAGGCCGCATCAAGCGCCAAGGCCACGTCCGTACCTGGCTGATAACCCGCCGCTTCGATTGACTTCATGATGAAATCTAGAGCGTCTGTCGTTGAGGAGAGATTTGGCGCAAAACCGCCCTCATCACCAACGCCGGTATTATGGCCCGCTTCGCTCAAAGTCTTTTTCAGCGTGTGGAAAATCTCAGAACCAATACGCACACCATCAGCGATGCTTTCCGCATTCACCGGCATGATCATAAACTCTTGGATATCGATCGGATTATCAGCGTGCTCACCGCCATTGATGATGTTCATCATTGGGGTTGGCAGGACGCGCGCATTCGTTCCACCAATGTAGCGATAGAGCGGCAGGCTACAGCTTTCGGCTGCCGCCTTCGCCGTCGCCAAAGACACACCCAGGATCGCGTTCGCCCCAAGGCGCTTCTTATTCTCGGTGCCGTCCAGCTCCATCATCAAACCGTCGATGAGGCGCTGCTCCGTCGCTTCCATTCCGGTGAGCTCGTTCGCGATCTCACCGTTTACGGCGTCGACAGCGTTCATAACGCCTTTGCCTTTGTAAGCCTCTCCGCCGTCACGCAGCTCGTGGGCCTCATGGACCCCGGTCGAGGCTCCAGACGGCACTGCGGCGCGGCCAAAAGAGCCATCTTCTAGCGTCACATCAACTTCAACGGTTGGGTTACCGCGACTATCGATGATTTGGCGGGCGTGGATGTCGACGATTTCGCTCATGGCGGGTCCCTTTTCGGCGGAAGTCTCTCAGTTGCGCGTGGCTCTAGTGCGCTACGGCATAAAGCGCAAGGGTTCGAACGCGCGGCAGCGATGAGCAAAAGAAAACCCTCGCTTTTCAGCGAGGGCTCTCAAAACTCGAAATCGATACCAGACTTAGTCTTCAGTTGGCTCGAGAATTTGACGGCCACGATACATACCGGTCTTCAGATCGATATGGTGTGGGCGAC
Source organism: Henriciella sp. (assembly GCA_013213785.1). GTDB lineage: Bacteria > Pseudomonadota > Alphaproteobacteria > Caulobacterales > Hyphomonadaceae > Henriciella. Next base: position 353,651 of record JABSPZ010000005.1, on the reverse strand, counting down.
GAAGTTCACCAGAATCCTGGTCTTCAATGAAAGTATTGCCTTTAAGGCGGTCATGCGAACGGCGCATACCGCGGCGAGACTTTGTAATCTTACTCTTAGGGACAGCCATTTGCGTGCTCCAAAACGGGTTTCTAGGCGATGCCTCGTGAAATTCAAACCGCGCACATACCGGAAGCAAATCAAGCATGCAAGGGTCTAATGCTGTTTAAACCAATCGGCTCTGTGTTACCGCGGCTCCGATAAAGCTCGCAAACAGTGGATGCGGCTCCATGGGTCGGGATTTCAACTCCGGATGATACTGAACCGCGATGAACCAAGGATGATTCTCAAGCTCAATAATTTCCGGCAGCACCCCATCCGGCGACATTCCAGAGAAAACTACACCGTGCTTCTCAAGTTCGTCCACATAAGCCGTGTTCACCTCATAACGGTGACGGTGGCGCTCCGATATTGTCAGCGTCCCGTAGATCTCCGCCACGCGAGATCCCTCTTTAAGGCGCGCTGGATATGCTCCGAGACGCATTGTGCCGCCCATATCGGTATTTTCGTCACGCGTGACGAGCTCATTGCCCTTGGTCCACTCAGACATCAAACCAACGATCGGCTGCTCTGTTGGGCCAAACTCTGTGGTCGATGCGCCAGCGATTCCGGCTAGGTTTCGAGCCGCTTCAACGACTGAGAGCTGCATACCGTAGCAAATCCCGAAACAAGGGACTTCGCGTTCGCGCGCGAACCGCGCTGCCCGCATCTTCCCGCGCGCGCCGCGCTCTCCAAACCCACCGGGCAGAATGATGCCGTGAACACCCTCGAGTATATCGATCGGCGCGGTGTCATCATCAAACTCTTCGCTGTTGATCAGCTTGATCTCGACGCCAACATTGTTGGAGAGCCCGCCATGTTGGAGTGCTTCCATCACGGATTTATAGGCGTCTGGAACATCCGTGTATTTGCCAACCAGACCAATGCAGACCTTGCCGTCCGGATTGTGAACCGTTTCCGCGATCCCATCCCATCGTGCCAAGTCTGGCGCTGGGGCATCAGCGATCCGGAAATGCTGTAACACTTCCTCGTCCAAGCCCTCTTCGTGATAGGCGGATGGAACATCGTAAATATGTCCAACATCGCGCGCTTCAATCACGCTGCTTGGGCGCACATTACAGAAGCTCGCAATTTTAGCTTTTTCATTTTCCGGGATCGGCCGGTCGCACCGGCAAAGTAGAATTTGTGGCTGAATACCGATCGAGCGCAACTCTTTGACCGAGTGCTGCGTCGGCTTGGTTTTCATCTCGCCCGCGGCGGGGATGTAAGGCAGTAGCGTCAGGTGGATAAAGCACGCGCGCTCGGGCCCAAGTTCCTGGCCTAGCTGCCGGATCGCTTCGAAGAATGGCAGTCCTTCAATGTCACCCACGGTTCCGCCAATCTCACAAAGGACGAAATCAACCCCCTCGCCCGCATCGGACAAGACAAAGTCTTTGATCTCATTCGTTACGTGCGGAATGACCTGGATGGTCGCGCCGAGATAGTCACCGCGACGTTCCTTTTCGATAATCGTCGAATAGATCCGGCCGGTGGTGATGTTATCGGATTGGCGCGCCGATACACCTGTGAAGCGTTCATAGTGCCCGAGATCGAGGTCGGTCTCTGCCCCATCATCGGTCACAAACACTTCGCCGTGCTGGCGGGGGCTCATCGTACCGGGGTCAACATTCAAATAAGGGTCAAGTTTGCGCAGACGGACCTTATAGCCCCGAGCTTGCAGCAAAGCCCCAAGTGCTGCGGAAGCGATCCCTTTGCCTAAAGAAGACACCACGCCGCCAGTAATGAAAATATAGCGAGTCATGGGAATGCAGTTTGCCTGATTCGCGACCACTCCCGATAGGGATCAGTCAGGATTTCTGTGATTTATTGCGGATCTGTCTCTGAAGCGAGCGGATCTTCATTTTCTTCGGAGGGTTGGTCCAAAGGTGAAATCTCACTCGGCGTTACCGCCAACGGATCGCCCAAGAGATCTTCGTCGCTGTTCAAAATATCATCGAGACCGTCCAAGCCGAGCTCATCTGTTTGATCTCCAGTCGGCAAGTTGCTTTCCAACTCGCGTTGAACGTCAGAGCGTCCATCGGCGTTTTCGTGGGTCGCAATTGTCGTGAGCGTCAAACTTGAGATGAAGAAGATCGCGCCGAAAATAATCGTCGTACGAACCAGAGCGCCGGTGACGCCGGAGCCTGACATCAAGCCGCCGCCTGCACCGCCGCCGCCGCCACCAATTCCGAGCGCGCCCCCTTCAGAGCGCTGCATTAGCACAACGATCACCAAAACGATGGAGACAAGAATGTGCGCAACAAGAATTACATTGGTCATGTCAGGTTCCTGAATCTCAAGCCGCGGGGCTTACGCTTTTATCCCCGTTACGCCAACCCCTTTCGGTCAGTCAGTTCGAGGCTTCTAAGCAACGGCCGCCGCATAGATGGCCATCAAGTCGTCCGCCTTCAAGCTCGCACCACCGATCAACCCGCCATTCACATTGTCGATCGCCAAAATCTCAGCCGCATTCCCGGGCTTCATCGACCCTCCGTAAAGGATGCGTAGGTCAGCGCCTCTGTCTTGATAGAGCTCCACCAACAAATTCCGGATGGTCAAATGGACTTCCGCGATTTCCTCAGCACTCGGGACGAGACCTGTTCCAATCGCCCAAAGCGGCTCATAGGCCACCACGAGCGTGTCATTTGAGCCAAGCGTCGGCAGAGATTTCCGCAGAATTCGAACAACAGTGTCTTTGGTCTCGCCGCGTTGCTTTTGCGCGTAACTCTCACCGACGCAGACAATCGGCGTAATACCAGCCCGCAAACAAGCATGAGCTTGTTCCTGCACATAGGCACTGCGTTCACCATGTTCGGAGCGGCGTTCCGAATGCCCAACAATGACATAAGAAGCGCCGGCATCTTTAAGCTGCTCGGCTGAAAGATCGCCTGTAAAAGCGCCAAAAGCCTCTGGATGGCAGCTTTGCGCTCCGACATTCAGACGCGCGCCTGCCCGATCTTGCATCGGAACAACAAGCGTCGCAGGCGGACAAATCAGGCAATCTGCATTGTCTGGGTGTGAATCAAGCGCGGAAACGATTTTTTCGACTTCCGAAAGCGAAGATTTCAGGCCATTCATTTTCCAATTGCCTGCGATCAGTGTGCGTACCATACCAGTCACCATCTTGAACAAGTTTGTGCGCTCGCCTAGCAAGCTGTGCTAAAACAAACAAGCGATCCCGAAGGGAAAGGTCTGACTCATGTTGACCCCGTTGCGAAATATGCTCCGTTCTCCCGCCGCTGGCGGTATTTTCGTTCTCGTCATTATTGCGATGGCGGCCTGGGGCGTGACGGACATCTTTGCCGGCGGAAATGGCAGTAACCTCATCAGCGCTGGAGATCGCGGTGTAAGCGACCGTAGGCTCGATACGACGCTTGAGCGGATCTTACGCAATCGAACAGATGACCGCGGAAGAGCCCTCACCAAGGAAGAAGCGATGGAACAAGGAATCTTGGACCAGGTGTTCTCGGACCTGTCTCGTCAAACGCTTTTGACATCCTACGCAGACAAACAAGGCATCTCAGCGACAACCGAATCAATTGTGGACGCTATCCGAACAGATCCGATCTTCCAGGATACGACCGGTGTATTCGACGCGATCCGCTACACGCAATTGCTAGATGCAAACGGCTTTCGCGAAGCCGACTATGAATCGAACATCGAAGCAGACCTGACGATTGACCGTCTCCAGCGCGTTCCGTTGCAGGGTTTGCGCGTTCCAAACGCCCTAGCTCGGCTCCAAGCCGCTTATGCAGGTGAGCTTAGATCAGCATCTTGGTTCGTCCTCCAACAAACGGAACTCCCGAATGTCGGTGAACCAACGGAAGAAGAGCTGCTTGAACTCTATGAGTCTCGAAAAGAGCTGCTACGCGAACCGGAACGGCGTGGGGTCAGCCTAATCCGCCTCAGCCCGGACGATTTTGTAGCTCAATCCGTTGTTACTGAAGACGACGTCTCAGCTTACTATGAAGCTTATAAAGCCGATCGCTACACTGGTCCGGATAGCCGCTCTTTCACGGAATTCACGTTTGCGGATGAAGCAACCGCACGTGCTGCACTCGGCCGGATCGCTGGCGGCGCAGCTGCATCAGCGATCGAAACCGCGCTATCGACGGAATTAAAGAACGGGCGCCGTGACACGATCGCGAATGACCGTCTTGCTGATCAAGTCTTTTCACCGGGCGCGCTCGTCGGATCGATCCATGGACCACAACCAGTCGGTGGGCAATTTGTGGTGATCCGCTTGGAAGCAATTACACCCGGCGCCGCGACACCGCTGGAAAATGTACGTACTGAGATCGAAGAAGAGCTCGCCCGAGAGCTTGCCGTTGGTCTTTTCTACGATGCGCTCCCACAATTTGATGATCTGCTGGGCACGGGCGCAGACCTTGAAAGTATCGCACTCGGATTGGGCGCGCCAGTTCTGTCTTTTGCCCCAGTCGACAGCAATGGCTTCACAAAGGATGGACGGCGTTACCTCCCACTCGTGACTGCACCAGGATTGCTGCAAATGATCTACGCACAATCAGAAGGCCGCAATACGGAGCGCTTCGGAGATGACGAAATCACTTGGATTGCGCGCGTCGATAGCATCGTTCCAGAACGGTTGCCTGAATTCGAAGAAGTTCAAGACACTTTGATTGAAGCTTGGAGGCAACAGAAGCAAAGCGAACAATTGCAGACGGTCGCCGCTGAGATTGAAAGCGCGATTGCGGTTGGATCGAGCACGCTCGAAGCCGAGGCGGCAAAATACAACGCCGAGGTCTCGGCACTGCCGCGCCCTATTGGACGCACGAGCACTGAAACCCAACTGCCTCGACAAATCATAGACAGCATCTTTGGCGTGAATGCAGAAGACGAAACCTTCTCGCTTCAGGCGGGCGCGAGCCAGACCTTCATTCTGCAGGTTACGGAAATCAATCGCGCCGATGATGAAACGCTCGATATTCTTGCGCAATCATCGGCTTTAGAAATTCAAACAGGAATTTCTGAAGACTTATTCCGCGCCTACCTAATGGGTATCGCCGACGACGTTGAGTTGACCACCAATGCTGGTGCTTATGATGCCTACAAACGAAGCCTTGTGACACAGCAATGAGCCGCGACAAGTTACTGGTCCGCAGACGACCAGGAGATCTAGAAACGCCAGTATCAGCCATGCTGAAGCTGGGTGCGGACACGCCCGGAACCTTCTTGTTCGAGTCAATATTAGGCGGAGAACGACTAGGCCGCTATTCATTCATCGGACTGCATCCGCAACGTTGGATTCGGGTTTTGAATGGCGTTGGTGAAGTTAGCCAGGATCTAGACTTTCAAGAGGTCGAGCGGGTCGATGGAACCGCCATTGATGCTTTGCGCCAATTCGCGACGGCCGGTCTCGCGGATGCGGCCGAGGAAGCCGACCTCCCACCAATGGCGAGCGGCGCATTTGGATACATAGGCTATGACTTTATCCAACATGTCGAGCCGGTCGCCATCACGAATCCTGATACGCTAAACGTACCAGAAGCGCTGTTGATGATCCCTGGGGTGGTTTTGATTTTTGACCATCTTTACCAAGAACTCATCATGGTTGGGCGCCACAAGCCGGGCGATGAGGCCGCTGCTGAAGCGCTACTCGACCAAGTCGAAAGCGATCTAGAACGCCTGCCGCCGATTTCGCCGCGGGATGGTTCAGATGACGAACTCAATTTCACCTCGAACACGACCCAAGATCAGTATTTCGGGATGGTCGAAACGGCTCGGGATTACATCAAAGCAGGCGACATTTTCCAGGTCGTGCCGAGCCAACGTTTCAGCGCAAAGTTTGATCGTAAGTCTATCAGCTTCTATCGCGCCCTGCGCCGGCTCAATCCATCTGCGTTCATGTTCCATATGAATTTGGGTGATGTCCGCTTGGTCGGCTCGAGCCCAGAAATTCTGGTTCGTGTCCGTGATGGCCGCGTCGCGATCAGGCCGATCGCCGGAACGCGGCCACGGTCGGGAGATCCTGTAATCGATGCAGAACGCAAAGCAGATCTACTCGCCGACCAAAAAGAAATCGCGGAGCACCTAATGTTGCTCGACCTGGGACGCAACGATGTCGGACGGGTGGCGGCATATGGGAGTGTCGAAGTTACAGAACGCTTCATTGTGGAGCGCTACAGTCATGTCATGCACATCGTCTCTCACGTTGAGGGCGATCTTCGCGAAGGGCTCTCTGCGGTTGATGCGCTCCTGGCAGGTCTACCGGCAGGAACCGTCTCCGGTGCCCCGAAAATTCGAGCCATGCAGATCATCGATGAGCTCGAGCAGAATGCGCGCGGCATTTATGGTGGTGCAATTGGATACTTCGGATGGAATGGCGATCTGGACACCTGTATCGCGTTGCGAACGGCGGTCCTGAAAGACGGCCAGCTCCACATCCAGGCTGGCGGCGGAGTCGTGCTCGACTCCAATCCGCAATACGAATTTGATGAAACCGTCCACAAAGCCAACGCTTTGAAAAAAGCTGCAGCCCTGTCGGCCAGATACGAGTTCGACCAATGACCCAAGCAAAGCGTATCCTTGTCATTGATAACTATGACAGCTTCACTTGGAACCTGGTCCATTATCTCGAAGAAATCGGCGCCACGACGCAGGTCGTTCGCAATGACGAAGTCAGCGTCGCCGAAGCGCTGGCGCTGAAACCAGACGGGATCGTGCTCTCTCCTGGTCCATGCACGCCCAATGAGGCTGGCATCTGCGTAGAGCTGGTTCAAACCGCCCCCGCTGACCTACCCATCTTGGGTGTTTGCCTAGGACATCAAAGCATTGGGGCCGCTGAGGGAAGCAATATCGTTACCGCTCAAGAGATTCGGCACGGCAAGATCAACCAGATCCGTCATGAAAACGGACCGCTGTTCGAGGGACTGCCGGAAACCTATAATGTGGTTCGCTATCATTCTCTCGCAATTGAGCCATCTGACCTGCCCGACACGTTGATCGCAGATGCCTTCACCGAAGATGGAGAAATTATGGCCGTGCGGCACAAGGATCGCCCCGTGTTTGGCGTGCAATTCCATCCTGAGAGCATTTTGACCGAACACGGCCACGCGCTCCTCAAGAATTTCCTCAAGACCGTCTAGGCGCCTACAAATACAGCGTTAAAAGGAGTCGTTATGGCCTCTCTGTCTTCGATTTTAAAACCGCTCGCCAATGGACAAGCGCTCTCTTCAGAAGAGCTAGAGACGGCGTTTGCGGCTATTTTGACCGGTGACATCCCGCCGGAACAGATCGGTGCGTTCCTGATGGGACTAGCGGTGCGAGGCGAGACAGGTGCAGAGCTGCTCGCGGGAGCCAAAACCCTGAGATCAAACGCCAGAACAATCGAGCTCGATGGCCCAATGCTCGACACATGCGGCACAGGCGGTCTCGGTTGGACAAGCCTCAACACGTCGACGGCGAGCGCCATCGTGATCGCGGCCGCCGGTGGCAAAGTGGCGAAGCATGGAAATCGCTCCGTTCCCCCGAAAACCGGCAGCGCAGATGTGCTCGAATCTCTGGGCGTTGAACTTGATCTCACCGAAGATAGATTCCGGGACTGCATTGATCAGGCAGGCGTGGGCTTCTTGTTCGCAAGCAGCCATCATAGCGCTATGCGCCACGTCGCTCCGGTGCGCGCAAGCCTTGGCATTCGGACAATCTTCAACCTACTCGGCCCGCTTTCAAACCCAGCTTCCGCGACCCACCAAGTATTAGGCGTGAATCAAGCGCGCTGGTTGCGTCCGATGGCGGAAGCGCTGCGTGATCTAGGCGTAACCCGCGCCTGGGTCGTGCACGGCACTGATATAGATGAAACCGTGATCGATGAGCTCTCGATCGCGGGCGAGACCCAAATTATTGAGGTCAAAGACGGCAATCTCACAGAAATGACCGTTATTCCCGAAGATGCGGGCCTCTCCCGCAACCGGCTTAGCGCTTTGGCAGGCGGTGCGCCAGAGGAAAACGCCGCCGCGATCACCGAGTTACTCGATAGTCGACCAGGCCCGTTCAGAGATGCCGTTCTCCTCAATGCGGCGGCTGGATTATTCGTACTCGGAAAAGCGAGCGATTTGAAAGAAGCGGCGGGTCAAGCTGCCGAAGCTATAGATTCAGGCGCCGCCGCGCAGACGCTCGCGCGACTGGCCGCCGCCTCGAAAGGGCAATCCTTATGAGCACAGCGCTCGATAAAATCGTTGCCTATAAAGTCGATGAAGTTGCCGCGATCAAACGAGAGCGCTCTGAAAACGACTTTCTGAGCGACGCAAAATCCCAATCGTCACCACGTGGTTTTTCAGCCCGGCTGACATCGATATCCGATCAGGACGAAAACGCACTCATTTGCGAAATGAAGCGGAAAAGCCCGAGTGCGGGTGAAATCCTGCCGGGGGCAGACCCGAAAGACATCGCGGCCCAATATGAGCGCGGCGGTGCGGCTTGTCTTTCCGTTCTAACGGACGGACCGAGCTTTGGAGGGAGCTTAGAAGACTTCGCAGCCATTCGCGGCGCCGTCTCGCTCCCCATGCTGCGTAAAGATTTTATGATAGACACGATCCAAGTCGCAGAGGCCCGCGCGCATGGCGCGGACGCAATTTTGGTTATCCTTTCCTGCACCGATGACGCTCTGGCCAAAGACTTGGTTCAGGCTGCGCAAGCACTAGAAATGGACGCTCTCATTGAGACCCATGATGCAGCTGAAGTTGAGCGCGCCCTCGCCCTGCCCTCAAGCCTGATTGGCATCAACAATCGCGATTTGAAGATCATGAAGACCGATCTCGCCACGTCCGAAAAGCTCTCACACTTGATCCCAGAAGGGATGGATTTTGTCTCTGAAAGCGGGATTAGCGACACCGGCGACATTGTGCGCTTACGCAAGACCGGAGCACGGCGGTTCTTGATTGGAGAAAGCTTGATGAAGCGGGACGATCGCGAAGTGCATGTTCGCGCACTGCGCGCCGCGCGATGAGCTTCCGGCTTCGTAAATTTACGAAGAAGGACATTGCCCCGTTATTTGAGTGGTTCCAGTCCGAGCGGGAGGTCCTGCAATGGGCTGGGGCAGCACTGTCTTGGCCACTTCAACGCCGAGAGTTTCTCGAATTGGTCAAGCTTCAACGCGGCGCAGCGCCCGTTCGAGAGGTTTGGGCCGTTATGCTCTATGGAGATATGGCCGCGCACTTTCAGATTTCCTTTAATCGGCGTCTCAACACGGCTGGATTGGGACGCATTGCAATCGCGCCTAAGTATCGCGGACAGGGCTTTGCGGCTGGGTTAATGGACCTCATTCTCAATCAGGCGTTCTCTCGCGCTTGGGTCCACCGCGTCGATCTTTTAGTCTACTCGCACAATGACGCCGCGTTCCGGACATATAAGCAAGTTGGATTTGTCTTGGAGGGCACGCGCCGCGAGACAACACCGATCGGTAACGAGCTTTGGGACACCCACATGATGAGTCTCCTAAGACGCGAGTTTGACAAAAGAACAGAACGAGAATAAACAGAACGAGAACAGATTCGTTATTCCGGAGAATAATCGTGCTCACAACAAAGCAAAAAGAGCTCCTTCTTTTCATTCACGAACGGATTAAGGCCGACGGTGTTTCGCCTTCTTTCGATGAGATGAAAGAAGCGCTCAATCTCGCATCGAAATCCGGGATTCACCGTCTCATCGTCGCCCTTGAGGAGCGTGGCTTCATCCGGCGCCTGGCCAATCGCGCCAGAGCTCTGGAAGTCTTGAAAATGCCAGACTCGGCGACGCCTGCTGCCCCGCCACGTGGACGCCAAACCTTCCGTCCAAGCGTTGTTGGGTCGCAAAAGCCGCTAATGGGACAGAATACAATTCCGGTTCTTGGCCGAATTGCTGCGGGTGTCCCAATCGCCGCGATCCAGAACGAAGTCGACCGCGTTACCCCGCCTGAAGAGTATGCCGATAGCGAGGCCCATTACGCCCTGGAGGTCAAAGGCGACTCAATGATCGAGGCAGGCATCCTGGATGGCGATATCGTCATTCTAAAGCGGACAGACAGCGCCAATTCAGGTGACATTGTTGTCGCGCTCATCGATGACGAAGAGGCCACGCTGAAAAGACTTCGTAAGAAAGGGGAATCTGTCGCCCTCGAAGCAGCGAACCCAGCCTATGAAACACGCATTTTTGGGCCAGACAGAGTGCAAGTCCAAGGACGCCTCGTCGCGCTTATTCGTAAATACGAATAGTCACGCTCCTTATCCGTCTAACCGACAAATTCGCCAAGCCCGACTCTTGCAGTCGGGCTTTTGTTTTGGCCTGAAGCCAGCCTTCGTTCGAACGAGAGTCACGCCGTTGGAGCGCGTGATTGCATCCCAGCTCACGACAACGGGCGTTTGGTTTGAGGCGAGGACATGTGCCTTTGGCATCTCTGTCCCAGCGTGCAGTTTGATCATGTGCCCTGCGAACCCAATCTCACACGCAATCGTGGATCTACAATCCTGAGCGATGGCAAGTCGAGAGAAACGGAGCGGTCCGAGCCCATCGCCATCACGCCAGGCGATGCGATCCACTTCCCCGTTTGCAGATTCGAGGAATACATCACCTGACGGGGCGAAGTGAATTTTCGCGGTGCCACTTTGCATCCAATAAAATCCAGCAATGGCCGTCAGACCACCGGCAGTAAGCCAAGCGACGAAGGGCGTTCGCAGCAAGCAGAAAATCAGGATCGCGCCACCGAGCAGCCCAAAACTCACGCCCGGCATTTGCGGAGTATTCAAAACCTCATCGATATCCCAAGCAGAAAAGAAATGTGCGATTTCCAGAACGATGCCGAGCGAGGCACCAACCACTCGCAAGGCCAAGCCATCTAACCCCATAGGCGCAAGCAATAGCGCCGCGGCGGCGGCTGGTGCGGTCACGAGAGATATTATCGGCATTGCGAACAGGTTCGCGAGCAACCCCATCGGCGCCGCTCGCTCGAAATGAAAAAGCGCAAATGGCATCGTCGCAAGGCTCGATACGGTAGAGGTTACGATCAAAGATTTCAGCCAAAACATCGCTCTATTGCCCGACGTCTCACCTGTACTCCGCCGGCGTCTATTCCACCTCTCATAAGTCGCGACCAGCGCTCCGGTCGCAGCAAAGGACATCTGAAACCCTGGTGTAAGAACACTCCATGGCGCGACGGCGATTATGATCATCATCGCGATAGCAAGCGACCTCAGGCTCAACGCGGTACGATCGATTAGGACTGCGCCAAACAAAACTGCCGCCATGACAAAGGCGCGTTGCGTGGAAATGCTCGCGCCGGAAAGGACGAGGTAGACCGCGCACGCGAGTAGCGCCGCGAGCGCGCCGAGCTTTTTGACTGGGACCCGTAATGCCAGCGGCTCAATAAACGCTAAACCGCGCCAGACCAACAAAAAGACGAGGCCGCCCACGATCCCCATATGGAGACCTGAAATCGCCAGTAAGTGCGCTAAATCCGCGCCGCGCAACGCCTCCTGGTCAGCGTCAGACATAAAGCTTCTATCGCCTGACGTGAGCGCGGCAGCAAACCCGCCAGCTTTGCGCCCGGCTGCTTCGAACACGTACTGAGCAAGCTGTCGGCGAGCTTTGGATACAGCAAGCGCGGCACCCCCTAGAATTCCTCTGGGCGCTCCGATGGCACCGCCGCGGCAACGACCTTGAACGTACCCCACCGCGCCTAAGCCAGTATACCAAGCCTGGCGATCAAAGGCGTAATCCCCTTGAATAACCGGCGCGGGGGGGGGCGGACGCAGAACCACCCAGCAGCGGACAAACCGCCCGGGTTCGGTTTCCAGGCTCGAAATATGCGTAACGCGCACAATTGGCGGGGTAAGGTTTTCATCAAGTCCGTCTATGGCGTGTACTTTCAGCCGCAGGCGGACACCCCGCTTTGAAGGGAGCGCACGCTGCACCCAGCCTTCCAGGAGAACCGGACCGATTTCTGAGCGGACGGTCGGATGGGCGATACGCTGGGTCGCCAGACCACCTGAAACCGCTCCTATCGCAACACCCGATATCGTCCACGCAAGCGCAGCCACGCCCGGAGTAGCAACTCTGAATTTTACGATGATCACGATCAGTATCGCCGCAAACGCAGCGCTCAGCAGAACTGACATGTTCGGTTCGAAATCTATCAGAAAGTACCACGCCGCCCCCAGCATCATACCGATCGCAAATAGAATTGGCGCCTGAACCTGGATGGCGGCCAGCGGAAATCGCTGCTTCTTTCCTCCCCGCCCCTTGCGAAACTGTAGCAGAGCGTGTTGAAGCGGGGAAGATTGTCCCAAAACCCTGAATTAGCGCCTGAATTTCCTTATGACCGTCGTCACTCGTTTCGCTCCCTCTCCAACCGGCATGCTGCATATTGGCGGCGCGCGCACGGCCCTTTTCAATTATCTTCTGGCCAAACGTAATGGCGGAAGATTCCTGTTGCGGGTTGAAGATACGGACAAGAAACGGTCGACGGACGAAGCAACCCAAGCGATCCTGGATGGTATGGAATGGTTGGGTCTAACGCCCGACGACCCACCCACGTTTCAGAGCAAAAGCGCGGATCGTCACGTGGCATGCGCGATGGACATGGTGGAGGCTGGCAAAGCGTTTCGCTGCTATGCGACGCCAGAAGAGTTGCAAGCGCGCCGCGATGAGGGCGAAACAAAGCGTGCAGCAGCCAAAGATGATAGCCTGAGTGATGACGAGAAAGCTTCACTCAGAGCGGAGGCTGATGTTCTGCTCGCGCCATATCGCTCCCCTTGGCGAGATGGGGGCACACCGCCATCGCCCGATTCGTCTTACACAATCCGTCTGCGCGCGCCTGATGAAGACGAGATGACGGTGCGTGATCACGTTCAGGGAGAAGTCACGCTTAAAACGCGCGAAATTGATGATCTAATCTTGCTGCGTGCAGACGGCACGCCGACCTACATGCTCGCAGTTGTCGTCGATGACCATGATATGGGTGTCACGCATGTCGTCCGCGGGGATGATCACTTCCGCAATACGTTTCGGCAATTGCCAATCTATTGGGCGATGGGCTGGGATGTGCCTGAATTCGCGCATGTCCCTATGATCCATGGCTCAGACGGTGCCAAGCTCTCGAAGCGTCATGGCGCGCTTTCAACGCTCGCTTACCGCGACATGGGGTATTTGCCAGAAGCGATGAACTCCTACCTCGTTCGCCTCGGTTGGAGCCATGGGGATCAAGAAATTTTCACTTTGGATGAAGCGGCAAGCGTTTTTGACCTAAATGACATCAATAAGGCACCTGGCCGGCTGGATCTGGAAAAGCTTGGCGATGTAAATGCGCACTTTATTCGCGAAGTCCATGAGAGCAGACTTTTGGATCTGCTCTCACCCGAAATCGCTAAACTCGCCGATCTTAGCGATGAGCTTACTGAGCGACTGCAGCAAGCGCTCCCAACCCTTAAAGAACGGGGGCAAACCCTGCCACAATTGGCTGAATCTTGCCGGTTTTTATGGGATAGCAATGCGGACAATTTGAATAAGAAAGCACGGAAAGCATTACAGGAAGATGGACTCAAACGTTTATCAGATATCCGTGAAGCACTAGACCAATCTGATTCTTGGACTATTGAAGCATTGCAGCACGTCTTAGAGTCGTATTGTGCAGCGCACACACTATCTATGGGACAGGTTGGGCCGCCTATACGGGCAGCATTGACCGGAGGGCTGCCAGCGCCAGACCTCGCGCCAGTCATGTATTGGCTTGGCCGCGATGAAGTCTTGGCGAGAATTGGGAAACACTTGTCTGCTTAAACGTGGGCATACGGACAGGAATGCAAGAGGGCAAAGATGATCAATAAGACCAAACAGACAGATACAGCTACCCTTAACGTTAAGGGAAAGGACATTGAGCTTCCGATTATGAGCGGAACGCACGGTCCCGATGTTGTAGATGTGAAACGCCTGTACGCCGAAGCAGGCGTTTTTACGTTGGACCCAGGGTTTACTTCGACCGGGTCGTGCGAAAGCCAAATCACTTTCATCGATGGTGAGAAGGGTATTCTACTGCACCGCGGATATCCAATCGATCAGCTCGCAGAGCAATCTGGGTTTCTGGAAGTCGCCTACCTCCTCTTGAACGGCGAGCTTCCAACTCAGAGTGAATTTCGTGAGTTCGCAGGCTTGGTGACGCAACACACGCTTCTGCACACACAAATGGATCGCTTCTTCGACGGCTTCCGTCGTGACAGCCACCCAATGGCGATGCTGACCGGCACCGTTGGCGCAATGTCAGCCTTCTACCCTGGCGCGATGGATAGCTCTGATCCTGAAGAGCGCAACCTCGCTTACATCCGCCTGATCGCAAAAATGCCGACCCTGGCAGCACGTATCTACAAGTACACGCAAGGTCAGAAGTTCGTCGATCCGATCAATGAACTGTCGTACGGCGAAAACTTCCTACGGATGTGTTTCTCTGTTCCAGCCGAGAAGTACAAAATCAGCCCGACGCTCGCGCGTGCGATGGATAAGATCTTTATCCTTCACGCCGACCACGAGCAGAACGCATCGACCTCAACCGTCCGTCTTGCAGGCTCATCTGGTGCACACCCTTACGCTGCGATCGCTGCTGGTGTGGCTTCACTCTGGGGCCCAAGTCATGGCGGCGCGAATGAGGCGTGTTTGAATATGCTTCGCGAGATCGGTACTGTTGACCGCATCCCGGAATTCATTGACCGCTCTAAAGACAAGTCCGACAGCTTCCGTCTCATGGGCTTCGGTCACCGGGTCTATAAGAACTACGATCCGCGCGCGACTGTCATGCAAAAGACCGCGCATGACGTTCTCGACGAACTGGGTATCGACACACCGATCCTTCGTGTTGCGAAAGAACTTGAGCGTCTGGCGCTCGAAGATGACTATTTCCGCGAGAAGAAACTCTATCCAAACGTCGATTTCTATTCTGGCGTCATCTTGGATGCGATGGGCTTCCCAACAGAAATGTTCACCGTACTCTTCGCACTTGCGCGGACAGTGGGTTGGGTTTCTCAACTCAACGAGTTCATCGAAGATCCAAGCCAGCGCATTGGTCGTCCGCGTCAAATTTATACGGGTGCAGCGAAGCGCGATTTCGTGCCGATCAGCAACCGCTAATCACGCTCAGAATAGTATCAGCGGCGACGTCATACGCTGCTTCATCGCGCTCTCCCATTCGGGAGAGCGCTTTGTTTTGGGCGTCTATTTGCGCTTGGAGCAAGACTGGATCGGCCAGCAAACTCAGCGCTTTGTCGGCCAAATCATCTGCCTGGAATTTGGTTTGTACATATTCTGGTGCCACCTCGGTATCATCGGTAGCGATGTTTAAAAGCGTAATATGCTCCGGTTTATAGAGAAGATAGCGCGCAAGAGCCCAGGTGATCCAACCGGTCTTATACCCGACGAGAAACGGTGTGCCTTGAACCGCCAGTTCGGATGTCACGGTTCCAGAACATGCCAGCGCGAAATCAGCCGCCACCATAATATCAGCCGATGATGTGGCTTCATCCGGAATTCGCGCCCATTTCTGTACGCCCGGAAACGCGTCCAAGAATTGCTCTTTCACCGACGGCGCTGGAGCAAAGACGATCTTCAGTTCCGGGTTTTGTGATTTCATTAGCCACGCAGCTTCCACCAATACGGGGGCCACGCGCTTAATTTCGCTCGGGCGACTGCCGGGCAGAACTAAAACGACTTGGTCTGTATTATTGGCCTCGATGGCGCCCCGAGCCCGCGCTCCGTCTCCCTTTTCTGTTCGACTAAGCGCTGGGTTGCCCATAACCGTGACAGGAAGCCCGTGGGGTTCGTAGTACGGCGCCTCCATTTGGTGGATGCAAATCAGGTGGTCGACAGTTGCAGCGAGCGTTTTGGCGCGCCCAGCCCGCGTTGCCCACACTTGCGGTCCAACCAGTTTTATCAGCTTGATCCCGGGGTTTCGGTTTCTGACCCTCTGCGCGACCCGCAGCATAAAGCCCCAGGAATCGACCAATACGACGGCGTCAGGATCGGCTTCGATGATCGCATCCGCCGCAGCGTCGGCAAGTTTGACGACAGTTCCATAGGCTTTCAGGCCTTCGAATAAGCCAAGAATGGAAAGTGGCGCGATATCTATTGGCGATTCTAAGCCAATCTTAGCAAGCTCTCGCCCGCCAATGCCGAAGAGAGTGACGCTCGGATCTTTAGCCTTGAGAGCTTCCGCAGTTTCGCGCGCTAGCAGGTCGCCGGATGGCTCCGCAGCGACGAAGTAGACGCGAGCCCCAGACATTATGGCCAGTCCTTCGGAAAGCCATACAAGAACAAACCCAGTGCCTCTGCGCGGTCCCGCACTTGCGCCGAGTTAATGATCAAAGCGCCATCCGCTTCGAAGCCAATACCCGCCAGTCCAGCTTCAGCCGCAAGATCAATCGTCCGCATGCCAATGGTTGGGAGATCAATCCGACGCTCTTGCTGAGGCTTGGGGCGCTTCACTAGAACGCCTGCTCGCGCGCCCTCGGAGCCTCGAATTTGTGAAGGGAGCTCAGCGCAGCGGCGGAGCATTTCATCTGTTCCTTCTTGAGCCTCAACGCATAAGACGAGTCCATTGGCGACAATGGCGCCCTGCCCGATATCCAAGCGCCCCATTTCGGTCGCAACGGAAGCAGCCTTTTTTAAATCATCCAACTGCTCCAACGTCGGTTGCACACCGGTGAGCGCGCCCGCCTCGCCGGTCAAAGACCCAGCCGCCTCGTCCGCCCCAATCACATCGAACCCCTCGTTTTCAAACGTTTTTATGAGAAAACTCAGGAGGGCATCATCCCCCTCCCTGGCTGCCGAAATCGCCTTAGGAAGTAGAGATATGCCTTTGAGATCAGGTTTGAGCGCCTGAAAATCTGGTCGCTTTACAATCCCCGCAAAACAAACCTGCTGACAGCCTGCCTGCGTGAGCGCTTTCATCGTCTTACCGATCTCGGCTACACCCGCAACGATCCCCGGATAGGTTGCCAGGCCGGGTTCTTCAAAGCCTTTCATTCGGATAACGAAAACGCCCTGCCCCCGCTCAGTCGCCGCTGCTGCAACATGTACCGGGAGGTCACCGAGACCTGCGATGATTCCGAGTGGCGCCAATCAGGCCTCCTATCGCGGCAAACAAAGTGCGCGATTTTTGCTGTTACGGATGAAGTCTACAATCTGCATCACTTCAGCAGCTTCGGCAAAAGTTGCGGCTGTATCCTCAAGTCGTTCGGAGAACGTCCCTTCTTTCGCATATAGCATACGATAGGCTGACCTTAGGCTCCGAATGGTCTCGCGCGAAAACCCGCGCCGTTTCAATCCCACAACATTGAGGCCTGCCAAGTGGGCATGGTTCCCGACAACAGATCCAAACGGAATAACATCTGCGACGAGGATTGCCCCGCCCCCGACAAATGCATGCTCTCCGATCCGGCACCATTGGTGCACTGCGACGGCGCCGCCAAACCAAACCTGCTCACCGACAGTTACGTGACCACCAATATGCGTATTATTGGCGATCACGCATTTGTCCCCCAACACACAATCGTGTGCGGCATGCGTGTGGGCCATGAATAGGCAATCAGATCCGATTTTGGTAATACCACCGTGCTCTGGAGACCCTGTATGAAGGGTGGTGTGCTCCCGCATTACCGAGCGATCACCAACTTCGAGGCGCGATTCATTGCTTTCTTTGTAGCCAAGCACCTGTGGCGGGCCGCCTATAACGGAGCCAGGATAGACCTCGACCTCTGCGCCCAACGTCGAATGACCGAACACGGTCGCTTTTGGGTGCAGAACTGCATTGTCGCCGAGCTGAACATTAGGACCGACGTAAGCGAGCGCCCCAATTGATACATTCTCGCCAAGCTGAGCGCCTGGTTCCACGATAGCTGTTGGGTGAATGCTGACCGTCATTTAGGTGTCTTTTTCGGCGCTATTTGTTTTTGGATCCACGCGACCTCACGCAGATATTGTTTTAAGGGTTTGGCTGGAACGCCGCCCCAAGTTTCACCTGCGGGGATATCACGGAATATGCCGGAAGATGCAGCGAGTTTCGCACCCGCGCCAATATGGACGTGATCTGCGATTCCAACACGGCCTCCCATAACCACGCCGTCTCCGATCTGCGTTGTTCCTGAAATCCCGGTAAAGCTGGCCATCATCACGTTGCGCCCCACGACGACATTGTGAGCGATTTGGACCAAGTTATCGATCTTCGTGCGTTCACCAATAATCGTATCCGAAAAGGCCCCGCGATCGATACACGTGTTGGCGCCCACAGTGACGTGGTCTTGAATGATCACGCGCCCCCATTGCGGGACGTCTTCAGCCCCTTCAGGCCCGACAGTGACCCCAAACCCCGCCTCACCAATGGATGCGCCTGAATAGAGTTTGACATGATTGCCAACCAACGCGCAGCGAACGCAGACGTTTGCGCCGATAACGGAATTTTCACCGATTTGAACGCCAGGGCCGATTGCAGCACCTGGACCAATCGTAGTCCCGGCACCAATCGCGGCGCCAGCGCCAATAAAGGCCGTCGGGGCGACTATAGCGGTGTCATGTATAGACGGCGCTTCCCCAGAAGCTTGCCAATCTTTGAGTTTGTAAAGCGCTTCACTTGCCAGCTTATGACTGGCCCTAGGGTGACTGGTTCCGATTGGAATGACGCCAGCTGGTAGTCCGGCGGCAGCGGCAGGCTTCACAAAACAAGCCGCGGCCCGTGAGCTGACGCTCTTTGCTTGCGACGCCTTCCCCTCGAAGAAACACAGATCGCCTTCGATGGCGTTCTGTGATGATGCGATGCCGGTAATCTCGATATCGTCTGCATCATCACTTTCGATGCCACAAATGGCTAAAAGGGCCCGCAATGATTGCGGGCCCTGATAATCAAAGAAACGCTGATCAATCGGCATCAGCCCTCCGACGGACGTTTACTGAGGCTGCTGTGTCGGCAGGCTCTGACGAACAACTTGAACAGTTGGCGTGCTTGCATTGAGCTTTGTGATCGCAGATTGCGTCACATCGGTTGCATCGTCCACGTAAACCACTTGAGATTTGTCTAGGATGACGTTTGCGCTGTTCTCTGCAATCACTTGCTGAAGCACAGGAATGAGAGCGTTGTTGAAATCGACGAGCGCTTTGCGTTCAGTCAACGCCAGCTCTTGCGCAGCGATCTGACGCTTACGCTCAAAGTCATTTGCTTTGCGTGAGTAGGCTTCGATCTCTGACATCAACGCAGCATCTGCGCGAACTGTCTCTTGTGTTTTACCTTCTGATTTGGTGCGCAAAGCTGCACCATCAGTTTGCAGCGCGGTCGCCAAAGGTTGCAGTTCGCCCTGCATTGTCGTTTCGATCGCTTGGATCTTCGTTCGGATGTCTTGACCAGCTTGGCTTTGGGTAAAGATCTGAACTCGGTCGATAACGACAACCTTCGTTCCTTGCGCTGTCGCTGCGGGGCTGACAGCGAAAGCTGCGGACACTGCCAGTGCCAACGTAGCGAGAATGGATTTTACGCGGATCATTATACTCTCTCCTGTAGAGATATCTGCTAAAAACGGGTGGAGGTACTAAAGCGGAATGTCTCCGTTCTATCGTACTCTTCCTTGCGAAGTATGTGTGAGAAGTCGAACTGAATAGGTCCGAACGGTGAGTCCCAGCCGATTGAGAGACCGGCGGATGCACGAAGGCCCAGCCCGTCTTTGATTTGACTAACTGCCGGCGTACCAAGCCCGACGCCATTGAAGCGAACACCGCTAAATGCACCGACGCCAATCTGACCAAAAATCGGATCGCGCAGATCCGGATCATCGAGAATCCCTAGCCCACCAGCTTCAACAAACAGCTTCGTGCGAATGCCGTACTCTTCTGGGAGATAGTTCGGAACCGTGAGTTCAGATGTGGCCTGATAGTAGGCTTTACCGCCGAGCGAACGCCCTGGCTTCACGTCTGTGATCTGGCCGTTCTCGTCCGCCAGTGTGATGATTTCGCGAGGACCGATCCCCGCGACATCAAATCCGCGGAATGAAGAGCCGCCGCGGAAGAACCGGTTGTTGATGAGAATGCGGTCATCATTGCCGTATGGCTCAATGTAGCCACCGGAGAGACGAACACTCGCCCGAACACCGCGGAAGATCCCGCGATAGGTTGCGCCAGTTAGCTCACTGCGGATGTACTGAACATCGCCGCCAAGTCCTGCAACGTCTTGACTGATCGAGAAATCAAACCCTCCAGTCGGCGCAATCGGGTCATTGCGTCGATCCCAGTTGAAGGAATATCCTACCAAAGAGGTGATGTCGGAGCGTTCATTGTCGCAGACGATCCGTCGACTAACGATGTCCGTAGAACACTGATCAACCAGTCTCTGCCCTTCTAGGACATCGCGCTCGTCAACAACGCGAAAGCTATCATCAAAAACATTATCTGGCGTATCCTGACCTGCAGTTTGCACCAGAGACTGAACGATCAAACCGTCCTCATCGATAATGACGTTCTGATCTCGGATATTGATTTTATCGTACTGCAACCGATAGCGAACTTGCAGACCGGTATTATCGGTCACAGGAAATCCGAAATTGATCCCCGTCCCGATCGTATTGGACTCAAATTGCGAGATATCCAAAAAATCTGAGCGTGTTGAAAACAGTTCAACACCCGCTGACAGATTACGATCCAGGAAGCGCGGTTCTTGGAAACGGAAATCAACGAATTGCTGCCGATCGGAGGCTGAAACACGCGCGACAAAGGTTTGACCACGGCCCCGCAAATTGCGCTGTGTCACGCTGAGATCGAGCAAGAAGGAGTCAACGGACGAGAAACCTGCCGCGAATGAGAGCTCACCCGTCGCCGTTTCTTCGACATCAATGTCGACAACAGTGCGGTCAGCGCTTGAACCCGCTTTTTCCGTGATTTCAACATTCTCAAAATACCCCAGCGCGCGAACGCGGTTCCGCGAACGATCTAGCAAGACACGGTTAAACGCATCTCCTTCGGCAACGCGCAACTCGCGGCGAATGACGCGGTCGAGTGTTTGAGTGTTTCCGTTAATGTTGATCCGCTCAATATAGACCCGTGGGCCTTCATCAATTGCGAACGTGACGTTGACTTTCCGGGTCTCAGGATCCGCTTGAAGCCGGGGTGTGATGTCCACGAAGGCATAGCCGGCGATCCCTGCCGCGTAGGTCAGAGTGTCGATTGTATCTTCAATCAGGTCACCGCGGAACAGCTCACCCTCGGTAAATGGAACAGCGCGCTTGAGACCTTCGCTGCTGAGCTTGTCCAGCGCGGTTTCAACATCGATTTCGCCGAACGTGTACTGCTCGCCTTCATCGATCGTGTAGGTGATGTAAAAATCTTCGCGATCAGGCGTTAGATCGGCCACCGCACTGATGACGCGGAAATCATAGTAGCCTTTGTTCTGATAGAATTCGCGCAAGAGTTCACGGTCAAACTCCAAACGGCCGGGATCATAGTTGTCATTTGAGCTAAAGAACCGCCACCAACGCGATTGTTTTGTCACAACTTCGCTGCGCAAACGTCTATCTGAATACGCTTCGTTACCAATGAAGTTAATCGAACGGACACCCGTGACCGGGCCTTCCGTCATAACAAAGACGAGATCGACACGGTTCTGATCAAGTGGCTTATACTGTGGCTCAACGGTCGCTGAGAAGCGCCCAGACTGGCGGTAAAGCTCTAGAATGCGTTGCACATCGGCCTGCACACGCGCGGCGGTAAAGATCCCCCGCGGGGCAGCTTGTACTTCTTCGCGTAGCTTATCGTCGTCGAGCGCGCTGTTTCCTTCAAAGAGGACGCGATTGATGATCGGGTTTTCTACGACGCGTACGATAAGGTCGGGACCGGCTTTATCAAAGCTCGCATCCGCAAAGAGACCCGTTGCAAAGAGCGTTTTCAGTGACAGATCTATTCGCGCTGGATCGAATGCGTCACCCGGCGCGACGAGCAAGTAGGACTGAATAGTCCGGTCTTCGATCCGCTGATTGCCTTCGATTCTGATTTGTCGAATGGTCTCAGTCACTTGAGCATTCGACTCCGAAACGGGAGTTTCGGTGAGCGCGATTGCACTCGTCGCCATCAAGACTGCAGCTAAAACTTTACGCATCGATCCCTCGATCCTCCATGGCAAACGAATTACTCGCTCGCAGGCCCATTAAAAAGGCCGGTTTCCAGAACGTCACCCCAGGTGATGAAAACAAACATGGTCAATAGCAGACCAAGCCCCGCCATCAATGCCATTTCCTGCACCTTTTCTGGCATTACTTTTCCAGTCACGGCTTCATAGGCATTAAAGACGAGATGTCCCCCGTCCAGGACAGGCAATGGCAGCAGGTTGAAAAAGCCAATGCCTATCGAGATTAGAGCGCAAAGCTGCAACGCAGACCAACCCAAAACACTCAAACGCGTTGTGAGCGGCACAGTTTCAGCGCCCATTGTTCGATTAACGATTCGCCGACCAGCATCGCCGATCGCGACAGGACCACTCATTAGAGCCAGCGGTTCTTTGCCGGTAATGATGCGACCCAACATGTATACGGTGTGCTCCACCGTATCTTTCGTCTCGATAACGCCCATACCCACCGCCTCAAGGGGCCCATATTTGCGAAATTGGACAGATTCTCTGAGCGGCGCTGGCACAATGCCAATCGTGCCTTGTGGGACGAGTTGACCGAGTTGATTCTCGCGCACGACCCGCTCTGGGGTCACAACCAAATTAATCGTCTCATCACCGCGTTGCACTTCGAACGGTAAATTACGCCCTGACGACATACTTGTGATGACAATCATATCAGCGATCTGCTGGATCGCTTTGCCATCAATCGTCTTGATGATGTCGCCTTCTAGCATGCCAGCTTCGGCTGCTGGTTGCCCCTCATTCACCTGGTAGGCGTAGACATCATATTGTTCGGTGCCTCGGAACGCGAAGAATATCGTGAATAGCAGCACTGCAAGCACAAAGTTAGCCGCAGGCCCTGCAAGCGCAACAATTGAACGAGCGCCGACGCTCAGCTCTCCATAAGGCTTGCCGATCGGGCCTTCTTCAATTTTCCCGACATCAGTCGGCATTTGACTTTCGCCAACATACTTCACGAAACCGCCAAGCGGAATCCAATTCACGCGCCAGCGCGTCCCTTTGGAGTCTTTGCGCTCGTAAATCGAAGATCCAAAGCCGATTGAAAACGACTCAACCGCAGCTCCGTAATATCGGCCGGCCAGATAGTGTCCGAGTTCGTGAATAATCACGACCACCCCGAGCAGGAATGCCAGGCAAATCAGAAAAATCGGGCCTTGCGCCAGAATTCCCGTCACGCTCTCCGCTCCTGTTTCTGGCTCTTCACATCAATGAGAAGTGCACTGGTTATCCGTTCGGCTTCGGCTTGAACTGCTAAGACTGCATCCAAAGTATCGCAATCCTCACAAGCCATTGGACCCGCTAAAAAGCGCTCCAGTGCCATTTCCACGATCCAGCTTATGTCGAGGAATCGACATTGGCCCGCAAGAAATGCAGCTACCGCCGCTTCATTAGCGCAATTTAATACAGTCGGCGCGCCATTCCCGGCTCTCAAAGCCTGGCGGCAAAGGTCAATCGCCGGAAAGCTATCAGTGTCCGGGAGCTCAAAATCGAGTTGGTTGAGCGCGATCAAATCAAGCGGCTCTACCGGCGTTGATTGACGACGGTCGGGCCAAGTGAGCGCATGTGATATCGGCGTACGCATGTCCGGCACGCCCATTTGGGCCAAAACGGATCCATCCCGGTAAGCAACCGCCGAATGAATGATAGATTGCGGATGGATCACGACATCGATCAAGTCTTCGGGAACATCGAACAAATAAGACGCTTCAATCAGTTCGAGCCCTTTATTGAAGAGAGTCGCGCTATCGATCGAAATTTTGCGCCCCATATTCCATTTAGGGTGCGCGAGAGCATCGTCCGACGTCACATTTTCAAGCGCTTGCCGAGACAAGGTTCGAAACGGGCCGCCTGATCCGGTCAAAATAAGGCGAGCTAAGTCCTCACGACGCTCCATAACCTGGAACATCGCGTTGTGTTCGGAATCCGTGGGAACGATGGAGACTTGCTTTGACGCGGCCAATCGATTCAAGACTGGGCCCGCACAAACCATGCTTTCTTTGTTTGCGAGTGCCACAGAGTTTCCCGCCTCGATGGCAGCAAACGTGGATGGTAGCCCATCAATACCAACGATCGCTGCTAGAAGCCGGTCCACCGGTCGGGCCGCCGCCTCAATCACGGCGTCTGCACCCGCCGCAACAGAAACGTCTACATCCGCTAATCCTCCTCGGAGGTTGTCCAGCGCACTTTCGTCTGCGATGACCACATGTTCCGGTTTGAACAGTCGCGCCTGTTTTATTAGCTGCTCAACATTCTTTCCTGCGCAAAGCGTATCTACAGAAAAAACAGGTTCCTTTGAAACCGTGTTCGCGTGCTCAATCACAGAAAGCGCAGACGTGCCGATGGATCCCGTTGAACCGAGAATAGAAATCGAACGCGGCCTGCTCATAGGTTCAGACCTAGTACTGTTAGCAATGGCGGAACAAACGAAAATACCAGGAGAGCTGCGACGCAAACGAAGCCCAGGCCATCAACACGGTCGAGCAAGCCACCATGTCCAGGGACCAATGCGCTGGAGTCTTTCACCCCATGCCGGCGTTTCGTTGAGCTTTCAAACAAGTCGCCAAACTGAGCAAAAATCGAAATCAACGCTCCCATCGCAAACCACGCGATATAGTTCCCGCCCGCAATATAGGCCGCGAGCAAGCCACAAAGCGCGCTAAAACCAGCGCCACCAATCGCACCGCTCCAGGTTTTAGACGGTGAGTCTGGGTGCAATAAAGGACCACCGATACTGCGGCCGGTAAAGTAAGCTGCGGAATCTGAGCCCCAGACAATCCCCATAAAAATCAATGCCACAGCGGCGCCGTCCCATGGACCGTCCCGAAGGAAATAAAGCGCCAATGGCATTCCGGTAATGTAGAGATATCCAAACGCCTCTGATCCACGCTTTTCATGCAGCGGATGAGTAAACGTCGCCAGAACTGCGCACAGCGGGAACAACCAAAGCGCCCAAACTGGTGCACCAATGACAAGCGGCACAAATGGCTGAATTGCCAGCGGCACAAAACTCTTCATCGACGGAGACGCCGTCATTCGAACCCACTCATACGCCATGAGAGACGCAAACACCCCACATGAAACGGCGAGCCAAGCGCCACCTTCCCAAACAACGAATAAGGCAAAAGGAATGAGAACTGCCGCAGAAAGCAACCGTAAACCCAGGTCACCTGGCTGACCATCATGCTGCTTTGAGCGCGCCACGTTATGCGGCTCCAGACGACAAACCACCAAATCGGCGCTCGCGCTTGCGATAAGTTTCAACGGCTTCGAGCAAGTGGTGCTTGCCGAAATCGGGCCAAAGCACGTCCATGAACACGAGCTCTGCATACGCAGCTTGCCAGATCAGAAAGTTGCTCAGGCGATACTCGCCACTGGTCCGGATAAGGATGTCCGGATCGGGCAATCCGCCGGTATCAAGAAATTCTGAGAAGGCTGCTTCGTCGACTTCAGACGCCGACGTGCGTCCCTCTTCAACAGCGCTCGCCATCGCTTTTGCAGCTCTGAGCACTTCTTCACGCCCACCATAGTTAAAGGCGATACAAAGATTGAAGGCGTCATTGTCCGCGGTACGGTCTTCCGCGCGTTTGACCAATTCTAGAATGTCATCTGGCAAGCCCTGTCGCGTTCCCAGGATACGGATCTTCACCCCCTCCTGCGCCAGACGATTTAGATCGCGCTTCACATAGGCCTTTAGCAAACCGAAGAGCGCGTTTACTTCCGAGACCGGACGACGCCAGTTTTCAGTCGAGAAGGAATACACTGTCAGGGTTTTAAGGCCGATTTCTTGCGCCGCCTCAACGGTTCTGCGAAGCGCTTCTACACCGCGTTCATGCCCAACCGCCCGCGGCAACCCTCGGCCGTTAGCCCAGCGCCCATTGCCATCCATGATGATGGCAATGTGATCCGGAAACTCTTCTGTGGCAGGGCCACCATTTCCAGTCTGGGCAGCTGAAGGCGCAGAGGTCAAACTTGCATGATCTCCGCTTCTTTATTCTTCAGCGCCTCATCGACTTTCCCGACAAAACTATCGGTAAGTTTTTGGACCTCATCTGAGAGCGAACGCTGTTCATCCTCACTGATGTCTCCATCCTTTTCCATCTTCTTGAGCGCGTCCATGCCGTCTCTTCGTACATTGCGAACGGCAACCCGGGCGGCCTCTGCATATTTTCCAGCGACCTTGGTCAGTTCGACACGGCGTTCTTCGTTCAATGGTGGAATAGGAATGCGCAGCGTTTGGCCATCCACAACCGGATTTAGACCGAGGCCAGACTCTCGAATGGCTTTGTCCGTGGCGCCAACCAACCCTTTGTCCCAGACATTCACCGCGATCATACGCGCGTCCATGACAGACACAGAGCCAACTTGGTTAAGCGGCATGTTCGAGCCATAGGCGGCGACTTGCACGCTATCGAGGAGATTGACCGATGCCCGGCCAGTACGCAGTCCCTGAAGCTCAGTCTGAAGTGAACTAATCGCGCCTTCCATACGGCGTTCGAGGTCTTTTTTATCGTAACTCATTTTGGTTCCTCAAGATCAGGAGATAACTGTGCTCGGGCCTTTACCGGTTAGCACATCTTGCAGCGCTCCTTTGTTGTGCAAGGAGAAAACCACAATTGGTATGTTCGTGTCACGCATCAGGCTGACCGCAGATGCATCCATAACCCGGAGATCACGCGCCAGAACGTCTTGGTAAGTGAGGTGATCATAACGCTCGGCAGAGGGATCTGTTTTAGGATCGGCTGAATAGACGCCATCAACCTGTGTGCCCTTCATCATCGCATCGCAGTGCATCTCTGCGGCGCGCAAGGCGGCGCCTGTATCGGTTGTGAAGTACGGGTTACCCGTTCCAGCCGCGAAAATGACAACTCGCCCCTTCTCCATATGCCGAATTGCGCGGCGACGGATAAAAGGCTCGCAAATCTCGTCCATGCGAATACCGGACTGCACGCGGGTTTGGACGCCGATTGACTCAAGCGCGCTTTGCATCCCCAACGCATTCATAATCGTCGCGAGCATGCCCATCGAGTCTGCCTGAGAGCGCTCCATGCCTTGAGCCGCACCCTTCATCCCGCGGAATATATTCCCACCACCGATGACAAGACAGATTTCAACGCCTAACTCGCGTGCTGCAGCAATCTCTTGAGCGAAGCCAAGACAGGTTGGCATGTGGATTCCGTAATCGGTTGGGCCCATCAAGGCCTCTCCCGAAATCTTCAAGAGCACGCGTTTGTATTGCAAGCCATTCGCGGCTTCGGTTTCACCTGGCATTCTGCGTCTCCCGTTGTTCAAGAGCCCATAAAAGATTCCCGGCCACCTGTCATCGGTGGCCGGGACCTAATAGCACTTATTTTTTGAAGGCTTTACGCCTTTGTCATTGAGGCAACTTCTTCTGCGAAGTTGTCTTCAGCTTTCTCAATGCCGTCGCCGAGCTTGAACATCACAAAACCAGCGAGCTCTGCGCCGCTGTCTGTGATGAACTGACCAACAGTTTGATCTGGGTTCATCACGAACTGCTGCTCGACCAGAACGACTTCTTTGTAGTATTTCTTGATCCGACCTTCGATCATCTTCTCGATGACGTTTGCAGGCTTGCCGCTTTGCTCTGCTTGTTCTGTGAGAACTTGCTTTTCGCGAGCGACCAGCTCTTGATCAAGATCAGCAACTGTTGCGGATGCAGGAGATGTCGCTGCAACGTGCATAGCAACTTTCTTACCTGCTTCAGCCAGATCGCCAGAACCGTTCAGACCGACGAGAACGCCAATCTTACCCATGCCAGGCGCTTCAGCGCTGTGGATGTAAGCCGCTACTGAGTCAGCTTTGATCTGAGCCGCACGGCGCAAAGTCATGTTCTCGCCGATCGTACCGACAAGACGCTTGATCATATCTTCGACGGTGCCGTCGCCATCCGGAGCCGCTGCAGACTTAACAGCCTCAGTTGTTCCTTCAGTGGTCAGCGCGAGCTTCGCGATGTCAGACAGAGCGCCTTGGAACGTCTCGTTCCGGGCAACAAAGTCAGTCTCCGCATTCAACTCAACGACAGATCCAATTTTACCGTCGTCAGAGACAACAGCTGAAACCAGACCGTCCGCAGCTGTGCGGCCAGACTTTTTCGCGGCCTTAGACAGGCCTTTCGCACGCAGCCAATCGACGGCGGCTTCAACATCGCCATCATTTTCGACCAGCGCTTTTTTCGCGTCCATCATGCCTGCGCCAGTCTTATCGCGCAGTTGCTTAACGAGGGCAGCAGTAATCTGAGCCATCCTAGTCGTCCTTCTGTTCAAACCCAGTGGTGGTTATGCTTCAGTCTTATCTTCTTCGACTTTAGCGGTTTCTTCGGTCTCAGCTTCGGTCTCAGCTGCTTCCGCAGCGGCGACATCAGCTTCTACCAAGGCTTCAATATCTTCGGCTTCGCCCAAATCGATGCCGAGCCCTGCAGACGATTCGGCAAGGCCGTCTAGGACAGCGTCGGCAACCAAGTTACAGTAAAGCGAAATCGCGCGGGCTGCGTCGTCGTTTCCTGGGAACGCGAAATCGGCGTCGTCCGGGTCACAATTTGTATCAACAACAGCAACAACTGGGATGCCCAGTTTGCGAGCTTCTTTAATCGCGATCGCTTCCTTGTTCGTATCGATCACGAAGATCAGGTCCGGCAGGCCGCCCATGTTCGCGATACCACCAAGCGCTTTATCCAACTTCTCACGATCGCGCTCGAGGTTCAGGAGCTCTTTCTTGGTCAGACCCGACTGCTCTTTACCAGATAATGTTTCTTCGAGCTCACGCAGGCGCTTGATCGAGTTTGAAACGGTTGACCAGTTGGTCAGCGTTCCGCCGAGCCAGCGGTGGTTCATGTAGTACTGCGCGCAACGCTGCGCTGCTTCAGCAACAGGCTGAGACGCCTGACGCTTCGTACCCACGAAAAGGACACGGCCGCCTTTAGAAACAGTGTCACGAACCTTGACCAATGCCTGGTGCAAAAGCGGCACAGACTTAGACAGGTCCATAATGTGAATGCCAGAACGCGCACCGTAGATGAACTGCTTCATCTTAGGGTTCCAACGGTGTGTTTGGTGACCAAAGTGAACGCCAGCTTCGAGCAGTTCACGCATTGTGAAATCAGGCAGAGCCATCTTAATTTTCCTTATCCGGTTGACCGGCATGATCCCTATCGAGCCTCACATGAGGACCGACACCGGGAGGACCACGCATCGGGGGTTGTTGCGCGCGTCTATACATGAATAACGCTGCAGTGCAACCACTGAGATCAGGCGTCCGCGGACTAAGCCGCTTCGTGGTCGACCCTTGCAACACCTGGCGCTGTCTTCAACGCCCTCAAGGCTTCAATGCCGGTTGGGTATGTATCTGGCAGGCGCAGCGTAACAACGCGCCCATCATCAATCGGCATTCGTACGAAGATTTCACCGCGATCCTGCCCGGAGGCGCCTTTTAGTCTGGCTGCAATCGCCGCGAGCCCGGTCAGATCCGCCCCTTTTTCAAGTTTCACAGAAAGCGCGGGCGCTTTCTTGGCGATCCGAGCCTGTTCTATCGGCTGAACGCGTCGCGCAGAGAGACGAATTTCTTCATCGCGCCGACGCACCTCAGTGAGGATGACCACGGCGGCGCCGGGCTCTAACTGCTCTCGCATATCCGCCAACAATTCAGGCATCACCATCAATTCAACTTCGCCCGTCGGGTCAGATAGGGTCAGGAACGCGAATTTACCGCCATTGCGTGCGGGTTTCTCAACCCGGCGACGCACAACACCGATCAGTTCCATGGGCCTGCCATCGACGGCACTGTCCGCAATATTCATCGCGTATGTAATTCGGCCCTCTTCCAGACTATCGATAATGTCATCGAGCGGATGTCCAGAGAAATAGAAGCCGATAGCTGCGAACTCTTGATCGAGCTTTTCCTGCATGTTCCAGGCAGCCGCTTTCGGGAGGTCCGCGCGCATGGCTGGTTCAGCCTCACCGAACAGACCACCCTGCCCGCCTGCTCGATCTTCGGCAGATGCCGCACAGCTCGCCGCGAGCATCGGGGCCGATTTCAAAACCCTGGCTCGGTTCGGTTCCAAAGCATCAAAGCCGCCAGCTTTCGCCAGTTGCTCAAAGCACTTCTTATTGATGTCTTTCGGGTCCACGCGCTCAGCGAGATCGTGCAGACACTTATAGTCGCCGTTCGCTTTGCGCTCCTGAACCAGATGCTTCATCGCTTCTGGTCCAACACCTTTCAGGGCGCCGAGCGCATACACAATCGACTCGCCATCGACATCGAAATCAGCGGTCGAAACATTCACATTAGGCGCCACCACCGGGATTTTCATACGTCTCGCCTCTTGGAAGAAGGCTGCGAGCTTGTCCGTATTGTGCAGATCCAGACTCATGGACGCGGCGAGAAAGGCAACCGGGAAGTGGCGCTTCAAATAGGCGGTGTGATAGCCGATGAGCGCATAAGCCGCCGCGTGGGATTTGTTGAACCCGTAGCCCGCAAACTTTTCCATCGTATCGAAAATGTCGTTCGCGAGCGGCGCCTCGATGCTTTTGAGTTCCTTCGCGCCTTTCAAGAAGCGCTCACGCTGCGCGACCATTTCTTCGAGCTTCTTCTTACCCATCGCGCGGCGAAGCAGGTCGGCTTCTCCTAGAGAGTATCCGGCAATCTCCTGCGCCATCCGCATGACCTGCTCCTGATAAACAGGAACGCCGTATGTCGCCTGCAGGATCGGCTCGAGATCCGGGTGCTGATACTTAATCGTGTTGGGGTCTTCCTTCCCGGCCACATAGACCGGAATGTTATCCATAGGGCCTGGTCGATAGAGCGAAATAATCGCGATGACGTCTTCCAAATTGCCCGGGCGAACCTTGCGGAGCGTATCACGCATGCCCTGGCCTTCGAGTTGGAACACACCAAGCGTCTCGCCAGACGCCATGAGCTTATAAGTCTCTGGATCGTCCAGACTATACCACTCAGATCCGACATCTTTGCCGTCACGCCGAATGAATTTCAGAGCGCGGTCGATCACGGTGAGCGTTTTAAGGCCAAGGAAGTCGAATTTTACCAGACCGGCTGATTCCGCCCACTTCATATTGAACTGCGTCGCCGGCAGATCAGCTCGGGGATCATTATAGAGCGGCACCAATTCTGTGAGCGGCCGATCACCGATCACAACGCCCGCCGCGTGCGTTCCGGCATTTCGGTACATGCCCTCTAGCGCCAACGCGGTATCCAGGAGCTCCCCGACGCGTGGGTCTCGGCTGACTTCCTCGTCAAACTTGGGTTCGTCGTCGATCGCTTCAGAGAGTTTCGGCGGCTTAGCAGGATTGAACGGGATCAGTTTTGCAAGCCTGTCGACCTGGCCATATGGCATCTGCATCACCCGCCCAACATCGCGAACCACAGCTTTCGCCTGCAGTGTTCCGAATGTGATGATCATGGCGACAGATTCTGAGCCATACTTGTCGCGGACATAGCGAATAACCTCGCCGCGGCGTTCTTGGCAGAAGTCGATATCGAAGTCGGGCATCGAGACCCGCTCCGGGTTCAAGAAGCGCTCAAACAGCAGGTCAAAGCGAAGTGGATCTAGATCCGTAATTGTTAGCACCCAAGCCACCAACGAGCCCGCACCAGACCCCCGCCCGGGTCCGACCGGAATGTCGTGGTCTTTCGCCCATTTGATGAAGTCGGCAACGATCAAGAAGTAACCTGGAAAGCCCATGCCTTCGATAATGCCGAGCTCATAATCAAGACGCTCAAAATAGATGTCTCGGTCTGCGTACAGCTTAGGAGCCGCTGCGAGGCGCGCCTCCAGCCCCTCTTTGGCTTGCAGTTTCAGCTCATCAATTTCTGAACGCGACCCGTCACCAAAGTTCGGTAGAATTGGCGCATGTTTGGTCGAACGGATCCCACAGCGGCGCGCAATCTCTGCGGTCGTATTGATTGCTTCTGGCAGGTCCGCGAACAGCTCTCGCATCTCGGCTTCGGTTTTAAGGTATTGCTGCGCCTCAACTTGCGGCCGGTCTTCTTGGCCCAGGTATGCGCCGTTTGCGATGCACATCATTGCGTCATGCGCTTCCGCGTCATCGGGTTTCATGAACCGGGCATCATGAGTGGCCACAATCGGAAGATCTAATTCATAAGCGAGCGCCAGTAGCCCTGGCTCAGTTTGCATCTCTTCCGGCGACCCGTGGCGCGTAATCTCTACATAGCAGCGCCCTGGAAAATTCGCGGACAGCACCTCAAGAGCCGCTTTTGCTTCGGCGGTTTTCCCCTTCAAAAGGTAGCGCGCGACGTCCCCTTCCGCACCACCGATCAGGACAATTAGTCCTTCCGTTTTTTCTTCGAGATACTTCTTATGGATCCGCGGCACACCATCTTCAGCATCCAGATAGGCATAAGAGGACAGCGCCATGAGGCGCTCATAGCCCTGCTTGTTCTGTGCGTAGAGTGAAAGCCGCGTGATCGTCTCCTGATGCGCACCATCGGTAACATCAAAGCACACCGCCATGATTGGCTGAATGCCCGCTCCCGATAGACTTTCAGAAAGCTCTAGGGCCCCGAATAGATTATTACGGTCGGTAATCGCGACCGCTGGCATTTCTTGGTCTTTGCACCAGGATGTGAGCCCTTTGGTGGTGATCATGCTCTCTAGTAGCGAGAACGATGTTCGCACAGCGAGATGGATAAACGGCGTTTGACCCACGAAGCACTCCTGATCCAGACCCAAGGACGTAAATCGGTTTGCGCCGATTCCCACACACCACCAGACTGGGCGCGCTGTCCTCTATTATTTCGTGGGAGTATGTATCAGATAGGCCCAAGGAACAAAAGTAGAACTTTATTCCTCGCTCACAAATTCTGTGAGTTTCCCATCCTTCAAAGTAAGGACCCGGTCCATATGCCGAGTGAGCGCCATATTATGGGTCGCGACCAGGACCGCCGCCCCTTCGCTGCGCGCCATTCGGATCAAGCTCTCAAAGACCCGCTCGGTTGTCGCTGGATCAAGGTTCCCGGTCGGTTCATCAGCAATCACCAAGCGTGGATCGTTGACGAGCGCGCGCGCGATCGCAACACGCTGTTGCTCGCCGCCGGACATCTGCCCAGGTTGATGCGTCAATCGCTCGGACAGCCCCATTTCCGCCAGCAATGCTTCAGCTTTCTCACGCGCCGCTCGCCGTTTCATACCGCCAACCATAAGCGGCATGGCGACATTATCTCGGGCGTTGAATTCAGGCAGCAAATGATGGAACTGATAGACGAAGCCAAGCTTCTCACGGCGCAAGCGCGTGCGGCCTGCATCATTGAGAGCCATGCAGTTCTCGCCCTCTAGATAGACCTCGCCACCTTCCGGCTTTTCGAGCAGCCCTGCCGTATGCAGCAAGGTTGACTTGCCTGATCCTGATGGTCCGATGAGGCCAACCAGTTCGCTCTGATTGAGGGTTAGATCTGCCCCCTCCAATACGCGGAGGACACCGCCTTCGGACTTATATTGGCGGACAACGCTGCGAAGTTCGAGCACGGCGGTCATCACTCAAACCTCAGCGCGTCTACAGGATCCAAACGTGCTGCAGCCCAGGCTGGCCAGATCGTCACGAGCATCGACATTGCCATGGCCCAAAGCGTGACAAAGATCACCTCAGCCCAATTCAACACAGCGGGCAGCCCATCCAATCCATAAACCGTCGGCGGGAAGAGATCGCGCTGCAAAACGAACCCAATCCCATCAATGATAGTATTGATATTCATCACCATGATCACGCCGAGGACGGCTCCGATCAAAGCGCCGGTTAGGCCAAGAAGCGCACCGATCATCAGAAAGACCCTCATGACCGAGCCGCGCGTGGTTCCAACTGTCCGTAGAATAGCGATGTCGCTCGTCTTATTCTTCACCAGCATCACCACGCCAGTAATGATGTTTAGCGAGGTGATCACAATAAGGATCAACATGATAATCATCATCATGGACCGCTCTGTATTCAAGGCATTGAAGTAAGCCTCACGCTGAACCTTCCAGCTTTGGATCGGGAACCTGTAGTCTATTGCGCGCTGGACAGCTGCTTCAGCTGGGTCAGTTGTCATGGCATCTGGAATTCGCAAGTCGAGTTTGTCGTAGACGCCTTTGCGGCCAAAGAAGAGCTGAGCCTGCTGTACTGGCATCAGGATATAGAGCTGGTCGAGTTCAACGCTGCCTGTCTGGAAAAACTGGCCGACCGTATAGGTTTTCTTTCGGGCGCTTGAATTCCCAAATGGCGTATTGATTCCGTTTGGAGCGATCAAAGTGATCTTGTCCCCTGGAAAAAGTCCGAGATCGGCTGCGAGAAACCGTCCGACCATGACAACATCGCCGCCATTTCTATCTTCCCCAAATCCGAATGCCCGAGCTGCGTCCGCCCCGCCGTCTAGAAATGGCAAATTGTCTAAGTCTTCAACTCGAACGCCGCGAACAATTGCGCCACTCTGCCGCCGATCCGTTGTTGCGAGCACTTGCTGTTCAACGATCGGCATAGCTTGATCGACTTCAGGGAGCGCCTCGATCTCTAGGACCAGTTGATCAACGCTCGTTTCAGGTTCGTCCTGAGTATAGACAAAGACGTGCCCCTGCCCGCCGAGCATTGCATCGAGCAATGTGGCTCGAAACCCGCTCATCACCGACATGATGACAATCAAGGCCATCACTGCCAGCAGGATCCCAATGAAAGAAACGATAGAAACAACGGAGACCCCGCCATTCGCACGAGTCGCCCGCAAGTATCGCCAGGCGAGCGTGCGTTCAACTTGTCCGAAAGGGGTTGCGCGGCTCATGTTTCGATCACTAGGTCCAGATTATGAAGAAAACATGGTCAGATCTCATCCGCAGATCTTATTGATAGCAGACTCCAGAGAAAGATCTTCCTTCTCGCCAGTAGCGCGGCGCTTCAGCTCTACCGTTCCGCTTTTGACGCCGCGAGGTCCGACCGTAATCTGCCACGGCAGGCCGATCAGTTCCATACGAGCGAATTTAGGTCCGGCACGATCTGATGTCTCGTCATAGAGTGGATCTTTTCCAGCTGCGACGAGCTTCGCATAGGCCTCATCAGCAACACCCGCGACATCATCTGCATCTGGCTTCATAGAAATGATGCCCGCACCAAACGGCGCAACTTCATCCGGCCAAATGATCCCATTCTCATCATGGCTTGCCTCGATAATGGCGCCAACGCAGCGCGACACGCCGATACCGTAGGAGCCGCCATGGATCGTGACGAGATCCCCTTCCTTGGTTTGCACCTCGGCTTTCATCGGATCAGAATACTTGGTTCCGAAATAAAAGATATGACCGACCTCGATGCCGCGCGCTTTGACTTGGCGGTCTTCCGGGATCGCGGCGAATGCGGCTTCGTCATGCTTTTCATCGGTTGCAGCGTAGAATTGGGTCCGCTTCGTCATTTCTGCTTTGAGCGCATCGAGATCACCGAAATCAAAATCCGCTCCCGGCGCAGGCACATCCAGCACTGACTTATCGCAATAAACTTCACTTTCCCCGCTATCAGCGAGAATTAAGAACTCATGGCTGAGATCGCCGCCGATTGGACCTGGGTCAGCTTGCATCGGGATCGCTGTAATCCCCATTCGCGCGAACGTATTCAGATAAGCCGCAAACATCTTTTGATAAGAAATCCGCGCCGCTTCCTCTGACAGGTCGAAACTGTAAGCATCCTTCATCAGGAACTCACGCCCACGCATGATACCAAAGCGGGGACGGATCTCGTCGCGAAACTTCCATTGCTGGTGATACAGATTGATCGGTAGAGCTTTATAGCTCTTCACGAAGGACCGAAAGATATCCGTGATCATCTCCTCATTCGTGGGCCCGTAGAGCATGTCGCGCTCGTGGCGATCCGTAATCCGGAGCATTTCCGCGCCATAGTCGTCATATCGCCCAGACTCGCGCCACAGATCTGCCTGCTGCAGCGTTGGCATGAGCATTTCGATCGCACCAGCCCGATCCATTTCCTCACGAACGATTTGCTCGATCTTTTTCAGGACCCGAAAGCCGAGCGGGAGCCAAGAGTAGATCCCTGCACCGTTCTGACGAACCATTCCGGTCCGAAGCATGAGTTTATGGCTGGCAATGGTAGCATCAGCGGGCACGTCTTTTGAGACGGGAATGAAGTATTGAGATAGGCGCATTTGCGTAACTTTTTATGCGATTTGAAACAGTTGACTTCTGTTATGCTGACCTGATCAGCTTGGCTAGAGACAATCGGCTGTGCTTGACGTCTCGGCGAATGCGGGCATGGCTAAGGACATGCTCTTGTGGGACGTCACCTTTCGATTTGCGACCATTACGATTCTGCTACTAACCGCAGCACTATCGATCCGAGATGCGCGCCACCTTCTGCAAGGTCGACTTGCTACAGCTTTGTGCATTTGTTTGGCGAGCATGCTTGCTAACACATTACCAGCAGCCCTTGATCCGCCGGTCGCTTGGCAAGCCATCGCTTGGTTCGTCCATATTCCTAACATTGGCCTTCTCTGGCTATTTGGTCTGTCTTTAATGGTCGATGGGTTCCGCCTCGAACCCTGGCACTGGGCGGTTCTTGCCGCGCAATTTGTAATGCTTTCAGCTCTGCAATACGGACTGATGACAGAAAATGATCTAGTGATCTTTTGGTTCGTGATCATCAATCGGGTAATCGGACTGAGCGTTTTGGCTCATCTGTTTTGGGTCTCAATCAAAGATTACCGAGACGATTTGGTGGAAGGTCGACGCAGCACTCGACTTTGGTTCATGTTGGCTTCTTCCATTGCAGCGCTCATCATTGTCGGCGGCGAAACCCTGCAGTACTTCATTAGCGGCGCCGCTCCAGATCCTGAATGGTTCAAGATTGCCCGAGTGCTCATCATTTTCCCAATCACAGTATTCACCGCACATTG
Organism: Henriciella sp.; assembly: GCA_013213785.1. Taxonomy (GTDB): domain Bacteria; phylum Pseudomonadota; class Alphaproteobacteria; order Caulobacterales; family Hyphomonadaceae; genus Henriciella. The sequence continues at coordinate 316,534 of JABSPZ010000005.1, read as the reverse complement.
GTTCCTGCGCGTATTGCCAGAGCAGTTTCTGTTTGAGTCGGTTCAGCCGAGCGTGGCGCTCGAACCCGCCGTAGCACCAAAAGATCACGCCACGCATGCACGGCTCGTATCTGCAATGGAAGAAGGGTTGCTCTATCGCGAACATGGTCTCGGAATTGGTGATCTTGCCGCCAAATTGAGTGTTCCAGAACATCAGCTGCGAGCATTGATCAATAAGGGGCTCGGCTATCGTAATTTCGCGGCCTTCCTGAACCAGTACCGTCTTGCAGAAGCAAAAATTGCGCTCGCCGACCCGGAGCAAGCGCGCACACCCATCCTCACAATCGCAATAGATGTTGGGTACGCCTCACTCGCCACATTCAATCGCGCCTTTAAATCCGAAGAAGGCGTCACCCCGAGTGCTTATCGCACCGAAGCGCTCGAAGCGGCTGTGCAATCTTAAAAAACTGTCCTCAATTTTGAAATTGTGCCTGCATTTTCGCGGCTGCGGAGCCTTTCAGCGGTGGTCATGTTTGTTTGCCCTCATTGACAGACGAGGAAACAAAAAATGGACCTGCTACCCTTCTTCACCGAATATCTTGGCCCCCGCATACTTGGCGGTATTCAGTTTGAATCAACCCGCTACGCGATGGGCACTCTGGTTACGTTCTTTGTCCTCTGGGTCGTGCTACATCGCTTCCTAGAAACACGAAAAATTCGTAAACCCACCCCGCGCGCAAAACAGATTCAGATGGAGCTGAAACACTCTTTCAAAACGGTCTGTGTCTTCGTGGCGATGGATATCTTCATCTTCGAAGCAGCAGATCTCGGGATCTTCCAAAAGTATGATGATTTCGCTGATTATGGGATGCTCTGGTTCTGGATCTCAATCCCGCTCCTCATCATTCTGCATGACGCCTACTTCTATTGGACGCACCGCGCGATGCACACGGCGAAACTTTATAAGCGCACGCATATGCAGCACCATCGTTCGCACAATCCAACGCCGTTCACGGCTTATAACTTTGCCGCCGCCGAAGCCGTGATCGAGTACATATATGTGCCAATTGCCCTGATGCTGATCCCGACCCACAGCCTGGCGCTTTATATCGTACTCGCTGTGATGATCTTCAAAAACGCGATCGCTCACAGTGGATATGAAGTCTTCCCACGCAGCTGGGCTCGCATGCCAGTTCTTGGGTGGCTTACTACTGTCACCCACCACGACATGCACCACGAGCGCGGCACCGGGAATTTCGGCTTCTATTTCACCTGGTGGGATCGCTGGATGGGCACAGAGCATCCGAATTATCTTCAGCGCCTAGATGAACAAGAAGCCCGAGCTCAAGCGATCAAAGCCGCGCGTCGCGAAGCAAAGAAACGGCCACAGATGGTGCCGGCCGAATAGGCAAAACCGTCTACCGACAAGACTACAGGCCGGAGCACTCCCTTGCTCCGGCATCTTTTTATGGACTAGTGCTTATCCATTCGCAATCGGAACCCTCGGCCATAAAACTAGTTATATTCCTCTGCTTAAGCTCTCTGCTTGCCGCATGTGCTCAGCCAAAAGCGCATGAGACCGTAACGGTGGCGGTCGCAGCAAACTTTAAGACCACATTGGACGGTCTGGAGAGGGATTTCGAAGCCAGAACGGAATACAAACTGGATGCGGTTGTCGGCTCTACCGGCAAACTTTACGCGCAGATCGTTTATGGCGCTCCTTATGATATCTTCCTCGCCGCAGATCAGGAACGTCCAATCCGGCTAATTGAGGAGGATCAGGCTGTTGTCGCGTCGCGTTTCACTTACGCCTTCGGTCGATTGATACTTTGGGGGACGAATGACCCAGCCACTCTCGGGACTTCAGAAATCAAACGTATCGCAATCGCCAATCCCAACTTAGCTCCCTATGGCAAGGCGGCGGAACAGGTTCTCGCGCAGTTGAACCTCACCGAAGAAGTGGAGGCGAAACTCGTACTAGGCGAGAATGTCGGCCAGGCGTTCGCTTTTGTTAGCACAGGCAATGCGCAAGTTGGTTTTGTCCCAGAGGCTCAGATCATCAGCTTAGGTGAATCGGCAACCACCCTCTCTTGGCGACCTCCCTCTGGGTTTTACGATCCAATCGCACAAGACGCTGTTTTGCTATCCCGCGCTGGAGATAAACCCGCTGCAATCGCCTTTTTGGACTACATTCAAACTGACGCGGCCAGAGACATCATCGCTCAACACGGTTATGACCTGCCCTGACCATGCCTGATCTGTCTTCTCTTTGGCTTACGGCGCGCCTCGCCTTGGTGACGACCTTTGTCTTGCTGCTCATCGGCACTCCGCTGGCATGGTGGCTCGCGCAAACGCGGTCGAGGTTTAAACCCGTCATCGAGGCTTTAATCGCTCTGCCTCTGGTCCTTCCACCCACAGTACTCGGGTTTTACCTATTGATGGCGATGAGCCCGAACGCCCCATTTGGTGGTTTCTGGTTGCATGCCACCGGCGACACGCTCAGCTTTTCCTTTGCAGGTCTCGTGATCGGATCGGTCATCTACTCCTTCCCTTTTATGATCCAGCCATTGCAAGCGGCGTTTGAAGGTCCCGTCCAATTTGCAGTGCGGACGGCAGCAAGCTTAAGAGCCTCTAGGCTGGACGCGTTTTTCACAGTCGCCGTGCCAATGTCGCTTCGCGGTTTCATCACCGCTACTGTTCTGTCCTTCGCCCATACGCTTGGGGAGTTTGGAGTGGTTCTTATGGTTGGGGGCAATATCCCCGACCGCACGCGAGTGGCTTCAATTGAGATCTATGAGAATGTGGAGACGCTCAACTATGCTGATGCTCACGCACTGTCTCTGACCCTGCTGCTCATTTCCTTCCTGACGCTGTTCTGTGTCTTCCTGTTCAATCGACGGTTCCCAGCACATGTCAGACTCTAGTCTTTCCATTGCCATATCGCACGCGTTTGATGGATTTGAGTTGGCGTTTGACCAAGACATTCCAATGGACGGCGTCACAGCTCTCTTCGGCCCAAGCGGCAGCGGAAAAACAAGCGTTCTGAATGCGATCGCCGGCTTCTTACGTCCCCGTTCGGGAGAAATCCGATTTGGTGACACTCGCTGGTTCAGCGAAACTCAAAAAGTCTGGGTGCCGCCGCATCAGCGAAGTGTCGGAACGGTGTTCCAGGATGCTCAACTCTTCCCGCATCTGAATGTGCGCGGAAACCTCGACTATGCGGATCGCCGCGCGGATAACGAAAAACCAGGCCACACCTATACGCAGATCGTTTCCGCAATGGAGCTTGAGGCGCTACTCGAGAGACGTCCACAATCGCTTTCAGGCGGCGAAAAACAACGCGTCGCAATTGCCCGAACCTTGCTGACACGGCCCGATTTGCTTCTTTTAGACGAACCGCTATCCGCCTTGGACAATGTTCGAAAAGGCGAGCTGTTGCCTTTCCTTGAAACGCTAAAATCAGAATTCGCGCTGCCGACGATGTATGTCAGTCACGACGTCGATGAGGTTAGCCGGATCGCTGATCGCGTCATCATGATGGAGGCCGGCAAGGTTGTCGCCACGGGTCAAACGGATGAGGTTCTCAGCCGTTTTGGATTAGAAGCTGGCCGCAACCCTTACGAAGAGGCGAGCACGTTGACCGGTGTCATCGATCGCACGGAAGACGACCTGCTCGCTGTAAAAGTCGGCGAAGCCACAATTTGGCTTGCAGCAGATGTACAGCTCGATCCTGGATCTCAAATAAACCTCAGCATCGCCGCCCGGGACGTATCGATCGCTTTAGAGAAACCGTCAGAGATCAGTATCCAGAATATGATCGCCGCGACTGTAAAAAACATACAGCCGACGAAACGACCGGCGTTTCAAACGGTAACGCTCGATGTCGGCGACCAGGTTTTGCAAGCGCGCGTCACCCGGAAAGCCGTCAGAGATCTCGCCCTCGAGCATGGTCGAGATGTCTTCGCTCTTATTAAAAGCGCGACCTTCCACCCCTAGCTCGTTTTTTCGGCTTCAAGCTGAATTTCGAGGATCTCTCGGCCCAAGAAGAACGAAATTGCCGTCCGGATTAGCACTAACTGTTCTTGATGGCCGCCACGAGCCACGACTTTTGGAACGCCAACCTTGGCCCAGGCGTCTGGAAAGCCCTCCACATGGGTGTCTATTTCGCCTACGCACTTCTGGTAATCCACATCGCGCTTGGCGCCATACAGTTCAATAAGAGTCCAATCTATGTCGCACTGCTCGCATCATCTACGATCACAGTAGTCGGGCTGCACGTCCTGACCGGATTCGCTGCGATGAGGCCCTCGGATAGAACGGCCCACGAAGGCTGGCTGAAAGTCGCTTCCATCAGCGATATGGAAGACTCGCGCGCGAAGATCGTGCGCCCCCTCAAAGGTGAGGCGATCGCTGTATTTAGAGATGGTGATAAAGTCTCGGCTGTGTGCCGCCATCAAGGCGGACCGCTCGGCGAAGGCAAAATCGTTGATGGCTGCATCACTTGCCCGTGGCACGGATTTCAATATCGAATGGAAGATAGTCAGAGCCCCCCGCCCTTCACCGAAAAGATCGCAACCTATGCGACCCAAATCATTGACGGCGTAGTCTATGTGAACCCAGAACCAAACGCACCGGGGACACCTCAAACCCCAAGCCAAATCGGAGCGACCGCATGAGCAAAGATGACTTTTTCATCGGCTGGGCCGAGACGCCGAAAGTCGACCAACGGTTTTTCTTCGGGGCGGGCTTAGGGCTCCTTGCCGGGACGGCCGCGACCGCAGGAGGCGTCGCAGCCCTGCAAAACCCGGTCGGCAAAGGGACTTGGAACATGGGTGAGATCCGTGAGTGGCGTGGCATTGCAACCACGGAACCCTACGCGATGCTGCGCACATTGGATTTAGACGGCCCCCCCCCGCACCGCACTTCTAGGCTGCCAGGGCAAATGCGGCGTCAGTGCAAAAATTGGTGCGCTGGCGGGCAAACCGGTTGTCGTGAAAGGGTCACTTATCCAGCGCGGCACGCACAGCATGATTGCCGTTATCGATGGATTAGATTGGATCCGTGAAGACGAAGGTGGAGATATCGGAAATCTCGCCTTCCCAACACCAGAACCGGTTATGCAAGTGTCTCTGAATGGCGAGATTCTTGATACGAAATGCTGGTTCGGTGCGATGCGCCCTTCTTCAGGCAAGGTGCATAAATCTTGCGCCAGCCTCTGCATTCGCGGTGGATTGCCACCGGCCTTCTATGTCAAAGATCCAAAAGACCAATCGGCTTTGATGATAATGACGTCAGGCGGTTTTGGACACAATAAAGACCTCCTGCCCTACGTCGCTGACCCTGTATCTATTACGGGGCAGGTCCAAAGGTTCGGAGATCTATTTTTGCTGGATGCGCCTGTCAGCGCGATCGCTCGGCTCTAGTTCGTAGAGCCGAACGTGGCGCCAGTTTTCTCAAAATAGCTTCGCCAAAAAGCTTTCAGCTCGCTGATCGGCAAATCATATTCCTGGCGCGGCACAATGCGAGCGACGACTTCCACACCGTCGAAACCCGGCAATTGGCTTGCGATAGACGTATCAGAATAAGCCGCGAGGTCGGCGCCGCTCCGATAGAAAGAGAACGCATCCGAATGCTGCATAAGATCTGAGACGATCACCAATCGGCGGTTCTCACGATTTGACTGGAAGTCTGCACGGTCACCGACAGAGTAAAGCGCTTCAAACAAAGGAGAGCTTGGCTGGCTCGTCGTCGTTAGCGTTTCGCCCACAGTTGCTGAGAGTGGCTGATAGAAGTGCTCTCGCCATGTGTCATCAATCATGCGTGGGTTCTGCAGAATTGGGTTCGCATCTTCAACGCTGCCCGGAGAGCAATGCGCATACAGCGTTTTCGGATCGAAGGGCTGTGCGCTGTTGGGTAGAATAACGGTCAGTCGCCCAAAGCGAGGGAGGGCCCGCGCTTCAGCATCAATGAGCTCATCCACCCACGCCAAGTCGTTCTCCGAAAACGGATCAGACTGATCGATAAGAAGGATTGTATGCGATGGATCGCGGCGATCCATCCGGCATTCTGTTTCAGGGTACAGCGCTGGCGCCGCATTAAAGGCGGCGACCGAAAACAGACCAATGACCGTTAGCAGCATGACGCCAATCGCGCCGCGCCAAAACCAAGGGCCTTTTTCTCTAGCTCGGGGCATCGTTTACCTCCGGATCTTCTTTTCAGGCGTACCGAATATCGCTGCGCTGCTCGCGCGCCATGCGGGCATCACGGGCTTTAGCGACTTCTTTGTTCACCTGCTTCTGGATTGAAGAGAGCCCTTTCTGGACGCTCTGGATATGCGTTTCGAGCCATTCGCGTGTCAGGTTCAACGCAGTTAGGTTTTGTTCGATTTTTTTAATCGCAGCGTTCGCTTGTTCCCGCTCTTTCGAAAGATCGAAGGCTGGAAGGCTTGGTGTCACGATCTCGTCGAAGTAAGCCGGGATATCTGCCTGTTCGCCAAGCTTATCACGAAACTTGTTGCGCGCACGGCGATGGGCCTGACGATAAGCGATCTTGAGCGATCGCTCCTGGTCCCCTGCCTTTGCTGCGATCCCGACCGCGCGGTCGCGATGTGCATCTAACTGATTAAGCGACTTTTCTATCTCGCGTTTTGCAGCTGTGTGACGCTTGTGCTGGGTTTCAAACCAAAAACGGCAGCGCGTGAAATAGTCGGACAGGTCGTCACGAACACCGTTCCGTACCTCCTGACGTTTTTCATACGCCAAGCGCTCTTTGCGCCATACGCGGCCGTAGCCAGGATAACGATCTGAAATTCGGTCATAGCCTTCGTAGATTGCAACACCAAAGATAGTCAGACCGATCAACAAGAGCGCGATTGCGACCAGTGAATCCAGGCCGAATATGTTGGGGAACATGCCCGCAATGACGGTTCCCGGAGAGATATCAAACATCGAGAAGCCAGCGAGTGAACCAGCATCTTGAGCTGCATGTAGACTGATTTCAACCGCATCACGGAAATGCGCGATGAAGAAGTTCAGCATGATGCCGAAGAAGATGAGCAGGCCAGCGATCACACCGCCTGCAATCCGGACCCCCTTCTCTGGATGGTTGAGATAGCGAAGCCCGAAAAAGCCCGCCAACACTCCAGTGAGCACGTTTACCGCGCTAATACCGAACGCAACCATCATGCCGCCCATGAGGCCGGAGGACTGTGCGTCCTTAAACAGCAGAGCGTTGAAGCACCCTTCGACGATCATGATCAAAAGAAGAATTGCGAGAGTTTGCTCAACATTCTTTTTGATATCAGGCGTACGCTTCCCAATCCGGTCGCCGTGCTGTTGTTTAAAATGCTGTAGCTCGATCACGGTCGCATCATGATGATCACGCGCTGTTTCCGCGTCATCCACCTCATAATGGCGAAACTCGTTCTCTTCCGCTTTGATAACTTCGCGGAGGTGTTCGGGGTGAATATCCGCGGGTGTGCAATCCTGAATAAAGTTACGGACGCTCGCCGCGGTCCCGCTCATCCAAGTCTCAAGTCCTCGGCGGACCCCGCCAGCGCGCTCCGCAATTTCTTGCTCGCGCTCACTCCATTGGTCTTCGGTCATCGCGTCAGACGCTGGGACCGCATCCTCAGCATCCTCTTGAGCGATTTTACGGGTTCGCCCGCGGCTAAATCCGAGGTCACCTTCAGACAGCTTGCCTTTTAGACCGTGCTTGCGAAGCGACTCTTTAGATTTGAAAGTTTTGATGGCTGATTGATAGCCAATGTCTGCGCCCCAGCGCACCGATCTTCTACTCATTTGCCCAATCCCATTAACAAAGTCGGCCCAAATATTAACCCTACTGAAAATCGGTGCTGGGCCTTAACAACCTCCTAAGACGACACCCAAAGCCGCCCATCGTCGGCCTTAAATTTACGTCATTAAGAGTTGGGGGTTGAAATTGTTAACGAAATTTCTTGGGACTATTCCCACTCAATCGTGCCGGGCGGCTTTGAAGTGATATCATAAACGACCCGATTCACGCCTTTGACTTCATTGATGATTCTCGTCGCGACACGGCCAAGAAAGTCATGCTCAAACGGGAAATAGTCCGCGGTCATCCCATCCGTAGAAGTTACCGCGCGCAAGGCTAAGACGTTTTCATATGTCCGTTCATCACCCATCACGCCAACCGTGTTGACCGGTAGCAAAACTGCAAATGCCTGCCAGATTTGGTCGTAGAGCCCGCCATTTCGTAACTCTTCGAGATAGATGGCGTCCGCTTTGCGAAGCGTATCAGCCTTTTCGCGGGTAATCTCGCCAGGGATACGGATCGCTAGCCCAGGTCCCGGGAAAGGATGACGTCCGATAAATGCATCTGGTAAGCCGAGTTCCCGTCCAAGAGCGCGGACCTCATCTTTAAACAAATCCCGCAGCGGTTCGACCAGCTGCATATTCATACGTTCCGGCAAACCGCCAACATTATGGTGGCTCTTGATCGTGACAGATGGGCCACCAATCGCGCTGACGCTCTCAATGACATCAGGATACAGCGTGCCCTGCGCCAGGAAGTCAGCACCGCCAATCTTCTTCGCTTCTTCTTCGAACACATCAATGAATAGTTTGCCGATGATCTTGCGTTTGCGCTCGGGATCGCTGACGCCGTCTAACTCTCCAAAGAAAAGGTCAGACGCATCAACGTGGACCAGCGGAATATTGTAATGCTCGCGGAACAGCGTGACGACTTGCTCGCTCTCATTCATGCGCATCAGACCATGATCGACATAAACGCATGTAAGCTGACTTCCGATCGCCTCATGGATCAGGACCGCAGCAACCGAACTATCGACACCGCCTGAAAGCCCGCAAATGACTCGGCCTGTGCCGACTTGAGCACGGATCTTTTCAATCGCTTCTTCGCGATACGCTGCCATAGTCCAATCGCCTTTGAGGCCAGCAATCTCGTGTGTGAAATTGCGCAGGATCTGCGCCCCTTTTGGGGTGTGAACGACTTCCACATGGAACTGCGTGGCGTAGAAGTCTCGATCTGGATCCACAATCGCCGCGACAGGGGCTCCTGGTGATTTCGCAATCACTTTAAAGCCCGGCGCCATTTCGGCGACATGGTCGCCGTGGCTCATCCAGACCTGTTCTTCGGCATCGGTGTCAAATAGTCCATCGAGCAGCTTGTCGTCTTCGACTTTTTCGATGAAGGCTCGACCAAACTCTCGGCTCGTACCACTTTCGACGCGCCCGCCAAGTTGCTCCATCATTACCTGCTGGCCGTAACAAATACCGAGCACCGGAACGTCGAGTTCAAACACTTCTTTCGGTGCGCGCGGACTGTCTTCCCAAGTGACGCTAGACGGTCCACCGGAGAGGATGACCGCCTGAGGGTCATAAGACGTTAGGAATGCACCATCGACCTTGTTAAAGGGATGAATTTCGCAATAAACACCGCTCTCGCGGAGCCTACGGGCGATCAGCTGAGTTACTTGACTTCCAAAGTCGATAATCAGCGCGCGTTCGTGTTTCTGTTCAGCCATGTGGCCCTTTAGCTGAGTCCCGCGCGGGCCTCAACTGGGGCAAATCAGGAACCGAACGGAGAGTCTGGGCGCCGCCGTCCAAAGAGGCCGCCGCCATCTTGAACCAGCGGTTTCGATTTCTTGCGTTTATTGCCGAAACTCGGCGCAGGTTTTGAGGGCAAAGCTTGCGCTCGCGGAGTCGCGGGAACGGCACGAGGGCGAGGCGCTTGCGGCTGAGGTCGTTGTGAAGGCGCGCCTTGAGGCTGCGGTGTGAGCAGCGGCGGCGCCATATCCGAAGCCGGGCTATCTTCAGGCACATAACCAAGCTTATAGGCCTGCATCAGCTGAACCAGTTTTTGAGCTTTCATACCGACAGCTGGGATCGATTGCGTTCCTCCGGCGAGAAGTTTAGCCGCCTTTCCCATCATGGTGCCTTCTTTATTCACATGGGTGAACGAGACCATATTAGCTGCGGTGATGAGACCTGATTTGACCTTATAGACCCGAAAGTCGGTGATTTCTTCCCAGCGATGAGTTTTCGCGGACCACCAATTCCGGATCTTGATACCGCCTTTGGAGAGCTCCAACCGCTGAAGCACACCTGCTGCAACGAGGAAGAACGTTCCGCCGATCAACAGGCCAAAGCCTGGCAACATAAAGATAATCGCCACGCCGCCGAGGATCCATTTCCAGGCTGTCGGCGTGAGCGTTGTCACACCATTCTCTGTCTTAACTGTCATGATCGCCCTCTCAATCTTCACTGAAGAATGACAGATCGAGCTAAATTTGGCGCAAAACTGAGACCAAAAATTACTTGGCCCAAATTAACTTTGTCGGCGAAGGACAGAGAAAAAGAAGCCGTCGGTGCCAGCACTGCGCGGCGTTAGTCTAACGCTCCCTGATGGCCCCTGCCCGGCTTTGATGACCGCGATCCCTTCATCGGTAAGCAATCCGCTTTCACGTGCATGGGAAACGGCGTCTTCCTGCGTCCATTCTGGATTATCCGCCAGAAAAGAATCGACTCGGTCTTCGTCTTCTTCGACCAAAAATGAACATGTTGCATAAAGCAGACGCCCACCGGGTTTCACATAATCAGCCGCCTTTGAAAGTACCTCATCCTGTTGTGAAATTCGCGTTTCAAGCGACTTGGGCTTCACGCGCCATTTCGTATCAGGTCGGCGACGCCAAGTGCCGGTTCCACTGCAAGGCGCGTCAACGAAGACACAATCCATCTGACCTTTGAGCGCTTCAAGGGCTTCCGGTTCGCTTGGGTGCAGAAGTTGAACATTGTGGGCACCAGAGCGTTTAAGCCGCGGAATGATCGCGCTCAGCCTGCGGCCATCAATATCGTATGCGAAGACTTGCCCTTTCCCGGACATCGCCGCCGCGAGCGCCAAAGTTTTGCCTCCGCCGCCAGCGCAATAATCCAGGACTTGCTCGCCTGCACGCACATTCGCGGCTGCAGCGGCGATCTGAGATCCAGCATCCTGAACCTCGACCCAGCCTTTTGAATAAGCGGGGATGTTATCGAGGCTCGCTTCACGTTGCGACGGGTCGCGGGCAGGTATGTGAAACGCATGGTGCAGCAAGCGAGACGGCTCGGCCTTCGCACTGCGCAGTGGCGCGCTCGCTTTCTCAGTGTCTACTTTAAGCGTGTTCACGCGCAAATCGACATCCGCGCGCACGGCCATCGCCTGTCCCTCGACAGCCGCGAGTTCACCGAAGGCGCGCTGCATGTTCGGCGTCAGCCACTCAGGATAATCTCCCGAAATGTGAGGCTCAGCCGTGACATCTGGCGCCATGACCAATCGTTCGCGCTCCTGAAGCGTTAGTTTGCTGGGCGCGTGTTGCTCGTCCATCGCATCGTCGATCCTGCGAATGTCCCAACCCCAAGCAAAACTCAAAGCGCCCAAGATCAATCCGCGGGGAGTGTCATCACCCATAGCGTGGGCAATCGAGTTTCGCTTCCGCAGAGCGTCAAGCACGAGACCCGATACCCAAGCGCGATCCTTCGAGCCGGCATACCGAGCACGCTTTCCCCAATCGCGCGCCGCAACTTTTACGGGCTGGTGACGTCCTAAAACATCACTCAATACATCAATCGCTGCCGCTATTCGTCCGCCGTCGCGCATCGTCGCCTCATTACATCTTTCGGCGACGGTTTACTCGCGCGAGCGCAGAAAGCAAAGCTTTGCGGCAGCCGCCCTGCCATTGATTTCGCCTTGGTTTCTTTTAAGCCATTGCGACCTCTAGGAAGAACCGACATGCGCCTCACAGATTGCCACAATTTCGCGGACTTTAGACGATTAGCCGAACAAAGGCTGCCATCGCCCATATTTCATTATATTGATGGCGCCGCTGATGATGAGGTCACCTATCGGCGCAATACAGCCGCCTATGAAGACGTGGATCTGGTGCCAAATGTCCTGAACGGTGTTGAAGACGTAGACATGTCTGTCGAGGTAATGGGCCAAAAGCTCGATATGCCTTTCTACTGCGCACCGACGGCGCTGCAGCGCCTTTTTCATCATGAGGGCGAACGCGCAGTCGCGAAGGCCGCCAGTAAATATGGGACAATGTTTGGCGTCTCATCACTAGCAACGGTCACGGTGGAGAAAATCGCCGAAGTCGCGCCTGGCCCGAAAATGTTCCAGTTTTACTTCCACAAAGATCGCGGTCTGAACGATGCTCTTTTAGAGCGTGCACGAGCCGCCAAATTCAATGTCATGGCGCTCACGGTTGATACGATCACTGGCGGAAACCGAGAGCGCGATCTACGCACCGGCTTCACTTCGCCGCCGCGCCTTACCCCATCATCCCTCTTCAGTTTTGCGGCTCATCCATCTTGGGCTTGGAACTTTCTGACGAAAGACAAGTTCGACATGCCGCACCTGTCTGGCCATGTCAGTGAGGGCACAAATCTCGCTGTTTCGGTGGGTGAATACTTCTCGACCATGCTCGATCCAACGATGAATTGGAAAGACGCAGAGAAGCTCTGCGCGCAATGGAACGGGCAATTTGCTCTAAAGGGCATCATGAGCGTGGAAGATGCCAAACGCGCCGTAGATATTGGCTGTACTGGAATTATGGTCTCAAACCATGGCGGACGGCAACTTGATGGCTCTCGCGCACCATTCGACCAACTTGCGGAGATTTGCGATGCGGTTGGCGACCAAATTGACGTCGTCTGCGAGGGCGGTGTCCAGCGCGGCACGCATGTTTTGAAAGCTCTCTCTGTAGGCGCCAAAGCCGTATCTGGCGGGCGCTTCTACCTCTACTCACTGGCAGCGGCCGGTCAGGCAGGCGTTGAGCGCGCGCTTGGAAACCTACGGACCGAGCTAGAGCGCGATATGCGGCTGATGGGGGTATCTAAGGTGCGCGAACTCAACCGCGGCAACCTGCGCTGGCGCTAGTAAGCGACAGCCTCGATTGCAGCACGGTGCTTTTGTTTCGCCGCGTCGTTTAGGAAACTGCCATCGATGCTGTTCAAAGCCAGCTGCTTGATGTCGGAGTCTGTTAAATCTAGCGTCTCGATGATCGACCGGAAATTGTCGTTCAAATAGCCCCCAAAGTATGATGGATCGTCTGAATTAACCGTCGCTTTGAGATTAGAATTCAGCATGTGCTTGATCGGATGATTGTGCATATCCGAAACCACACAGAGTTTGAGATTGGACAAGGGACAAACCGTTAGCGTCATGCCCTTCTCCGCCAAGCGCTCCACGAGCGCCGCGTCTTCTAATGAGCGATTGCCATGATCCAATCGATCGATCTTGAGCAAATCGAGCGCCTCACGAACATACTCCGGCGGCCCTTCTTCTCCGGCGTGCGCGACGCTTTTTAGCCCCGCGTCTTTCGCCATTTTAAACACTCGTTCGAACTTTGAGGGCGGATGGCCGACCTCCGATGAGTCCAAGCCGACCCCGATAATTTGATCCATCCAAGGCTCGGCGGCTTTGAACGTTTTGATCGCATCGTCTTCGTCGAGATGCCGCAAGAAACACATGATCAGTTCTGATGTGACCCCAAGCTCACTTTCTCCGACTTTGAGGGCCTGACTTATTCCGTTGATTGCAACGTCAAATGGCAAGCCGCGTTCCGTATGGCCCTGCGGATCAAAGAACACCTCGACATGCACGGCATTATCGGCGGTGACGCGGCGCAGGTAAGCCATGGTCAGATCGAAAAAATCCTGCTCGGTCTGCAGCACTCCCATGCCTTGATAATAGATATCGAGGAAGTCCTGGAGCTGGCTAAATTGATATGCCTCGCGCACAGCTTCGACGTTTGCAAATGGGATATCAACGCGATTGCGCTGCGCGAGATCGAACAGCATTTCTGGTTCGAGGCTACCTTCTAAATGTAGGTGCAATTCTGCTTTCGGCAGGGCTTCAGCATATTGAATGAGTCTAGCTTTCTGATCCACGAGGCGTCCCCTTTCGAAATCAGCGATTGGGGACAAAACGCGAAGCCGTCGACTTAATCAAGCAGGCAAGGTGTCAATTTGTTTTGAATAGCGTTGCGCGAGTATCGCGCACCCGACGAGTTGCAACTGGTGATACAACATGAGCGGAAGCAGGATGACACCCAGCAGCGGGGAACCAGCAAACAAGATCTGCGCAATCGGCGCGCCGTTCGCGAGGCTTTTTGTAGATCCGCAGAACACCACCGCAGCTTCATCCTCCAAGGGCAGGTTGAGCCGGCGAGACAACCATATGGTTAGCGAGAAAGCGATTGCTAGCAGGACCAGAACCAACCCAATCGTGGCGACGATTTCACCGGCGGAGAAGCGCGTCCAGATTCCGCCCGCGGTCGAAGTCGCGAACGACGTAAAGACGATCAAAAGAATGACGCTTCGATCCAAGAGCGAGAGGATCGGTTTGTACTTCGTAACAGCTTTCTTGATCAGTGGGCGCACCAATTGCCCAAGAGCGAATGGCGCGAGCAACATGAGCGCAATATTTCCCATCGCGTCTAAGAGGGAGAATTGCATCACGCCTGTCGCGGTTACCAGTGACACCATAGCTGGCGTCAACACCAACCCTAAAAGCCCCGAAAGCGTTGCATTGAAGACAGCAACGGGAACGTTGCCTTTTGCAATCGCGGTCATGGCTACCGACGATGATATCGTAGATGGAAGCGCCGCCAAAAAGAAAAAGCCGAGCCGCAGAGATTTCGACATTATCCCGTCTAACGCGATGAATAGAATGCCGCCCAAGATCGGGAAGAGCGCGAAAGTCGCTGCTTGCACCAAAGCATGCACTTTCCAGTTTTTGACACCTGCTGCGAGACTTTCAGGCGCGAGATTTGCGCCATGTAAGAAGAAGACGAGGGAAATCCCGAGCTTGGTCACAAATCCGAGATGCAGAGGGCCATCGTTCGCGCCCAACTCGGGCAGCAAAAACCCAAGCACGGCGGCCAAGATCAAGAGGCTGACATATCGATCTGGCAAAAACCGGCTCATTTCGCTCCTCGCGGATCGGAGGCCGTTACCTCCGGGACTGTTGCGACGTCTGGCGTGCGCGGCGATCGGAGTCAATTGAGATCCGGTCGCGACGTCGCCTCTAGCCACATCGACTCATCTGTCGAATAGTACTCACCAGAGACAACAGATTATTGGGAGAATGACGTGTCGGACTTTGCAGGAAAAACCGCGTGGATCACTGGCGCCTCTTCAGGGATTGGAGAAGCGCTCGCGAAAGCGTTCTCAGCCGCGGGCTCTAAAGTCGTTTTATCTGGACGTCGGACTGAGGCGCTGCAAGCGGTCGCAGACCAGTTACCAACTGAAGCGTTGGTTTTGCCATTCGAAGTCACCGATTATGATGTACTCGCAAGCAAAGTAGATGAAGCATGGGCCTGGGCGGGCAGTGTCGACATTCTCGTGAACAATGCGGGCGTCAGCCAACGCAGCCTGGCAGTTAAGACTGACCCACAAGTCTATACGGATTTGATCAATATCGATTTGATCGCACCGATTTGGCTGACTCAGCTTCAACTTCCCAAAATGGTTGAGGCCGGCGGCGCTCATATCGTTGCGATCAGCTCCGTTGCGGGCCGTATCGGGCCGCCACTCCGCACCGCTTACGCGGCCGCAAAGCATGGTTTGATCGGCTATATGGACTCGCTCCGCACCGAGGTTTCGGTACGCCACAATATCAACGTAACTAATGTCCTGCCCGGCTCTGTCGCGACAAACGTTTCACGCAACGCCCTCACCGCTGATGGATCGTCACGTGGGAAGTCTGATGCAAACATTGATGGCGGCGACGATCCGGCAGATTTGGCAAATGACATTTTGAAAGCGATCCAAGACAAAACCCCTGAACTCATCTTTGCGAAGGGAATGGAGCTTGAAGCGGCACAGAAGCGTCAGTCGGACCCTGATGCTCTTTTCGAAATGATGAACCAAATGGGCGCGCAGATCGCGGAACGCTATGAAGCCGGGGATGACGCTTAGAATCGGTATCGTGAGAACGTCCAAAGACAAGTATAGTCATTAGCAATCAGTTGCTTGGCCCGAAGGATCAGCCTTTCGTCCGAGCAGTTTTGGTTCATTCTTAATCAGAGTTCGAGCTTCAACACACAATAAGATATAATCTTCTTGCCATTGTTCGCCCGTGTCACGGCTAATGCCGTTATGCGTTAATAAGATTCGGCGGGCACAAATGCAGCAATCACTTCCAACCTCATCTGTGAGTGTGCTGTTGGTTACGTCGGCAACGGATGTTTCTGAATCGCTCAGATCCAGCCTTCAAGAGAACTATCGGCTTCAGATCATTCCTGAAGACGCGATGATTTCAATGGCCGGGGCATCGTTGGACGCGACCGATATCGTGCTTTTCGCGAAGACGTTTCTGGACCCCGACGACTTAGAGAAAATTACCTCATTACTTGCCGCAGTCCCGATTCCTGTTCTGGTTTTCGTCGATACCGATCCACACAACATTGCTCGCCCCGCAATTCGCGCCGGCGTGACCTCTTTTGTTGTCGATGGATTGGTTGCAGCGCGCGTTCCGACACTCATTGAAGTTACAATGGAACGGTTCAAGCTGAGCGAGTCGCTCCGCAATGAGCTTCTTAAGTCGCAAGAAGAACTTGCGGCGCGCAAGGTCATCGAGCGCGCGAAAGGCTTGTTGATGGAGAAAAAGCAACTCAGCGAACAAGAGGCGTATCGGACGCTTCGCGAGCTGGCGATGAGACAGTCTAAGCCAATCAAAGACGTCGCGGAGACGTTACTCTTATACTCTGATGTTCTTCCCTGAGGACAGCTAGTTAGCACCTGCACAATTGTTAATCGTGCGTTTTTCTTGAGTGCTTGTTGAGCGTGCACTCGAATAAAAAAAGTGTACGCCATGTCCGCGACGATGTCCTCGAGCGCCTAATTCGGAAAGCGTGATGTCAGTTCAATGACGAACTCTTAATGCGTCGTGCAACGAAGCACACGCCCACCCGGCGAAACCATCGCCTCGCGAGCTCAATGCAGAGCTTTTCCAAGAAATAGAAAAACGCCTGAGTGTTCGACACGCTCCTGTTGTTGCGAATTTTTTTTCGCACGCAAAAGGCGGTGCCATGAATTTGAGGGATCCTGCTTCGCCAGGCGCCCTGAGAGGGATACAAATTATGAGATCAAGTTTCCGCGCCCACCTAATGTCATGCGCGCTCCTATCCACTAGCATGCTGGTTGCGCCCGCTGCACTGGCACAGGATAGCGAAGCAGAAGACGATACAGCCGTTCAAGAAACCATTATCGTAACCGGCGCACGCGGTGCACCGAGGTCTGTGACGGACTCTCCAGTGCCGATCGATGTGTTCGGTGCCGATGATATCGAAGCAGTGTCATTTACCGACACAAACGACGTTTTGAGAACGCTTGTCCCGTCCTACAGTTTGTCGCGCCAACCCATCTCAGATGGGGCGAGCTTCATTCGCCCGGCAACCCTTCGGGGTCTCCCAACCGATAAGACGCTCGTGCTTGTAAACTCTAAGCGCCGCCACCGCGCAGCGCTCGTCTCAATCGGCGGCTCCGGCACGCAAGGTCCAGACATCGCAACCATTCCATCGACCGCAATAGGTTCGGTCGAGGTGCTGCGCGATGGTGCTGCGGCTCAGTACGGATCAGACGCGATCGCTGGCGTTATCAACTTCATCCTTAAAGAAAACGCCGAGGGCATCACGCTCACGGCTCAAACCGGTCAATATTATGAAGGCGATGGAACCGAGTACCTGCTCGCGGGGAACATCGGTCTTCCCCTGGGCGACAGCGGCTTCTTGAGTATTTCTGGCGAGTACTATGATGCTGAAGCGACAGTTCGCGCACGCCAATATTGTGAAGGATTTGCCTGTGCTGACGTGAACGATCCACGTTTTGCTGGCGCCCTCGGTGGAAGCTTCGATACCTCTATCGCAGGCTACACAGAAGAGTCTTACATCGCAGGACTGCCCGATGCGAACATCGGTGACGGTGATGTCGTGCAGCCTTGGGGAGCTCCAAATGTCGAGCGCTTGGCATTGTTCTATAATGCCGGCATAGACCTGACCGAAAACGTCTCACTCTACAGCTTCGGTAACTATACCAGCTCAGAAAGTGATGGCAGCTTCTTCTATCGTTTCCCCGGCAACGGAACGATCGAAAATCTTCGACTGGAAGATGGTTCAGTCTATTCACCCCTCTTCCTCTTCCCGGGTGGTTTCACCCCTCGATTCTTTGGTGAGATTGAAGACCTCTCTTTCCTCGCCGGCATTAAAGGCGAAATGGACAACGGCTTCACTTGGGATCTGTCTGGTCGCTATGGCTCAAACGAGATCCAGTACACGCTCGCCAATACGATCAACCCATCTCTCGGACCTGATACACCAACCAGTTTCCGTCCGGGTGACTTGATCAACGAAGAAACCCAGCTCCAAGCTGACTTCTCCTATGAGTTCGAAGGTGGCACTGCCTCACCAATCGTCGTTGCGTTCGGGGCGAGCTATTTGGATGAAACCTACGAAATCGTCGGCGGTGATCCATTGTCATTCGCCAATGGACCGTTCTCTTCTCAAGATCCTTTCGGATTCTGTACCGATGAAGAGGATATCGCGACACGGACCGCCACTGCGGCTGGCGCCGCGGTCATTGCGAACGGATCCACGCTCGATTGTACTGACGGTGGTGATCCCGTTTATCGAACCGTCGGCGTAGGATCGAACGGCTTCCCTGGCTTTGGTCTAGACTCAGCCGGAACACTGTCGCGAGACTCTTATGGCGTTTATGTCGATGTCAGTACTGACCTAACCGAAGATTTGTTTGTTCAGGGCGCTCTTCGCTACGAGGATTATTCTGACTTCGGTGAAGAGCTCGTTTGGAAACTCGCCGCGCAATATGACTTCAATGACATGTTCTCGGTTCGTGGTTCCGTCGGCACAGGCTTCAGAGCTCCGACCCCTGGACAGCTCGGTACAACCAACGTGTCGACCCGCCTTCCAAATGGTGTTCCTGTCGCGACAGGCCTTTTCCCAGCCAGCAGCCCAGCGGCGCAAGCCCTCGGGGCAGATCCGCTCGCTCCGGAAAAGTCTGACAACATCGCGTTCGGCTTCTTGGGTAATGTGGGTGACTTCACCTACACCGTCGATTTCTATCAGATTGATCTGAAAGACCGCGTAAACGCCGTCTCCACGATCACCATCATTAACGACATCGACTTCCCGGCGCTAAATGATGGATCGCCAGCGCCAAGTGGATTTGAGTATGCTTCAGTGCTCGATGCTGCGAATGTTCCGAATGCGAATACAATTGGCGGCGTGAACTTCTTCCAGAACGCGTTTGACACCACCACTAAGGGCGTCGATGTGGTCCTGACCTACAACAAAGATTGGGGCGCGAACGGTTCAACCGCATTCTCTGGTGCGCTGAACTGGAACGAAACAGAGTTTGATGGCGATGTTTCAAACCTGTTCAACGCTGAGAATACGTTCGACTTTGAGAACGGACCACTCTCTTGGCGCGCTAATCTGTCGGCCACCCATAGTGTCGGCAAATTCACCTTCCTTGCTCGGGCAAACATCTTTGGTCCGTATGAGAATTCCAATAGCGGTGGTGCAAACGGCACAATCCAGGATTTCGGCGAGGAAGTTTTGATTGATGTTGAAGGATCTTACGATCTCAACGAAGCGATCACGCTCTCAATCGGTGCACGTAACCTGCTCGATGAGTACCCGGACGCGGGTGACCCGGCGATCGGCGATACATGTTGTGGCCGTATCTATCGCTCTGACAGTGAAGTCGATTGGCAAGGCGGTTTCTATTACGTGCGCGCAGTCGCTAAGTTCTAAAAATCGAGCATAGCTAAAATAAAAAAAGAAAATCGAAGGGCAGCGTTGCGCTGCCCTTCGACCTCCCAGACGACAAACTAGCAGATTAAAGTTAAGCGGATTTTTTATGCCGGGTTTAGAGGGCGACTCCCTTCAATTATTTCAACTCATAGGCGTCTTAATGGCGGCGGGCTTAGTTGCCGGCTTTGTAGCCGGGCTTTTTGGCATCGGAGGCGGCTTTGTTATTGTTCCCGCCTTGTTGCTCGTTTTCACAGTTTTCGACGTCAATAGTGACGTGCTCACGCACGTCGCCATAGGAACGTCGCTCGCCACGATCATTGTGACATCGTCGCGATCGGTGCATGCGCACAATAAGAAAGGGGCAGTCGACTTTAATATCATAAAAGACTGGGCTCCTTGGCTCGTGGTGGGCGTGGCCGGTGGCCTTATACTCGCTCAGTACATGGACGGGCGGTCGCTCAAATGGATCTTCTCGATTGGCGTGTTTTTGATGGGCCTGCACTTCATCTCGCCAGTTCTAAGAGATGTAAAACTCGCTGATGAAATGCCGAGCGGTATCGTTCGAGCGGGACTTGCATCCTTTTTAGGCGGCTTTTCAGCGCTGCTTGGCATTGGCGGTGGCACAATCGCTATCCTGACAATGACCATGTGCGGACGCCCGATCCACCAGGCGGTTGCGACCGCGGCTGGGTTCGGTGTCATTATTGCGGTGCCCGGTGCAATCGGGTTCGCGGTTCTCGGGATGGGTGAGGAAGCCCTACCCTCTGGCTCATTTGGCTATGTCAATTTAATCGCCGTGGCGGCTATCACAGCGATGACCTTCATCACCGCTCCGCTTGGCGCGAAAGCAGCGCATGCGCTCAACGCCCCATCTCTCAAACGTGTTTTCGGCGTCTACCTCGTAGTCACGTCGGCCATCGTATTATGGAACTCGTTTTCATGATCATTCGTCCCAGTACCCAATTAGGCCAATTGCGCCGTCAAAAGTTCTAATGGAGGAACAAACGTTATGACTATCAATCTCACTCGACGCTTAATGCTCACGGGAGCAATGGGGTCATCAATCGCAGGCGCTGCCGCATGTGTCAGCAGCGTTGGCGCGGTCAAACCGGCAGTTGCCGAAGCGGCTTTCCCGGCAAGTGCAAATCACGATCCTTATCTCCTAGGACCGAAAGAAGGCGTGGCGCTTCTTTCACGCAATGAAAACCCTTATGGCCCGTCAAAATCCGCTCTCGACATGATCGAGTATGCTGCCACGAAGGGCGCCTACTACACCTCTCGCGACGCACAGGTCATGCTTGTTGAAATGATCGCCGAAAAGAATGGCGTCTCGCCCGAGCAGGTTGTGGTTACGACAGGATCTGGTGAGGTGCTCAGCGCGATCGCTTTAATCTATGGCCCCAAAGGTCCGATCGTAGCACCGCGTTTGTTCTGGGACACGACGGCACTCTATGCTGTTAATCTCGGCATGGCTGAAATCGAGCGCGTGCCACTTGCTGCGGACATGAGCATCGATCTGCCGGCGATTGAGGCCAAGGTGACCGAGCAAACCGGTCTCGTGCAACTCTGTAATCCAAACAATCCAACCGGCCTGGTTTCGGATGCGGCCACTCTACAAGCTGCGGTCAAACGCATGGCCAAGAAGACCACGGTTCTGGTTGACGAAGCTTATATCGAGCTGTCTGACGACCCTGCAGGGAATTCTTGCGTTCCGCTCATCAATGCCGGGCACGATGTGATTGTCACTCGCACGTTCTCTAAGATCTACGGCATGGCTGGCATTCGGGTCGGATATTCGATCTCGTCGGCG
This sequence comes from Henriciella sp., assembly GCA_013213785.1. Taxonomy (GTDB): domain Bacteria; phylum Pseudomonadota; class Alphaproteobacteria; order Caulobacterales; family Hyphomonadaceae; genus Henriciella. Next base: position 294,929 of record JABSPZ010000005.1, on the reverse strand, counting down.
GAAACCGCAGAGAAAATTCGTGCTACCGCTATGTCTTGGTCACCCAGCCTTTCAACCGCCGCGGCGATTGGATGCTATAATGACGAAGCGTTCCTGACGATGTCGCGTTCGAAGATCCAAGAAGCTCGTGAAATGGTCAACATGACCATTGATACGCTCGGGCTCACGCGCCTCCCATCACAGACCAATTTCGTCTATTTCAAATCAGGAAAAGAGGCGAACGACGTCCAGAAGGCCATGGCCGATAAGAAGATTTCGGTGCGCGGCCAGTACATGGACTATAATGAATGGACGCGGGTTTCGATGGGCAAAATCGCTGATGTTGAGCGCTTCTGTAAGGCGCTTCCTGAAGTTCTCGGGGCATAGACGTACCAAGCTCGAAATTGACTTGAGAACGGCGACTTCGGTCGCCGTTTTCTGTTCCGGCGCTAATTCGGCACCAGAATTGCTTTGAAGTCTGTATGGCTTCAAAGATTATCCAATTCCCGGTTCGTGAGCGCCCCACAAGCTCGCTCCAAGCGTCACCGAAAGCACGCGCAGAAGCGCTGCCTGATTGGCTAAAAGAGCTCGATGTCGAGTGGATTTTCAAAGAAGAAGAACAGCGACGCGCGCGCAAAAACGACCGCTAACCCTCCGTTTTTTCTTAATAAAACTCAAAACTCAATTGCGCATTCGTCGCGTCAAAAGCGCCTGCGACTGTTCGTGATCTCCGTTTAAGTCTAAAAGTAAACTATAACGACGTATGGCTTAACGATCTCGCCACGGGCTTTTTCCGATTGGAAATCTTTCGAGCGTATGTCGATTAACCATAATAATAATGGTGAATTGCCAAAGTGCGCAGAAAGGCAGCCTCCCAATGCCATCCTTTCCATCTTCCGTCCGGACTGCCGGTTTCATCCTCTTGGCGTTCCTCGCCTATTTCGTTTTTCGGGGTGTAACACGAGCCCCATCGGAAACCGCACCAACGGATCAGTCGAGCAGCGCATCGAAGCCAGATGCAGCCATTCCCGAAGTCATTGTCTATCCAGCGACGCTTAGGCCGCACCAAATTGTAGCATCCTTAAAAGGAAGTTCTGAGCCGGATCGTGAAGTCACAGTTCGTTCCGAAACGATGGGAACTGTTATCAATGCAAGCGCCCGCGAAGGACAGTTGGTCGGCCGAGGAACTGTCCTATGTGGTCTGGATGTCGAAAGCAGAGCCGCTCGGATCGCTGAAGCAGAGGCCGCTGTGGCATCTGCTCGCCTAGATTATGACGCCGCACGTCAGCTTGAAGAAAAGGGCTGGACGACTTCTAACCGGGCTGCCGCGACCAAGGCCGCTTTAGACGGCGCCGAGGCTGGCCTAGCGGCGGCAAAAATCGAGATCGGCAAAACGAGAATTACAGCCCCGTTCAAAGGCGTCTTCGAGACCCGGATGGCTGAGCGCGGCGACTTCTTGTCTGTTGGAGCCCCTTGCGGACGTTTGGTCGACCTTGACCCGATCGTTGTTGCCGTTGACGCCACCGAAGCACAACTTAGCGCGATTGACACGAGCGAACCGGTACAGGTGACATTCGCGACGGGCCTGCAAACCGAAGGTAACGTTCGCTATGTTGCCAGCACTGCTAGCCAGCAAACACGCACGTTCCGGGTCGAAATCGAGATCCCCAACCCGGATGCTCAGATCGCAGCCGGGCTGACAGCGACCGTGAAGCTGAACTTGGGAGAAGTTCCCGCAACTTTGACCACGCCTGCGACGCTTGTCCTACATGATGATGGCCGCGTCGGTGTTCGCTATGTGGATGCGTCGGATCTTGTGCAGTTCGCTGAAGTGAGTGTGATTGATGATGCACCAGATGGCATCTGGATTACCGGGCTTCCAGAAGGCGTGAACCTTTTGGCGGCGGGGCAAGACTATCTAAAAGAAGGGGTCGAAGTTTCGACCCGTCTCGGCGAAGGATTGTAGCGCATGAACGCCCTCATCGACGGCGCCATTGGACGCGCTCGAATGGTTCTCGCAATTCTAGTGGTGGCGCTGATCGCTGGGACGCTCACCTATATCAACTTGCCCAAAGAGGCCGACCCGGATGTGCCGATCCCGTTCGTCGGGGTAACAATCCCTCTTGAAGGTGTATCCCCAGAGGATGCTGAGCGCCTTCTTGTCCGGCCCGTTGAAAGCGAGCTTCAAAGCATTGAGGGCGTCAAGCAAATCGACTCTTTCGGCTTGGAAGGTGCCGGCCAAATCATCATCGAATTCGACGTCTCGTTTGACCAAGATCAAGCGGTACTGGATGTCCAAGAGAAAGTTGATCTGGCGCAACGCGAGTTTCCTGAAGAAGCTCGCGAGCCGATTATCACTGAAATTAACGCCTCACTCTTCCCGATCGTCGCGATCAATCTGTACGGCGATGCGCCGGAACGCACACTCTACAAAGTCGGCCTCGATCTTCAGGAAGAATTAGAAGGGCTAGAGGGCGTGCTTGAAGCCCGATTGAGCGGCGACCGCGAAGAAGTTCTCGAGGTAATGGTCGATCCGGCGAAACTCGAAACCTATAACATTTCCTATCAGGAAATTTTTGGGGTGATCGCAAACAATAATCGGCTCGTTCCCGCGGGTCGGATCGACATGGGTGAGGGACGCTTCCCGGTCAAAGTGCCAGGCCTGATTAAAACAGCTCAGGACGCATTTGACCTGCCCGTGAAAACGGACGGTGACGCGACCATCACGCTCGCGGACGTCTCAACTGTTCGCCGGACTTTCAAGGATCGCGAAAGCTACGCCAAGTTTAACGGGCAACCCGCCGTCTCGATCCAAATCGTGAAGCGGACCGGTGCAAACATTCTCGACACGGTGGCCGAGGTCGAAGCGATCGTTGAACAATCAAAGGCGCGCTGGCCCGAAACCATCGACGTGACGCTGACCTCAGACATGTCCGAGATGATTGATGATCAGCTTGGCCAGCTACAAGCCTCGATAGCCGTTGCTGTTGTCTTGGTGATGATCATCGTTGTGGCAGCGCTAGGACTACGCTCTGCTGGGATGGTGGGTCTCGCGATCCCAGGTTCATTTGTGATGGCCTTCTTGATGCTCGGAATGTTTGGCTACACGATCAATATGATGGTCATGTTCGGCATGGTCATCGCGGTCGGTATTCTGGTCGATGGCGCAATTGTTGTGGTTGAGTATGCCGATCGAAAGATGGCCGAAGGGCTCGATCGAAAACAAGCTTATGGTATGGCCGCGAAACGCATGTTCTGGCCAATCGTTGCCTCCTCTGCAACCACGCTCGCAGCGTTCTTCCCGTTTCTGTTCTGGGACAGCCTGGTCGGCAAATTCATGTCCTACCTTCCGATCACACTGATCTTTGTGTTGGTTGCGTCGCTGGTGATGGCGCTGATCTTCCTTCCCGTTCTAGGCTCTGTGATTGGCGGACGAAGCGGCGGCGAGACGAATAACGGTCTTGTTGAAGTATCGGGAGTATCGGGCGACCCCCTCGAAGCATCTGGTTGGTTTGGCCGTTATGCGCGTACAACGTCGGCGCTTATTGCCCGCCCTTTCTTGGTCACCTTTGCAGCGATCGCTCTAATCATTTCGATCTTCATGTGGTTTGGCTCGACAACGCACAAGTCAGAGCTGTTCCTCGATGTTGAGCCAGAGCAAGTGTACGTCTTCGTCCAGGCGCAAGGAAACCTGTCCGCCGATGAAGAGTATCAAATTGTCGATCGCGTGGTCGAACGATTGCTCCCAATCGATGGTATTGAATCGTTGGCCTCAACATCTGGCAGTGAGGGTTCAGGATCATTCAATTTTGACGGCGTGAGCTCACCGCCGCAGGACACAATCGGCCGCGTCTTGATCAACCTCAAAGATCGTGACGCCGGTTATGATGGCCGCGAGACGGAACAGGAAATTCGTGACGTACTCGTCGGTGTTCCCGGCTTGCGAACGGAGGTTCGGAAGCTCGAACAAGGCCCACCGGTCGGCAAAGATGTTCAAGTCGCCGTTCGATCGAATGATGGCGTAGCCTTGATGCAGGCCGCTGCGGAAGTTCGCGCGCTTGTCGACTCAATGGATGGTTTGCGTGAGGTTGAAGACAGTCGCCCTCTTCCGGGCATCGAGTATCAACTTGAAGTCGATCGTGCGCAGGCTGGTAAGTTTGGAGTTGATGTTAGCCAAGTTGGCGCCGCCGTTCAGCTCGTCACAAATGGTATTCTCGTGGGTCGCTATCGGCCGGATGACGCGCTCGACGAGATTGATATTCGTGTCCGTTTGCCTGAGAGCGAGCGCAGCGTGCAGGCGCTTGACCGGCTCCGCATCGCGACACCGAACGGTCAGGTTCCACTCGCACAGTTTGTTGAGCGCAAACCGGCTCAGAAAGTCACCAAGATTGAGCGCCGAGACAGCAAGCGTATTGTGCTCGTCCGCGCGAATGCTGTCGTGCAAGGCGAAGGCGCCGCCAAAGTTGCCGAGCTCAAGAAGCTAATCGAAGAAGCGAATATCAACCCAGCGGTCGACATTCAGTTTGAAGGCGCAGATGAAGATGCCGCCGAAGCTGAAGCCTTTTTCCAGGTCGCAGCGCTGTCCGCTCTCTTCCTGATGGGCATCATCCTATTGTGGGAGTTCAACAACTTCTATCACGTCATCCTAACGCTCTCAGCGGTTGTCCTCTCGACTGCGGGGGTTTTGATCGGCATCCAGCTTGTGCTGCCTTACATTTCGATCTTGATGATCGGGACGGGAGTCGTCGCGCTCGCAGGCATTGTTGTGAACAACAATATCGTTCTAATCGACACGTTCCAGCGCCTCCAGCGTGATGGACGAACAAGTGAAGAGGCGGCGATCGCTGCAGCAGCCCAGCGCATTCGCCCTATCCTTCTCACGACGCTGACGACGATTTGCGGATTGCTGCCTATGGTGTTCATGATGAATGTGAACTTCCGCGAAGGCGCTATCAGCTTCGGTGGCATCACCGCCGAATGGTGGGTTCCGCTTGCGACAGCCGTTGTCTTCGGCCTCGGATTCTCAACAATGCTGACCCTAATCGTTACGCCAGTTTGGCTGGCAGCACCTGCCAAAATGGGGCGCTGGCGTCGCCGCATGGTCGCACGCATCCGTCGTCGGCCAATTGAGCCAGAGGCCCCAGCTCAACCAGACCTCGGCTTATTCGATCCGGACCGTGATATTCGCCCCGCAGCGGAATAAACCCGTCAGTAAAAATCTCGGCTGTAGAAGAGCTTCTTGGCTTGTTCGCGTGGATGGCGTGCACCTGAGGCAATCCGTGCCCGGTGCGCCTCTTGCAGCTCTGCTGTGATCGCGTCTGCCACTCGCCGACGCTTCTCGCTCTTCGGACCAGACCGCATCTCTGGAACGGGCCGTTTCGCCTCATCAGCATTGTCCCGGCTCGGATCGATACTATCGCCCGCGAACTCAGGATAGCCGAGCCCATCAAGCAAGTAGGAGTAGTCTACGATTTGCGTCGCGATGACGTGGGTGACCGTCCCTTCACGTTGCAGCTTTCCGCGCACATGTAAGAGGCGTCCCGCCATGACTTCCTTGCGGTATTTTTCGAACACTTTTGGCCAGACCACGACATTGGAAACTGCGCTCTCATCTTCCAAGGTCAGGAAGATAACGCCACTGGCTGTCCCGGGTCGCTGGCGCGTAATGACGAGCCCTGCGACAGCCAGCCAGACACCATCAGCCGTCGTCCGCTGCTGCTCCGCTGGCGAAAAGCGCGGCAAGCGGTCACGCAGCAAGCCAACCGGATGTGCCCGCAAGGTCAGCCGGGTCGCGACATAGTCCTCGAACACACTTTCCTGCAAGCTAAGACCGGGTAGATTTGCCGCGACCTCTGGCAGCCCTTCGCCCGCTTGCTCAAACAAAGGCAGAGGTCGATCGGCGCCAAGCCCCTTAACAGCCCACAGCGCATCCCGGCGCTCTAAGCCATAACTCGCAAAAGCATCCGCTCCAGCCAGCCGTGTTAAAGTGCTGCGTCCAATACCGGCACGGCGCCACAGGGTTTCGATGGCGCCATAGCCACTGCCGCGCGCTGCAGCGATCCAATGACCATCTTCTTCGGATAATCCTTTGATCTGACGAAACCCAAGCCGAACAGCCAGGCCGCCGTTTGGAAGTGGCTCAAGGACATTGTCCCAGAAACTATTCTCGGCGCAGACAGGGAGCACGACGACACCATGCTCTTTGGCATCACGGACAATTTGCGCCGGGGCGTAAAACCCCATGGGCTGCGCGTTTAAGAGGCCGCAGCAAAACACTTCAGGGTGATGGCATTTGATCCAAGAAGACGCATAGACCAAGAGCGCGAAGCTCGCCGCATGGCTTTCGGGAAAGCCATAACTCGAGAACCCCTCAAGCTGTTTGAAACAGTTTTCTGCGAAGGCCTGTTCATACCCACGTTCTAGGCAGCCTGCGATAAAGCGCTCTTTAAAGTCTTCAACCGCGCCTTGGCGGCGAAACCCATTCAAGGCACGCCGCAAGGCATCCGCTTCCGTAGGACTAAAGCCCGCCGCCACGATCGCGATCTGCATTGCCTGCTCTTGAAACAGAGGCACGCCATATGTTCGCTCAAGCACCTCGCGAAGATCCTCTGACGGGTAGATGATTTCTTCTTCCCCGCGTCGGCGCCGCAAGTAAGGGTGCACCATATTGCCTTGGATCGGACCAGGCCGAATGATCGCAACTTCAGCAACCAAGTCCTGATACGTTCGCGGACGCATACGCGGTAGGAAGTTCATCTGGGCGCGGGACTCTACCTGGAAAACACCAATCGTATCAGCCTCGCACAGCATGTCGTACACGACCGGATCTTCTTGCGGCAGGGTCGCAAGCGTATAGCTCTCCCCCTTCCACATCTCCAAAAGATCGAAACACTTTCGAATACAGGTCAGCATACCAAGCGCGAGAATATCGATCTTGAGCATACCAAGGGCTTCGATATCGTCTTTATCCCATTCAAGAACCGTACGATCTGCCATCGCAGCGTTCTCAATTGGGCAAAGTTCATCCAGCCGCCCTCTCGTGATCACGAAACCGCCGACATGCTGTGAGAGATGACGCGGAAAGCCCGTAATCTGTTTGGCGAGATCGAGCGTTTGGCGCAGGCGTTGATCTTCTAAATCAAGGCCTGCTGACTTTGCGCGCTCATCCCCCAGATCAGATGAAGAGACACCCCAGACCTGGCTCGAAAGCGCAGACACAACATCGACAGAGAGCCCCATAGCCTGCCCAACCTGACGGATTGCGCTCCTGGAACGATAGTGGATGACGGTTGAGCAGAGCCCAGCGCGGTGGCGTCCATATTTTTGATAAATGTGCTGGATCACTTCCTCGCGTCGCTCATGCTCGAAATCGACATCAATATCGGGAGGTTCATTTCGCGCTTCAGAGATGAAGCGTTCAAACACCATCGTGATCATATCGGGCGAAGCTTCCGTGATCCCAAGCGCATAGCAGACGACTGAATTCGCGGCCGAACCGCGGCCCTGACACAAGATCCCTTTCGACCGCGCAAAGGTGACCACATCGTGCACCGTCAGAAAGTAGCGCGCATAGTCTAGCTCTGAAATCAGCCGCAGCTCTTTCTCAACCATGCTGCGAACTTTGAGCGGGATTGCATCCGGATATCGTCGTAACAATCCTTCTTCTGTCAGCTTCCGCAGGCGGTCATTCGGCTCTAGGCCCTCACTCACTTCATCAGGATATTCGTAGCGCAACTCATCCAACGAGAACGGACAGGCCTGCGCAATGCGCGATGTATTCGCGACCGCGTGCGGATAGGCCTGGAACAGACGGCGGATCTCAAATTCCGACTTGATCCGGCGCTCCGCATTCGGCAGCGCACGGCGGCCAAGCTTATCAATGGTCGTCTTCTCTCGGATACAGGATAGGACGTCTGCTAGTCGAAGCCGCCCAGCGGCGTGCATAATGACGTTCCCAAGCGCCACCGTCTCCAGGCCGACCTCGTCTGCAAGTTCTTGCATTCTGGCAAAGCGCGCTGGGTCCTGCCCGTCATATTCAGGCACAAGACCAACAAAGACATGGTCATCAAAAGCCGTTTTCAGAGTGTGGAGCGCGTCCGAGAAGGTTGGTCCCGACAATCCGATCAGGATGCAGTTATCCGCATAAGAAACCACATCTTCGAGCGTGAGATCACACGCCCCCTTCACGGTCCGTCTTTTGCCCAAAGTCAAAAGGCGCGAAAGCTGGCCAAAGGCTTTGCGGTCCCTTGGATAGGCTAGGATTTCTGTCCCGTCCCTAAACCGCAAGCGGGTCGCCACAAGATAGCGTAGACCAAGCTCTTTCGCTGCGCTGTGCCCTCGAACAATCCCTGCAAACGTATTCGTATCCGCAATCGCAAGTCCGCCAAGATCTAACTTGTACGCGCGGCTCACTAACTCTTCGGCATGCGAGGCTCCCGTCAGAAACGTGAAATTGCTGATTGCGAAAAGCTCCACATAACTCATGCGAGCTCTCCTGCGACATACCAAGCTTCATCCTCATCACCGGGATAATTCAACAACCAAAGCCGGCGGCCCTGATCTGTTTGTACGCGCCAATAGTCGCGCGTGCGAGGGTCCTCTTCGCGATACCAGCGCGGGGTGATCCGCTCAGGGCCATGGGCGCGATCCGTTGCATAAGACAGACGTCGCCATTTGAAATTGAGGGGCGGCCGTCCGGGCGTCTCGACATGAATAAATTCAGGCGGCGTGAAAAGACGAATGGGCCTAGGGCGCGGGGTAAAGGACCAAGAAGGTGTGATGCCCGCCGCTTCAACCTGACCGAACTCATGCTCAGGGACATGATGATCTCGCGCTCGAAACACACGCACATGATCAAATCCAAGCCGGTTGCCGAGGGTTTCGATGAGAATCAAACGTTGGTCAGCCCGCTTTGCATCCTCACCAAAACTTCCCTGTTTAAGCCGAATGGGTTCGATATGCTCTGCGACCAGCCGAAACCAATCAGTACCGTATTCAATCTCTAGCTTAGACAATGGATGCGAGAATTGCCTCAGGATCGCTTCCGGATCTAAACAAGGCCGCGCAAAGCCAATGCTTAGACCATGGTCCCCGGTATCAACGCAGCGTACGGTCAGATGAAAGCGGCGGGCCCCTCGCTGATCACCTTCAAGCCTCTGACAAATCCGGTTGGCAAGCCTTCCCAGGACATTCTCGAGATCTTCAAGAAAGCCGATCGGCTCAGGCAACGTCATACGCGCAGCATAGGTTGGGTCGGCGGCTTTCGGGGTTACTGGGTCAGGTGTTAGGCCTGTCGCAGTTTGTAGAGCTTTCGTTAGGTGCAATCCGAAACGGCGAGCAAGTTCGGCCGACTTTTGCTCGCGCAGCTGTCCGATCGTGGTCAGTCCGGCGCGCGCAAGCTCACTGACAATGGCATGCGGAAGCCCGAGAGCCGCGACAGGAAGCTCAGATAAAGCGTACGCAACCTCTCCAGGCGCAGCAATAGAAACGTCCTGCGCCCCAAACCGCGCGAGCGCCCGTGCTCCGCCTTTCGTATCCGCGATGCCAATCTGCGCCTGGACTTGCAAATCCTTGAGGCGCGTCAGAGTTTCTTGTCCCATTGCCGCTTCCCCGCCAAACAGATGAGCGCATCCGCTGATATCGAGAAGCAGCCCATCTGGAGGATCGAGAGAGACACGCGGCGACAAACCGTCGGCCCAACGCCAGAGCGCGCGCAACAACAAGTCTTCCCGTACCGGGTCGCTCGACTCCGTCAGAAGGTCTGGACAAATGGCTCGGGCATCTGCAAGCGCTTGGCCTGCAACGGTGCCAGCCTTCAGGGCCTGATCATTAGCATGCGTTAAGCGCCAGGCATTCTTCTCCTCGGAGATGATTGCAAAAGGTCCAGACAGACGCGCATCGCCATGCCGGGTTAAACGATCAAGGGGAAGCTGCGGGAGCCATATGGAGAGTATCCTTGGCATTCTGCCCTCCCTGACATGTCACGCGCCAGGCTCCGGATTCACCGCTTTTGCCCTTCACGCAGGTCCATTCCCAAGTGGGTGTATCCGCGTGAACTGGAGCGCAGTCCCAACGTGTTTGCGCCGCCGAAGTCCCCACGCTGCCACGCAGCAAGATGAGCCCCCGCCCCCCCCCCCTGCTCTGCTGCGAGTTGCAGACGGCGGCTTTCTTTTAGAGAGAGCACGTCCGGCATCTCGAGGATCACGCAAAACCCGCCCTCAGCCCGTAAAGCTTGGTCCGCGGCCCAGAGCAGCTCTCCGCGTGAAACAGCCTCGACGATAATCAGCTCCTCAATTCCGAGATAAGCTTGCAGGCCAGTTGGGCAGAGACTGACAATGTCGCGATACAGTCCGATCCAGAGGATACCTTGATCTTGTTCAGCGGCTGCGATGGCAGCAAACACATCTGCCCCTGCGCCAGCGACTTCATGAATGCGACCTTTGCGCAGCGCGACACGATTGCCGACAGCAATCGCATTCTGCTTAAGTGAGAGTGTACCGGCCGCACACAAAGGATGAAGGTCTGTCCGTCCCATTTGTTCTGTTTTTGTTCTTTTTCTTGGAAAAGTCAATCCAGAACTGACGAAGTCGACAATTTGTCGCCAAAACACTTAAACCAGATCATCGCGCCAGAAAGCAGCGGGCACCTCTTTCACGAAGCAAAAAAAACCGTAGAACCCACCAGATGAGACGCGACGCCCGCCCTTATTGGATCTACCGCTTAGACCTGCAGGTCCACCACCAATATGCCGCGTGGCGCGTCACCCCGCACTTTGATCGCTTAGGACCAGACTGGCGCATGGCAAAGCCATGGGCGATCAAGCTGTTCGGTGGAGGTATCGAAGCAGGTGCGAGCCTGCATGTCGTTGCTTCAAAGGACGCTATGGTTCGCCTCACCTGCTGGGCACCACCAGGAGGTAAAGCCAGCCTGACCTTTGGCGATGCCTGTTTAATTGCGCCAGGCTGTCGCTTCATGGCGGGCGAGCGAATTACAATCGGATCTGGCTGCATGTTCGGTCATGGATCAACCATTACCGATTGCGACTGGCACGGCGTCTATGACCGCACGGATGTGCACGGCAAAACCAAGCCCGTTACGCTCGAAGATAATGTCTGGCTGGGCGACGGCGCTTTCGTTGGTAAGGGCGTGACAATCGGCGAGAACTCCGTGATCGGCGCTCGATCAGTGGTCACATCAGATATCCCCGCAAATACCATTGCCGCCGGCAATCCAGCAAAAGTCGTACGAACCTTGGATCCGGCGGACATTAAACGCACGCGGATCGAAATGTTCGCCGACGCGAAAGGCGTCGAACGTTACTTCGATACCGCCTATCGCGACGAGTTGAACGGCAACACGACTTGGAACTGGTTGAGGTCGGTGATCGCGCCCAACAAGACCGATTGATCGGATCTAGTAGCTCTTTGGAAGTCCGAGCACGCGTTCTGAGATGAAGTTCAAGATCATCTCACGGCTGACAGGCGCGATCCGCGCGAGCATCGCTTCACGCATGTAGCGCTCGACATGATACTCGCGGGCATAGCCCATACCGCCATGCGTCAGAACAGCCGTCTCACAGGCACTAAAGCCCGCCTCTGTACCGAGATATTTGGCAGCGTTCGCTTCGGCGCCGCACTCTTCGCCCTGATCGAACAAAGCCGCAGCTTTGTAAGCTAGCAATTCAGCGGCGCTAAGTTCGGCCCAGGCTTTCGCGAGCGGATGCGCAATCCCTTGGTTTTGACCAATCGGGCGCCCGAAGACCACACGCTCATTCGCGTAAGTGGTTGCCTTTTCAAGCGCCGCGAAACCGAGGCCAATACTCTCAACCGCGAACAGAACGCGTTCCGGGTTCAGCCCTTGGATGAGATACTTAAATCCCGCGCCCTCTTCTCCAATCAAATGCTCTTTCGGCACCTCAAGCCCATCGATGAAAAGCGTATTACACTCGACCGCTTTACGGCCCATCTTGGGGATCGGGTTAGCTTCGATTTTTCCGCGATCGAGGTCTGTATAAAAGAGTGAGAGGCCCAGGTATGGTTTCGCACATTGCTCTTTCGGCGTCGTGCGCGCGATGATCAGGATCTTATCAGCGCGCTGAGCGCCCGTCGTCCAAATCTTGCGGCCATTGATCGTGTAGCCGGAATTGGTGCGTTCAGCTTTCGTCTCAAGTGAAGATGTATCGAGGCCTGAATTTGGCTCCGTCACCGCGAAACACATCTTCTCTTCACCAGAGATAATCTTCGGCAGATTCTCTTGCTTCTGCTCAGCATTGCCAAACTTTTCGAGCGGTTTCGGTCCGAAAATGTTGAGGTGGATTGCAGAAGCGCCGGAATACCCAGCGCCGGAACGGGTCACAGTTTGCATCATCAGGGCTGCTTCGGTTAGGCCCAGGCCTGCGCCGCCATACTCTTCCGGAAACGCGATCCCAAGCCATCCGCCTTCTGCCATGGCATCACAGAACGCTTCAGGCCAATCGCCAGTCTCATCCGTCTTGGCCCAGTATTCGTCATCAAACTGCGCTACCGTGCGCGCTACGCCGTCTTGAATAGCGAGTTGATCTTCGCTGAGCGGACCGATCGTGTGCATATGAAATCTCCTATCGAGGGAGATTTATGCTGCTATTTATAAGCCGTCCACTCTGACGAGGCGTCACACCTGTGCTGAAACATCTGCATAAGGCGCGAACGCCGACGCGAGTGGACTAGCCCGTCCGTCCAGAATGATATCCGCGATGATTTGTGCCGTGATGGGCGCCAGTAAGATCCCGTTCCGGAAATGCCCTGATGCCACAAAAACACCATCCAAACAGGTTTGTCCCAAAAGCGGAGCGTGATTGTTCCGGCCTGGTCGCACCCCCGCCCAGCTTTCAAGGACCGGCGCGTTCTTTAGAACAGGGCAAATCCGAATAGCTTGCGCGAGCAGATCAGCGATTTGGTCTGGCTCCGGCACCGACAATGCGCGGCCTGGTTCACTGGTCGCGCCGATAATGATGCGGGCCGCCTTTGGCACGATGTAGAGATGTCCGGCTCGCAAAGTCATCTGCGGGCCGCCAGGCATAGGCGCGACCGAGAGCATTTGCCCCCCGATGGGCCGTATGTCTCTCAACATCGGTTCAATATCGCGAATGTCTCGCGATTCACCGTCTTGCTTGATCCTAACAGCCCCCGTTTGCCATCCCGCCGTCAGCAAGGTCGCATCATGTCCCGAATGATGAATCACACGCTTCTCTGCGCTCAACTCGATATCGTCGAGGCGAACATCGATTCGCTCGTGTGCGGTCACACATGCCACGAGCGCCTCGAGTGTCTGTCGATTGTCCACTTGGCCATCACTTGGCAGGAGAAGCGCGGCGATCGTGTCACCAGTAACACTCGGTTCGATCTCGTGCAGGCGGGCAAAGCAATCGGTTGGGGCCTGATCATGTTGAGCCAGAGCCGCTTGCAAAGCGCTAAACTTTCGCGCGTCATCTTCATTCGTTGCGACCGCGAGAGATGGTCCGGGGTGATATCCGGCCAGTTTGCCAGATCGAGCTTCGAGGGCGCGCGCCCATTCTGGCCAAAGACGCGCGCTGGCATCACAAAGCTCGAACAGGTCTGGATGATTATCCGCCACACCTACCGCCTCAAAGGCTGGAGCAAGCATCCCGGCAGCGGCCCAGCTTGCGCCACGCGGAGGCCATTGCTTTTCGAAGAGCGTTACCCGAGCGCCGCGATCCGCCATTTCGAGCGCGCATGCCAAGCCGACAATGCCTGCGCCGACGATAGCAATCGATTGGTTGGAGGAATTGTTTGCGCTCATCACGCCTGTTTATCAGCCCAAACGAATCGAGCTACTCCCGGGACGCATAGCAGATACGACTAGCTCGCCGCGCGTTCAGCTTCCCAGAAGCCCATAAATGCTGACGCCCATTCTTGGCGTTGGAAAATAACTGACTTCCTCAGTGTCCCTCGCACGTCGCATACGGTCTTAATCATAAGACCAGGTGCGTCGCGATCTTTATATGACAAAGAGGAACGCGTTTCCTGCCAACGGGCGAGGCGATCAACAGCCTGTGCGAATGCGGCTTCATCAACGGAACTCACGGGCCCCAAGTCGAGTATGATTTCTGTCATAACGTCCCCACACAATTTCATCTCGCACTTCTTGCGAGAAACTCAGACTGCATCGGAGAACATGTTTCAGTCTACCGATCGCGGTAAGATTAATGCAAACTCCGCACCAAACGCCGCAGTTTTGGACAAAAGTTCCAGTTGCGAACGTTTCGCACGTGTGAGAAGGAGCTTTCATGATCAAAACACTCAAAACGCTGACTGGCCTTAGCCTGCTCATTGGAGCAGTCGCGGCTTGTTCGAATCCAGCTGAAACGACCACGGATGAAGCCACTGCCGAACCTCAAAAGGTTCTAACAATTTATAGCTCGCGGCATTATGATTCAGACAAAGCTCTTTATGCCATGTTCGAGGCAGAAACGGGTGCACGTCTCGACGTCCGTGAGGCCGGTGCGAGCCAACTTCTCGAAACGATGAAAGCTGAGGGCGACCAAAGCCCCGCAGATATTATCATCGCGGCGGATGCCGGCAGCCTATGGCGTTTTAAGGATGCAGGCCTCACGCAGGCGCTTGAAAGCGCAGCGCTTGCGACTGCTGTCCCAGCAACCTACCGAGCCAGCGACAATCAATGGTACGGCATCGCTCGCAGAATTCGCGGCATTGCTTATGATCCGAGCCGCTGGGATGCCTCAGAATTGTCGACTTGGGACACTCTGACCCAAGAAGATAAGGCTGGCGAAATCTGTGTTCGCTCATCCTCAAATATCTACAACCTCTCTCTGATGGGAGAAATCATCCATCGCTACGGCGAAGAAAGCGCACAGGACTGGGCGACGGCGATCGTATCGAACATGGCGCGCAATCCACAAGGCGGCGACACAGACCAAATTCGGGCGATTGCTGCCGGCGAGTGCTCTATTGCCATCGTGAACCACTATTACTGGATCCGTCTCGGCGCGAGCGATAGCGAAGCAGATCAACAGGTTGCTGCGAGCACGTCATTCCTGATCCCAGAATTCGTCGAAGGTTCAGGATCACACGTCAATATCACTGGCCTCGCCGTCGCTAAGACCGCTGACAATTTGCAGCTTGCTGAAGAGTTCGCGGCATTTCTACTCACCGAGAATGGGCAATCCTATATTACGCGCGACACAAAAGAGCTGCCACTTCTAGCATCGACACCGCTGCCAGATGGCGTTGACCGCGTTCCAACCTTTACCCCATCGGACACTCATCTCGATGTGTATGGCGAGAACCAAGCAGACGCACAGAGACTGTTTGACCTTGCTGGTTGGAATTAGCGCCAAACGCGGCCAAACACGTTTTCAAATGCCGCGTTTTTCTTTATCTCCTCGGATAATCCCACCTTCGCTGATCGTAGCACTGGTGGGATTGCCTGTTTTTGCTGCTGTCCTCACCGGCCTTACCGCTGGTGACGGCGCAACCTGGGATCACATATTACAAAACAGGCTGATTCCTTACACACTCACGACGCTCTCTGTTTTGTTCATAACGGCCATCGTAATGCTTGGACTGGCGGTTCCGGTTGCGTGGCTGATCACCCAGTATGACTTTCCAGGGCGGGCTGTCTTCAGCTGGGCGATGATCCTCCCTTTAGCGATGCCAGGTTATGTCATGGCTTATGCTTGGGCAGATTTGATGGGCGTGGCTGGGCCCCTGCAGTCTTGGATCCGCGAAAGCACCGGTTTGTCCGCGCGTGATTATTGGTTCCCAAACTTGTTCAGCGCTTCGGGATTGGCCTTCGTCCTGGCCACCACACTTTTCCCATACGTTTACATTATAGCGCGGGCCGCCTTCTCCATGCAGTCTCGCGCCAGCATCGAGGCAGCGCGCAGTCTAGGTGCGCGTCCCTTTGACCTGTTCTGGCGTGTTTCGCTTCCGGTTGCGCTCCCCGCAATTCTAGGCGGGTTGTGCCTTGCTTTGATGGAAGCTGCCGCTGATTACGGTGCAGCAGACTTTCTTGGAATTCAGACGCTCGGCGTTGGCATTATTCGCTCCTGGCAATCATTTGGCGAGCCGAACACCGCCGCCAGACTTGCGTTGATGCTGATCCTAATTGCTGGGGCATTTCTGATCGCGGCACGGATATTCCAAGGTCGACGTGGAACTCAGCAGACAAGTTCGCGCTGGCAATCGCAAGAGCGGGCAAAGCTCTCGCCTCTTTTCGGTTTCTGCGCTTCAGCCGCGTGCTCGAGTATTCTGCTCGTTTGCTTTGCAGCGCCTGTATTCCGGTTGGTTTGGTTAGCGCTTGAGAACAGCGCAAGTGCTGCCGACCTGGCCCCACTCATTCGCTCAACCCTTTTGCTCGGCGCATTAGGCGCAGCAATGGCATTCGCGTCGGCTATCATATTCTCATTATCGTCCAAACGCAGTGCAGCATTACAAGTTGCTACCCGCCTGATAGCGGCAGCTGGCTATGCCGCACCAGGCGCCGTGCTTGGTTTGGGAGCGCTCTACATACTTCGAGAAACGGGCCAGGCGCTTTCAGGAAGCGTCGCAATTGGGTTTCTCGTTTGGATCTATGTGAGCCGTTTCACGTCAGCTGGCGTTGAGCCCATTCAAGCGTCACTCGCCCGGCTGCCCAAGAACCTGGATCTGGCAGCACAGAGCCTTGGGAGCACAGGGTTAAGACAATTCCTGCGGGTCGATCTGCCCCTCATCGCGCCAGGGGCATTTGCGGCTGCGCTCATTCTCTTCGTGGAGATCCTGAAGGAATTGCCCGCCACGCTGATGCTCCGCCCGTTCGGATGGGACACGCTCGCGGTGCGCGCGCACGCTTATGCGACGGATGAGAGATTAGCGCAGGCAACCTTGCCGTCACTGCTGATCGTGCTTGCCGGACTGGCACCGGTACTGCTGTTATCGTGGCGTCTTGGACAAACAGAACGAACGTAAATCATGTCGAGCCGCGCCCCTCTCATTGCTGAAACGGTCAGCCGGTCTTTCTCAGGGAACAACGCGGTCGACGCGGTTAGCCTCACCCTTGAACCTGGAAAAATCACGTCTCTCATCGGGCATTCAGGGTCGGGTAAGACGACACTCTTGCGCTTGTTTGCGGGTATGGAACGCCCTGACTCCGGGCGTATTCTTTCGGGATCTATAGAACTATCCGGGCCAAAGTCTCATGTGCCAATCGAACGGCGAAGAATCGGCCTCGTATTTCAAGACTTCGCCCTATTTCCGCATCTCTCTGTCAGAGAGAATGTGGGGTTTGGTTTAAAACGCCTGCAGAGCGATGAACGAAACGCCTGTGCGGAGCGGTGGATTGAGAAACTTGGACTCTCACACCGGATAGACGCTTATCCGCACCAACTGTCCGGAGGCGAGCAACAGCGGACCGCGATTGCCCGGGCGTTAGCGCCAGAACCGGTCGCTATTCTACTCGATGAACCCTTCTCGGGCTTGGATCCAGCGATGCGCGATCAGGTGCGCGACGCTGCACTCGAAGCGGTTCGGAACGCGGGCATACCGTCTCTCCTCGTTACGCATGATGCTAAAGAGGCGATGGTCCACTCCGATAAAGTCGCGATTATCGACCGGGGTAAAATTCTGCAAACTGGCACGCCGGAAACCCTGTACAACGCCCCGGTGTCTGAACTCGCTGCTCGAGCACTTGGCCCCGTACATCAAATCAAGCGCTCAAACCTTCCGGCAGAATGGCTAAGCCAAGTATCGGGCTCAGCTGACGCGGTGGCCTATCGACCTGAAGCCTTGCAAGTCTCGCCTGGTTCGGGATTCCGCGTTATTCGACAACGGCTTGCTGGAGCTGTTTCAGAGATTGAAATCGAAGGAATTGGCGGTGAAAGCCTTTTTGCGGTCTGCCAACTTGGGTCCAAAATCCAATCAGGGGACGACGTAAGCGTTGGTATAAATCCAGCATTGTTCTTTGATTTCAAGGAATAAAGTCTCTGACAATTTCGTCATGATGCAGCATCTGCCCTCGCCAAGCCACATTCGATTGCTTACCTTGTTCGCAAGTAGAGGATCAGATTGATCATGAAAATGCTTCGAGCGATCGCACTTGGGATGGTCTTGTTGTTAGGCGCGGCAGTCCCCGCCTTGAGCCAGAGTCTCATTCGGGACGCAGAAATCGAACAGACCTTGCGTGAATGGACTGATCCAATTCTGGAGGTCGCAGGCCTCGTGCCCGCCGACGTCAATCTCTACATCATCAACGATCCGAGTCTGAACGCATTTGTCGCTGGCGGGCAACGCATTCACCTCCACACGGGGTTGATCATGGCCTCCGATAATGCGCGCCAAGTGAAAGGCGTCATTGCCCACGAAACTTGCCATATCGCTTGTGGACACACCGTGACACGGTCGCGGGCGGCAAGTGTCGCTTCACGACCTGCTTTGGTGTCGATTGGGTTAGGGGTGTTGGCGATCGCCGCTGGCGCTCCGGACGCTGGTGCAGCTCTGCTGGCCAGTTCTCAGCAGTTTGCGGCACTAAATTTTTTCATTCACACACGCGCCGAAGAGGCTATGGCCGATACGATGGCGGTGCAATACCTCACAGAGCTCGAGCAATCTCCAATGGGAATCGTCGAATTCTTTGAGAAGTTCCGATATCAAGAGGTCCTCTCCGAGGCACGTCGCTACCCTTATTTCCGCTCGCATCCGCTCTCTTCAAATCGTGTTCGAACCACTCGAACGCTCGCCGAGGAATCTGGTTTGGCCGACAAGCCAGAAGATCCGCGCGTCGTGAAACAGTTCGATATGATGAAAGCCAAGCTGGTTGGATTCCTGGAACCACCAGCGCGCGTGTTCCGAGACTACCCTCCGACGGATCTCTCAGCGCCCGCACGCTATGCGCGCTCAATTTCCGCAATGAAAGTGGCTGACTTAGGCACTGCGTTGAAGGAAATCGACTCGTTGATCGAGGAAGAGCCGGATAACCCGTACTTTCACGAATTAAAGGGTCAAATCCTATTTGAAACCGGACGCCCCGTTGATTCTATTGAGCCGCTGATCGAGGCGAATCGCTTGCTCCCGGATAATGCTCTTCTGAAGATTTCGCTGGCGCGCTCTCTCCTAGAGCGCAACGAGCCAGAGGATATCATCCTCGCAGAAGAAGCGCTGCGGGATGCGCTCATATCGGAGCCGAACAATGCGTTCGCTTGGACGCAATTGGCAATTGTCTTTGAAGCACAAGAGAATCGCCCATTAGCCCAAGTTGCGACTGCTGAAGCTGCTTACAACATTGGCAATTATCCTCGCGCGCACTCCTTCGCTCAGCGGGCGATATTAGAGCTGCAGCCAAACACACCAGCCTTCCGCCAAGCCAGCGATATCCGCAACGCGACTGACCCTGCTTTGCCGGAAAATGAAGTATTTTGGCGCCGGCGCTTCTAGACAAATTCACGAAAATGTCAGTTTTGACATCTTGCTTTTCATACTCAGGCAAGCATCTGCGTGAGAGAATGCATCAAACAAACATCAGGACCCCATAATATGGCCCGTACTTTTAGCCTCGCTGTTGCTGCAACTGCCATCGCCCTCACCCCTGCCTGCGCACAGGAGCAAGTCGGAGCGGCAGACAAAGACGCGATCGAGAAAATCGTTGCGGACTATATCATGGAAAATCCGCAAATCATTGAAGACGCCTTGATTGCGCTAAGCGAGCAGAGAGCGGCTGAAGAGGCTCAACAAGCACAAGCCGCAATCGCCGATAATCAAGATGCTTTGATCAACAACGCTGCCGATTATTCCATCGGGCCAGCCGATGCCGCTGTCACGGTTGTCGAGTTCTTCGATTATCGTTGCGGCTTCTGTAAACGCTCAGCTGAGTGGGCAACGGAAATTCCCGAAAAGTATGACAACAACGTGCGCGTCGTATTCAAAGAGTTCCCAATTCTATCCGCTGAAAGCGAAAAGGCTGCGCTCGCCGCCCTCGCTGCGGGGAAACAAGGCAAGTATATTGAGATGCACATGGCGCTCATGGAACTCGACAACGGATCTGGGTTCGGCGCTGATCAGATTGATGCGGCTGCCGAATCTGTAGGCGTCGACGTCACAACTATGCGCGCCGATATGAAGTCAATCGATGTTCAGAAGGCCGTAGCTGACTCAAAAAGCCTCGCTCGGTCGATCGGGATTACCGGCACACCCGTGTTTATCATCGGCACTGAACAAGTCTCTGGCGCGGATATCCCACGCGTTGAAGCGTTGATCGAAAGCGCTCTCGCAGACGGCTAAATTAAGCCAGCTAGCGGCGAGGATGGGTCAGCATAGCGTTTGCGGCCCATTCTACCTGCGAGGTAAGCTTCACGACCTGCGATCACCGCATGCTTCATAGCAGAGGCCATCATGATCGGGTCTTTCGCTTCGGCGATTGCGGTATTCATCAGAACGCCATCACACCCAAGCTCCATCGCTTGAGCGGCATCCGACGCGGTTCCAACCCCCGCATCGACAATTACCGGCACGCGAGATTGCTCAACTATAAGCCGGATATTGAGCGGATTTTGAATTCCAAGCCCTGAACCGATCAGACTTCCCAGAGGCATGATTGCAGCGCATCCAACATCCTCTAGCTTACGCGCATAAACCGGGTCATCGGAGCAATAAACCATGACTTCAAAGCCATCCGAGATAAGGTCCTTCGCTGCGCGGAGCGTCTCTTCCATATCTGGATAAAGCGTTTTCTGGTCTGACAAAACTTCCAGCTTCACGAGATCCCAGCCGCCTGCTTCGCGAGCGAGCCGTAGCGTACGCACTGCCTCATCTGCAGTGAAACACCCCGCCGTATTCGGCAAATAGGTAAACTCGCTTGGCGAGACATGATCTTGCAATCTGTCTTCGTCGGGGTTGGAGAGATTTATTCTCCGCAGCGCGACCGTCACCATCTCCGCGCCCGCGGCCCGCGCCGCATCGGCGTTTTGGGCGTATGACGCGTATTTTCCGGTGCCAATTATCAGGCGAGAATTGAAGGTCCGTCCAGCGACGGTCAATGGCGTATCAGTCATGTGGCTCGCTTAACCGCCCCCACTCGCAAGAGCAAGGTGACGATTGTGCCGCGCGACAGATCATTCAACCGCTGGCGCCAGACTATCGAACACGCGAACGCTGGCCCAGTTTTCGTTGAACTCTTCGATAAACTGAAGATGCGGCTCAGTAACCTGATAAGCGTCCTGAGCTGCCGTATTCTCAAATACGATGGTCAGCGCGACATCGAAACCGAGATCATTGACGTCTCTTTGATAGTCCGTATGCCGCGCGCCAGCGGAGAAGTAGACAATCCCGTCATGCGGCGCCAAATACTCGTAACACCCATCGATCAACGCTTGCACAGAAGCCGCGTCGTCTTGCTTCAGGTCAAAATAGACCGCGTGCGTGAGCAATGGCTCAGTCGCCTCGTCCGCCATTGCAGCGCCGGCCATGAGTGTTGACCGTGAGTACGATCGCTAATCCGCGCATATACAGCTCCTTGTTTCTAAACTTAGCAGTGTCGGAGCTTGGTTATCCAGTCAATTGCCCAAGCGTCAACCGCCACCAACAAACTGCACAATCTCCAAGCGATCCCCCTCCTCGAGCAGTGTGGTCGCATGCTCTGCTTTCGGGACGATTTCCAAATTGCGCTCGATCGCGACACCGCGCGGATCATCAGCCAAAGTTAGGACGAGCGCTTTAACGCTCATACCTTCTGCAATGTCTAGGCTTTCGCCATTCAGGACTATCTGCATTTGCTGGCCTCCAATTGCTTAAATGGGACTTGCCAAGCTTAGCGATCCGCCGCAAGAGCGTGTGGCAATGACGCAACAGATATATGTTCTCAACGGCCCAAATCTCAACCTGCTCGGCACACGCGAGCCTGAGATTTACGGAACGACGACGCTGGACGATATCCACCAGCAAATGAAAGCAGCCGCGCCCAATTCAGAGATAACATTCCGTCAGACAAATTCTGAAGGCGAACTCATCGACTGGGTTCAGGAGGCTTCTAAGTCTGCAGAGATCCTGATTCTCAACGCAGGGGCCTACACGCACACATCTGTTGCTCTTCATGATGCCCTGCGTGCTTGCGAAGCGCGCACATACGAGGTCCATATTTCGAACCCGGCTGCGCGAGAAGCGTTCCGAACAACTAACTATGTCGCTCCTTGCGCCGACGCCTGCATTGCAGGTTTTGGCGTACGCGGCTATTTGATGGCGTTAGACGCCGCTCTCCAATAAGAAAAAAGACTGAGGAGCCCCCACCGATGTCCACTAGCAAGACAAAACTCGACGCAGGCTTGGTCCGCGAACTCGCCGCGATCCTGCGTGAAGCCGACCTCGGAGAGGTTGAAGTGGAGCATGAAGGTCTCCGCATCCGTGTGAGCAAAGCAACAAGCATGACACCGCCCGCGCCCGCAATTGTGCAGGCAGCGCCTGTTGCTGCTGCGCCGGTTGCTGCCGCTCCAGCAGCTGCACCAGCAGCGCCCACGGCGGCCGCCGCACCTGCCGCAGCACCCTCTAATGCGACCACCAGCCCCATGGTTGGAACCGTATACCTATCACCAGAACCCGGCGCGAAGGCGTTTGTGAATGTTGGCGACAAGGTCAAAAAGGGCGACACACTCATGCTGATTGAAGCGATGAAGACCTTCAATCCTGTCACTGCAGACGCTGCTGGCACCGTGAAAGAAATCCTCGTCGATGATTCCCAACCGGTTGAATTCGGTGAGCCATTGATCGTGGTCGAATAAGGACACGAAACGATGATTGAAAAAGTTCTTATCGCCAACCGAGGCGAAATTGCGCTGCGCATTCACCGCGCGTGTAAGGAAATGGGTTTGTCGACTGTGGCAGTCCATTCTGAAGCAGACCGCGATGCCATGGCCGTTCGTCTGGCGGATGAAAGCGTTTGCATCGGCCCCGCCCCAAGCGCAAACAGTTATCTGAAGAAGTCACAAATTATCGCCGCTGCGGAAATTACCGGCGCTGATGCGATCCACCCAGGGTATGGCTTCTTGTCTGAGAATGCGCAGTTCGCCGAAATGGTCGAAGCCCATGATTTGATCTTTATCGGGCCTACTGCGGATCATATCCGCACTATGGGCGACAAAATCACGGCCAAGCAGACCATGATCGACGCAGGCGTGCCTGTCGTACCTGGTTCAGAGGGTGGCATTTCCACGATCAGCGAAGGCAAGAAAGTCGCCAAGAAGATCGGCTATCCCGTCCTCGTTAAGGCTGCCTCTGGCGGCGGTGGTCGCGGCATGCGCGTCGCTGAAACCGAGAAAGACCTCGAGAACGCGATTAAGTCTGCCAAGACCGAAGCCAAAGCCGCATTCGGTGACGATGCAGTTTATCTCGAAAAGTATCTCGGCAAGCCTCGCCACATTGAAATCCAGCTGATCGCGGACACTCATGGCAATGTTTGTCATCTGTGGGAACGCGATTGCTCACTGCAACGCCGCCACCAGAAAGTGTTTGAAGAAGCCCCTTCCCCGGCGTTGAATCAAGCCCAGCGCGAAGAGATCGGGACCATCGTCGCGAAAGCCGTCAAAAAGATGGGCTATCGCGGCGCTGGCACTATGGAATTCCTATACGAAGACGGGAACTTCTATTTTATCGAGATGAATACGCGAATTCAGGTTGAGCACCCAGTGACTGAAATGATCACTGGTATCGACCTCATCCGCGAACAGATTCGCGTTGCGGATGGGAAAAAACTCTCCTTCTCGCAAGAAGATGTCTTGCTCGTCGGTCACGCGATCGAATGCCGGATTAACGCCGAACATCACGAAACCTTTGTTCCTTCGCCTGGAAAAATCACCGACTTCCATGCACCAGGTGGTCCTGACGTTCGCCTCGATAGTGCGGTCTACGCGGGCTATAAGATCCCACCGCACTATGACAGCATGATAGCCAAGTTGATTGTGCATGGCAGAACGCGAAACGAGTGCATAATGCGCCTGCGCCGCGCGTTGGACGAAATGGTTGTCGGCGGTGTGGATACGACCCTTCCATTGCACCGTAAGCTCGTCGAAGCCCAAGATGTCGTGGATGGGAATTATGATATTCACTGGCTGGAGCGTTATCTCGGTCTGAAGTAGACTGTTTGTATGTCAGATCGGTTCGACACCACGGATCTTTTAAACTGTTACAGGCGCGGCGTGTTTCCGATGGCGGACTCACGCGAAGATATGCGGCTGTTTTTGATGGACCCCGATCTACGAGGCGTTCTGCCTCTAGATCGGTTCCATATTCCGGAGCGGCTTCGCAAAACAGTTCGACAAGATCCATTCCGTGTGACTGTTGATACCGCTTTTAACCGGGTTATCGAAGCCTGTGCAGAGCCGCACCCAACACGGCCTGCAACATGGATCAACGATCCTATTCTAAATCTGTACGGCGCCCTGCACCGACAAGGAAACGCCCATAGCGTCGAGTGCTGGACAGACGATGGCGATTTGGTTGGGGGGCTTTACGGTGTGGCGCTCGGCGGGGCATTCTTTGGGGAGAGTATGTTCTCGCGCGCAACGGATGCGTCAAAGATTGCCCTCGTTCACTTGGTTGCGCGCCTCAAACTCGGAGGCTTTGAGCTCCTAGACGCACAATTCCATAATCCGCATTTGGAACAGTTCGGTTTGGAAGAAATTTCGCGCGATGATTTCCGAGCGAAACTATGGCGTGCCTTGCGGGTAAATGCCGATTTCTACTCGGCGGGCTCGAGAGGGTTGAGTATGGCTGGATCGACTTCACTGCAGGCAATCACCCAAATATCATAGACCGGGTGTTCAAGCGCGCTCAGCCCAGGAGAAGACGCAAACATCCATCCGGAAAAACGCACATCCGCATCTTCGGCTTCAGAGACAGTCATCTCTTCATCCGTCAAATCACGCGGCTCGGCCATCGTCTGAACCTGTTTGGAAGTCGCAGACGTAATTTTTAGAAAGGCCGCGCTTTCCGGCGGCTCCTCTGGTGGTGTTTGATAACAGGTTTGGAGATCAATCCGCAGCGAGCCATAAACTTTCGGTTCGCCCACGAGCATCTCAAAGTCTGTGGAGCGCCCAGTTATCTTATCCAACGCACGGAGCATTACCGTCTCATACGGCTGATACGTGCGCGGGCGCGACTCGATGATTTCTTCTTCTAATTCCGCGTCTGGGTCAGTGCTATCAGTGCCGAAAAGCTCGCGCTCAAGGTCAGAAACCGTGCGTTCTGGTTCTTCCGCATTTTGCGCGTAAGCAAAGACCGCTACAGCGATCCCAACAAGTCCCAGCGTCGCCGCGCGGATCACTCAGCATCTCCGCCGCCGCCACCTGATGCGAATGAGGCAAACAGCGTCATCAGATCGACAGATCCCTGCGCGTAGAGGATCTCGCCGCACCCGCTATCGCCGAACAGCTCTTCACCTGAACCGCACGCCAGGATCTCTCCAAACCCTTCTGCGGGCTCGAGATTGATATACGCGCCGCCCAGCAAACCTTCGGATTGCACGCGCGCGCTCGTACCATCGCCCAAAGGCAGAATTGTGGAATCTACAGCCATGACGACCAAGGCTTCTGCCCGCTCCCGGTCTAGCGCGACATCTCGCACAGTTCCGATTTTCACACCGGCCATGCGGACGTCGGTTCCACGGTCGATCGTCGCCGCGCTACTAAAACGCGCGCCCAGTTCTACGGTTTCGCCTGAGGACGCTGCGTCTCCACCTCGGGCGAGCCCGAACCAAAGAAACATACCCGCGACGATTAGAACGCCGAGACCGACAAGGGTCTCAAAAATTGACTCACGCATTTGGATCCCAGGCCTTGTAGTCTGCGTCGGCTTCGCGACGTTCCCCGCCTTCTCTCAAGCTTCCCTTCGGACGGCAAGCAAACACAGTTCCAGTCATATTCGGTGTGTGGTCGGTTTCCCATGCCTGCCGCTTAAGCGGGGCATCCGTTGGCGGCTCATCGAATGTGTAGTGCAACCATCCATGCCACTCAGCTGGCACTTTAGAGGGTTCAGCCAGACCGTCATAAATGACATACCGCCGCTTACGACCTTCCACAGACGCTTTGCGGTCCTCAAAATAACGATTCCCGTACTCGTCGGTTCCGATCAAGTCGCTTCGACGCTTGATATCGAACCAACCACCAGGGCTTACGCCATTCCACCAAGTAAACAGTTTGAACATATTGAACGTCCTGACAGTGATATTTGTCCGCAATATGGCGCGTGTGTCTCGCCGAATCTAGTTAGGACAGGCAACACATCATGTCGCGGGCTAGGTCAAGCCCGCACCGGCTGGAGGGCGCAGTTTATGTCTGCAAGCGATCGCAACGCACAATTACTGGCAACCGCAATGGATGAAGGCCTCATCAGCGCGGTTTTACCCCTGGGCGAACTCTGCGCTGTCCCGCTAACAAATCTGTTAGATAAAGACGACGCCGTTCGCATCGCGACACGGCAGCGACTCAATCGCACCAGTAAACTCGCGATGGCTGAGTTACTCGAAGGATTGGGCGATACGCCCAAAAACGCTGAGCTGGCGGAAGCCGCGACGCGCGGCGTACCGCTCGCGTTGATTGAAGAAGCGCTCAATCAAGATCGCGGTTTCGAGACACTGGCAAATGAGTTTCGCAATGATGCGATCGAAACCGGCGCGCCGCCGGCCTGTTCCATCGACGCGGAGTCCAGCCTGAGCGATCTGAACGATGTTCGCCGTGCAGGGGTTGGGACGATTCTTCAAAAATCGGAGACGCTAGATCCGAGCAGGCCTGCGATGGCGCTGGACGTATCGAGATTTGTCACGCCTGATGGCATCGAAACCGATGTTTTGGATGATTTGATCAGTGCCGCGATGGATGAGAATGGCGACGCACTCACGCTTGTACCATGTGGATTGTCCGCTGCCCTGCTGGGCCTCGGCCAGAGCTATAATGGTGAAAGCTCTGCCAGCTTGATTGCGCTGGTCAAGCTTATCCAATCTGTGGGAAAAGGGAGTTCGTTCACAAAAAAGCACGCCGACGCGCTCGACCTCGCACCCCGAAGCGCTCGAAAGTCAAAACGGGATATTGAACTCGCGATCATCCCCCTTTCGGCCAAGGCGCTCTCTCATTTCCAGCCAGCAACATTGGGGCTGCAACCCGTTTCGTCGTTCATCGAACTTGAAGAAGGCGACACGCCCACGCTCTCTCTAATGGCTAGAATTGGGCTCGCCCGAAAAGCTCCAGAGGTTCTTCCTACACTTTTGAGTGAAATCGATTCCGCTGCGGATCTAGAGTTGATGCCCCATTTTGGCGGTGACACGCTCCGTACGCGAGGATTTTCGACACAGGCCATCGATAAGGTCAAAAGCGCGCTCGGCGAGGGCTTGCCTTTGAACGCAGCTTTCTCCCGATGGGTCTTAGGTGACGATATTATCTCTAAAGACCTGCGATTGGCGCCAGAATCCTTCGATGCGGATGGACGCTCGTTGCTAAAATCGATCGGCTTCTCCAAACGAGAAATCGCTGAAGCCGAGGAGGCGCTGGATGGGCGTCCAGAAAAACTAGCGGAAGCGGCAATCGGACCAGCGAACTTAACCCAATCGCTCTCCACCGATGATCAGATTAACTTAGCAGAAGCTCTCCTAAAAACTGGCGATGTCGGGATCATCGTATCAGGCACAAATCTGAACGATGCAGACCTGCAAGCGCTATTGGACAGTTCTCTATCAGTTTGGCTCCCCGCCCTAGATACTCAGGTGAACCGTCTGACCGCCGACCGCATGGAGCATATTACTGCTCTTGCAGAAGACTTGATGGCTGAGGACGCGGCGCCGCAAACGATTATCGAATCCCCAAGCGGCGTTTCTCGAACGCGACTGCCAGATCGACGCAAAGGTTACATCCAAAAGGCGACTGTCGGTGGACACAAAGTGTACCTCCATACTGGTGAATTTGACGACGGCTCGCTGGGTGAAATCTTCATCGATATGCACAAAGAAGGCGCGGCGTTCCGCTCGCTCATGAACAATTTTGCGATCGCGGTATCACTCGGCCTGCAGTACGGCGTACCCTTGGAGGAGTATGTCGATGCATTTGTGTTCACGCGCTTTGAACCCGCCGGAGAAGTTACAGGAAACGACCAGATCGCGCGTGCGACCTCAATCCTCGACTATATTTTCCGCGAACTTGCAGTCTCTTATCTCGCACGCGAAGATCTGGCTGAACTCGGGAATGCAACTCATGATGGGCTCGGGCGCGGTCTTGAGGACGGAATTGAAAAATCGCAAGCACAGCCTCTTCCGGACGAAGCGGCCCACCTGATTTCCCGCGGCTTTGCCCGCGGTCAAATTCCAGACAATATTGTAATCTTCAACACCAAACTCGAAGAGCGCGAAGCAGAGCGAGAGGAAGAGGAAGCGCTTGAAGGGGCAACCGAAGAGCCGGAGGCGCCGACCTATCTGCCAGATGCTTGCTCAAACTGTGGCAGCTTCACACTCTATCTAGATGAAGCAGATGGTGAGACAGCCTGCGATACATGCGGGTATGTCGGGAAAGCTGAAGCAACAGAATAGCCCGTTTCGCAAACTGGCCCGTCCCTTGCCTATGGTTACTCAAGTGTAAACCCATAAGCTGGATGGACGTCCCATGCTGAAACACATTGCTATTTCAGCCCTTTTCGTAGGGTTTTTAACGCCGATCGCCGCTGCGCAGGACGCTGCTCAAATTGCACGTGTGAAAGCCGGGCAATCCTGTGCGAAGTGCAATCTCTTTCAAGCGGACCTCTCTTACGCTGAAGGGAAGAAACAGAACCTGGAAGCATCACGTCTTCGCCAATCTAATTTTGCGCTGTCGACCTATGACGACGTTAATCTGAAAGGCGCCGATCTATCCGTGTCGAACCTTTTTGGGGCGCGTTTCAACCGAGCAGACTTCTCAAACGTGAACCTCAAGCGCGCAATCGCGGTCGGGACTTACTTTGGATCTTCGAATTTCGCCGGAGCAACACTGACCGGCGCGAACTTCTCTGGCGCCGACCTGGCGATCGCGCGAGGCTTAACACAGTCCCAGCTCAACCTAGCTTGCGGTGACGCCTCAACACGCCTCCCAAAAGGGAAGACGATCCCAACCTGTTCTTAACCGAACCGAGTGAGACATGATTGCAACAGCAATCTGCGCGACGCTTGGATTACTAGTTTTTCAGTTCTAGACCAAAGCTCGTTCGCGTATGAGGGGACTCATGACGAACCGGTTTCACATTCGCTCGTTACTTTTATCTAGCGCCATGCTCATGGCCGCTGCGCCATTTAGCACTGCACAAGAAACCCCAAGCCGAATTTCTTGGGCTCCTTCCTATAGCGGATCATGCCATGACTGTTCGCTCGTCGGCAGAAACATGTCAGGCTGGAATGTCTCCAAAGCCAGCTATCCGGGCGCAGACCTAACGGCTGCAAACCTCCGCCGCGCGCACGCTCACGGGGCGAACTTCAGCGGCGTTCAAGCCGCTGGCGCCGACCTCAGGCTCGGAGACTTTACGGAGGCGTCCTTCGAAGAAGCCATTCTCGTCGGGGCGAGACTTCAAGGTGCAAGCTTCAATAACTCAAAGATGTCCGGCGTTGTTCTGAACAGCGCCACACTGAGCGACGGCAAGTTTATCGGAGCCACTTTGAACGGCGCTCACATGCAGTCCGCTACTGTGCACAATAGTGACTTTTCGGCGGCGACATTATCTGAGGCAGTCCTGACCGCGGCTGATCTCACGGGGTCTGTCTTCGACAATACGATCCTCGCAAACGCGGATTTGACCGCAGCCACAATCACGGATGCAAGTTTTCGCGATGCCCGGTTCGCTGGTGCCAATCTAGAAACAGCGATTGGGGTCGAGTCTGCCAACTTTGAGGGCGCGTGCGCCTCTGAAGATACGAAGATGCCTGCTGGGTTCTCTCTTCCGCTTTGCGCGGAATAGTGCTCCTAGGCTTCCGCCTCTTCAGCTTCCGCCGCTTTCCGCTCCATTACCGACACAATCCAGATACTGATTTCGTAAAGCCCGTAAACCGGAACGGTTAGCATAATCTGCGAGATAAAGTCTGGCGGCGTGGCGAACGCTGCCACAGCAAGAATACCAACAATCGCATATTTGCGTCCATTGCGGAGCGTATCTGCACCAACAATCCCAGCACGCCCGAGCAGTGCCAAGATTACGGGCAATTGGAAGGATAATCCGAATGCGGTCATCAACGCGAGCGCTAAAGAAAGATACTCAGAGACTTTGATCTGAGCTTCGATTTGGACGGCATCCAAACCGCCCGCCTGCTGCTGGCCCAATGCAAAAGCCATCACGAGCGGCATCATCACGTAGAAGACGAACAGAACGCCGATCGTGAACAAGACAGGCGCAGCGATCAAGAACGGTAAGAATGCGCCCTTTTCCTCTTTATAGAGACCCGGCGCGACAAAGGCATAAACTTGCCAAGCCATGATTGGGAAAGACACAAAAAGCCCCGCGAAGAGGGCGATCTTCAGTTTGACGAAAAAGAACTCCAGCGGCGCGGTATAAATCAAGCGCGGATCTTCGGTGACGCCATGCGTCTTGAAGGCCTCGATGAAGGGTTCGACGAGAAGGTTGAAAATCGGTCCCGCGATGAAAAAACATCCGATTGAGCAGATAACGAAAGCCAGTAGAGCTTTCATCAGCCGAGACCGGAGCTCGTTCAGATGATCTAGCAGCGGCGCTCGCGAAGCCTCAATCTCATTCTCAATCAAATCCGGGCGTTGATCGACGGGTAAATCCTGGCTCATGAGACAGCCTTGTCTTCTGGATCATTCGCCGGAGAGGTCTCTGTCGGTGACGCTGTCTCTGGGTCCGACGCAATCGGCTTAGCCATATCTTCTTTGAGTTTCGCTTCTTCGCGGAGAACCGTCTGATTGATGTCTTTCTCGACTTCTTTGAGCTCATCGACCGCTTGCGTAACCGCATTATCGCGCTTGAGATCTTCAATCTCTTTGCGCAAATCATCGAGTTCTGCTTGGCGCGCAATATCGTCGAAAGCAGCGCGGAACTCGTTCGCCATGGACCGGCCTTTGGCAACGAACTGTCCAAGCTTCCGCATTGTCAGAGACAGGTCTTTAGGCCCGAGAATCACCAGAGCGATGATCACGAGGAACAAGAGTTCGCTAAATCCGAATTGCGGCAGCATGATCAGGCGCCTTCCGCGCTCATCGAACGATTAATCCGCCGACTTCGCTTTTTCCTTCTCCGGCGTGATATTCACCATATCATCACCTTCGACGGCTTTCGCGTCCTCATCCTCTTCGCGCAATCCTTTGCGGAAGCTGGTAATTCCTTTGGCCATATCGCCCATGATCGAGGAGATGCGTCCGCGTCCACCAAAGATCAAAAGCGCGACAACCGCGACGAGCAAAAGCTGCATCCAACTTGGAGCCATGATTTATCTCCTAATACTCGTGCTGAGATAACGCGCCACACCGCGAGTTACAATGGCGTGACCGAGGTTTCATAAGCAGAAATAACTAATGAACCTCTTCTTCGGGCCCCATGAAATCCGTGACGAAGTCAGAGTTTTCTTCAGGATCTGCCTCAGAAACAAGCTCCTCTGCCTCATTGTGCATGCTTGAGCCATCAGAATAGAAGCCATCTGGAATCACATCCGAGAGCAAGCCTTCAGCTTCGAGTTCAGCGCGTCCAGGCAGGACATCAAGGCTTTCCAGCCCGAAATGCTCCAGAAATTTATCCGTCGTCCCGAGCGTGACGGGACGGCCCGGTGTCTTACGACGACCTTTAATCTTGACCCAGCCGGCTTCCATCAGAACATCGACTGTTCCTTTAGAGACGGCAACGCCTCGGACAGCTTCGATTTCGGCGCGCGTTACGGGTTGACCATAGGCGATAATTGCGAGCGTCTCGAGCGCGGCCTGCGAAAGCGACTTTTGCTCGTGGCGCTCTTCAACGAAGAGATAATTCAGGTCCTCAGCGGTTTGGAACCGCCATTTGCCACCAACTTCGACCAAGTTGACGCCCCGCTCTGCATACGCGGCCTTCAAGGTCATTAGCACTGCCGGCACATCTACGCCCTGCGGAATGACTTCGGCAATTGCGGACGCTTCAAGCGGCTGCCCTGCGGCGAAGAGGATGGCTTCTGCCCGGCGCGCGGCTTCTGCCATAGCATCATCTTCGGCTTCATACAGCGTCTCTGCAGAGCGCTTATACGCAAACGATAATTGCTGCACAGCGCGGCGAATATCTTCCGGCGCATCTTCGATCGGAATTGAGCTTTCGACCTTGGTCATGGAGCAATCCCCTCTTGTGGTTGGTTTTTGGCACGCAAATAGAGCGGCGCGAAATGCTCGTCTTGGCGCACATCAACATCGCCGTCACGCGTGAGTTCCAAAGTGGCTGCGAAAACGCTGGCCGTCACAGAGCGCGGCGGAACATCGTCATTCACGTCAACAATTTGCTGGCGAATGGTGTCTAAGCTCGCCCACTCTTTTAGCTTGGGACTGAGACTACGGAGGTTATCTCTCGCATTTTCTAGCGGCAGAACGAACTGGTTTTCGATCGTATGCGGCGCTTCTTTGGCTTTGCGCTGACGAATAGATCCAAAGGACTGCATCAAATGATAGAGGGTCGTATTGTACTCAGTCGTTTTGACCACTTTGGGCTGTTCCGGCATCCCACGCAGAAATACATCGCGCCCTAGGATATCACTGTCCATAAGCGCCTCACCGGCCTCGCGCATCGCGTCGAGCCGCTTCAATCGGAAAGCCAGCTTTAGAGCATCGTCTTCAGCGGACGCCTCGTCTTCGCTGTCTTTTTTAGGCTTCGGCAACAATAGGCGGGATTTCAGGAACGCAAGCCAAGCGGCCATCAATAGATAGTCTGCGGCCAGGTCGATGCGCTTATCCTGCGCCTCTTGGATGAACCCTAAATACTGCGTCGCGAGCTCTAATATCGAAACGTGCAGCAAATCGACTTTCTGTTTACGTGCGAGATCGAGCAAGAGATGCAGCGGTCCTTCATAGCCCGACACATCAATCGAAAATACTTCTTCGGCTTCGACATCGTCATCCAGCGTGACCAGATCGTTTGAAACGAGTTCCATCTCTTATGCCCTCGCTTCCGTTTGCGCCATGAGATCACCAAAACGGGCCCAAGCCTGTTCAGCATCAAAGGGTTGGGGCGGCGTCACAAAAGTATCTGCCGCCGCAGCGCGCTGCTTTGCGATACCATCAAGCGCGCCAGAAACGGCCGCAACTTCTTCCATCTCGCGGAGGATGTGTCCCGGCTCTTTCAAGAACCCTGAGCAATGGAGCAGGAGATCACAGCCAGCCGCCAAAGCTTTGGCGCCGCGATCTGTGAGGGTTCCCCCCAAGGCATCCATCCCCAAATCATCAGTCATCAACAATCCTTGAAATCCGATTCGCTCGCGAATGGTCTCAGAAATAACGGTCGGCGAGATTGTGGTGGGGTTTTCGGCATCAAACGCTTCGAAGATGACGTGACATGTCATCCCCATGGGCACTTGGTCGGCTAGCGCCCGAAAAATAGACATATCCTGCATCAGCTCGGTAGCATCAGCCTCCACAGACGGCAGGTCATAATGGGTGTCGAGCACGGAACGCCCCTGCCCCGGCATGTGCTTGATGACTGCAGCGACACCAGCTGATTTAAGCCCAGCTATTGCGGCTCCGGTCAGCGCGGTTACGGCGTCGACGGAATATCCGAATGCGCGATCACCAATGGCGTCGTGCGTATTCGTCTGCCTAAGGTCTGCGCAGGGCGCACAATCCGCGAAGATACCAAGTTTGTAGAGCTCATGCCCCATCAAACGATGTCCAAGCTTACAGGCTTCCACAGCGTCGTCCGGAGCATGCTCGAAAAGAGCGCCATAGGCGCCTGCTGCTGGAAATTTCGGCCACTCTGGAGCTTTGAGCCTCGCGACGCGGCCACCTTCTTGATCAATAAAGATCAGAGCATCTCGCCCCAGCGCGTCTTTGATCTCTGAGGTGAGGTTTTTGACTTGCTCGCGGTCCACACAGGATCGCCCCATCAAAATCACACCCCAAGGCTGAGCCTCACGCAAAAAGGCCCGTTCCTCAGCTAAGAGGACCGGGCCTGATATGCTGGTGATGCAGGCGGATATACTCATCCAATAGCCTTAGCGACGACCATGCAGTCTTTACCAGTCGCTTTCACATCTGCGCAGAAGCCTTTCGCGGCCTCACGATCCGCAAATGAGCCGATGCGCAGGCGGTAGAATACGCCTTTTGCGCCTAAATCAGCCCGTTGGATGTCGAGATCGGCTCCGTTGAAGAGATCCGGCGCAGTGTTCTGAAGCCGTTCCCAAGCGCTTTTCGCGGCATCTTCTGATCTCAAGGCCGACAGTTGAACCTGATAGGTACCAGCCGCAACAAATCGCGACATAGAAAGCTCGCTCGGGCGGGTTTCTTGGATGCTCGCACTCGCTGCCGGCTCAAGGATAGGCTTCGCGACTGCAATTTGAATAGGCGTCTCTGGCTCTGTCTCTATCGACTCTTCCTGAACAGCCTCGGCAAAAACGATTTTCGGAGCTTCGTCAGCACCTTCAATAGGCGGCAGCTCCGCGGGTCCCCCAGCAAGGGTCTCAGGACTGCGACGGCGAATATCGATCGGGTTCCGCGCCGCCGCTTTTTGGAGCGCTGGGTCGCCGAGACCGTCCATAGAGCCGTAATAGGCCTTATCCTGTCCTGCGACTTCCACACCGCCACGTTTGTCCGGCGAGCGTTTGAATTGATCTGTATCAGACGCAATCACTGGCAATCCGCCTTCTGTCGGACGCACCCCCTGCCGATAAGTGTTCCACACAACACCCGCAAAGATCAATAAGACGCCAAGCGCCAGAACAAGAATTAATGGTCCACGACCGGTCTCATCATCACGAATCTCAAATCCGCGATACTCATCTTCATAAGGTCCGAAATCGTAATCAGGTTCGCTTTTCGCACGGCTCATCTTCTACCCCGCCATCTTCCGTTTCGTTAACAGTTAAGGTCGTTTTGTTAACGATGCCTGAATCTGAGCAC
This sequence comes from Henriciella sp., assembly GCA_013213785.1. Lineage (GTDB taxonomy): Bacteria > Pseudomonadota > Alphaproteobacteria > Caulobacterales > Hyphomonadaceae > Henriciella. The sequence goes on along the minus strand of JABSPZ010000005.1, from coordinate 259,903 downwards.
CCAATTCAGCGGCGATCGGAGCATTTTGGTAAACGGGTTTAAAGCATGCTTTCCATGCTGAAGAGGCGGCGATGCAACTCGATGGCGTAATTGTCGGTCATCCCAGCGAGATAGTCGCAAACAAGGCGCGCGCGGCGCACGGATGTGGCTTGTTCTGCATCCCTGCGCCAAAGGTCCGGTAGCGTCTCTGGCTCCGCCATGAAGAGTGCGAACAGCTCACTCAAGATGCGCTTGGCTTGGCTGCGCATGCGATTGACCTTGTAGTGCTTATACATGCGCTCATAGAGAAATGCCCGCAAAGCGCGTTGGTCTCGGTCAAGGTCCTTTGAGAACGCGACCAAAGGCTCCGGTAGCGCTCGAACATCTGCTGCGCTCTTGGGTTGGTATTTCTCCACGCGGCGTCGCGTTTCCGCCGTGAGGTCATTGATCCAGTGGCCAATCAGCCTGCGTACGGCCTCAAATACAATCTTGCGGTCTTCCAGAGCGGGAAAGTCCTCTTTGACCGACCTGAAGATGTCACCCACGAGGGGCAATTCTTCCAAATCCGCGATTGTGAACAATCCCGCCGCTATACCGTCATCGATATCGTGGTTGTTGTAGGCGATATCGTCCGCTAGCGCTGCGACTTGTGCCTCAGGTCCCGCAAACTGGTCTAGCTCGAGTTGTTCCAGCCATGGAAAGTCTCGAAACGCGGCCGGCAAATCGGCAACTGAATTATCAGCAGTAATCAGAGGGCCATTGTGCTTCACCAGACCTTCGAGCATCTCCCAGGTCAGGTTTAAGCCGTGAAAACTTGGGTAGCGGTCTTCTAAACGCGTCACGACACGCAGAGTTTGAGCATTATGATCGAACCCTTCAAATTCAGTCATGCACTCATCAAGCTGATCTTCGCCAGCATGGCCGAAAGGCGGATGCCCCAAATCATGAGCGAGTGCCATAGCTTCTGCGAGGTCTTCATCCAGTCCAAGCGTGCGCGCAACAGACCGGGCGATCTGCGCCACTTCAAGAGAGTGGGTGAGACGTGTTCGATAGTGATCGCCTTCGTGAGCAACAAAAACCTGCGTTTTCTGCTTCAATCGCCGAAAAGCTGAGGCATGAATAATGCGGTCTCGATCGCGCTGAAACGGCGTGCGGGTGGCCGATTTGGGCTCATCAATGAACCGACCACGTGAATCTTCCCAGCGTGTTGCATACACCGCCCTCTTTTCAGGAATGTCCGGCGTTACTATGTTCTTGCTCATGAGCAATGTTACCCTGTCTGAGTCAGCTGCGAAGCGCATTAAAGCGATTCTGGAGAAACAACCGGATAAGTCCTACTTAAGGGTTTCCGTCGAAGGTGGCGGCTGCTCTGGATTCTCATATAAGTTCGATTTGGACGATTCCGCGAATGAAGACGACCTCGTCGTCACGCGAGACGGCGTTAGCGTCTTGGTGGATGAGATGAGCCTTGAGTTAATGGCAGGATCAGAAATCGATTTCTCGACCGAACTGATCGGCGCCGCGTTTAAGATCAATAATCCAAACGCGACAGCAGGCTGCGGGTGTGGGACAAGCTTCTCAATCTAGTTCTTGGCGACCCCTGCTTCTCGCCATTCGAGAATATCCCTCAAAGGCGCAACCCAAATTTCGTCTCCGACAGACTGCAGGTAAGCCAGTAACGCTGCGTGGTCTTCCGGTGTCACCCAGAGGTGCTCTCCACCAACCCCGTGAAAAGTGATGGTCCCGATCGCGCCGCGCTCGATGAGCTCATCAACATATTCGATCATCTCTGCGGCGGGCGTTTCATCGACCACAAAGGACGGGACATAGTAAGGCGCAAACGCAACATCGCGCTCGACGCTTCGCGCGCCGGGAAACAGCTCCTTGAGATCTTCAACAAACACCTCACCCCCTACTCTCACATCTCCGCATGTGTAAGCGAAGGTGCGCGTGAGCTCCTGATCAAGCTCGCCCAGAGCCGCGCTCACGTCCTCAAGCTCTCGTAGCAATTGGTCCTTTGTATAGGTGTCCAAGTCCCGGTTTGGCGTGACCCAATCTCGACCAAGCAAAGACGCTCTACACGGATGATAGATCGTATGATTGCCAAGTTCGTGTCCATTTGCTGCCGCGCGCTCCCAAACATCTTGATGCGCTCTGAAGCCCTGGCTCGCTAATGAGAGATAGAAAGTGGCTTTGAAACCGGCCTCATCTAATTGGGGCAAAGCGGTTTCAACCTGGCTCAACAATGCATCATCATAGGTCAGAGCCACAGCTGCCTTGGCGCCATTCGGCCAGACTGTTTGCGTATCCTCGAGCACGTAGTCGAAAAACAGAGGGACATTGCCCAACACGTTGAGCCCGAAAATATGCGCCATCTCGGCGGCGTCCGAAAAGTCAAAACCGCCTGCGGTCACGAAAGGGTTCACATAGGCAGCATCAGGATTCTTCTCATCCGCAAGCCGTTTCGCTTCTCTCCACATCGAGCCAACATTCGGGTCCGCCAAAACACGGGGCCACAGTTCGCCATTTCTGGTCGTATAGCCTGGCGTGCCGTTTCCACGCGCATTGCCATCAGAAATCTTCTGATAATCCGCAAAATCTTGAACAAGTGCCAGTTTGTCCGGCGTGGTCGCGCTCTCATTCCAGTCACTATGCTGGACCAGATGTACCTGTGATTTATACGGCAAGTCAGGCGCGCGTTCGACTGCGATCTTTAAGGCATCCGCCGCGATGTCGGCTTGCCCCGCCACCATGATCCAAACATCGCCGCCACTGGAAAGCGTATCCATATAGAGTTCGGCTTCCGCCACAAGGACGTCTTCTCGATTACTGTGCGCATCCAGCCATGTATCTGCAAACGCAAGGTCGAACAGGTGCGGAGAGTGAATGTAATCGCCATCCTGCGTTCCATGCGCACCTGCAACAGCAATTGCGTCAACACAGGCAAACTTATCTTGTTTTAGGAGCGAGCCGACAGCCGCGATCGCGTGCAGGTCGTCGACATCCGGCTTGCTATCAAAGTGCACTACAAAAACATCGCTAGAGGGGTCGAACTGGCCGATCATGGGCGCATTCGCGCAAGCGGATGGCTCGCTTAATGGCGGTTCTTGAGAGCAGCCTGTTGCCAGAACCAAACTGAATACCACACTCCAACCAATGCGCATGACACCGCTCCCTTTGTTAGCGTTATCATTTCATGGTGGACAAGATTTGCAAAGAGCTCGCTGAGCCCAAATTTGAGGTATCAGGACTTCGTTTTGAGCGTCACGATTTCTTCTGCAATCGTCGGGTGTACCGCGCACGTTTCGTCGAATTGCTGCTTGGTTGCGCCCATTTTAATGGCAATCCCAAGCATTTGGATCATTTCACCAGCGTCTGGCGAAACGATGTGAGCGCCGACAACCACTTGGTCTTCTTGGCGTACGATGACTTTCATGAAGACCCGCTCTGATTTCCCGTTGAGCATATTCTTCATCGGTCGGAACTTGGTCTTATAGATATCGACCGCACCGTATTTTTTGCGCGCTTCATGCTCCGCCAATCCCACAGTGCCAACCTCGGGCTGCGTGAACACTGCAGTGGCAATTTTATCGTGATCAAAGGTCCGAGAATTCCCGCCAAACTCCGTATCCGCAAATGCATGACCCTCACGGATCGCAACGGGCGTTAACTCGGCGCGGCGCGTAACGTCTCCGACGGCCCAGATATTCTCGACATTGGTTTTGGAGTAGTTATCAACTACAATTTCGTGGCGGTCACCAACTGTGACGCCAGCTGCCTCCAAACCCAATCCATTAATATGCGGGCTGCGCCCAACGGCCATCATGACGACGTCAGCGTCTAGCTCCATGTCATTGGTAAGTTTGATATGTAGGGGTTGTTCAGCATTATCTGTTTTCTCGATCGACTCAAAAACTGTGTTCGTGATGACGCGAACGCCTGCTTCTTTCAGGCCTTCATGAACTTCGGTTCGAACATCCATATCGAACCCGTTTAAGACCGTGTCTCCACGATAGACGAGACAGGTTTCAACACCGAGGCCCGCAAACACGTGCGCAAACTCACAGGCGATGTAGCCACCGCCTGCAATCACAATGTGCTTGGGTAAGGCCTTGAGCTGAAATACGCCGTCCGACGTGATCGCATGCTCAACACCCGGGAGCTCGTCCTTTGACGGGCGCCAAGGCGAACCACCGACAGCAATGAGAATCTTATCTGCCGTGATGGTTTTGCCGCTGGTCACAAGCTTCAGCGTGTGAGCATCAACGAATTCTGCTCGTTCTTCGAAAACGTCGACGCCAGCATTCACCTGACCACTCATGTACAGACCTGATAAGCGATCAACTTCCGCGTGGAGGTTGGCCATGAAGCCCGGAAAGTCGAACTCACCAATCTTCACGTCCCAGCCGAACTTCTGCGCCTCTTTCAGTTTGTGGCCGTAGTCGCTGGCATAGACCATGAACTTCTTCGGTACACAGCCGCGGATCACGCAGGTCCCGCCCATGCGATACTCTTCGGCAAGCGCAACCTTCGCCCCATGGCCTGCCGCGATCCGCGCGGCGCGAACACCGCCAGACCCGCCACCAATCACGAATAGATCATAATCATATGAATGGTCGGCCATGGCTTAGTCCTTGTTCGGAGATGAGGAATTCAGAAGTGCGCTATGTGGGAGTGCGGCGCTAGTATTCAAATATAGTGGCACCGTCATCCGCACCAATGATCACGGTCCGCGCGAGATTGATAAACAATCCGTGTTCGACGACGCCCGGAATGTTTGACAGCAAAGCTGCGGCTAAGGGCGCATCAGGAATCGCGCCGCAAGAACAATCCAGAATATAGTTCCCGCCATCCGTGACGATCGGCTTGTTGCCAGGTCCAGTCCGGACCTGGATCATGGGTTTGAGCACACCGGCTTTCTTGAGCGCGTCGTAAGCTTTCTTTGCAGTGATCGTATACCCGAACGGTGTGGCCTCCACCGGCAAAGGGAACTGCCCCAGCATTTCCACCTTTTTGGACTCATCCGCGATCACGATCATTAAATCGCTCGCATTTGCGATGATCTTTTCGCGGAGCAAAGCCGCACCGCCGCCTTTGATCAGCTGTGCGTGATCATCGACCTCATCGGCACCGTCAACTGTGAGATGGATACGGTCGACTTGCTCAACATCAACCAAAGGTACGCCGAGGGACTCTGCCAACCGGCGCGTTTGCTCGCTTGTTGGAACCCCGCGGACGACCAAACCGTCGGCAATCTCTTCAGCCAGATTTTCGACGAAATATTTCGCGGTCGATCCCGTTCCAAGACCGAGGGTCATGCCATCTTCGACAAAATCCATGGCCGCATGGGCCGCGTTCTCTTTTTCCAGCTCATTCGCCATACTCAGCCTCCATCAGCCTTTCTTTTTGGTGGCTTTTACAGCCGCCATTTTATCGCGGAACGACGTAGCCCAGCCCGCCTTTTGCATCTGCCGACCTCGCGCAACCGCGAGACCATTAGGTTCCACATCCTTGGTAATCACCGACCCAGACCCGACAAAAGCACCGTCGCCGATCGTGACCGGCGCAACCAAGGAAGAGTTCGAACCAACGAAAGCGTTCGTTCCGACTTTGGTCTTGTACTTTAGGAAACCATCATAGTTGCAGAAGATCGTACCCGCGCCGATATTTGCACCGGCGCCGACGTCACCGTCACCAAGGTAGGCGAGATGATTAGCCTTCGCGCCTGCCCCTATCCGCGTGTTCTTCACTTCGACGAAATTCCCGACCTTGGCGCCGGTTTCAAGTACCGCCCCCGGCCGCAACCGAACATAAGGTCCAATCTCACAATCACCGGCAACGTCCGCCCCTTCAAGATGAGAAAACGCTCGAACCTTAGCCCCTGAGCGAACGGTCACGCCGGGCCCGAAGACGACATTTGGCTCTAATGTAACGTCATTTTCGATCTGAGTGTCGTAGCTGAAGAACACTGTTTCCGGCGCGGTCATCGTGACTCCTTTAAGCAAGAGCTCGTGACGCATTTTTGCCTGGAAGGATGCTTCCGCTTCCGCGAGTTCCACACGGGAGTTTACGCCCAGCACATCCGCCTCATCGCAAGCGACCGCGCGACATCGACCGCCATCCGAATTGGCGAGCTCGACGATGTCAGTGAGGTAATACTCACCCTTGGCATTATCATTCGTGACCCGATCAAGCAGATCGAACATCATGTCGGATTTCGCGGCCATGACGCCAGAATTGCAAAAGGAAACAGCGAGTTGCTCCGATGTCGCTTCCTTTGCCTCGACAATCGCATCCAAGTCACCATCCGGGCTTGTGATCAAACGCCCATAGGCACCCGGGTCTTTCGCTTCAAACCCGAGGACGCCGACCGACGCCCCATGCCCCAACTCATCAAACAAGGCTTCGACCGCAGACAATGGAATAAGCGGCGTGTCGCCGTATAGGACCACCAGGTCTCCCTCAAAATCCTGCAGCGCGTCTTTTGCTGATAAGACGGCATGCCCCGTACCGAGCGGTGGATCCTGAATGGCGATTGCGTTCGAGCCAAGACTTTCAGAAACATGGTCTTGCACCGACACGCCAGCCGGCGAGCAGACAACAATGACGCGTTCGCAACCGGCTGCTTTGGCCAGGTCTACCGACCAATCCACCATCGCGCGCCCTCCAACGGGATGCAAAACTTTCGGGAGCGAAGACCGCATACGCGTTCCCTGCCCTGCCGCCAGGATCACAGCCGCTCTTTTCGTCATGTCAAAATTCCCTCGCGAATTTTCTGGGTCTGCCCTAGAGCAAGTTCTGAGTCGATGCGAGCCCTATTGTAATAAGGGCGCCAAAGTAGCAGTCGCGATCAAAACAGGATGAATGCATGGCACACGATTTTACGGGATGGACCATAGTCTTTGATCTGGACGGAACTTTGGTCGAAACCGCGCCAGACCTGCACGCTGCGCTCAACCACACGCTGGCGAAGAAGCAGCTCGATCCCGTTTCGCTGGACAGTATCCGAATGATGATCGGCGACGGTGCGAAAGCTCTCATCCGCAAAGGCCTGGCGCAAAACCAAGTCGAAATTGACGAGGTCGAGATCGATCAAGACCTATGGCCGACCTTTCTCGACCATTATCTTGAGAACATCACGCGGTTAAGCGAACCATTCGATATGTGCCCAGAGACGCTCGAGGTTTTAAAATCCCAAGGCGCGAACCTCACTGTATGCACGAACAAAGCCCAGCACTTGGCTGAAGAAGTCCTGAAAGGCCTGGATTTAGAAAAGTATTTTTCCGCAACGGTTGGCGGCGATGCGCTCGCAATCAAAAAACCGGACGGGGCGCATATTATCGAAACGGTGCGCAAAGGTGGCGGTGATCCGGCCCGCGCAATTATGGTTGGCGATGCCTGGACAGACGAAAGGGCAGCCCGCGATGCGGAGCTGCCCTTTGTGTTCGTGTCATTCGGATATGGCTCTCTCTCCAACCAACCCTATGACCGCCTTAGATCAATTGATCACTGGCAAAACATGCAGCAAGCCCTCTCCGAACTTGCTCGCCTGGATTAGTCTGGACGGTACTCGCTGCGAACTTCGTTCACGTTCACGAGTTTGCGGCGTGGCATACCGTTGACCATGTTGCTGCGAACGTCTGTGCGCGCGCTACGCATGGCAGGAACAAAGCCAGCATCGACCAGGTCGACTTCTACTTCGTATCCACGATCTGCCCAATATTCGGCAATTTTGTCCTTAAGACGGCGTGCGCCGTCGTTATTGCACCAGTCTTTCATTAGTCTCACTCTCCACATCTTGGTCGCCAAAACAGCTTAAAAAAGGCGACTGCTAAAAGATGTCCTTCACTGCACTTGATGGCTTGTTGCCCCGTCTAAGTGACCCCTAGATGCCTGCTACGAAACCGACATACAAGTGGTTTTTTGGGGCATCTTTGTGGCATCCCCCGAAGATGAACAACCATTCATACTGAACAGACATTCATTTGATAAATAGTTTACACACAGCGTTCATAAAACTGTCTAAAACCCAACGAATACGTGACACTGATTGCCTTTTTGGCAAAATGTAAAAAATTAACAGGCCCCACCTGATTCCTTGCAAACCCAACTAATTTGGCAATTTTGCATAACTGGCTCCCATATATGCATATAATTAAATGCGCGTTTCTGACAGCGTTCGACACGTGTTCCGCGCCAAATCACGGAAACGGCGATTGATTGTTAGCGAAAATTCGATGTTCACAATCGAATGACAAAAATTCTGTCGAAACGTTTTGCCAAGCACGACACCCAGCAAGTCTTATTCAGTAACGCGGCAATCAGGCGCTGGACCATTTTGCAAATCACATCACATAGAGGCGTATGAGTTTCGACATCAGAACCTTTCGAGATACACTCGGCCTATTCGTGACGGGTGTAACAGTCATCACGACACGTGATACGGACGGCGCCCCTGTCGGAATTACCGCAAACTCTTTCAACTCGGTGTCATTAGATCCACCACTCGTCTTGTGGTCAGTCGGTTTAAACGCCCTAAGCCTTCGAGCCTTTTCAGACGCCAGTGCGTTCGCTGTGCATATTCTACGAGATGATCAAGCGGAACTATCTCAAAGATTTGCGAGATCAGGCACAAACAAGTTTGAGGGCCTCGCTATCGATAGTGGATTAAACGAACTGCCACTTCTTCCCGATTGCGCTGCCCGCTTAGAGTGTGTGCCCTTCGCCAAGCATGAAGCCGGAGACCACATTCTCTTCATTGCCGAAGTACAGAGACTAGAGTCAGACCCTGAAGCAATGCCCTTGGTTTATCACGGGGGACGGTACGCAGAACTCGCTGATAAGCCCGTTCCCACTGCATAACTAAAGGTTAAAGCACGCTCGTAAAACTTGAGCACCTTTTAGCGAAATATAAGCCATTCCATGAGACGTTTGGATCACGAGGTCAAAAGGCCCGTACCGCAGCTCGCTCGCTGCACGATCATGGAGTTAAAAATTATGAGTTTTCGCAAACTGCTTTTGGCAGGCACAACCCTTGTTGCAAGTGCCGCTATCGCGACCCCAGCAAATGCATCGATCATCGATCGTCCGCACTTTAAAGTTCTTGGTGTCGTTATCGTCTGGGCTGCAGACGATTCTACCGGGGGCACCCCAATCGCCACTGATTTCGTTATCGACAGCGATGACGGCGGCAATAACGACGCCGACCTGATTGGCGGCGCTGCTATCGACGGCCGCACAGTTGTTACTGGCACCCTCGATGCAACCGCTGATTCGGCTTCTACGCTCGGTCTCGGCTCAGTTCTCAATATCGAAGACAGCAGCAATAATCTAATCGCTACGGCGGATACAAATAACCAAACGGCTTTCAGCGCGTTCGATGTTAGTGATGCAACGCTGACCAGCGACGACCTTACGTATGAGTCTAGCTTCTATGTCGCTTCGAACACACCGTTTGCGATAGATGCTCAGGCTTCTAACCTTGTAGAAGAAGGTGACTTTGACGCAACTCAAGTCGCTTACGACCTAGACGTCACCGTTAGCGGAACTGACGGCACTGGCCCATCTGCACTTACCTTTGGTGGGAACGCGCAGAGCCCAGGAACTGGTTTCTCTGCACCGGCAGACCTCGACTCGCTGACAACTCAAACGCAGGTTTTCAACGGAACTGCACGGACAGCGGCAAGCCCAGGTTCAATCGTAAGCCAGTCTGTTCGCTTTGATGCAACCTATACTCTCGGTTCAGGCGCTGCCTACGACCTGTCTCAAGGCGCTGGTGAAGTCAAAGCTGACGTCGTTTACACGGTCTACGTACCTTAAACGAAATCACACCTCACGATCTTTGATCTGCAGCACGCCCAGTCCAGTGATGGACTGGGCGTTTCTGTGCCATCGCTCTTTGCGTCGAGGCCAATCCTGTATACAGCTTGCGCCTATGAAAGCGATCTTGCGAAGTGCGTTTGTGACCAGTCTGCTCGGTTGGGTCATCTGGCTCTACATGGCGCTGTGCAATCGCACCATTCGATGGTCCGTCGAGGGGGACGACGAAGCCCTCAAAGTGTGGCTAGGGTATCCGAACATCATTGTTGCAGCCTGGCATTCAACCATTTTGCTTCTGCCGTCAGGTTGGAACCGCATCATCCAAAAGTGGCCGCAGCAAAAAACCAGATCCGCAATGCTGATCTCGCTCTCAAAAGACGGAGAGCCTGTTGCCAAGGCGATCAAACACTTGGGGTTAGTAGCTGTAAGAGGCTCATCCACCCATAAACGAAAGAAACGTGATAAAGGCGGCATGAAAGCCTTGGCTGAAGCCTTGCGCATTTTAAAAAATGGTGGCGGCATCTGTATAACACCAGACGGCCCAAGAGGCCCCGCAGAGGTCGCCCAAAACGGCCCGATCATAATGGCGCAAAGATCCGAGGCGCCCATCTTACCGTATGCAATTGTTTCCTCACCACGCCACCGCCTGGGCACTTGGGATGGATTTCGGATCCCCTATCCGTTCACGCGGGGGGCCCTCGTATTTGGCCAGGCCGTAATCCCAAAGCCAGGTGACGAGCGAGAAACACTGCGCCTCCAACTCGAAGAGAACCTGCGTGTTGCAATGGAGCGGGCCGAGGAACTCGCGCAAAAAAAAGGCCGCTCCTAAGAACGGCCAAAGTCAAGCAAGAAGGACGTCACCAAGTTGGCCGTTAGAAGCGGTCTCCCTGGCGACAAATATGTTTTAGCTTAACCAAGATGAACGCAGACGGAGCGCCATCTCATTTTCTGTTCATATTCGCGGAGGCTTTTGCGGCGTTTCTGAACGGCTATTCAGCTGCACGCGTGAAAATGGCCTCTAATGAGCGAAGATTCATCCCGTTTTTGAGATAATTGGCCGGTGTCAGATTAACGGCTTTGATCATAGCCCTTTCGATTCGCGTATTGCCGTCTTCATCCGGGACCAAGTCAAAGTCGATAATGTTGATACAGCCTGTATCTTGCTCGAACCCTGCACTGGCCCCGAGCGGCGCGCCAATGGCCCACGCGAGGATCATTCGATTCACAACCTCATGCGCAACCAAAAGTGCAGAGGCCCATCCCGGACGCGATAGCAGCCCCTTCAGGCCATCTTCAATCCGGTCCATGGCCTCTGAGAATTTTTCGCCACCTTCCAGAAACGTCGCTCCTGGTTTCCCGGCTTGCTCGAATTGAAAGGTCATCGTCGCTGCAAGTTGCTCAGCAGACTTAAAATCAATGTATTGGCCAGAGCGCAATTCCCGGAATCGCGGTTCTGACTCTAACGGGGGCGTGTCCATCTCGTGTTGCGCAAGAACAATCTCGGCTGTCTCCTGCGTACGTCGAAGCCCGGTATAAAAAGCCGCGCCGAGATGCACATCTGACAGCGCAATGCCGGCAGCCTTTGCCTCGGTCCGGCCCTGCTCCGTGAGGTAGGCAATACTCGGATCTTGAGCCGCCCGAACTTCAGGCGACGTGTAGTCCACGAAGCCGTGGCGCATCAGGTAAAGGCGTCGACGCCCTGTGGTCCCGGGCAATGCCCCCATGATGAACTCCAATCACCGCAAAACTGAGATCCGGTGTTTAAGCGATTCCCCAGTCTTTGAGCACCTCTTCTTGATGTTCACCTATCCCGGCAGGCTTTCCTTGAATGGCTCCAGGTGTTTTCGAAAAGCGCGGCGCGGGGCCTGGCTGCACAACGCCATCTATCGTCTCAAACGTTCCGCGATCGGTGTTGTGCTTGTAAGTGGGCGCCTCCGCCATGGAGAGCACTGGTGCAAAGCAAATGTCGGTACCCTCCATGATTTCGCACCACTCATCGCGTGTTTTCGTTTTCATCACACCGATCAGTTTCTCTTTTAAACTCGGCCACTTAGAGCGGTCCATTTGTGCTTGGAACTCTGGGTCCGTGAGTCCCGCCTTCTCGACCAGAAGCGCATAGAATTGTGGCTCAATCGATCCGATTGACACCCACTTACCGTCGGCACACTCATAAGTGTCATAGAAATGGGCACCGCCATCGAGCAGGTTTGCCTCCCGCTCATCCGTCCACATCCCCATGGCGCGCATACCGTAGAACATGGTCGCCAGCGACGCGGCTCCGTCTGACATTGCACAGTCGATGACCTGACCGTCCCCGCCATTTTTCACGTTGATGACCGCCGCCAGAAGCCCCATCGCGAGAAATAGAGCGCCGCCGCCATAGTCCCCGATCAGGTTCAATGGAGGACGCGGGCGACCGTCTCCATCGCCCATCGCATGCAAGGCACCTGTGATCGCGATATAGTTTAGATCATGCCCGGCTGAGTGACTGAGCGCGCCATGCTGACCCCAGCCTGTCATCCGGCCATAGACCAATTTTGGATTGCGCTCGAGAACGACATCTGGCCCGAGACCGTTTCGCTCCATGACGCCGGGGCGGAAGCCCTCGATTAAGGCATCTGCCTTTTCTAGCAATTTCAGCGCCGTCTCTCGGTCGCCTTCATCCTTCAGATTGAGGGCAATGGAGCGCCGTCCTCGGCTCATCACATCGGCTGGATTACCGGGACGCGCGTTTCCGGCGCGGTCAATACGCACCACATCCGCCCCCATATCGCTGAGCAGCATTCCGCAGAACGGACCGGGGCCAATCCCCGCGAATTCGATAATTTTCACGCCTGAAAGCGGCCCTTGCGCCATAATTCACTCCCTAAAGTTCGGGTTTGCACCTCTTCAATCAACCAGACTTTAAGACTCAAGCTGGCAAAGAAAAGGCTGACGCAACGTCGCCACGGGACAGAAATTATGTTCAATGATCAAAGCTTTGATGCTCCGATTATTCATGTCGTATCTGAAAGTCCTCGTTTAGAGATGCTACAAGCGCGGCTACGCCAAAGCGGTGTTCGACCGGTTCCCGTGCGAGGCAGCTACTTACCGCCTGACACTGCACCCGCGCTCATAGACCTTGCGACGCGCGAAATGGCAATTGAAGCCGGCGACCAAAGGCTCGTTGTCACGCTCGGTCGGGAGGAGGCTTCAACCGCTCAAAGCGATATTCATCTTACGGATGTCGCTGAACTGGCCACGCTCGCCGCTCGACTTTCCATCCGTCAGCGCGAAAAACAACGCCGCCGCGAGATTGAGCTTCGTTCACAAACACTGGCAGAATTTGGCGTTGAGCGACCAAGAACTCGCCCGCAAGGCAAAGCGAGATTGCTTTGGCTCGGTCATGACGCGCCGTTCCTAAACGCCATTAAGACCAGCCTGAAAGAAAGCGACATTAACCTGGTCGCTGCGATCAGCAGTCTAACCGCAGAAGACTATCTCGAGAGTGGACGTTTCAAAGTGATTGCCCTTTGCCCGTCCCAGGCAGACGACGAGGCTTGCAAACTGCTGGCGCGGATCAAACAGATCCCACTTGCTCAACCTCCACAGACCCTCCTCTTACTTAGACGAGAAGTATCGGTTCAGTTAGATCAAAAGCTTCTCGAACAGGCAGATCAAATCATCGACGTGGCGGGCGATCTTGAGACGGTTGCTGCGCGCCTCAAACATGCTTGCGCGGAACTCAATATGACGTCGAGTTCGCGAGAAAGCCTCACCTCGATTGCGAGAGACGCGACAAGCGGCCTTGTATCGCGCGCTTATCTTGAAACGCATCTTCAGGCGCAAATGGATCAAGCTGATCAGATGGCAGCGCCTCTTTGCGTGATATCAATTGATCTGAAAAGCGATGATGATGTTCGCGAGGTGGCGCACAAAATCAAAGCTCTGCTTCGCGACACAGATCTCGCCGCACGCTTGGACGTGAACCATATTTGTGTGACGCTACCGGACACGCCTTATCGCGGCGCGGTTGTCCTTGCGCGGCGGATCGAAGAGGCCATGGATCGGTCAGTTGCTTGGCGTGTCATTGAAAAGCGCCAGTTCCATACCCTTAAATCCTTGCTAGGTGGATTGACCGCGCGCTCTGGCTTCTCGACGGAACGGCGCGCTTAGGCCGGCGCTGTCGCCTGCAACCCCTTTAGCAGCCCTTTGACAGCATTCATACGCGGCTCCGCATTCGCTGGAACGCCCATTACGACCAGCTTGCTGTCCGGCCTTAATTTCATCTTGCCTGGACGCGATCTAACCAGCACCATCAGTTGCGCGGGATCTACGGCTGTATCGTCTCTAAACGTAATGACGACCCCTTTCGGGCCTGCATCGAGTTTCGAGATACCGAGCGCCTTACAAGCCACCTTCACGGCGATCACGTTGAGCAATTGTTGTGTTTCGCTTGGCAGCGGACCGAAGCGATCAATGAGCTCAGCCGCAAAGGCCTCGCGTTCCTGCTCCGTCGCAAGGTCAGCTAGACGGCGATACAGGCCAAGACGAACACCGAGGTCCTCGACATAGCCGTCTGGGATCAGCACTGACAGGCCGAGATTGATTTGCGGCGACCAATCATCCGCAACCTCTTCGTCGGTGTTCGACCCAGATTGAAGCGCCTTTACCGCGTCTTCCAGCATTTGCTGGTAAAGCTCGACGCCAACTTCTTTTACGTGACCGGATTGCTGGTCACCGAGCAGGTTGCCGCCCCCCCGCATATCGAGGTCGTGACTGGCAAGCTGGAACCCAGCGCCCAGACTATCCAGCGATTGTAGAACCCGCAAACGCCGCTCTGCCGCTGGCGAAATCACGCGGTCCGCTGGTGTCGTCAGATACGCGTAAGCTCTTAGTTTCGACCGACCTACCCGGCCCCGCAATTGATAGAGTTGCGCCAGTCCGAAACGGTCCGACTTGTGGATGACCAAAGTGTTTGCACGAGGGATATCGAGCCCGCTCTCGACGATCGTTGTAGAGAGCAAAACATCATACTCGCCCTCATAGAATGCGGTCATCAGATCTTCGAGTTCGCCAGATGGCATTTGGCCATGCGCAACGCAGAACTTTACCTCTGGCACGTTCGACTTGAGGAAGTTCTCTAGATAATCGAGGTCGGAGATGCGCGGCGCAACATAATAGCTCTGGCCACCCCGATACTTCTCGCGAAGCAAAGCCTCCCGGATCGTGACTGTATCGAACTCAGTCACGTAAGTCCGCACGGCAAGGCGGTCGACTGGCGGTGTCGCGATGATTGAGAGATCTCGAATACCCGTCAGCGCCATTTGCAGCGTACGCGGAATTGGGGTCGCCGAAAGCGTCAGCACGTGTACGTCGGACTTTAGTTCCTTTAGCCGCTCTTTGTGCTTCACGCCGAACCGCTGTTCTTCGTCCACGATGAGAAGCCCAAGTCGCTTGAACTCGACATTTTTGGCAAGTAAGGCGTGCGTTCCGACGACAACATCAACGGTCCCATTCGCCATTCCGGCTTTCGTCTCATTCGCCTCCTTCGTGCTAACAAATCGCGACAAGGGCCGAACATTGATGGGCCAACCGGCGAAGCGTTCAGCGAAAGTATTGTAGTGTTGCCGGGCCAAAAGAGTTGTTGGCGCAATGACGGCAACTTGGTGCCCCGCCATCGCAGCGACAAAAGCCCCGCGAAGCGCGACTTCCGTTTTACCGAAGCCGACGTCGCCGCAAACCAATCGATCCATTGGCTTTCCAGATGATAGATCTCCGAGCACGTCTTCGATGGCGTTTAGCTGGTCATCAGTCTCTTCATATGGGAACCGCGCGGCGAACTCCTCATAGAGACCATCGCCGGTTACGACCGTATCGGCCTTGCGCATCTCGCGCGCCGCCGCGATCGCCATAAGCTCAGCGGCCATTTCGAGAATTTTCTTCTTGGCGCGCGCTTTACGCGTTTGCCAGCCGACCCCGCCTAGCCCATCGATCGCGCTTTCAGCATCTTCGCTACCATAGCGGCTGATGAGGTCAATATTCTCAACCGGGAGAAAGACCTTGTCACCCTTCGCATAACCGAGCTCAAGACAGTCATGCGCGGCGCCGGCAAGATCCAGCGTCTTCAAGCCAACATAGCGTCCGACGCCATGGTCTACGTGAACGACGAGATCGCCTGGGTTGAGGCTTGCGGACTCCGCGATGAAGTTCGCCGCTTTCCGTTTCCGTCTCGGTGCAGCAAGGCGATCCCCAAGAATATCGGGTTCCCCGATGATGACGAGATCATCGGTTTCGAAGCCAGACTCCAGCGGCAACTCACAAATCGCTATTTCTGCTTTTTGTGCGGCCTCAAGCGAGTAAACGCGGGTTGCGTCCGGAAGGCCATGATCCTCAAGAACGCCTTCTAGCCTACTCGCCGAACCATCTGTCCATGCCCCAAAAACCACAGTTTTTCCGGCATCGTGGATCGCTTTGGCATGCGCTGCAGCGACTTCAAAAATATTGATCTCCGGCTGGGCGCGCTCGGGTGCGAAGTCACGGCCTTGGGCGCCGCCGAGATCGATCCCGCCCTCACCCTGTCCAGCATGGAAGCGCGCGACACCGCTGCTTAGCAGACCGGCTGAGAGTTGCCCATCTGTGAGATAGAGATGCTCCGGCGCGAGAATACGAGCCTGACGCTCTTCCCCAGCGGCTTCGAGGCGCGCCTCGTAATAGTCTTTTGCCTGGGACAAACGCTCACTCGCCGCTTCAGCGGAGAGCGCCCCTAAACCGATCAAGGCATTCGAGCCGACATAATCAAAGATCGTATCCAGATGACTGTGGAAAAGGGGCAACCACCCTTCTATGCCGCCGCGCCGAATCTCTGCGCGCGCAGCCTCATACATCGGGTCCCCGACCGGTGATCCCAACTCGGCCAGATAACGTTCTCGAAATAGGCCGAGAGTTTGTTCGTTGAACAAGATCTCTGACACTGGTGCCAATGCAACGCGGTTCAAAGTTCGTGTTGAAATCTGGGTTTCCGGATCGAACGCTTTAATCGTTTCAATCTCATCACCGAAAAGATCGAGACGCACGGGCTCTTCCCCGGTCGGTGGATAGATATCAACTTTACCACCGCGGATCGAATACTCGCCTTTCTCTGAGACAGAGGCGACGCGCACGTAGCCGTTTACCGACAGGTATGAAGAGAGCTCGTCTTGCTGAATGCGCCCGCCCGTGTAGACCGACAATGAACTCGCGCGCATCGTTTCCAATGGTGGGACGCGTTGGACCAAAGAGCTCGCGGTTGTCACAACAAGGCAAGGTTCTGCGTTAGCCGCCCGCTGAGACAATCTCGCAAGCGCAGCACATCTCGCGGCCGCCACGGCGGGCGACGGGCTCACGCGGTCATAAGGTAAAACGTCCCAACCCGGCAGTCGGATCAGTTCGAGACTCGGCCGGAAAAACTCAGCAAGCTTCAGCGCGGTCGCCGCTTGTTTATCGTCGCGTGCAACATACAGAGCTGCGCTCCCGCGAGCCTCCAGCGCTTCGATGAGACGTAGAACATCAACACCAAATGGTGCGCCATGAACGGCTGCAGGGCTGCTTAGATTGGAAAGCATGGAAACCGAGTTCATGGGAAACGTGACCAAATCTGTGGTTAATCGTGCGCGCGCGAAGGGCGCTACATAGCGTATCACGCGAGAAAGGCCAGTGATCGGTTTTGTCGCCAACGCTCGGTCAGTTTTGAGCTGTGGATAAGTGACAGCTATTCAGGGTGATTCTGTTTCTGAGGACTGCCACAGCCGGCTGTTTAAGGTTAATAGGATCTCATGAGCAACGCTGTCGCCACCCTGCCAAGTCCGGACGATCCGGCCCCAGAACTGCCGCACAATTTGTCTGCGGAAGCCGCTGTTATCGGGTCGATCCTGTATGACAATAACGCGTTTCAGCGTGTCTCTGATATTCTGCGTCCAGTCGATTTTTATGCGCCCGCACACCAGGAAATCTTCGAAGCCTGTATGATGCTTATCCAAAATGGGCGTGTCGCAGATGGTGTGACGCTTCGCGAGCAATTCGAAAAAGACGAGCGACTCACGCAAATTGGCGGTGCTCAATACCTAGCTGACTTGCTCGATAGCGCCGCATTTGGGCCCGAGGTTCAAGACTATGCGCGGATCATTCGCGATCTCGCGATGCGGCGTGAGCTGATTAATATCGGCGCCGGGGTTCAATCGCGCGCGCAGCATCACGACCGCGACTCTGACGGAAGCCAACAAATCGAACTCGCCGAACGAGAGCTTTTCGCACTCGCCGAACGTGGTTCGACCGGTCGAGGGTTCTCGACCTTTGCCGAGGCGCTGACGGAATCGCTGCAAATGGCGGAAGCGGCGTTCAAGCGAGAGGGTAAAATTGCGGGGATTGCCACGCGGCTTGATGATCTCGATCACAAGATGGGCGGCTTGCACAAATCTGACCTGATCATTCTCGCGGGACGCCCCTCGATGGGGAAAACCTCGCTGGTGACAAACATCGCCTACAATGTTGCCGCTGACTATCGTGGCGAGAAACAGGAAGATGGGTCCACCAAGACGATTTCCGGCGGCAAAGTTGCCTTCTTCTCGCTTGAGATGTCGTCAGAACAACTCGCAACCCGGATTGTTGCTGAGCGAACCAGCATCAACGCTCACAAGATCCGCCAAGGCGACCTCGACAAGCACGATTTCGAAACGCTCCGCGAAGCAACTGAAGAGCTTCAAAACCTGCCACTCTATATTGATGACCAAGGCGGCATTTCAGTTAGTCAGCTAGCAGCCCGCGCGAGACGCCTCCAGCGCGCCCAAGGCGTCGACTTGATTATCATCGACTATTTGCAGCTTCTTACTGGAACTTCTGGGAAATCGGATGTGAACCGCGTTCAGGAAATCACGCAGATCACGACGACGCTGAAAGCGCTCGCGAAAGAGCTGAACGTTCCAGTCATCGCGCTTTCACAGCTCTCAAGGCAAGTCGAGCAGCGTGATGATAAACGCCCGCAACTCTCTGACCTTCGTGAATCCGGATCGATCGAGCAAGATGCCGATGTGGTTATGTTCGTGTATCGCGAAAGCTACTATCTCGAGCGGACGGAACCTCAAGCGGATGGAGGAGATCCGGCCGCCGCAGACAAGTGGGCGTCCTGGCGACAGCGCATGGACGAGGTTTACGGGACTGCGGAAGTTATCTTGGGTAAACAACGCCACGGCCCGATCGGGAAAGTCGTCCTGTCATTCGACGCCAACGTTACCCGTTTCGGCAATCTCGCGCGCGCACCTCAAGAAGCATTCGACGAATAGGCCTTACATCCGCCGCAAAGCGTTGTAATCCGAGCCACTATGAGTCTGAGACCACGCGCCCGTATCCATCTGTCCAACATCGCTGACAATTGGCGAACCCTCCGGGCAATGCAAACGAGCGGTGTGACGGGCGCCGTCATTAAGGCCGACGCTTACGGACATGGCCTTCGGCAAGTCGCGGAAACTCTCCACGAAGCTGGGTGCGATCATTTCTTTGTGGCGCATAGCCATGAGGCAGAGATCACTCGGGCCATGCTGGGCAGTCATCCAAACATCTATGTCTTGAATGGCCCGTCACCCGACGAAGAGGCTTTGTATCGCGAAAACGCGCTGATCCCGGTCGTGAACTCAAGCTTTCAATTCCGAACCATGGCGGATTGGTTGGTCGACGGTGTAAAAATGCCGCGCGGGTTTGCCCTGCACTTTGATACCGGGTTGAACCGATTGGGTCTGCCTGCCCGCGATGCGCAAGACCTCGCTGAAGCCAGCGAAGGACAATCGCCTATCCTTCTGATGTCGCACCTCGCCTGTGCCGAAGATAGCGATGCGGCCATGAATGCTCATCAAGCGACCCTATTGGAAACGGTTGCCGAGGCATTTCCCGGTGTCCCCTTAAGTCTTTCAAATTCGGGTGGCGTCTGGCTTGGCGCGGACTATCACCACGCCTTATCACGTCCCGGAATAGCCCTCTATGGTGGCGGCATTGCGCCAATGGGCATGACGCTCAAACCAGGCATGACACTGGAGGCGCCCATTTTACAGGTTCGTCTCGTCGAAACGGGTGAAACCGTTGGATACAATGCGACCTGGCGTGCTGAAAACGAAACGCTGGTCGCCACGCTTGCCATCGGATACGGCGACGGCCTCCCCCGCTCAGCCTCGAATAAGGGATTTGTTATGCTCGGCGAAAAACGCTGCGCCATCTTAGGCCGTGTCTCAATGGACTTGATTACAATTGACGTCACAAATGCCGCGGATCTTGCCAGACCTGGTGTTTATGCCCAATTGATCGGACCCGACGCCGCATTAGAAGAACAAGCCGCCCTCGCGGGCACAATTGGATACGAACTCACCACAGGACTCACCCCTCGTGTCAAACGCATCTACGAAACGTAAGGGCGGATTTCCAAACCCGCTGCAATGGCTCGGCGCCGCAACGCTCGGCATGCTCGCTGAGATTGGCCGGCTGTCCATATTCACCGGAAAAACGATGGGCGCTGCTTTCAGCCCACGCTGGTATCCCGCGCAAATCATCCGACAAATGATTGCGATCGGATTTTACAGCCTGCCTGTGGTTGGCCTGTCGGCTGTCTTCATCGGGGCCGCACTGGCTTTGAACATCTACTCAGGCGGGAGCCGTTTTGGGGCAGAACAGTTCGTTCCGAACATTGTGGTCCTGGGTATCACGCGTGAGCTTGGTGTGACCATTACCGGCCTCATGCTCGCGGGCCGCGTGTCGGCGGGTATCGCAGCCGAAATTGGGGCAATGCGAGTCACAGAGCAGATTGATGCGCTTAAAACGCTGAGCGCAAATCCATTTCGATATTTGTACGCGCCGCGCTTCCTAGCGGGCATCTTGACCCTCCCCATCCTGGTTCTGATCGCGGATATCATCGGCGTTATGGGTGGCTGGGCGGTCAGCACCCTTGGTCTCGGATTTGATTCAACGACTTACCTGCGTAACACGCTCGACTTCCTGACCTGGCAAGATGTCACGGTCGGCCTGATCAAAGCTGTCGCATTCGGCGCGGTGATTGCGGTTATGGGCGGCTATCATGGTGACAAGTCATCCGCCGGCGCCACTGGCGTTGGCCGGGCAGCGACCTTTGCGATGGTTGGCGCGGCGGTTCTGATCCTCGCCTTTAACTACCTCATCTCAACTCTGTTAGTGGACTTCGGATCATGAGCACTGGCGCGCTTCTCGAACTCAAAGATGTTCACAAGTCTTTCGGCCCGAAACAGGTCCTTAAAGGCGTGAACTTGGACGTCGCTCCGGGTAAATCCTTGGTCGTTCTTGGCGGCTCTGGATCCGGCAAATCTGTAATGCTGAAGAACGCCCTTGGTCTGATGACGCCAAACAAGGGTCAGATCCTATTCGGCGGTGAGGACGTAACGCACGATCAGGGTAAAACCCGAGAAGCCATGCGTGCTCGAATTGGCATGCTGTTCCAGTCGGCTGCGCTGTTCGACAGCCTTACGGTCTGGGAGAATATCGCGTTTCGCCTTCTGAACGCAGATGGAATGAAGCGCAAAGAGGCCAAAGAGCGCGCGATCGAAACACTGAAACAAGTCCGTTTGGGATCCGATGTGGCAGACCTCACACCAGCCGAAATATCCGGCGGGATGCAAAAGCGCGTGGGCCTTGCCCGGGCAATCGTTTCCAAACCAGACCTGATCTTTTTTGATGAGCCGACGACGGGTCTCGACCCGATCACGGCCGACGCGATTAACAACCTCATCGTTGAGCAAACCAAAGCTCTTGGTGCGGCAGCCGTTTCAATTACCCATGACATGGCAAGTGCACGCAAAATTGCGGATGAAATCGCAATGCTGTTTGAGGGGGTTATCATTTGGCGTGGCCCGGCGAGCGAAATTGATAGTAGCGGTAACGCACACGTCGATCAGTTCGTGCATGGTCGTGCTGACGGCCCTATTCAGCCCGCCTTGTAATCTCCGACTTACCGAAGCTGCAGCGCTGAGCTAAGCTCGCCGCAAAGAGGGACGGGCTATGATCGAGTTTATCAAATACGCTTCCGTTGCATTCACGGCGGCAACTGCAGTTGTCACCGGCTGGATGTAATATAAAAAATTCCGTCTAGACGGCGAATGGCACATCGATACGTGCACTGAAACCGCGGATTTCAACAGCTATATCGGACTGCACCTCGCGTGGCGTGTCTTCTTATCTGACGACCCGCTTCAGGCACCCGTCGTTGGAAATGGCGAGAAGATCGAAGAGGCGTTTAAAATCATTGCCCCACGCGGACGCTACCCAGTTAGCTTTGTCGGCACCAAAGAGATCAGTAGCGTTTCTCTGACCGGACGATTTGAAGGGGCGCGTCGGGCATCCACAGGCCGGTTTGAGCTTGCCCCAACACTCACACGCCGGAGTTGGACAGGGTACCTCCCCTTCTATCAGCGCAATGTGAATGTCTTGGAGGGCACGTTCGCGCTCACCGCCGGCAATTCACGCGGTTATGCGCGCGCGGTCAGAATGATTGAGGGAACCCCCGTAGAGGCAGCTCCCTTCGTTTGCGAAGGCGCGATTATCACTGATGAAGCACCAGAGTCGGCCGCAGAAGACAGCGTGGCGCCGAGCGACGACACCTAGGCGTTGGCGGCTGCAATCCGGGCGCGCGCAATCTCATCAGCAACCTCATTCGTCGGTCGACCTGAAGCAATCGCGTCATCCAGCACCGTTCCTAGAGTCGCGATCAGAGTGTCCAACTTTTGATCGACCCATTCGCGTGAATAAGAGCCTGAGATTTCCGCCGCGACGTTGATAATCCCACCGCCATTGATCACATAGTCAGGCGCATAAAGGATACCGGCCTCGCGAACCTTGTCTCCCATATCAGGCGTCTTCAGCTGATTGTTGGCACCGCCCGCCACCACTTTGACCTTCAGACGCCTCAAGGTGTCCTGGTTCAGGATCGCACCGAGTGCATTTGGTGAGAAAATATCAGCGTCCACGTCGTAAATCTCATCCGGGGCCACGATCTTGGCGCCTGTGCGTTTCGAGAGGTCGTCGAGCGCCTCTTGATCGATATCCGTGATGACTAGATTTGCGCCAGCTTCAGCTAAGTGTTCACAGGTATAGCCACCAACGGAGCCAACACCTTGCACGGCCACGGTCTTTCCGTTCAAGTCATCCGTCCCGAATGCGCGCAATGCCGTTTGTTTAATGCCTTTGAACACGCCAAGCGCTGTGACTGGCGATGGGTCACCGCTTGCCGCCTTGCCCGTCGTGAGGCCTGCGGCATAGCCTGTTTCTTGAGCGGCAATTTCAATATCTGCCGTATCGATACCGACATCCTCTGCGGTCCAATACTTGCCCTGCAGGCTTTCCACCGCGCGGCCAAATGCGCGGAACAATGCCTCAGACTTGTCTGTTTTAGAGTTGCCCCAAATGACCGCTTTGCCGCCGCCGTGCGGGATCGACGCCATTGCGTTCTTGTAGCTCATACCTTGGCTGAGGCGCAGCGCATCGGTCACCATGTCGGCGCTATTGGCATAGTCCCACATCCGTGTGCCGCCAGATGAAGGCCCGAGCGCCGTCGAATGAATAGCAATAATCGCGCGGAGACCGCTCTTCTCATCGGAAAAGAAGTGAACACCTTCGTGGTTGTCGAAAGAAGGATTGTCGAACATTGGACCGCCCATCGCCATAGTTGCAGTTAAAACCAATGCGGCGGTGTAACGCCTCTTTGCGCTGGGTCAACAATCAGCTTGTACTGCGTCCAGGAACCTCTCCCACTCCGCTCGGAAGCTCGGCTTCTGGATTCCTCAAAAATGTCAGCACGTCTTCGAATACGGTTTCCGCCTGAAGGTCGCGCAGCAGCATATGATAGCCTTCAGGATAGTAAGCCGTTCGCACATGCGGCGATAGGCGTTTCGCTGTCCGCCGCACCCCTCTCTCAGGAATGACTATATCCCTCGCGCCATAAGTGAGCAGCATGGGGATGTCGCTTGGCAGAGCAGACGACGCCTTGTGGGCGTTTTCCATCACACTGACGACCCCATGCACCTGTTCAATTTTGTTCGTTTTTATGCCGAGCGGGTCTGCCCAAAGCCGGCGTAGCATTTCGATATTGTCGCTTGGTTCTATTTTGACAAAACGCGGTGGGCGGACAACCCAGCCCGGACGCACACGAACGCTCGCCCAGAGAGCGATCCGCTGAACCGCTGGAATAGATCCCCAACCGCGTAGTCCAGGTCCGCTGAAGACGACCCGGTCGACGCCTTCTGGTGGCTGGTCTGACCCAAAGGCTGTCATCGCAACGGCCCCGCCCATGGAGATCCCGACGACCGCCAGTGTCGCGTCTGGGTGCTCTGCACGGACCAGCGCGACGGCCGTGCGTAAATCCTCACGCATAGACTCCTCATTGGGCCACTCACCGCGCCCGTAGGATCGACCGAACCCGCGCTGATCATAGGCATAAGTCTTCACACCGCGCTCTGCCCAATAAGGGGCCGCCATGTGGAAGGCATTGGCATAGTCATTCATGCCATGAACGCCGATGATGACGATTTCAGGATCCGCCGCTGTGTCCCAAATGGTGAGGCCGAGCTCTGCGCCATCATAGCTGATCAAACGGTCATTCTCTGGATCAAGCTGCGGCATTGTTGGTGTCTCCGAGACCAATGGTTTCAAGGTGGTTGGTGTGACACAGGCTGCCAGCATACCGAACAAGCTGGCAATCAAGACAACAAGGATTGCACTCGTTTTCGCAATTCGGGCAAGAGTTCTGTTTCGAACCATGGGTTGCGCTTCAGCCATGCATTGTTTCTCCAACTCGGATGAGGCGTAACGATGACGCCCTGCTCTAAAAAGCTTCGCCACTTTTGGACCGTCGCTGTCAAAGTCTTTTCCGTCTGCCCCCCGATATGCCACTTTTGTGCGTAACCGCCGATCAGAATCTTTAGCTCGATTTGGGGCAGCCTTTCGAATAGAGAAGCATGCCAAGTCTGAGCGCAGCGTTTCATTGGCGGGATATCGCCGCCATTCTTGTCATAACCGGGGAAACAAAACCCCATGGGAACGATCGCGACTTTCTCCGGATCATAGAATGTCGCCTCATCAAGTTGCAGCCAATCGCGAAGCCGGTCGCCCGAAGGGTCGGTAAAAGGACGTCCCGATTCCATGGCAAGATTACCTGGCGCCTGCCCCGCGACGAGGATTTTTGCGGTCTCAGACACCTGTAATATCGGGCGCGGCGCGCGTTCCATGTCGGCTGCGCATAATTGACATGCTCGGATCTCGGCTACGAATTCATGGAGATCGGTGCTCATAAGCTTATGTCTTCATTCAACGGACTGTTTGGCAAGGAGTTAGGACATGAGCGATCTGATCGAGCAAATCATAAAACCGCGAGAGAAGGATCTTGGTGATGGCTTTGTCGTGCGCCGTATCCTGCCTTTTCACAGCCGAAAAATGGTCGGTCCGTTTATCTTTTTCGATCACTTCGGTCCGGTCGATTATGCACCGGGCAAGGGCTTTGATGTCCGCCCTCATCCGCATATCGGCCTGGCTACCGTGACTTTTCTCTATGAAGGCGCGATTCAGCACAAAGACACTTTGGGCAATGACCTCGTCATCCGGCCCGGTGCGGTAAACTGGATGACGGCTGGGCACGGGATCTGTCATTCAGAACGCACACCAGACGAAGAGCGAGCTTCTGGCCAATCTATGCACGGTATCCAGACGTGGGTCGCCCTTCCAAAAGACTATGAGGAAATTGCACCCGACTTCGTTCATCACCCGGCTGAAACCTTGCCTGAGTTTGACCTTGGCGGTGCGCATGCGCGGGTTCTGGCCGGCGACGCATTCGGCCATTCTTCGCCCGTCGAATTCCCTTGGGGGATTTGGTATGTTGGCGCGGACGCCGATAATGGCGCCGAGTTCACAATCGGCGCAAATGAAGCTGAAGAACGCGCGCTCTATGTGGCATTCGGAGAGGCTGTGATCGATGACGAGCTGATTGAAGCAGGTCAAATGGCTGTGCTCACACCGGGCAAGGACATCTCGGTATCTGTCGCGATTGGAACACGGTTCATGCTCGCAGGCGGGCAGCCTATGGATGGCCCGCGAAAAATTGATTGGAATTTCGTTGCGGCGGACACCGAACGCCTCGAGCAAGCGAAGGCCGATTGGCGCGCGTCAGCGGCGGGTGGATGGACTGATACGCCGTTCACGCTGCCAGAAGGTGAGGATGACTATATTCCGCTCCCTGGCGACTGAGCCAAGCGCAGGCCCCAGCTTGTCGCTCTGAGCGGGCTATGTCACATCAGGCAAAAATAAATAATGACAGGAACCTGATCCATGATCCGTCAAATTCTTGCGGTATCATCGCTTGCCATCATCGCTGGGTGCCAGCCCGCATCAGAAAATATCAACGCCGTTGCACCAGAGTCGGCTGCGCCCTCTACACCTCCGGCCGTCGAACTACCATTGCCTGTAGCTTCCAACACAAGCTCGGACATCAATGCGGATGACCTGCACCAGAGAGTGCGCATTCTCGCAGACGACGCGTTCGAAGGCCGAGGCCCTGCGGCTGAAAAAGGCGAACTTTCCGCAGATTGGATTGCAGCAGAGCTCGATCGCGTTGGCGCCGAACCAGCGGGCGAGAACGGTTCATGGTTTCAGACGGTTGGAATGGTTGAGCAATCGATTGATGCGAACGCCTCTCGCATATCCTTTTCCGGGGGTGCCTCAGGCGAGCAAATCCCAACAGAGCTGAGAGATGACGCGGTTCTTTGGACCAAAAAACAAGATCGCAATGAAGCGTCTTGGACTGACTCAGAACTCGTTTTTGTTGGCTACGGTGTCGTCGCGCCGGAATATGGCTGGGATGATTATGATGGCCTCGATGTTGCGGGCAAAACCGTCGTTATGCTGGTCAATGACCCAGGTTACGCGCGCGAAGATGAACTCTTCAAAGGGAATGCCATGACCTATTATGGTCGTTGGACCTACAAATTTGAGGAAGCCGGTCGACAAGGCGCGGCAGGCGCAATCGTCATCCATGAAACGGCTCCAGCATCATATGGCTGGGACGTCGTGGCGAATTCATGGTCTGGCGCACAAGCAGACCTGGTTCGGTCCGATGGTGGTGACAATCGCACGCTGTTCGAGTCTTGGATCAGTGTCGAACTCGCCACGCGGCTGTTCGACGAAGCGGGCCTCGACTTTGAGGCAATGAAAGAAGCTGCGAAAACGGAAGGCTTCTCCGCTGTAGATATGGGCGATCTGACCACAAGCGGCGCGTATGTGCAGACGGTCACCACCACTAAATCGCGGAATGTTGTCGGCGTTCTCCCAGGCACCACGACACCAGATGAGTACATGCTATTCACGGCCCATTGGGACCATTTGGGCAAAAAGCCCGAGGAACGCGAAGGCGAGCCAACGCAAGACTTCTATCGTGACGACGTCTTCAACGGCGCCGTCGATAATGCCACGGGCACAGCAGCGCTCATCGAGATCGCGGAGTCCTTGGCAGTTGCAGAGCGCGATCGGTCGGCCTTGTTCGTGATTGTGACGCTTGAAGAGTCAGGCCTCTTGGGTTCGGCATTCTACGCGGAGAACCCAACCGTTCCGATGAACCAAATCGTGGCGGGTCTGAATATCGATGCGATGCAACCCATCGGACGAACAAAGGATATGGTCGTCGTGGGATATGGCGCGTCAGAACTCGAGGACTTGCTCAAAGAGCACTTGGACGAGACCGACCGCGTGATTGTTCCTGATCCGACCCCAGAAGCGGGTTATTTTTATCGTTCGGATCACATCTCTTTCGCCAAAAAGGGCGTTCCAATGTTGTACGCCGATGGCGGGATCGATGCGCGAGATGGCGGCATCGCAGCTGGGCGAGCCTTTGCCGATACGTATCGCGTTCAACGGTACCACAAGCCCATGGACGAGTATGATGAGTCTTGGGATATGACCGGCATGGAGGAGGATGTGAAAGCGCTCTACGCTGTTGGCTTGAAAGTGATCCAATCGGATGTTTGGCCAACCTGGTATCCAGGCAACGAGTTTGAGGCGATCCGCAAAGCATCTCTCGCGGAACGAGAAGGCTAAACTTTGCTTTCTTATCAACACGGCTACCATGCAGGTAATCAGGCGGATGTCTTAAAACATGCGATCCTGCATGCTGTGTTGATGGCTAAGGCTGAAGCGAATGCTCCTCTCCTGTACGTGGAGACTCACGCGGCTAGAGGATTCTACGACCTCCAAGGCGCTCAATCCAAAAAGACGGCAGAAGCTGAACGTGGCGTCCTTGCCATGCCTAAGGCCAAACAAGCCCCGAGCGCTCTGCAACCTTGGTTGAAGCACGTACAAAGCAAAGGCCCTGGGTCATATCCGGGCTCACCGGCGCTCGCCACGCAGCTCCTCGGTGATGCAGCGCGCATTGTGCTTTTTGAACTGCACCCCGCCGAACACAAAGCTCTGACACAAGCCCTTCGAAAAGATGAGCGGGTGCAGATCCGGAAGGAAGACGGGTATCGCGGGGCGCTTAGACTGCAACCCCGGCGAGGCGAGCAGATGCTGATCATGCTCGATCCAAGCTATGAAACAGATGCGGATATGGACGCGCTTGCCAATTGGGTCCCGCGCGCGATGCGCAAATGGCCGAAGGCAGAGTTTTTGATTTGGCTGCCGCTCTTCGCAGATGGGCGCGAAGAAGACTTTGGGGCATTCCTTTCATCACTCGATGAAGGCTTCGTCGCTGGTAGCCGATGGGATCGAAATTCCGATGACCCGTCCTCATTGGAAGGGTCTGCTATGATTGGGCTCCGCATCGGCGGCGCCGCCGTGCGCAAATCTTTCGCCATCTCCGCTGAACTGGACAAACTTTGGCGCAAATAATGCGTGGGACTTGCCTTCACGATCTGTAATCGTACAAATCGTAGCTGCGTTAATAGGGGCGAGTTGTGAATCTGTTTTTCAGGCGGCTCTGGGTCTATGTCCGCGCGCTTCTGTCGTCGAAGGACGGCCTCATAACCGATGTCTATAGTCTGAACTTTCGAGTTTGGTTGACGGATCAAGATACGTTTCTGCATCTCACGAACAGCAGGTACCTCTCATTCAGCGATCTCGGACGCATGAACATGCTAATGCGGACCGGCATCTGGGGGAACCTGCGTCGCGAATCTTGGGAATTGGTGACGTGCAGCCAAACGCGAACAATCTCGCGTATGCTCAAATCCCCTCAAACATTTGAAATGGCGTGCCAAATCATTGGTTGGACCGACGAGCATATTGCGATTTGCCATCGGTTTCAGCGGTCTTCCAAAGTCCATGCTGAAGTCAACACGCTGCTCCGGCTTCAAAATCGCGTGGGAGACCTCATTCCAGTGACAGAGTTGCTCGAGAAATTGGACGTTTCAGCCCCCTCACCGCAGCTAACGAAAGTCTTTTCAGACCTTGTCTCTCGCGCAGAGTCTCCTGAAGAATCTGCTTAATACTTTGCGAACAACCAAAAAATAAATTATCCTATTGCAATTTTTGATTGTTGATATACTTGTTTTAAAGTTTTGAACACTGTAACTCAAGGCTAATACTGACATGAATGCAAGTAATCCACACTGGACTTTTCATTTCGAAGTTCTTTCTCGGGCGATGAAAGATCTGGAATCAACTTGCGCAGCATCACCGGATAGCTCCGAATTTCACTATTTGCGAGCGGAAGCGCCTTCTATCTTCGCCGAAGCGCGAGAGTCGCTTGCAGCGTTGCGTGATCATGTGAACGCTCTCGAAGAAACGGGCGACTTGATGCTAGCCCCACCAACGGCGCACTGAGCCCCAACGTTAAGCTTGATTATCCGCGTGCCTGTGTGATCAATGCACAAAACGGGAGCGATGATATGAGCAAGCAACACGAAATTACCAAGTCAGACCTGCGGCAGACCAACTGGCAAGACGTAGACCTCCCGCCGCTCGCTGACGGAGAGGTGCGACTTTCAATTGATGCGTTCGCGCTCACAGCAAATAACGTCACCTACGCTGCTTTTGGTGGGGCTCCAATGCACTACTGGAACTTCTTCCCTGGCACGTCAGACGGCATGGGACGTGTTCCGGTCTGGGGTTTTGCCACCGTCGCGGAATCCAAGGCTGAAGGTGTACCGGTTGGACAAAGAATGTATGGCTATTTTCCGATCTCGGAAATGCTAACTGTTAGCCCCGCAAAAACGACAGCGCGCGGCTTTTTTGATGGCGCTGCACACAGGCAAGGCCTCGCCCCGATCTATAATTTTTATAGCTATATCGACACTGACCCAGCTTATGTCGCCGGTACCGAACCCGAGCAAATGCTGTTTCGCCCATTGTACCTCACCGGCTGGATGATTTGCGACAGTCTGATGGAAGGTGATCCAGCCCCAGATGCCGCAGTCATTTCAAGCGCCTCATCCAAAACGGCCATCGCAGCGGCGCACAGTCTCAAACGACGAGGGGTCCGAACAATTGGCCTAACATCACCTCGCAACGTGAAGTTTGTTCAAGAAACCGGCTTGTACGACGAGGTTTTTGAATATGACCGCCTGTCAGACTACCAACCCTCCGGAAAAACTTCCTATGTCGATTTCGTAGGCCGCCCTGAATTTACGAAAGCCGTTCATGAAAAATGCGGTGACACGCTTATCCGCAGCTTGATTATCGGGGCAACCGATTGGGAGGACGATCGCGCGCCTGTCGCGGACCTTTCCGGACCTGCCCCCGAATTCTTCTTCGTACCCGACTATGCCGCCAATCGCGCGAAACAACTGCCCGATGGCGAGCTTGATCGACGCACCGGGGCCGATCTCGTCGACTTCTATCCCGTGTCACGAAAGTTCGTGACCCCAAAACAGCTGGTTGGAACTGAAGCGATCACGCAAGCTTGGCTGGATACGGTTGATGCCAGCATTCCGGCCAACGAAGGACTCGTATGCAAATTTTAGGCGCGCAGTATTAATTGGTTTCGGGGCGGACGATGAACTCGATCGCCCCGTCAGTGCGCGGCAATACTTCTTCGCCATCAGGTGTGGGGAGACCGTATCCACGCGCGGTGAGTTGCTCCGCGTTTGCCCCATAAGCCATCAAATAGTCTTTTACCGCAGACGCACGCCTTTGGGACAAATCCATCGCTAAGTCTGGCGCCGTATCGGCGGGAACATAGCCTGCGATTTCCAGCGAAAATTTATCACATAAAAGCGTGATGCCAGTCACCGCATCAAGCAAGCGAGCGCTTTCATTTTCGATTACAGATTCCCCTGAAATGAAGGAAACACTCTGCGCCGCCATGAGTGCGCTGTAAGCCGCCTCGCATTCCGATAGGCCGGGATCCGGTTTGAGCCCGATCAAGGGTGTGCCAATGGGTTCGCCGTTACCACGGATCGAAATCGCGTCGACAACGATATTGACGATCTCGCCCGCGCTCAGATCAGATTCCACCAGGTTTCGGCCCGCGCGGTAGGCGAGTTCCTTCATATCGCGTGTTGGCGCCGCGCCAATCAGCGTTGCGACCCGTCCAGACATCTCGACGCGCAACCATGAGTAACCTTCATTGGAGAGCTCATCAGACAGGCGAACAGCGATCGCGCCCTCAGGGTCTCGAACGCTCATATTATTGACCACGCGCTGCACGAGAGCCCCGGCGACAGGATCTGCTTCAAATGCAGATTTCGTCGCAATGAAAGCGTCAGACCGCGTATTTTCATCGAGCGCCAGGCCGGACACGGTCGCAACTTGTCCGTCCCAATCGAGTAGAACCCACGGATACCCCATGCCGGCAAGCGTTGCCCCAATCCGGCGCGCGGTTTCAATGGGACGCTCTCTCGCATCTAGTTGAGTCGACGTGATTGCAATCAACCGACCATCAACAACCTGAAAATACGAGCCGTTTGGAATATCTACACATATACTCGCGGGTGGTTGCGCTGCGTCCGGAGCATTCCCGCACGCAGCAGAAATCAACATCACCACGGTGAGGGAAATGGATCTGCGTCCAAATCGCATATTTGTCCCCGGTATTTACGCAAACTCTACTCAGACAATTTGTCTGTTTAGGGGGCTTTGTCAAAGCGATTACTGCGGTCGATACTCCTTACCGTCTTTGATAACCAATCGAATGGCTCTTAAAGCGCTCACATCTTGTAATGGATCATTACGAAGAACGACCATGTCAGCAAACTTGCCAGCCTCGATGGTTCCGATCTGATCTGACATTTCGACATGCTCAGCTGCAACAATAGTTGCAGTACGAATAGCTTCTTCAGGCGTGTACCCAGCTTGGACCATCAGATCGAATTCCTGGCTATTATCGCCATGCTTGGAAACACCGGTATCGGTTCCGAAAGCAACGTTCACGCCGCCTTCTCTCGCGCGGCTCAGCATATCTAGCATAAGCGGCCCCACGATGGCCGCCTTCTCTCTTGAAGGTGCAGGAAGCCAAGGCTGCTCAGTCCACCCTGTTACGGTGACGCCTGCCAGCACGGTTGGCACCAATGTGCCTCCCGTTTCCTTGAACAAAGCGATGGTTTCATCATCCAGATAAGTACCGTGCTCAATCGACTGAACGCCATTTCGCAGGGCAGCCTCGATCCCGCCTTTGCCGTGCGCATGAGCCGTGACTTTGCGCCCCATCATAGCCGCTGTGTCGACAATGGCAGCAATCTCGTCATCGAAAAATTGCTGCTCCAGGCCCGCTTTCGTATTCGACAGAACGCCGCCCGTCGCCGTGATCTTAATTACGTCCGCGCCGGAGCGGATGGTCTCACGAACCGCGCGGCGGCAGTCGTCTGCGCCGTTACAAGCATTCGGACCCGTGAAGATCTTTGTCAGCGCTGGGGAGAATCCATTTGCATCACCATGACCACCCGTTGGGGTCACTGCAGATCCTGATGCGCGAATACGAGGTCCAGCTACCTTACCGGACCTTACTGCGTCGCGCAGAGAGAAGATCGCTTCATTGGCGCCGCCAACATCTTGGACCGTGGTGAAGCCTGCGAGCAGCGTCTTATAGGCATGCGAGGCACCGTTTAAGGCAAGATCAACTTCGGAATCGCTCAACATTCGCACGCGCGAAGTGGGTGAAAACTCGCTCGTTAGATGCACATGACTGTCGATCAGCCCAGGCAGCACATAGGCATCGCGTAGATTGACAACACGAACATCAGACGGCTGATCGCGGAACCCGCGCTCGACACTTACAATCTTACCGTTTTCGATCGTGACAGATCGATCCTTCAAATAACCATTTCCAGGCACGGCCAAGAGATGCCCTGCTTCGATAACGGTTTTGGTTTCTTGAGCTTGCGCTGCTCCAAACGCGGCAAGCATGAGCGCAGCGGCTGCGCCCAGTTTCAAAAGTGATTTCATCATATTCTCCCAATCAGCCAATTGTGGCGTCGAAACACCGCTTGGGCAAGGCACACTTGCGTGAGTGCCTTGGATTTGACGAAGTTTTCCTCCATCTAATACTTATGAAAAATTGGCTTAGAATGATTTCCTCGACGACGGGTTTGCTCGTTGGCCTAACAATGGCTTGCGCAGCCAATGCGCAAGACATTAACGCCTACGACTCGCCTGACCCCGAGACGGACGCACTCGTCGAGCAGTGTCTTGAAACTAAGGGTGTTTCGATGCTCGAGGACACCAACGTTATTTGCTATAATTCAGCGATATTTCCCGAACAGTTCCTGAAGCTAAACAGCTTGCCAGCAGCAAGCCGGATCATCATTACCAGCCCTGGCGGAAACGTCGCTACAGCGCGGGGTATGAGCACAATTCTAGACAATCGCGGAGAGCCCGTCGTGATTGCGGGTCAATGTATGTCCGCCTGCGCGATGGTCATTCTACCAGGTTTGGACCAGGTCCATATCCACCATACCGCTCATATCGCGGTGCATGGCATCACCATGATGGACTTTCGAACTTGGTGGGGATGGCAAAAAGACGGCGCGACGCCGCCGCCCATGGCGCTCATCGCGGCCCAGATGGGCTATGACTTTGGCTATGTGCTGCACAATAGCGGGATGAACCATATGAAGGATCATCTCGAAGGACAGGATGTCGATGTCGCCTACATTCAAACAATTAGCGACAAAATGCTGGAAGCGGCTCTAGACTTCGATTGCAGGGTCGATCCCAAAGACTATTGGGGCATGCTCGATACCACACATTTGGAAACGTATCTCGGAGACAAAATCATCCGTCTCGAGGCCTTCGCGCAAAATTGGGAAGATCCCAATAATATTTGGTACAAAGAGATTACCAATCCTATCTCAGATCAAACATATATCTTCGACAACAAACTTGATGAGGCTGACTGTAGTTGAGGATGGGGTGCCCACATACGAGCCGCCCCTTCAGCTAAACAAGCAACTCGGGCGGATAAGCCTCGTATGAGTGTTTGAGGACACCGTGATTGAGCAGCGTTTCTGCCATCTGTGTGGTGCCCGTCTCATCGAAGATCCGTGTACGAGTCCAATAGTTCTCGGTTCGCCGCCCTTGAGAAAGCGCCACGATCTCCCGGCGGATGAGATATGGCTCACCGACAAAGATCGGGCCGTTTACATAGCGAATCTCTAAATCGGCGAACAGGCCAATGGTAGGCCCCTTCACCGGAAAACCAGCCATACGGTTTGAGTATTCCGCCAGCACACTAATCATCTCAGTCGGCACAATCGGTTTGCCCCATGGCGACGCCT
The DNA here is from genome assembly GCA_013213785.1 of Henriciella sp. Taxonomy (GTDB): domain Bacteria; phylum Pseudomonadota; class Alphaproteobacteria; order Caulobacterales; family Hyphomonadaceae; genus Henriciella. Next base: position 225,395 of record JABSPZ010000005.1, on the reverse strand, counting down.
CGGCGTCATCGAACCAAGCGGTTCGTTCCGTGATCTTTGCGAGCTTTTCCGTTAGCGAGAATGGATACAGCGCGCCCATATTCTGGTCCGCAGCCATGGCAATTGGCTCATCCTGTTTTCCGACCATCCCAACCGATAAATCAGAAAGGATGATCAACTCTCCAGCCGGGCGAAGCTTCGCCATTCGGGCCTCAAGCAAGGTCTCGCCGTGATCTGGCCCAAGCGTTGCTGATGCCTCTAGAACCGGAGTGCCATCGCTTTTGACCGCCCAGCAATCAGCTCGGGTATCAGACACAGGCTGTACGAAGGCCTGAACCTCCTCACCCTCAACAACCATATTCTTGTAGTGACAAGAGATACATCCGCGCTCGAACCAGTCTTTGCCCCAAAGCTTAACGAGGAGCGGATCAAACTGGCTGAAGTGCGTTGGCCCCTCAATCGGGCCCGCTTTGAAGCCGAGGCGTTCAGCCTCAGCATCGTCGTGGATAGATTTGTGACCGCCATATTCCTGCTCGATCAGCATATTCGCCGGTGCGCGAAACGGGCCCGAGAAAACGCCATCCTGTTCGGTGATCAGCGTGTCGAAGCTCATCCTTCCATGCCCGCTTTACGGGCACAGTCAGCGGCGAACTCTGCCAACGGCGCGACGCGCGCCTCCATCGTCGCGGCAGACGCGTTTGACGCGGTGCCATCGCGAACGCGGCCCACAATGCCCTGACAAATCGCCGCCAGGCGGAACGCGTTGTAAGCGAAGTAATAGTCAACTTCTGGCAAGCCATCGCGGCCCGTATGCTCACAGTAAAGCGCGGTATACTCTTCCATAGTCGGAATGCCGTAGGCTTTGAGGTCTTCAATATCGACCAGCGCCCCACGCGCCGGATCAGAACTTGGCATTACCCAATTCATCAAGTGATAGGTAAAGTCTGCAAGCGGATCGCCGAGCGTACAAAGTTCCCAATCGAGCACCGCAATAACCTTCGGGTCGGTCGGGTGTAGGATCATGTTGTCGAGGCGATAGTCGCCGTGAACGATGGTTGTTGTGTCTCCCGCGGGAATGTTCTTTGGCAGCCAATCGATCAACGCATCCATCTCAGGGATTTTCTTCGTTTCTGACGCCACATATTGCTTCGTCCAGCGATGCGTCTGGCGCGCGATGTAATCAGACTCTTTGCCGAAGCCTTGGAGGCCAGCAGCCCGCCAATCGACATTATGGAGCTCGGCGAAGGTTTTGACTTTCGCCTCATAGATTACACGGCGCTCTGTTGGCTCCAGATCTGGCAGTGTGCCATCCCACAGGATGCGGCCCTCGACGCAATCCATGATGTAGAAAATCGTCCCAACAACGCTTTCGTCCATGCTGAGTCCATATGGACGCGCGACCGGAAAGCCGAGCGGGTAAAGCGCGTCGATGACGCGAAACTCGCGATCCACAGCATGAGCGGATGGCAGCAGTTTTCCTGGTGGCTTGCGGCGCATCACGTAAGTTTTGCCGCCCGCGAACAGCTTGTAGGTCGGGTTGGACTGTCCGCCCTTGAACTGTTTCACCGTCAGTGGCCCTTCAAAGCCCTCAACGTGCTCTGCCATCCAGGCTTCGAGATTGGCTTCATTGAACTTGTGTGTATCGGCCACATCCTTTGTGCCGGTGAACATTTCCTGTGCATTGCCGCTATGTACCATGGCGTGCCTCCCAAGGATGATTGTGTTGCTTGAGATCTGTTTAGCGAAGCAGCCGCGCGCGACAAGTCAGACGCAGGGTTAGGCCTGTGATCTCAAGGCTTCAATTGCGCTAATGGCGGCGTCCGCTTTTGCTTCTGGAACAAAAATATGATCGTGGTGATAAGCCGCTATGGCGTTGCACGGCACGTCTGCTTCGGTCAGCGCTGCGGCGACTTTCGCGAGGAATCCAACCGCCTGAAGATCCGAGTAGACGCTGAGCTCAAGCCAAACCCAGCGATTTGCGTCAGGTGTTGAGTCTTCTGCTGATGTGATCACCGTTAGCCCTTCGCTTTCTTGGAACAGCATGGCGATGTTGCGCACATCTCGCAGCGAGACCAATTCAGCCCAAGACGCTTCGTCCTTGTCGATCGTTTCAAACCGCCAGACGCCATCGCGCCGAAGGACACTGAGCGTTCCAAGCAGTTTGGAAAGATCGGACTCGGCCACTATTTCAGCGCCCGCCAACCGATGTCTTTACGATTAAAGCCTTGTGACCAGTCAATTTTGTCGACCCCAGCGTAGGCGCGAGATACCGCGTCTTTGAGATCTGATCCAACCGCTGTGACCCCAAGCACTCGCCCACCAACGGCGATCAGCTTTTGATCGCTGTCACGATCGGTTCCCGCATGGAAGACGGTGACGCCGTCGACAGCATCTGCATCGGCAACGCCCTCAATAATCGACCCTTTGGGGTAAGACTCTGGATATCCTTCAGTTGCCATGACAATGCAGACGCTAGGCTGGAAAGCATTTACGCCCATCATTTCAGCGATCTCGCGATGCCCATGAACCAAGCCGCCCGTCGCACAAGTTAGAAGCGCAGGAACAATGTCCCCCGGAAGTCCTGCCATCAGAACCTGACACTCTGGGTCTCCGAAACGTGCATTGAATTCAACCACTTTCGGACCAGCAGCCGTGACCATGATCCCAACATAAAGCACGCCTTGATATGGCATATCCTCTTCCGCCATACCGGAGAGCAGCGGCTCGACGATCAAAGTCTGCACGAGCTCCATCATGCGAGAATCGACCACTGGCGCTGGCGCGTAGGCGCCCATGCCGCCCGTGTTGAGCCCGGTATCACCGTCGCCAACGCGCTTATGATCCTGCGCAGGTGGTAAATAGATCGCCCCGTCGCCATCGGTGAGCACAAAAATGGAGGCTTCTTCGCCTTCCATGAATTCCTCAATGACGATCTCAGTCGACGCATCGCCGAATTTGCCGGTCATCATCGCTTCGACTTCGTTTTCTGCCTCTTCCAGCTCATCGCAGATAACAACGCCTTTGCCAGCTGCGAGGCCGTCCGCTTTGATCACATAAGGCGGCGACATGGTTTCAAGGAAATCCAAAGCCTCAGTGAGGTCAGTGAACCGTCCATATGCAGCTGTCGGAATATCGAACCGCTTCATAAGGTCTTTTGAAAACCCTTTGGAGCTCTCGAGCTGCGCGGCTTTCTCACTCGGCCCAAAGACATCGAACCCACGTGCGCGTAGCGCATCGGAAAGCCCGACCGCTAGCGGTGCCTCGGGGCCAATCACGACCAAATCTGGAGAGAGCTGCAGCACCAATTCCTGCATCTTGTGCAAGTCGGTTGGGTCAACTTCGAAGCATGGCCCAACCTGATCCATACCAGGATTTCCAGGCGCGCAGAACACTTCATCGACAATCTCAGACTGCGCGATCTTCCAAGCCAAGGCGTGTTCACGGCCGCCTGATCCGACAACAAGTATTTTCATGGCGCCAGCCCATGCACCCTCGTGCGTTCAGGATCAAGCCCTCCGCATCTTTTTGCATAATTTTGAATTTCAAACTGCGCATTTCAGGACATTGGCATTTAGCGAGATTGGGCATACAGTTCAGTGTAACTGACTAAAAGTGAGATCCATTCCGATGAAATCCAAAAAGCGATCAATCTCTCTTTTTGCACTGCTTTTCATTACCGCATGTGACGGCGGCGGTGGATCTACGCCAACAGTCACACCTTCGGCATCACCGCCTCCGTCACCACCCCCGCCTCCGCCAGCAGCCCAATCCACTGAGCCGACGCGGTTTGAAGAACAAGCGAGCTTGCGCGGAATCACGTTTAGCTCCGGCTATTCTGACGACATGAACCCGATGATACGCCTGTTCGCGGGTGGCGGCGCGGTGGGTGATATTGATGCTGATGGCGACCTGGATGTTTTCATTGTTCCAGGCAATACCAGCCCCAACCTGCTTTACCTGAATCAGGGCGGTGCGGGCTTTCGTGAGGATGCAGCGAGTGCAGGGCTCGCCTATGCGAAATCTGCGTCGGAAACCTATCGACAGAGCGGCCCTGTGTTCGGTGATTTAGACGGCGATGGCGACCTAGACCTGTTCATTGGAGGCCTCGAAAATGATCCATCGCAAGTCTTCCAAAATGATGGCAGCGGGCGATTCACGAATGTCACGGCCGGGTCTGGTTTCGATTTCATGTCATCGCCCCACACCATCTCTGCCGCATTAGGAGACTATGACGGCGACGGTGACCTGGATATCGCCATGGCGCATTGGGGTACGCCTCGCGACAGAAACAACCCCGGAGAGACCGAAACGCTTTGGCGGAATGAAACCATCGGCGGGACGATTAGATTTACGGCCGTGAGCCAAGACGCCGGCATATCAGCCGAGCTTGGCCTAGGTCGAACTGGTGGGGTCTTGGGCGAGGACCATGATTACACATTCGCCCCAGGTTTTGCCGACATCGACAGCGATGGCGATCAGGACTTATTGAGCGTTGCCGATTTTGGCTCCTCTCGAGTTTTCATAAATGACGGAGACGGCACTTTCACCAACATAACCGACCCAACCATAATTACCGACACGAACGGAATGGGCGCAGCGATCGGCGATTATGACGGTGATGGCGACATGGATTGGTTCGCTTCATCAATCGACGGCAACCGCCTTTACCAAAACATCGGCGGCAACTTCACCTATCCAAGCGAAGCCCAGGATGTTGATAAAGGCGGCTGGGGATGGGGGTCGTGCTTCGCGGATTTCAACGCTGATGGACGCTTGGATATCTATCAGACGAATGGTTGGGACGTTGGGATGGATCCTAATAACTCCCCCTATGCAGACGACACATCGCGTTTGTGGATGTCCAACCCAGATGGCTCCTTCGAAGACATGGCGAACACTTCGAACATGCTCGACACCGAACAGGGTCGGGGCGTGATATGCGACGACTTTGATGCCGATGGGGATGTGGATGTTTTGCTGCTAACACTCGACGACCAGCAGGCCGCAATGCTGTGGACGAACGAATTGTCCGGCGTGAACGCGCTCTCAGTACTCTTAGAAGGCAGAGCCCCCAATACGTTCGGTGTGGGCGCTTTGGTCTCGATCACAATCTCTGGAGTCACCCAAACGCGTCTTGTCGGGGTGAATTCGAACTTCATTTCACACAATTCCACAGTTCAGTATTTCGGACTGGGAGATGCTGCAGAGGTCGACGCGCTTCGCGTAGTATGGCCTGATGGGGCCACAACTGACATGACGAACATCGCCGCCAATCAGTATCTGACCATACAGCATCCCGATCGCTAAAGCCGAATGCGGGATGACGCGCCTGGAATGTACCGCTAGGTAGAAAGCATGGCCGATTCACCCGCTTCCAATATGCCAGAACTCTCTGTCACAGAGCTTTCTATGGCGCTCAAACGAACGATTGAGACCGCCTATGATCATGTCCGAGTGCGCGGCGAGCTAGGCCGAGTGACCATCGCGCGATCGGGCCATATGTACGCCGACCTCAAAGACGATAAAGCGGTCCTGAATACGATCATGTGGAAGGGCCAAGTGCCCCGCCTCCCCTTCCGCCCAGAAGAAGGTCTAGAAGTCATCGCGACCGGACGGCTTTCGACCTATCCGGGACGATCGAATTATCAGCTCATTGCAGATAGCCTGCGCCCAGCTGGCGTTGGCGCGCTCATGGCTCTGCTGGAAGAGCGCAAAAAGAAACTCACTGCTGAAGGCTTGTTTGACGAGCATCACAAAAAACGATTGCCATTCCTTCCGGTAACCGTTGGCGTTGTGACCTCACCCACAGGCGCCGTCATTCGGGATATTCTCCACCGGATCCGGGATCGCTTCCCCGTCCGCGTGATCCTTTGGCCTGCACTCGTCCAAGGTGATACCGCAGCGCCTCAAATTACGGCGGCGATCCGCGGCTTCAATGCGATGATTGGCGCCGACCGTCCAGACGTTCTGATCGTTGGCCGCGGCGGCGGATCTATCGAAGATCTCTGGCCATTTAATGAAGAAGACGTGGTTCGCGCCGCCTTCGAAAGCGAGATCCCACTCATCTCGGCCGTCGGGCACGAAACCGATACAACACTGATAGACTTCGTCTCGGACGCGCGTGCGCCAACCCCAACCGGCGCGGCAGAGATTGCCGTTCCTGTTCGGTCGGAGCTGCAGCTCCAACTTGATGATATTGGCCAACGCTTAAAGCGCGCGCTTGTCCGCAATATTAGACGCGGCGCGGAGCGTGTAGAGGCAACCCGATTGCCGCGTCCAGAACGCCTTCTGGAAACCAAACGCCAGCGGTTCGATGCGGTCGGTGAACGACTGCCTCGCGCCCTGGAGACCCAAGTTGAGCGGCGCGGCGCGCGCCTCGATGCTATTGGCGCCGGACTCGTCAGCCCAAAACAGATTGTCCGCGAAAAACAGGGCAAGCTTGAAACACTCGCCTCACGTCTCGGCGCAGGTCTTTCGCAAGCCGCCTCAAAAAAGCGGATTGCCTTTGCGCGAAGTGCATCCCGCCTGAGACCAGAGCCACTCGTTTCTGATACGCGCCGTGCCCGCAAGGCCCTTTCGGACACAGCTCGCCGGGCTCGCCCTGCCTTAGACCGGATACTCGCAGCGAAACATCGAGCTTTCGCGTCTGAGGAGAAACTCCTCGAAACCCTCTCCTATCAGGCGACTATCAAGCGCGGTTATGCCATTGTCAGAGATGCAAACGGCAAAGTGCTCCGAACCATCAGCCAAGTTGCAGACGAGAAGGAAGTAGGGCTCACCCTCGCCGATGGGCAAATCAATCTCAGCCCGACGGGTCAGGCGACGAAAACACCCAAACCAAAAGCCGCAAAACCAGCGCCTAAAAAAGACGGATCTGATCAAGGCAGCCTCTTCTAACGATTAATTGTCCTCGCGGAGGCCCTACTCTCATCTCTCTGGCTTGCTATGGTTCCCAAAAGAGAATTGGGAGGATGAGCCAAAATGGCCAAAACGATTTGGAATTTCGGTGATTTGCTCGACGATAATGGTGCGCATTTAGGCCCAAACAATCCAGCGATGATCCATGGAGATCGTGTCGTTTCATGGCCGGAAATTACGGCTCGGTCGAACAATGTGGCCCAGTGGCTCCTCGCCAATGGGGCGAGCGTAGGCGACAAAATCGGCTTTTACATGCGCAATCAGCCCGAATATGTGGAAGGGCTTGCTGCTAGCTTCAAAGCCCGTCTCACGCATGTGAACGTCAATTATCGTTACCTGGATGACGAGCTCGTCTACATCATCGACAATTCTGACAGCACGGTCGTGCTTTATGACGTCGAATTTCGCGAAAACGTGGTTCGCGTCAAAGACCGTCTGCCAGAAGTCAAAATCTGGGTCGAAGTTGGCGGGACCGATCAAGCCCCCGGGTTTGCAGTTGCCTATGAAACGCTCGCCGCCGCCGGGGATGGCGCACCCCTAGATATCGAGCGCTCTCCAGATGATTTGATGTTTCTCTACACCGGTGGAACGACGGGCATGCCGAAAGGCGTCATGTGGTCTCATCAGATATGGCGCGATACGAATTTAGACGGCCTTCGACGTATCTATGGTGCCGCTCCAGAAAACTGGGAAGAGCACCGTGCTTTCGTTAATGAAGTGGGTCAGCATGGCCGCCAACTACCGGCCTGCCCGTTAATGCATGGCACCGGACTGTTCACGGCGCTCGGCGCCTTCTTAAATGGCGGCGCAATCGTCACACTCGAAACCAAAGCTAAGTTCATCCCAGAAGAGCTCTGGGAAACGGTCGCGCGAAACGGGGTCACAGCGATGGCGATTGTGGGCGACGCGTTCGCGAAGCCGATGCTGAAAGTGCTCGACGAAAATCCTGGTAGATATGACCTATCGAGCATCAATTCGATCACCTCATCCGGCGTAATGTGGAGCATGGAGGTCAAACGTGGATTGATCGATCACATCCCGCAAGTCGCGCTGATGGACAGTTTTGGGGCCTCAGAGGCTGTTGGGTTTGGCATGTCTGTAACCACTGCCGACGGCGTAGTTGAGACCGCAAAGTTTGAGATCGGCCAACATTGCAAAGTCTTCTCTGAAGATGGCCGCGAGATTGAACCAGGGTCCGATGAGACGGGCCTTATCGCCCGCGGCGGATCTGTTCCGCTTGGCTATTACAAAGACGAAGCAAAGAGCGCGAAAACATTCAAAACGATCAATGGCGTTCGCTACGCCATTCCCGGTGACTGGTGCAAAGTCGCTGCAGATGGCACCCTCACGCTGTTGGGACGTGGCTCCAATTGCATCAACTCCGCGGGCGAGAAAATTTATCCAGAAGAAGTTGAAGAGGCCCTCAAAGAACATGAGAGCGTCCGCGATGCTTTGGTCGTCGGTGTGCCCGATGACAAATGGGGGCAAGCGGTCACAGGCGTCGTCGAACTCAGCGACGGAGCAAGCGTAGACGAAGACGAGCTGCGTGCTTTCGTGCGCACAAAGCTTGCTGCTTACAAGGCGCCGAAACGGGTCCTATTTGCGGATGATTTGAAACGCGCGCCGAATGGCAAAGCCGATTACAAACGAATCCGTAAGATCGCATTTGAAACGCTCGGGATAGACGCGAGCTAATCTACTTTAAACGCAACTCAAGACGTTACAGCTGGGATAGAAACGCGTGAATGGCTTCGGCGCTTTTGTCCAGCCCCCAGTTTATGGGCCACTTTGAAGTAGGGTTTCCGGTACTGGTGGACGCATGCCCAGGGCCTGATGTGGCCGGACACGATTGTATTGCCTGAGCCATGTATTGATGACGGTTTGAGCCTGGTGGAGTGAGGTGAACCACTCGGCATTCAGGATTTCACGGCGCAGGGTTCCGTTGAACCGCTCATTGTATCCATTCTCCCACGGGCTACCCGGATAGATGCGCAGCGGCTTGATGCCGACCTTGGTCAGCCAGTCTTGCAGGTGACTTGCGATAAACTCAGGGCCATTGTCAGATCGGATATGGTCAGGCTTCCCGTGCTTGAGCAGGAGCGGATAGAGCGCCTCCAGGACATCGGCTGAGCCCATTCTGGCGCGAACATGCACGCACAGCGCTTCGCGTGTGTACTCGTCGAGCACGGTCAGCATCTTGTAGGGACGGCCGGAGCTCAGCTTGTCATGCACGAAGTCCACGCTCCAGATATGGTTGCGGTATTGCGGGCGAAGCCGGATGATCGAGCTGTCTTTGTGGTAGAGGCGTTTGCGCTTCTTATGGCGCTTCGGGAGCTGCAGGCCTTCCTCACGCCATAGCCGTTCGACCTTCTTGTGATTGACCATCCACCCCTCAAGCCTCAGCAGCTTGGCAATCTTCCGATAGCCATATCGGCCATACTGTTTGGCGAGCCGGATAAGGGCCAGGCGCAGCGCTTCATCATCCTCTGCCTTGCGGGCTTTGTATTGCTGCGTTGAGCGCGACATGCCGACCGTCCTGCAGGTGCGCCGCTCAGAGGTATCGAGCTTTTGACGCACGTGGATCACGGCCTGACGCAGGTCAGCTGGCTTCAGGCCCTGGGCTTTAGATAATCGAGCGTCTCTTTGAGGATCAGTTTATCCAGCTCTAGATCAGCCACAATCCGTTTCAGCCGAGCATTCTCTTTCTCAAGAGCTTTCTTCTCAGCCAGTTGGGACTTACTCACACCGCCAAACTTCTTGCGCCAATTGTAGTAAGTCGCATCCGAGACGCCAGCCTTTCGACACGCACTCTCAACATCAAGACCCTCTGCCAGTGAAAGCTCAATCTCCCGCAACAACCGCAGAACGTCTTCATCCGAATACCGCTTCCGAGCCATCCTCAATCCTTCCTGAACCGCCAAAATCACTAAGATCAATTTGGCCCAGGTTTAAGGGGGAAGGACACTTTTCTTGGATCGATATTGGGCACAGCGATACTGAGCTGATGGTTCGCGTGGTTGTCCCAGAAAGGCACTGATAATAGCAAATCTTGTTGAACCCCTGCGTCCGTTCGCCAGAGTTTGGACAAGATTGAGCGGACGCAGAGCAAACCGTTCCCGCAACTAAAAACGCTAAAAGCGCACCTAGAAATTTTATCATCGAAATCGCCCCCGAATGCTTGTCGGATCTTTATCACAAATTGTCATTTTGTTCCATTTGAAACGAACCCAATCAGAAAACGGATTAGCGTGATACCAGAACGAGTTTTGAAAAGTGGAACGTCCGCTTTGGGTCAAAAGCGGACATTGATGGTGGATTCAGTTTGACCGCTTCTGCACAGTGTAGATTACTGGCGTACAGGTGCCCTCTGTGATCTGTTCACGTATTAAAGTCACATCCATGCCGACTTCGAACGGCTCGCGAACATATTCCTGCGGGACAAGCCATTCTTCGCCAGAAGAAACGATTAGGGCGCCGTCTTGCGTGATGGCTGTCACCGTTCCTTCCAGCCTGGTCTCTTCATAGCTGCATGGCCCACCTACCAACCCTGGTTGACACCCTGTGAGGGCCACCAGAACAGATGCACTGATCACAGTCTCAACGCTGAATACCGATTTCTTCATACCATCTCGGTGCACCAAGCTCGCGACTTTGTACATATCGCAATCTGTTTTCATCATTGCCATTAAGTTCGCGAGCGCGCGATTGTCCGCTTTGGGTCAAAAGCGGACTTAGGCGTATTTTGGCTTCTTCACCGCATAGCGTGCACAACGCTGAAGTTTCAGCCATTGATAAAAATGCCCGAGGAATCAAACCGACAGATTAGATTTTCGTCCTAAATAAACGGCGCGCGGCACTCTTCGACGTCCTCAAATCGCTTACCAAAAGATGCTGTACCAAGGATCAAAGCGTCATCTGAGAGTTGGATCAAACCACTCTGTGCGCCGAGGGCGAGGGCGTTTCCAGACTCTATCTCCAAACTGAGTTCGCCGCTCTCGGCATCATAAGAATAAGTGCCCCAATAGTCTTTGTAAGCTTCAAAGGGCTCCCAGGTGACGGAGAAAGTCCCGTCCGCGGAGAATACCAATTCGCGGATGATCGTCATTTCATCACACGTTCCTTCTTCCTGGCGCCAATAGCCGACGAGGGGCGATTGGTCCGGATCGTACACGGAAAATCTGGCGCGAATCGATTGCCCGCGATAGGTCGCGGAGAGCATAATCCGCTCTCCCAGTGGCGCGCTTTCCAGTATTCGAAGCGTGTAGTCACCCGACTCATCTTGTTCTATCACACCGGCTTCAGGCACTGATAGTTTTAGATTCTTCAAGCAAGCAGAAGGTAACGGCTCAAAGCTCCCGGGATGAGAGGCAACACCAGGCGTCAGTAAGCGAGTTTGGCCAGCAATGACAGAATCCACGGTTTCCCAAAAGAGCAGGCCACCCGGTCCTGGTTTTGGACAATCCTTCTGCGCTATCTGTACCGACCCAGAGTCATCACCGCCGCGGGTCGCACTGCATGCCATCAGGGAGACAATCGCAAGCGCTGATAATGAGGCAATTGACAAAACCTTCATTCGGAAAATATCTCCATATTTCAACAAAATGCCTAAAACGGCCTGTGAGAAGTTTCAACAAACTAAACCCAGTTGAAAGTTGACGATCATTGGATAGCTTGGGCGAATGCGATACCTGATTCTGTGTTTAATGTTCACCGCGGCGTGTGTGCCGACCACGCGATATGCTTATGTGCCTCCGTCATCGCAGGCAGTGGTTACGGCCAATTCTGGTGATGCAATTCCGCTCGTACACAATGCTATAGCGTTGTGTTGGCCGGATGGGACCACCCAACTGGTTCGCGATGCGGTGGCGAGAGATGGAGAGGTCTGCGCTGAAGTTAGAGTCCCAAGCCAAAGGGAGGATGACGATGGCCGAGAGTGTTTTTCGTTCGCTGATCTGGCAGGGATCGGCATTCCATATGAAAGTCACTCCCTCTCCGTCATTCCAATGGCGACTGTGCAAGTCAGCAAGTGTAACCCCGACGCGCTAAAACGTGCGGCTAACGATTAGCGCAAAGCCAACTTGTTTAACGCCGGTCGCGATATGCGAACAAAAGAAATTTGGTTGGGCGTGACACTTGATCACCCTGCGCCACCCGCGTCACCACCGCCACCATCACTTGCGCCGCTGCCTATCGTGATCGCGACACCCAACCCAAAAAAGACTGCAGCCACGGCTGTGCCTATCGCATCCCCGATGAAGATATGCGCGCCGGTCGCAGCAATCGCAGCCCCTAATAAGCCGAGACCAATCCGAAGCAGCATACTAATCTTTTTTCCCTGCGGTTCGGGCTGTTTAGAACTATTCATAGCGGTATCCTGTTTCTACAATCTGTTCGCGGCGCCTAGAGAGGTCGACCGACATATTAGCCCATTTATAGTATGGCTCTCTCGCTTAGTAGACCGAAACTGAACCAATAGATTTGGCCTCCACACGGGGATCTCGCCTGGCGCATCAACAAGTACAACCGGACAAATACCTGTGTCGCGTCCGTGACAGCTTGCGAATCTCCCCTTTCAATATTATTGCGCATTAAACATCGGCATATCCAAGGATTTTTCATGTTCCGATTTGTGGCCTCCAGCCTTTTATTTTGTTCGACGCCTATTGCCGTTGCCGCGCCTGCCGGAGCGGACTGTCGCCTCAAGCCTAAAACATCGTGGGTTGGGCCATCCTATGAATATACAATCGGGATGCGGCAAAGCATGGCAGATTTCGATATGGATTCGGCCGTCGTTATCGACGCTGAGATCGGCGGATCGCTCAGGCTTTCGTTCCCGGAGTTTCAGGATTGCGGAATTGGCGCTCCTAATATGGCGCCCTATACGTTCTCGGAAGATGCGGAACTTGGTGTGCCTCTCGGAGCGATAAGGCCGAAGCGCGACATCTACATTGTCGTGGAAACCAAGGCACCGTATGGAAAGGGGCAGTGTGACCCGGTGATATTCGCCTCCCTGGACGACGAAAATTGGGTTCGCGGGTCACGAGACGTTCGACCTTCACGTTATTCGTCTGATTGGGTTGATGCTTCTGAGGTCGTTCTGCCTGTGCTGGAGGACGCGATGCTCTCCGTTCGAATTGGTGTTCCTAACAATATGCAGTGTTCCGCAAAGATTTACCTTCATGGCCGGTGATCGCGTCACTTGAACCGGGGGCTAACAAGCCTCAGAATTGATTGAAATGCCGTTCCGCAAAAAGGATCACTGTTTGTCCTTCACCACATGCGGGAGCAATTTGCGCGGATACGGTATCGCGCGCGCGGCGTTGCATAAGGCGGGCATAGTGGACGAAAAGTGAAACGTCTGCTTTACGCCGAAAGCGGACATTAGAAATCGCCCTAACTTCGGTAGGCACGCGCGTTTTTTTCCACCTATTATCCACCTAGGTCGAGATAGCGACAGAGCGAAATGGATCTATATACCATTATATACTGGCGATCCCGGCGCGATTTGAACGCGCGACCTACAGATTAGGAATCTGTTGCTCTATCCTGCTGAGCTACGGGACCGTATGGTGAGCTTACGCTTGCAAGGGGACAGAATGAAGAGGGTGGATGATCCGCGCCTTGAAAATGTCTGTCTTACTGGTCTTGGCAGCCTGTACCGCGCCGAGCCCGTTTCCGGATATGGAGCCGGGTGAGACCGGACGCGTAACGCGGATCATTGATGGCGATGCGCTTGTTCTCGACACTGGTCAGACGGTTCGCTTGGTCTCGATTGAAGCGCCGCCCATGTATCCCGAAGGGGGGCAGCCGGCCCCGCATGCTGGAGAGAGCGCAAGACAGCTAGAAGATATGGCGCTCGGGCGCCGGGTGCAGCTGTTCTATCCGGGTCTCACACGGGACCGCTATGACCGGGCGCTCGCACATGTGATGACCGTAGATGGGGCGGGACCAAAGCTGTGGCTGAACCGCGAGATGATTGAGGCCGGCGCCGCTTGGGTCCGGTTGTATCCAAGCACCGCGGCGCAAGGACAGACCCTGCTCGAGATGGAAAGGTCTGCGCGCTTGGAGCGGCGCGGGCTTTGGGGGCGTTCAACCTATGCCATCCATGACGCCGAAAAGATTGATCCGAGTAAAACCGGCTTTCTCTTCGTTCGCGGCGGCCTGGGAGCCCCCGTCCCAATCGAGGAAGAGACGCGCTATCCTCCGGCCTGCCTCCGGCCGTTTGAAGGATCTGCTGTCCTCCTATCTGTGCGAAGAGATGCAGCTACTGCGTGCGGACTGGCTGACGGGACGCAGGTTATCGTGCGCGGACGCTTGAGAGATGGTGCGCTGGACCTCAGCCATCCCTTTCACTTGCAGCGTTCCGAAACGGACTAGCTCGCGATGTATTGCGCGCCATTCACGGTCATGGTTGCGCCCGTGATAAACGCGGCCTCGTCGCTCGCGAGATAGGTGCAGATGGAGGCAATCTCCTCGGGCTTTCCGAGGCGGCCAACCGGGATTGTAGAGACGATGCTCTCTAACACTTTCTCAGGCACGGCACGGACCATTTCTGTATCAATGTAGCCAGGCGCCACACAATTGACGGTGATGCCCTTGCGCGCGCCTTCCTGGGCCAACGCTTTGGTGAACCCGATCAGACCTGATTTCGCGGCGGAATAATTGACCTGTCCGAACTGTCCCTTTTGGCCGTTAATCGAAGAGATGTTGATCACCCGACCAAAGCCGCGCTCCCGCATACCTTCCCAGACCTGACGCGTGACATTGAAGGCTGAGTCCAAGTCCACAGATATGACCTTTTGCCATTGCTCGAGGCTCATTTTGTGAAACGGGGCGTCCCAAGTGATGCCCGCATTGTTCACCACGACATCGATCGGCCCAAGATCTTTCTCGATCTCTGCGATGCCTGCCCCGACAGCCTCGAAGTCAGATACGTCGAACTTAAAGCCCTTCACGCCAATGGCGTCTTCGCAGGCTTTGGCCGCTGCATCATTGCCGCTATAATTTGCTGCAACGGCAAAGCCAGCTTGTTTCAAACCTGCGCTAATTGCGAGGCCGATTCCGCGGGTTCCGCCCGTCACCAGTGCTGTTCTGGACATGCCGGTTCCTCTCGTTATGCTGCGCAGCATAAAATTTGCTGCGTGTGCTAAATTCAATGTAAGCACCTAAAAACTAAGTGCTGCAATCGATCGTTTGTCAGCGGCGCCAGTTTAACAGAATGCGGCGGCGAAACGAGCAAAACTATAGCATACGTGCTATGAAAGGGTCTGAGATGGCGAAATCTAACGGGGCGAGCGGAACCGTCATTATCAAGAAATACGCGAACCGGCGTTTATATGATACGTCGACATCGTCTTATGTGACCTTGGACCACCTGTCCGATTTGGTGCGCAAAGAAGTCGATTTTGAAGTCGTAGATGCGAAATCTGGTGAAGATCTCACGCGGCAGGTTCTCACGCAAATCATCTTTGAAAAAGAGAATAAGGGCGAAGGCGCTCTACCCGTGAACTTCTTGCGTAAGCTGATTGGGTTTTATGGCGCGGGATCGCAAAGCTTGCTGCCGGCCTGGCTCGAAATGAGCATGAACAGCTTCGCGGAGAGCCAAGACCGTTGGAAATCTGCCATGGGCAGCGCCAATCCGTTCACAATGTTTGAGAAGCAAGCCCGCGCAAACATGGAAATGTTTGAAAATGCGATGCGCATGTTCACGCCGGGCATGACACCGAAAAAATCTAAGCGGGGCGAGAAAGACGCGCCACGCATGGATGATCCGATGGATCTATTGCGGGTCCAAATGGCGGCGATGCAGGAACAGCTCGATGCACTGTCACGCAAACACTAGTTGTCTAATTTAGCGCTTTCACGGCGATGACCTCACCGGTGTCTTGCTCTTGCAGCAGCACCGCGCAGGTTGAGGTACACGCCAACTCGAACGCTTGATCTGGCTCGACCCAAAGGCCAAGCGAGTCGACGCTGGTCACCGGATTGACCATGATGGTCTCATTGGCTTCGCCGCTCAAATACTCGACCTTCATCAGCTCCAGCGTTTCATCGCTGTTTCCGCTAACGCGGACCTGCGCGCCATCCCAATCGAGATTTGGGGCCGCACCGTCACGCAGATCTAAGCGCTGATCAATATTCTTACGAATGCGTCGCTTGTTCGTGCCCGGGCATTCCTTAGCGCCGTCGTAGAAAGACTGCGGCGTATATGGCGCGCGTAGGCTCAGACGATCCGTATAGGCCATCTGACGATCCTTCGCAGCAGGCATCGCCATCGGGTCTGGGTCGCCGAGATAATCCCAATAATTGACCGTCCAGGTCAGGATCAGAACGTCATCACGCTCTTCCTCGATTTGCTTCATCGTACGGTGCGCTTTTGGACAGGCTGGGCAATTCTGATTGGCAAACAGCTCAATCAGAACCGGCCGATCCGTCTCAGCAGAAGCTGATCCGAATGCTGAGGCCGCAAGGGCAAGGAGGGCGAAAACGCGTATCATGCGGTCCTCATAACCGGTTCTTTGCCCACTTAAAACTCACGTCGGCGTGAGAACTGCGTTACGCTGCCTCGTGTGCAAGATTCCGCAGCACATAATGCAGGATCCCGCCATTGTGATAATAGTCGAGCTCATTGTCCGTATCGATACGAACGGTAGTGTTTGCGGTGACTTTCGAGCCATCTGATTTCGTGATCTGAACCTCGACGCGCTGGCGTGGTTTGATCGTATTTATGCCTTCAATCGTGACTTGCTCATCGCCCTTCAGGCCGAGGCTTTCCCAAGAAACACCCTCGTCAAACTCAAGCGGAAGCACGCCCATGCCAATCAGGTTGGACCGGTGGATCCGCTCAAACGATCCCGCCACCACAGCCCGAACGCCGAGCAAGATCGTGCCTTTTGCGGCCCAGTCCCGTGATGATCCATTGCCATAAAGCGTACCCGCGAACACGACGAGCGGAACGTTCTTTTCCATATAGCGCATGGCCGCGTCATAAATCGGCATCTGGTCACCGCTTGGGTGATGAACGGTAACGCCGCCTTCCACGCCCGGCACCATTTGGTTCTTGATCCGAATGTTTGCGAATGTACCGCGCATCATCACTTCATGATTGCCGCGCCTGGAGCCATAGGAGTTAAAGTCGAGCACATTGACCTGATTGCTCTGCAAATACTCTCCGGCGGGACTAGAGGCTTTGATCGAGCCAGCAGGCGAAATGTGGTCCGTCGTGATCGAGTCCCCAAACAGAGCGAGGACCCGCGCTTTGTGAATGTCCGCAGGCGCCTCAATGTCGCCGGTCATCCCCTCGAAATATGGCGGGTTCTGCACATAGGTTGAGCCAAGCGGCCAGCCATAAGTCTTGCCGCCAGACACTTCGATATCGCGCCACTGCTCATCGCCTTTGAAAACGTCAGAATAGCGCTCTGAGAACATGGCAGGCGTGACGCACTCGGCCATGATTTCTGCGATCTCATGCGAGGTTGGCCAGAGGTCTTTCAAGTAGACATCATTGCCATCCTGATCCTGCCCGAGCGGGTCGGTCGTGATGTTGATCTTGAGCGAACCCGCGATCGCATAAGCAACCACCAATGGCGGTGAGGCAAGATAGTTCGCTTTTATATCCGGGCCGATCCGGCCTTCAAAATTGCGATTTCCGGACAGGACCGAACAGGACACCAAGTCGCCATCCGCAATGGCTTTGGCAATCTCAGGCTGCAGCGGTCCAGAGTTTCCGATACAGGTCGTGCAGCCATAGCCGACCAGGTTGAACCCAAGCGCATCTAAGTCTTTGGTCAAATTGGCTTTGTCCAAATAGTCCGTCACCACTTGCGACCCTGGCGCGAAGGAGGTCTTCACCCAAGGCTTACGATTGAGTCCGAGCGCGGCAGCCTTGCGCGCCAACAACCCGGCGGCGATCAGGACGCTCGGATTGGACGTGTTCGTGCAGGAGGTGATCGCAGCAATGAACACATCGCCATGGGTGACCGTGAAGTCCTGCCCTTCGACCTGAATGGCGGTGGCATCGTCTGCTGCAGTACCAAACTCTTTGACCATGGCGTCTGCGAATTTCGTGTCTGCTTCTGAGAGAAGCACTTGGTCTTGCGGACGCTTCGGCCCTGAAATGCTTGGCACGACCGTCGAGAGATCGAGCTCAATCGTGTCGGTAAAGGTTGGATCATCCATATCCGGGCGCCAATAGCCTTGCGCCTTGGCGTAGGCCTCAACGAGCGCAATGCGATCCTCATCGCGGCCTGTATTGGTCATGTAGTTGACCGTATCCGGATCGACCGGGAAGAAGGCACAGGTTGAGCCAAATTCCGGCGACATGTTCGACAGGGTCGCTTGGTCTTCGAGCGTGAGGTTTGCGAGGCCCGGTCCGAAGAATTCAGTGAACTTTGCGACCACGCCGTAATCGCGCATCATCTTGGTAACGGTCAGAACCAAATCGGTCGCAGTCGCGCCTTCCGGGAGTTTGCCGGTCAGTTTGAAGCCGATCACTTCCGGGATCAGCATCGAGACCGGTTGCCCAAGCATTGCCGCTTCCGCTTCAATCCCGCCAACACCCCAGCCGAGGACAGAGAGCGCGTTGATCATTGTCGTGTGGGAGTCTGTGCCCACGCACGTGTCTGGATAGGCGATGGTCTCGCCATCGACCTCTTTGGTCCAAACCGTTTGGCCGAGATATTCGAGGTTCACCTGGTGACAGATACCGGTGCCGGGGGGAACGACCCGGAAATTCTCAAACGCGGTCGACCCCCAGCGCAAGAATTCATAACGTTCCTGGTTGCGGTCATACTCGATCTCGACATTGCGCTGAAAACTTTCAGGCCCCGCAAAGCTGTCCACCATGACGGAGTGATCGATGACCAAATCCACGGGCACTTGCGGGTTGATGGCATCTGCGCTGGCGCCGAGCTTTTCAGCGGCGTCGCGCATCGCTGCGAGATCAACCACGGCGGGAACGCCAGTGAAGTCCTGCATCAAAACCCGCGCCGGACGATAGGCGATTTCGTGGGTGACCTTGCCGCCATTGTCGAGCCAGGTTTTGAATGCGGTGATATCGTCCTTGGTGACGCTAGTGCCATCCTCATTGCGAAGCATGTTCTCGAGCAAGACTTTCAAGGAAGCCGGGAGCCTGAAAACGTCCCCAAGCCCGTTTTCGGCTGCGGCATTGAGGGAGTAGTAAGTGTAATCCTTACCGTTTACGGTCAGTGTCTTACGAGCCTTGAAGCTGTCGAGGGAAGGCATGGGCAATCGAACCTCTCTGATATGTGTGAACGCGCGCGATGTCCCCACGCGCTTGGATGCTTGCCCTTCAGATAGGGTGGCAGGCCCCGCAAAGCAATTCACGCAGACGGACAGATCAAAGGATACGCGCGCCTGTGAGTAATGCCCCGCTTCTCCACGGCGACGGCCTTGGCGCGGTGCGCGGCGAACGCGTGCTGTTTCGCGATGTCTCGGTGACGGCAAATGCCGGCGAGTTGATCCTACTTCGCGGCGCCAATGGATCCGGAAAAACCACGCTCCTCCGGCAACTCGCTGGGCTTTCACAAGCCCAAGCAGGGACCATTGAACGCGCCGGTTTGCATCATTGGATTGGTCACACAAATGGCCTCAAAGCGCACGAAACACCACGAAGTCACTTGCGTCATTGGGCCAGAGTCTGGGGCAGCGCGCGCGATGTCGATATAATCTTGAAGGAGATCGGCCTGCAGCGGCCGGCCAATGTGCCTTGCCGGATGCTGTCTGCTGGGCAGAAACGGCGGACGGCTTTGGCACGCCTCGCGCTGGAGGACCGCAAGCTCTGGCTTTTGGATGAGCCATTCAATGCGCTTGATACTGACGGCCAGGACCTTCTTGCGGCACGGATAAAAGTCCACCGCGCGGCAGGCGGCGCGGTGATTGCCGCTCTACACGGTGCGTCGCCGATTGAGGCAGATAGAGAGGTGACCCTGTGACGGCCTCTCCGCTTCTGTCTGCGTTTCGATCTTCGCTGTCTGAGGCGTGGGCCTCTGGCGCTGGTCTTCTGCTGCCGCTTGGATTTTTTGCGGGCACCGCCACGATGGTTCCCTTCACGTTGGGCTCGGAAGCAGAATTGCTCAGCCGCGTCGGCCCCGGCATTCTGTGGCTGGCGCTCGCTCTTTCATCCATGGTGACCTTGGAACGCGTGTTCCAGGCCGACCTACAGGACGGGGCGCTCGACCTATGGCTGCAGGATTCTGGATCAATTTCTCTCATCGCTGCGATCAAGACCCTTACGCATTGGCTCGTATCGGGTTTTCCGCTTGTCCTCCTGACACCGCTGATCGGATTTATGCTCGGTGTGCCGAGTGAGAAGATGATCCCGGCCATGCTCGGGTATGCCATGGGCGGCCTAGTTTTCTTTCTCTGGGGCGGCGTCGCAGCGGCGCTCTCAGCCAGCGTGTCGCGGGCCGGACTATTGATCGCGTTGATTGCGCTGCCGCTCTACGTCCCCGCGCTGATCTTTGGCGTCCAGATGGTTGAGAACGGCCTCGATAGTCCGAGCTTCTTATTCCTAGCCGCCTGTACGCTGTTTGCGCTTGGTGTCGCACCTGCTGCGATGGGGGCCGCTTTGCGGTTGGCGGCGGAGTAGAGGAAGGGTATCTGTCCAGAATGCTATCTTATCTCGCCAACCCTTTGCGCTTCATGCGGTTCTCGCGCCTCGCGGTGCCGATCTGTTTTGCGCTTGGCATCGTGATGGTCGGCTGGAGCCTGTATAATGGCTTGCTGGTCGTCCCACCGGATGAGCGCCAAGGCGGAGACCTGATGCGCGCCATGTTTACCCATGTCCCGTCAGCTTGGCTGTGTATGGGGCTTTATGCTGCGCTCGCTGGCGCCAGTTTCGTTTGGTACATTTGGCGCCACGAACTTGCGGATGTTGCCGCCCGCGCGATTGCTCCGATTGGGGCAGGCTACACAGCGCTCTGTTTTATAACTGGCTCGATCTGGGGCCAAAAGGGCTGGGGCGCTGGCTGGCACAATCTGATCCTGGGGGACAGCCGATTGATGTCGGTCCTAGTCTTATTCTTCCTTTTCCTAGGCTACATGGCCCTGCGCGCCGCGCTTGAGACCCGTCAGAAAGCCGCCCGCGCCGCTGCGATCCTCGCCATGGTCGGCATCGTCAATGTTCCGATCATCAAAGTCTCAGTCGACATGTGGCAGACCACGACCATCCACCAGCCATCGAGCGTGATCAGCATCGGGAGCCCGGAGCCGCGCGAAGAAGGTAGCGGCATGAATCCGATCTATCTGCAGCAGCTCCTCTGGGGCTTTGGCGGCCACACTTTGCTCGCAGCAGCTATGGTCATGATGCTGATGCGCTCTGAGGTGTACACTCAGCAAGGCGACCGCCTGCTCGCGCGAAAACTAGAGGGCGCTTAGCCATGCCAGATTATGCCGATGACGCGATTTATGTCTGGTCGATCACAATTATCGGGATCGTCCTGCCGGTCTTGATGATTGGGTACAGTCTCTTGCGCGTGCATCTCTCAAAGGCGCGGCTTGAGCGATTGCAGCAGGAAGAAGATCAGGCCTAAGGCCTATTTTTTCTTCTTTTTCTTTTTCTTCTTTTTCTTCTTCGACTTGCGAGGCTCTTCTTCCTCTTCCTCATAGTCGCCAGAGATGATGGCGAGGGAGAGCAGCAAGCTTTCACGCCGCGATTTACGCAGCTCTTCGGTCAGGATTTCGTCTGCTTCCATGACTTCCGGCGCGGCGCCTTCAAAGGCTTTCTTGCCGGCTTCAGTCAGCGAAACCGCTTTGGCGCGAGCATCTTCCTTAGACTTCACGCGTTGGACCAGACCGGTCTTTTCCATTCGCGAGACCATGTCAGCCAGCGTAGAGCGATCGATCCCGGTCACATCCACCAAGCTAGATTGGCTCTGACCGTCTTCATCATTCAGCGCCGCCAGCACCGCGAATTGGCGAATGGTGAGACCTTTGTCAGCCAGTCCGTTCGCGGATTCATTCACCGCCGCCTGTTGGGCCCGATGCAGTAAGTGCGTCACGGATCGCGACAGCGTAAATTCCGTATTCGTCTCTTGCTTGCTCATCACCGCCGCCTTAGTTCCTGATTCAGTCGCTAATGGATCTACAAAGCAAAAATACCGTGTGCAGATCAATTGAATTCTCCCATAAAGCGAGAGGCTGACAGAAAAATGACAGTCAAACTAAGTCCTGAATTTGCGCTCGAGATCCCAGACGGCGACGACAAGGAGCGCAGCGTCTGCCAGCGCTGTGAGTTCATCGACTATCAGAACCCAAAAATTGTCGCCGGATCGGTTGTTTTGAAGGACGACAAAATCTTGCTCTGCAAACGCGCGATCGAACCGCGTAAAGGGTTTTGGACTTTGCCCGCTGGCTTCATGGAACTCGGCGAAAGCGTGGAAGAGGCGGCGCAACGCGAGGCCAAAGAAGAAGCCCTTGCGGACATTGAAATTGATCGCTTGCTTGCGGTCTATTCCGTCCCCCGGATCGGACAGGTCCAAGTCATGTTTCGCGCGCACCTGAATGGCGACTTTGGCGTCGGACCAGAGAGTGCGGACGTGAAGCTGGTCGATTGGAAAGACATTCCGTGGTCGGAACTCGCCTTCCCAACCGTGGTTTGGGCGCTGACGCATTATGCCGAAACGCGCGACCAGGAAGTCTTTACGCCCTTTGCAAATCCGGACGGAACCGACGCGCTAACCCGCTAAGCTTCGACGGGCTCGCGCAAATGCTTGAGAGTGTACGGAACGTTCGCAGCGCCGAAAATGAACGTGATCACCATATTGCCGAGTTTCCAATTGGCCCAAACGTCCTCGGCATCGCGTGACCCGAAGGTTAGCCCTAGGAACTCATAGCTCCCGGCCGGTGCGATGGTTGCGCCGAGGACTCTCAGCGGCTCTTCGAAACCTGGAGCGTAATAACGCCAAAGAAACTCGTTCCAGACCGCCATCGCGACAAAGAAGAGCGCCCAGCGGATCGCCAGCGTGCGCCAGGCGAAGACCGGCAAGTCGAACACCTTGTCGAACATCACTTTCCAGATGTTATGCCCCAGGGCGAGACTGCCGAAAATTACGCTTGCCAGGAATAATTGCTGGATGGTCGGCTTGATGAACAGGAATGACTTTTCCTGAAGGACAATACCAAGCAGACCGAAGCCGCCGACAATCGTCGCTGTAAAGACGAGGAAAAGCGGCACGTCCTCGCCGCGGCGGAGATAATTGGACACCGCCCAAAGCGTCGCCACGATAAGCACCCCTGTCGCCCAATAAAGCGCCGTATCAGGGCTTGCCCAAGTGTCATTGATGCTGAGGTTCCGCATCACATTGTAGACGAGGATGAAGCCAATGACCGGAACCAGGTCCGCCCAGATTTGATTGGCTTTGTCGGCCGCTGTGCCGAGATCGTTTTTCTGTTCGCTCATAGGGCGGTTTACGCAGATGCGTGTCCTTTGGATGTGAGTCTCTCGCTCACAAACCCGCGTGCGCCGCCAGCGTCAAGCGCAAAGGCCACCACGCCATAGGTTAGCCCGCCCAGTGCCGCTTTGAGCAACAGCTCCGGCCAACTCCCCCAAGTTGGGAGGCTCCAGATGACCGGACACATCGCCAAGGCGGCAATCCCAATTTTGGCGAGGTCCACAAGCGGCATCGGAAGCGGCACCAGGCGCCGGCCAACAATCGCAAGTACACCCAGGCCCAAGCCATAGCTCAGCAAGGTCGCGAGCACCGCGCCAAACAGTCCGAACTGCGGGATCAAAATGAGGTTCAATGCGATATTTGCGCCCGCTGGGATGAGCATCAGGAGCGCTAATTCTCCAGTCCGATGCGCGAGGTTAAACACCTCAGAGTAATAGTGGATGATCAATCCGTTCAGCAGGCCTGCGAAAGCGATCCATGGAATGATCTCACGCGCGCCATCGCGGACCGCTTCCCCGATCAAAGCCTCTGAGAGCGGGGTTGCGACGAGGGCAAGACCGGTTGATGCGGGCACTCCAATCAAAAGCAAGGTCCGGATCAATCCGCGCGATTCTTCTGCAGCGGCTTCCGCCCCGCCCTGTTCATACGCAGCCATGACAAGCGGAGACGCGGCCATCGCTGCCCAGGCGCAGATCAACAGGACGCTCTTATCAGCTACGCCGTAGCCGGCGGCATATTCGCCGACTGCCGCTTCGCCCAAGAATATTGCGATTAGGAACCTATCCGCTGCGGAGAGAATGAGATCGAGAACCAGAGCCGCTGCGATCGGAGCCCCGAACATCAGGTAAGCGCGGCGCCGGCCTGCATCTGTTTTTCCTGACTTGGCCTGCCCTATCAGCCAGCGACTCTCGGTGACCATCCAGATCGATCCGGCGAGCAGCATGCCGATGAAGGGCGAGGCGGCTCCAAAGCCTGTTTGCCAGGCGATCAAGGCGCCAAACACAAACCCGCCCAGTATTTTACTTGTCGCGATCAAGGCATAGCGGCCGACATTCTCGCTGGCGCGGTGGCTCTCAAGCGCCATCTGAACCATGGAATTGACCGGAATCAGAAGCGCGATCCACGGCAAGATTTTCAAATATTCCGGCAAGCGCCCCAATGCGAGCGCGAGTGCTCCGATCAGAACGGCCGCTAAGATCAAAGAGCGGAAAGTGAGCGATAGAGTCGTGCGGAAGTGGTCCGGCAAGCTCTTGTTCGCCTTAGCTTCTACAGCAAACCGAAAGGCGGCTGCTTCTGCTGAGGTCATGGACAGCATGTGGACCATGGTCATCACAGAGAACATCAATGCGTAGCGGCCATAGTCTTCCGGCCCAAGAAGCCGCGTATAGACATACACCCCGCCAAACGCGGCAATGCCGCTTGCGATATTCACGGGAAGATAACCTGCAAGATGCCTGAGAAGCTTCATGCGCTCCCCATAGCATTGTCTATGCCAAGACGGAGTTAAGGCGCGAATTCAAGCAGCATCAGGCCAAACGCCAGGCCGCTAGCCGCGAGAATACGGCGCGGTCCAAAAGCTTCTTTCAAGAAGACCGCCCCAAATATAGCGCCAAATACAACCGACGTTTCGCGGATCGCGGTAACATTGGCGGCCTCCGTCAAGGTAAACGCCCAAAGCGCAGCGCCGTAGGACACTGTGCCTAAAAGCCCCCCAATCGTACCATCTCTGATTTGTGGTGCGATGTCGGACCAAACCCTGCCCTTTCGAACCCAGAACATGACCGACGTGATGCCGATCCAGTCCAAAAGGAACAGCCAAACAACAAAGGTGAAGAGCGTCGACGCGTCTGCCGCGATCCGCGTCCCATTGGCATCGGCAACGGAATAAAATGCGATGCCGAGCGCCGTCACCATCGCCCAAAACAGAGCGGCTTGTTTGATTGGGGGGTGTTTGCCGCCCTTTTCCTCAGGCATCGCGAAGACGATCAGCGCCCCGGTTGCAATCATCAGCCCCAGCCATCCGAGCACGCCGGGAGTCTCGTTCAAAACAAAGGTTGCCGTAATCGCGGTGAGCAAGGGCGCCAGCCCGCGCATGACTGGAAAAACCAGCGACAGGTCCCCGCGATGCAGTGCCCGGATCATCGCGAATTGATAGAACCAGTGAACCACCAAGGAGATAGCAAGCGCCCCCCACACAGCTGGCGTGGGTAAAGGCACAAAGGGCGCGAATGGAACCACACTGAGCGCCATCGCGATGGAAACGATCATGCGCGTTGAGAGCACATCGCCGCCACGTTTCACAAACAGGTTCGTCGCCGCGACGGTCACCGCGGACAGAAGACACAATGCAATGGGAAACAGGCTCGAACTCATCCCGTCGCCTCGCCTATTGGCAGCGGGGAAGTCAACCTATTTGACGAGAATTACAGGGCGGCTTCGACCGCCGTGACCTCAGGAACGTAAGCCTTGAGCATGTTCTCAATGCCCTGTTTCAGCGTCATCGTCGAAGACGGGCACCCGGCACAGGCCCCGCGCATGGCGAGGTGTACGATGCCAGACTCTTCATCGAACCCGTGAAACACGATGTCCCCGCCATCCTGCGCAACAGCTGGGCGAACGCGGGTTTCAATGAGCTCGATAATCTCGCCAACGATCTCGGCGGCGTCGCCTTCATAATCCTCGACAGAGGCACCTTCTTGCGCATCTGGGATGGATCCAGCACCGGTCGCCATAACCGGCAAGCCGGCCACGAAATGATCCATGATCGCCGCAAGCGCCATCGGGCGCACATGTTTCCAATCCGCATCCTGATCTTTGCTGAGCGAGATGAAGTCGCTGCCGAGAAAAACGCGAACAATGCCCTGAACTTGGAACAAAGCTTGCGCGAGCGGGCTGGTTCCAGCCTCATCTACAGACGCGAAATCATAAGGCCCGGTGGTCCCAGTTACGTCCTGCCCTGGCAAGAATTTTAACGTATCCGGATTTGGCGTGGGTTCGGTTTGAATAAACATATCGCCGAGGCCTCTCTTTTACAGCCGCTTACACAGAGCGTAAGTGAGCCCACCTGGCCAACAATTCAAGGTCTAGAACGCCGCGCGTCACTCTGCAGATGTGGCCTCTGCGACCGCCATGGTTTCATCGGCCTGGGCCTGCAGCGCATCGATGAACTCCGTCGTCGCGGTGTTCACCTCGGTCAGGTAGAACATCATCGCCGCAGGATGATCAGAGAGAAAGCTCCCCGTTCCGGCTTGGCTAGAGATAACAAGCGGATTGAAGTTCGCAGCCCGGCGCCAGGCAAAGATGGCGCGATCGCGGGCTTCGCCAGCGGCGCGTGTATAGACGAGATCCGGCTCCTGGATCAGAGACGACATCATCAGCTGAGACGCAACTTGAGCATAAGCGCGCGCCGAATAGATCGCTTCGATGTCCGCGCGCGACGCGGGCCAAGCTTCAGCGCGATCAACACTCGACCGAAGCTGGGTTTGGGAGTCCGCCGCCCATCTTTTGTAAAGCGCGAGCTCATCCAACAGCACCCCCAGCCCCTTGGGCTGAGCTGCAAGGCCGCGCGATAAGCGCCCTTCATAGCTCTGCAGGGCTTCAGCAGCCGCATTCAGGCGCGGCGTGGCTTCTGCTTCTTGAGACGGCACAAGGAGGCGGGCCGCCGCAAGTAAATCTGTATCAGGCGCGCCAGGTTCACGGGCCGCATGCTCTGAAGCCAGCAAAGCATAGTCTGATAGGGCGCCGGTAATGCCGTCTTGCCAGGCCGGTAGCGCGGTGAGACGCGCTTGTGGATGCCACCAGGAGCGATCATTCGCCCAACCCGCAACTTGCAATTCACGTCCGAGCAGGGTCATCGCGGTGCCGGTATCGTTAGAATACCAAGGCGCCGCCGACGACAGCACCACAGCGCTTGAATCAACTTTGTGGCTGAGCAGGGTCATCGCCGGATAACCGCCGACGAGCAGCAGAACGAGGCCAAGCTTAAACATCCCAACAATTCGGCGCCATAACCGAGACAGAGCTTCCATGGTTGGGCTCGGCTCTGCATCATCGAGATAGGCTTCTGAAATATCAGCTCCGATCAGCGTAACCACTGGCTTCCCATCACTTGTGTTCGTGTCAACATACTCTACGGGAAGCTTTTCAGCTGCTGTCATATTTTTGTACTCGTAAACGGGGTCGATGTGTCCACATGGCGCAATATTCGCGCCGTTTACAAGTGATTACGACTTTAAACTTTGGCAAGACTAAGTCCGTGCCCTGATATTATACAGGAATCTGTGGATTAAATTGCAGTCGCCGCTTAATCGATCAACCAACTTGGATCGACGAGATCTATCGCGCTCGCGACTGCGACCGTTTCATCCTCGACCACTTTGCCAACGCCGCCTTCTCGTCTTTCATAGGCCGAGACCAAGGACATATATGGCGGGACGTGCACAATGCCTTCGCCCTCGACCGGTGCTTTGATTTCGAAGTGCAGGTGATAGGTCGTCGGCGTGCCGCCAAAGTCATTCGAAACAACGCCAATCACATCGCCGGCTTTGACCGTGTCCAATTCAGAAACTTGCAAACGGCGCATGTTCAGATGGACGTAAGAATAGATAAAGCCCGTCTCCGTGCCTTTGAGTCGAAGCGAATATGATCCGATATACTGAATAATCCCATCCTCAACCGCGACGGCCTCATGCAGGCCGCGCTCGCGCGGGGTTTGGGCGCGCATTTGCAGGCACTCAGACGCTGTGCCCGTTCGCAAGTCTTGGCCTTGATGCACTTTGTTGAGCGAACACAAAGGTGTGGTTCGATTTGAAGTCCGCGTCTCACAGAAATTGTCGCGCCACGGATAGGAATAGTTCGAAACATCGCATTGGTCGCCGCCAACACCGCCCCCTGGTCGATAGACCTGGGAATTCAAGAAGGTCGGCGCCGACTTAATCGGAAACACCATATCTGGAGCATAAATCGTATCGTCGACGCGTCCGAACCCGGATCCCGGCAACAGGTCACCAGGCGCGAAATACTCAAACTTCACGGGCTGGGCTGGCGGAGGAGGTGGGGGCGGTGAGACCGCGGGCTCTTCTTCTGGCTCAGGCTCCGGGTCGCTTGGTGGGTCCTCTTCAGACACAGGGTCCTCGTCAGGCTCGTCTACCGGTTGGTCTGTAGGCGTCTCTGGGTCATCCACTGGGTCTTCGGTCGGCTCTTCCGCCGGAGGTTCGACGGGATCTTCAGTTTCGACCGGCTCATCTGGAGCGGGCTCGGGATCGCTGTTGTCGACCGCTGGAATTTCAATTGGATCGTCAACATCGTCTTGTGGATTGTTCACCGGCACAATCGGCGGCGGCGGTCCGGGAGCCCCCTCCGGGATCGGCGCGGGCGCTTCGCGACCATCGCCCGGGATGCGGACCGCATCGCACGCTGCCAAAGCGAGCGTGGAGACAGCAATCAAAGCCCAACATTTCGTCATCATTGTGTTCCCGAAATTAGTAGTTTCTCTACCTCGGCGAGTGCATCGGCCTCATCGATACAGGTGCCGTCCAGAACCGTTTCTCGGTCATGGCACATAAACTCAACCAGATAAGAAGCCCCGTAGCGACTGAACGAGACCTGTCCGCCGCTCATGGTGCCCTCAAATTTGAACGCGCTGTCCGGCGCGGGGCTATCGCTGTTGGATCGTGCAATCAGCTTGTCCGTTCCATTGATGACCATGTCATAGACATCGCCTTTCAGGACCGCGAAATAGCCATCTGCGAGCGGCCGGAGCTGCAAGCCATCATCACTTCCAGCTGAAGCGACACCCACGGGCGTGTCCGGCAACAAGACAGGCACCGCGATGGAGCTTCCGCTGGCGACCTGCGCCATAACGCCATCATCGGTGTCACGCGCCGCAAAATCGCGCCGAGCTGCATTCCAATCGATCGTCGCAGTTTTCGTTTCCGCGACATTCCGGTCCGGCAGGACAAGCTCTGTGACTTCAGGAGCCTCAGTGGCCTCGGCCTCGACAGTTTCGGTGCTTTCGACGGCTGGCGGTGTATCAGAGTCCGCTGGCGTGATGCTTGGGATCTGATCACAGGCCGCGAGTGTTAGGCCAGAAAGTGCAAGTATGAATGCGGTGCGCATAGGATTATCCCTCTTCGCTGGTCGTCGCGATGCTGTCGATTTCAGCATAGGCGAGATTATCAATGGTCTGCAGCGATGCGATCACGTCGCGCGCGCTTCGGCCTTGTGGATCATTCTTCGGCAGGCCTAAGATCAACTCTCCGGAATAGCTGGCCCGAATGAGAAACAATCCATCCAGCTGATTATGAGACGCGGCCCATGCCTTGAAGGTTGACCGGGTCCCCGCCTCATCGCGTCGAAAGTTGCGATAGACAGGATCAAGAGCAGGTTCATTCTTAAAGCGAACAATAAAAGTCGCTGCTGGCGCTTGAACGGCAGACGAGTCAGCGAGGACGATCCCATTCGCTGTGGACGTTCCTTTTGACCATCCAGGCAGAAAGCCGGCGCTTCCGCTTTGGTCTGCGAAGGCCACACAGCCTGTTAATGCGAGCATGCTCGCCAGCACCAGAAGGCCAATCTGCCCTCCATAATGCGGTGATACCTCGTTCATTTGCATTGCCACTCCCCTCTCTCCGATCAAACTTGCTCCCATCAGTCCGGCAAGTCTACTTCCGCCAAATTTAGCAGTCCCGCGCCGCATGGTAACAGGCAGATATCCTCATCCTCGAGCGTAGAGATCGCCCCTGGATATTGCGTACAAAGGCCTGTGCACTGGCTTTCTGCAATAGGTTGAATGCCTGACATCAGCGTGTTGATGAGCTGCGTCTGGTCGAGGTCAGGCCGTTTCGACTTAATCAAAGCCAGTGCGGCAGCGACATGCGGCGTCGCCATGCTCGTGCCCTGCTCATACGCATAGTAACAGGTTTCAACCGATGACCCAGTCAGCGGGTCCGCGCAATTCTCTGCCGTCTTGGTCGATAGCACGCCGTCTGGGTTACCATCGCCGTCATCGTCGCGGGTCAGATCACCGCCCGGCGCCAATATGTCGACGGCTGTGCCGTAATTTGAATAGGGCGCCAGATGTCCGCGGGCATCGCCGCCAGCAACCGTCACAACATTATTACAGCCTGCCGGGGCAAAGAAGTCCGTCGGGACGCCCTTATTGCCAGCCGCCGCGACAACAATCACGCCACGCTCCGTCACAGAATCGATCGCATCCTGCATGGACGCAGGGCACGTTTTGAACAGGCCCAATGAGAGATTGATGATATCGGCTGGATTGTCGTTCCAGACTTCTTCACCGAGTTCATTAAACTCAGGGATTGTCCCGGCCGCCCAACGGATCGCATCATTAATGTCCGATAGTTTCCCGCCGCACTTTCCGAGCGCACGTACCGGAACAATCTTCACATTCCATGCGCCGCCCGCGACGCCGTCCGAGTTGTTTGTTGATCCAGCGCCAACAATGCCCGCGACGTGTGTGCCGTGATAAGTATTGGCGAATACATTGCGCTCTGGGCACAAGTCGCCCGGATCGTTCGCATCCCCGTCTCGGCCATCGCCGTCATTGGCGACATCAATGTCAGAGACCATGTCCCAGCCTTGCACGACATTCGCGGAACCAACGATATCCGGGTGGTCCATTTGAAGACCGGTATCGACAATCGCCACAACCACTTCTGACGATCCCTGGCTTTCTTGCTGCGTCCAGAAATCGACAAACCCCGCGCCGCCTGCTGATTGACCCGCATCGGTGCCTTGGGACTTATAATGCCACTGCAAGCCAAAGAGGGGATCGTTCGGGGTGATCGTCACGGGCCCTTCACTTTGGCCAGGGTGACGGATCATTTGGTGCTCATAGAACCAGTCTTTCTCGACATATTCGAAATCGCCTGTCGCGCGCAGATCACGGATCACGCAGTCCATCGCCACCAAAGGATTAGCATTTTCACCGGTCGCGGCGACTTCATCACACTCGACCCCTCGCTCCAGCGCGATCCGGCCTTGCTGCAGGACAGCCTCGGTAAAGTTGGTTGGGTTCAGTGCATCTGAGCCAATCTCGATCACCATCTGACCAGAGCGCGAGCGTTGGATACTCGCGGCGACTTGGAATTTGGTCGCTGTCTCAATTATCCGCTCCTCAGCGACGAGTTGGCGCTGCAAAGCCGCATTCGGCAGAATGAGCGCGCGCTCTGCAACTTTTGGATTGAGCTTTGGAAGTTGCGCCATGCGCTCTTCCGGCGTGGCGGGCAACGGAATGCGAACCGATCGTGCAACAGGTGGATCGATCTCTTGCTCATTTTCGATGCCGCGTTGAACGCGCTTTTGATACACTCTGTCTTTTAAGGGCGCACGAGGCAGAACCGGAGCATCTTCGAGAATGATGGCCCGGGTTTGCGCGCGCTGCTCGGGATCGACGACGGTGATGGCTCGACGCTTAGAAGCAGGTAGCTCAATCCGGCGGATGACGTCTGGATCAATCACCGCTTCGTCCAAAGTTTTCTGGTCCGGGATCACGATCTTGGCTTCGGACTGTTCGTTCACCACGACATCCATCGCCATTTCTGGCTCGGCCATGACGGCTGACATCTCAACCGAAGCTGGCAGGGCAGCAGGTTTGGCCACAATCGAACCGATCACAAATCGCGGTGACGTTTCATCTTCTGCGACTCGTACCGTGCGCTCCAAGATGGTTCCGGCAAAGGCCCGCGCCTCAACCGATACGGAAGCATATTTCTGTTGATCGGAATTGGTGACGTCTTCACCGCCAAGCTGGCCAAGGACCGCATCGCCAAGCTCTCCGATCCGGTTCAATCGCTCTTCTTGGCGATCACATGCCACGAGGCCTATCAAAGTGAGTGCACTTGCTGTGAGTGCCGTCCGCTTCACCCATTTCGCCGTTCTAGCCATGGTCGTATGTCCCTAATCTACCCAGTGCTGGAGGAGTATCTTAACCATATGTCAATCTCGTGGCGAAGGAAATTATTCGCGCCCCCCAAGCGCACGGCCGACAATAAGACCCGCATCTTCAATCGCTTTACGGGCTGCGGTGGACACCGCGGTCATGTTCATAAAGCCATGCACCATGCCTGGATGTTCTTTAATCGTCACAGGAACGCCGTGCGCGGCGAGCTTTGATGCATAGGCTTTGCCTTCATCCTTGAGCGGGTCCCAGCCGCACAACACCAGGTGCGCAGGCGCGAGCCCGGCAAAGTCTTCGTCTGGCGCGAATAGCGGCGAGACGCGCTTATCCATCCGGTCGGTCTCTTTCTCGACATAACTGTCGCGGAAATAGTCGAACAGGTTGGGCGAAATGAAAAAGCCACTTTCCTGAAAGCTCATCCGCTTGGCGCGAATGTCGACGAATTGCACCAGCGGATAGAGAAGCAATTGGAAGGCAGGCGTCAAAGCGCCCGTCCGCGCCGTCTCTTGCGCGATGTAAGCGGAGAGATTGCCCCCTGCACTGTCGCCCGAAACCGCAATCCGATCCGGGTCAAAGCCAAGAATATTGTTCCGGTCCGTCGCCCATTCCCACGCCGCCAGCGCGTCGCGATGCGCGGCAGGGAAGGCATTCTCTGGCGCTAAGCGATAATCCACCGACAGGACGCGGCAGCGTGAACTCGCGGCAAGCCGACGACAGATTACATCATGGGTATCGAGATCGCCTAAGACAAAGCCGCCGCCATGGAAGAAAATGATCGCTGGCGCAGGTGCGATGCCCGCGGCGAGCGGCACATAGAGCCGAGCTTTCAGGGGACCGTCCGCGCCATCAACCACTAGGTTTGAGAGCTCCGCCAAGTCTGGAAGATCACGCTCCACCGAGCGGCTGGCGCGGTAGAAGCTTTTGCGCAAACCATCTGTCGAGCCCTTCCAATCCATATTGGAAAAGTCGGGCATCTTAAATTTATCCATGAAGGATTTGAGTGTGTCGTCCATCGCCATGACCCGACCTTAAGCGCGAAGACGTGGTGATTTAAAGGCAGAACTTTATCTAGCTTAACTCAGCCGATGAAAAAATAGTCCGTGACGCGGTACATCACATACGGCGTATTGCCGACCATGATCTCTGGCATCAGATCTGCCCATATCCTGGCGCGAACATCTCTCGGCAAGCGGGCTGAAACCGTTTCGACCGCGCCGCCAAGCTCGCACACATCAATGCCAGCGATCACCTCTTGCATCTGACCGTATGACGTACCTTCAGCATTCGCGAAGGCCGCAATTTGCAACGCCAAGGCCCACTGCTCTGACCCGAGCGCGAGACCCTCTTGCTGCAAGACCGCTTCATCTCGCGCGCCCGGCCGGGCATATCTCCGCTGGCTCTCTTGGCCTTCTTTCATAGCCGATAGCACCGTGACCATCCACTCCATCGCCCACTCATATTGAGGGCTTTGATACGGAAACTCTGACAGCAAAGAGGGCACAAGTTCATCTTCATTCTGCGTCAGAAAAGCCGCGATCGTTGAGCCTTCACACCATGAGCTTTGATTGGATTTCAATCGTCCGAGCCCATCCGAAAACCCTGCAATGATCGATTGATAGCTCTCACTATTGGCCGCGCGCAAAGACAGAGCTTGCGCCTGAAACTGACCAAACAATGCCTCAAGAACGAGCTGCGCGAGGACGTCCTCCGTGGTCCCGTCCTTGATCGCTCGCTTAGCTGTAACGTCAAGAGTCATGTGAGTCTCAGGCGCGACGGACCGTAGCGCCTCAACCGCCCCGCGCGTCGACGCATCATCTAAAACGTCCAACAAACCCTTGGAGAGCGGAGGGTAAAATACTTTGTCGGTCGGCTTAGGGTCAGGACGCAATGAGAACACACTCAACGCAGCCAACGTCACGAGGACGAGGCTGATCAAGCCAAGCTTGAGACCCGCTTGTGGACGCGCTTTAGCCACTCTGTACCGCTACAGCTGAACAACATTCGGTGGCGGCTCTGCCACAAAAAGGCTGGCGACTAGATCTGCGCGGCAATCCTGGGTCATGCGCTGGTTCACATAGCCTTTGTCCGTGATCTCACCTTTATCGATGCTTGGCGGCTCCGTCAGAACCAGGAAGCGTTTGATCCGCCGTGATGATCCAGGTTCAGCTGCGTTGAAGGCGGCAACTTTGGCGGCGAGATCCTTATTATACGTCATGAAAGCCGCCATTTGGTCCCCACCGGCGTTTTTAACGTACTCTTCAAACGCCACCGGCGACGGCCAGAACATTGCGCCGATAATGTTCTTATCCTGACCGCAAATGACCGCATCGAAGACGAGCGGCGAGCACGCTGCGACCAAGTCCGGGCGGAGCACGCCAACGCTAACCCATGTTCCGGAAGAGAGTTTAAAATCTTCGCCGACGCGGCCATCGAAAATGATACCCTGATTAGGGTCGTCTTCGTCGACAAATTTCGCGGCGTCGCCGAGGCAATAATAGCCTTCCTCATCGAACACTTCGGCATTCTTCCCAGGCAGATTGTGATAGCCGGGCATCACGGTTTCGCCTTTCACACGGACCTCTAGCTTGCCCATGGTCGGCACCAGTTTGAGCGTTAGGCCTGGCAATGGCAGTCCGATCAAGCCGACCCGTTCCGCTTCCCAATGCACAACAGTAATGCCTTGGGTCTCAGTTGCGCCGTACATGGTAATGATCGGGATACGCCGGCCCGTGGCCTTAATCGCAAGGTTTTGGATCCGGTCATAGAGGTCGTCGGAAAGCGTTGCACCGCCATAACCTATTGAGCGCATGTTCTCGAAGAAGGCCGCGAGGAGTGCGTCATCTTCTTCCATCGCTTCCGCCAACATTGCGAGAGCGATCGGCGCCGTTCCAAACGTCGAGGGCTTACAGTCGAGGACATTGCGGATGGTTTCGCCGAACAATGCAGGTGTCGGTTTGCCACCATCGATCCAGAACGTGGCGCCATTCCACAGAGCGCCATTGAAGTTCACATTCGACCCAGAGATGTGGTTCCAAGGCAGCCAGTCGAGGACGTTATCGGGCTCATTTGGATCATATTCCGGATCGCGCGCATCATCGCGCAGGCCCTCGACACCGCTAATCATTGAGCACATCGCGCCCTGTGTGGTCGGCACAGGTTTTGGCATGCCCGTGGACCCCGACGTGAACAGGAATTTGCCGATTGTATCATCATTCAAAGTATCGAGCGCCGTGTCGACGGCCGACGTAACTGTGGTATCTAGGAGGCCGTGGAAAGAGACCGCACCGTTCGCGCCATCTGCGGTGATGATGGTGCAGCCATGATCGCCGAGTGCAGCGATCGCGGGTTCAAATGGCGGTAGCTGCGCCGCAAAAATGACCTTCGGCTCGACAGCTTGGAAACAGTGTTTGAGCTTCGCGAAATCTGTCGACATCAAAGAATAAGGCACTGAGATCGGAGCCGCAGGTGCGCCAATCGTCATCGCAGCCATCATGACCAGCGCGGTTTCAATTGAGTTTGCAGACAGGATCATGACAGGCGCATCCGGGCCGGCGCCTTGATCAAGGAAGGCTTGCGCAAGCGCGCGTGAGCGTTTCAGCCCCTCGCCATAGGTAATCGACTCCCATTGATCAGTTTCTGGATTGCGCTGCTTCAGCCAATCCCGATCTGGGTGCATTGCAGCGCGGGTCGCCAGCGCATGCGGGACAGACCGTGGTCGATCTCCCGGCGCGTGGCGTTGCTTCAGATAAACGGTACCATCGGGTTTTCGCACGCACTCGATATCTGGCTGTTTCTGCGCGAGCGGGCGGAAAGGCGGCAGGCTAGCTGCGTCTGGCATGGTCGTTTCCTCAGGTATTTGTGTGTTTATTTCATCCTAGCGCGAAGACCGCCTCAGCCAAGCAAAATCGGGTAGGTTGACATTTTCGTCAGATAGAGTACTTTGTATTTCAAAGTTATTGGAGTTACTGTGATGAACCAGACCACACTGCAAGATGATCTCGCTTATGTGCGCGACCTCGCTGAAGCCGGACAACAAGCCCCTTTGCTGGGCGGCCGGTTCCTGACGTTTTGGGGCGTGCTGACCAGCGTCGCTTACTTCCTGCACTATTCGATTGCAGCGAACCTGTTTGGCTGGCCGCCGACCGCTTATGCTTGGGTCTGGGGAACGTTTATTGTTGGCGGGATCGTTGGCCAAGCTGTGCTCGGCTATTCGATCCGTAACAAGCCAGGTGGCCACTCCGTCGGGAACCGGTCAGAGGCCACTGTTTGGATGGCGGGCGGCTTTGCCCTGTTTGCTTATTTCGGAACGGTGATCGTCAAGTCGCTCATCGCCGGCACCCCCGCCCCAGGGTTTGAAGCATCTCTACCCATCGTGTTTGCCATCTACGGCACTGGGCTCATTACATCTGGCATCATGGGCAATCAGAAAACGCTGACCTATGCAGGCTATGGCGCTTTCGCGATGTTGGCTTTGGCAATTTGGTTTGAAGGCACCGACTTCTCCTGGGCCGTCGCCTCGCTCGGCGCGTTCCTCACTGTGCTTGTTCCCGGCCTTATCATGATGCGCCAAGAACCAAAGAACGTGGTTTAGGAAAGGCACGGATAGATGTCTGAACACACCAACCCTTTTGACCACGCTCAGATTGATGATGTCATTCATGGCCGCCTAAGGCTCGGCATCATGGCCTATCTCTCAACCGTGAGCCCCGCCATCTTTGGAGAGCTGAAAGAGAAAGTCGGCGCTACAGATGGCAACCTCTCAACGCATCTCAGAAAGCTAGAAGATGCAGGTTACGTCCGCCAAGAAAAACGCTTTGTCGGACGGCGCCCCCAAACGCGGGTCTTTCTGACCGAGGATGGCCGAAAAGCCTGGCTCATCTGGATCGACCAAATGCAGGGCCTGATGCGCGCCGCGGAATAGCTGAACGCAATCTGAAAATCTCCCTCCCGGCGCGTTCAGATTGCGTGTCCTAAAGGTCTCATCAAGACTGAATAAAGGACCGCTCGAAATGACACGTGCTCTTAAAGCTCTCGCGCTTGCAACCACTGTTTGCCTCGCTTCAACCCTCCCCGCGGCAGCCAATAATTATGGCCACCGCGGCGGCGGCGCAGATGAGGCAGTGATCTTCAAACATCCAGACTTTCGTGGCTCGGCAATCGTGGTCGACGGCCCGGTCTACAATCTGAAGAATTTGGGCTTCAATGACACGGTCTCCTCAATCGAAGTGAGGGGCCCTTGGGAAATCTGTGTTGATCCAGACTTCCGCGGCCGCTGTGTCGTCATTGATCGCCCAGAAGGCCATCTCAGCTCCATTCGGATGAATGACAATATTACGTCTCTGCGCCCCCTTAATGGGTCACCGCGCCGAATTAGCAGCCGACGAGACAATCACCATGATGGCTATGGACGCCGAGGCCATCGCAGCCAGGGCAATTATCAAAGCCACAACCAAGGCATTGAAGGACGACGTTCTGTCTTCTTCCCACGTCCACGTGATGCCTATGGGGATCGAATTCCGGTTGGCCGCGGCAACGCCAATCAGTTCTGTCGCGAGATGGGACTCGGAAAAGTGGTCTATGCGGATCGCGGACGTCGCAACCTAACCGACGTGCTCTGCTCGAAATAGGGGACCTCTCCCCCTCGGCTGAGCCTGCTCAGGCCCGTAACCCTCCCAACCCCTCAAATGGGTCATGCTCAGCCACCAGATGCCCCGGAGCGATTTCGATCAGCTTCGGGGCATATTGCTGTGCGTCAGGATCATCAATGATCTCAGACTTCAGGAAACGTAGCGGCGCCCGGCTATCGAGGGGGCTCGGCAGATCGCCCTGCAGTTTCACGCGTTCGCGCGCGCGCTCCATTTTCGGGTCAGGGTTTGGAACCGCCGAAATCAGCGCTTTGGTATAAGGATGGCGTGCATCCTCATAAATCTCTTCGCGGCCTGCGAGTTCGACCACTTTGCCCAAGTAGAGCACCATCACGCGGTGCGATATTTCGCGTACAACGGACAGGTCATGCGATATGAAAATCATCGCCAATCCAAATTCTTTTTGGAGCTCGATCAGCAGGTCCACAACTTGCGCCTGCACCGAGACATCCAGGGCCGACACGGCCTCATCGCAAACCACGAGCTTTGGATCCAAGATCATCGCGCGTGCAATGCCGACTCGCTGGTTCTGGCCGCCGGACAGTTCATGCGGATAGCGGTTGATCAAGGCGGGATCTAAGCCCACGCGCGGCATGATCTCTTGGACTTTCGCCTCGCGCGCGGCCTTGTCGAGCTCAGGCGAATGCACCGTCAGCGGCTCACCAATCGACATGCCAATCGTCATGCGCGGATCCAAGCTCGCCATTGGGTCTTGGAAGACAATCTGAAGATCATCGCGCAAGGCATTCATAGTCTTGCGATCGGCGCCCGAAATATCACGGCCCATCCAAGCAATCGTACCAGCCGTTTGCGGAACGAGTTTCAAAACGGCCCGCGCGAGCGTGGACTTCCCGCATCCGCTTTCACCAACAACGCCGAGCGTCTCACCCGGTTTCAAACTGAAGCTAACACCATCCACGGCTTTGAGCGGCTTGGTCTTTCCGAACAGGCCACCCCCAATATTGATCGGAAAGTGAACTTTCAGGTCTTCCGCTTTGAGAATAGGCTCAACATCGGCAGCTGGAGCTGGGCCCAACGTTGGTCGACCCGGGCGGTTCGGTTGATCGATCCGCGGTACCGCATCGAGCAGCATTTTTGTGTATTCGTGCTGCGGATTGTAGAAAATCTCGTCGATCGAGCCTGTTTCAACAATCTCGCCTCGGCGCATCACAACGACCCGGTCACACATACGCGCCACCACGCCCATATCGTGCGTGATCAGGGCAATCCCGGTGCCAGTTTCGCGCTTCAGCTCATCCATCAGATCGAGCACTTGAGCTTGCACGGTCACATCGAGAGCTGTGGTTGGCTCGTCGGCCAAAAGAAGCTTCGGCCCGCAAAGCATGGCAATCGCAACCATAACGCGCTGCCGCATGCCGCCAGAAAGCTCGTGCGGGAATTGATCCATACGGCGGCGAGCTTCCGGGATACGGACATGTTCCAGCCAATCAACGCAAACCTGGTTTGCTTCTTCGCCCTTCAGGCCTTTATGAAGCTTCAGGACCTCGCGCATCTGGGCACCCACGGTCATATGTGGTGTCAGGCTCGTCAGCGGATTCTGGAAGATCATCGACATTCGGTCGCCGCGAATATCGCGCAGCGTCTTCGTGTCAGCGGTCAGCATATCCGTGCCTTCGAACACGACCGAGCCCGTTGCAGTTCCGTTATCCGCAAGAAGCCCCATCGCCGCGAGCACGGTTTGGCTTTTTCCTGAGCCGGACTCACCAACGATTCCGAGGCATTCTCCGGCAGACACTTCTAAGTTGATGCCTTTGACGGCCTTTACCGCGCCATCCGGCGTATCAAACTCAACTTTTAGGTCACGAACCGTCAGAATAGGAGATGTCACGCAGGGCCTACCTTTACTCTAAATCTGTTCGCAAAGGGCGGCATGGCCTGCGAATTGTCAAGAATTCACATCAGCACGCTTGAAATTGAAACTACCTATCATTAGGTAGGGAGCCATGGATACACGAACTGCCCTTCTCGACAGTGCCGAACGCGCCGCCCGTCAACGCGGCTTCGATGCCTTTTCCTATGCGGATCTCGCCCGCGATGTTGGCATCAGAAAAGCCAGCATCCACCATCATTTTCCGGTCAAAGCCGATCTCGCCTTTGGGCTTATCGAACGCTACGCTGCGCGGTTCTCTGAGGCGCTTACCGACATAGGCAATACGTATGACACTGGCGCCGAGAAACTGCGCGCCTATCACCAAACCTACCGAAACGCTTTGGCTGATGGGTCACAGCTTTGTCTCTGCGTGTCGATGAGCGCAGGACGCGATAGCTTTGCTGAGCCCGTCCTGGATCAACTCAACCAGTTTCATGAGGACAGCGTGGCGTGGCTCACGCAGGTCATTCAGCAAGGCATAGCAGATGGAACTATATCAGGGGTCACAGCGGCCGATGCTGATGCGCAGGCGACACTCGCTTTGATGGAGGGCGCGCAGCTTATGGCGCGCGCCGCCAGCAGCCTCAGCCCATTCGATAAAGCGACTCAGGCCTTTCTCGATCGGCTCGTCTAAAAAATTTCCCTCCCCACCCTTCCAACTAGTAGGTAGTAATATGACTTTCGAAAATAAAACAGTGATCATTAGCGGGGGCGGCTCTGGCATCGGATTGCAAGTCGCGAAACAGTTTTTCGCCAATGGCGCAAACGTCGTCATCAATGGTCGAAACAAAGACAAACTCAATGAGGCTGCGCGGTCGATCGATGCAAGCGAGACCAGAGTCATCGCGCATGCCGGAGACATATCCAGCCCCGCAACCGCGAAAGCGCTGGTGGCGAAAGCGACGCAAATCTTCGGCGGCGTTGATATCTTGATCAACAATGCCGGAATCTTCGCGCCGAAACCTTTCTTGGAACAAACCGAAGAAGAGTACGATCAGTTCGTCGACATCATCCTCAAAGGAAAGTTCTTCCTTGCTCAAGAAGCCGCGAAAACGATGCAGGCCCGCGGCGGCGGCGCGATTGTACAGACTGGATCGCTATGGGCGCTTCAAGCCATCGGTGCCACGCCATCAGCGGCCTATTCCGCCGCCAATGCGGGTGTCCATCAATTGGTCAAGAACCTCGCGATTGAGCTCGCCGATAGCAATATTCGGATCAATGCGGTCGCCCCGGCGGTTGTTGAAACGCCAGTCTATAATACGTTCATGACAGATGAGCAGGTCGCTGAAACCCTACCCGGCTTTAACGCGTTCCACCCTCTGGGGCGCAACGGACGGCCAAAGGATGTTGCGGACGCCATCTTGTTTTTGGCGTCACCTGAAGCCAGCTGGATCACTGGAACTGTGTTACCGGTTGATGGCGGTGTTACGGCCGGGCGGATATAGGAGAGCCTCATGAGACTGAATGCAGACTTCAATGAGCGCGTCGTCTTGCGCCCCGAGGATCGCGACTGGGTCGCCTCTCCTATGGCAGGGGTTGATCGGCAAATGCTTGACCGGATTGGCGAGGAGGTCGCACGCGCGACCTCCATTGTCCGCTACGCGCCCAAATCCTATTTCAGCGAACACACTCATGGCGGCGGCGAGGAGTTCTTCGTGCTGGAAGGCGTGTTCTCTGACGAACATGGCGACTATCCGGCTGGCACCTATGTGCGCAATCCGATTGGCTCGAAACATAAGCCGCACTCCGAGCATGGCTGTACGATCTTCGTGAAGCTTCACCAGTTCGATGAGGCCGATACGGAGCAAAAAGTCATCGAGACCGCGGAGGCTGAGTTTCTACCAGGACAGGTTCCTGGGCTAACCGTGCTTCCGCTGCACAGTCACGGCACTGAAAGCGCGGCTTTAGTCCGCTGGGCACCAGGCACCAAATTCTTACCGCACCAGCATTGGGGCGGAGAGGAAATCCTTGTCCTCGAAGGCGCGTTCCAAGACGAGCATGGCGATTACCCAGCAGGGTCTTGGTTGCGCAGCCCGCATGGCTCCAAGCACACGCCTTGGTCAGATGAAGGCTGCCTGATCTATGTGAAAACGGGGCATTTGGCGGCTCTGACCGAAGCAGCCTAACGCTTCGCGATACACTCAATCTCAACCCGTGCGCCAAGCGCTAAGCCATTTGCACCAAGCGCGCTGCGCGCGGGATAATTGCCAGTGAAATAGGTTTTGTAGACCTCGTTAAAGGCTGGCCATTCAGCAATGTCAGCGAGGAAAACTGTACACTTCACGACATTGTCCCAGTTCAAATCGTTGGCGGCGAGGGTCGCTTGAATATTGTCCATGGTCTGGCGCGTTTCGGGCTCAATGCCGCCGGGCACCAAGCCCGCCTCTGGCGTTGTGCCGAGTTCGCCGGCCAGATAGATCCAGCCATCCGCCTCAACTGCGCTCGAGAACGGAAACCCGGCCTCTTTGTAAGCGTCTTTGACATAGTGCCGGATCTCAGCTGGCGCTGGATCGTTCGCGGGCACTGTTTCACAGGCAGCGAGGGAGACGCAGAGGGCGGAGAGTAAAACTAGACGCATCGGGCAGACTCCATTTTGAACAGTCTTCCGTGCTTAGCTGGTCTGCCCTTGCTCGGAAAGCGCTTTGCCCGCAGGCTTGGGTTTTGGTTGCCAGCCAGGGCGGCCGAACAGGTACATCCAGCTCTCGCCGAAGCTCTTCGACTTTTTCAGGTCCGAGAAAAGGCCCGGCCATTCTGAGATCCAAACCGAGAATGGGTTTACGCTATTATAGTCTCGTTTCAGGCCGTAGGTCGGGGTCTCTTCCTCAGCCTGATAGGTCCCGAACAAGCGATCCCAGATGATGAGGATGCCGCCATAGTTCTTGTCGATATATTTGTCATCGCAACCATGATGAACGCGGTGACTAGCCGGCGTATTCAGGATGCCGTCCAACGGCCCAAGCTTGCCGATCAGCTCCGTATGAATCCAAGTTTGATAAGCCAGCACGACGATGATCCCAAAGAAGATCAGCGCTGGAGGGAAGCCGAGAAAGACGAGCGGGAAGTGCATTAGGGCAGAGGCGAACCCCTCAAGCGGTCCAAAGCGGATCCCAACCACAATGTTCATCTCGCGCGACGAATGGTGCACAGCGTGCTGCGTCCAAAGCAGACGCACCTGATGCGCAATTCGGTGCTCCCAATAGTAGGCGAAATCGCAGGCTAAGACCGCGAGCGCCACGGACCAGAGCGCAATTGGCATTTGCCAGGTCACGAACGTGTCCGCCACGACAACCATGCCGAGATAGAGGAATGACATCAGGAAGATCTCAACCAGCAGGCTGGGGATTTGAGTTGATGCACTGGCCACCATATCAAGCAGCTCGCGCCCTTTCATGGAGCCTGAGAAGAAGCCTTTCATGAGCTCGATGACTAAGATCGCGGCGCCAATCAAAAAGAAGGTATCGTCGAAATTGGTTCCGAACTGTTCGATCAATTCTGGGGTCATTATTTTTGTCTCCCGAGCCCATGAATCAGGGTTCGCCAGGCCAGAGAGGCGGCCTGGTCTTGTGTGGTTTCACCAGCTTTCACGCTTTCCCAGCCGGCATACATGAGGTGATCAAAAGCTTGGACGATCCAGGCGGTTGCGACCGAAGTATCGAATAGGCCTTCGCCTTTCGCGGCATCGACCATTTCAGCGGTCTCACGTTGCTCCTTCGCATAAGCCGCCTGCAGTTCGGGATCATCCGAATCCCCCTCTAAGGCGAGAAAGCCATGCCGATCGCCGAGCGGGATAAGCGCTTGCAACGCGAGGCGGGCAACTTCGGAATAAGAGGTTGCGTCGGCGCAAGCCTCTTCAACCGCATCATCCATTTCCTTGATCGCAATCTTAGAGAGCGCCCGCATGAGATCATCGCGGCTCGCAAAATGGCGATGCAGTGTGGCCCGGCCAACGCCAGCGCGCTCCGCGACATCCGCCAAGGCTGCGCTTGGGTTTTTACTGAACACAGAGAATGCGGCTTCGATGATCGCATCCCTGGAAGAAAGGCGTAGTGATTTCGTCATGAGACAATTATGTCCCATTTGATGCACTTATATCAATAGCACTATTTCAGATAGCGCAAATGACGTAGCCCGGCCTTCTCATAGATCGTATCTAAGGCCACCTGCTGCCGAAGGATCATATCGCCCTCTGTTGGCAATGGCGCACCGGATTTCAGTCCTTCGAGCACGGCTGCGAGTTGATATGTGTATGTGCTGATCGGACTGACCTCAGCCTCCCAGCCTCGAGAGCTCGTGAGACGTCCGGGCACGAACGGGTGATGAGGCGCCAATGGATTCACGAACGTGATGTCGCCATGGGTCCCGATCAGTTTCAACTCTGCTTTGAACTGTGCGCCCGGTCCCATATTCGTGGTCAGATGAGCGACGACGCCAGACGGAAAGGTTAGATCGGCGCGCATACTCTCATCGACACCTGCTGCGGTTAGGGTCGCCGATGACTCAACCTCTGAAGGCGCTTCGCCCGTCACGGATAGCGCCCAATGCAAGGGATAGCAGCCAAGATCCATCATCGCACCGCCGCCAGTCTCGACGCGGTGGCGGATCTCTGTTCCATTGTCTTTGATCTCGACATCAAAAGCGCTGTGGATCTCTTTCAACTCGCCAATTTCATCGGCGACTAA
Organism: Henriciella sp.; assembly: GCA_013213785.1. GTDB lineage: Bacteria > Pseudomonadota > Alphaproteobacteria > Caulobacterales > Hyphomonadaceae > Henriciella. The sequence goes on along the minus strand of JABSPZ010000005.1, from coordinate 180,951 downwards.
CCAAGCCAAGCAGGTCTCAAACGCGGGATGATAGCGGTAGTGAAACGCCTCGATCAGACGTTGGCCGGACGCCTCCGCCGCCGCCAGCATCGCACGGGCTTCATCCGTGTTCATCGCGAAGGGCTTTTCACACAGGACCGGTTTGCCGGCTTCCAGCGCTTTAATCGTCCAGTGCGCATGCAGATTGATCGGAAGCGGATTGTAAATCAGATCGACCTCTTCTGAGGCGATCACGTCATCATATCCGTCTAAGACGGTCCCGATCTTGTGCTCGTTTGCAAACGCTTCGGCGCGGGTTCGATCGCGCGCTGCAACCGCGGCGACCCTGCACTGCGGAACGACCCGGGCCGGATCGATCACGGCCTTGTCGGTAATCCGCGCTGCTCCCAATAAGCCAATTCCCAGTCCCGCCATGGCGCACCTCCTGTGTCATGCTGCCGCTAGGGGAGAGATTGCTCTCACCCTCGCTCTAGGCTTTTTAGGCATCAGATAAATAAATTACCAATTTGGAGACACCGCCATGCCCGTCATGAATTTTCTGACCACTTGCATTTTTGACCATGGCGCGATTGCCAAGCTCGGAGCGACCCTGACAGGATTTGGCGTTACCCGTCCAATGGTGATCACAGATCCGGGCATCAAAGCCGTTGGTCTGCTGGACACTGTCCTGGAAAATCTCGGCATGGAGCCCGCCGCCGTTTTCGCAGACACGGTCGCCAACCCAACAGAAGATCAAGCGATCGCTGTCGCAGAGCAATACAATGCCGCTAATGCCGATGGCCTCGTCGCACTCGGTGGTGGTTCGGCCATGGACCTGACCAAAGCCGTTGGCCTGCTCGCCAGCCAAGGCGGCCCGCTCGAGAAGTATGCCGCGATCACTGGCGGCGCCAAGCATATCGGTAAGCTTCCACCGCTGATCGCTGTCCCGACCACAGCGGGTACTGGCTCTGAAGTTTCAGTTGGTATGATCACAACGATGAATAATGGCCGCAAGGAAACCTTTGCGTCGCCGCATCTGATCCCTGCCACCGCGATTTGTGATCCAGACCTAACGCTCGGTCTGCCAGCTTTTCTGACCGCCGCCACCGGGATGGACGCGGTAACTCATTGTATTGAAGCCGTGCTCACCCCAGCCGTGAACCCGCCCGCCGAAGGCGTCGGCTATGATGGGCTTAATCGCGCAATCAAGAACAATGCCCTGCAACGCGCGGTCGCAGATGGCTCAGACAAGGATGCGCGCTGGAATATGATGATGGCGAGCTATGAAGGCGCGCTTGCTTTTACAAAGGGCCTTGGCTCTGTTCACGCGCTTAGCCATGCCGCTGGCCGCTTGAAAGAAAAGAAGCTGCATCACGGCACACTGAACGCGATTTTCTTACCGCACCTACTCCGGTTCAATGAAGGGGCGGCGCCTGAGAAGTATGAGCGTTTGAAGTTCGCGATGGGCCTCTCTCAAAACGCCGATCTGGGCGACGAAATCGCGAAGCTCAACGAGTCGATTGGTATCCCGAATACGCTCAGCGCGATTGGTGTCGAATCTTCAGACGGCCCAGGCATCGTCGAATTCGCGCTGAATGACCTTGCCCACCGCGGCAATGCCCGCCCTGCCGAGCAAGGCGACTATGAGCGGATCTTTGAGCAAGCCCTGTAAGACTTGCCGAGCAAATAATTAGGAGGAAACAGCATGGCCATCGACTTCACAATTCCGGATGACGCCAAAGAAGTTCGCGCGCGGGTCCGTCAATGGGTTCAGGACGAGTGCATCCCGGCCGAAAAACGTCTCGTGGATGGTGAGGCGCTCGATTCCGTGCTGAGCGATCTGCGCAAGAAAGCACGCGGCCAAGGTCTGTGGCTGCCCTTCATCCCGACGGAACATGGAGGCATGGGGCTGGGCCCGCTCGCCAATGCGCTGGTGCAGATGGAGCTCGGGCAAAGCCATCTCGGCGCTTTATCAATGAACAGCCAAGGTCCGGACGACGCGACCATGCTGACCCTGCTCGCGCACGGGACGGATTTCCAGAAAGAGAAATTCCTGAAGCCGCTCCTGAACGGTGAAAAGCGGATCTGTTACTCAATGACAGAGAAAGCCGCCGGGGCGGATGCGACGGGCATGCAAACGCGCGCTGAAAAAGACGGCAAAGGCAATTACGTCCTAAACGGGGAAAAATGGTACTCATCTTCCGCGAACGTCGCCGACATCGCGGTCGTCATGGCGAAGACCAATCCGGAGGCGCCGCGGCATCAACAATTCTCGACCTTCATCGTCGAGCTGCCAAACCCTGGCTATCGGATCATCCGCAACATCCCGACCATGGCAATCCATAAGGATTACCAAGAGGCGATGGGCGCAGCGCATTGCGAAATTGCGATTGAAGATCTGGTCGTGCCAGAAGAGAATCTGCTTGGCGGCGAAGGCCAAGGCTTTGCCATGGGGCAGCACCGCCTCGCCTATGGCCGTCTTCGCCACGGCATGCACAATGTAGCAATGGCGCAGCGCGCACTCGATCTCGCCACGGCGCATGTGACGGAGCGATCAACTTTCGGCAAAGGCCTGGAGGAACGCCAAGGCGTCCAGTTCATGTTGGCAGAGTGTGCGAGCCAGCTCTACATCGCGCGGCTCATGCTCATGCACATTGCCTATAAGGCTGAGAATGGTCTCGACATCCGCCAGGAAAATGGCATCGCGAAAGTCTTCCTCGCCAATATGGTGCACGAGGTCGTCGATACGGCGATCCAGCTGCATGGCGCACTCGGCTATTCTACCGATACGCCACTGGCGGCTTGGTACACGCATATCCGCTCACAGCGCCTGGTCGATGGACCGGACGAAGTGCACAAGTGGATTACCGGAAAGAATGTCATCCGAGCGTTCAAGAAAGACGGCACCACCGCAGGCGCGGCTGGCGGAGATTTGCTGTAACCAGACCGGCCCCGAAACTCTGGGACAGTAAATAGTGCGGTATAATTTCCTCTATGTCGCTCCTATACTCTCCCAGTGTCTCTATTTTCACGAGAACCGGTTATGATTAACTGCTCTTAACCAACTCAACTCTACGTCGACTGCATAGTTTTTAGCGGGCGGCTAAAATGAGTATGTATGAAGATTATGATGGCTCTGAGCAGCCAAACAAACGACCTGTGTCGTATGTGGAGAAACCCCGGCGGCACCGGATCGCCTGGTTGATGCTGATCCTACTCTATATGAGCGGATGCTCCTATTGGGGATGGCAGGTCTTTCTGCGGCCAGACGCGGATTTTGCCGATGACCAGGGGTCGATCATCATCGACGAGACCGAAACCTTGGTGGCCGATGATCACCCGGTTCAAGCGATTGCCGAAACGACCCACCTGACCACGACAGAGCCTCTTCCCCCTGCTGCACCGCCCAGCTCAAAGCCGGCATCGATCAATGCCCAAAGGTGGAAGAAAAGCGGGCGCCCGCTTGACAAAATGGAGGCAGAGACCGGCCTGATCTACGAAACCGACCGGGCGAGTCCAGCCTCTGCTCAATCGTCGCCGCACACGGATCGCGGTGGGTCGGGCCCACTCACAGATCCTGTGGCACCCGATAAATCGATTGAAGTCGAGTATCCCACTCCCCCGACAATCCATCAGAAAGACATTCCTTCAGCCTCTCGAGCCAAACGCGGGGTCTCTGTGGAACAGACCGACGAAGAGTGGCTGCCGGAGCCGGAGATTTACCCAGAACCCTTCCCTCTTCCGGGGCAGGGCCCGATCGCTTCGCCACCGCCAATCTATGAGATCGAGGTTGTACAGGACCTGCCGCCCGTCGAGCAGGAAGCTGAAATCATCGCCCTCAGCGAAACCCCACCCCCGATTGCGGAGCCAGCCCAACCGGTCATTTATGTCGAACCAGCGCCAGAAATTATTGCACCACCCCCATTCCACCCGGAGTTTGATTATGACGGCTCATTTGTGGTTCAGATCGCGTCCTTCGCAAATGTGGAAGCGGCCTGTTCGGTTTGGGATGATTTGAGATACGCCCATCCGAGACTGTTCGGCGACGCTGAGACAATTGTCCGACGGCATCGCGCCGATTCCGGGCGCGTATTCTACCGGTTGCGCGTAGGTGCGTTCTCAAAACGCCGGCATGCTGTCGACTGGTGTCTTGCTTATAGAGAGGTTGGCGGCGAGTGTTTTGTCACCCGCCGCTAACTTAACCTGCCAGATTTAGCTGGCGTCTGACTGCAGCTTATCCATCGTTTTGGTTTCAAAATCGCTGGCATCATGACGCTCTGGGAGTTGGCGATGCAGCTCGCCCCAGACACGGTTGACCATTTGACCGCGCTGCACAGCAGGGCGCTCCATGAGGGTATCGGTCCAGCGAATGACGTTCTTATATTCATGGACGGAAAGGAATTCCGCCGCTTCATAAAGGATGCCTTTTGCCATGGATCCGTACCAAGGCATGATTGCCATATCCGCGATCGAATATTCGCTCCCAGCCATATACTCGCTATCGGCGAGGTGACGGTCGAGCACGTCCATCTGACGCTTCACTTCCATGGCGAAACGATTGATCGGATATTCCATCTTGAACGGGGCATAGGCATAGAAATGCCCAAAGCCGCCGCCGAGATATGGCGCTGAGCCCATCTGCCAGAAAAGCCAGTTCATCGCTTCGGTCCGGCCTTTGTGATCCTCAGGCAGAAAAGCGCCAAACTTATTCGCGAGATAGACCAGGATCGATCCGCTCTCGAACACACGCGTTACGGGATCGGTTGAATGATCCGCCATCACCGGAATCTTGGAGTTCGGATTGAGGTCAACATAGCCAGACCCGAACTGATTGCCGTCCTGGATATTGATCAGCCAAGCATCATACTCCGCCCCAGAATGACCCGCCGCGAGCAGCTCTTCCAACATGATCGTGACTTTCACACCGTTTGGCGTCGCCAGCGAATAGAGCTGAATTGGGTGTTTCCCAACTTGCAACTCTTTATCATGTGTTGGTCCAGCAATCGGCCGGTTGATATTGGCAAAGCGTCCACCGCTTTCCTGGTCCCAGGTCCAAACCTTTGGGGGTGTATATTCTGTATGAGCCACGCGGCGCTCTCCTTCTTGGTCCTGCGCAATAATCTCTACGCTTACATAGGCGCATCTTCCCGCGAAAGCCTAGGCTTAGATTCGGAATAGGGTCTATGCGAACCCTAGGTGAGCCCTGTTCAATAGAACAAAAGGGATGAGGAGACCGGTATGAGTGACTTGGTAACGCGGCTTGATGAGGATGGGATTTGTTGGCTAACGCTCAACCGTCCGGACAAACTCAACTCGCTGACAGTCGGTATGTTTCGCGAGCTTCGCCAGCATGTGATTGATCTCAAGAAAGACGATACGGTCGGCTGCGTTATCCTTCGCGGTGCTGGAAAGTGTTTCTCTGCGGGCCATGATCTCGGTGATATCGCGGAGGGTGAGAAAGTCCCCTCCCCGGGCTGGCATTCTGAAACGCTGCGCATGATGGAGAAATTGCCCAAGCCGGTTATCGCGGCCGTCCATGGCCATTGCTATACGGGCGCCTTGGAAGTGGCGCTCGCGGCGGACTTCATTCTCGCGGCAGAATCCGCCAAGTTCGCCGATACGCACGCCAAATGGGCGCTGACCCCGATCTGGGGCATGAGCCAGCGCCTTCCTCGCCGAGTGGGGATCGCGACCGCAAAACGCTTGATGTTCACCGCCGAAACCGTTCGCGCCGACGCAGCCCGCAGCATGGGTCTGTGTGAAGCGGTTTATTCCGATGAGACGTTCGAAGAGGACCTCCGCAGCTTTGCCAAACAGGTGCTGGCAAACTCGCCCTTCTCACACGCCGCGAACAAGCGCCTTCTCGAAGCCACAGACAATGATGCGCTTGATGCCGGCTTGCAGTGGGAAATCATGGAGAATGAGGGCGTTGGCCCCGACATGCAGGCGCGTATCGGAGCGTTTATGAAGAAATAGGCGCCGTGGCACGCCCTTTGCTCGCCTATTAGGCGAGTAGCTCTAGGACCGTGCCGTGATGAAACGCCTCTTTTCCAGCTTTATCCTGATGCTTTTGCCGCTCTCAGCGCACGCGAGCGCCGATCTCGCGCAGCAATGGGGCAAGGAAGCTCGCCGGCTATCTGGCGCAACAGCGGATATGATGCTGGCCATCGATTTAGGTCAGGACGTGGTCCTCACCGACACGTTTGCATTGGATGTGTATCGCTTCGGGCGCACATCTGCGGATCTCGCTGTTTGGATCGACGACACCAAAGGCCCGAACGACCTCGGCTGCATTTTCCGCGGTATGGCGGCGGAGTCAGAAACTCAGTTGCTGACCCTCGAAACGAGCACGGACACCGAACCGAAACGTGAAAGCTTGCGCCGTCTGGCATCGGTTTTTGCAGATGCCGAGATGATCGCGATCGCGGCGAAGCACCGCGCGCCAACACCAGGTCTCATCTCTCAATCATCGCATGCGACCTGCGCGGCCGATACGAACGCCGTATTGAACGTCCTGCGCTAAATCTACCAGACCATTGCGTCGCGAAGTTCTGCGCGCAGATTGGCTGGCATTTCTATCGTCCCTGATCCGGCCTTTAGGTCCTTAGGCGCATCCTCAGGCTTTAAGTATCGCCAGCCTTGAAAGGCGCGCTTGGGGGTGGGTTCTACAGCGACGAGTTCCGGATCAAACACCAGTTCGCACGCCTTGCGTCCACCACGATCTGCAATCTCTTGGACATCCAGAATGCGTTGGCGCACCAGAATGATACCCTTCGTCACCCAATAGATGGAGCCGCCATCTGACAGCTCCCCCGCCCGTTTCGGGACCATACGCGTATGGTGATAGGGCAGCGGGGAAGACTGCATCAAACGTTGCTGCCAACGTTCAATATCGCTCGCATCACCGGCCCCAACGCAGAGTTTCACCATGTGAATCATACATTGAAAGGTAAACCAGGATTAATGTCTGTGAAGGTGGAAATTCTGTCACGCCGCGTCATAACTCTAACCTAGTTGTGCATAAAACGAGGAAATGGACATGTGGAAACTGGCGGGACTGGGTGTAGGTGCTGTGATGCTAGGACTATCGGCGCAGGCACAGGACGGACATGATGTCTACGGAACATTTTTGACGGAAGCCAAGACCTCGACCGTCACGATTGAAGATTGCGGCAACGGCACCCCGTGTGGACGCGTGTCCTGGATCGATCCAGAAGCGATGGAACCTGGCATGACGCCAGAGACCGCGCTGACCAAATCAGGCGAGCCCGTGCTGGGGCTTTTGATGCTGCAAGGGTTCGACAAGAAGCGTAAAGATTGGCGCGGCGGCACGATCTATGACCCGGAGAATGACAAGAGTTATGCCTCCCGGCTGAAACGCCTCGATGATGGCCGCTTGCAAGTCAAAGGCTGCATTGGCCCAATTTGTCAGACTGAGGTCTGGGAAGTCGCGCCGGAGGCGATCCAAGCGTCTACTTCTGCTACGAATTAAGGGCCTGTGACCCCTTAGCGCTTGCGGATTCGGTGCGGCGTGCTACCTCGCGGCTTTGCCAGCAAGGAGACGCCACAATGGGTACAGACGCGACACCTCGGATTGAAACAGATACGATGGGACCTGTTGAGGTGCCCGGCGACAAGTATTGGGGTGCGCAAGCTCAGCGCTCACTCGGCAATTTCAAGATTGGTTGGGAGAAACAGCCACTCCCATTGGTCCGCGCACTTGGCATCGTGAAGCGGGCAGCTGCTGAAACCAATATGGCGCTCGGCAAACTCGACACGAGCCTTGGCGACGCAATTGTGAAAGCGGCAAATGAAGTCATCGAAGGCAAGCTCGATGAACACTTCCCGCTGGTCGTCTGGCAGACGGGTTCTGGCACCCAGTCAAACATGAACGCGAACGAAGTGATCGCGAACCGCGCGATTGAAATTCTCGGCGGCGAGATTGGTTCCAAAAGCCCAGTCCACCCGAACGATCACTGCAATATGAGCCAAAGCTCAAACGATACGTTCCCAACGGCCATGCACATTGCGAGCGCCGAAGAAATCACCCATCGCCTGCTCCCTGCCCTGCAACAGCTGCACAATGCGCTGAACGACAAGGCGCAAGCCTGGGCGGACATTATCAAGATTGGCCGGACGCACACACAAGACGCGACGCCTGTGACCCTTGGCCAAGAGTTCTCCGGCTATACAAAAATGGTCGAGATGGGGATCAAACGGATTGAGCAAACGCTTCCGGCTTTGCTTGAACTCGCCCAAGGCGGCACCGCTGTTGGCACGGGTCTTTCAACGCCGATCGGATTTGCCGAAGGGGTTGCCGAAAAGATCGCACAAATTACCGGCCTGAACTTCGTCACGGCGCCGAACAAGTTCGAAGCCCTCTCAGCGCACGACGCGATGGTCTTCGCGCACGGGGCCATCACGACAGCCGCCATGTCTTGCTTCAAGATCGCCAATGATATCCGCTTCCTGGGCTCTGGCCCGCGCTCAGGCCTGGGTGAACTCGCGCTGCCAGAGAATGAGCCAGGCTCATCCATCATGCCGGGCAAAGTGAACCCAACCCAGTGCGAGGCGATGACGCAAGTTTGCGCTCATATTCACGGGAACAATGCCGCGATCAGCTTCGCAGGAAGCCAAGGACATTTTGAACTGAACGTCTTCAACCCGATGATGAGTTATAATCTGATGCAATCGATCCGCCTGCTCGCGGATGCGGCCGTTTCATTCACTGAAAATTGCGTGGTCGGCATCGAGCCGCGGCTCGACAATATTCAGCGCGGTCTTGAGAACTCACTCATGCTGGTGACGCCGCTCAAAGAGAAGTACGGCTATGACCGCGCCGCTAAGATCGCCAAAACAGCGCACAAGAACGGCACCACTTTGCGCGAGGAAGCCATCGCAGACGGCATCCCAGCCGAAGACTTTGACGCAATTGTACGCCCAGAGAAGATGATCGGGCCGAGCTAAGCTTCGCCGATCAGCTAATGACGTTCGCGCAAACCTGCTCGAGCGTTTTGCCATCACGGTCTGCGATCTTTTGAAGGGTCGCGACCGCGTCAGCGCTTAAGCCTGCGCAGCGGTTGCCGTTTGCAGGCGCATCCGTAACAGTGGGTTGATAGATGCTGTTGGACGAGCCAACGGCATTCATCTTCGGCGACGATCTTGGGACCTTTGCGCCCTTACAAGCTTCGGTGGCACGCCCAAGTTCGGTGACCGCGTCAAGCGCCTCAGGATAAGACATCCCTTGGGCCGTCGTCATGTCCTGCAGCATGTCTGTGACAGCCGTCGGTTTCGCGCCGTCATCACCAGAGAACTTAATGATCGAGGTGAAGCCACTCGCCATGACCTGATAATTTACATCCTGCCCATCGCTGGCAAGATTTGAGGCGATGCAACCACATCCGACATAGCTGGCTGTGCCATCTTTGAACTCTTTATCGTATCGGCTGAGGCTACTCATACATGTACGAGCAAACTCGATCTCGGCGGGATTAAGATCGTAATGAGCTGCCATCCGCTCAAAATCCTGTTCCGATTTCATATTAAGCCACGCAAAACCGCCAGCTGCGAGCACGCAAACCGCGGCAGATCTAAAAACGGGGTTCATCGCATCCCTCCAACCCTTCTCAATTTCACCATAAGCGAAAAATTTTCGGATAGATTGAAAGCCATCGACCTAAATCTGGTCATCTAGGCTAGGCTTTACGCAAGAAATTTGGGCCTGACCTTTGCCGGAAATCCGGCTAGCACGGTCCAGAATCACTAGAACGTATCGAGGATACAATCATGAACACAGCCCCTGTCGGCTCGAAAGCCAATCCATCTGAGTTTGATGTCATGCCGCGTCTGGCTGAAGACGAACCTTATTTTGTCATTCGGGCCAATGACCCCTTGTCGAGCGCCCTCGTTGAGCTGCACGCCTATATCGGTGCAGGCCAAGCAGGCGCCGCGCACAATATGCTGGCGGAGATTATGGCGCTGACATCAGCGAAAGCCCCTCGCCCTGCCTCCAGCCCGAAATATCGTGAAACCTTCGCGATTTCTCTGGCTATGGAACAATGGCGGAATTCACAACGCGGAGAATAGGCTTGGTCGAACCGATCAATCTCAACAAATTCCGCAAAGCGAAAGCCCGCGCTGACAAAGAACAGCGGGCCCAGGAAAACCGTGTAAAACACGGACGGACCAAAGCTGAGAAAGCGCGGGATAAGCAGGAAGCGAAAAGACACGAAGACACGGTCGATCAATCCAAGCGCGAGGATTGAAGAAATCTTGGCGCGATCCTTGAGTGTTCGCTTCGTGTGAGGCAAAGCCTTTCCAGGCTGAGATAATTCTAAGGGACTGTTCAAGGTGATCCAGAAAATTCTCGTAATCGGCGGCGCTGGCTATATCGGCGCCAATGCGTGCAAAGCGATCAAGATGAGCGGCCGCGAGCCGGTCGTTTTCGACAATTTCTCAAGCGGTCACCGGCACGCTGTAAAATGGGGTGAGTTGATCGAAGGCGACATCCGCAATGAAAGTGAAATTCGCGCCGCTCTAGAGAAAACACGTCCCGACGCTGTCATGCATTTTGCCGCCAATATCGAGGTCGGCGAAGGCGAAAAGGCCCCCGGCGCATTTTACGAAAATAATGTCGCGGGCACACTCAACGTCGTGCGCGCCATGTTGGATCTCGGGCTGCAAAACTTCATCTTCTCCTCAACTTGCGCGATTTATGGCGATCCGGAATCGCTCCCGCTCGTTGAAGATATGCCGAAACGCCCGGTCAGCGTGTATGGCCGGTCAAAGCTGATGGTTGAGACGATCCTAGAAGACATGTCGCGCGCGGAAGGCCTACGCTATGCGGCGCTTCGCTACTTTAACGCAGCAGGCGCAGACTTGGACGGAGACGTCGGCGAAGAGCACGATCCTGAAACCCACCTCATTCCAAATGCGATCAAAGCTGCTGCTGGCCTCGGACAAGGCATGAAGCTGTTTGGCGATGACTATCCAACCCCGGATGGCACCTGCGTCCGCGACTATATCCACATTGCAGATTTGGTGTCGGCTCATATCCTCGCTGCGGAGCATATCAACACTTCAGGGGAAAGCCTGCAGCTGAACCTCGGCACCGGAAATGGGTTCACTGTCAAACAGGTGTTGGATGCGGTTGAGCGGGCGGTCGGCAAACCTGTACCCGTTGAGATCGGCCCGCGCCGCCCTGGTGACGCCATCGCGCTCTATGCAGATACTTCGAAATCTAAAGAGATCTTGGGTTGGGTACCAGAGCATTCCGACATGGACACGATCGTCTCGTCTGCCTGGAATTTTCACAAACGGGTCTGGAACGTCTCTTAAACCTTAGACCGCCCAGACATGCACGCCGCGACGAGAGAGCTGGACGGGGTTCCAAGCCATTGACCGAACCAAGTTCCAAATCGCTTTACGGGTGGGTTTGACTTTGTAGTCGGCTTGCCAACGCAGTGCCCATCCGTCTTTCAAGCCGTGCCACATGCCCTTCCGCATGCCGCTGACATCCGCATGACCTGCATTCCGGAGATAGATGTAGATCATCAGCGCCAGGTGGCCTGGCAAGGTCAATAGCAGCACTGAAAGCGGCATATTCTTGAGATAGGTCCAAGTGCGATTGCGGAAGCCATGATACATCGTGAAATGGGAGTATCGGCCTGAAGTCGCGCTACCCTTATGATGAATGATGGCATCCGGGATGAAGACGCACTTTTCATCGCTCAGCTGTAGGCGGATTCCGAGATCAACATCTTCGCAATAACAGAAGAACCGCTCATCATATCCGCCGAGCTCTAGAAACAGGTCGCGCTCGTATACCGCGCTGGCCCCGCAAGGGCTGAAGCAAAAGCTATCTTGGTTTGGCAGAGCTGAAACAGGGTGCTCAAACCCACCGCGCCACGGAATTCCGAAGGCAAAATAGGCGTCACCGGCCCCGTCCAATAAGTCTGGCGCATCCATATTGATCTGGCTGCAAGCAAAAACGCGGCAGTTCTCGTGCCGCGTTGTCGCTTTATAGATTTCTGCCAGCCAGTTTTCGTCCGCTGTGGCGTCTGGATTGAGCAAAGCGAGCCATTTTCCGCGCGCAAGTTTCGCGGCAATATTGTTGCCCTTTGCAAATCCGTGATTTGTGTTTTCGCGTATCACGCGAACTTCTGGAAGATCCTGAACGTCCAAGTCATGGATCGGATTCTTTTCGCTGTGATTGTCCACGACCAGCACTTCAAAATCACGAAATGTTTGATTTTTCAGAGAATTAATCGCGCTTTGAAGAAGGTCCCCGGCATTGTAATTCACAATAACAACGGAGAAAAATGGCTGTACACTACTCACGAATGACTCCCTCACGCCGAGACCTAGGTCTCGGTCATTCTCCTGCAGAGGTATGCACATCGTCTGTCAGACGACAACCACAATTGTGGAAAAACACCAAACTTGAGACACTAGGAATAGCACCTCAAGCCTGGTGATTAGGCTTTGAGCAATGGCCGAAATCTATCGAGCGAGGGCTTTCAGCTCGTCGACAAGATCAGTCTTCTCCCAACTGAAAGCGCCGTCAGCCGTCGCTTCACGGCCGAAATGGCCATAGGCCGCAGAGGGGCTGTAAATCGGGGCTTCTAGGCTCAGATGGTTGCGAATGCCGCGTGGGCTTAAGTCGACCAATTCGCGCAGTTTCTTCGCAATCGTGTCTTCGCCGACCACACCCGTTCCAAATGTATCAACGTAAAGGGACAGAGGCTGAGCCACACCAATCGCGTAACTTACCTGGATATTACAACGCTTTGCGAGGCCTGACGCCACGACGTTCTTGGCCAAATAGCGGGTCGCGTAGGCGGCTGACCGGTCGACCTTTGACGGGTCCTTACCTGAGAAAGCGCCGCCGCCATGAGGCGCTGCGCCGCCATAAGTATCGACGATAATTTTACGGCCCGTAAGGCCCGCATCACCATCTGGCCCACCGATGACGAAGCGACCAGTTGGGTTGACGTAAAACTTGTCCTCATCCGGGAACCACCCCTCCGGCAACACATTGGTCAAGACCGGGCGAATGATTTCTCGTAACTGTTCTAGCGTGGCAGACTCTTTATGCTGATGAGACACAACGATGGCATTCACGCCGACGGGCCGTGAGCCGTCATATTGCAGGGTCACCTGGCTTTTCGCGTCTGGCTCAAGCTCACGATGTTTCCCGCTATGGCGTAGCTCTGCGAGCTCACGCAGGATCTGGTGAGAATAAACCAAAGTGGCTGGCATCAGCTCAGGCGTCTCGTCCGTGGCATAGCCAAACATGATGCCCTGATCGCCCGCGCCTTCTTCCTGGTGCAGGCCTTGGCCGGCTTCAACACCCTGCGCAATTTCGGCCGATTGGCCATGCACATGATTTTCGACGGTCATGTTTTCCCAGTGAAAACCGTCTTGCTCGTAGCCAATTTTTTTGACGACGTCGCGGGCCGCTTGGTTCATCTCATCCTTGGTGATGACCGCGCCATTATTGGTGCGCACTTCACCAGCCAGCACCACGCGATTGGTGGTCGTCAGTGTTTCGACGGCCACTTTTGCGGTTGGGTCTTTGCTCAAGAACAGATCAACGATCGCGTCGGAAATCTGATCTGAGACCTTATCCGGATGACCCTCTGATACGCTTTCGGAGGTAAATTCGTGGTGCTGTAAAGGCATGGCTTTTCTCCTAAGGCGTTTGACTAGTAACGGTAGTGCTCTGGCTTGAACGGGCCTTGCTGTTCAACGCCGATATAGTCGGCTTGATCTTTAGAAAGATCAGTGAGCTCAACGCCGAGTTTTGCAAGGTGGAGCATGGCAACTTTCTCGTCCAAGTGCTTTGGCAGCGTATAGACGTCGTTTTCGTACTCACCTTTGTTCTCATAGAGGGCGATCTGCGCCAGCACCTGGTTGGTGAAGGAGGCAGACATCACAAAGCTTGGATGACCCGTGGCATTCCCAAGATTCACGAGGCGCCCTTCGGAGAGAAGGATAATGCGCTTGCCATCCGGGAACGTGATCATGTCGACTTGTGGCTTGATGTTCGTCCACTTGAAATTGCGCAGGCCTTCGACCTGAATCTCATTGTCGAAGTGACCAATGTTACAAACGATGGCCATGTCTTTCATCGCCCGCATGTGGTCGACGGTCAGAATGTCTTTGTTGCCAGTCGCGGTGACAAAGATGTCGGCTTTAGACGCCATCGTATCGATGGTTTGAACGTCATAGCCGTCCATGGCCGCTTGCAACGCACAAATTGGGTCGACTTCAGAAACCGTGACGCGCGCGCCTGAGCCCGAGAGAGAGGCCGCAGAGCCTTTGCCGACATCGCCATAGCCTGCAACAAAAGCGGTCTTGCCGGCCATCATCACATCTGTGCCGCGGCGGATCGCATCTACGAGTGACTCTTTACAACCATATTTGTTGTCGAACTTGGACTTGGTAACAGAGTCGTTGACGTTGATCGCTGGGAAAGGAAGCTCGTTCTTCTTCGCTAGTTGATACAGACGGTTTACGCCGGTCGTAGTTTCCTCAGACACACCGCGAATGTTCGACTTGATGCGTGTGAACCAACCAGGAGTTTCGGTCATGCGCTTGCGGATCTGACGGAATAGCGCTTCTTCTTCCTCAGAGCCCGGATTGTCGAGAATAGATGGATCGGCTTCGGCTTTCTCACCGAGGATAAGATACATGGTGGCGTCGCCGCCATCATCGAGGATCAAGTTGACGGTTTCGCCGTTTGGCCATTCGAAAATGCGGTCCGCGAACTGCCAGTACTCGTCCAGTGTCTCACCTTTGTGTGCGAAGACCGGCGTTCCAGCATCAGCAATCGCCGCAGCAGCGTGGTCTTGCGTTGAGTAGATGTTGCAGCTCGCCCAACGGACGTCCGCGCCGAGTGCTTCAAGCGTTTGGATCAGAACAGCGGTCTGAATCGTCATGTGCAAAGAGCCCGCAATCCGCGCGCCTTTAAGAGGTTGGCTGGAACCATATTCTTCGCGCGCAGCCATCAGGCCCGGCATTTCAGTTTCAGCAATCTCGATTTCCATCCGGCCAAAATCAGCTTGGCTGATGTCTGCAACGGCGTAGTCCTGAGACATATCAACGATCCTTTATATGAAGTTTGAGAGCGCTATATCACGGCGGAAATCTTTGTACAGCCGGGATTTGACGTCGCGGCTGCTAACCATAGCGCAAACCCTGTCCCAAGCTCTGGCCAACGGGCCTTAGGTTGACTAAGAGCGGGCGAAACTGTCCGACTTATGGAGACCTCATATGAGCCTGGTCACTGTTCCTTCTCAAAACTGGAAAATCGGCACCGGCGCGCCGCTCGCGGTTATTGCAGGCCTGAATGTGCTTGAGGATCTGGACCTCGCGCTCACCGTTGGCCGCGAGTTGAAAGCGATCTGTGAGCGCCTTGGCCTGCCTTACATATTCAAAGCGAGCTTTGACAAAGCCAACCGGAGCTCGATCACGTCTTATCGCGGTCCCGGTTTTGAAAAGGGCGTGCCGATGATGGCCGAGATTAAGCAAGAGCTTGGTGTCGGTGTTTGTACCGACCTTCATGAGCCCTTCCAGGCCGAAGCCGTCGCCAAAGTTGCAGACATTGTTCAAATCCCGGCCTTCCTTTGCCGCCAAACGGATTTGGTCGTCGCGACCGCGAAAGCGGCAGCCGATGCGGGCAGTGTGATCCAGGTCAAGAAAGCGCAATTCCTCGCCCCATGGGACACGAAGAACATTGTCTCTAAGATCGGCGAAGTGCTGCCTGGGGATCGCGTCATATTATGTGAGCGCGGGTCCAGTTTTGGGTACAATAATCTCGTGGTCGACATGCTTGGCATTCAGCAGATGCAGGCGCTCGGATGCCCGGTTACGATTGACGCGACACATGCGGTTCAGCTCCCAGGTGCCGACCCGCGCACGGCAGGCGCGTCTACCGGCGGCCGCCGCGAGGGCGTCAGCATTATTGCAAAATCAGCGATCGCGGCTGGCGCAGATGGCATTTTCCTGGAATTCCACACGGATCCAGACAAAGCGCTTTGCGACGGCCCGAGTTGTTTGCCGCTCACCGCGGCAGAACCACTGCTTAAAGAGCTGAAAGCCATCCACGAGATCGTGAACTAGGGACGCACATTCCAGCTCACCAAAGTGACTGCATTGCCACGCGCGCGGAGGTGCCCATAGGCGCCTGTTTTAAGCTTGATTGATTCAGGCTCGATCTCAAACTCCGTGATGGCGTCGAGAACAAACCTCGCAATACCGTTTGAAGTGACGATGAGAACAGGTCCGTCTGCATCCATCGACGCAAGCGAATGAAGCAGGTTTCGCCAAGCGCCCTTTATCGCTTCGGGGTCCACGTCCCAGCCAGGCGGAGGAACAGCGTCACGGTCCCAAGCGGCCAAAGCCTCCTCGCCGATGCGCGCGATAACGGCGTCTTCTGGCTGGTTTTCATCGACGCCATAATCAACCTCACGCAAGAATTCGAGTGTCTCCAAAGTTGGGCGCGTTTCACGAACCGCCAGGATGGCCTCCGCCGTTTGACGCGTTCGCTGCAGCGCGCTGCAATAGGCAGTGCCAAAGCCAGCTGGAACTAAGGCCATGAAGTGTAGCGCGAGCGCTTCGGCTTGCGTTTGTCCGGACGCAGAGAGCGGCAAATCTGTTCGCGCGCCAACCCGCGTGATCGTATCGCCTTTGTCGAACGTATTCCCATGCCGGACGATATAGATCTCCGTCATGGCCGATAGGCTTTCAGTGGCTCACCATGTTTGGCGATCAATTGCTCAGCATGTTCAGCATCCTGCGGCGTATCGATGCCCCACATCGCGCTCTTTTTTGCAGGCACTTTCACCGCACGGATCCGCATACCATTCTCGAGGAACCGCAGCTGCTCCAAGCCTTCCAACCGCTCATAGTGTCCTTCCGGGAGGCTCACAAACCGCTCCAACGCGGCGCGTTTATATCCGTATAATCCGATATGCCGCCAAACCGGGGAAAGCGGTCCCGCAGCTCTGAGCCGGTCTTCCTTGCGAATGGCAGGAAGAATGTTCTTAGAGAACCAAAGCGCTTCATCTTGTGCGTTCACAATGCACGAGGTTCCGGAGAATGGTGTTTGCTTCTTGCGTTCGCGCACCTCATCCAGATCATCCCAGGACATTTGAACTGTTGGCGTCACCGCATCCAGCGCGGTCTCGCGCCCGGCCTCAATAATCGCGGTGATGTAATCGGGCGGTGTGAACGGGGCGTCCCCTTGCAGATTGACGACAAATTCAGCGTCTGGCGCAACCGCATTGGCCGCGGCAAGGGCGCGGTCGGTACCAGAAGGCAAGTCTGGGTCCGTCATTACGACGGGCGCGCCGATCTCTTGCGCATGCTGCTCAATCGTCTCGTGATCGGTTGCCACAACATACTGGATATCCGCGCTCGAAGCTGCGCAAATATCGGCAATCTCCACCACTCTGGACAGCAAGGACTGACCGGCGATCAGATGCAGCGGCTTTTGCGGAAACCGGGTCGACGCATAGCGGGATGGAATGACGATCAGCGTCTTCATAAAGAACCCTCGGCTGGCGCAGAAAAGTCTGCTCGGTAGCTCCTACTCAA
Organism: Henriciella sp.; assembly: GCA_013213785.1. Taxonomy (GTDB): domain Bacteria; phylum Pseudomonadota; class Alphaproteobacteria; order Caulobacterales; family Hyphomonadaceae; genus Henriciella. The sequence continues at coordinate 163,371 of JABSPZ010000005.1, read as the reverse complement.
GACGCAGCAGATTTCCAAGCGTCACGGTCATGAGCCCCCAAAAAGAAAGGCCAGTCATTGCTTGATCCGGCTGCCCATCCCATAAGGGCTAGGCAAATGTCAGCCCGTATGTGTTCGAACACAGACAAAACGCCTATGTGACACATCGCAAAGGCCAATTTCGACGGGCCGAGAAGGACTAAGATGACGATCCTGATCACAGGAGTTGCTGGCTTTATCGGCGCGCACGTAGCGAAAGCCCTACTCGCGCAAGGCCGAACCGTGATCGGGTTTGATAATCTCAATCATTATTACACAGCTCAGCTCAAGCAGGATCGATTGGCAACTCTGTGTGCGCATGGCGACTTTTCGTTTCATGAAGTGGACGTCGCCTCCCCGGTCGCGTTGCGTCTTGCGCTAGACGGGCGCCGTCCGACGAAAATCCTGCATCTCGCAGCGCAGGCGGGTGTTCGCTACTCTCTACAAAATCCGGCCGCCTATACCGAGGCCAATCTCGAAGGGCATTTCGCAATGCTCGAACTCGCGCGCAAGCTTGAGATCGAGAATATGGTCTACGCCTCCTCATCCTCAGTTTATGGCGGCAACACGAAAATCCCGTTCGCCGAGACCGACCAAACCGACGATCCGGTCTCGTTCTATGGGGCGACGAAGAAGTCGAATGAGATCATGTCGCAATCCTATGCGCGGCTTTATGGGTTCTCGCTGACCGGATTACGGTTCTTCACGGTTTACGGCCCCTGGGGCCGGCCAGACATGGCCTATTGGATTTTCGCCGAGAAAATATTGAAGGGCGAACCGATCCGCGTGTTTAATCATGGCAAGATGAGCCGCGATTTTACCTTCATCGATGATATTGTTGCGGGCACAATTGCGGCCTTGGATCGTCCTGCACGCAGCCTCGGTCTCGATGTTCCGCACCGCGTCTATAATCTCGGAAATGACCGGCCTGAACAGCTGATGGATTTCATCCGTCTGACGGAAAAAGGTGTGGGCCGAGAGGCTGAAAAGCAACTTGAGCCTATGCAAAAAGGCGATCTGAAAAAGACCTGGGCCGTGATTGATCGCGCCAGAGAAGAGTTGGACTTTTCGCCAAAGGTCAGTCTCGAAGATGGCCTCGGACAATTCACCGAGTGGTTCAATCACCACTGGACGAAATATTGCTAACCCCTCTAGACCGCTAATACCTCATCTAAGGACACTGGATATGTCTTCGCCACGGCTGACCGCGCTTGAAGTTCTCGAAACAGAACAGCTGGGCCTCACCGCGCTCTCGGACGCGCTCCAAAGCGATGAGGCGCCCCTCGCAATCGCCTTTCAAGCAGCCGTGGATACAATCAACGCATCGACCGGCCGTATGATCGTAACGGGCATGGGAAAGTCCGGCCATGTTGCGCGGAAGATCGCGGCAACCTTGGCCTCAACAGGAACGCCCGCCCTCTATGTGCACCCTGGCGAAGCGAGCCACGGCGATCTTGGCATGATTGCCGACGAGGACGTTGTTCTCGCCCTCTCTAATTCGGGTGAAACACCAGAACTCGGCGATATTATCGGCTATTGCGGGCGCTTTGATATCCCACTGATCGGCATGACCTCTGGCGCCGGATCAACCCTGGCAGAGGCCTCGAATGTGGCACTCTTGGTTCCGAAATCCGCAGAAGCCTGTGGCATCACCAAAGCCCCAACCACATCGACGACGCAAATGCTCGCCCTGGGCGACGCATTATCAGTGGCGCTTTTGCGGCTGAAAGGTTTCAGCCAGAGGGATTTTCACACCTTCCACCCGGGCGGCAAACTCGGCGCCGCGTTGAAACGCGTGACTGACTTAATGCACCACAAAGAGATGCCGCTCTGCGCGCCGAACGCGCCTTTCTCTGAAGTCGTTGAGGCGATAACGGCCGGCGGCTTTGGCTGCTGCGGTGTGGTCGAACAGTCAAAGCTTGTCGGCATTATCACCGATGGGGATATCCGGCGGGCCTTAAGCGGCTCAAAGGCCAACCTGACCGCCACAGACATCATGACCCGCAATCCTCGCACAATCAGAGATGACGGCTTGGCCGCGGAAGCGCTTTCCATGCTGAGCGAATATCGCATCACCGCATTGTTTATCGTGTCGGCAGAAAACGAGCCGATTGGCCTCCTACACGTGCATGATTGCCTTGCGATCGGCGTTGTTTAGCTGCACTTCAAAAACAGTTATGAATTCTACAGAGGTTTGGTCTATGAGATCGGCGTTGGTGCAACCAAAAGACTTGCTGGGATCAAAATGAAGCACAAAATTCATCCCGTCATTCTTTGCGGCGGCGCAGGCACGCGATTGTGGCCCCTCTCCACCCCGGAAATGCCAAAACAGTTCCTAGCACTGACGACGAACCGCAGCATGATTGAGGAGACAGCGCACCGGCTCTCCTCTGTCCCGAGGCCGGATCTGGAGTTTTCTGCGCCGCTTATCATCGGTTCGAAACACCACGAAGCTTTGCTCTCGGCGACCTTGCCCGACGCGCGTAAGATTCTTGAGCCGTTTGGCAGAAACTCCGCGCCCGCCGTTGCCGCAGCGTGTTTGACGAATGACCCAGATGATCTCGTTCTGATTCTGTCTGCCGATCATGATATCCGCGACGTGCCCGCCTTTCAGGACGCAATTGCCATTGCAGCAGCGGCAGCGGAGACGGGCGCGATTGTCACATTCGGGATTGAGCCATCGCATCCCGCAACCGGCTATGGCTATATCAAAGCTGAGCGGGTCGAAGCCGCCATAAAAAACGTCGAAGAGTTTGTGGAGAAACCCGATCTGGCGACAGCCGAGCGCTACTTGGAAGCTGGCACATACTATTGGAATGCAGGCATATTCCTTTTCAAAGTCAGCGCCATGATAGAGGCGCTGAACGAACACGCGCCCGATGTATTGGCCGGCACTCGCAAAGCAATGTCTGCACAACAGGAAGACCCGATCCACCTCGTCCCTGATGCGTTCGCCGCCACACCGAGTATTTCAATCGACTATGCCGTGATGGAAAAGGCTCAAAACGTGAAGACCGTCCCCGTCCAAATGGGATGGAGTGATATTGGCGGCTATCATGCACTGCATAGCCTACTGACGGAAGATGACAGCGCGAACTACACGTCCGGCCCTGTGTTCGCGAGGAACTCTGAAGGCCTCTATGTGCGCTCTAAAGGCCCAACTGTTGCGGTGAACGGCGTCTCTAATCTTGTGATCATCGCGACCGAGACCGATGTCATGATTACGCCAACCAGCGACGATGCTGCCGTCAAAATCCTCGGAACCGAAGTCCAAAGCAAACGCGCGCAACTAGGCTTTTCAACCGGTTTGAAAGAGCGTGCGCAGGCCTGGTTATGGAACGCGTTCGACCGCTGGTCAGAGAGCGCTTGGGACGATGAGAGAGGCGGGTTTGTTGAACAACTTGGCCTCGACGGGCGCCCCGATCTCGAAGCAGACCGGCGCGTGCGCGTTCAAGCGCGGCAGATCTATAGTTTTGCGCAAGCGATCAGCCTTGGTTGGCCGAATGCGGCCCTTGCTGAGTCTTTGTCGGAGCGCGGTCTCGAATTCCTCGATTCCAAGCTGCGGGCTCCAGATGGCGGCTGGATACATGTCTTCGCTGCAGACGGGGCTGCCAAGGATCTGCGAAGAAACCTCTACGATCATGCGTTCATTATCCTTGCCGGGTCGGCCGCTTTCAATGCCACCGGAAGCGCCCTTGGGCTCAAGATTGCTCAGGATGCAATGGCATTTGTGGAAACCCATTTGAAAGACCAGACGAATGGCGGGTGGGAAGAGCAAATCCCAGGAACGCTGCCGCGTCGCTCCAATCCTCACATGCATATGCTTGAGGCAATGCTGGCCTATCATAATGCGACCGGCGACAGCCTCGCGCTAAAACGCGCTGGCGAATGCGTAACGCTATTTGAAAAGCACTTTTTCGATCCTGAGACAGACGTCATGTCTGAGTTTTTCAATCAGGATTGGAGCACGGTTGAGACGCGCGCGAAGACCGTGTTTGAACCGGGACATCACTATGAATGGGCAACGCTTTTGTCTTTGTATGACACCGCGTCTGGTCACGACTCGCTGAGCTGGCGCCGTCGCCTCATCCGCCGCGCTGATGCTACAGGTTTGAATCCTGACACCAGCTTTGCGTTCAATGCGCTTCGCCAGGATGGCGAGATCATGAATACAAACAGCCGACTATGGCATCAATTGGAGATGTTCCGGGCGTATATGGTTCACCAGGGCGTCGCCACGCGTGCGAAAGCGGAAGTGCTGCTCGAACGGATCTTTGAAAGTTATCTCGATCGAGGTCCAGACGGTGGATTTATCGACGAGGTAGATGCAACCGGTGCACCCGTCTCTAAGGCCGTGCCTGCGAGTATGATGTACCACACGGTGACGGCGTTTGCCCCGCTGATCTAGACGAATCTAGGCGTCCGCCTTCGCGAAATGGGCATCCATTTCCTTATAGACATCCGCAATCGGGCCATAAGCCCGCATGATCCCTTTATCGAGCCAGATTCCCAGCTCACAGACATTTTGGATCAGACTTCGATTGTGGCTAGCGACGACCGTAATACCGGCCTCATCCACCAAATCGTTCATCCGTTGCCCGGCCTTCTTTTGGAAGTTTGCGTCGCCCGCCCCGATCCATTCATCGAGCAATAGGATCTCCGGTGCGAAACATGTCGCTATGGCGAATAGAAGCCTCATTCGCATCCCGTCGGAGTAGGTACGTAGCGGAAGGTCGATGAAGTCACCGAGCTCACTAAAAGCAATGATCTCGGGAATTCTCTCTTTTAACTCCTCGCGCGACCAGCCTTTGATAATGCCGCGAAAGACAATGTTTTCTCGTCCCGTTGCATCGGGCTGGATGCCGAGATTCATTCCGTAGAGCGACGATATCTTTCCGGTGGAGACCACCTGCCCGCTGGTCGGTGTGTAAATGCCACCCAACACGCGCAGCAGCGTCGACTTGCCAGATCCGTTACGCCCAACTAGGCCAATGTTCTGACCTTTTTGGATCGAAAAGGTCACATCTCTCAGCGCCAGAATGTATTTCTTGCGGCCCACGGTCACGATTGAGTCCGGTTCACGGCCAGCATTAATATCGCGGTCAGCGCCGCCGGTAAGCGGGTAATGCAGCGATAGGTTAAACGCGTCGATCTGAGCCATGACCTAAAACCAGAATACTATTCGTTGACGTAGCCGGGAGAAAAGCAGGAAGCCTGAAACCGATACGATCGCAAAGACCACACCCATAAAGATCCAACTCTCAGTCGGGAACGTGCCATCTAGGATTGGCGCACGGAAAATCTCGATGGCGTGGAACAAAGGATTCCACCAAAGAACTTTCATCAAGTTCGGCATTTGTGACGGCATCCAAAAGATCGGCGTCAGGAACATCATTGGCAGCATGATGGCTTTCACCAAATGCGAAATATCGCGAACACGCGCGCCGATAATTCCGAGAAGCAACTTGATCGCGAATGCATTCAGCAGCAAAAATAAAATCGCCGGCACCGCATAAAGCGCTTTTATATCAACAGGGTATTGAAGGTACATCAGCGCGACAATGACCACAACGAAGGTGAAAAGGAGATTGTAGATCTCCCGCATCACCATCTTATAAATATAGGTGGAAAGCGGCAGCGCCTCGCTTCGTATCCAACCGCTGGCGCTAACAAACGTATCCGGCGCCGTCATGATCACCTGCTGTGAGTAGACCCACATGAAAAAGCCTATGACCAGATAGGCATCATAGTATCGCACATCGTCAGCGCCGAGCAGTGACGAAAAGATCGTCAACTTGATGAACACAAAGGCCGCGAAGGACAGCATTACCCAAAAAACACCGATCAGCGACCGCCGATAGGTTGAGACAAACTCTTGCCAGGACAAAGACAGCCACACGCGCCAAAGCAGAGCACCTTGGACAATGTCATTGAATGCAGCTTTGGGCTGCATGCTAAAGCCGCTTAGCGATTGCTGCTTCACTTGGACTTGCCGATAATTCTGGGAATCTAACATTTACACTACCCGGTGAAAGCTCACACTCTCGATGCAGCAGGACAATAGCCGGTCATCGTGCCCATGGACAGAGGGAGGATACACCGCGCGGGGACTCACAATCCCTAAGATATTGTCATCCCGGATGCGGATTTGGATTGGCTCAATCGTCGCGGAGAGGGTTGCCGGAAGCGGTTTTTCAATATTGCTCGCATGCGCTTTTGCGCGGCGCAGCGGCGCCAGTCGTCCGCCCATATCGCTCAATATCTTGAGGTTCGCATTGAGCGGCGCACCATTCAAAGTGAGCGACATGCCGCGCAAAATATCGAGCGCCATCGTGTCCACGATTCGAACGCTGACAGTATATTTTCCGGCTTCTAAGTCTGGCAAACGAAGCGTGCTCGACAAGGACGCACCGGCCCATCGCCCCTGATCTTCGGCGTGATGCCATCCGTCGCCATCAATGTAGGACTTAAGATCAATTTGAAGGGTCGACGCAATTGGCAGTGCTGTTCTGGCGAATGCCCCAATACTCCCGGAGACCTCACCGGCAGCGATTTGCGCCTTCAGCTCGTTATACTTGTTGAAATAGAGGTGCAGTTCTTCACGCACCTGCTCGAGCTGTTTCTCCAACAATTGCGGCACGTGCGCTTCAGCAGCGGCGGCTTCGAGCGCCTCTCTTTCGCGCCGCTCCACCTCAAGTGACTGATTTAGTTGGTCAATCTCCCGATGTGCATCCAACAGATTGCTTTGCGCTTGATCCAATCCGGTGAGATTCTCATCCAATTCTTTATGCGCTTTGCTCGCCAATCCGCGCCGCGAATAGGCCGATAGGGACATTGGTAGGTCCGCCGAGTTTTCCAGCTCCGAGAAGAGATTCGCGAGTTCAAGCTCTTGATCAATCAGTCGTTCGGCAATGACGTCCATGAGCGCCGATTGAAACAAGTACTCCGCCTGGTTCAATCGCGTCGCGTTCAGGTTCAATCGGTCTGATAAAAGCGTCGCGACAGATTGCGCTGTATCCTCAAAATTGTGAAGATTGATCAACATGCTCACGTCGCTATTCGCATGATAAAAGCGAAGCATTTCCTCGTGATAATCACGCCAACGCGTAATGATCTCGTCGAGCCCGTCGTTTTCAACATCGTCTACCGAAATCTCGCGCGCGATGTATTCTGCAGGCGACGTGTAAATCAAAGCGAAGCGGCAGTTTGGTTCAAAAGCCTTCCAAAACTCGAGAAACCGCAAATTATCCGGATGCGCCCATCCCCAAGATTCTTGGTCAGCATTCGCAATCATGAGATCAGCGGCCGCAAGCTGCCAGGCCTGACCGAGCTCGGGCGCAGCGCCTTTGTACGAGGTCTTCCCGCGCGGGCGGCTCACGGCTGCCATCTTTTCCGTCAGCTCAGCGGCGGACATATGGGATCGCGAAGACGCGATCGGAGCGCCAAACCCCATACTCTCAAATCGACCTTGGGCAAAAGTGCACCACTCGTCATGAATGCCGCAGGTCACCAAAATGGTCATGAAAAATTCTCCCGCGACTTCATTCGCGTCGTTTAAGCGCTCTCCAAATCAGATAATTTGAGACGACGCCACTGTTTATATGTACTTCCGATGCTCTGCATTAGGGAATAGTGAAAGATCGTGAAACTTCATAGTTTTAAAGCGTCCGCAGCAAGGTTTAAATCTCGCCAAAAGGGTCGATTTATCTTCTCCAAGCTTCTAATCATATGTTTCGATAATTTTGAGGTTTGAGTTGAATCAGCCAAGCATCACAGACACAGAAACGCTGTTGGGCAAGATTTTGCCACCCAAGTCCGTCTTGGCACTTGGCGCATTGATGCCGCAGCGATTGAAGCATATCTCAAACCTTGGGGCACCATCGATCACTTTGGTTCACTCTGACGATGTCTTTCTTCAGCAAATCTCGGACTCTGAGCAAACGGACAGCCTCGATTTAGAGGTGCGCAGCGCTGTGATCAGCGCGACCGGAGACGAGGTTTCAGTTTTTAAGAACAGTATCGATCGGGAGTCAGGATTGATCCGCGCCGACGACTTAAGACCGCTTTGGAAGAACCTGGAGCAAATTTCTGAAACCCGCGTCCCTTCAGTAACCTTGCCTGAGTTCACCAAAGAGCTCGAGACAAAGCCTAATTGGCTGATCCTGGACCGATTGGATGGCCTGCCCATCATCAAGAATTCGACAGGTCTTCTGGGCGATGTGGATGTGATTTATATGCGCGCCAATAGCGGCGATGCGGCGAGCGAATTATCCTCATCCGAGGAGGCAATTTCAGTCTTGGGATCCAACGGGTTTGAATTGATCGCGCGCGGCTCAGAACGCCACCCAGATTTGGAAACCCTTCTATTTGCGCGGAACTGCGGCGCGGCGCTGGCCAGACTTACAGACCTGGAGGCAGAGCTCGAAGCCTATCGAGAGGGCAAGGATAGCGACGCCGAAAAACGGCGGAAGATCGCTCAAAACAACCTCTCGAAACTGGAAGAGCGCTATTCTGCCTTGCTGGCAAAAAACAAAAAAACCGAGAAGCTGGTTGCAGATATTTTAGAGCGTTTGTCGCGCGCTGAGACCGCCCTCGGGTCCGATGAGTAGCGTGGAGGGAGCCTGATCATGCGCGCCTCGACGTCAAACTTCTCTCAAGTCATCTCCGAAATCCTCGCGCTCGCCGAAGCAGATGGTATTGCTCCCAATCGAAAGGCGCGCCGCTTGAAAGCCGACGATGATGCGGCGCAAACGCTCAGTGAAACGATCAAGAAGCTTCGCGAAGTAGCGCCAGAGCCCCCTCTCCAAGTGCGCACGATCCATCATTTTTCATGCACGGGCGGCACGATGCTCGCCAAATGCATTGCCTCGATGGGAAATACAGTTGTTCTGAATGAGGTCGATCCTCTCAGCGCTATCCCATTTCGGGGTGACTTAGACCGTTTCAATCCCACCGATTTGGTCGCTTTGATGCACCAGTCCGGCTCCCCGCCAGAGCCAGACCTCGTCGCAGAGTTGTTTGGGAATTCGATTAAGCAGGTCGCAAGTTCGCTCGACCAAAACGGAAAAACGCTCGTATTGCGGGATCATACGCACGGCCATTTCCTGTATGGTGCGGGGCGAGATAATCGCTTCACGCTAAAGCGAATCTTAGAGACTGCCGATCTGCCGCTTCTATCTCTGATCACCGTCCGGCACCCAGTGCGCAGCTATCAATCGATGGTGAAGATGGGGTGGGACGGTCACCTTACGCCGAATACATTTGATGAATACTGTCAGCGCTACTTATCCTTCCTCGACGCTTATGCGGGGGTTCCGATCGTGCGATATGAGGATTTTGTCAGTGCGCCCAATGAGGTGATGCAAACGATTTGTGATCATTTGAAGCTCGATTATTTCGAAGATTTCCAGGAGGTTTTTCACAGTTTCAAATTTTCAGGTGATAGCGGCCGAGGAAGCGGAACAATCGAACCGCGTCCAAACACACCGGTTGATGAGGGGATCCAAGCTCAATTGAATTGCAGTTCCTACCGCGAACTTGTGAAAAAATTGAACTATGACAGCACGGTGTACGGAGCGAATGGACCGTGAGTGCCTTTTTCACCATCGTGACTGTGTCATACAAGCATGCTTGGTCATTGACCAAGACAGCACGGTCTGTGTTTCGCCAGCGAGACGCCGACTTTGAATATGTCATCGTCGACGGCGACTCGGCAGACGGCACATATGAACTGACTGAATTCTGGAAACAGGCTGGCTTGGTCGATCGGTCCACGCATGACCCTGACACGGGCGTCTATGACGCAATGAATAACGCGCTAGACCTCGCCCAGGGCCAATATGTTTGCTTCATGAATTCCGGCGATGTTTTCGCTGCCGATGACGTTCTCGCAAGAGCCAAGGCTTTCTTGGAGAACGGCCAGCATGATGGCTGTATGGGCTGGGGACAACTTGGAGATAATGTCTGGGCGTCTTGGCAAACCGGCGAAGGGTTTAAAATGGCGAGCCTTGGCTTCTGCCACCAAGCGCTCTTCGTCCGTACAGATCTCTTACGCGCAAACCGGTTTGATACCCGCAAGCACAAAACGGATAGCGATACGCTGCAGCTTGGCCGGTTTTATGAGAATGGGGCTGACATCCCAATCGTTCCTGAAGTTTGGGCCATTCGCGGCGCCGAGCCAGGCATTTCAGCCAATCTCGAGAAAACCCGGACCTCCATCCTCGACACGCTTACAAGCGAGTATTCAGGCCTAAATTCAGAGGCTGGGAGTGCGATCATCGAGTTTCGTCGCAAATGTACGCATGTGAGCGAGATCCTCGATCTATTACGCGGCGGCGATGAAACAGTGCGCACGCACCTTGCCTATACTGTGCTCGACACACTGTTCCAGAAACAGTCTGCGACCCTATCTGCTGAACAAGTCCGTACACTTCGCGCCGCCTGTAAGTCCGTCTTGGGCACCGATTGGGAAGACGCCGAGAACCGCCTTCTAGACGCACAAATCAAACGCACGGGTCTGATTGCGGAGCAACGTCGCTCTAAAGCAGATCTGAAAGCCGAGATTAAAACTTTCGCGGAGCAAGAAGACACACGGATGGCACGGATCGAAGTTCCAGCGTCCCGCGAAGTGTATCCCGCTTATCAAATTGGGCTGACCTCGTTCCCGGCACGCATCTCGACCCTTCATTTCGTGATCCGATCGCTGATCAAGCAAAGCGCAAAGCCAGACAGCATTCACCTCTTCTTAGGCCGGGACGAGATCCCGAATGCGAACTGGTTGCCTTCTCAATTGCGGGCCTTTGAAGCCTCAGGGCTCAAACTGCACTTCCTGGACGCGACCCGGCATCAGTATGACAAGTTCACCCATACTGAGCATTTCGACGCGCAGATGCCTTACGTGATCGTCGACGACGATGTGATCTATCAGCCTTATTCAATGGAACGATTGCTCAGTGCTCACGGCAAATACCCCAATACGGTGATCGGCAATCGCTGTCATATGATGCAGTTTGGCGCAGACGGGTCTATCGCGCCTTATGGAGATTGGACCCGCGAAGCGCGAACCCCGGAACCATCGTTTAATCTGGTGCCGACCGGGGCTGGCGGCGTGCTTTATCCACCGGGCTTCTTCGCGGACGGCCCGGTGATCGATACCGCTGAGATTTTGCGGCACGCTCCGTATGCTGATGATATGTGGCTCAAGTTTAATGCGCTCGACAAAGGTATTCCAACCTTCGCAACGGAGCTCAGCTCTGGGTCTGAATGGTACCATCGCTACACGCCGACCATGCGCGCTGGAACCCTGATGGCTGAGAATGTGGAGCTCGGCCTCAATGATATTCAAATCGGTCAATGTGCTGCGTGGCTCACAGAGCGACAGCCGAATTGGCGCGACCTGATCAAAGACCAAGAAATGGAGCGCGTCTAATGTCGCTCAAGTTTTCTCATTCTCAGTTCTTTGAAGCAGGGCCGCATTGCGATGCATTCGATACGCTCTTGTTTCAAGCGACCTCACGCAAATCCGTTCTGTCGCTGACCCTTGGCGCGAGCGATGCGGAGATCTCTCTCTCGGAAGCGGCAAACGTGTCGGCCGCGCGCATCGGGCTGGCTGAGTTATCACAGATCGTTCTCGATCAACGAACCCCAAACGCCGCCCAAGTGCTCTATCCATTGCTGGGCCGGGTAACCTCGATAGACCTCCCTGCCGGAAGCATATTCGCGCTGCGATCGCATAACAGATCAATGGCGGATTTCTGGGCGCGCAACCTCTTTCACGCGCTCAGTTCGACCCACAATGTTGAATATGTTCAAAAGTTCGATGGTCGGGCCGGTGATGGTCCCACAACTGTCGAAGAGTTCACCAAGCGCTATCTTTGGGTGCTTAGAGACGCGCTTCCGGATAGCAATTTGAAGCGCGCAGACTTACTCGAACAACTTATGATCGACTTTCATTTCCCCGTGATTGCCTATGAGAACGAGGTATTCAAAGGGGGCATGAAAGCCTTGAGACGCATCAACGCTGCGACCTTGGATGATCAAAGGATGTCTGCCGAGGACGTGGCAGCCTCAAAGCGGTTCAACAATACCCGCAGCAATCTGCTCGCGTTGCTGGTGGAGTAAGAAAAAATGGGTTCGGGCGAACATACAGATCCGAAGAGCTTGAGCGGCCACCGCGCTGGAGCGATCCACGCTTATTCAAAACACTGGCAACGCCCTGCCGCGACAGAAGAAACAGCACTGCTAAGACTTCAGGCTGACAGAGATCCGCTTGGTTTCGAGTATCTAGGATTTGCTTGGGCAACCCTGATGGATGGCCTGAAAGAACGCACGAGCGAGTCAAAAGATATCTTGCAGGCGCTGCTGCAAACGCATCAATCTTTAGGCAATACCGGCACCAGAAAGCGCGCAACCGTCGCGCAGCACATAAGAGCGATCAACTATTTCGATCTCTTCAAAGCCATTGGCATCACGGACGTATTCTGGTCGCACGCTGTTAACAGTTATCAGACGTCACGGGGGATCCGGATACACCCCTTCCCGCTCTATCCAGCTCAGGCGCCTGAGTACGATGGCAGCGAAACGTCAGAGAAACGATATCTCGCTAATTTCGTGGGTGCTTACAACCCGAACATCTATCTCACCAATGTGCGGGACGTGATTTTTGGGGATGAAGGCAAGTATGCCGACCTTCACATCATCAAACGCGATCGCTGGCACTTTGATCGAGTCGTTTATGACGAGCAGATCGGCGGTCGCGCAGCGTCGGATGCCCAACTCGAAACCGAAGCGCAGAATAAGCAGGACTATATCGACGCCATACGCCAGTCCTGGTTCACGCTGTGCCCAACTGGTTCCGGCCCGAACAGCATCCGCATCTTTGAGTGTTTAGCATTGGGATCGATCCCGATTGTTTTGTCCCGCGAACTATCGCTTGTCGGCGACCAAGATCTGTGGGATCGAGCAGCGATTATTGAAGAGGACTCTGAAGACGGATATCGGCGCGCAATTGAACGCGCTCGACGCATGCCAGACGCAGAACGTGTAGAGATGTTGTCAGCTGGAAAAGTCTTGTTCGACCAGGTCGGACCCCACGCATTTGGCAACATCATTCAACAGGGCATGGCATGATCGACCCAAATTCTGAGAGGTGCATTCTGATCGCGGGGAAGGTGCTAGATCCCGTCAAATCGCATTTGTTTTATACGTAAGGGTGCGTGGCGGGCCACATATGCTCACCGACGAGACCCTGGTGCAATTCCTCACCCTTTTCGACCCAAAACTCAATCGACGGCTCGATGTGAAGGAAGAGTTTCCCAAGAATGGTGTCTCGTTCCAGAAATTCTCTGACACTCAGATCTGACAAGTCGTTTTGTGAGATACTCGAATTGTAGAGCTTAATCACAGCGCACTCCGGGTTTTCGAGAAATGTATCAAGGTCGTTTCCGCTCGCGATCGATCTTTCCCAGGTTTTCGCGCTGTAAGATTGATTGCCTGTGGGGTCCCACAATGAGCTCGGCATAAGGCTGACATCGTCATTCCGACCGTTCAAATAGGTCTTGCACTCGCCCGGATTCCCGAAGAGTTGACGCGGCGCTTCGATCATATTTCTCTTGATCTGATCAATGTCGGGATGCGGGCCCTGTGCCGCAAATAGCGCCTCGCACTGCCATGCGATTGGCTTGGCCGAAAACATGCTTTGCAGCTCTTTCTCGAAGTTCCGCAAAACGATGGAGTCAGCGTCGAGCCACATCCCTCCGTGCTGTGCGATATAGGCAAATCGCACAAAATCAGACGTTCCTACGATCCGAGACAGCTCGTCTTTCTCTTTGTCCGCGCTCGCCGCAAAGAAGAAGACTCTCTTCTGAAAGTCGAAGTCAATGTGGTCTTCAAGGGTATTTGGGGTGAGCAATAGAAAACGATCTTGGAACGCTCGTTTAATGCTGACCAAACCACATAGAATGTAAGGAGGAATGTGCGTTTTGTTGCTGAGAGTTGCCCAAAAACTGATGACGCGAAAGTCAGACATATAAGTGTTCCGTTAGCGGTTTATGGCCAACTCGCTTGAGTGATGCTCTTGCGGAGCGCGTAGACATCCTGGACCAGCCCCCATCCTGCTTCGTGGAAACCAATCAACGGAAATCCCATCCGCTTTGATTGATTGAACATCCACTGGTGCGGAATGAGTGAGTGACCCCAGTTTGCATACAGGCCATTATTGTAATCGGAGTACGCGTAATCGTCGTTGTCGTAGGCTTCAACCATTTGTTGTATCTGGGAATCTTCAAGAAATTTGACCTGCCCTGGCTTGTAGCCGTTTCGCATGACTTGGCCCGCTGTCGAGAAGATGCACAGACCTCTAGGCGTCAGCGCTGACCTGAATTGTTCGAGAAGATGAACCGCAGAACGTTCCGGGAGGTGGGAGAACACCGATCCCGCCCAGATAACATCGAAAGAGTTGGCCGGGAGATGCACCTCATCAATAGTGCCTTCGGATACTCTTGTTTCAATTTTCAATGTTTCTCTGCACCAGTTCATCCAGTCCGGATTGACGTCCTGCCCGGTGATTTTAGCGTTTGGGTATCTTGCCGTCAGCATCCGAGCGACGCAGCCATGCCCACACCCGAAATCGAGAATGGATTCTGGCTTTAACCGCGCTCTTTGACACTCATAATCGATCAAAAAGAGCCCACCATAGCCGCGCCGGAAATACCAATCCGGTTCTTTTCCTGAGGCCATCCAATCGTCCGGCGATATTTCGCGCACAAAATTCAGATCTTCCAGTTTGGGTACGTCAATGATCACGCGGTCGCTCCAGTATAGATGTGATATACCAATTAATGTGATGGCTAATGACAGGTTTGTTCCAACTAGTCTCGTTACATACTATGCTCATAATTGATGCGATGGAACAGGCACCTCTTCTCGCAATGTATCGAAAGCTGTCTGAGTGGAATTTCTGCTTTGGGTACCGTACAAAAAATGCTCTAAGGCACGAAACTTCGGACTGATTTCTGGTTAAGTAGAAGCAAGCCTATGCAGACCAAAAAACCTTTCAAACGGTGTGTACTGCATATCGGCACAGAAAAGACCGGAACCACTGCGATCCAGCATTATCTGCGACACCACCGAGAACGCCTGCTCGAGCAAGGCGTTTGTTTCCCACTGGCGGCGAACACAGAACACTTATCACAATGGGAGTTTGCTGCGATCGTCCATCATGGCGGTCCGTGGAAACAAGATATGGGCCGTGAACTTGGTATCACTGACAGAGCGAGCCAAGACCAGTTCCGGGCCGAGTTGCAAAAGAAACTCGAATTGGAATTCGCAGAAATTGATCACGCGGATACGCTTGTGATCTCCTCTGAACATCTTCAAAGTCGACTTTATCTCCAAAAAGAACTGTTGGACTTGAAAGCGTTCTTGGATCCCTTTGTCGAACAGATTGAAGTGATCGTATATTTTCGCAGACAAGACGAACTCGCACTCTCGCTTCTGTCAACGCGGTTAAAATCCTCCGCCCAAGTTCCACTGGGCGATGTTGTACACACGTTGAACCAGTCGCCCCGCTACTATGCCTATGATGAGATCTTTCAGCGTTGGGCGACAGCATTCGGCCAGGAGGCCATGCAGGCGCGCCTTTATGAGCCTCAAAAGTGGCTAAACGGAAATCTGATCGACGACTTTTGTTCCGCCGCCCGAATTCCACATTTCGAAACCGAAGACTCGAAGCTTAATCCCTCGCTCAACAAAAAGGGCTTTCAGTTCATAAACGCCCTCAATCATCTTCATCCGAATACTTCGGGTGATCGTTCTGATGAGGAGCGAGCAGAACTTGTTCGCCGTGTCGGCCAGCTCTTCGCAGGCAAATATTATCCATTATCCCGAGACCAAGCGATATCCTTCTATCGCCAGTTTGATACCGTGAATGAGCGTCTGCGTACGATGGCATTTCCGGAACACTCCACGCCACTTTTTTTCGAAGACTTCTCTCAATATCCCGAAGAGGCCGAACCCACTGAACCGGATTTCAATGATGCGGTTGAAGTCGCCGTTGCCTTGTGGAATTCGAGACCGATTGCAAAAGAGCCGCCCCCAACATCTGCCTTGCGAAAGTGGCTACCCTGGCTCAAACGTTAAGTAGACGATCGAGGAAATAATCCATGTCGAAGCGACGGTAAAAGGCGGATCGGTCTAACCTATTACATTTTGCGGATTAGAGCTCATTGCAGGGCAGCAATTCTCTTTCACGGAAATTCCCAACAAAAGCATTGGTAATTTCAACGGGATCGGTGTTTAGTCATTGGCAATACGAAGGGCCCGAAATGTCAGAAAAATACGATCCGTTTGAGCACTGGAACACCCGGGAGCACCCAAACACAGCTGAGGATCCAGGGCTGAACCCAGCTGAGTATGATTTCTTTGGTCCGAAACTCGCGCAGGCGCAGGCTTTGTTGGAACTTGGTCCCGGGGTCGGGCGGCTCTTTCCTTTGTACATAGACGTTCCGCGGGTGGGAACGCTAGATCTATCCACCAACTACCAGTCGCGCGCGAAGGTATCCGCTGACGCGGCCGGAGTGTCTATCGAAGCGAATTACATTGATGATCCACTCGCGCCCTTTCCATTCGAGGATAACACCTTTGATCTTGGCATTGCGTGTCACGTCCTAATGCATATTCCGTTCGAGAATATCGAACATTCAATGTCTGAATTGGCGCGCTGTTGTCGGAAAGTTGCCGTGATTACGGCTGAAGAGCGCAGCTGGCCGAGAAAAGGAACAGACTTTGATCCACGCTGGCATTGCTTTGCGCACGATTACGAAAAGCTGTGTGAAGAATTGGGATTTGCGTTTGGCGATAAGGTGATGATCACGGAGCGCGAACATATAAAATCTTACGGATTCACGTTCCAACGGAGCGCTTAAAGAGCGCTCCTAGAGGCGCGGTCCGGAGGCCGCCTGAGAGTAATTTCTCGAGAAGACTGCCCATCCACCAGACCCGGTAAACACCCCGCACAACTGATTTTTCTGATTTTATGCCCTGCTAAAGCTGGGCTAATAGAATCCTGCCCATGATTTGAACGATGGACGAGTAGATTTAATCATATGCCTTCCAGAAAACCGTTCAAAAAGTGCATCCTCCATATCGGCACAGAAAAGACCGGCACGACGGCGATCCAAGAGTATTTGAAAAGCAATCGCGACGCCTTGGTCAAGCACGGCATTTATCACCCGGTCGCGGCAGATTCAGAGCCCTCCTCACAATGGGAATTCGTGGCCATCGTACATCACGCGCCTTGGACACAAGATATTGGACGGGAACTCGGCATAGTAGACAAAGCCAGTCAGGAGGCTTTTCGAGAAACGCTGACCCAAAGGCTGGATAACGAATTCGATCAAGTGGAAGATGCGGACACACTGATCATTTCTTCCGAGCATTTTCAAAGTCGTCTAGACCCAGAGCACGAAATTTCGGCGCTCAGAACTTTCTTGGAGCGATGGGTCGAGACGTTTGAAGTCGTGGTCTATTTCCGGCGCCAGGACGAACTTGCCTTATCCATCTTATCGACGCGCTTGAAATCCTCAGTCCAAGTCCGGCTGGACAACATTTTGGAGACGCTCAACAGCGCCCCGAAATTCTATGCTTATGACGAGATCTATGCGCGCTGGGCGGATGTTTTCGGGCCGGATGCAATGAACCCGCGCATCTATGATCCGGATCACTGGCCGAATAAAAGCCTCGTTTCTGACTTTTGTGCGGTGACTGGCTTGCCGGCCTTGAGCACCGTCTCGCAGCGCTACAATAAGTCACTGAACCGCCAGGGCTTTCAGTTCATAAACGCTCTAAACCATCTTTATCCGAACCCACCGGGTGATCGGACGGATGAAAAGCGTGTTGAACTCGTCCGCCGGGTCGGGCAACTTTTTGCTGGAAAATACTACCCGCTATCCAAGCACCAAGCGATTTCATTCTATCGGCAATTCGACCAAGCCAATGCGCGCTTGCACGAAATGGCATTCCCTGACAGAGCCGCGCCACTCTTCTCAGAAGACTTCTCACAATATCCCGAAGAAGCCGAGTCTGTCGTCCCGGACTTCAATGATGCGGTTGAAGTCGCGGTCACTTTGTGGAATTCAGGCCCGATCCAGAAAGAGCCGGCCGACAAACCGTCATTGCGGAAATGGCTGCCTTGGCTCAAACGATGAATTGACGATCCAGAACCATGACGCCGCTCGTTTCCATCGCCATGCCGAGTTTCAATCAAGCTCAGTATATTGAAGCGGCGATTGAGAGCGTTTTCGGCCAATCTTACGCCAATATTGAGCTGATTGTTTCCGACGGTGGGTCGACGGATGACACCCCGGATATCCTCGCCCGCATAGGGTCTAAAGAACCGAGATTGAGATGGGTCTCCGAACCGGACGACGGCCCGGCAGATGCTATCTCGAAATCGTTTTCGAAAGCCCGCGGGGAAATCATCGGCTGGCTGAATTCCGATGATCTTTATGCAAGCGAAGCCGTGGCCAGCATGGTGAGCGGTTTCCAAGACCATCCAGACTGGTTGATGTGTTATGGCCGCGGCGAGCATGTCGATGAGACCGGCCAATCGATCGCGCTTTATCCAACCCAAACACCGGATGTCGGCCTGAAAGGCTTTGAGGGCGGCAGTTTTATTTGTCAGCCAACAGTGTTTCTAAAGGTCTCCGCCCTTACCTTGCTCGGCAATCTCGACCGGAGGCTGAAAACCGCGTTCGATTATGACTATTGGATCCGCGCCTTTCGGGCCTTCCCCAATCGTATCGGGTTCCTCGAACAGGTCGTTGCGAAATCTCGGCTACACTCCGACTGTATCACCCAGACGATGCGAGCGACGGTGGCGTTGGAAGGCTTGGCCCTCAGTCAACGCCACCTCGGCAGAGCTCAACCGCATTGGGCCGCGACATATTTGGAAGAGCTAGAGGAAGAGATAGGGGACGACCAAGCCGCCCTAGCCCGCGAGACCGGAGCCTTTCTGGAACAAGCTGCCGCCTACTTAACACCGTCTGATCTGCAGCAAATCCGCTGGGCGACCCAGCAAGCGTCTGGATCTTAAACATGCAAGACGCGTCTCTCAGCCCTCTCGCCCGGTTGCGCATGAGCGTGATGCGAACCTTGCGCTCAGTGTGGGCGCGGATTCCTGAATCGTGGCGGTATCGGATGTGGACCATCGCCGGGCCGCGCTGGCAAAGTGCTTATGCACGATCCATGATTGCAAGGCCTGCCCAGCATCGCTCGCGCGATCCCAATGCACCGCTGGTGGTCGCCGGCCTGTTCAGCACCGCAAACGGCATTGGCGAGGCTGCGCGGACAACCTATCGCGCGCTTCAAGCCGCAGGACTCGATCCAATCGCGGTTGATCTGTCTGAACCTTTCGCCCCCGTCGATCTGACCAGCGAAATTACATGTCAGCCGATGCCAGACGATCAGGAAGGCACCCTCATCCTCCAGCTCAACGGCCCGGAGACCATGTCGGCGATGCAGCATCTCGGACTTGAGCGGGGGCGCAACTGGTACACAATCGGATATTGGGCTTGGGAGCTTCCGACCTTCCCGAAAGGGTGGGAGAAAGCGTTCCGCTATTTATCAGAGCTCTGGACGATTAGCCATTTTACCGCCGATGCGCTGCGCAAGCATGAAGAGGCGCCCGACATCCATGTCTTCGGGCACGCGATTACACCGCGAAAAGGCGTTCGTCCGGCCCGGATGAAATTTGGTTGGAAGAAGGATCAGCTGATTTTCCTCACTATGGCCGACAGCATGTCCTCGTTTGAGCGCAAGAACCCAATTGCAACCATTCGGGCGTTTCGTGCCGCTTTTGGCGAGGATCCGAGCAAACGCCTCATCGTTAAAACGCGCAATCTCGCGCGCAGCGAAGCCGCCATGAACAATTTCAACGCAGCGATTAACGGCGCTGAGAATATTGAAGTCCTCGACAGTTCTTTGAGCGAAAAGGACCAATGGGCGCTTTTGAAATCCTGTGATGTGCTGGTCTCCCTTCATCGCTCTGAGGGGTTCGGGCTGGGCCTGGCGGAGACAATGGCCCTCGGTAAGCCTGTCATCTGCACCGATTGGTCCGGAAATATGGACTTCACCAATGAAACCAGCGCCGCTTTGGTGCGCTCCAGCCTCATTCCATGTGTCGACGAGTATGGCATCTATGGCGATACGAGTGCGCATTGGGCCGATCCGGATCATGTAGATGCGGTGAAACAAATGCGCCGCCTCGCTGAAGATGTGGACGGCCGCAAGAAATTGGCCGCGCGCGGTAAGGCGTATATCGAAGAAGTTGCCAGCGCTAAGGGCATGGGCGAGCAAATGCGCACACGCTTGGAGCAAATCCCGCGCGGGGATGTCGACAGCAATCCGCGCTAAAGCACCGTGCGATTGTGCATCAAGCGCCAGTTCGCCCCGTCGCAGAACGCCATGGCTGTTCCGCCAGGATGGTCTGAAACGTGTAGAATTGCGCCCGCCCCCGTCTCGCTTGGATTCGGCAAGTCAGCGCGTTTGACTTGTCCAACCCGGACGGCGCCGCCAACATCCAGTTTTACTGTCGGCCAATACGTGTCGATACCGACATTTCCGGTATCGTTGCGAATGAGGATCGCGTTCAAAAAACTCTGTCCATCGGGCGAGACTTTCACGTTGAAATTGTTATTCCCGGCCAGCCCCATCTCGGCATGATCTTGATAACCCGTTTGGAAAACCAGGCTGCCCGTATCGGTCTCACTCGCCTTGTTCACCTTCAATTGGTGCCCGGCCCCCTCATGATCGAACAAGCTAGCATTGGCGCTGAGGATGAGACGATTATAGGCATCAGCGGCCGCGTTGATGCCGAGCGTTTCGAGTTGTGATGACGGGCCTAATTGAGCCCAGTCCTCCCCATCATAAATCGCTAAAACGGTTTGTGCCTCATCCCAGGCAAGCCACCCCGTTTGAGGAGCGTAAAGCTCCCAAGCGCCATCTTGAAAGGCCGCCAATTGTCCGTCCGCGCGATCCCACGCACCGGTCCCGCCACTGGCCACAACATGGCGATCACCCTCATTTGGATCCGCAGGCGGCTCGGCCTCCGTCATTGAAATCACCGAGATCTGCACCAAGGCATCAAGCCGGCGCAGGCTCTCATTCAGCGTGACATGTTTCTGTGCCTGGTTTGGCAGAATGTAGGGCAGAGTGAGCTTGGCAGAGAAATCCATGGGCCGTGTCCTGTCTGATTGAACTCAGGCAGGAGTGTTGGCCGAGCGCTCACCCCGTCGGATTTCCACGTGCGAATGCGCCCTTATCCTCGCGGATGCGCGTTCGCATGAACTTTTCGAAGATGCCCCGCCTCAACGCCCGTATAGACCTGCGTTGTCGAGAGGCTGGCATGCCCCAAAAGCGTTTGGATCGCGCGTAAATCGGCGCCATGCGCCAGCAAATGTGTTGCAAAACTGTGGCGCAAAGCGTGCGGCGTCGCGCTTTCGGTGAGCCCGAGCGCGCCGCGCAGGACCTGAACCTGTTTGCGTAGGATTGGCGCCTGCAAACGCTTACCGCGCGCACCATAGAACAAGGGAGTCTGTGCATTCAGCGCATAGGGACACAGTCCGGCATAGGCCAGAATTGGGTCGCGAACGGCAGGAATGATCGGCACGATCCGGACCTTTCCGCCCTTCCCTTTGATGCGGAGGCGTTCCGGCGCAGATTTCACATCACCCGCAAGATCCAAGACTTCAGAAATCCGCAATCCGGCTCCGTACATGAGGCTGAGGGCCGCCACATCGCGCGCAGCGATCCAGGGCTCCTCCTGGATAAGCTCAGCTTGGTCGAGCATGTCTTTCGCAGCGACCTCTGAGATCGGGCGCGGCAAGCGCTGGCCCCGCTTCGGTCCGCTCAGGAAAGCGATTTCCGGGTTCTCGACGCCATGCGCGCGGTCGAGCCAACGGTAAAAACTCTTTATCGCGGAGAGTAAGCGCGCAATTGACGCATCTGCCAAGCCATCGCGGCGGCGCGCGGCTAAGAAGGATCGAATGTCTCGCGCCTGCAGGTCTGCGAACGATCGCATGCCGGGTTCAGTCTGCAAATGACCGCGCAAGAAGCCAATAAACTCGCCAAGGTCGCTGCGATACGCCTCGACCGTATTGTCTGCGAGGCGCTGCTCGCTTTGGATAAAATCCAGAAAGCCTTCGATCAGGGTCATGCCAGAAGTGTCTCGCATCATGCTTAATGACGGGTTTCCGCGCGAGCGAGCTTTGCTATGGAGGGCAGATGCCTGTGGCCCGCATCCTCTTCCCAATGCCGCTTCCGGAGCCGTTCGACTATCTCATCCCGGACGGCATGACGGTTGAACCCGGCTCCTATGTGCGCGCGCCGCTTGGAAAGTACGAGCGAACGGGCGTTGTTTGGGACATTGTCGAGGCCGATCCAGAGCGAGAATTGAAGCTCGTCGCAGACGTATTTCCAACCCCGCCAATGCCGGAATCGATGCGCCGCTTCATCGCGTTCTGCGCAAAGTACAATGTCGCGGGTCCTGGCCAAGTCCTGGCCATGGCGTTGCGATCGCGCGGCGGGCTTTCGCCTTCGCCCACCCAAACCGTTTATGCGCTGACGGGACATCGTACCAACCGAATGACCGCGGCACGCGAGAAAGTCTTGGACGCGGCGGCTGAGGTCGGAAAGGCGAGCGCATCAGGCCTCGCCAAAGAAGCAGGCGTGTCCAGCTCCGTGATCAAAGGCCTTGTTGAGACGGGCAGCTTACAAGCTGAGATTATCGAAACTGATCTGCCCTTTGCAGCGCCGGATCCTGAGCGCGCGGGTCCCACGCTAACAAGCGAGCAAGCGCAAGCAGGCCAGCGGCTGAGAGATGCCGTTAAGGCAGGTGGCTACCAGCCCTTCTTGCTCGACGGGATTACAGGATCGGGGAAAACCGAGGTTTATTTCGAGGCAATCTCCGAGACGCTGCGCAAAGACCCGACGGCGCAGGTTCTTGTGCTGCTGCCAGAGATTGCGCTTACCCAAGCGGTGTTTGAGCGCTTCGAAACGCGCTTTGGTGCGGGGCCTGCGCCTTGGCACTCTTCCTTAAGCGATCAACAACGCCGCCGAACCTGGCGCGAAACAGCGCATGGTCGCGCCCGGATTGTCACCGGTGCGAGGTCCGCGCTCTTCCTGCCCTACTCAAACTTGAAACTAATCATCGTCGATGAAGAGCATGATAGCAGTTTCAAACAGGAAGACGGCGTCCGCTATCATGCCCGCGATATGGCCGTTATGCGGGCCAAGCTGGAAGGCGCGACCGTTATTCTCGCATCTGCGACTCCGGCACTCGAAACGGTCGTAAACGCTGAGGCGGGTCGGTATGAACGCCTCAAACTCTCAGCGCGTCCTGGCGCGGCGCGCCTGCCGGATATGAGCCTGGTCGACTTGCAATCGAACACACCTGAGAAGGGCCAATGGCTCTCACCTGTCCTGGAAAAAGCACTGGTCGAGACGTTCGAGAAAAAAGAGCAAAGCCTGCTCTTCCTCAACCGACGCGGATATGCGCCGCTCGTCATCTGCAAAGCCTGTGGAGAGCGGTTGAAAAGCCCAGGCACTGAAAGCTGGCTGACCGAGCACCGCTATACCAATCGTCTCGTTTGCCATCTTACGGCATGGTCGATGCCGAAGCCTGACAATTGCCCAATGTGCGGGGCGAAAGACTCGCTGATGGGGGTCGGTCCGGGGGTCGAGCGTGTGGCCGAGGAAGTCCGCGTGCTGCTTCCCGATGCCCATGTCGAGATTTTCTCGTCCGACACCGCCATGGGCGGCGAGGCGACGCGCGGCATCGTGGAGCGCATGGCCGAGGGCGAGATTGACGTCCTAGTCGGCACCCAAATTGTCGCCAAGGGCCATAACTTTCCAAACCTCACCTTGGTGGGTGTCGTGGATGCCGATAGCGGTTTGCAAGGCGGCGACCTGCGTGCCGGCGAGCGGACCTATCAATTGCTTAGCCAAGTTGCTGGGCGAGCCGGGCGCGCGGAGAGACCAGGCCGCGCGCTCATCCAAACCTATCAGCCATATAACCCAGCCATGCAGGCTCTGGCCGCGGGTGACCGGGATGGCTTCTTGAAAATTGAACGCGATGTTCGCGAGGAACTTACCCTGCCGCCTTTCGGACGCATGGCCGCGATGGTCCTATCCGCGCCAGATGCGGCCATGGCGAAGGATATCGGCTTACTGGCGGGTAAAGCCGCCCCGAATGGTGAGGGTGTCACGGTCTATGGCCCGGCGCCAGCACCGATCAGTATCCTGCGCGGACGTCACCGCTTGCGCTTCTTGATCACTGCACCGCGCGAGGTGGATTTATCAGCTTATATGGCCACCTGGTTAAAAGCCCTGAAACTGCCCAATGCAGCCCGGGTGGCGGTGGATATCGATCCATATTCGTTTTTGTAAGTCAGCCTTCGGATTGAAACGCACGGCGATATGTCGTTTAGCAAACCAATACTAACGGAGACCGAAGAGTGTTCCAAAAGCTTGCCATTCCAGATGTGATCCTCGTGACGCCGAAGCGGCATGGCGATGCGCGGGGTTTCTTTTCGGAGACCTATCGCGCGGAAGCTTTTGAAGAGGCTGGAATTCCCGGTCCCTTTATTCAGGACAATCATGCTTATTCGCAGCAGCCCGGCGTGCTGCGCGGTCTGCATTTTCAAAAGCCGCCTCATGCGCAGGCCAAGCTGGTGCGGTGCACGCAAGGGGCGATTTATGATGTCGCCGTCGATATTCGTCAGGGCTCGCCTACTTATGGTCGCTATGTCGGGGCGGAGCTATCTGCCGAGAATGGCGCGCAGCTCTATGTCCCAGAAGGGTTTGCGCATGGATATTTGACGCTCACGCCTGACTGTCATGTTCAATACAAGACATCCGCCTATTATGCGCCGGAGACAGAGGGCGGGCTCGCCTGGGATGATCCAGAACTTGGGATCGAATGGCCGATGGAAGGGCTCGACATCATCCTGTCCGATAAAGACAAAATCCTTCCGCCCTTAAGCGCGCTCGCGCCGGTCTTCTGATCGCTCGGATAAGACATGACTCAGCTGCTTTGCATTGGAAAATCTGGCCAAGTCGCACGGGCGCTTCAGGAGAGATGCGCGGCGCGCGCCATCGCATTCAAATCTATCGGCCGCCCGGAAGCCGACTTATGCGAGCCAATAGCGCTGAAGGCTAAGATCGAGGCAGCGACGCCCCAGATTGTCATAAACGCCGCGGCTTATACACAAGTCGACCAGGCTGAGTCCGACCAAGATGCGGCCTATGCGGTGAATGCCGAAGGACCAAAACAGCTGGCCGAAATATGCGCCGCGCTGGACTTGCCCCTGATCCATATCTCCACCGACTATGTTTTTGACGGATCTGGCACGGCGCCCTTCCAAGAGACGGACACGCCTGCGCCGCTCAATGCCTACGGAGCATCGAAACTCGCAGGCGAAGAGCATGTCCGGAATACGCTCCCGGAGCATGTCATCCTGCGGACCAGCTGGGTCTATAGCCCATTTGGCGCGAACTTTGTGAAAACCATGCTACGTTTGGCGAAAGCGCGCGGCGAGGTTTCGGTTGTGGATGATCAAATGGGTTGCCCGACCAGCGCGCTTGATATCGCTGACGCGATTATCGAAGTTTCGAACTTTCTTTTGATGCGAACCGACGGGCGAGAGCTTGGAACCTTCCACTTTACGGCGCGGGGCGAAGCCTCTTGGGCCGATGTCGCAGCGGAGATTTTCGATGTCTATGAGGCGCGTACCGGCTGCAAGATTGTCTTGAACCGAATCCCGAGTTCGGACTATCCGACGCCAGCGGCCCGCCCGCTAAACTCTCGCCTAGACACGCGCAAGATCACCGATACGTTGGGGATCGTGCCGCGCCCTTGGCGTGAAAGCGTTCGGGAAACCGTCAACAGGCTGATGGATGAGGGAAGCTAGGCCATGAAAGGCATAATTCTGGCCGGTGGCCGGGG
Source organism: Henriciella sp. (assembly GCA_013213785.1). Classification (GTDB taxonomy): domain Bacteria; phylum Pseudomonadota; class Alphaproteobacteria; order Caulobacterales; family Hyphomonadaceae; genus Henriciella. Next base: position 137,354 of record JABSPZ010000005.1, on the reverse strand, counting down.
GACACGACTTCACCCGATCACACGCGGCATCTCTAAACAGCTGTTTCCGGTCTATGATAAGCCGATGATCTACCATCCGATCACCACGCTAATGCTCGCGGGCGTGACGGACTTTTTGATCATCTCCACTCCGCAAGCTTTGCCGATGTTCAGGGAACTCCTGGGGACGGGCGAGAATTGGGGTGTGCAGTTTCAGTACGCTGAACAGAATGAGCCGCGAGGTCTCGCCGATGCGTTCTTGATCGGCGAAGACTTCATCGCAGGTGACCCCTGCGCGCTCGCGCTAGGCGACAATATCTTCCATGGCGCTGGCCTCGGTGAGCAGTTGCAGACCATCAACACGTCTAATTCCGGCGCGACGATTTTTGGCTATACGGTGGCTGACCCATCGTCTTTTGGTGTGGTCGAGCAAGACGAGAATGGCAAAGTCATTTCGATCGAAGAAAAGCCGAAAAACCCAAAGAGCAATCTCGCGGTTACGGGCCTCTATTTCTACAATAATGAAGTCGTGGATATCGCGAAAACGGTTAAACCCTCGAAGCGCGGCGAAATCGAAATTACCAGCGTCAACAATGCCTATCTTGAGCGCGGAGACCTCTCCTTGAAAGTCCTACCGCGCGGAACAGCCTGGCTCGACGCTGGAACGTTTGATGGGCTGCTCCAAGCCGCGGAATATGTCCACGCCGTGGAAAAGCGGACAGGATCGAAGATCGCTTGCCCAGAAGAAGTGGCATGGCACCTAGGCCTGATCGATGCCGAACGCGTTCTAAAGCTCGCGGCCGACCACCGAAATGAATATGGCGATTATCTGAAACGCTTGGTGAGCTAACTCACTTCGCTTGCATCGCTGCGGCGATCTCCGGGCGCGCTTCTGCGTTTGGAAGATATTGCGGCTCAACCCGCAAATTGGACGCTTGCTCAAACGCATAGCCCCATGACAAGACGTCCGCATCGGCATCTTTCGTGCCCATAATCGAGAACCCGATTGGAACGCCGTGCACATCGCCCATCGGAACCGTGATGTGCGGGTAGCCCGCAATGGCGGCTAAGTAACCCGCACCGGCCCAGGCTGGCCAATTATCGCCATTCACGGGATCGACACGCGGGCTGAGTGGACCTGATGGCGCCACCAACATCGCGACATCATTCTCGGCGAGCAGCTTATCAATGCCGTTTTCCCTGGAGGCGGTTTGGACGGTTTCGAGCGCTGTTAGATAGGCCTCATCCGTGATCGGTCCCTTCGCTTCTGAGAGATCGAAGATGCTCTGATCAAACAGGGCCTGTTCGAGCTCGGCATTATCATTGTTGAAGGCTATGACGTCCGCCAAGGACCGCGTCATCACCGTGTCAGGCGTGCTTGCGAGATACTCATTCAGCGTGTGTTTGAACTCATACTGAAGGACATCAAAAGCGTTGCCGAAAAAGTTCTCTGCGTCTGGCGAGAAGGACTCAATTTCGACGAGTGTCGCGCCCTGCGCCTCGAGGATATCTAGCGCGGCATTAAAACGACCCTGAATGTCCGCGCTCTCACCTTGGGCAAACCGCAGCACGCCAATCCGCTGGCCGCTCAGGCTACCTGCGTCCAAGGCGGCAACATAATCTGTTTTGGCCGGGCCAGTTGCCATGGCGTTCAGCATCATGGCTGAGCCCATGACCGACTTCGTCATGGGACCTGCTGTGTCCTGCGACGAAGAAATCGGAACGATGAAATCCTGCGCCACCAGCCCAACCGTAGGCTTAAAGCCGACGATGCCGTTTACGTTGGACGGACAGATCACTGAGCCATTCGTTTCCGTGCCGACCGTGCCTGCTGCGAAAGAGGCAGCCGCCGCCGCGCCGGACCCAGAGCTGGAGCCGCACGGGTTGCGGTCTAGGATATGTGGATTGCGCACCTGGCCACCGAGTGCAGACCAACCGCTCAAAGAATCGTTCGACCGAAAGTTCGCCCATTGGCTGAGATTGGTTTTCCCAAGGATGATGGCCCCTTCCGCGCGCAGCCCCGCAACCAGAGGACTATCGCGGCCGGTTACATTGTCTTGAAGCGCGAAGGCGCCGGCCGTCGTGGCGACCGGGTCGAGGCTTTCAATATTGTCCTTCAGGAGGATCGGAATGCCATCCATCGGGCCGAGTGTTTCGCCGCTCGCTCGGCGCGCATCGCTGGCTTCCGCCGCTTCCATTGCATCAGGATTAAGCGCCAACACGGATTGGAGGGTCGGACCATTGCGATCAATCGCTTCAATTCGATCTTGATAGTCGGTAACCAACTCAACGGCTGTTGTTTCACCGGTCGCAAGCGCCTCGGTCAATTCTGGGAGCGTTTTTGAAAGAAGCTCTGATGGTTCGTATGAGACAGTCTCTGACCCCTCCAGGACAGTTGTGGTCTCTGTCGTCGTAACCTGAACGCCGCACGCCGCACAAAGGGCGATCGCGGCAGCACCGCAAAAAAGCTTCTTCATATCAATCGTCTCCTCGCGCTTTAGCGCTCAAACTTTTTGAACTTCACCCGCTTCGGCTCAACGGCGTCTGGACCAAGACGGCGTTTCTTATCTTCAAGATAGGAACTGAAATCGCCCTCAAACCATTCGACATGGCTGTCGCCTTCAAAAGCTAGAATGTGTGTTGCCATTCGGTCCAAGAACCAGCGGTCGTGCGAAATCACCACGGCGCAACCAGGGAAGCTTTCAAGCCCTTCTTCCAGCGCTTGTAGGGTTTCAACATCAAGATCGTTGGTCGGTTCGTCGAGGAGGAGCAGGTTGCCGCCTTCACGCAGCATCTTTGCAAGGTGGACGCGGTTCCGCTCCCCGCCTGACAATTTCCCAACCGGCTTTTGCTGGTCCGTCTTTTTGAAATTGAACGCGCTGACATAGGCGCGTGAGTTCATCTCAACACTGCCCAGCTTGATAACGTCCAAACCGTCCGAGATCTCTTCCCAGACATTCTTTTTATCATCGAGTTTGTCTCGGCTCTGATCGACATAGCCGAGCTTTACGGTCTCGCCGAGCTCCAGCGTTCCGGCATCTGGCTGTTCTTGTTCCAAAATCATCTTGAACAGAGTCGACTTACCGGCGCCGTTCGGACCGATAACGCCAACAATACCACCTGGCGGCAGTTTGAAGTCCAGGTCTTCGATCAGAAGATTGTTGCCGAAGCCTTTGCGTAACTTTTCGGCTTCGAGCACTTTGTTGCCGAGGCGTGGGCCCGGGGGAATTCGGATCGTCGCGTTTGAGACGGTTTCCCGCTCAGCCTTGTTCGCCATCTCTTCATAAGATGCGATACGCGCTTTCGATTTAGCTTGGCGCGCTTTCGGGCTGGAGCGGACCCATTCCAATTCCTTAGCAAGCGCACGTTGGCGGCCTTTGTCTTCGCGGGCTTCTTGCTCCATCCGTTTGGCTTTCTGCTCGAGCCAAGCCGAATAGTTCCCCTCATATGGAATGCCGCGACCGCGATCGAGTTCGAGGATCCATCCTGTGATGTCATCCAAGAAGTAACGATCGTGCGTCACCAGGATCACGCAGCCTTTGAAATTGATCAGATAGTTTTGCAGCCAAGCGACGGTTTCAGCGTCCAAATGGTTGGTCGGTTCGTCCATCAGGATCATGTCTGGGCGCGACAAGAGAAGGCGGCAAATCGCGACACGGCGAATCTCACCGCCTGACAGCGCGCTTACATCAGCTGTATCTGGCGGGCAGCGAAGCGCTTCCATCGCCATTTCAATTTTATTGTCGATGTCCCAAGCGTCGGCAGCGTCGACCTGCTCTTGCAGCGCCGTCATCTCTTCCATCAGTTCATCGGTATAGTCTTCGGCGAGCTTCATCGAGATCGCATTGAACTGATCTAGCAATTGCTTTTCAGGGCATTCAGATGCGACATTCTCAAACACGGACAGGTCCGGATTGAGCTGCGGCTCCTGCGGAAGATAACCAACCTTAATGCCGTCAGCTGCCCATGCTTCGCCGTTAAACTCAGTCTCCACGCCCGCCATGATTTTCAGCAAGGTCGACTTACCGGCGCCGTTTACACCGACGACGCCAATCTTAGCGTCTGGCAAAAAAGACAGGTGGATATTTTCAAAAACTTGTTTGCCACCAGGATAAGTCTTTGAGACGCCCTGCATGTGATAAACATATTGCGGTCCGGCCATGGCGCACTGCTCCAAATTCGATAGATTCTGCCGTGTGTTACTCACGCACCTAAATAGTGCAAGAGGCAATGGGGGACAGGACCTATCATGCGTGACGAAGTGACCCCAGATCGGGCAAACGAGAAACCGGATTTCGACTCGCTTCTGGCCGATTTGTTCGGCCTGAATATACGCGGTGCAAGGACACTTTGGGACCTGATTGCCCGGCCCAAGCGCGTATTTGAAAGTGCCCGCGTGTTCGATTGGCGAAGTCGTTATACGCCCACCATGCGGTTGGCCTTTTCGATTCTTACCGTGTTCAGCCTACTTAGCTTCTTTTGGACCTCCGAAGATGGAGTGCTCTATCAAACTTTGCTGTTAGAGCTCTCAGAAAAGCTCGCGGACGAACCGAATGCGCCACCTGTAGATGAAATGCTAGGCGCAACGTTTGCCGCGTACAACTTTCTCTATCCGTTTTCCTACATGCTGGTTCATACGCTCGCGGCCTCAATCCTTTTCGTTTGGGGTAAGGGAACGCCGTGGGTCGCACGCATTCGCCTTTATTTCGGAGTCGCGTCTGTCGGGATTGCGCTTGCCACGCTGTCAGTGTTCGACATGCCGTTTTTGTCTGTTGATCAGCTTGTGATGTCTACGGTCATCGGGTTTCTTCTGAGCCTGCTCGCGTTCGGGGTGACGTATGCGCGCGGAATGTCGGGCGAGTTCTCACCAGCGGGTCTATATACCCGCGCGGTTGTTGTTGCTGTCTTCATAATGGCAATCGATTTCGCCGTGGCTTTTCTGGCGGGGTATGGCGCAGGGCAATGGGCTAGTTTCCAACTCGGCTTGTAGCCGAAAGACTGCGATCACGAAGACATGATCTCTTGTGGGCGGAATGCGTGTTGCCGCCACATGCCAGCACCATAAGCTTAGACAGACCCGAAAGGAGACGTCATGTTTCGCGCACGCAATGCCATCATCACCGGGCTCTTTATGAGCTCAATCTGGATGACCTCACCGCTTCTGGCCTTCGCTCAAGAGGAGGCACCACCAGCGACACAGGACGAAACCGCGCCAGAGGCTGAGCCGGACGTCGAGGTCGCACCAACGGTGGAAGCAGCGGCAGAGTTGCTCGCCATAGTCACCGCCATTGATGAGGAGGCACGGCTCACCGCAAACGGCGCCACATTCACGATCGATGATACAATGGTAACGCTCGTCTTTGACGTGAACGCAGATCGGATGCGCCTTTTCTCTCAGATTCGACCCAGCGACGGTCTTTCCGGGCCGCAATTGCGGCGCCTGATGCAAACCAATTTCGATACGGCGCTCGATGTCCGCTACGCCGTTGCGCAAGGCCAACTCTGGTCGACCTTCATGCACCGCCTGACGACTCTGACCCAAGAAGACTTCGTCTCTGCCCTCGCCCAAACCGTGACTCTGGTGAAGACTTTTGGCACGACCTTCTCATCCGGCGCGATGAGTTTTGGCGGCGGCGATTCAAATGCAGAAATCCAGAAACTGCTCGACCGTATTCTCGAGGATGATGGTGAAGAGATCTAGCGCTTTGCGCTAAAGGGCTGACAAGCGGAACGGGGCAGGTTAGCCCTGCTTCCCATGTTGAAATCACTTCTTATTCCGGCTGCCATGTTGCTTGCGAGCGCATGTGCTGCGCCGCTCGCCCAAACTTCACCAACTGAAACAAGCGCCATGGTCGACCAAGAACCCCTTACAATTGAACGCCTCTTTGCTAGCCCCAGCCTGTCTGGCCCAACACCAAGCGGCGTCAAATACAGCCCAGATGGCAAACGCGTCACCTTTCTCAAGGCGCGCGACGATGAAGGCGACCGGTTCGACCTTTGGCAGTTTGATGTCGCAACGGGCGAGCAAAGCCTACTGGTCGACTCCAAGATCTTAGAGCCAGAAGAAGTTGAGCTCTCCGAAGAAGAAAAAGCGCTGCGCGAACGCAAGCGCATCGCCGGTCGCAAAGGGATCGTCGCTTATGATTGGGGAACTGCGGATACAATCCTGGTCCCGATTGGTGGTGACTTGCATTTGGTCTCACTCACGAGCGCTGGCGCAGAAGCGCGGCAGCTGACCGACACGGACGCATTCGAATATGATGCGAAAGTTTCACCAGATGGCGGCTTTGTCAGCTTCGTTCGGGACGGCGCAGTCTTTGCGATCAATTTGGAGACCGGAACTGAGAGCCGCCTCACCCCAGCAGGTGATCCAGCAAACGCCATCGCTTACGGCGTCGCAGAGTTTGTCGCGCAGGAAGAGATGGATCGCTATACCGGCTATTGGTGGAGTCCGGATGATCGCTTCCTCGCCTATACAAAAGTCGATGAGAGCACGGTCGACATCATCCCGCGCTTCGACATTGCTGCCGAAGACGTCACCGTCATTGATCAACGCTATCCACGCGCAGGGCGTCCGAACGCGATTGTCGATCTGTTCGTCCGAGATATGGCGACCGGCGAGGTCACAAAGATCAATTGGCGCCGCGACGATTGGGGCCCGGCCACCGATCAGTATCTCGCCCGCGTCTATTTCCGAAAGGGGCGCACCGGCGGCGAAAACCTGTTCATTGGCCGGATCAACCGCGACCAGACAGACTATGATATCACCACGGTCAAGATGCCGTCCGATGGCGGACGAATCGCGACAGATCCTGCCTATGTGTTCAGCGAGGTCCATGAGACTTGGATCAATCTACAGAGCGATTTCAGCACCGCAGCCTTCATGTACACGCTGACCGCCGAAACGCCGGGTGGGCACCGCCAGATCCTCGCCAGCCGCGCCGATGCACGCGAAGAGTTCGTGCCGTTGACGCCAGATACGTTCACCGTGGATCGCCTGGCGGGTGTTCTGGAAGACGCGGGCAAGATCTTCTTCACCGGCTTTGGTGATACCCCGCTGGAGCGCCATCTTTATAGCATTCCAATCAATGGCGGCGAGCCAACGCGGATTACCGAACTCGGGAAATTCTGGGCGGTCACGATGGCACCGTACGGCGAAAGTTTTGTCGGAGTCAGCTCCAGCCCGACCCAGCCCTCACAAACTGGACTGTACCGCGCGGATGGGTCTTTGATCACCTGGATCGAAGAAAACAAGCTGGATGAGACGCATCCCTACGCGCCGTATCTCGAGAACCATACTGTGCCGGAATACGGCACCCTGACCGCCGATGATGGCCAGACGCTTTATTACTCGGTCCAGCTCCCGCCAGACTTCGATCCAAGCCAGAAGTATCCGGCTCTCGTTGAAACCTATGGCGGACCGCATGCGCAGACCGTCAATCGCAATTGGGAACGTTTGTCAGATCAATTCTATTCTCGCCAGGGCTATGTCGTCTTCCGGTTGGACAATCGCGGCATGGCAAATCGCGGCCGAAAATTTGAAGACGTGATTTACCGCCAGATGGGCATTCCGGAGGTCCGGGATCTCCTGGTCGGCGTCGATTGGTTGAAGTCGCAACCTTATGTCGATGGCGACAAGGTTGGTATCCAAGGCTGGTCGTATGGTGGCTACATGACCCTGATGACCATCCTGCAGGCACCGGAAGGGACCTTTGCAGCAGCTGTGGCTGGCGCGCCGGTTACCGATTGGGCGCTGTATGACACGTTCTACACCGAGCGCTATATGGACACGCCGCAAGACAATGCCGACGGATATGACAAATCATCGGTCTTCTATCACCTGGAGAAGCTCGAAAACGAGCTGCCGAACCTGATGCTGATCCACGGCATGGCGGACGACAATGTCACTTTCGACAACACGACCCGTCTGATGGCAGAGCTTCAGCAACGCGGAACGATCTTCGAATTGATGACCTATCCCGGCCAACGCCATGGTATCCGCGGTGAAAAGCTCGGCACGCATTTGATGAAAACCCGAATGAACTTTTTGGATCGGCATTTGAAAGAGGAGTAGGACAATGATGCGATCGATTGTGGGGGCGATAGGATTACTGTTTTTGGTCGGCTCAGCGGCGGCGCAAAACTTGTTCTATGTGACGCCCGAGAAAACACTTCAGGATGTTCCGGTGGTTATTGAACCTGACGGGGCTCGCGTCATGCCGAAGTACACAAAAGATTCCGCGATCAAAATACGCGTTAAGGCGTGCGTACAAAGCGGCACATCATCCAAAAACTGCCAGTGCCGCGCCGAGACATCCGCAAGCATTCTCAAGGAAAAAGATTTCTATGAGGAGACCTGGTACCTGGAGACTGGAAACGAATCCGGCCTCCGGTTTTTCCATAATCGGATGCTCAAGGAGCAGCCTAAGCTCATGCTTCGACTTGGAAATGCTCTGAAGAGTTGCCCCGCGAGCATAATGCGTTTGGAGTAGGCTATTGACTAAACCTTGGAAAATCCTTGAGAGCAAACAGACGTTTCGAGACCAGTATCTCGGCATTCGCACGGATAAGTGCGAGCGCGCTGATGGACATGTGGTTGAGACCTACCATGTCATCGAGCAGACCCCTTGGGTGACGATTGTTCCGGTCACCGACGCAGGAAACGTCGTCCTGGTTCGAGAATACAGGCATGCCGCGCAGAAGATCCTGACGGCCTTTCCCGGCGGTGTTTCAGATCCAGGCGAGACAGATTGGGAACTCGCTGGGCGCCGCGAACTCGTCGAAGAGACGGGGTATGAAGCGCGCGAGATGCGGCTGATTGGTCAGTGTTATCCAAACCCTGCGACACAGGACAATGAGCTGTTCTATTATCTCGCGCTCGGCTGCACGCCCTCCTCCAAACAATCTCTTGATCCCAATGAAGAGATTGAAGTCCTAGAGATGCCGTACTCCAAGTTCCTCGCATATGAGGACTTTGAGGTGCAGCATGCTCTACATTCTGCCGCGCTCTTTTACGCCGAGCGATACTTCCTCAAGCATCCAGAGCTGCGCCCTAACGCGTAGTGAGGCTTGCAATTGTCCTGCCCGCAGAGGCTAATATATCCAACCGATGTGGAGGACGTCTCATGCCAGCTTTTCAACCGACCGCGGATCAGTTTCGGGCCTTTCGAGATGACCCGCATGAGGGGCCCGTCAGCCAAGTGAACCTGCTAAAGTTTCGCGTCAAAGCAGAGTACAAAGAGTCCGATCCAGAATTTGGCGAAGATTGCTCAGGCGAGACGGCCTATATCCGCTATTCCGAAGCCTTCACAAAAGCGGCGGCTGAAGTTGGTGGCACGACCAGCTTGCTCGCGACCGTGGAGCGATATTTCATTGGCGGCGGGAATTGGGATGGCGTTCTTGTGAACTCGTTTCCGACCCGGCAGGCTTTCATCACGACGCTGAATCATCCAGACTATAAATCCATGTCCCGGCACCGCGATGCTGGGCTGCTCTGCCAAGAACTCATCGTAACGCGGCCACTTTGGTTGCATGGAGAAGAACAATGAAATGGCTCCTAATTGCTCTTGCCGCCCTCGCAGCGCTTGCTGCCGCGGCTTATGGCGGATTGATTTGGATGATCACCAAGGCGCCGCCACCGCTTGAAGACGGCCCTGTCCTCTCACTGAGCCAAGGCGATATTCAAGCGGGTCTCGATGCCAGCAATGCTGACATCATTCAGGTCAACGGAATTCCATTTGCAACCCCGCCAGTTGGGGAGCTGCGTTGGCGCGCACCTCAGCCTGCTCTCAATTGGGACGGCGTTCGAGATGGCAAAACGTTCGGCGCAGAATGTATGCAGGCACGCTCTGGCAGCGGCGAGTTCCTGAATGACCTGTTGAACGGAATGGGCCTGAACGCAGTTCAGCGCCACCTGGCCACGATCGCCCTCCAAAGCGGCCCGCCACCGGTAGAAAGCGAAGACTGCTTGTTTTTGAACGTCCGCACGGCAAACGCAGACGGAACAGATCTTCAGCCCGTGATGGTCTGGATCCATGGCGGCAGTCACCAAACAGGCGCCGGCTCGCAAGGTATCTATCAAGCCAATCAGCTAGTCGAGAATGGCGTTGTCTTGGTGACAGTCAATTATCGACTGGGACCGTTCGGCTATGTCGCGCATCCTGCGTTGAGCGCGGATGACCCTCGCGGTGTGTCAGGCAATTACGGTTTGCTCGACCAAGTCGCAGCTTTGGCTTGGATCAAAGACAATATTGCCGCCTTTGGCGGGGACCCAGACAATGTCACAATCTTCGGCGAAAGCGCGGGCGCGCAATCCGTTACTGAGATCATGTCAACGCCGCTCAGCGAAGGCCTGTTCCACAAAGCCATCCTACAGAGCGGGGCCTCTAGCTATAATGCCAACGGGCTGACAACGGCGATTGAAGGCCGGATGAGCATGCATGATGCGGGGCTGGAATTCTTTGATGGCATTGCTGCCGCGGACGCCAACGCGGCTGACCTTCGCGCGATCCCAGCGGACGACATCGTCGCTCACATCGCCAACAAGCAGCATCTTGGTGGATATGCTTTGCCGACGGTTGATGGCGTCGTCATTCCGAAACTGATGGGCGCTGCGATCCGAGATGGCGACATCCACAATGTTCCGATCTTGGCAGGATACAATGCGGATGAAGCCACGCTGTTCTATCCGAGCATGAAAATCCCGACCGTGCTTGCGCCAGAATTTCCGGAAGCCTTGGAGGACCGTCTCGCTTTGCTTCGTGAGCTTTACGGTGACACCGATGCGAAGGCTTTGATCGACCTTTATGGATTAGACGATCCTGAGACCTATCAGAAAGCTGAAATGGACATGCTGGGAGATGATCTCTTCGGCGTTCATATGCGCTTCTTGGCCCAAGCGAACACGCAAAGCGGTATACCGTCTTACCTGTACCATTTCACGCGCGTCCCACCGTCTAAGACCCAGACGATTGGAGCCTTCCACGCCTCCGAAATCTTCTTTGTCTTCGGATCGCATAGTCCTCTTGCTGGGCTCACGGAGGAAGATGAAACACTGACGGCTGCGATGGGCGAGTATTGGACGAATTTCGCCAAGACCGGCAATCCAAACGGAAGCGATCTTCCGGCTTGGCCAGTCTATGATGCCGCGCGCGATGAGTGGATGACGTTTAATCCGTCCATCGAGGTGAAAACGGGCGTCCGCGCCGAAAAGCTCGATATTATGGAACGCCAGTTGCTCAGCCGGATCCAAGCGGCCGTGCCACAGATCACGCCGCAGGTGGACGAGCCGGTATTGGCGCTAGGCGGTGAGGAGGCTTCGACAGATAGCCTCCAGCCCTAACCGGTCGACCTCATCGAACGCATCGGCTTGCTCGCTGTCGACATCTAAGACGGCAGCGAGGGCGCCGTCTGCATCAAAGACAGGGACGACGATCTCGGAATTGGTCCGGATGTCACAGGCAATGTGGCCTGGGAAAGCGTGAACATCGGGGACGATGATGCTTTCCTGACGATCAGCGCAGGCGCCGCAGACACCTTTTCCAAACGGGATCCGCAAACAGCCCAGTGTGCCTTGGTAAGGGCCCACCACCAGTTCTTCGGGTTTCAGTGGATCGACCACATAGAAGCCGGTCCAAAAGAAGCGCGGTGAGAAAGCCTGCGACAGCAAACATGCAGCACTGGCATAACGCGCTGGGACATACGTCTCCCACGCCACGACGCTGTCGATTTCGGCTTTCAGCTCTGCATAGGTTTCTGCGCGGGTCATGGATCGCCTCTCGGAATTGAAGCGCCCATATCAGTTCTCGAAAGAAGGATCACAAGCCCCTAAGCGCTGTGCGCCCAGCGATCGTGCGTGATTGTGATCGCATGGTCGGCGTCTTTCTTGACGACCAGGTCCGCATGCGCGCGCATTGGCATGATGTGATTTTCGAGGTTTGGCAGATTGATCCCCGCCCAGACCGATTTTGCAAACTCAATCAGCTCTGGTTCACTCATATGTCGAAACTGCGCATAGAAGCTCGTCGGATCGTGCTCCGCAGCGTGCCAGAAGCGTAGGAACCGCTCTAAATACCAGCCTTCAATATGCTCAAGCTCTGCATCGAGATAGATCAGCACGTCTGGCTCATTCGGCGCGCCGTCATCGCTTCGCGGGCGAAAACCAAGGCCTTCCAAAATCACCACATCAGACGGCTGCACCGTTCGCGTCAGCGCTGGATCTGGATCAAAGGTGATGTGGCTATACCCGGGAAAGTTCGTTGGCTCGGCGCGCACGGAGGCGATGGCCGCTTGCATCGCAGGATAGTCATACGTCTCCGGAAACCCTTTGCGTTCGAACAAGCCATTGTCGCGCAAGTATTGCGTCATGAATAAGAAGCCGTCCGTCGAAACCGTTTCGACGCTCAGGCGTGGCTCCAAGCTCTGCTCAAGATGCCGTGCGAGCGTGCTCTTCCCAGACGCGACAGAGCCAGTCAGCGCGATCACCAAGCCCGGGTCTGCTTCATGAATTTCGTGAACACGTTGCGCCAGCGCATCGATGCCGACCGTCATTGGAATGATAGGGTCCGTGCTCATGGCTCACTCCGCGCTAATCGCTCAACACTGTCTCTAAGATGCGAAAGCTTAGCTGCCAAGGAAGCTATCGAGCTGGTCCATGAAATCGTCAAATTGGTCATGGTGGAGCCAGTGCCCAGCCTCTTCGATCAGGGTCACGGTTGCATTCTGGAAATGGCGCGCGCGGCCGTCTTCTGCCGGGTTAGAAGCCCAGCTACTGGCGCCGTAAACCAGCCAAGTCGGACACGTAATCTTGGTCCACAGCTCAACAAAATCATCGTGCGTGATATCCGCCGGAGATCGGCCCATCCCAGCAGGGTCATAGGCCCAGCTGACGGTTCCGTCTGAGTTCGTTTTGATGCCGGTTTCGGTCAAATGATGGATCAAGTCATCCGGCAGGTGCGAGAAGGCGGCCTTCATTCGCCCTTCCGCTTCAGCCAAGTCTTTCATCACGCGCGGTGCGCGGGCAGAAAGTGATCGACGCTGTTCAATCCAATTACCGAGCCGATCGGTCAGCGGTTGCGATTGACGCTCCACCAGCATTTTCGGTGACGGGCCGAGTCCTTCAATCGCGATCAGTTTCTCGATTCGATCCGGGAACAGGCCCGTGAAACGAAGTGTGATGTTCCCGCCCAAAGAGTGTCCGAGCAGCGTGAACCGCCCCAGCTCAAGCATATCGACGAGACTGGTCAGATCAAAGACATGATCCATCACGCCATAGTCGCCATCGCTCACCCAATCGCTCTCACCATGTCCGCGAAGGTCAAAAGCAATCACCCGATAGGTTTTCGCCAAGCGTGCCGCGACACGGTCCCAGCTTCGCTTCTGATCCCGCCCGCCATGGACGAGGACGAGCGGCGGAGCGGATGGATCTCCCCACTCGGCATAAGAGAGGGTTAGGCGTTGCGAGGAAAACGTATCGAGTCGGTTCGGTGCAGTCATGGCGCCTAGCTAGAGTGCGTCGGTCAACCTGGCGAGCCCTGCTGCCGCGAAAACCTTGTAACTTGTGCATAGGCTTGCCACATGGCGCCCTTCGTTTCTATGGAGAGTGCTATGACGCAGACAAATATCCCGATGGATGATTTTGTTGCTGGCTTCAGCCCGCAAGGCTTGCCTGTACGCGGTCGAGTCATACGCCTTTCTGAAGGTACCATTTCTCCGATCCTGAACCGCCACGCCTATCCGGACCATCTGGCCGAAATTCTTGGCGAGGCCGTCATGCTTTCGGCACTGGTCGGCTCAGGAATGAAGTTCGAAGGCAAAGTCCTCGCGCAAGCCGAAGGCGACGGGCCTGTCTCCATGCTGGTCGGCGAGTATACCAAGTCTGGCGGCTTGCGCGGCTATGCCCGCCATGAACCAGAGCGTTGGGCCTGGCTAAACAAGGTCAATAAAGGCGACAAGCCGCACATGCCCCAACTGTTCGGAGCCACCGGACGGCTTGCGTTGATCATTGTCCACGAGAATACTGATCTGAAGCCGTATCAAGGCATTGTTCCGCTCGCCAAAGGGTCTTTGGCGCAGTGCGCGGAAGACTATTTCTATCGCTCTGAGCAGGTTGAAACCAAGCTGCGTTTGTCTGTCCACCGGGATGAGACCGGCGCCTGGCGCGCTGGCGGTATGATGATCCAAAAGATTGCTGGCGATGATGCCCGCGGCGACACCGAGGATGGATGGCGCGAAGCTGAGGCTTTGTTCTCAACGCTCACGAATGAAGAGCTGACGGACCCGGCACTCCCGGCGGCGGATCTTGTCTATCGTCTGTTTCATGAAGGCGGCGTCGCCATGGATAGCGATGCGCAAGCCCTGGACGATGTCTGCACGTGCAGCCAGGAACGCCTCGTCGGCACGCTGCAAGGCATGGCGGATGAGAGCTTGCGCGACATGGTGGAGCCCGATGGAACACTGAAAGTCGACTGCCAGTTCTGCTCGCGCCAGTACATCATACCGATTGATGAGGTCACAAGCGCCGCAAACTAAGTGAAGGCGCCCGTAGGGCCTTCACTCACGCCGCTCCATCTCTGCAAGATGAAATTGCGAGAAAACCCGGCGGCAAGGTCGTCGTTTTGCGGCTCCGAGAGTGCACGCGAGATCAATCGCTTTGGCGTGTTTCCGAATAATCGGCGCACCGTCCGATTGAAATCATTGCCGCTCTTAAACGCCCACTGCGTTTGCATAGACTGCACAATGCCGCGCTGGGTTGCGTTTTGCCAGATGCCGATCATGGCTTTCGAGGCTCGTAGATTTGTTATGTAGGTCCGAATACCGCCATACGAGTCAAACATCCGGTAAAGCGAGGCCCGAGAGACGCCATGTTGCGCCAACACTAAATCGACGGAGAGGTCCGGCGAGTCGAGATTCGTCACGATAAAACGCTGGATTTCACGGAACAAAAGCTCTCTCGATTGATTGCGCACATCTTCACGCCGAGGGTTTACGCCAAGCGAAATTTTGATCGCGGCTGCGAGGCGCTCGAACACATGCGAAGAGAGCTTACCTCGACTATTTTTCGCAGAGTTGAAGGCCGCTTCCCATTCAGCATGAACGATCCGTCCGATGAGCGATGGCGGGTGAATGACTGTGTTCGGCGCCTGTTTCTCAGGCGTGAAGCCCACCATGCCTCGCGGAACGTAGAACTCTTGCATGGTCATTCGGGTTCCGATCGACCGACCCCGTTGCTTGTGACCGAGAACATATATCGGCCCGGGGCCATAATAAATGTCCCCTCCAACTCGGTCGCTATATTCAAAGCCTGCCAAGACTTTTTCAAAGACAATAATAGGACCCTCATTGTCGAGGTGAACCGGTTGGATATCGAACACTGTCGGTCCAAGCGTTGTTTCTGTGAGCATGCAAGGACCGGCATTCCAGCATTGTGCGTCTAAACTAAATGACCCTGCATCGGTGTTTAGCGGCGTCGTAACCCAAGCCTCTGTTGATATAGCGACATATTCGTCTGCGCACATTTCAACAGTCTCAGCAGAGACATCGTAGTACACCTCGTTGGCGGTCGCCTTATCAAATCCACTCATCGCCCTTGTGTCCCCAACCTTCTATGATGCGTAGCGGCCCCAAATCCGCTCTACGATGAGGTCATGAGCGCCGCCAACTAAACGGCGACCTCAGCCAACATGCGTCCATCCCGTCCCGCTCGTCGGCTAAGAAAATCTCTTACCACGGACGCTGGACTATCAGCGAATTGGTAACCGGCCATGAGGCCAGAAACCAATCGCTTTGGCGTGTTTCCGAATAATCGGCGCACCGTCCGATTAAAATCGTTTCCGCTCGCAAAGCGCCAGCGTGTTTGGGCCGACCGAACACTCCCGCGTTGGTTTTGGTTCTGCCAAACGTACATCATTGCTTTCGACGCGCGCAGGTGGGTGATGTAGTGCCGTATGCCTCCATAGACCTCGAACATCCTATAGAGAGAGGCGCGCTTTTAACCGCCGATCCGATCGCCTTTATTGTCCCTGCAGATCACCCAAAAGACAGTTTTCTGCTCTAAGCGACCATTATTCGCACTCATTCGGACGATAGTCGTTATCCCCACGTC
The DNA here is from genome assembly GCA_013213785.1 of Henriciella sp. Classification (GTDB taxonomy): domain Bacteria; phylum Pseudomonadota; class Alphaproteobacteria; order Caulobacterales; family Hyphomonadaceae; genus Henriciella. The sequence continues at coordinate 121,273 of JABSPZ010000005.1, read as the reverse complement.
TCAAAACTAAGCTGTATACTAGGGCTGTTACACGGGCCGACAAAGCTCTGAATTTGGCGAAATAGAAGTTCTCGCGCTTCTGCCCGAACATCTTCTCTTTGAGGATTCACCCCGAGCGCTATTTTTAAACTCGCGGCTAACCGATCTAGGTCTCGTTCGGCCATATCGGTCTCGCCATTCCTGAGTGACTGGAACATTCCATCCCACTCTGAATGCAAGATTCTGCCGATCAGCGTATTTGGGGCCATAACCTTGCTCAGCAGATCTTGGTCAGGGTCCAATCCAACAGACTGTTTTGAAATGTAAAGCTCTTGGCGCCGAGTGGCGGTCGCGATCTGCTTGCGCATCGCATCCTGACCTCGCATCAGGATCGTGTTCGCGCCCTCATAACGATCCTCTCCAGCGAAGCTTCCATACTCGAACCCGGACACGATTTTCTAAAACACAATAACAGGTCCGCCGTTCTGGACATGCGCTTTCGTGGTCTCAAAAAAGTAGGGCCCGAGATCATATTCGATAAACATGCAGGGACCGACTTCCCAACAGTTTGCGAGAACACCCGCATGCCTGCGTTGCTGCTTGAGCGGTGTTGCTGACCAACCGCCAGCGGTGGTCGCGATATATTCTTCCGCGCTCAAATCAAACTTTTCCAATTTCACAGGCAGGATTTTACCTGTTTCGGACCCAAGACTGTACGTCATTTCTCCCCCTACGTCCGAGTGTCTCAGTTAATCACAGCATTCACGATCGATATGCAACAAGATCCGACAAAACACCCTGTTTATACTCGCTTAATGGGCGAACTTAGGAGCAATTCGTCGATCGTTCATTATCCTCACGTCTCAAACTAGCTCGACTGCCACTCTTAGAAAGGAACGAACTTCCGAGGTGAACCGCGGGAATTTCACGCCTAATATTAAGCTGGTAAGGAATACGTGGTAGAGGAAGCTCAAAGAGGACGCATGAATGAGTGATAATCCTGCCCTAAGTCTCGACGGGTTCTTACCTTATCGGCTCTCGGTACTTTCAAACGCCGTATCGAGTAAAATTGCAAAAATCTATGAGCAGGAATTCGAACTCTCAGTTTGGCAATGGCGGATCATAGCCGTGCTCGGCGAGCGCGAGGGCCTCACCAGTACTGAGGTTGCCCAGCGCACGCTCATGGACAAACCGACCGTCAGCCGCGCCGCAGCGAGCCTGATTGAGCGCGGCATTCTCGTCCGCAGTATCGACTCAGACGATCGCCGGCGCGCGCCCATGCGTCTGACTGATGAGGGCCGCGCCATTTATGCAGCTGTCATCCCGCGTGCGATCGAAAGCGAGCGTGAATTGCTTAATGCGATTACCGAGGATGAAGCGGAAACATTGCATCGGCTTCTTTCACGGCTGTCTGCAGTGGTGTCTCCTGACAAACCGCTCTGGGGCGAAGACGAGTAAGGGGATTCAAAATGGCTAGCGGGATTACAGACGCCATCTTCTCGGCGCTGGTTGCACAACGCCCAGAATTTAAAAACGCGATGAAAGTGTGGACGGACGTTCTCGAACCTGCGCTGGCGGCCCGGGAATCAGCACGACGTTCGATTATTTCGAAAGCGCGCAATCGGACGCTCTGGACGGGACTTATCGTTGGTGCCTTCGCGTTGATCTTTCTTTTCGCGACGCGCGGCACTGGACTGCCGCTCGTTATCTTTGCCGCGATTGCGATAACAGGCATCGGAAGCGCAGCGGCCTGGATTCCTTTATTCAGAGTAAAGTCTGAGACAAAACAGTTGGTTGTCGGCGCTGCGGCAGAGTCATTTGGGTTTAAGTATGAAACCCTGCATCCCGATGTGAGCGGCATATCGGATTGGAAGTCTGCAGGATCATGGATCAGCTCCAAAGCCCTCAAAACACAAGGTGCCGGGAAGTTGTTTTCGGCGGCTGAAGACACGCCGGCGCCAACACCGGCCTTTAAAGTCCTGCGCGATGCGAAGCTGCTTCCAAGCTATGATGACCGAAAGTTCGAAGACCTGATCGAGGGCGACAGAGCAGAGACACATTTCTCCCTGGTTGAGTGCAAGCTGACTAAAGAACGTGGATCCGGCAAGAACCGCCGGACGGTCACTGTCTTCCAAGGCCTCTTATTCCACATTGAGTACCCTGAGCGATTTCTCGGACGCACGCTGATGGCGCGCCAAGGCTGGTGGAAAGGGTTCTTCGGCGACAAAACACTGCAAAAGGTCGACCTGGTCGCAAAAGAATTGGAAGACAACTTCACGATCTATTCCGACGACCAAGTTGAGGCACGCGCACTGCTGACACCTGATCGGATGGAACGCCTGATCGCGCTCGAACGTCACTTCAAAGGCGGGAAGCTTCGCGGGATATTTGAAGGGGATCATCTGACCCTCGCCCTTGAGGCTGATGACCAGTTTGAAGCGGGGTCAGTATGGAAACCCCTGGTCGATCCGGATCGCTATATTAGCGCGTTAACTGAGATCGGATTGGTCTGCGACGTGATTGATGGATTCCTCACCCGAGAGTGGGTCAAAGACAAGCTTTAGTAAACAAAACGCAGTTGTGATTCTCTGTTTGTGCCGGCGCGGCCCTGAAATTGCATCAAATTTACCATAGGGGCGAAGGTTAATCTTGATCTTGATGTGCAAGGTTGGGGTTAGGTGGACGAGGTATGGCGATGCCTACGAGTACGAGACGGGACATTGAAGTTCTAGATTCTGCCTATGGTTCTAGGTCGGAGCCGGCTGCTTATTCTCTAGATTTCCCTGCGAATGACGCAGTGGACGTCGCTGCCGCACGTCTTCCTTCTCTCAGGGTCCCATTCCGTGTCTCGAGCATGCGGTTTGCCCTTCGGATTTTCGATCTGACCGTCGCGTCCCTTATCGTTGCATATTTCCTCAGCGCATCTGGCATCGGTTTGCTTTCTGCAACAGTGTCTCAGATTCTGCCATTCGTTCTGATCCCCATCGTAACCTCCTGGGGGTTGCGAACTGTGTCGGCCTATAGGTTTCGTCTCAATCAGGGGATCGTCGATCATCTGGTCGCGACAGCTTATGGATCCGGTCTGCCGCTAGCGGCACTCGCCTTTGCGACGGGCTGGCTCTACCCGACGGAGCTTGTCCATTGGGCTTCAATTGCGGTCTTCACGACCTGGGTCGCGGTCACGTCCGGCCATATCATCTTCCTCGTTCTTGGACGCCAGATGACCCGCGCTGGGTGGATCGGTGAGAATGTCGTGATTGTTGGCGCGACCCCGAATGCACGCCGGATGATCGAGCAGAACGCCAAGACCCGAGAGCTGAACATTGTTGGTATATTTGACGACCGCCTGGAACGTGCACCGCGCTCCATGGCTGGCGCGCCTCTCCTCGGAAAATTAGACGACCTTCTAGCCTGGGAACGCTTGCCTGAAATCGATCGGATCGTCGTCACTGTGACATCAGATGCCCGCGACCGCGTCAAAACGCTTGTCGATCGGCTGCGTATTCTGCCGCAACGCGTGGTTCTGCTCTTAGATTTGGACGGGTTCGATCCAGAAACTGAAAGCCTCGCGAAGATCGCGCACTCTCCGGCCGCCTATGTCTCGGGGAGTCCACATGACACCCGCCGCGCCATTTCCAAACGCTTCTTCGACCTCTTCTTTGCGAGCACGATGCTCGTCGCGTTCAGCCCTCTCCTTTTGGTGCTATCGATCGCGATCAAACTAGAAAGTAAGGGCCCTGTCTTATTCCGCCAAAACCGACATGGCTTTAACAATCAGATCATCAAGGTCTGGAAATTCCGCTCAATGCGCCACGACCCTGCGGCGGCAGAACGCATTTCCAAGCAAACCGTTGCAGATGACCCTCGCATCACGCGCATCGGCCGGTTCATCCGCCAAACCTCGATTGATGAGCTGCCGCAGCTGGTGAATGTGCTGAAAGGCGAAATGTCCATTGTCGGGCCGCGTCCACACGCTGTCGGCATGACGACCGAAGAACAATCGGTTCAGAACATCGTGGGTGACTATGCCCACCGCCACCGCGTCAAACCTGGGATTACCGGATGGGCGCAGATCAATGGATCGCGCGGGCCAGTGCACACCAAAGAGCTTGTCCGTGAGCGGGTCCGCCTGGATATGGAATACGTCAACCGCTCTTCGTTCTGGTTCGACTTCTACATCATGCTGATGACCCTCCCCCGCTTGTTTGGCGATGCGAAGACGTTGCGCTGATGCAGACAGGTTGGGACACCCCTTTTGAAGAGAATGACTCTGCTCCGATGCAGAGCCACTTGCCTGTTGGGACGACAGAGCAAGGCGAGGATGTATTCACCAATTCCAAGTCCGGCGAAGCGCGCATTACGATTTGCATTCCAACCTGGAAGGACAGCGCAGATGCTCTGCTGTGCAGTCTCGCGCGTTTGCCAGGTGCTGACCAATGCACACTCCTAATCTTCGATGATGGATCACTCGATTCAGACCTCACCAGCCAGCTGATCCGTCACACCACGCGGTTTCCGGGCCCAGCACGCCTGATCAGCGCCCCAAAAAATGTGGGCCGAAGTCATGCGCGCAATCGACTGAAAGATCTCGCAGAGTCTGACTGGGTGCTTTTCTTAGATGCCGATATGCAACCGGATGATGAGGCTTTTCTCCTAAACTATCTTGGCGCCATCGAAGCGCATACAGAGCCGTCGCTCATCGCAGGTGGGTGCAGCCTTAAGAATATCCGTCCAACGGATGAAACGCGCCTCCACGCCGCGCAATCGGCAACATCGGAATGCATCACGGCAGAGCAGCGCAATCAATCGCCAGGGCGCTATGTGTTTACATCGAACATCCTCGTGCATCGTCAAATTCTGAATGCGGTCCGGTTTGACCCCGGCTTTGTTGGTTGGGGCTGGGAAGACGTTGATTGGGGATTGCGCGTCGCCGGCGCGTATCCCGTTCAACACATCGAAAATACCGCCACGCATTTGGGCCTCGACCCCGACCCTAAGCTGATTGAGAAATATGCTGGGTCAGCTCATAATTTTGCTCGCTTGGTCGAACACCATCCTGAAATCATGTCGGCGACCCCGCTCTACCGAATGGCCAAAACGCTGCAGCCAATACCTGGGCGCCGTCTCATTCAATCGTCAGCCTTGAAGCTGGCGAAATTGAAAGCTGCCCCGATCAAAGCTCGCTTGTTTGGATTAAAAATCTTCCGCGCCTCCGTGTACGGAGAGCAGTTATGATCAGCGTTGTGGTCCCGACCTTCAATCGACCCGATGGTCTGCTTGCCGCGATTCGGAGCTTGTTCTCCCAATCCTACGCTGCGACGGGATTTCAGATCATCATTGTCGACAACACGCCGCAAGCGACGGCGTCCGATGCGATTGCTCTACTGACCCATGAATGCCCTGATGGCATCGATTTAGTCGCCGTGCATGAACCGGCGCCTGGGGTCGCGAACGCTCGAAACACCGCCATGTCGGTCGTCGAAACGGACTTAGTAGCGTTTCTCGACGACGATCAAACAGCGCCGCCGAATTGGCTCGAAAGTTTGCTGGCGAATTATGAAAGCTTCCCAGCAGCGGTCACCTTTGGACCGGTTCAAACCGCCCTCCCTGAAGGACAAAGGCGGCACCAAGCCTATTTTGAGCAATTCTTTGCTCGTGAACCAGAGTTTTCGTCTGGCTACATTACGGAGTCCTTTGGCAGCGGAAACGCCCTTGTCGACTTTTCTCAAATCCATGGCGGCGCGCCTTGGTTTGATACGGACATGAACGAAATTGGCGGCGAGGATAGCCTCCTATTCGCCCGGGTGCGAAGTGCAAATGGGACGTTCGCTTGGGCGGCTGACGCACCCGTTTGGGAACACCCATTGCCAGAGCGTGTTGCGCTCGCCTACACGCTGCGCCGGGCATTATCTTATGGTCAAGGTCCGATCACTTTTGCGCGGCGCGGCCCGCGCCCCCGGATTGATCTAATCATTTTCTGGATGCTAGTTGGAGCAGGTAAGGCTGTGTTCCATGGTCTCCAATGGGTCGCTTTGAGCCTCATTCGTCACCCTAGAAGAGCTTTCCAGCTTGATCTCGCTGTGCGGGGGGTCGCGAAAGTCTTTTGGTGGATCGATCTCAGGTTTTACGGCGCGGCCGCTTTGAAAGCCAGTAAGTCTAAGCCTGCGCCATCCGCGTCACAGGTGGACGCAGTTGAGCAGGCTTGATGAAGATCCGTCCTATGGGACGCCGCGCGAGCTTCGCCGCCAGCGCCACATAAATTAGCCAGACGATCGAATTTTGCTGCAGAGACGCACTCTCAGACAGGTTGAACAAGAAGAACTGCGCACAGAACGCGAGCGCAAAGACACCAGCCCATGTATTGATCGAGGACCAGCTTGCCCGCCAAATTGTCATCAGGAAATCGAGGGCTAAGAGCGCCAATCCGATCAGGCCGAGCGCTAAGGTCACCTCAAACCAACCATTGTGAGCTGTTGGCGCGTCCCATTCGACCATCTCCCGGACCCAATTCCCAGAATTGCTGCCATCGTCCCAGAAGGCGCCGTAGCCATATCCGAGAAGCGGTCGCTCCGAGATAAAGTCGACCAGTGTGATCCAGATATCTGTCCGCCCGGTCAGGGTCAGATCACGGCCCAGAACGGACACAATAAGCTCTGGCGTAGATACAAGAATGCCAACGAAAACGGCGCTCAAGATGATGCCAAACCACGCGGTTACAAGACCGAAAACCATACCCCGTTTCATGACCGCAGCGATGCTCAATATGCCGAGCCCAATCAACAATCCGAGCAGCGATGTCTTAGAAGTGCTCAGAAAAACGAGCAGCACGCTCAATCCGGTTAGTCCGGCCCACCATACCCGATATGGTCGATCCATAATCAGCAAGAAGGCTCCGAAAAGTGCCGCCCGCGCCATATGAGCCCCGAGCTGGTTCTTCTCAAAAAACAGCCCTTTCCAGGCGCCGCCATGTGTTTCGAAATCGCGGCCATAAACGGGAAGCGCGAGCGCTGTTAAAAAACTCGTAGCAGCAATAACAAACCAAGTGATGGCGAGACCTCTAAGAAGCGTTCGCCATGAATAACGGGACCCAATATATAGTCCGGCCGCCGTCGTCATCAAAATAGCCAGGCTCCGCCTTTGCGTGATTGCAGGGTCGATAGACCACGCAAATGAGACCGCACACACAGCGAGCAAACCCATCAAAAACGGCAATCTCAAACAGGTCTGCGCCACCTCGCGAATTTTCCAGACAGTCCCAGCGAAAATCACCGCATAGATTGGCAGCCAGAGATATCGCAGCATGGCAGACCCGTCCGCCGTCTCATCGCCAGATAAAAGGCGCGGAAGTATCCCTTCGCTGAAAATCAGCAAAACGCCAATAAAGAGCAGAAACTCGGCGCGATGAACCGGGTACTCCGTGGTTGGCGCTTCGGGACTAGGCGCTGAAGCGGTCAGCGAACCGTGCATCGGCTTTCACCCTGTTTAGCACTGCGCCAAGGACTCGGCCTTGCCGCGCCTCAAGCTGATGCCTTGCGTCTTCAACCTCAGACGGTGTCGTATGATCCGCGGCAACAACTAAGGCGATCCCATCCGCCATACTTGCCATCGTTAGCGCGGCCGATGATTGCGAGAGTGACGGCGCATCGACAATCACCCAGCCCGCAATCTGACGGAGCGCTTTCCACCAGTCCGGGGAATTTTGAAGGCTTACGGTTTGGCCAGAGCTCAATCGCTCGCCGCGAAACCGGCTCACCAACAGCGACAATCTCTCGATCTCATTGACCGTCAAAAGTTTATCGAAGCGGCTATCCGCCGATTTAGGGTTGATATCAAAGATTGGCGCCTGCTTCAGGGAAGCATCAAAGGCCCGGCCAGGCTTTCCAACATCGCGCGCAAAGCCCTTCTTGAAGGCGTTGAATTGAGGATTTCTGCGAAAATCTAAATCGACCAGCCAAACTGGCTGTTCTGAACGCCGCGCTGCGAGGCAAGCAAAACTCGCCGCCATGCTCGATACGCCTTCTCCGCCAACGGCCGATGTGAACATCATAATCCGAGCACCGTCTGCCACGCCGGCAAGGCGCATGGCAGATCGCCAAACAGGATCAAGGTCTTCACGAAGATCACGCATACGGGACTCAGGCTCTATTCGTCTAAACCTTAAGTATCACAATCATGGTTAACGACATTTTTCCGATAGCAGACTTAGGCGCGACTGACCGTTCCGAGCACGGGAATGCCGAGGGTCTGTTGTAGCGACCCAGCGGTTGAAAAACCGCGACGTGTAAACGCACGAATCAGCCCAACGAGTAGGGCCGTAAATCCAGAAAACAGCAGGGATAAGACAGCCACGGGCAGTTTCATGCTGCTGCCATTGATCGGAATCGTCGCTGGCTCAGTGACTTTGACGCTGTCCGCCTCGAGCGCAGTTAGGCCGGCCACAGTTCCCTCTTGCTGCTCACGTTCGGCAACATTTCGAACACTCGTTTCGATCAAATCACGGTTTCGCTGCAGCTCATTCCACTCCGGCTCAAGCGCTGTAAATCTATTCAGCTTGTTCTGAACCGCCGTCAGCTGACGCTCAAGCTCGGCGCGCTGGCTATCGAGCGACTCAGCCTCCGCCTCGACCGAATTCAATGAGCTTTCTAGGGCCTGATAGGTCGGATTGGGGCCGCGCCGCACGGTCCCGATGAGTGAATTTTGAGCCTCGAGGAAACCGCGCAATTCAGCGATTTGCCGATCGATCGCCTGAACCCGCCGACTGTCTGGTGTATAATTGACCAGCGCCTGATTGCGTTCAATCTCAAGCTCACGGAGGCGTTGAGCGCTTGAGTCCTCAACATATAGATCGAGCTCTGGATTGGTTGTTTCGAGCTGGGTCCGCGTGCGCGTGAGTTGTCCCTGCGCTGCGCTGCGCTGCGATTGCACGTTCAGCAGCTCATTCGAAATGACCGAGAATAAAGTTTGGGCGGTTGAGCGTTCGCTCGCGAAATCACCGATACCGTTTTCACGCAGAAATTCTGAGATGGCGGCCTCCGCATTCAATAGGTCGCCCTCAACGCGTTTACGCTGCGCTCTCAGCTGGTCGACCGGACGGCTACCGAACAGTTCGGCCCGTCGCCGCAGGTAGCTCGCCATGGCGGCATTCAAAATCTCTGCGGCAACGCGCGGATCTTCATGCTCAAAACCAACGGAAATGATGTTTGAGTTTGGTGTCGCGTCTGCCCAGAAGCCGTCTTGCAAGGCCTCAACACCCTTCTGGAAGTATTCGAACTCAATCGCGTCGGCTTCGTCTGTGCGGCCTTCAGCGAGCGCCTTATCACGTGCCTCTGCCAGCTTTGGATAAATTCGATCCAGTGGAAATCGCGAGAGGGTCCGTTCGGCCACAAGTTGGGTCTGCAGGATTTGGAGCTCGCCTTGGATCACTTCTTGGATGCCTGGACCTGGATCAAAACTTTGATCGCTCAGGATCGAACTGGTGCGCACCTCGTCACCAGAGGTCACGTACAAAGACGAGTGTGACTCGTAGGTCTTCGGCATTTGGAACGCTAGAAACAGCCCAAGCGCGAAGATGGGCAACCCAACCAGGATCATCAGCCATTTCGCGCGCCAGAGCTGTAGAATGAGATCAGCGAAACCCAGCCGCGGGCGAGAAGGCACCACAGCTGCATCTGCCGGGAAGACACCGGTCGGTCCCCAGTCTGAGATGTCGCTCATTGCAATCGGCTCCAAGCGTGGGTTCGAACAAATTCTTCTTAACCGCTTGATACTTCCTTAAACATTAACGCCGAGGTTTTGCTTACATTTTTTAGGGCTTTAAGCGTGTCATGAAGTACCGACTTGGTCTCTGTCTCTGTCTCATTCCACTCATTCTGTCGGCGTGTCAGATGAACCCGCCGGTGGAATCTGCTGTGTTTCCGCAAAAAGACTGGCGACACGAGGATGGCGCAGATGCCTTCTATTTGCTCGCCCCAGGCGACCAATTGGAAGTGATCGTCCACACCGCGCCAGAACTCAGCCGCACCGTAACAGTCGGGCCGGATGGATTGTTCCGGATGCCCTATTCGCCGCCAATCCTTGCTGCCGCAAGAACCGTCGATGAGGTCCGTGCGGGTGTTGAAACAGCTATGGCGACCGAGCTGAACGACCCTGATGTAGATGTGTTGCTCACCGGAACGGCGTCGCAGCGTATTTTTGTCGGCGGGGATGTCGCTGCGCCGGGCATGTTTGACATGCCAGGACAGATCGATCCGCTACAGGCGATCATCATGGCCGGCGGCGTGACTGAGACGGGGAATGCCCGAACCGTTGTGTTGATGCGGCGCATGCCGGGCGGTGAGGTCAAGTCTGCCGTGTTCGACCTCAAAGCCGGCGTGTACGATCCAAATCTCGCCGATTGGTTGCCTTTGCGACGCTTTGATGTGGTCTATGTGACGCGCAAACGGATCGCCGATCAGAACTTGTTTGTGCGCCAATATATTCGCGACGCTCTACCGATCGATTTCTCTTTGTTCTACGACATCCGTGGCAATTGACCGCTAATCGGGCCTTTTAACTGCCACACGAAGCGCTTATGCGGTTTGGAAACCGTTGATAGGAGCTTCTTGCTATGGCTGATGCCGAAAACACAATCTTCATGGAAACCTCAAAGGGCAGCGTAAAAATCGAACTGCGCCCAGACCTCGCCCCTGGTCATTGCGATCGGATTCGCGAACTTGCGCGCGAAGGCTTCTATGATGGCATCATCTTTCACCGCGTGATCGATGGTTTCATGGCCCAGGTTGGCTGCCCGAATGGCACTGGCATGGGCGGATCGGACAAGCCTAATCTACAAGCAGAGTTCAACGCCGAACCGCACGTTCGCGGGATCTGCTCAATGGCGCGCACCAATCAGCCACACAGTGCGAACAGCCAGTTCTTCATCTGCTTCGACGATGCCCGTTTCCTCGACAACCAATACACGGTTTGGGGTCAGGTCACCGAAGGCATGGACGTGATAGACCAGCTCGCCAAAGGCGAACCGCCGCGTGAGCCAGACTCCATTGTCTCTATGAAAGTTGCTGCAGACAGCTAAGGTTCAGGTTCGGGAGACGAGACTGGCACATGGCTGCGGCGCGAAACAGACGAAGTTTTAGAGCCTGGGGCGGGCGATTGCTCGGCTCTCGTATCGCGCGTCTGATTTTCGCGTCAAACTTAGCCGGCCTGATTGTTCTGATCATCGGTGCGATGGTTTTGAACGAGATGCGCGCCAGTTTCGTCGTTTCCAAAAAGCAAGATTTGGTTGGCCAGGCCCAGGTACTGGCCGACCTTATTGGCGAAGAAGCCGCCTATGGTGAGCCTCAGCCGATCCTGGATGACACGCTTGCCAAGGATGCAATCGCATCCCTCTCATTGCCGCAAACGATGCGCGGTAAGATTTACAGCACTGACGGTGTCTTAGTCGGGGATAGTTATTTCCTGTCCGACCGCGTGATTGTCGAGAATTTGCCGCCTTTGCAGGACCCAGATCGCCTGACGGTCTGGAGTAAAGGCCTATCAGAATGGGCCGTCTCTCTCCTTGGATCTTTCCGACCGTCTGAGGGCGAGGATGCGGTCCGCACGCTGACTTTTGAAGAAGAGTTTGCCGAGGCAATTATCGGCAATGAAGCCGCCAGCCAGCGGTTTAATGATCGCGGTCAGCGGATCATTTCGGTCTCGCTGCCAATTCAACACGTCTCAGCCGTCGTTGGCGTCTTTACGCTGGAATCGAACGATATTGATGCCATCATTCGAGCTGAGCGCGCTGCCCTCGTTCCCTTCATTGCTGTCGCAATCTTGGTCGCTCTGATCACGTCCGGGCTGCTCACCATCGGGATCGCCAATCCCTTGCGCAAACTTGCAAGTGAGGCCGACAAGATCCGCGGTGGCTCAAGCAATAAGCTCAATCTCGAGCGGATTTCGAAACGCCATGATGAGATCGGACACCTCGCACAATCCGTGGAGGCGATGACCGAAGCTTTGTTCGAACGGATCACCGCAAATGAGGCGTTTGCCGCGGATGTTGCGCACGAACTCAAGAACCCACTGACCTCCATCCGCTCTGCGGTTGAAACCGCTGAAATGGTTCAGGATGATCCCGTTGCGCTTGAGAAACTACGTAAAGTGATCGCGCAAGATGTGCAGCGCCTTGATCGCTTGATCACCGATATCTCGAACGCCTCTCGCCTTGAGGCTGAATATACCCGTATTCCAACGGAGCGTTTGGACATTTCCCGCTTCGTTCGGGACATTATTCGCACCTATGAGGGCTTGGAACATCAGCGAAATGTCAAAGTGACGTTCAAAGATGCAACCATGGATGCCGGCCTTACGGTTCGCGGACGCGAAGGCCCCCTCGGTCAGGTGCTGCGGAACCTCATCGACAATGCCAGATCCTTCTCTCCGGAAGGCGACACGGTCAGCGTGACGCTCGAGCAAGGTCGCCAAGGCCCTCAAACCACAGCCCGGATTGTGGTTGATGATAATGGACCCGGCATTCCCGCCGACAAGCTCGAGAAGATTTTTGAGCGATTCTATACGGATCGGCCCGCAGGATCTGCGTTCGGTAATAATTCTGGACTTGGCCTGTCCATCGTCGCGCAAATCGTTGCGAGCCATAAAGGCACCGTCATCGCAGAGAACCGCGCAGAGGGCGGCGCTCGTTTTATCGTGGAAATGCCGGCGACATAGTGAATCTATGGTAAACCCCGATATCTAAATGAGAATTGCACGCGACTGTTGAGAATACGAACTTTTTGTGATATACAATTTGTTCGTAACACCATACCCGAGCCATGCTTAAGTCGGCATTTGACGAGAACTCTCGCCGGCAACATGGCTCGTTTGCGTAGAAGAAGAGGTCCCCATATGGCAACAGCAGATGCGGCAACGAAACTAGATTTCGAAGCAGGTCAGAAAATTGTGTACCCAGCTCACGGCGTTGGCACTGTCACCGCGATTGAGCAGCAGCAAGTCGCTGGCATGACCTTGGAAGTCTATGTTGTCTCGTTTGATCAGGACAAAATGATCCTGCGCGTGCCGACCAATCGTGCGATTGCGTCGGGTATGCGAGCACTTGCAGGCTCGAAACTGGTCGACGATGCCCTTAAAACACTCGGCGGCAAGGCGCGCATCAAACGCACCATGTGGTCTCGCCGGGCCCAAGAATACGAAGCCAAGATCAATTCTGGTGACCTGATCTCCATCGCAGAAGTCGTTCGTGACCTGCACCGTATGGAAGACCAGCCGGAGCAGTCTTACTCAGAGCGCCAACTCTATGAAAGCGCCCTGGATCGCATGGCCCGTGAGCTCGCTGCTGTCGAAAGCATCGATCACACAACGGCGATGGATCGTCTGGCTGAATCGCTCGCCAAGAAAAAGAAAGCCGCCTGAAAGGGCGAGCCGGAAGACGGCGAAAAGACTTAAAGAAAAGCCCTGCCAATCTGGCGGGGCTTTTTTCTCTCGGGTGCGCAATCCCTTACGCTCATCGCAGAGGCGAAATATGTGAGTGCATAATTTTGAGGGGGCCTGCGCCCTCGGCATTTGCGACGAGGGTCACCCGCAAATTGTTGTTATAAGTGCCGCGCTCGGGATGAGTCAGTGCCCCAACTAAATCAAACCCGACAATTTGGAGTCTGTCCTCGCTCTCCGTCATCCAATTTATATTTACCGGCTGAACCGCCATTTTAATTCCCGCCTCACACTGCGTGCGGAGCGCTTGAGCATCCATCCCCGAGCCTAAACTCCCTCCAACAGTGAAGCCCATATGATCTTCATCCATCAACGCTTCGAACGCGGAAATATCGCAGCCGCTCAGCGCTGCAGAGTAATCTTCAATCAGCGCGTTCCGATCTTGTTTTGGGGTTTCCGCCTGGGCGTGCGCGCATCCCGACAATAAGATCAGAATGAGTATTCTATGCATTCATGTGGCTCACTTGCGGCTTGATCTTCTACACAATCAATCACGCCAGTTTTGGATAAATGGCAAGAATACATTCTTGTGACTCAAATATTTTTATGCATCTGCATTCGTTACAGCGACACGATGGTTGTCAGTTCGATCGCTAAATCGATGTTCCAATAGTCTTTGGTGAAGTGCTTGCGAGACCGCCCAAAACTCGCTTTTAGCGCGCTCAAGATTTTTTCAAGATTTTTTTGATCCACTCGCGAAAAGGAGTCGTAAACCTCTATAAACACACCCTTAATGGGTTTGGGAGGTGATATGACGACGACAAGTCAAGCCGGTGGAAATCCTGATCGCAGATTTGTTCGCAAGGCTATGAAAGCACCCATGCTCGAAGCAGAGCACGAGCTCAACCTCGCACGCCGTTGGCGAGATGATGAAGACGAGCGCGCCCTGCACGAATTGACCACGGCCTATATGCGGCTCGTCATCTCAATGGCCTCCAAGTTCCGCCACTACGGTCTCCCGCTGGCGGACTTGGTTCAAGAAGGCAATGTCGGCCTGATGCAAGCCGCCGCGCGGTTTGAACCGTCCCGTGAAGTTCGCTTTTCGACTTATGCCGCATGGTGGATCCGCTCTTCGATTCAGGACTATGTTCTGCGCAATTGGTCAATTGTTCGGACCGGCACGACGGCCGCTCAGAAATCCTTGTTCTTCAACCTTCGCCGCCTGCGTGCCAAGATTGATGATACGGGCGATGCGGTGATGACCGCCGAGAATAAGAAATGGGTCTCAGAGCATCTCGGCGTGCCAGAGCGCGATGTTGAGAATATGGCCTCCCGTCTCTCAGCATCGGATCGCTCTCTGAATGCGCCCCTCGCTGTTGATGGCGATGCGCAGTGGCAAGATCTCCTCCCAGATGAAAGCGCGACCCCAGATCAGCAGGTCATGGAAGAGCGTGATAATGCCAAACGCAAAGAGTGGATCGCTGAAGCGCTGCAGGTTCTGAATGAGCGCGAAACGCTGATCATTTCGGAGCGGCGCCTGACCGATGACAGCGTCACGCTGGAAGTGCTCGGTAAACGCCTGGGAATCTCGAAGGAGCGCGTCCGCCAGATTGAGCACCAAGCCCTCAACAAGCTTCGAAAAACGCTTACCAAAATGGTCGGTGACCCGGAAAAAGCTGGCCTCATTCCGGCGACTTAAGATCGCCATTACACTCTCAAGATGCGGGTTCGCAGGTTTAACGCTTGCGAACCCGTTTTCGCATTCCCACATGAGATCCGAACGGATTGCTGCTGAGCGGGATCCAGACGAAACTTAGGCCTCGCGCAACGCATGTTGGCGGGCCCAGATCTGCCTTTGAAAGGGGATGTGATATGAATTTTGAGACTTATACAGAGCGCGCGCAAAGCGTCCTCCAAGCAGCCCAAACCGCAGCGCTCGCCAACTCCAATCAATTGTTTCTGCCCGAGCATATTCTGAAAGCGATGCTCGAAGACCGCGATCAGCTCGTGGTGAACTTGATCCGCGCGGCGGGTGGACAGCCGGAACGCGTGATCCAAGCGCTCGATGACGCCTTACGCGCCATCCCGAAAGTGAGCGGTGGTCAAGGCGGATTACGGCTCGACCAAAGCACAGCCAAATTGTTCGCGGACGCCGAAGCTGGCGCCAAAAAGGCCGGCGATAGCTTCATCACCGTCGAGCGTCTCATGATCGCGCTCGCGAGCCTCAAGAAGAACAAAGCCGCCGAAGCGCTTGCGCAATCGGGCGTCACGCCGAGCCTACTGGAAGCCGCGGTTACGCAGCTGCGCCAAGGGCGCACGGCGGACAGCGCGAATGCGGAAGAATGCTATGAAGCACTCAAAAAATATACGCGTGACCTGACCACGGATGCGCGCTCTGGCAAGCTCGACCCCGTGATCGGCCGCGATGAAGAAATTCGCCGCGCGATCCAGGTCCTGTCACGTCGGACAAAGAACAATCCTGTGCTGATTGGGGAGCCTGGCGTTGGGAAAACCGCAATCGCTGAGGGCCTCGCGCTGCGTATCGTCAACGGCGATGTCCCGGAAAGCCTGAAGGAGAAACGCTTGCTCGCCCTCGATATGGGCGCGCTGATTGCCGGTGCGAAATTTCGCGGCGAGTTTGAAGAGCGCTTGAAAGCGGTCCTAAAAGAAGTCGAACAAGCCGAGGGCGGCATCGTTCTTTTCATTGACGAGATGCACACGCTGGTCGGCGCCGGGAAGACAGATGGCGCGATGGATGCTTCGAATCTGATTAAGCCTGCCTTGGCGCGCGGCGAGCTGCATTGTCTCGGAGCGACAACGCTCGACGAATATCGTAAATATGTTGAAGGCGACGCGGCTTTGGCTCGCCGCTTCATGGCGGTCTATGTCGATGAACCAACCGTCGAGGATACGATCTCGATCTTGCGGGGCCTAAAAGGGCGCTACGAGGCCCATCACGGCGTCCGTGTGAGTGACAGCGCAATTGTCTCTGCCGCAACACTATCTAATCGCTATATCACGGACCGGTTCTTGCCGGATAAAGCCATCGACCTGATGGATGAAGCCGCCTCGCGCCTTCGCATGCAAGTCGATTCCAAACCAGAAGAGTTGGACGAGATTGACCGCCGCTTGCTGCAGCTGAAAATCGAAGCCGAAGCGCTCAAGAAGGAAAAGGATGATGCCTCTGTGGATCGCCTCAAAACGATCGAAGGTGAGATTGGCGAACTGCAAACAAAATCAGATGAACTGACCACGGCTTGGGCCGCTGAAAAGGATAAATTGAAAGGCGCCGCCTCGGCCAAAGAAGAGCTGGACCGCGCCTATGCCGAAATGGCGGAAGCACAGCGCGTCGGCGATCTTCAGAAAGCGTCAGAGCTGAAATTCTCAGCCATCCCGGCGCTCGAAAAACGCATTGCGGACGTTGAAGGCAGCGAAGACGCTGGCGACGAGGAAGGGCTTGTCTCCGAAGTCGTGCGTCCAGATCACATCGCTGGTGTTGTCAGCAAATGGACCGGCATTCCCGTCGATAAAATGCTGGAAGGCGAGCGCGAGAAGCTGCTCCGTATGGAAGATGCTTTGCGAGCCCGTGTGGTTGGACAGGAAGATGCGCTGCAAGCGGTCTCCAATGCCGTCCGCCGCGCTCGCGCCGGCCTTCAGGATCCGAACCGTCCGATCGGCTCATTCTTGTTTGTCGGCCCAACCGGGGTCGGGAAAACAGAGCTCACCAAAGCGCTCGCTGAATTCTTGTTCGACGATGATAGCGCCGTCTTGCGGCTCGATATGTCAGAGTTTCAGGAGAAGCATTCGGTCGCTCGTTTAATCGGCGCGCCTCCTGGCTATGTCGGGTATGATGAAGGCGGCGTCCTGACTGAAGCCGTGCGACGACGACCTTATCAAGTCGTCCTGTTCGATGAGGTCGAGAAAGCGCATCCAGACTTGTTCAACACCCTGCTCCAGGTGCTGGATGATGGCCGTCTAACAGATGGTCAGGGCCGCACGGTCGATTTTAGGAACACCGTCGTGATCATGACATCGAACCTTGGTGCGGATGCCATCGCGAGCGGTGATGAAGGCGAACTTAGCCTCGCGCAACGAGATGCAGTTTCAACCGCCATCCGAGCGCATTTCCGCCCGGAATTCATCAACCGGATCGACGAGACCGTCTTCTTCCAACGCCTCGGTCGCGGTGAAATCGATCATATTGTCGACATTCAGATCGCCCGACTTGGCAGCCTTTTGAAAGACCGGAAGATGTCTGTCGGACTGACTGAAGCGGCCCGGCAATGGCTGGCCGATCGCGGATATGACCCGGTCTATGGCGCCCGTCCACTCAAGCGCGTGATCCAGAAAGAGTTGCAAGATCCGCTTGCACGACTGCTCTTGGAAGGCCGGATCCATGATGGCGAGACAATTAAGGTCGATGCTGAAGCGCATAGCCTGACGATCAATGGCGTCCCGAACGAGTTCGCGAAGGGCGCTGCATCGCTCAATTAGCGGACTAGGCCGGAAAAGAGAGGAACCCGCCCGCCCTCGCGTGGCGGGTTTCTTTTATGGGGCTGGCGGTGCGGCAGCCGCGGTCAGGATCGCTGGGACCGGCGGATTGTCCGCCAGGCGAATTCCATCAATGCGGTCCCGCTCAACTTCAAACTCTGCGAGGATTTCAGGATCCATGGCGAGCTTACGACCGGTTGGAAGCTTCAAACGCATCGCGTCGACCGCTTTGCCGTTCTTGTAGACTTCATAATGCAGGTGCGGGCCGGTTGAAGCGCCCGTCGATCCAACATAGCCGATCACTTCGCCCTGACGAACGCGGCGCCCACTACGCACACCACGCGCATAACGCGACAGGTGCGCATAGGCTGTCTTATAGCCTTTAGAGTGGCGGATGCGGATGTAATGACCATAGCCGCCATACCGGCTGGCGCGTTCAACAACACCATTTCCGGCCGCAAAGATTGGCGTTCCAGTTGGCGCTGCAAAGTCGGTCCCCTTGTGCAAGCGCGTGTAGCCACTGATTGGGTGGCGACGCTTTCCAAATCGGGACGAGAGGCGCGCGCCATTGATCGGCGTTTTCATCAAGAACTTAGTCGAGCTTTCGCCATTCTCCTGGAAATAGTCCGTGATGTTCTCGTCTGGCGTCGTGAACCGATAGAAGGACTTGTTCACGGCTTTTCCGTTCAACGCCGCATAGAGGACGTTGCCGCGACGAATGACATTTCCGCGCTCATCGGCCAGCACATCGAACACCATTTCAAACTGGTCGCCCGGGTGAACTTCACGCTGGAAATCGAGGTCATAGGCAAACACTTGCGCGAAATCGACGACCTGCTGATCCTCTGCGCCGAGCACTTGGGCATCTTGATACAGGCTGGTTTCAATGCTGCCTTTGACGATCATAGGTTGCGGGATCAATCGCGAGTTCAGCGCCATGGCTTGATACTCGCCATCTGGAAGACGCTTGGCCATAAGGCGGCGTCCAGCTTCCAATTCGATGCTGATAGCGTTCAAAGACTCTTCGGCGACATGCGCCGTCAAAGCCATTCCGGGCCGGGCGCGCCGCGCGTCCAAAAGCTCTGATGAGGTCAGACTGTACAGCGCGCGATGTCCATCATTATTAGGCAAATCCAAGCGGTTCACGAGGTCAGAAAGCGTTTCACGTCGTTTCAGGGTCGCGGTTCGGACATCGAGCGGCGCCGCGATGCCAAAGTCTGCAGCGTCAATCGGAATCGCTGCCAGATTGATCGGTGCTTCAATCGGCGCTTCGATCTCAGGCGCGACGTCTGTTTCCAAGTCTAAGACCAGAACGGTGGCGGCAGACAGGCCGACCAAAGCCCCAATACCAACCAGGCTTCGCATTCCTGCAGACATTGATTTCAACACTCGGCTTACTCCCGCAACGGAACAATTCCCGTCCCACTTGAATCTTATTGGCCTGTTTCGTTCAAGAATTGTGCCGTTAAAGACTTAATAACCTGTAGCACGGGTCGACACTTTCCGGAGCCCCTACGCAGATTTCAATTCCGTCATGAAGCGATTATTGGACGATTATTGAGCAAGGTGTGACCACGTGCAGGTGGACATGAGGCACTCACCACTTAAATCAAACTTATGAAAACAACTCTGCTTCTGATTATCGCCGCGATTGCTGGGCTCGGTCTGACCTTTTGGGCGGTTGGGGCGATGTGGAGTGATCTTGGTGTCACCATGACGATGCATGGCTGGATCGCCTACGGTCTCGGCGTCTTGGTGAGCATTGCGCTGGCCGGGGGTCTATTCTTTCTGACCTTCAAGAGTGCGAGAGATGGATATGACGATATTGAGCGCCCTGAAGATCTAAACGATTAGACACGTCAAATCTCCGCGAATCGGTTAGACAGAACCCTTATCGGTTTACTGGGGTTATGAGATGATAGAGCCATCCCGTCTTGCAGCTTTTATTGCGTCTCGCATTTGTCATGATTTGATTTCGCCTGTGGCATCCGTGAATTCGGCTCTGGAGCTTTTGGAAGAGCCAGGCGATGCGGACATGAAAGCGCAAGCTGAGCAGCTTCTGCACAATGGGGCGGAGTCTGCAGGCGCCCGCATTCAATTACTACGCTATGCGTTCGGGTCTGCAGGTCTGTCTAACACAGCTGCAGACCGCCATGATGTGCGCCGGATCGTCGAAGGCTTCATGAAGAGCCACAAACCCAGCATCGAATGGAATATTGAAACAGAGCATTTCAGCTGTGGTCATGCCCGGGTGCTGATGAATTTGGTGATCATGGCAACGTCATCGATCCCACGCGGCGGTGTTGTTACGCTCACGGTTGCGAATGATGAACACGGGTTGCGGGTCGCCGCCGACGCCAAAGGGCCAAAGGCGCGGCTGTCTGGCTTTACCGAGACGATCCTCGCTGGCGGAACCCCTGAAGAAGGGTGGTCAGCTCATACAATCCAACCGCTCTTTGCGAAAATGGTGGCGAGCGACCTGGGCGGCGAGATTACAGCCACGGCCGCTGAGGAGCATGTCAGCTTCGTTGCTCATGGGCTGCGCGCTGAAGGCTAACACTCTGTTAAGTTGTTTTCGCCCATAGTCTGATTGGGTTGCAACTTAAACGGGTCTACCATGAAACACTGCTTGATTGTCGACGATTCCCGAGTCGTTCGCACTGTCGCGGGACGGATCATCCAGGATCTGTCATTCACCGTTTCAGAGGCTGCGCATGGCGCAGAGGCTCTCGAACTGTGCCGCAAAGACATGCCAGATGCCATTCTGCTCGACTGGAATATGCCGGTTATGAACGGGCTAGATTTCCTGCGCGCACTGCGCCGCGAGGATAATGGCAAAGATCCTGTTGTCGTGTTCTGCACCAATGAAAACGATTCCGAACATATCAGTGAGGCGATCCGCGCCGGTGCGAACGAGTATATTATGAAACCGTTCGATGCCGAGATCGTAGAGAGCAAATTTTCAGAAGTCGGGCTTGTTTGAAGCCATTTCTTAATAAAATCGCGCTTTTTGGTAACTTTAAACCTTAAGGGAACGCAGTCGCATGCAGGAAAGCACATTTAATGAGCTTGCGGATTTAGCGCTGCGAAATAGCGGTCAGCATTTTGCGCCGACAAAGTCCTATTTAATGGATGCACGCCTCAGCAACATCTCACGACGTGAGAGTTTCGCGACCCTGGACGATTTGGTTCAGTGCCTGAAAGCACGTCCCAACCCTCGTTTCGAGCAAGAAGTTGCAGCAGCGCTCACCAGCAAAAAAACAAGCTTCTTCGCCGAGCGCGAGACGATTGAACAGATCGTCACCCATGCTTTGCCGCAGCGCTTGAAACTCTCTAAGTCCGGCATACTTCGGATCTGGTGCGCAGGCACATCGACCGGACAAGAAGCCTGGTCCCTTGCGATGCGCATCCGCGAAGATGTTGGATCGCCGCTCGCCAGCGCCCAAATTGAGATTATCGGGTCAGATCTCTCGACCGACTGTGTCGAAACAGCGAAGCGCGGCGTCTACGGGCATTTCGATGTTCAGAAAGGTCTCTCAATTCATCGCTTGATGACCAATTTCAATCGCCACGATAATGGCGAATGGGAGATCAAAGATGATCTGCGCGAAACCGTATTCTTCCGACGTCAAAACCTTTTGAATCCTGCGTCGGATCTCGGTGGATTCGACGTAATCCTATGCAGCAATATTATCAGCAGCCTCGCTAAACCTGCCAAACGGCAAGTGTTGGAGACGCTCAGCAAGCAAATGCTGCCAGACGCTTATCTCTTCTTTGGACCTGACGAGTCGATTGAAGGCCTATCAAGCTCGATCAAACCATCCCGCGATATGCGCGGCGCGTTTATCCGGACATCCTCCGATAGCGCGACCGCTGCCGCTTAGATCGCAACCGATTTCTACTCGCCTGCCCCCTCTGACCACAGATGGGTGCATTTCCGACGCGCCTCTGATATAGGCGCGGCATGAAAGTCGAGCTTGATCTCTCCAAACGCCCTGACGCGGCCCCTGCCCCGAAATCGCTGGCGGGCATGTCTTTGCCTGCCCTAAAAGCAGAAATGGAAACTCTCGGCGTGCCGACAAAGCAAGCGGGCATGCGCGCGAAGCAAATCCGCCGCTGGGCACACCATATGGGATGCCGCGACTTCATGGAGATGACGGACGTCGCAAAGGACCTGCGCGTTCAGCTGAGCGATGCTTATAATCTCGACCGCCCGGCCGTGACCGATCACCAAGTCTCGGTCGATGGCACGCAAAAATGGCTGGTGCAGTTTCAGCCCGGCGTCGAAGGCGAAAGCGTCTTCATTCCAGATGTCAGCAAATCCGGCGCCCTGTGTGTATCGAGCCAAGTTGGCTGCACGCTGAATTGTACATTCTGCCATACCGGCACCCAAAAGCTTGTCCGCAATCTGACCGCGCAAGAGATCGTCTCTCAAATCATGATCGCGCGTGACCAGATCGAGGAATGGCCGAGCAGTATGGAGAACCGCCGGCTCACCAATATTGTCTTCATGGGCATGGGCGAGCCGCTCTATAATTTGGACAATGTGGCCGAGGCGATCGACACGATCAGTGATGGGCATGGCATCGCGATTGGACGCCGCCGGATCACAGTCTCAACCGCTGGTGTAGCGCCCAAGATCCCCGAACTCGGCGCCCGGACGGGTGCTATGCTCGCGATCTCCCTTCACGCAGTTCGAGACGATCTGCGCGATGAGATTGTCCCGATCAATCGCAAGTATGACCTTCAGACTCTGTTCGAGGCGATCCGCGCTTACCCGGAGCTCAACAACTCCAAGCGCGTAACGTTTGAATATGTCATGCTGAAAGGCGTGAATGACAGCTTGGCCGAGGCGCGTGATCTGGTGAAATTGCTGAGCGGTGTCCCGGCCAAGATCAATCTGATCCCGTTTAATCCATGGCCTGGCAGCCCTTATGAATGCTCGGACTGGGAAACGATCGAAGCCTTTGCTGAAGTCGTTAATCGCGCTGGATATGCCAGCCCGATCCGAACGCCGCGCGGCCGCGATATCTTCGCAGCGTGCGGTCAGCTCCGCTCAGAGAGCGTCAAGAAATCAGCCGCTGAGAAACGCCGCGAAGCTTTAGCGTAAGCTGACTAGGCGCTTTGCGCACCGCGCACTAAGCGACCGGGTTTCGCCCCAGTTGCGACGCCATTTCGCTGAATAATCTCGCCTGCAACGACCGTCGCTTCATAGCCATCAGCGCGCTGCATCAGACGGCGTCCGCCTGCAGGCAGATCATGCACAATGTAAGGCGCGTGGAGCGTTAGATTGTCATGATCGATGACATTCAGGTCCGCGCGATATCCTGGTTTCAGCAAGCCACGGTCTTTGAGGCCCACCCAGGCCGCCGTGTCATGACTCTGGCGTTTAATCAGGAATTCCAGCGGCAGCGTGTCGCCGCGCGACCGGTCCCGTGACCAGTGCGTTAGCAGTGTGGTCGGAAACGAGCCATCACAAATCATCCCAACATGGGCGCCGCCATCAGACAGGCCTGGCAAGCTAGCTGGGCTTTCCAGCATGGTCTTTACCGGGTCCAAGCTGCCTTGCGCGTAATTGAGGAAAGGCAGGTAAAGCATCCCCCTGCCCTCGTCCGCGAGCATCAGATTGAGGGCAACTGCCTCTGGTGTTGACCCGCGCGCCCGAGCAATCGCAGAGACGGTTTTGTCTTCTGTTGGCTCATAATCTGGCGGGTCACCGAGCACGAACATTTTGCCAAAGCTGCGTAGGATCGATTTCACGAACGGGTTCTCGGCGTCTGGTTCGTCATTCAATAGCTTCTCTCGGAAAGACGGATCGCGCAGAGTTGCAAGACGGGCCTCAAACGGCTCACTCGCAATGGTCTGGTAGACGGGGTGGCCGGAGAATGGATTCAGGGTGAGCTCCAACCCGAGCAGAAGCCCGACTGGTCGCGGCCCAACTTGGGCCCGCATCTCCAAGCCTGCCGCCTGAGCGGCCTCGATTTCACTGAGCAATAGCTTCCACCCCTCCGGCGCCACATCGGCTTGCGCTAGGGACACCGAAAGCGGGCGCCCTGACCGTTCCACAATCCGGCGCAGCATCGCCGCTTCTTTCTGCGGATCATCAAAGTCGGAGACGAATTGCAGGACACCTTTCCCGGCTTCACCAAGCGCCATAGCGATACCCGTGAGTTCTTTCTCGGAGGCGGTCAGGGTCGGGGTGGGTTGCCCGTCTGAGGTGCGGTGGTTCAGCGTCCGCGAGGTTGAAAAGCCGAGCGCGCCCGCTTCCACTGCAGATTTGGCAAGTGTGGCCATCGCCGCGATGTCGTCATCGCTTGCATCTTCACGGTTCGCACCGCGATCTCCCATCACATAGACCCGCAAGGCGGCGTGCGGCAGTTGAGTGCCAAAATCGATATCAAACTGGCGTGTCGAGAGACTGTCGAGATAATCTGGGAAGCTCTCCCAATTCCATGAGAGGCCCTCCGCGAGGACAGGGAACGGAATATCCTCCACACCTTCCATCAGCCGAATGAGGCGGTCATGATCATGATCTCGGACCGGCGCAAACCCAACGCCGCAATTTCCCATGATGGCTGTCGTGACACCATGATTGGAGGACGGCGAAAGTGACTCCCCCCAAGTGACCTGACCATCATAATGGGTGTGAATATCGACAAAACCGGGCGCCACGAGTTTGCCTTTGGCATCGATCTCCTCGGTACCGGTGCCTGTAACAGATCCGACTTCAGCGATCCGGCCATCTTTGATCGCGACATCGGCTTCGCGGCCGGGCTCGCCTGAACCATCGACGACAAAGCCGCCTCGGATCACCAGATCGTAATCTGCCATGGTCATCTCCTTGGGTATGATCAGAGTTTGCCAGCCCGAACCGGCCTGTCAAACCTGTCGCCGGGGGAAGATCAACGCAGGCCCAGGCGTTTTAACGGGGCGCCAAGCGAGCCAGATACCATCGCCGCGAGCAAGGTCGGCGCGGGCCATATTTTGCTGAGCGGCGCCGCCAACCAATCCCTTAGCCAAGGCAAGACCCGGCTGTCGCCTTGATAGACCGGGGTGAACAGCCAGGTCATGATTTGGTAGAGCTGAACGTGATAGCGGCGCAGGCGCAGATAGTGACGAAGCGCATCTTCCACGCGGGGTTCCGCACGCATCGCTTGAGACAAGGCCCAGGCATCGAGCAGCGCCATATTCGCGCCCTGCCCCAATTGCGGCGACGCGGCATGCCAAGCATCCCCAAGGCGAACCAATCCTCTTCCCACAACAGGATGACGCGATGTGTGGTGCCGATAGCGCGCAAAGGTCAGGTCATCATGGCTTTGAAACTGCGCCATCAGCTGCTCAGTCTCAGGCCAAAGCGCGATGGCGTCTTGCTTCCACTGGTCTAGGGATGCTGCGCGCCAGTTGGCTTCCTGATCGGCTCGGATCGACCAAAAATAGGTCAGCGTCTCAGGCGCATTTTTTGCCAAACGCCCTGACGGCATTACGCCCGTCATCTGATGAGCAGCACGATAGCGCTGTTCCAATGCGCTTTTGTCAAAAGAGCCATTCTCGGGCCAAGGCAGGGTCGCCCATAGCGCGCCATAAGGGAGATCGACGCCGCGATCGTCTGGGGTCAGACTTGATCGCGCACCGTGGGCAAACACGATGAGATCCATCCCCGCAACATGATCGCCATTTTCGAGTTGAATAGATGGATCTGCCGGATTGGCACTTGCGACAGCCGAATCCAAAACCATCTCAACGCCTGCCTTAGACGCCGCGCCGAGTAATTGCTCAAAAACCAAACCGCGCTGAACGCCGAGTCCATAAAGGTCGGGCTGCCATTTGGTGTATCGAACATCGAGCACAGGTCGCAACGACGGGACCGTTAGCCCCCAAAGGCGCGCGATGCGAGTGCCGAGCGCATCAATCTCAGCTCTCAACCCAAGCTGCTCCAAAACGGCGAGCCCGGTTTGCTGCAGCATCAAGCCGGATCCGATCGGTTTGGCCTCGGGGAACTGATCGAAAACCCGAACCCGGTGACCATCCCGCGCCAGAAAAGCCGCCAATGCGAGTCCGCCTATACCCGCGCCCACAATCGCAATTTCTCGAGACCCACTCATTTCTTCACTCTGCAGCGCGCTGTAGCGATTGTCACCGAGGCAAAAACTTCCTACCTGAACGCCATGACTCAATCGCTCAAAATGCTCGTCGCGCAACTCAATCCCGTTGTGGGAGACGTCAAAGGAAACAAAGCTTTAGCCGAGACCGCGCATGCTGAAGGCAAAGATAAGGGGGCAGACCTGATTGTCTTCTCCGAGCTTTTTATCTTGGGCTATCCGGCGGAAGACTTAGTCCTCAAACCCGCAGCGGTTGAGCATTCCATGGCGGCGATCGAGGCGCTGAAGACGCTAACAAAAGATGGCCCGGGCATGCTGATTGGCGCGCCGTGGCGGGATGGTGACAAGCTCCACAATTCGGTTCTACTTCTACAGGATGGCGAAATTCGCCTCCGCTATGACAAACGAGAACTGCCGAATTACGGCGTGTTTGATGAGAAGCGAATTTTCGATGCGGGCGAAGGCGCGCATGAGCTGGTTGAGCTGAATGGCGTCAAAGTCGGGATCGCAATCTGTGAGGACATTTGGTACTCTCGAGTCCCAGCCGCGCTGCACGAAGAGGGAGCGGAAGTCCTACTCGTCCCAAACGCGTCGCCTTGGCGCCGGACGGTCAATGTTGAGCGCCACACGACGTTTTCGGCGTGGGCAAAAACGGGCGTCCCCTACCTGTTTGCGAACCAAGTCGGCGGCCAGGATGAGTTGGTCTTTGACGGCGCTTCTTATGCGGTGGACTTTGACGGGACCGAGCACCAATTGCTCGGTGATTTCGTCCCGGGCACGGCACTTGTTACCTATGACGGCGCCAGCCACCGTTTTGTCCCTGCTGATGAGCCCGCAAAACTGACCGCAGGCTGGGAGGCGGAGTATCGCGCCGCGACCTTGGCGCTAGGCGATTATGTCAACAAGAACCGGTTCCCGGGCGTCGTGCTCGGGCTCTCAGGCGGGATTGATAGCGCGCTGACCGCAGCGATGGCCGTCGATGCGCTCGGCCCGGACCGTGTCTGGTGCGTGATGATGCCGAGCAAGTATACAAGCTCAGACAGTCTCGAAGACGCCAAAGCCTGCGCCGAAGCGCTTGGCGTACGCTATGATAATATCAATATCGCGCCCGGCGTTGGCGCCTTGGATGAAATGCTGGGCGAGGCTTTTGCGGAAACCCAGCCGGATACGACCGAAGAAAACATTCAGTCTCGCCTACGCGGCCTGACTTTAATGGCGCTCTCCAACAAGTTTGGGCACATGGTGGTAACGACCGGCAATAAGTCCGAAATGGCGGTCGGCTATGCGACGCTCTATGGCGACATGTGCGGCGGCTACAATGCGCTGAAAGACTTCTATAAGACTGAAGTGTTCGCCTTGTCGCGTTGGCGCAATACAGCCGTCCCAGTCGGCGCGCTTGGCCCTGGCGGCGAAGTGATCCCGGAACGGATCATCACGAAACCGCCAAGCGCAGAGCTGCGCGATGACCAGAAAGACGAAGATTCCCTGCCGCCTTATGATGTGCTCGATGACATCCTGCGCGGCCTGGTCGATGCCGAAGAGGACGTCGATGACATCCTCGCGCGAGGGCACGATGCGGCGACGGTGAAGCGGATCGAACACCTGCTCTACATCGCCGAATACAAACGCCGCCAAGCCCCACCTGGGGTGAAAGTCGGCTCAAAGAATTTCGGCCGCGACCGGCGCTATCCGATCACGAATAGGTTCCGGGATAGCTGAATTCGGAACTGATTAGCGGATCTCGTCTTCCATCTAGCGACTGCACCAACCTTCACTCAATGATCTCGTCTCGCGGGTGATCATCATCAGCCGTGTCGATTGACATAACGTTTGTTATATAACATACGCTATGTATCTTGGAGATTTTGATGCCAAAGACTGTGAACCCAATTGAGAAACGTGCCGAGTTCATCGCAGCAAGCTGGAATGTGATCGCTGAGCGAGGCTTTGGTGCCGTCTCAATGCGAAGTGTCGCTGCAGCAGCGGGCTGCACAACTGGGGCGTTGACGCACTACTTTTCGGATCGCAACACGCTTCTGATCGAGGCATTGAGGTCGGCACATATAGCCGCCGCAAAGCGCATGGTGGTCGTCGCGGGCATGGGCGATTCAGACTTTGAGCGATTGCGAGCGGTTTTATTGGAGTCGCTACCGCTGGATGATGAACGATATCGCGAATGGCGAGTCTGGCTCGCCTTCTGGGAAGCATCGATGAGCGACCAAAATCTCGCGACGGAGAACCGGCGAAGATATTCGGAGTGGCAAGCGCTTGTTGCAGATCTGCTTACGCCGTTGAGCGAGAGTGCAGAGACAGCCGCTGAATTCCTAATAGCACTCACAGATGGATTAGGGCTCAACATCGTACGGTGTATCGATGGTGACGCTGGATTGGCTCGGCAACAGTCCAAATGCCTCCACATCCTCGACCACGCCCTCAATCAGTTTCGCGACTAAGGAGTAAGCAATGTCCCGAGCGCTGTTTCTGTCGATCGGCATCACAGATTTTTTATTTATGACCTATAGGTTGGTCGCGGGGCTGGCCTTGTTTGGCATACTCAACCTGCCGCCAGACCTGATGTATGGCGATTATACCAATCCACGCGTCGTCGCTTGGAATTGGTCTTTCTTCCCGCTTGATCTGATTTTCTCGATCTTTGGCTATCTCGCGATTTCCGCAAGCCGACAGGGCGACCCAGTATGGCGCCCGTACGCACTCATCTCTCTGGGCTTAACTATGACAGCGGGAGGTATGGCGGTCGTCTATTGGGCCATACTAGGAGAATTCGATCCCGCCTGGTTTATTCCCAACTTCATTTTGTTAGTTTGGCCGCTTTTCTTCATCGGAAACTTGATTTCTGAGAGCAGAAAACACGCCACCGAAGCGGTCGGGCAGACCTAAAATAGGCTCGACCCCTACCCCATCGCCGCAATGGCTTCGGCGACCGCGACCGTGCGGTGGGCTTCTTCCAAGTGCAAAAGCTCAGTCATTTTGCCGTTCACTTTGAGGACGCCTTTACCGGCATTGGCAGGGTCCGCGAAAGCTTCAATAACCGCTTTGGCTTGCTCCACGTCTGCGTCGGCGGGCGCAAAGACCGTGTTCGCTGCCTCGAGCTGGGATGGATGGATGAGGGTCTTGCCGTCGAAGCCTATCAGGCGGCCTTGCTGGCACTCAGCCGAGAGGCCCTCGTCATCGCCAATACCATTGAATACACCATCAATCGCGAGGAGATCATAAGCGCGCGCCGCGGCGACGGTGAGGCCTAGAGAGGTCTGGAACGCGGTCCGCAGCGGCGGATCATTCACGCCGCGCAGCTCTTTGGCGAGATCATTGGTGCCCATGACAAAAGCGGTCAGGCGCGTGCGGCCGACCGCTTCGGCAATGTCTTGAATGTTGAGGATGGCTTTTGGCATCTCAATCATCACCCACAGGCCCATTTCGTCAGGAGCGCCGGCGCGGCTCATGGCATCATTGAGCCGGTCAATATCGCCGCCATCAATCACTTTCGGCGCGAGGATCGCATTGGGACCAGCTGCAACCGCGGCTTTGAGGTCTTCAAGACCCCATTCTGTGTCCAATCCATTGATGCGGATAATGACCTCCCGTGCGCCATAGCCGCCCGCTTTGACGGCGGTGCAAACTGTCTCGCGGGCTTCTAATTTCGCGTCGGGCGCGACCGCATCTTCCAGATCAAAAATCACCGCATCCGCTGAAAGCGACTTCGCTTTTTCAAGCGCGCGCGGGTTCGCGCCGGGCATATAAAGGCAAGATCGACAAGGGCGGTGGGCAGAATTGATCGACAAATTGTGAACCTCCAATATGCGCAGAAAGCGTTGCGTGCCGGTTTTTCCATGAGTAATCAAGAGGTCACGTCGAGCAATCATAGTGGAAAGGGTGGCAGGCTTAGAATGAGATATGTGATCTCTTCATTGGCAATCGCCATCGCCGCGATGAGCGCGCATAGCCAACCTTTGACCATTCAAAGCGTGATGCAAGAATTGCGAGATCGCGGGGCGAACTCGGTCGACGGCGCCCTCATTTTTGGCGATCCGTTGGTGACGGGAGAATTTGACGGACAAGGCTTCAGTCTTCGCCTCGGCCTCTGTGACCATGACACAATTGGCGGTGATTGCCGCTCCACAGTCTTTAGCTCCTGCACGCCAGTCACCGAGCTAACCGAACTCGAAACGCTCAAGATGATTGATGCCTATAATGGCGACCTCGATCGTCGAGGTGCTTTGTATAGCGATGCGATTGTCGGGATCGGACCTGCGGTCTGCATCAAGGTTCGCCGGAATTTCCATGATGAAGATGCTTTCGATTTGTCGGATATTTTCGATTGGCAATTGGCGTTCGGCGATTTCGAAGAATATCTTGGCAAGACCCTTAAGCGAAAGCAGAGAGAAGAGATTCTGGGGTACAACTAGCGACGCCCATTTCCAATTTTGGCCTGCACGATTGACGCTTAACAGCTTTCGTTTCAGGAGAGCCCGCTAATCTCAAATCTCTCCCGAGGCTCGTATGGACGACATCACGCTGCGCATTGCCACCGCGAATGACTATGACACGCTTGGTCAGATCATGTTCGACGCGATTCACAATGGTCCCACCAAGTATTCTAGCGCACAGTCTAAAGCCTGGGCGCCTGCGCCACGCTCCGGAGCTGATTGGGCGAACCGGTTGAGCCAAAATGATGTGATAATCGCCGAACATGAGGGCGAAGCGCTGGGCTTTATGTCGATTGAACCCGGCGGCTACATTGATTTCGTTTATATCCGCCCAGCGGCGCAAGGCTCAGGTCTGTTTCGCCGACTTTTCGCGGACGTTGAGCACCGCGCGATATCCGCGGCAGAAACAGAACTATCGACACATGCGAGCCTGATGGCACTGCCCGCATTCACTGCGATGGGGTTCGACGTGGATTTTCACGAGACTGTCGAGGTCGATGGTCAAGAGCTCGCGCGTGCACGAATGTTCAAAACGCTATAAGGACGGATCATGACTGAATATCCGATTTCTGGCGTCACGGCCCCGGGTTTTGAACCCGTTCTAGAAGCCTTCGAAGCAAACTTTGCAGAGGACAAAGAGCTTGGCGCGGGGGTTTCAGCTTATCTCGATGGTGAACTGATCGTGGACTTGCATGGCGGGTTCGCGGACCGCAAGAAAGAACGCACCTGGGATAAACAGACCGTGGTCCCGATCTATTCGACCACAAAGCCCATTGCCGCCCTCACCCTCGCCCATGTTATTGATGCGCTGCCTGCTGGGTATGACACAGTCGTGGCGGACCTTTGGCCGGAATTTGGAGCCAATGGGAAAAACGCCATAACGATTGCCGATCTGGTCTCGCACCAAGCGGGCTTGCCGGGATTTGTAGATCCGGTGGATCCGGCAATCTGGCTCGATCCACCCACTTGCAGCGCCGCCTTGGCGCCGCTCGCACCGCTTTGGGAGCCGGGCACAGCGCATGGGTATCACCCGCTCACTTGGGGCTATCTGATTGGCGAAATCGTCCAGAGGATAGACGGGCGAAGCCTTGGGGCTGTGCTTCGTGAAGATATCACGGGACCAGCAGGCTTAGACTTCCAAATCGGGACCCCTGTCGCTGATCATGACCGTGTTGCGGAAATCATGCGCCCGCGCGCTTTGCCCGACCTTGGCGAGATTAATGACGCGACCCGGGCCGCATTCCTGACCAAATGGGCCGCTCCTGATCGGGGCGGCGCCATTTGGCGCGAGATCGAAATTCCATCTGCAAACGGGATCGGCACAGCCAATGCCGTGGCACAGCTTTACGGCATCTATGCCCATGACGGGCACTTGAATGGCAAACGCGTGATATCAGAGGCGGCCTTTGATGCGCTCACCCAAAGCCGCGTAAAGGGTCAGGATCTGGTGTTGCCATATGTCTCCGAGTTTGCAGCAGGCGTGATGCGCAACAATATCGGTCTTTACGGACCAAACCCAGATACGCTCTGTCACTCAGGTTGGGGAGGCTCACTGGCCTTGGGCGATCCGGATCGCGGTCTAAGCCTCGCCTATGTGATGAACCGGCAATCTAACAGTCTACAGGCCGATCCCCGCGCGACCCGATTGGTGCATGCCCTCTACGGTTGTATGTAGATGTTCTCTAGCATTAATAGATTTTTTACCGTCTGGCACGGCGCTTGCTCCGAGTGTTTCGAGTTTGGAAACTCCTAATCATGATACCCACTTTAAACCCGGCCTAGGCCGGGTTTTTCTTTAGCGTAAGGATGCGGCGGCCCGTGCCAGCCGGCGCGCTTTCGCCTCCCCCACCAAACTATCAATCGTAAACACGATGAGTGCGGTCCAAATAAAGGCGAAGGCGATCGCATGAGTTAGCCCGAATGCCTCATTGAAGACGAAGACAGAAATCAAGAATTGAAGCGTCGGCCCTAGATATTGCATCATCCCGATTGTCGAGAGCCTCAATCGCTTTGCAGCGATGGCAAACAAGATGAGCGGAACGGCCGTAATCGGACCTGAAACGAGCAAGAGTGGAATGTCCCATCCACCGTCTCCGATCAGTCGGCCACCGGGTTGTCCGACAAACCAGCCCATCCACATCAAAGCGAGTGGGGCGAGCAATGCCGCTTCGACCACAAATCCAGCGCGGCTATCCACCTGAACTTGCTTTCGGATAATCGAGTAAAACGCGAAGGTGAAACACAAGACCAACGCCACCCACGGCACATATCCAAGCGCGCTGGTCATGACCGTCACGCCGATCCCGGCGAGCCCAACCGCCGCCCATTGAGCCGGGCGCAAGCGCTCTGCGAAAAACACCGCGCCGATGAGCACGTTGACCAGCGGGTTGATATAGTAACCGAGGCTCGCCTCCATCACGCGCTCCTGACTGACAGCCCAGATGTAGACCAGCCAATTTGCGCCAATCAACAGAGCGGAGAGGGTCAGCCACAGAACGTGCTGACGCGTTAAAGCCGCGCGCAGCTGCGCCCAGTTTCGCGCGATTACAATCAGAATGAGACCCGTCGGGACACTCCAGATGATACGATGGGCCAGCATCTCCATTGGAGAGATATGATCGAGAACACGGAAATAGAGCGGCAAGCATCCCCAGATGGTGTAACATCCGAGGCAACACAAAAAACCGAGACGAAGGTTTGAAGACATTCGCCCCGGTACCGCCGATCGTTGCGAAACACCACCCGAAAGTTGCCTTTGGAACTAATTTCCTGACGGTGGACCAGCCGCCAAGCCGGCTTCAATCAGTTGCACCAATTGGTCGGGATAGTTTGTATCAAGACGGCGATAAAAATCCGGCCCGAATATGCCTGTTAGGGTTGGCTGCGAGATCTCATAATAATTGATCGCACCCAGAATTTGATAAACGAAGGCGAGGGCTGCGGCGTCTCCTGCATCTCGCCATAACGGGACCTCTTTCACCTGGCCAATCAGGTTTTCTAAGAACCCCCTTAGATACCATGTGCCGGCAGTGTCAGCACGGCGCTTATTGTCGAGCAGTTCGCGCATCAGAACCGTGGTCGCGTGCGACCCCAAATGGTCCTTCCTCAAAAGCGCGAGAAAGTAATCCTTTAAGCCTTGGACAGGCTCAAGATCTGAGAGTTGCTCACGAAGCGCCATGAACCGAGACGATATCCGTTTCAGCACCTCTCCGTAGAGTTTCTCCTTGCTGCCGAAGTGATGCAGCAATGCCTGCTTGGTGAGTCCAAGCTCACTCGCAATCGCCGCGATGCTCACGCCGTAAAACCCACGCTCCGCGAACAAGGCCTCGGCCTGGTCTAGCAATCTTTCGCGCGTGTCTTGAGCCATGGTGAGACCTCATCCAACTTGACACCCTACCATATGGTAAGTTACACAACCTACCAAGCGGTAAGTTTCAAATATCGCACATGGGAGATCTGGACTGCCTTCGAAAAACTGGCCCATGTTTTGAGAGAGGATCGGCTCTGAAATGGAGTTGAACCATGGGCAAGAGAGCCAAGCCTGAAGAGATCATTGCTAATCTGCGCGAAGTTGAAGTGCGCCTGAGCCAGGGCGAGACGATCGGAAATGCTGCGCGTGCGATCGGCGTCAGCGAGCAGTCGTATTATCGCTGGCGCAAGGAGTATGGCGGTCTACAAATCGGCCAAGCTAAACGCATGAAGGATATTGAGAAGGAGAACGCGCGTTTACGGCGAGCTGTATCTGATCTCACCTTGGACAATCAAATTCTTCAAGAAGTCGTGCGGGGAAAGTTCTAAGCCCCTCACGTAAACGCATTGCAGTCGATTACGTGGTAGAAGAGCTTGGCGTCTCAGTACGCCGAGCTTGCCGCGCGGTCGGCCAGCATCGCTCAACGCAGCGACGTGTCCCGACACCCAGAGCAGATGAGGCCGCACTGACAGATGCGATCATCAACTTGGCTGAACGCTTCGGTCGGTATGGGTATCGATGCATCACCGCTCTTCTTAATGACGATATATGGTCGGTGAGTGAAGGACGCGTTTATCGCATCTGGCGACGTGAGGGGCTGGACACTCGCGTCTGAAACATCGAGATCGGGCTCTTCAGTTGTTGGCTTGGGATTACCTCAGCAGAACTGGCCCATAGCTCGAGTTAAGAACCGGCCTGATGTAAGGGTGAACCGAGGGCGACGGAGCAAAACCGGCAAAGATCGTTTAATGTCCGCTTCGACGCCGAAAGCAGACATCAGATCTAAAACCTGTCACAACGCCAAGCGAACCCGTAGGGCAAGGTAAAAGGTTAGGTACGATTATCTGCTTATTGAGAAAATGCAATTAATTTAGCGTTTTAATGCACGCAAGTGGCGGTGAGACAGGGATTCGAACCCTGGAGACGGGGATACCGCCTACACGCGTTCCAGGCGTGCGCCTTCGACCACTCGGCCACCTCACCGTAAGCCGGGCTGTATACTGGAGGGACGCGATATCGCAAGAGAAGACATTGCAGTTGGCTGCACATGGCCCATATTGAGGATCGAACCGGCACACGGAGTTGATATGTTTTTCTCTCGCAAACCCTTGGACCTCCCAACGCGCGAAACAGCGCTACCTGGCCGCGCCATGGCGATCCCGACAGCCGATACGCATTTCGTGAATGGTCGAGACTTAAATGCGCCAACGCCGGAGGGACTGGAAGAAATCGTCTTCGCGCTCGGATGTTTCTGGGGCGCAGAGCGTGTGTTCTGGCAGGCAGACGGTGTCTATGTCACGCAGGTTGGTTATGCGGGCGGCTATACGCCGAACCCAACTTATGAAGAAGCCTGCTCCGGCAAAACCGGTCATACGGAAGTTGTGCGCGTCGTCTATGATCCAAAGGTCATTTCACTGGATGCGCTTCTGAAACTGTTCTGGGAGAGCCATGACCCGACCCAAGGCATGCGCCAAGGCAATGATATTGGCACCCAATACCGCTCTGCCATCTATACGTTGAACGCGGCGGACAAAGCCGTGGTTGATGCGAGCCGTGAGGCCTATAACCGAGCGCTTGTTGCAGCGGGACGGGGCGAGATCACAACAGAGATCAAACCGCTCGACGCGTTCTACGCAGCTGAGGATTACCATCAGCAGTATTTGGCGAAGAACCCAGCAGGCTATTGCGGGATTGGCGGAACCGGCGTGACCTGCCCAATGCCAGGGGCACACGCGCTCGACTAAATGGTCGAGCCGCCCGTTACGGAAAACCGCTTACGATTAGACAGCATGGCTTGGCCTTGCTGAACGGCTTGGTTTGTTTGCTGCGCCAGGCGCAAGATCGGATCGACTTTCAAACGCTCAACCGCGATTTTGAGGTGATCCATCGCTTCGCGCACGCGGACGGGATCAAAATTTGAATTTGAGATCAGTAGGAGTGCGCGTCCAAGATCGATACGCGCTTGGATCTCGTCGGCGGGCGCCAAAGGCTCTTCACTCGCGAGGCGCTTGCGGCGGAGCTCAACAACGCGGGCCAGGTGCTCTTCGGTGTTGAGCGCAATCGCCATGGAGCAATAATCCATTTCCAGCGTATTGCGGGTTTGCGTGGGCAGAGCGCCTTCGTCTTGCAAACAGCTCATGATGACGTCCGCGACCGGCGCGAGCTTGTCAGCGCGGAAGGCCGACCCATCGCCAAGACCTGGCTGCAAGGCGCGCGCGATCAAATAGGCGATTGTGCGAGACGTGGTGTCCTCATTCTCGCGCGTCACAAAGGGCAGCAAACCTTCTGAGTGCATGGCGTCACTTGGGGGAAGCGAGCCCCCCAGCGATAGGACTTCCACGCGCGAGGCTTCATCTTTACCGCGCGGGCGATAGCCCCAGACGATCAGGTCGGTCGATGACTTTTCCAGCCAGCCCGTTGCGGCAGCCCGAAGACCTTTAGAGCCTTTCGCGCGCAGTTTCGGGGCGCGAACGATTTCAAACGGCGACCCGAACATGAATTGCTCAAGGTGGGTTTCGAGGGCCGAAATAATCGCTTTTGTCTGAGCCGCGCCCTTGGGTCCTGACAGCGGCGAGATGGCGAGGCCGAAGCCTTGCGTCGAACGTCGCTTTCGGCTGGCCATATTGGTCATCAGAATGCTGACAAGGCTCGCCGCGCCGCGTGCTGCCAAGGAGAGCAGATACAGAGCGACCAAACCAACAGCCAAAAGACCGAGTCCGCTCCACAAAGCCGATCCGGCGATCGTGGCATTGAACCACTCGATTAGGGGTGAAAGCTGGTCGGGCATGTCTGTTTGGCCTGGTTATACGCAACTGTGATGTCGATACCTTACGGGAAGGCATTCTCGCAATGCAAAATGACTGCTAGGTCGGGAATCCTTTTGGAGTCGGGGTGAGGAGGTCACAGTTGAGCGCGTTTCGGACCCGTTTTGCCCCATCTCCCACGTATTTTCTTCATTTGGGACATGCGCTCTCCGCTTTGCATGTGTGGCGCGTCGCGGAACAGGCGGGCGGCGAGGTCTGGCTGAGGATCGAGGATATCGATACGACGCGGTGCCGTCCGGAATATACCGACGCCATCTATGAAGACCTCTCATGGCTTGGTCTGTCATGGCCTGAACCGGTGCGCGTGCAATCGGACCACTTCGACGATTATCGGACCTGCGTTAAGAGACTTAACCAGATGGGGCTCGCCTATCGGTGCTTTCGAACGCGCGCTGAACTCGCCGCGCTCGACGATCCCTTGCGTCCTGGCCCGATATCTTTGGAACAAGAGGCGCAGCGTCTTAATGATGGCGTTCCCTTCGCTTGGCGCCTGTCCCTGAGCCGAGCGCGAGATCATCTTGGAGCCGCTTATGACAGCCTTGCCTATCGGGAGACCTCTCCCAGTGGCCTGGAGGTTCGGCGCGTTGATCCAGACCAGCACGGGGATATTGTGATCGCCCGGAAAGATAGTCCAAGCGCTTATCACATTGCAGCAACGCATGATGATGCTCTGCAAGGCATAACCCATATTGTTCGCGGCGAGGACCTGATCGATGCCCCGCATATTCACACGCTCTTGCAAGCCCTGATGGATTGGCCTCAACCCATCTATCAGCACCACCAGCTGCTGCTGGATGAGGAAGGCAACAAACTCTCCAAACGCCAAAAAAGTATTTCGCTTGCGAGCCTTCGCGCGGACGGTATGACGGCGGATCAAGTTCGCGTTCGATTGGGGTTTGCCTAAATGACCAAGCAAGTATCAGCGACGGCCACGCGCGCGTGGTTCGGACCGCTTATGGTCTTGATGGGCGGCATCTGTATCGGCCTCGCCCCCATTGGATTGCGCCTTGGGTTAGACGATCTCGGGCCGCAAGCCATTGCCTTCTGGCGGTTTGCTTTTGCACTTCCTATCCTGTTCGTGATGGTGGTCTTGATCCAGCGCAGGCTGCCGCCAAAGCCGAACAAATTTGTGATCATTGCCGGCATCTTTTTCGCCCTTGAGCTCGGCCTGTGGCATTGGTCCCTTACCTTCACCACGGTCGCCAACGCCACTTTTATGGTGAATCTCGGAAACATCGGGGTCGGCCTGACCGCGTGGATCTTCCTAAAAGAGCGTCCGGGTTGGATGTGGGTGATCGCGATCCTGATCGCATGCCTTGGGGCCGCAGCGCTGTCGCTCGGCGGCGTGGCGGATGGGAAGACAGATTTGCGCGGCGATCTCATCGCGATCGCCGCCGCGATTGGGGTGTCCTGTTACGTGGTCGCTGCGAAAGTCGCGCGCCGGACCATGGGCGGCCTCGAAGCAATTTTCTGGCTGACTTTGGTCGAGACCTTTGTGGCCATCTTCCTTGTCTTAGCGTTTCGCGAAAGCTTTTTGCCGGAGTCTCTATCCGGTTTCATTGTGCCCCTATTCCTCGCCATTGTGGTTCATGTTGGCGGTCAGGGACTAATCATTCTTGGTCTTGGGCATACCCCAACAGCGATTGCAGGTGTTCTGATCTTGGTCCAACCCGTGGTCGCCGCGGCCATCTCTTGGCAATTGTTTGAAGAACCGCTGACACCGTTGCAAGCAGGCGGCGGCTTCCTCATTCTTCTAGGCATTTTGATCTCGCAGCGCGGGCGACCGGCGCCCGTCACCGCTAAAGAATAAACTTAGACAGGTCCGCATTGCCGACCAGATCGGACAATTGCGCCGTGACATAGTCTTCAGTGATCGTAACGGTTTCGCCTTTGCGATCGGATGCGGTGAAGCTGATCTCGTCGAGCAGGCGTTCCATGACCGTGTGCAGGCGCCGCGCGCCGATATTCTCAACGCTTTCATTCACTTTCACGGCCAAATCAGCAAGCGCATCGATCGCGGTTTCTTCGAACGTGAGCTCGACCCCTTCGGCGTCCATCAAGGCTTGATGTTGACGGATCAAAGACGCTTCAGGCTCAACCAAGATCCGGCGCATATCGTCCCGCGTTAGCGCGGTCAGCTCAACCCGGATCGGGAGGCGCCCTTGTAGCTCCGGCAACAAGTCGGATGGCTTTGAGACGTGGAACGCCCCTGAAGCAATGAAAAGGATATGGTCTGTTTTGACCGGGCCACGCTTGGTCGAGACTGTGGTGCCTTCAATCAGCGGCAGCAGGTCACGCTGGACCCCTTCCCGGCTGACATCTGCGCCTGACCGACCAGACGCGCCTGCGACTTTATCGATCTCATCCAGGAACACGATCCCGTCTTCTTCCACCGCGCGCACGGCGTCGCGGGCGATCGTATCTTCATCAATGAGCTTGTCGGCTTCTTCATCGATCAGCGGCTGATAGGCCTCGCGCACCGTGGTGCGCACGCGTTTTGTGCGGCCGCCCATGGCTTTGCCGAGCATATCGCCAAGATTGATCATGCCCATCGAGCCGCCGCCGCCCGGGATATCCATCATCGGCGTCGCGCCTTGCGATTCTGCCAGGTCTATATCGACTGATTTATCGTCCAGCTCACCATCCCGTAGCTTCCGTCGAAACACTTCGCGGGTCGATGACTGCGCATCAGAACCGACCAAAGCGTCAAGCAAACGTTCCTCGGCGGTGTCGCGGGCCTGGTCTTCGACTGTCTTACGCTTTTGATCGCGCAGCATGCCAATCGCTGACTCGACGAGATCGCGGACGATCTGTTCGACGTCGCGGCCAACATAGCCAACTTCTGTGAACTTGGTTGCTTCGACTTTCAGGAAAGGCGCATTGGCTAGCTTTGCTAGGCGACGCGATACTTCCGTTTTGCCGACACCGGTTGGCCCGATCATCAAGATGTTCTTCGGCGTGATCTCTTCGCGCAGGCCTTCAGGGGCCTGTTTGCGGCGCCAGCGATTGCGTAGGGCGAGGGCGACCGCCCGTTTCGCGTCTTGTTGTCCGACAATGTGGCGATCAAGCTCCGAGACGATCTCGGCGGGCGTCAGTTCAGTCATGCAGATCTTCTAAACAGGTTCAGTTGGAAACACTCGGTTCCATGTGTCGCCTTTGGGGAAAATTACAAGCGCAACCCTGCGTGCGGTTTTCCACCCTGCCCCAAGCAAGACGACGCCTGACCCGATCAGAATGGTCACCATGATGAAAATATTGGAGGCGTTTAGCCCGGCGCGGCTGAGGACAAAGCTGAGCGTGACGATAAAGGTGACCAGGCTCGCAGCAATCAGCGCACGACGGTTCAATGCCAATGAGACAACTCCGATGACCAGCAAGACTGCCAGCAAAGTCAGACCTTGCGTGGCATTGTCTGTGCCGCTGGTAGAGCCAGCGAAGATATTAGACCCGGTGACCATCGTGCTGACGCCAATAATAACTTGCGGCGCAGCAGCGAGGTGTAGCCAGAAGGCATTATCGGAGGCTTTGCGGATCCGCTCTGGGTCTTTCATGTCATACCAGACCGCGGCGGCCAAAGTGGCGAGCCCCATCAAGAAGAAACCGGCCCCGCCGATCAGCCAACCGCTATTGCCGAAGAAGCCAAGGAAGACATAGACCGCCCCGGCAACCCCAAGCGCAATCACGGCGAGCGAGA
The DNA here is from genome assembly GCA_013213785.1 of Henriciella sp. Classification (GTDB taxonomy): domain Bacteria; phylum Pseudomonadota; class Alphaproteobacteria; order Caulobacterales; family Hyphomonadaceae; genus Henriciella. Next base: position 80,846 of record JABSPZ010000005.1, on the reverse strand, counting down.
AAGGAAGGCGGAAGCGCAGATAAACCGCGCCTGCCGCTACAGCGCCTGCCAAGAATCCGATCACTCCGAGGCGTCCCGTTGTCGAGAAGACTTCGAAAAGGTCATATTCTGTATCGATGCCCATCAAGCTAGCTGCGAAGACGGTCACGGCTAAGGACACAAACTGCGAGAAGATGAGCGTCAGCGCCATACTCGGTAAGAGTAACCGGCGGCGCCCACAAAAATACTCGAGCAGGACCCAGGCCAAGCCGCCCACGATAAGGGCAGATACGACGCCTGCCATGATAACGCCATTCGCCAGCATCGGCGCCGCCATCATGGTCACAAAAGTGGTCACGCCAATGAAGAGGATCACCAAGCCAAGTGTGATGAAGACGTCATTGAAATTCGCAAGGAAGCGCAGGTTTTCCTGGCCGACTTGTTCTTCTCCAACGCCATCATCTTTGCGGGAGAGCAGAAACGCCTCTAGTCGCGACGCTTGGTCAGCGCTCAGGATATTGGCGCCAACTGCGGCGCGAAGGTCTGTGCGATCAAACATCTAAAACCTCCACGGTGAAATGTGCATTGGTGTAGACGCAAATGTCGGCGGCGATCTCCATCGCTTTCCGGCCAAGCGTCTCCGCATCTTTTTCATAGTCGATCAGCGCGCGGGCAGCTGAGAGGGCATAGTTTCCGCCTGATCCCACCGCGACCACCGGATATTCTGGTTCCAGAACATCGCCGGCGCCAGTCACAACCAATGTGGTTTCTTTATCCGCGACGATCAGCATGGCTTCGAGCTTTTGCAACTGTCGCTCGGTGCGCCACTCTTTTGCAAGTTCTACCGCTGCGCGCTGTAGCTGGCCAGGGAAACGCTCAAGCTTTTGCTCCAAGCGCTCAAACAGTGTGAATGCATCTGCGGTTGCACCGGCAAATCCGCCAAGAATATCTCCGCCGCCAATACGGCGCACCTTGCGGGCATTCCCCTTCATAACCGTCTGGCCCATGGAGACCTGACCATCGCTCAACATGGCGACATGTTTGTCTGTTCGAACCGCGAGAATGGTGGTGCCGTGCCAATCTGGCCCGGAAGAAGATTTATCGTTTATCATAAAACTCTAAATGACTGAGAATCAGTCAAATGACAAGCCCCAGTCGAAAAATCGGCTGCTTAAGCGGACTTCTTCTTCATCATAAAGGGTTGAGTTTTCAGCATTTCTGCAAACGCGACCGCTGAAACGGGTGGGCTGTAAAGGAAGCCCTGACCAATGTCACAGTGCCGATTGTAGAGGAAGGCGGCCTGCTCTTCCGTTTCGATGCCTTCGCCGACAATGGTCATCTCAAGAGTCGTTGCCATGGACAGGATCATGTCGACAATCGCATTGGCCTGCGCGTCCTGCGGTGTGCCCATCAGGAACTGGCGGTCAATCTTGAACACGTCAAAATCAATCTGTGTCAGAACAGCCAAGTTTGAGTGACCGGTGCCGAAATCGTCCACGGCGAGCTTGATGCCTAGACGGCGCAGCGGCTCCAACACGTCGCGGACGCGTTCAGGCTGTTGGATTGCGAGGCTCTCAGTAATCTCGATCTCGAGCTGGCGCGGCGGCAGACCTGCTTTTGCGAGCGCATCCAAGATCGTCTCAGAGAGATTCTCATCTTCGAACTGCTTCGGTGAGACGTTCACCGCGACGCTGACAGGATAACCTTCGCGGGACCATTTCGCAGCCTCCAAACAGGCTTTGTGCATGATCTGGTCACCAATCTTACCGATCAGACCAGACTCTTCGGCGAGTTCGATAAACACGGATGGCGACACCAGCCGGCCGTTCTCCAGCTGCCAGCGTGCAAGGGCCTCAGCGCCGCAAATTTCACCTGTCTTGAGATCAATCTTCGGTTGGAAGAGCGGCACGAAGCGATCCTCAAGAACCGCCTGGCGTAGCTCACTCTCAAGTTTGAGCTTGGCATCGCGCTGGCGTTCCAGTTTCGGAGAGTAGAACGCAAACCCGGTCCGTGACTTGAGGCGCAGGTCATCAATGGTCGCCTGAGCGCGATCCATGATCTTGCTCAAGGAATCCCCGTCCTGAGGGATCAAGACGATACTTCCGCTCAACACGACAGGCAGCGCCTGCCCATTCACCTGCAATGGAACACGGAACTCCCCGAGAAGCTCTCGAATGATCGCGGCGATCTCATCTTTTGAACTGCCACCTTTGATCAGCAAGGCGAATTGCTCCGAGAACAGGCTGCCGAGCACCCAGTCGCTAGGCTGATGGCCATGCTTCATGGCGGCCTGTGATGCGAACATGCGAAGCCGGTCAGACACGACGGAATAGGCTTCTGACGGCAGGCCAAAACCGAGCGTATCCATATGCTGTGTTTGCGGCTGAACTTCGATGGTGACCAAAACCGTTTGCGCGCCTGGAACGAGCGATTGGAGCGCAAGCTTCAACTCGTCTAGGAAGGCTGGCTCATTAATCAGTCCCGTCCGCTCATCCATCCGTGCCGTGGCGCGGAGGGTTTCCAATTCCTTGGACACACGGCGCGTCGCCCGTGTCGTGGCGAGCGCGAGTTGTCGGAACTCAGCGAATGCGAATTTCGAGACCTTGCGGCGGTTTTGATCGACCAGACTATAGTCGCCAACCAGACGCGTGACCTGTCCGACATAGTCGACAACGGTCAGCGCAAAAAAGCGCATGCACAGGCCAGAGATAATCGCGACACCGATACAAATGAGCGTGGCAATCCAATATGGAATTGGCGGTGTGAAACGTTGGCTTGGCGCATAAATCAGCGTGCCAAGCGCGACGCCATCATTGGTCAGAGGAAAGGTTTGAGAACGAGCGCGCGCCTTATTGGTCATCTCGCCATGCAAGACGTCACCGTTCGGGCTCAACAATTCAGCTCGGCCGCTCAGGGAGTGCTGCATCGCAGTCTCAATCGCCCGCGTTTGATCATTTGCGAGCTCTTCGCTGATCAGCTGAGCAACTTGAACGCCATTCTCATGCGCACTGTGCTGATACGCCTTGTAGGCTTGGTTGAAGTAGAATGCCGTGAAGATAAAGGACAAAAGCAAGCCCAGCAGCAAAGCCGCCAATGTCTGGACATTGGCAAAACTCGCACGCGCTAGTGATCTTGAAAGTGCCCGTATTGGTTTCAAACCGGCAACCTTTATCCCGTACTCGACCCTCAACAAACAGTTGTGACGCCAATTGTTTAGGGAGTCGTGAACAGATCTGTGCTAGCCGACAAAGAAATTAAACCCTATTTGGACCGGCATGACTGACAGAACTGCTACAGTTTCGCGCAAAACCAAGGAAACCGATATCACGGTGACCATCAATTTGGATGGAACGGGGAAAACCGATATCTCAACTGGGATCGGGTTTTTCGACCATATGTTGGATGCACTCGGGCGCCATTCCTTCATGGATTTGAAGGTGCGCACAAAGGGCGATCTGCACATTGATGGCCACCATACGGTTGAAGATACCGGCATTGTAATCGGTCAGGCGATTAAGCAAGCGCTGGGCGATTTTGCAGGAATTACGCGGTACGGCCACGCTTATCTGCCAATGGATGAGACCTTGAGCCGCGCGTCAGTCGACCTCTGTAAGCGGCCCTATTTCATCTGGAAGGTGGATTTCAAGCGCGACAAGATTGGCGACATGGACACCGAACTCTTCAAAGAGTTTTTCCAAGCCATGGCCGGCAATGGCGGCATGTGCCTGCACATTGAAAATCTATACGGCGAGAACAATCACCATATCGCTGAGAGCAGCTTTAAAGCGGTCGCCCGCGCCTTGCGCATGGCCGTGACCCCGGACGCGAAACTCGCCGGGGCCGCAGCCAGCACAAAAGGTAGCCTCTAGATCGGCTTCTGCGGGCAGATCAGATATTTCTGACCCGTCGTTTTCGCATTGTATTTCGCAACCACATCCGCTTTCAGCGCGTCTGAGAGCGACAGCTCGTCTGTATAGTTACTGGCAAATGTTGTGGTGAGTTCGTCGGCAACGCGCTTGCGAAGACGGATCGCCACATCCTGGCCAGCTTTGGCGAGGAAGTTCGGCAAGAGCCAACCGCCGACACCCCAAGCCATACCGTATCCGCGGCTCAGCGTCGTTGGCGATGTATCGAGCCCGCCATAGAGATAGACCTGCTTATGGGCGACAGAGCCGTAAATGCTGTACGCGCCTGGTGTACGCGCCGCAGCACCTTCCATAGCCGTAAGAATATCAGACGCGAGCTTGCCACCGCCAGTGGCATCGAAGCCAAGCGTTGCGCCGGTTTCATGGATCGCATCAATCAGTTCCGGCATGAAACTGTCTTTGCTGGAATTGACGACATATTTGGCGCCCATGCCGCGCAGGATATCTTCCTGCTCTTGCTTGCGGACGATGTTGACGAGGTCAACGCCGTCGGCTTGGCAAATCCGGTTGAGCATTTGGCCGAGGTTCGACGCCGCAGCTGTGTGAACGATCGCGGTGTGACCTTCTAGGCGCATGGTTTCGAGGAAGCAAAGTGCGGTTAATGGATTCACAAAGCAGGACGCACCCTCTTTCGCGGTATTCCCTTCATGCAATGGCAGCGCCATCATCGCATCGACAGCGCGATACTCACCATACATACCGCCGCCCATTACAGCGACAGTCTTTCCAAGCAGGCTTTGCGGATAATCCCCTTCGCCCGCGGCAACCACCGTGCCTGCGCCTTCATTGCCTACGGGAAGCGGTTGACCGATCCGTGCTTTCATTGCCCGCATGGCTTGCTCCGGCACCGGCGCGGTTAGCACAGTGTCTTTTCCAGACCCATCGCTCGTTGCTGCTGCCATATTCGCCCATCCAAACATCACGCCATGGTCAGATGGATTAATTGGCGTCGCTTCAACGCGAATGATGATTTGGCCTGGCTTCGGCTCTGGCATTTCTTTTTCAACCAGCTCCATCCGAAGAACGCCTTCTTCGGTGAGAGTTGAGACCATTTGGAGATAGGTATCTGGTAGGGACATAGGGTGATCCTTTTGAGGATGTTGCGTGAATTGAGGCTCCCTCCTGCCAAGTGCAGGCGGAAAAGACCAGACTCTCGTCGCGAAACGCAGCGAATGTTCCGATCTGGCTCTTTTCGTCTCGTCTTGTCTCGGTTAAGGCCAGCCCCATGAAGACGATCGCCCTCATCGATTACGGGTCCGGCAACCTGCACAGCGCCGCGCGTGCCCTCCGCGTCGCCGCAAATAATGCCAAAAAGACCCGTGAAATCCGGATCACAGCAGATCCGAGCGCGATTGCCTATGCCGACCGCATTGTTCTTCCAGGCGTTGGGCATTTCGCTGATTGCGCCGCGAACTTGCGCAGACATGACGGTCTTGTGGAGGCCTTGAAAGAAGCCGTGCTCGAGCGCGGTGTTCCGTTCTTTGGCATCTGTGTCGGCCAACAACTCCTCGCCACGCGCGGCTTGGAGGATGGCGAAACGGCTGGCCTCGACTGGATACCTGGCGACGTGGACCGGATCCAACCGGGCGGCAGCTTAGCCGTCCCGCACATGGGTTGGAACGCGCTCGCATTCCAACAAAAGCATCCGATATTGGACAGATTGGGCGCCGATCCGCACGTCTATTTCACGCACTCTTATGCGTATCGGAACCCAAGTGCAGCCGATATCGCGGCAACCACGGAATATGGCGAAACCATCATCGCAGCGGTCGCGCGCGACAATATGTTTGCGACCCAGTTCCACCCCGAGAAGAGCCAGCGTGTTGGCTTGCAGATCCTCTCTAATTTCGTCCTCTGGGATCCAAAATGACGTTTCAACTCTATCCCGCGATCGATCTAAAAGACGGGCAGTGCGTGCGTTTGCTGCGCGGTGAAATGGATCAGGCAACGCAGTATAATCCGGACCCTGGCGACCAGGCGGCTCAGTTCAAAGCGGCTGGCTTTGAGTATTTGCACGTGGTCGATCTGAACGGCGCTTTTGAAGGCGCAAGCGCCAATACGGACGCGGTAAAAGCGATCCTGTCTTCAACCGATGTGCCCGTTCAATTGGGCGGCGGCATTCGAACCCGCGCGCACATCGATGCCTGGCTAGACGCTGGGATCTCGCGCGTCATTCTCGGCACAGTAGCCCTAAGAGACCCAGATCTGGTGAAAGCTGCCGCCAAAGCGCTACCAGGCCAAGTTGTCGTCGGTATAGACGCCAAGGACGGGATTGTGGCTGTCGAAGGATGGGCGGAAACCTCTGACATGTCTGCCGTCGAGCTTGCTAAGGCGTTCGAAGGATGCGGCGTCGCGGCTCTAATCGTCACCGATATTGCCCGAGACGGTATGAAAACCGGCGTTAACGTCGCTTTCACGGGCGAACTCGCAGACGCTGTCTCGATCCCAGTGATTGCGAGCGGCGGGGTCGCAAGCGTGCAAGACATTCACAATCTGCGCGCACACAAAGGTCAGCGCCCAATCTCAGGGTCTATCCTCGGCCGCGCGCTCTATGATGGCGATCTAAAACCGGCTGAAGCGCTGGAAGCGGCACGCTGAGTTTTAGTCTTTTTCGCGCGATGTTTCCGGCCAAGCGCCGATCCTTGCGAAAAACGGCTGCGCCTCGTCTTCTGCCAACGTTGACCAACCCCGCTCTTGTAAGACCGGGATGCCGTCTTCGCCGCGTACAAACCCACGGAACAATGCCGACATATGAGCTTCGGCACCTGGCTCGGAAAACACATAAAGCTCCCGCCCGCTATCCGAATGGCACATACGCGCGGGATAGGACATGGCGTGGCAATGAAAGTCGTCACGCGACTCAATATTGTCCATGAGCGTCAGAATTTGGTCGCTCTCGATCTCGTAATCATAAGCTTGGACGTCTGGAACGGGCCCATTCTCTCCGACATTGATACGCTCCGGCAGGCCATCTTTGTGGACGCGAAACACAATTGCGCGCGCGCCATCCGGACCGCCGCGCGGCGCATGTTCAGCCTGCGGAGGAATAACGTAGGCGTCACCTGCGCGGAGGATTTGATCGGGCTTGCCGTCTTCGACATGCACGGCAGAGCCTTCAATCACATAGACGAACTCTTCTCCGGGATGAAAATGGCGCGGTACTGAGGCGCCAGCCGGAATAACGACATCCGAAATGATAACTTCCAAATCATCGGAAATGGTGATCGGCGCCCGCATCATCAGGTTTGACCCGGGTGGCGGTTTCGCTGCTTCGACGGGTGTGACGTGGCGGTGTGTCTGTTGAACGCTCACGCAGGCACTCAGCGCTGCGACGGCAACAAAACTGATCAGAGCCCGTTTCATTCCGTTTCCTTCCAATACTCCGTCGACTCAATCGCCAAGTCGCGGGCGATATCTACAGCATCAAGCGCGACCAACGCAGTCAAAAGGTCCGCAAAATCGGGTGGCGACAGGCGCGCGGGATCACCTCGGGTTGTCGCCAGGACGAGAAGTGAAGCCTCGGCGGTCGCATCAGAGAGCACAGCTGCGCGCAATCCTGTTCGCTGACCCTGGGCAATGCGCTCACCGCGGTCCGATTGCTGCGCCAAGAAATCGCGACCGAGCGGCGACAAGGAATAACCAAGTCCGGTCCACGCCGTCAGGATAGCGCCCGCTTGAACCTCACGCTCTGTCGAATCAATGGCATCGATCAACCGGGTCTCAATCGCGACCAAAGACGGGCGCGATGACTCGCCGCCCGCTAGAATGTCGAGCGCCTCTATCACAGCCACATCATAGGAATCAGGCTCTCCAGACCCCTCGAAGTTAAACGTATCAAGCCAATTGAGCGCCGTTGCTCGGTCCCCTGCTATCATCGCCGCCTTAGCATAATCGATGGCAAAACCCGCCGCGACGGGCGTTTGAATCATTTGCTGAAGATCCGGCAAGAATAGGCTCGCGGTCGTGCGATAGGTCGTCAAATCCGCTCGCGCCGCCGCACGCAGCACATTTGCCAACTGCTCGTGGCGCTGTCCGTCAGCGATAAGCGGATCTTTCAAATCGGCGAGGGTCACCTCAAGAGCTGAAAAGGATCCTGTCTCTTCAGATTCATAGCGAGCGTTCAAAATCTCGCGTCTCTCTTCCGGCGCGATCAGATCAAATTCACTCGCAATCTCGGCAAATCGTATGCGCAAATCATCAGGAATGCCCGGTCGGCGGGCTGCAGCCGCTGCAAGATCAGGACGCCCCCCAGCGAGCGTAAAGCTGGACATGTCCAGATCCGCTTTCGCAGACAAAGCGATATTCAGCCCCGTGTCGAACCGCGCATTTGGCGGGTTTGGGACGTCGCCAGCGGCTGCAAAAATCGCGGCGATCATCCAATCGTCCTCAACGCCTTGCGCTTCCGCAATCTCAATCGCGAGCTCGGCGCCGGAAAAATTATCCTGAAGCACGGCGCAGACCGCGCGCAGTTTATACCAGTAATGCGCCTCTCCGGTTTGCCCATTTAACGCGCTGCACGCTGACGCTTCCTGCCCACTCGCGAGATCGAGATCGATCGCGAAGGTTTCTGGGTCCAAGCCGCGGGAGTCCTCGCCCAGCTCGGGCGCAACCGCAGCAGCGGCCCGCGCTTCGCCAAGCTCCAACGTTAACCGGGCACGCTCCGTCAACAATTCACTTGCAAGATCTCCGCGCGGAGGTGTTGCGGGTGACAAGACCACACGGCGCAAAAGCCGCTTCTCGGCCGGGCCTAGGCTTCGGACATCGATGGATTGCAGCAGCGCCAAAAGGGTCTCATTGCTGGAATTGCGCCAAAGCGTATTGGAGAATTCGGGTTCGTCTGAGGGCAGAAAGCGCTGCCCCCAAGAGCTGAGATCATCCAAGCTCTCTGATTCAATTTGTGCCGTCGCCGACAAACAGGTGGTGAGGAAGCCAGCGGCGAGCAATATGTCCTTAAAGGACATGCTCAATCTCCATGCGCGTTTCGCCGGCCTCTGGTTTATGCTCATCCAAGGATGACCCGAGCCACCAAAGCACCCCGAGAACTGCCGCAAGAATTACAACAAGAATGATCAGCCATTTGCGCATCGAGTATCTGCCTTTCGCATGGTTTCGCCATGGTCAAAGATTGCCGGAACCGTTTTGCCTGTATAGGACAGGTTTGGAACATCCGAAAAGACCATGGCTGAAGACCGATCTAGTACCTTGAAAACCGACAGAAATGAGGCGTGGTCCGGGCGGACTGTCGCGCTGGTCGGATTGATGGGCGCTGGCAAATCAACCGTCGGTCGTCGCCTCGCAAACAAACTTGGCCGCCCGTTCATTGATAGCGATGATGAAATCGAAAAAGCAGCAGGCCTTTCAGTCTCTGACATTTTTGCGCTGCATGGTGAGGAAGAATTCAGGCGTGTCGAGCAAAAAGTCCTGACGCGGCTCCTCAGTGGGCCTCCGCAAATCCTCGCGACAGGCGGCGGCGCATATCTCAGCGAAGACACACGAAATCTGCTGCGCGAGAAAGCCGTCACCGTTTGGCTCAATGCGGACCTTGAGACGCTTTGGAAGCGCGTCTCTCGCCGCAATCATCGCCCGCTTTTGCGCCGACCCGACGCCAAAGAAGTTCTTTCCAACTTGTTTGATCAGCGCCGTCCTATATATGGGCTCGCTGACTTAACGGTCCACAGTGTGGACGGACCGCATTCCAAGACGGTTACCTCTATTATTAAGGCCCTGGAGACATGGACGCCCCAACCCTGACAGAGCCTACCAAAGTCCGCGTTGAGCTTGGGACACGAAGCTATGACATCCTGATCGGAGCTGATTTGATCGCTCGCTCAGGGACATTGATTGCGCCCTTCGCCAAGCAAAGCCGCGTTTTCATCCTAAGCGATGACACCGTCTGGGGTTTGCATGGCGAAACCCTTCTCACTGGCTTATCCTCAGGTGGTCTTACGGGGTTAGAAAAGGTCCTACCAGCCGGTGAGAGTACGAAAAACTGGGCTTTGCTCGGCGAGACTTTGGACTGGTTGCTCGAGCATGGGGCAGGGCGGGACGATGTATTGGTCGCTTTTGGCGGCGGCGTCATTGGTGATCTGACGGGGCTTGCAGCTTCGCTGATGAAACGCGGCATGCAATTCGTTCAAGTGCCAACCACGCTCCTCGCGCAAGTTGATAGCTCTGTCGGCGGCAAGACAGCCGTGAATAGTAAGTTCGGCAAGAATCTGGTCGGCGCCTTTTATCAACCTCGCCTCGTTCTCGCAGATACGAACGTCTTGGCGACGCTGCCAGCGCGAGAACGCCAAGCGGGGTATGCCGAGATTATCAAGTATGGCCTGATCAATGATCCGGAATTTATTGATTGGCTATCCGATCATGGCAACGAAGTCCTTAAACTGGACTCAGATTCAATCTCTGCAGCTGTGGCGGTTTCATGCCGAGCAAAAGCGGGCATCGTCGCACAAGATGAGCGCGAGGGCGGGGTGCGAGCACTCTTGAATCTCGGACACACGTTTGGCCACGCGCTTGAAGCCGCCAATGGCTATCGCGCCAACCTCTTGCATGGCGAAGCTGTCGGGACAGGTATGGCGTTGGCGCTGCGATATTCGGCGCGGCTGGGTTTGATGACGTCGAAAGACGCAGAGCACGGCGTCTCACTCATACAAGCGTCCGGCCTCGAAACGGAGCTTCAACGCCTACCCGGCGGCCCTTACGAAGCAGGCCCCTTGGTGGAAGCGATGCGACAAGACAAAAAGGCCCGCGGCGGAAAAGTCCCGCTTATCCTTGCCAAAGGTCTAGGCCAATCCTTTATCTATCCCGATGCAGACCTGTCTGACGTACAGGACTTTTTACAAGAGGAGCTGCAAAAAAGCTGATGATCATCGGCACTTTACTGACCGTTCTGGTCCTTATCAGCCTGTCCGGATTCTTTTCCGGCTCCGAAACTGCGCTCACGGCAGCGAGCCGCGCGCGGATGCACCAACTTGAGAAAGATGGCGACCAGAGAGCTGGTCTCGTTAACAAACTCATTTCGGACCGAGAGCGCCTGATTGGCGCCATTCTCCTCGGCAATAATCTCGTGAACATTCTCGCCTCTGCCTTGGCGACCAGCCTGTTTGTCAGTTTGATGCCCGGGCCGAGCGGGGTTGCAGTGGCGACGGCCGTCATGACCGTCCTGGTTTTGGTCTTCGCAGAAGTGCTACCGAAGACGTATGCGATCACCCGCCCCGATGCGATGGCGATGACGGTCTCAAGACCGATCGCAGGCTTTGTTGCGATCGCGAGTTGGATCGTGGCCGGTATCCAAGCCATCGTAAACACGACGCTGCGCTTGCTCGGTGTAAAACCCCCGGATGATGCCGTCACGGCTGAGGATGATATTCGCGGGACAATTGACCTGCACCATTCAGAAGAAGGCCTCGACGCCAATAAGCGCCACCGCCTGGTTGGCGCGCTGGACCTCAAAGACATGACCGTCGAAGAGGTCATGATCCACCGCAAGAATATCACCATGATTGATGCGGATCAGTCCGCCGATGCGATTGTCCGCCAAGCGCTTGCGAGCCCGCACACGCGATTGCCACTGTTCCGCGGCGACCAGGAAGAGATTGTCGGTATCTTGCACGTCAAAGATCTGCTGCGCGCCATCGTGGGCAATAATGGGAAGACGTCTGGCCTCGACATTCTCGAGATTTGCCGCGACCCTTGGTTCATCCCGGAAACCACGGCGGCAGAAGATCAGCTTGATCTGTTCTTGAAGAAACGCAGCCATTTCGCGCTCGTGGTAGATGAATATGGCGCCCTGCAAGGGCTGGTGACGCTGGAAGATATTCTTGAAGAAATCGTCGGCGATATTCGCGACGAGTATGATGTCGTTGTGCGCGGTGTACGCCCACAAGAAGACGGTTCGGTCTATGTTGAAGGCGGCGTCACTATTCGCGACCTCAATCGCGCTATGGGCTGGGAGTTGCCAGACGAAGAGGCCGTCACGATTGCCGGGCTTGTCATCCACGAAGCGCAAACCATCCCAGAACCCGGTCAGCGATTTGCGTTTTATGGCTATCGTTTCGACATCGCGCGCAAGAACCGCAACCAAATCACAGGCTTGAAAGTGATGCCGGTGCGCGAGGAGCGTGACGCACAAGATGCGTAAATTCGAACAAATCTTGGATCTGGCGGCGAGCCATCATGGTTCGCGCGAGCAGGTGCTTGCTATGGCGCATAGTGAACATGCCATCGAGGACCTGACGGATGTCACCGATGACCGCTATCTGGCCGAAATGGCGAAAGCGGTCTTCAGCGCCGGTTTCAGCTGGAAAGTTATCCGCAACAAGTGGCCAGGCTTCGAGGCCGCCTTTGACGGCTTTCAACCCAATCGCGTCGCCTTCTATGCTGATGAAGACCTAGACCGCCTCCTCTCTGACGCTGCGATTGTTCGAAACGGTCAAAAGATCACCGCGACGATCGAAAATGCGCGCTTCATAACCGCTACGGCCAAAGAGCATGGCAGCTTTGGCGCCTTTCTCAGCGGCTGGCCTGGCAATGACCAAGCCGGTTTGCTCGCGCATCTCGGGAAGCATGGCAGCCGCCTCGGCGGCGCAACGGCGCAATATTTCTTGCGCTTCTCAGGCTATGACAATTGGATTGCGTCGAAGGATGTGTGCGCGGCCCTGATGCGCGAGGGCGTCCTAGATAAGCCAACAGCAACCAGCAAGACGGCCCTGAGAGCCGTCGATGCCGCGATTAATGAGCTTCAGGCACAGTCTGGTCTCCCCCGGGCAACCATCTCCCGTGTGCTTGCGCTCTCTGTGGGGCCATAATGTCTTTTGCTGCGACCTTCATCACACTTTATCCGGAGACGCTTCCAGGCCCGCTCGGCGTCTCTATTCTGGAGCGCGCGCGTAAGCACGGGCTCTGGTCCCTCAACACAGTGGACTTGCGCGAATTTGGCCTGGGCAAACATCGCCAAGTTGATGAGAAGCCGGCCGGCGGCGGCGCAGGCCTCGTTCTACGGCCCGATGTTGCCGCGGCCGCCATCGATCATGCCGGAACAAATGAGTGCCCAATCATTTACCCAAGCCCGCGCGGCATTCCCTTTTCTCAGTCCCTCGCAGAAACATGGGCAAGCGGTCCGGGGCTAACCTTTTTCTGCGGGCGTTTCGAAGGACTCGATCAACGCGTCATCGAGGGCCGCAATCTCACAGAAGTCTCGCTCGGTGATTTCATTCTTGCGGGCGGCGATGTTGCCGCCATGGCGATGTTAGAAGCGACGCTGCGTTTGATCCCAGGCGTGGCGGGAAATCACGCCTCCGTTGAGGATGAGAGCTTCAGCAATGGCTTGCTCGAATACCCGCATTATACGCTCCCCAGAGAGTGGGAAAATCGCTCTACACCAGACGTTCTTCTGTCCGGCGATCATAAAGCTGTCGATGAGTGGAGGAATCAGCAGAGTCAGGCATTGACAAAACATCGTCGACCCGATTTATGGGCGGCTTTCCGAAATGGACCCAATTTGCGAGCGTCGGAGACGGACGATGAACATGATTGAACAGCTTGAAGCTGAAGAAGTTGCCCGCGTCACTGCTGGCAAAACCATCCCAGAATTTTCGCCAGGCGATACGTTGTCAGTCAACGTTCGCATTAAAGAAGGCGACCGTGAGCGGGTACAGCGCTACGAAGGTGTGTGCATTGCACGCGCTGGCCAAGGCCTGAATGAAAACTTCACAGTGCGTAAGATTTCATTCGGTGAAGGCGTCGAGCGGGTTTTCCCGGTTGTATCACCAATGATCGAAAGCATTGAAGTGAAGCGTAAAGGCCGCGTTCGCCGCGCCAAACTTTACTATCTGCGCGATCGCCGCGGTAAATCTGCCCGTATTGCGGAGCGGACAACTGGCCACGGTATGGAAACCACAGAGATCACCACCTCTAAAACAGAACTTCGCCGTCAGCGCGACGCAGCAAAAGTTGCCCGCCGCGAAGAGGCTGCAAAAGAGCGTGAAGCCGCTGCAAAAGCGAAAGCTGCCGAGGAAGCCGCTGCGGCCGCCGCCGCTGAAGCTGAAGCAGCTGCTGCAGAAGCCGCCCCAGAGGGTGACGCTGAAGCGTAGTTCGAAAGTCGAACTCAGATACATTAAACCCCGTTCGAAAGAGCGGGGTTTTTCATGTCAGATAAGGTAAATATCCTGCGTTTCGCGGTACGCCTTAAGACTTCTTCAGCCAGTTAAATCACTCAAAAAGCAGTAGATTTTCCCGCACCGGGGGAATCCGATTGGTTAAACCTCTCTCATTTCCTATACGAAACAACAGGCGCGTTTCTTGCGTTGCACACGCGGTTGTCCCGAAATGGACCGGATCCTGAAGAACACGTCCGCCAAGCGGCAGCAAGTGTCGCACAAAAGGGGAAGAGAGACATGAAACTTTCAAAGTCGATTTTTGTCGGCATAGCAGCTGTAAGCCTGCTTCCGTTCACCGCCATGGCGGACGGCGACCAAACAAGCTGGGATGGCAAAGCAGCCGGTGAGCGTTACGCCGCTAGCGGAGCATCCACATCAGATCGCGCTCTGTCTGACGACGAGATCCGCGACATCATCTCGCGCTCAGGCGCAACCGGTGCCGATACTGACGTGCGCTATATCGCCGGCTCAGAAACTGCGATCGAAACCACACATTGCTGTGAGAATGTCGATGAGCAGATCGAGACACGCACAGAGATCGAAGAAACAACTGAGTACATCGATGCGGTCACGCGTCGTGAGATCACTCAGCCAGTTCAGCGCACGCTGATCCAACCAATTACGCAAGAAGTGCTTCAAGGGTCTGTTGAGGACATCACTGAAGACCGCATCTACGAAACAAACCGCCTGGCAACACGCTATGAGCGCGACGAAGTCCCAGCGGTTGTTGAGAATTACATCCCGCAAGTCACGACAGAGACCGTCGAAGAAGTCACAGAGACTTACTATGACGCGATCACACGCCGCGAGATCATTCAGCCTGTTGAGCGCACAACTGTTGTGCCTGTTCAGCGCCGCATCATTCGCCCAGTAACCGAAACAATCACCAACGAGATCCGCTATGAAACGCGTACCGCACCGGTACAGCGTCACTCAGTTGAGATCCCAGCGACGATTGAGAACGTCACAGAAGACATCACAACCGTGACCGAAGAGCAGATCACAGAGCGCGTTGTTCCTTACATCGCGACCCGTAACGTGTATCAGCCGAAGACCGTCACAACAGTTCAGCCAATCGAACGTCAAATCCTTCGTGGAACGACCGAAAGCATCACGGAAGCGACGCGCTATGAAGAAGAGCGTCTTCCCGTTCGTGTTGAAACGGTTGCAGCACCGCAAGTTGTTGAAAACATTACCCCACGCGTCACTGAGCGTACGGTTCTTGAAGTTGAAGATGTCTATATCGACAACGTCACACGTAACATCATCCAGCCTGTCGTTGTCACAACGATCCAGCCGGTTGTGAAAGAAGTTCTGAACGGACGCACCGAAACTGAAACACGTGCGACACGCTACGAGACAGAAACGCTCGCTGGCATGACAAACTCTGTTTCTGTTCCAGACACAGTCGTGAACTACATCCCTCAGCTCACTGAAGAGTACCAAGAAGAGCGCTCTGAGAGCTATTTTGAGGCTGTGACACACCGCGATATCTATCAGCCGGTTCACCGGAAAATCATCCAGCCGGTTGAGATCCGTAAGGTCACTCCAAAAACAGAGACTGTCACGAACGCAACACGCTACGAAACAGTCCGGGCAAGCCTGGTCGTGCTGAACATCGGCGCACCTTGTAACTGCCAGTAAGTAAAACTTCGCTGGCATAGCGCCAGGAAAACAATCGAAACGGGGCTGGTTGGGCAATCCGACCAGCCCTTTTCTCTATCTGGTGCTTGCGAAAACAGCCGCCGCATGCTGATACACCCGGCTGAAAGGTAGGACTGAGATGGCCGGACAAACGCTCTATGATAAAATTTGGAACCAACATGTTGTGCGCGAGGATGCGGCGACGGGTGAAGCGCTCCTTTTTATCGACCTACATCTCATCCACGAAGTCACGACTCCGCAGGCCTTTGCAGGTTTGAAATCCGCAGGTCGCGGTGTTCGGCGCCCTGATCTAACACTGGCTGTGGCTGATCATAATACACCGACGGCAGATCAAGCACTTGGCCTGGATGGCGTTCGCGATGAGGCGGCGCGCAACCAGCTGCAAGCGCTCACGCGGAATGTCGAAGAGCATGGCATCGAGTTCTTTCCTATGGGCCACATCAATAATGGCATCGTCCATGTAGTCGGGCCGGAGCAAGGGCGCACGCAGCCAGGGATGACAATCGTATGCGGCGACAGCCATACGTCGACGCATGGCGCATTCGGCGCGCTGGCGCATGGGATTGGTACGTCTGAAGTTGAGCACGTGCTCGCAACACAAACGCTACGCGCCCGCAAGATGAAGAATATGGCGATCGAGGTGCGCGGGAAACTCGCAGACGGCGTCACAGCGAAAGACTTGGCGCTGCACTTGATTGCGAAAATCGGTACGGCGGGCGGCACAGGCTGCGTTATGGAGTATCGCGGCGAAGCGATCCGCGCGCTGTCCATGGAAGGGCGCATGACGCTCTGCAATCTTTCAATCGAAGGCGGTGCCCGCGCTGGACTGATTGCGCCGGACGATGTCACTTTTGAATACATGAAAGGCCGCCCCGCGACACCTAAAGGCGGTGCCTGGGAAATCGCTGAGCGCCATTGGCGCACGCTATTCTCAGATGATGATGCCGCTTGGGATGAGATGATCGAAATCGACGCCGCAGAGATTGAACCGACTGTGACGTGGGGCACCAGCCCGGAACAGGCCATACCCCTCTCAGCAGCAATTCCGAACCCAGCTACAATGAGTGATCCGGTCAAAAAGGCCGCCGCCGAACGAGCTCTGGACTATATGGGCTTAGACGCGGGCGCGAAATTGGCGGGAACCCCTGTGCAGCGTGTTTTTATTGGATCCTGTACAAATTCTCGAATTGAAGATTTGCGCGCGGTCGCAGATATTGCGAAGTCTGCGAAAGTCGCAGATGGCGTGCGCGCCATGATTGTCCCGGGCTCAGGTCTGGTACGCGCGCAGGCCGAAGCCGAAGGCCTCGACGAGATCTTTGAAGCGGCAGGCTTTGAATGGCGCGAGCCTGGATGTTCAATGTGTCTCGGCATGAACCCAGACATCCTTTCGCCAGGAGAGCGCTGCGCCTCGACCTCAAACCGGAACTTCGAGGGGCGCCAAGGGCGCGGCGGTCGTACGCACTTGATGAGCCCACATCTCGCGGCCCGCGCCGCGATTACTGGGGTGATAGGCGGGTGAGCCTAGCAGATTGGACGGCCCGTGAGCGGCCTGGGCAATGGCCTCTAACGGGGCCGCGTGTGGTGCTCGAACCGCTGGATTGGAGCACGCATGCTGACGGCCTTTACAAAGCCATCGCGGCCCCGGACATTGCCGACCTGTGGGACTATATGCCGATTGGTCCGTTCAAGGACCAAGGTCAGTTTGAAAAAACTTTAACCCATGTTTGCGCCGAATTCGGTTGGGAGCTGCTTGTTATCCGTAAGGTTAAGGATGGCACCATTCTCGGCATGGCAGGATATATGCGCATTCGAGAAACCCATGGCAGCGCTGAAGTTGGCTGCGTGTCGTTTGGGCGCGCGCTGCGGCGAACACCGGAAGCCACCGAGGCCATGTATCTGATGGCGCACCACATGTTCGAAGAACTCGGCTATCGCCGCTATGAATGGAAGTGCCACAATGACAATGCCGCGTCGCGTCGCGCAGCCACCCGGTTTGGGTTCCAATTCGAGGGCGTGTTTCGCAATGATATGGTCGTTAAGGGTAAGAACCGCGATACCGCCTGGTTTGCGATGACCGATGAGGATTGGCCCGCCCTCAAATCCGCTTTTGAAGCGTGGCTGAATCCGAACAACTTTGACGCGTCCGGCGACCAGAAACAGAGATTGGAGGCGTTCCGGTCATGATCACATCCCTCGACCATTTTGTTCTCGTTTGTCCTGAAATCGAGACTGCAACCACGAACTATCAGACTTTGCTGGGAGAGGAGCCCGTTTGGCGTGCCGAGAGCGCAGACACAGCCTCTTCCGTTTTCGCTGTCGGGAACACGGCGATCGAACTTCTCGCTCCCAATGGAGACGGCGATGTCGCCTCTAAATTGAGAGAGATGACAAAAGACGGCGCGGTCCTGACCTCGCTGGTCTATCGCTCCGATGATCTCGCTCAGGATCATCATGAAATGAAGCGGCGTGGCCTTCGCCCGGACGACATGAGCGACGGCGATAGCACCAATGAAGATACGGGCGCAACCCGCAGCTGGCAGCGCTTTCGGATCCCAGATCAGGTGATGGCCGGGATTAAGACCTTCGTCCTGCAAACCGACGCCCCGCTGATTGCCGCGCATCCTTCGCCAGGATCTGCGACGGGGCTAGACCATCTCGTCATCAATACGCCGAACCCAGAACGCGCCGTCGCGAACTATGGCGCGCGCCTTGGTCTGCGCTTCGCACTCGATCGAACCGCAGAGCAATGGAAAACGCGCTTTTTGTTTTTCCGGCTCGGTGGACTGACGCTGGAAGTCATCAACCGGCTCGGAGAGGACCAAGACCCCGCCGCGCCCGATCATATTTGGGGTCTAACCTGGGAAACCGATGATCTCGCCGCCACACATGCGCGCCTGACAAATGCCGGACTGGATGTCAGCGAAATCCGCGCCGGCCGCAAACCGGGATCAGACGTCTTCACGGTGCGAAACGGGACCCAGAACGTTCCCACCCTATTCATTGCCCACACCTCACGCTAAGCAGAGCCTATGAAAGCCTTTACAAAACTCCGCTCAACCGCTGCGCCCCTAATGGATAAGGGCAAGCTGATGGTAAATGTCGACACCGACATGATCATCCCAAAACAGTTCCTAAAGACCACAGAACGGGTCGGCTTGTCAGAAGGCCTCTTTCACGAGCTTAAGACGCTTGAGGACGGATCGCCAAACCCAGATTTCGTGCTGAACAAGCCACAATATAAAGACGCTGGCGTGTTGATCGCAGGTGAGAATTTCGGCTGCGGATCATCGCGGGAGCACGCCCCGTGGGCGCTCTTGGACCAGGGTATTACCTGCGTCATCGCCCCGAGCTTTGCGGACATCTTCTACAATAATTGCGGCAAGAACGGCATCCTCGCCATCGCCCTGCCGGTTGGGGTTTGCGACGCGATCGCCGGTCAAGCTGGTGGCAGCAATAGCGTCTTCGAAATCGACCTTGAGAAAAAGACGGTCACAACGCCGGAGGGCGCCGAACATAGTTTCGACTATGATGAAGGCCGCCGCGAGAAATTGCTCAAAGGCTTGGATGATATTGCGCTGACGCTGCAGGCAGAGGACGCAATCTCGACCTTTGAAGCCCAGCGCAAACTTGCAACACCCTGGTTGGAGACTGCCTCATGAAATCCGTTATCGCCGCCGCCTTTGGCGCGCTCATGCTCAGCGCATGCGTCCCAGATATCATGAATACCGAACCTGAAGTGAAGGGCTTGGAAGGCGCAGCGCCTGTGCAGACATTTACCGATCCTGCGTCTGGAACTGAGATCACCCTGCGGCCGGGCGGTAAGCTTAACCTAAAGCTCGATTCCAATCCCACCACGGGTTATTTTTGGTATCTCAAAGACATTGACGCGTCCCAGGTGGACCAACTGTCCGACACCTACAACGCAGACCCAGCCCCCGAAGGCCTGGTCGGCAGCGGTGGACACCAATTATTTGTCTTCGAGGCGCTTTCGACGGGTAAATCGAATTTGGTACTGTCTTATGAGCGATCGCCAGAAGACGTCGCCGAAACGCTAAAGCTGAAAATCAAGGTGATCGAATGATTATCGTTGAAGGGAGCGCACGCATTCCTGAAGATGCTTGGGACAAAGCCGAAGCAGCGATGAGGAAGATGATTGTCGCGAGCCGCTTCGAAGAAGGCTGTATCGAATACGCCTATAGCCGCGATCTGATTGATTCGAACCTCTTGCGGATTATCGAGCGGTGGAAAGATCGCGACGCCCTGATTAGCCATTTCGCCGAACCCCATATGGCAGAGTTTCGCCAAGCGTTGGCCGAAATCGGGCCGCGGGACCTCAAGGTTCGAATGTATGAAGCCGAGCCAGAGCCGATGCCTCTCTAGCGCACCGCCGTATTGGTCGCAGTAGACTCCGCGAGCACAACCTGATCTATGGCGCGAAACTCAAATTTCGCCAGATGAGGATGCTATGAGCCAGACCCTGCTTTTGCTGCCCGGAGACGGGATCGGACCTGAAGTCACCGAACAAGCGCGTCGGGTCGCAGAAGTCCTCGTGCCGGATCTAGAATTCGCAAACGACCTGGTCGGCGGCGCGTCGATCGATGCGCATGGTGAGCCCCTGACCGTCGACGCCCTCGTCAAAGCGAAATCCAGCGACGCAGTGCTGCTTGGCGCGGTCGGTGGCCCAAAATGGGCAGGTGTTGAACGCTACCTGCGTCCAGAAATGGGACTACTGCAATTGCGCAAAGGTATGGATACGTTTGCGAACTTACGTCCAGCTTTCTGTTTTCCAGCTCTGGTCGATGCCTCCAGTCTAAAACGTGAAATCGTTGAAGGCCTCGACATCATGATCGTGCGCGAGCTGACCTCCGGCGTTTATTTCGGCGAGCCGCGCGGATTTGAACGCGGGATTGGCGATAAGAGCTTCGGCTACGAAACTTCACGCTACACAAAGGGTGAGATTGATCGCGTAGCGCGGGTCGCGTTTGAGATCGCGCGTGGCCGCCGCGGCGAAGTTGTCTCGACCGAGAAATCTAATGTCATGGAAAGCGGACAGTTCTGGCGTGAAACCGTGATTGAGCTCCATGAAAGTGAGGGCGAAGGCGTCGCGCTCCGACACGTCTTAGCTGATGCGTGCGCTATGGAACTGGTCCGTCACC
This sequence comes from Henriciella sp., assembly GCA_013213785.1. Taxonomy (GTDB): domain Bacteria; phylum Pseudomonadota; class Alphaproteobacteria; order Caulobacterales; family Hyphomonadaceae; genus Henriciella. The sequence goes on along the minus strand of JABSPZ010000005.1, from coordinate 59,960 downwards.
CCAAACAGTTTGATGTGATCCTCGCTGGCAACCTATTTGGCGACATCCTCTCGGATGCAGCCGCCATGCTCACCGGATCGATCGGCATGCTGCCGAGTGCATCCCTAAGCTATGATGGCAAGCCGGGCCTCTACGAACCTGTCCATGGATCAGCGCCCGACATTGCTGGACAGGGCAAAGCCAATCCTTGCGCTGCCATCATGTCGCTTGAAATGGCGCTGCGCTGGTCACTCGGCCGCCCAGAGGCTGCAGACAGATTGTTCGCGGCGGTCGGCACAGCGCTCGATGCCGGCGCCCGCACCGGCGACATTGGCGGCTCTATGTCGACGACTGAAATGGGCGACGCAGTGATCGCAGCGCTTTAAGCGCCTCACTCCGTATTCACATCCATCGCAAGAATGATCTGGGCGTAACCTTTCGAAAGTCGGCCCATATTCTCTACGGTCAGGCGCTCATTCGTGCCATGGAATCCCGTAAGGTCCTCAGGTGACATGACGGCTGGCATGAAACGGTAGACGCTGTCCGTAATCGCGGTTGCATAACGTCCATCAGTAGCCCCCAGCACAAGGCCTGGTGCAACCGGGGCGCCGCTTGAGTCTGCTGCAACGGCATAAAGGACTCCGAATGGAAGATTATCCATCGGGCTGACCGGTGACGCACCCGCGCCGCGAATGCCCGTGCGGCCATAGCTGACCTCCAGGCCTTCAATATCCTTCGTGACCTCATTGATGTGCGCCAGAATGCTTTCTTCGGTGTCCTTCGGATGGATCCTGAAATTGATGATCGCGGTGGCGCGCTGCGCCAGAACGTTCTCTTTTGCAGATCCCGTAAGCATCGTTGGCGCCGTGGTTGTGCGGATCATCGCATTGGCAGCCGGCGTCGCGCCAAGCACCCCTTTCAAATACCCGCCAAACAACCATTGATTGGCAAAGGCCATACGCTGAACGAATGGCATATCCGCGCCCGTCGCTTGGAACAGGCCAGAGACCAGCGGATATTTCAAATCCGCGCTCATTTGATTTTCATCCAAGGCAATCAAGGCCCGTGACAAGCGCACAGTCGCACTGTTTCGCGGCGGCGTTGAGGAGTGACCTCCCTCAGCTGTCACGGTGATGTTGAAGGTCACATAGCCTTTCTCCGCGACACCAACGAAGGCAACGGTTCCGCCGGTCAGTGGGTTATTCTCAATCGCCATGAAGCCCTCATCGAGCGCCATGATTGGGGAGATACCGCGAGACTTCAGCAGCTGAACCCCAGACGACGCGCCTGATCCTGAGACCTCCTCATCATGCCCGAGCATCAGAAGAATCGTCCGCTTTGGCTGAAAGCCTTCGCGCGCGAGTGCATTTAGGGCCTCAAACAGGCCAACCATTGAGCCTTTGTCGTCAATTGCGCCGCGGCCATAGACATAGCCGTCTTGAATCGCACCAGAAAAAGGATGTGCGTCCCAATCTTCCTCGGTTCCGATATTCACCGGCACAACGTCTTGGTGCGCCATCAATAGAATTGGATCGAGACTCTCATCACTGCCGGCCCAGGTATAAAGAAGGCTATAGCCGCCCGGAATCGTTTCTTTGTTGGCGGCGGTATGGAAGTCCGGATAGGTCTCTTCCATCCAAGCCTGCATCTCCAACCAAGGTCCTTCTTGACCGACACGGGGATCACCTGGGGCAACCGTTATTGTACGAAAGCGGATCGCTTCGCCGAGATGCTCAGCTGCCACCATGGCGTCGAACTCAGGAACCTCTGGGAGAACAATCTCGCGAACATCTTGCGGCGCGCCGCCATAATTCAGCGTGCGAACAAGGATAATTCCGACCAATAGAATCAGGACCCCACCGAGCCCTAAAAGAACACGTTTGATCATTCCGGCTGCCTCCCAAGCAATTCCTGAGATTTTGCCGAGCGCGTGCGCAATTAGCAAGCTTCACTCTGCGGGAGCTTTTGTAGCCTTACTGGGCGAGTGCTCCATAGGCCGCCATAACCAAGGATAGGCCCCGGACGTCACTCGTCGTTCCCTGTTCCATACGGTTCATAACGTAGGAAATACAAAGCCGCGCGTCCTGGTCGACGATCACGATTGAGCCGCCATAACCGCCCCAATAGGCGATGTGTTTGTTCGGCCCGAGCGGCATGGCGGGATTGTTGATGCCGTAACCGAGGCCGAACATGACCGGAATTCCGAGCACCAAATCAACACCGCTGGATTGCTGCTCAAAGATGCGGCGCGTTCCAGCCTCAGACAGAATACGTTTGCCAAAGGCTTCTCCGCCATTTGCCATAGGCGTCTGGGCGCGTACAATACTGCGGGCATTGCCCTGGCCGTTAGCCGCTGGAATTTCAGCTTTCCGCCAAGCTGGTTCCATCGCCTGCTCTGCCAGAACAGGCGGGTTGGCGAACGTCTTGGAGGCCACTGACCCATCGTCTGCCGGACGAACATTCTGCGGCGGCGGCTCTAAAGGAGAGATACGCGAGATATGTTCATCAGCGATCCCGATATGGAAATCAGCGCCGAGCGGCCCGGCAATCTCTGACGCGAAGAATGCGCCAAGGGATTGCCCCGTTACGCGCCGGACAATCTCGCCAATCAAATGGCCTTGGGTCAGCGCGTGATATCCTGAAGCCGTGCCCGGCTCCCACCACGGCGCCTGCGCGGCGAGCTCACGCACCATCCAATCCCAGTCATACAGCGCATCGCCCTCTACTTTTGTATCCATGCCGGAGAGACCCGCCATGTGCGAAAGGAAATGGCGAACTTCGACATTGTCTTTTCCAGCCGCTGCGAACTCCGGCCAGTATTTTGCGGCCGGTGCGTGCAGATCCACTTCACCGCGATCGGCCAAGACGAGCAAACACATAGCCGCCATTGTCTTTGTGCTGGACCAAACATTGGTGATCGTGTTCTCGTCCCAAGTCTGGGCCTTATCGCGGCCTAAGTGGCCCGCCCATAGATCGACAACAAATTCGCCTTCATAGGTGATCGCGACGCTCGCACCGATCTCATCATGCTGAGTGAAATTGTTTTCAAAGGCCGCCTTCACGCCCGCAAACTTGTCGGCGCAGTGGCCGTGGATCTCTACCAAATCTTCCTCCCAATCCGGTGATTATACGTCTGGCCGCCAATGTTCAGGGGCGAGCTCAAATCCGGAAAATTCAAATCCAGGCGCGACCACGCAAGACACCAAAGTCCAAGCGCCCAGGCTTTCGGCTGTTTGCCAATGATGCGCAGGCACCGTCACCTGGGGCCGCTGCCGTGCCCGTAAATCCGGTCCTAATGTGTAGGGCGTCGCGCCTTTTCCATCTGGCGGCGACAGGGTTAGCGCGAGCGCGCCGCCTGCATGCCAAAGCCAATGCTCTTCAGCGTCGACCCGGTGCCACGCCGATACTTCATCGGCTTGCAAAAGATAATAGATCGCGGTGGAGGTCGCCCGCTCACCATCGCTGCTGCGATAGGTTTCAGCGTAATGCCCCCCTTCCGGATGAGCCTTCATGCCAAGCAGGCGGATGATCTCGTTCGCCCCAAGGTCACCGGATAGAGCGACCACTAGAACCGATCCTTTCGGCCGCGGATTTCTCCAAACGTCGCAGCGGCGTCGCCAGGATGTCCCATTGCAGCCTGAAGCTCGGGAACATCGGCGCGTAAAAATGGATTGGTTTCCAGTTCCCGTGCGAGCTGGACAGGCACTGTCCGCTCTCCGCGGCTGCGCTTATTATCAATCTCAGCAATATAGGCCTTTAAAGCCGCGTTGCCGGTCTCGATCGTCTCAGCAAAACGCGCATTGGCCTGCGTATATTCGTGCGCGCAATAGAGAACGGTCTCTGGCGGCATCGATTTGATCGCCAGCATCGAATTCCACATCATCGGCATGTCACCTTCGAAGACGCGGCCGCAGCCCAGCGCAAAGACGGCATCGCCAACAAACGCGGTTTTCTGCGCAGACATGTGGAACGCGATGTGGCCCAGTGTATGGCCTGGCACGTCAATCACATTTGCGGTCATCGCACCGAGTGAAACGGTATCGCCGCCGCCGACCGCGCGATCGATGCCAGGGATTTTTTCAGCTTCCCCTCTGGGACCAATAATCGTGCAGCCCGTCGCGTCTTTGATCTTCTGATTGCCGCCCGCGTGGTCTGGGTGCCAATGCGTGTTCCAGATCGCCGTAATCGTCCAACCCTGCGCCGCGGCCTCTGCCAAATACTTGTCCGGATCTGGCGTATCGATCGCTGCTGTTTCCCCTGAAACAGGGTCATGCGCGAGATAGCCGTAATTATCACTTAAGCAGGGGAATTGATGTATAGTCAGCATGATCCCATCTCCAGGGTAGAAACGTTTGGAAAGATAACAGCCATATGCGCCAGCCTGCGGCAACCCTTGAGGCCTTTTATGCCACCCGTCTTGGGCAATGCGCCGCACGCCTTATGTCCGAGCGAATGACCGATCTATGGGGCACCTGCGAGGGGCAACGTGTGCTCGGGATTGGTTATCCAAGCCCGCTCCTGCCGCTCTGGCAATCCGATGCCGCAAGCTGCATCGGCGCGGTTCCGGAAGAGATAGGTGAGGTGCGCCAGGCTTCGCCTAAAGGGCAAACGCTCTGCCTTGCTCCAGAACAGCGACTGCCATTCCCCGAGGGCCTGTTCGATCGCGTCTTTTTGCTGCACGCGCTCGAAGAAGCCGATAGTCCGCGACAATTACTGCGCGAGGCCTGGCGTGTCCTCGCACCAGAAGGCCGGATTGTCGTTGCAGTCACCAATCGCCGAAGCATGTGGTCTCTGGTTGATAGCAAACCCTTCGGACATGGCCGCCCTTGGACCCGGAGCCAGCTGGTTCGGTTTCTCAATGACAGCCTGTTCCAGGTCACAGCCTCGACCACAGCTGTTCACATGCCGCCTCTAGATTGGCGTTTAATCACCGCTGCATCGAAGTCTTGGGAGCGGGCAGGGGAACTTGCTTTGCCCGGTTTGGGCGGCGTTGTTCTCGTCGAAGCTGTGAAGCGCCTCTACTCGAAACCGAGCGGCAGTGCCGCCGCGCCTGTAACGAAAGCTGCAAAGGCGGGCAGACCGAAACCCGTCATGCCTAGAAAACTGGCAGAGTCTGTTGGCTCAAAACCTGTGTTAAATCCTGGAATTGACGTTACATCTCAACCCAGTACCAGTATAGTCGAATCTACAATTGGAGGCGGGCCCACATGAAACTCGTAACAGCTATTTTCAAGCCAAGTCGTCTGGATGCTGTGATTGACGCGCTCGGCGAAGCCGATGTGTCCGGCCTCACAGTCTCTGAAGTCCGAGGCTATGGCCGCCAACAAGGCAAAACCGAAGTCTATCGCGGCGCCGAGTATGAAGTCCGTTTGCTTCCAAAGGTGAAAGTTGAAGTGGCGTGCGCGGCATCAGAAACCGAGCGTGTGGTTGAGGCGATCACCAATGCTGCAAATACCGGAACGATCGGTGACGGCAAAGTCTTCGTCGCGGACCTCGAAACGATTGTCCGGATCCGCACCGGTGAGCGCAACGAACAAGCGATCGGCAGCTAATCCGCCAATCCTGCAAATATTTTTTTCTCGTCATCAGGAAGGCATGGCTTAAGTCGTGCCTTCGAATGATGAGAGTTGCCTTATGAAAATCGCGATCATCGGCGCTGGCTTTGCGGGTTTAACCCTCGCCAAACGCTTGGCCGACCAGCAAGACGTATCTGTCTTAGAGAAAGCCCGTGGACCGGGTGGGCGCATGTCGACCCGCCGGGCTGATCCATTCGCATTCGACCATGGCGCGCAATACTTCACGGTGGAAACAGAGCGGTTTGAAGCTTTTCTAGCTCCGTTTCGTGCATCAGGTCTCGTTGAGACTTGGCCGAGAGACATAGAACTCGTCGGTAGCGCGAGGCTTTCAAGCAAAGAGAAACTGGTCGCGGCACCCGGCATGAACAGCCTCTGTAAAGCGCTGGCTACGGATATCTCAGTCCACACGCAAGCTCACGTCGAGCATTTAAAGCGAACTGGCGAGCGTTGGACGCTCATCGACAAAACCGGCACCGAGCTAGGCGCGTTTGATTGGGTGATTTCATCTGCGCCGAGTGTACAGACAGCGGCTCTTTTCCCAAAGTCCTTCGCCGGGCAGCCTGCACTCGAACGAACAGAAATGATTGGCTGTTTCGCGCTTATGCTTGGCTTTGCAGCGCCGCTTGATCTGCCGTGGACCGCGCTGAAAAGCGGCACAGCCCCTATTGGCTGGATGGCCGTCAATTCCAATAAACCGGGTCGTCCAGAGCCCTATTCTATTCTGGTCCAATCCGACAATGAATGGGCAGAAACGCACCTGGAAGATGATCCTGATTTGGTGCGCAGCACGCTCTTATCAGCAGCGTCTGAACTTGCTGGAGCAGATCTGTCAGCGGCCTCTCATCAGGTGATGCATCGCTGGCGCTATGCAGCGACACGTACACCCGCGGGTGAGCCTTTCCTTTTAGATCCAGCTCTGCAACTCGCTGCTTGCGGGGATTGGTGCCTAGGCGGCAAAGTTGAAGCTGCGTTTTTGAGTGCCTCAGAGCTCGCAGATCAGTTTGAGTCGCCATCAGGCACTTGATTTTCGCAGCCGTTCCCGGCAGGTCAGCTTGCTCAATGATGGAGACCTCAGATGACCGGCCCTACAGCGCTGCCGAATATCCTGGAAATCACGCCTTATAAGGGCGGCCAAAAACTGGTTGGTGCGCATAAGCTCTCGTCCAATGAAAATCCACTTGGCTGCAGCCCAGCTGCGCAAGCCGCCGTGATCGAAGCCGCGAAGCATATGGAGCTTTATCCGGATGGATCTGCGGGCGCGCTGCGCGATGCGATCGGTGCGAAATACGGCATCGAACCGGCCCGAGTCGTCTGCGGCGCAGGGTCCGATGAGATTTTTCAATTGCTTGGACGCGCTTACCTGCGGCCCGGTGACAATATCGTGCAAAGCCAGCACGGCTTTCTCGTCTACCGCCTGATCGCCCAACAAGCCGGGGCCGAAACCCGGAGCGCGCCAGAAACCGATTTGACGACCAATGTCGATGCCATGCTCGAACAGGTCGATCAGAACACCAAAATCGTTTTCTTGGCGAACCCGAACAATCCAACCGGCAGTTACATTCCCTATTCTGAAGTGAAGCGCCTTCATGCTGCACTCCCGGAGAACGTGCTGCTCGTTCTGGACGGCGCCTATGCAGAATATGTTCGTAAGAATGATTATAGCGCCGGAATGGAACTCGCGGGTGAGATGGCCAATGTACTGGTCACGCGCACTTTCTCGAAAATTCACGGCCTGGCGGCATTGCGTCTCGGCTGGGCCTATGGTCCGGAAAGCGTCATCGATGCGCTGAACCGAACACGCGGTCCGTTCAATGTCAGCGCGGTTTCACAAGCCGCCGGTATCGCCTCTCTGAACGATGATGCCTTCATGGCAAAATCGGCAGACCATAATGATACGGAGCTTGTCCGGGTCAAAGACGCTGTTGAGAAGGCGGGTTTCAAAACCTTCCCGAGTGTCGGCAATTTCGTCCTGATCGAATTCCCAGATGAAGCGGGCCGTACCAGCGCCGAGGCTGACGCGTTTCTGCGCCAAGAAGGCATCGTCATCCGAGATGTAAATGTCTATGGACTGCCGACTTGTTTGCGCGCGTCCATCGGGACGACAGAGCAAAATGACGATCTGATTGCAGCGATTGAGAAATTCTCGAAGAGCTAATGACCGACCCGGAGTTTAAACACGTTGCGATCATCGGGATCGGTCTTTTGGGCTCATCGATTGCGCATGCTGTTACTGCTTATGGCGGCGCAGAGCGCGTTACTATGTGGGACAGCTCAAATGACGTGCGCACCCGTGCGGCACGCGTTGTGCCGGGTGATGTAGCTGAGACTGCTCAAGCGGCTGTGGCAGGCGCTGATTGCGTGATCTTGTGCACGCCCGTTGGTGTCCTGAAAGAGGTCACGGGCCAAATCGCTACCGCGATGGCTGACGGTGCGATCCTTACTGATGTCGGATCCGTGAAGGCGAAAGCAGCAGCTGATATGGGCGCCGCGTGTCCGTCTCATGTTCATTTGGTCCCTGGCCATCCCATCGCCGGGACAGAGAAATCAGGTCCAGAAGCCGGCTTCGCGAGCCTGTTCCAAGACACTTGGCATATCCTGACGCCAGGATCTGATGCGTCTGATGACTATAAATCCGCATTGGAACGTCTGACCGCCTTCTGGATACGACTCGGTGCCAAAGTGGAAACCATGGACGCGAACCGGCATGATCGCGTGCTGGCCATCACATCGCACCTGCCGCACTTGATTGCTTATAATATCGTCTCCACTGCTTACGACATGGAAAGCGTGGAGCAGGGGGAAGTCGTTAAATATTCAGCTGGCGGCTTTCGCGATTTTACGCGCATTGCAGCCTCAGACCCGACCATGTGGCGCGATGTGTTCCTGACCAATAAGGACGCCGTCCTCGAAACGCTGGGTCGCTTCAGCGAAGATCTCGCAGCCTTACAGCGTGCTATTCGTTGGGGTGATGGCGACATGCTGATGAAAGAGTTCTCACGAGCGCGCGGTATTCGAAAAGCAATCATCGACGCGGGTCTCGACACGGCGGAAGCCGACTTCGGCCGCCGTCAGCTAGACTCTGATCAAGACGAATAAACGGGCGACGCTCCCCTTTAAAACGCCGCCCATTCGTGAGCCGCAGTAAAGCGGCACCTTCGCGCTGAGCGGCGTGCGCCTACGGACGTGCACATTAGCTCTCGCGGTTGGACGCCTGCGGATCGTAGCAATCTGGGATCACATGACCGCCCCCCGTCCTGTAATAAGTAATACAGGATCCAAGATGAATGAACTCGTTGTAATGTGTTGGCGCGCGTTCATCTTGGGTTGTGTTCTGTTCAGGTTCATTCGGACGTGCTGACATGGGCTCCGGTGATCTTGGGACAGGAGGATGTTCGCTATGATGAAATGGGTCGCGCTATCTGCACTCGCTTTTGTAGGCGCTTGCGCCACACAGGCACCTTATGGACCAGCCACACGCGATGGCGGAGCTGGGTATTCTGTCCAACCCATCGAGAACAACCGATTCCGCATCACCTATACCGATACAAGCGCGGAGCTTGCGCGCAGCCGAGCTAACGCTGAAACGCGGCGACGATTGGTTCCAGATCGTCACTGCGTATAGCGACCTGGGCGAACTCGCAGGCGGAGGATCTTCAGTTTCGATTGGCGGCTCTGGCGGCTCGAGTGGACGCACCAGTGTTGGCGTCGGAGTTGGCATTGCCCTCCAGCTCGGCGGTGGGTCGAGTTCTGTGGAACACGTGATGGAGATCGTTACCGCGAGCGGAGCTAAGCCAGACAATCCAGACGCGTATGATGCGTCGGATGTCCTCGCTAATCTCGGCGGGGCTTAAGCGGGTATCTCTTTCCCAGCCCAATCAAAGACTTTGCCGGAATCGCTTGGGGTGAGCCCTTCAATTACACGCAGCAAATAGGCTGCAGATTGCTCAGCAGAGAAAAGCTGTTTGTCCGGCAATCCCGATTGGAACGGTTTCGAGAGCCCGGTATCAACTGTCCCTGGATGCAGTCCGACCGCGATAAAAGCCTCGTTGCGGCGCGCCTGTTCGATCGCATAATTCTTGATGAGCATATTCAGAGCGGCTTTGGAGGCACGATAGGCGTGCCATCCGCCGATCCGGTTGTCCGAAATCGACCCGACGCGTGCGGATAACGCGACGAAAACGGCGCGCTGCTTCCGCGGCATGATGGGTAGGAAGTGTTTGGCAATCAGGGCTGGCCCAATCGTATTGATTTGGAGAACTTTCTCAAACGCCTCGGACGTTTGCTGGCGATAAGACTTTTCAGGCGCGAGGCCAGCCTTATTCGACAAGATCCCAGTTGCGACGATGACGAGATCAGGCGCGCCATCTTTGCCGATCGCAGTCGCTGCAGCGCTGATCGTTTCTTCCTGATCGAGATCTAGGCGAATAGGCGTGACTTTATTAGATCCAGCAACCGGATGCCGGGACAGCGCATAGACATTTTCGCACTCCGGACGGGATGCGATCTGTTCAACAAGGGCCGCGCCGATACCGCCCGAGGCGCCGATTATAACCGCTCGCATAGAGTCTCTCCTCTTCGACGAGAGGAGCTAGCCCAATTGGAACGTGAGAAAAGCTAAACGCGCAGACCCGTTTTGTCGCGATAGATGGTGAGCAAATCCAGCTGGCTGTCGGTTGGGTCGCCTTCGGCTTCGGACACCGCGACCAGCATTCCATCTAGGTCCACCAATTCCTTGCTCGTCATGCCCGGTGATTGGCGCACAAAATCGGTCATCTTGGACATTACGACATGGCTCGCGCCGCCATTTCGAGAGAGCAAGCCCGCCTGATCAATCAGAGCGTTGGCATCAGCCTCATTAAATTCGAAATGGTGCATTACCTCACCGCGAATGACCGCTTCTTGCCGCACTGTGCGCGTCCCACGCGCCTGGGCAATTTCGAGCATTAGGATCGTCGCCGCCTGGCGAGGATCATCAACGACGGCGAGGCCGCCTTTGCCACTCTTATTCTTGAAACGCATTTTACGCGGAAGATTCGCGACCGTCTCGACGACCTTACGACCGTCTTTAGCGACCTCTTGCATCGCCTTGATGCGCCAATACCAGACCGCGATGAAGCCTAAAAACCCAAGAAGTATTGCGATAAACTGCATTCACGCCGCCCGTTCAATATTAAGCTATCGTAACCCCAATCGAAGTCGGATTGAAGTGAACAATTTGCTCTGTCATGAGCTTGTTATGACTTTGGATGAATACAATGACTTTTGTAAGGCACTGCCGGCAACTAGCCGCGTGGTCCAATGGGGCGGCAGTCATGTTTGGAAAGTGGGCGGAAAAGTCTTCGCCGTCGCTGGATGGGGGGATGAAGATGTGTTCGCAGTGACCTTTAAAGTCACGCCGCTCTCCTTCGAGATCCTGGCCGAGCAACCTGGGCTTCGCCCTGCGCCTTATCTCGCCTCAAGGGGTATGAAATGGATCCAACACTATGCTGAGCCCGGCCTGAAGGATGGGGATCTCAAAGCCTATATCGAAACAAGCCACCGGCTGGTCGCCGATGGCTTGTCCAAGAAGAAGCAAAAAGAACTCGGTCTTCTCGCGCTTTAACTATTGCAGGCCGCCGCCCTCGCTGGCGATCGCATCGTTAATTCCATCGGTATTGTGTGCCTGTTGAACGACATAGGCGCGAATCGCTTCCACTTCGTCTTCCGACAAAACGTCCGCGAATGAGACCATGCCGATGGATTGAAGATTCCCATCAATGAGCACACCCTTCCACGCGTCGGCGCTTGATGTGTAGCTTGACCAACGTAGGTCCGGCAGAACACCCGCGCCAACCGCAAACGGGCCATGACAGACGGTGCAGTTACGCGCGTATTGGACCAATCCAAGCGCCAATTGCTCATCCGTGCCAAACTCATCTGTTTTCGGACTTGCTTCAACCAGCGGAATATCTACGTCTGGAATTGTGCCATCCGCACCGACCTTAAACGTGACCACTTTGCCAACCGTTGGCTGGACTGGCTGCGGAGCGGCCACACCTCCTGCTGACAAGAGGTAAGCCGATCCCCACCCGGTGGTGATCGTCACATACTGTTCACCATCGATCTCATAGGTGCCCGGGCCAGACGCCGCGCCTGACTTCACATCGGCCACCCAAAGCTCTTCGCCCGTAGCCGCGTCATAGGCCGCGAATTCGCCGTTCAACTTGCCCTGGAACACGATGCCGGCGGCGGTCGACAGAACGCCGCCATTCCATGGGCCGTCATGCTCAACCGTCCAGCGCGCTTCCTGCGCAATCGGATCCCAAGCGATCAATCGACCTTTCAAACCAGAGCGTAGGAATTTGAAGACTTCGCTCGGCACCAATTGCGGAACGCCTGCCGCAAAGTCTGCGCCGGTATTCCATTTGGTCGAATTATCCTGGAACCGCGGGTCCGTCGCATACGCCTGCGGGATCTCTTGGGCTGGAATATAGGCGAGGCCCACATCTGGGTTGTACGCCATTGGATGCCAGTTATGGCCTCCCAACGGTCCTGGCGTCTGCAAATATGGAATCTCTGCATAGCGCGCCTCTGGCACTTCGACCGGACGCCCACTGTCATCGAGGCCGGTTGCCCAGTTCACCGGCACATAATTGTTGCCGCTGAGAAACTCGCCGGTGGTCGCATCAAGGACATAGAAGAAACCATTCTTCGGTGCCTGCATAACAACACGGCGATCAGCGCCGCCTTCGCCAAGCGGCAGGGTCGCGATGATCAAAGTCTGTGTCGCAGTATAATCCCAATTGTCGCCCGGCGTGGTTTGGAAGTGCCACTTATACTCACCCGTATCGGCATCGACGGCGACAATCGATGAAAGGAACAGGTTATCCAAGCCAGATGGGTCACGCAGTGTTTGGTTCCACGGCGATCCATTGCCGACGCCAAAGATCACGGAATCGGTCTCTTCGTCATAGATAATAGAATCCCAAACGGTGCCGCCGCCGCCATCGGTCTTCCAGGCGCCTTCTTCACCCCAAGTGATGTTCCCGACGGTTTCGAACGCGCTATCAGACGCCGCACCATCAGGTTGCTTGTCTGGGCTCGGGACTGTGTAAAACCGCCAGATCAGCTCGCCGGTTTCGGCGTCAAGCGCATTCAGATAGCCGCGTACGCCGAGCTCGGCGCCGCCATTGCCGATCAGGACTTTGCCGTCAACGACGCGCGGCGCGCCAGTGATTGTATAAGGCTTAGACTGATCAACTGTCACTTTCGACCAAATCAGGTCTCCCGTTTTCGCGTCCAAGGCTTCCACGCGGCCATCAATGACGCCGAGATAGAGCTTGCCCTCGTACAGGGCGACGCCTCGGTTTACGACGTCGCAGCAGGCATTCACACCGACCGCGCGATCGACGTCCGGATCATAGACCCAAAGCTCTTCGCCCGTTTTTGCATCAAGCGCGTAAACGATCGACCAGGCTGATGTGACATACATCACGCCGTCAATCACGATGGGGGTAGATTCCACACCGCGTGAAGTCGCAAGATCATAGGTCCAAGCGACCCCAAGCTCGCCAACATTATCTGCGGTGATCCCGGTCAAAGGAGAGTGGCGTGTTTCTTCACGATCGAAGCCATATCCGAGCCACTCAGCCGGTGTCGCCGCTGCATTGTTCAGCCGGTCGTCTGAGACATCGGCGAACACCGCCTCTTCGGCAGATGCATTCGCGCTTTCATCCGCAGGGTCTTGCCCGCCGGAACAGGCTGAAAGAATAAATAAAGACGCAGCCGTAAAGGCCGCAATGTTAAGCGGTTTCATGAACGCTTTCCTCGTTTCCTCACTCTCGATGGCGTCTTACGCGCCGTTTTTAGGGTTGTTACACTAGCCGAAATCAGTGTCCAGTCGAGACGCGACCCAGCGGCAAGCATCATCGCTGACAAAAAGGTGGTGCTGGCCGCGAGGCGACTTATATCGCAGATGCGAAAACGGGCAGAAACGGGGTTTCGCTATGGCTGATGAGAAAAAGCTCAAGAAAAACCTCACGCTGTTTGACGTTTATGCCGTCTCCACCGGCGCCATGTTCAGCTCCGGATTCTTTCTCCTACCTGGGATTGCAGCGAGCTATACAGGCGATTCTGTCTATCTCGCTTACCTGCTCGCAGGCTTTCTGATCATTCCAGCGATGCTGTGCATGGCAGAGCTTTCAACGGCGATGCCGAAAGCTGGCGGAACCTATTATTTCCTCGACCGCGCTTTGGGGCCTTTGTTCGGCACGATTGGCGGGCTCGGATCCTGGGTAGCGGTCGTGTTCAAAAGCGCCTTCGCACTTGTCGGCATGGGCGCTTATCTCAGCCTCTATTTGGATGTCCCAATCCTGGTTCTGGCTGTCAGCCTGACTTTGGTATTTGGCCTCATCAATGCCGTTGGCGCGAAAGAAACGACTTTCCTACAAAGACTATTGGTCGCCACGCTCGTAGTCATATTGGCCGCCTTTGTCATCCTGGGGATCGCCCATACGGAGATTTCAGAGGGTTTGCGGCCGAATGGCGAAACACAGCCCTTCTTCACAGCAGGAACCGTTGGCTTTGTTGCCACGATCGGCTTGGTCTTTGTCTCCTATGCCGGTCTCACAAAAGTCGCCAGCGTTGCAGAAGAAGTTCAAAGCCCGGATCGAAACATCCCACTGGGCATGGTGCTTTCCCTGATGACAGCCACAGCGATCTACACACTTGGTCTGATCGTCATCATCGCCATTCTTCCAATTGAAAGCCTGTATGGCAGCCTCACACCCGTCGCTGATGCAGGCCGCCAATTTGTCGGCAACTGGCCGTTTGATCTCGGCGTAATCCTGATCGTCGTCTCAGCGATTGCAGCATTTGCCTCGACCGGAAATGCCGGAATTATGTCCGCCAGCCGCTACCCCTACGCGATGGCGAAAGACAAATTGCTACCGGATCGGTTCGCGGTCATCGGCCGCTTTGGAACGCCGGTCTTTTCTATCGCGGTCACCACATTCTCAATGATCGCGGTGCTGCTTCTGTTCAATGTCGAAGCCGTCGCGAAGCTCGCCAGTGCCTTCCAACTCTTTCTGTTTGGTTTGGTCAGCGTCGCCGTGATCGTGATGCGTGAGAGTCGGATCGCGACCTACAAGCCCGGCTACCGCCTCCCGTTTTACCCCTGGTTGCCGATTGCAGGTATCCTGGTGTCCTTCTGGCTGATTGTCGAAATGGGTATTCTGGCCATCGGCTTTACTGGAATGCTAACAATCGCTTGCGCACTTTGGTATCAGTTCTATGCGTCTGGCCAGCTCGCCCGGCGCGGTGCGATCTTCCACGTGCACGAACGCCTCGGACAGATGCGCTATGAGGGGCTTGAGCGCGAACTGATGACGATCATTCATGATCGCACTCAGAAGCAAAACCTGACCTATGAAGCCCTTATCGCGCGGTCAGTTGTGCACACTTACAGTCACGGCACATATTCTCGCGAGATGATTGTCGATGAAGTCAAAAACATCGCGCACACGGCCTACGACATCGATGAAGCAGTTATCGAAGACGTCTTTAATTCGGGCGCCGCAACGCTGCATCCTTTGAGCGATCATGTTCTCCTCGCCTATCGCAGCCATGATGGCCTCACGAGCCCGGAATTGGTGGTCTTCCGCTTCACTCGGCTCGCCGCGATGGACATGGAAGAGGCCAAAGATGTCCACACGATCATGATGCTGATCTGTCCGCGCAAACCCGCAGGACTCGACTTACGTTTAGCCGGCCACTTGGCAGAAGTTGTTCAAGCCTATGATTTCGAGCGTCGATGGCTCGCGGCGACGTCGGACAAGGAAATGAATGAAATCCTGATGCGGGATGATCACTTCCTGCACGCGCCAATATCCGACCTTGGCAATCTGCAGGACTATGTCGGGCGTCCTCTTTCAGAGATCGAACTGCCCAAAAGCTGCCTGATCGCCATTATTGAACGCGATGGCGACGTGATCATCGCAGCACCGAATGAGGTTCTTCAACCCGGCGACCATGTCGCCGTGATCGGTGAGCCGGAAGATCTCACGGCGCTGGTCAAAGGCTAAGCGGTTGAAGCGCCGCTTTTAGATCAGACTGCGCAGCATCAATCGCATCTGCAATGCAGACGGCCCAGTCATCTATGCTGGCGGCACTTTCTGACCCTTTCGGAAAGGTCACAGAGCGAGATGCGTTCACGCAGCCGCCTTCGCCATTCACAAAGCTCGCAACAGCATCTGACGCACCTGCGCCTTGAGCACCGTAGCCAGGCACGAGAAACAGGGCCTCAGGCGCCAAGGTTCGCAAATGCCTCGCTTCATCAGGACCGGTTGCGCCCGTGACCAGAGTTAGACCGGACCATCCGCTATCGCCTTTTAGACGGTCAATCATCGGCGCGAGACTTTCGACAACGCGCGCAAATAATGGCGCGCCCTCTAAATCGCGTGCCTGATAGTCAGCGCTTCCCGGATTGCTGGTTCGCGCGAGCACGATCACACCTTTACCAGCCGCCTCAGCGGTACGCACGTGAGGTTCGATCGTGTCGAGCCCCATAAAGGGATTAACGGTCAGCGCATCGCACGGAAAAGCCGCATCCTCTGATAAATAAGCGGCGGCATAGCCCTCAGCAGTAGATCCAATATCGCCGCGCTTGGCATCTGCGAGCACGATCAGTCCTTCCGCTTTGGCAGCTTCAAGAACACGGCCCAGCGCGCGCATGCCTTGCCAACCATGGCGTTCGAATAGCGCCACTTGAGGTTTCACAATGCCCGTGCGTCCAGCGGCGGCCTTAACCACGGATATGCCCCACTTTTCGAGGCCCTCCGGCGTATCACCGCCAAATAAATCTGGGATGCGTCCGGCATGGGGATCGATCCCAACACAAAGCGGGCCATAGTTTCGGGTGGCCTCAATAAAACGGTCTGCGAACATGATCTTACTCTTCTACGCTACAAGCGACTTTAACGACTTGCAGATTTCGTCGCGCGTGGTCCGCCTCACGCCCGTAAGTCGCGGTTGAAAATTCTCGTGCTGGCTCGCCGAGCGTTTCGGCGCCGGTCGCTTTAATGAACGCAGCCACAGTTTCCGGAGCCGCGGTGTAGATGCGGCCCCGACGGGCGCTCTCAGCCACGATGACACCCCGCACATTGCCGTCCTCGTCATAAACCGGACCGCCGCTAAGCCCACCTAGGGACCCCATCAAGCCGCGGGTGCGTCCTGTTTCCGCCCAAGCGAGAACAGACTCGCTGCTCGATCGGCGACCGCGTGAGATCAAATTTGACCGCGCTAAAAGCCGTGATGCGGCTTCACCTGGACGTCCTTGAGGGTACCCAACATGGAAGCCGTATGATCCAATCGTCAGATCGTTATCGGTGTTTATGGAGGCCGGATTCGGGCTAGTTTCCGTCTCAATCAATGCAAGATCGAATTGCTCTGAGACGACAATGCTGCGCGCTGGATCATACTGACCGGGCGCCACCAAAAGCGACACCTCGCTGCAGCCATCCACAACATGGCGCGCGGTCAACCATTGCCCCTCGTCATTAATCGCGAATGCCGTGCCAATCCCGTTCTTTGGCGCTGTGACCTGGACCAGAACCCGCTCATCAAATGCAGACGGCGGCGGCAACATCGCGCCTTCTTCTTTGATCGCTTCAGGAGGCGGCGGTGGTGCATCGTCAGATCCACCTGAAAAAATCGCCCAGAGGACGACGCCGAGGACCAGCGCGTAAATGACCCAATCAGGGATCAATCTCAGCACAGTCAGTTGCTCCTCTTACACACGCCCAATATTCGGATCCCAAAGACCCGCGGCCAAAAGCATAGCGACAGAAATTTTCGCAGCGATCAAGACAATTGCTGCGCCAGCTTCATCATTTTGGATCCGGGTCGGAATATCACGCAAAACCATGTCGATAATGCGATAGGTCAAGAGCTGTAAAAGCAGAGCGACGGTGCCCCACAGGAGCAGGTCTAACAAAGTGAGACTCGACGCGAGGCAAGATGCGATCGGGATTGCTAGACCGGCAATTGCGCCCGCCAGCGCCAAGCCGGCGGCGCCGTTTCCACCGCGCACCAGAGCCAGTTCTTTCCAGGGTGTCAGGAGAATATAAATCGTGCTCGCCAGCAGCAAAAGCACGCCCGCTGTACCCGTCATCAGAAGAAAGTCTGGAAAGCCCTGGCGAAAAGATTCAAACGTTGCCGTCATAGTACAATATCCCGCCTGTTAAGGTGTCTGCATTTGCTCTAACCAAGGCCGGTGCTGCACTCAAGATGGAAGGACGCAAAATGCTCAAAGGAAAAACCGCCCTTGTCACGGGATCGACGAGCGGAATTGGTTTAGGCATCGCCAAAGCCCTTGCAGAACAAAGCGCTGATATCGTGCTGAGCGGTCTTTCAAGCGATGATGAAGCAGACGCGCTCAAACAAGAAATTTCAGAGACCTATGGCGTAAAAGCTGGCTTTTCCGGCGCGAACCTGACCGATCCCGACGCAATTGAGGGCATGATGGGGTATGTCGCGCGTGATTTTGGCGGAGCGGATATTCTGGTGAACAATGCCGGCGTTCAGCATGTCTCGCCGATCGAAGACTTCCCGGTCGCGCGCTGG
Organism: Henriciella sp.; assembly: GCA_013213785.1. Taxonomy (GTDB): domain Bacteria; phylum Pseudomonadota; class Alphaproteobacteria; order Caulobacterales; family Hyphomonadaceae; genus Henriciella. Next base: position 41,805 of record JABSPZ010000005.1, on the reverse strand, counting down.
GACCTGATTATCGCGCTCAATCTCTCGGCCGCGTTTCACACCACTCGCATGGCAATTTCAGGCATGAAAGAGAAAGGCTGGGGCCGCATCATCAATACCGCGTCCGCACACGCGCTTGTCGCATCACCATACAAATCCGCTTACGTGGCAGCGAAGCATGGAATTGCAGGTTTAACGAAGACCGTCGCCCTTGAAGGCGCGGAGCATGGCATTCGCTGCAACGCGATTTGCCCGGGCTATGTCTATACGCCGTTGGTCGAGGGCCAAGTCGCGGACACGGCAAAAGCGCGCGGGATCACAGAAGAAGAAGTGAAACGCGACGTCTTGCTCGCAGCGCAACCGACCAAAGAGTTCGTGACATCTGAACAGATCGGGGCGTTTGCGTCTTTCCTATGCTCGCCTGGGGCGGATGGGATCAATGGCGCCATCCTCAGTATGGATGGTGGCTGGGTTGCGCAATAGTCCGGTTACGGAAGAAGCCGCCGCAATCGATAGAGAAAACCTATCATCCGCTTAGCTGTAATTGGATCACGAATTGTCAATCCACCCGATTGATCTCAATTCTGTAATCCGCTAGCCAGCAAGTCGATTGGCCATCAATCAAGCTAGCTCTGGAGCCATTATGTCACTTGCTGGTTACGAGATTTTCGCTCTGATTGGTTTCTTTTTTGCGGCCTATGCCGTGATCGCCAACGACTCGATCCAAACACTCGGAACTTTCCTCGCATCCAACTCGCACCGTCCATGGTGGGCGCTCTGGTTGTTTGCGGCCGGGATCATGGTCGCAGCCCTTCTGTTTCAGCTGTTTTATGGCGGCGGCGACATCGCGGACGGAAAACTGAATAAGATCCCGTATCCAGAAGGCGGCATTCAATGGTGGCACGCCCTACCGCCGATTGTCCTGCTCTTCCTGACGCGGTTTGGTATTCCAGTTTCAACGACCTTCCTCGTTTTGACCGTATTCGCGCTCTCTGGTGGATCAGCAACTGAAGGCGTCATGAGCAGCATGCTCATTAAATCGCTGACCGGTTATGTCGTGGCCTTCGCGGCTGGCGCGGTTGTCTGGCTTCTGATCTCACGCATGTGGGAAGTTTGGGTGGGTCGGACGCGTGATGGGGATGAGCGCCTTCACCCGATGTGGACCGTGTTCCAATGGGCAACCACAGGCTTCCTCTGGTGGACTTGGCTCCTGCAAGATTTCGCGAACATCTTCGTCTTTATGCCGCGCGAGCCCGTCTATGCGGACGATGGCTCCATCGCGATGATGGTGTTTAAGCCTGAGGTAATCATCGGCGGCGCGCTGCTTATGGCCGCTATGATGGCCTATATTTTCCGGACCCGCGGCGGCGAGATCCAAAAGATCGTTCTGTCGAAAACCCATACGACGGATGTCCGCGCTGCTACGATTGTCGACCTGATTTACGCGATCGTCTTGTTCTATTTCAAAGAACTCAACGATGTTCCGATGAGCACGACCTGGGTCTTCCTAGGCCTCTTGGCAGGCCGCGAAATGGCGATTTCCTTCGTCACTGCTCTGCGCGAACGCGGCGCGGCGATAAAAGATGTTAGCTCCGATGCTGGACGAGCCCTGATCGGTCTGATCATCAGCGTTATCCTAGCGGTTGGGATGCCATGGGCCGCCACCGGCCAAATGCCGAACTTCTAAAACCAGCGCCTATCGATGTTCGAACGGGTCGCGCATGAGGATCACGTCCTCGCGCTCCGGCGACGTCGAAACGAGGGCGCATGGTTTTCCGACCAGTTCCTCAAGGCGTCGAACATACTTCACCGCTTCTGCCGGTAGATCGTTCCACGACCGCGCTCCGCGTGTCGATCCGCTCCAACCCGGCATTGTCTCGTAAATCGGCTCCACGGCTTCCTGCGCGGCGGCAGTGGCTGGCAGATAATCGAGCACTTGGTCGCCCAGTTTATAGCCCGTGCAGACTTTTATCTCGTCCATGCCATCGAGGACGTCGAGCTTTGTGAGGGCGAGACCATCGACGCCCGACACGGCACAGGCTTGGCGCACCATGACCGCATCAAACCAGCCGCATCGGCGGGCGCGCCCTGTCACCGTTCCAAACTCGTGACCGCGCTCGCCAAGACCCTGACCGATCTCATCGAACAGCTCTGTGGGGAAAGGACCGGTTCCGACGCGGGTTGTGTAAGCTTTCGCCAGACCCAGCACATAGCTGACCGCGCGAGGACCCAGTCCTGTGCCTGCCGCGGCTTGGCCAGAAACGACATTCGATGATGTCACGAATGGATAGGTGCCGTGATCAACGTCGAGCATTACACCTTGCGCGCCTTCAAAAAGGATCCGGCGGCCGAGTTTCTGACTTTCGCCAAGAACTTTCCAAGCCGGACCGGCAAAGGCGAGCACTTTTGGGGCGATCTCCAACAACTCCGCTTTCAGAGCGGCGGCATCTGGAGCCTCTAGCCCCAGACCAACACGCAAAGGTGCGTGATGCGCAATCAGGCGCTCAAGCTTTTGATCCAGCGCGGCTTCATCGGCGAGGTCGGCGACACGAATGGCGCGGCGCCCGACTTTATCTTCATAGGCAGGACCAATCCCGCGCTTTGTGGTTCCGATTTTCGCTTTGTCGCTCGCGGCGCCTTCGCGCGCGGCATCTAAGTCGCGGTGCCAAGGCAGGATTAGGCAAGCCGTTTCGGCAAGCAGCAAGTCATCCGGGGTCAATGTAATCCCGGCTTGTTCCATGTTCTCGAGCTCTAATAGAAGCTGCCATGGATCAACAACGACGCCATTCCCAATGACCGAGAGCTTGCCGCCACGCACGACACCAGACGGCAGAAGGTTCAGCTTGTAAGTCGTGCCATCAATGACCAAGGTATGGCCAGCATTGTGCCCCCCTTGAAACCGCGCAACGACATCTGCGCGATGGGACAGCCAGTCCACAATCTTGCCTTTGCCTTCGTCGCCCCACTGGGCACCGACAACCACAACTCCAGCCATGTCGAAGAACTCCGTCTGAAAATGACCCGCGCCACTGACCCCGTTTGCGTCAAAAAGGCAAGGCCCCGACTGGTCGGAACTGTTGGTTAATTAGATAAAATTCGATCGATTCATTTATCCGTATTCCAACGCCTCTTTGATAATGCATCCGTATGAGGGACACGAACCGAAAGAAATTCGGCGCCGTGTTGCGCATGGGCGTAATATGTGCCGGAACCGCTATATGGGCTTTACCGCCCGCAATGACCGATATGGTCGACCGACCGCACTTCAAAGTGGATGGGGTGGCGATCGTTTGGGCTGCCGACTCGTCAGGCAATACACCGATCGCATCGGACTTCATCATTGAGAACGGCGGTACGAATGTCGATCTGATTGGCACCGACGTCCACACAGTGGTCACCGGGTCGCTCGATGCCTTGGATGGGTCTTTCCCAGATGGTGCTGGCGCCACGTTGCGTATTCAGAACATCCCAGGAAGCGGAAATCAGACGACCCGTCAGGGCGACCGGTTTACGTCCTCGTCTGATACGCTCAATCCATTCCGCCTCGATGCCACGACAGATGTTCGTACAATCCGCAGTGACATTCTAAGCAGCTTCTATGTGGCGACGAACAAAGCGTTCAATATCGACGTGGTCGCCTCGTCGGTTGGCAATCCTGCGGATCTGAACTTGATCCGTTTGCGGATGCGAATGACAGAATCCGGCACGGATGGCGGGCTCTCCTTCGGAACCGCAGCTCAGCTTCCGCATACCGGCAATACCAACGCCTCTGGCATGCAATGGGGTGGGTATCGACGCCTGTCTCTTCTGACCGGTGGATCTGACATTTTCCAAGGCAATCGACGCACTGCTGAGACGCCAGGGTCGATTGCAGATCAATCCGTACGGTTTGACCTCGATTATCGCTGGAACACTGGAAATATCGATCTCAGCGACGGGACATTCGATGTCGAAGCTGAGGTGGTTTATACGGTCTATATTCCGTAATCAGTGGAAAATGGCAGGCTTAGACGCTTCAAAGCGCTTTTGCGCGCGCGCGATTGACGCCTGCTGTTTAAACGGCGCCATCTGATAGGTTTGGTCCCGCAAAAACGTCATGAGCTCATGCCGTTTGCCTGCATTCGAGAGCACTTCTGGAGTGAGCGTTTCGCCGATATGGACCGGCACCGCCGTGCCGACTCGGCGTTTCACTTCCCGGAAAATCAACGCCAAACGCAGCTCAATCGACATATGGCTTGCCCATTGGAATAGTCGCGAATTCTGCCCTTCAAAGAAAATCGGTGTAACATGCGCTTCGCTACGACTTATCAATTTTGCTGTGAAGGGCTTCCATGTGTCATCCACAGCAGTGCGGCTAAACGGGGTCGGTGAGGTCGAGACGCCGCCAGCGGGGAAGACAATAATGCACTCGCCGTTTTTCAACCGCTCCATGCTTTCTGCGCGCGTCGCGATATTGGTGGCTCGCGCTTCTCGTGTGTTCGCAAAATCGATCGGCAACAGCCATTCACGTGCCTCAGGTGCGCCATCCAAGATCGCATTGGTGAGCACTTTGAAATCAGTACGCCGAAGAGAAATGATCCAAGAGATCAATAGCCCGTCCAAGACCCCGAACGGGTGATTGGCGACAACGACGAGCGGTCCGGTCGAAGGGATTTGCGCTAAACGGCTGGAACTAAACTCAACGTCGAGATCGAGCAATTTGATCGCCGAGGCGAAAAAAGGCTCATCCGTGAGACTGGCGCGATAGGTCTCATAGAGTTTCTGAAGATATGGCTGGCCGGACAAACGCTCGATCGTTCTGACCATGCCGCGCTTAAACGGATGATCAAAATATGGCGCATAAGAGAGCTTCGGCGTGTCCTCCATGCCTTGAAATTGCTCTGATTTTCGAGTTTCGGCAAGAAAAGACGTCAGTCTTTCATCAAACCCGCCGCTTTCAGCGTCTTACCCGCACGGATCACTTTGGCGAGTTTTTCCTCTGAAGACCGGTCCCCGCTATTCGAATCGGGGTGGAAGCGCCGTACATATTCTGCGTAACGCGCGCGGATCTCCGGCGGTTTGGCCTTGGCGTCCAAATCAAGTTCTTCAAGCGCGCGTTTCGCGATTCCAGTCGCAGAGCGATTAGCCCGTCTCTCTTCCCGCGCCGCTGCACGATCTTGGAAGAATTCCGCACCTTGCCATGTTTTTGGGTCATGCGCTTTCCCGGCTTTGTCACCGCCCATTGGGCCAGCGCCAAATTTCCAGGTCTGCTTAAAGCCGTACCGCGCATTCTCATTGAACGCTTTCAATTGCTCTTCGTTCATCGTGTCGAAGAAATTGAAGTTGCGATTATACTCTGCGGCATGGCGCTGACAGAAATAGTGCATGCCATCACCGAACTGTTTCGGGGCCGGAAATTCCCCAGCCAGGTCACAGCCCGGGTGCTCGCAAATACGCGTTTTCTGTGCTTTTGCACGCGAGGTATCGTCGGCCGGCGGCTTCACCCTTATATCGGTGAACTTGGGGCGATATTTGTATGCATCATCCATAGGCGGCGTAACATAGTGGCTTCGAGTTAAAGAGACCAGAACTAATGATCAGATCAGAACGTATTCGTGACATTTTAACAGAGGCTTTCTCACCTAGCGCATTAGAAGTGATTGATGACAGCCACAAACATGCGGGGCATGCCGGGGCGCGTCCAGAAGGCGAAACGCATTATACGATTAAAATTACTTCGTCTGAATTCAAAGGCCAATCTCGCGTGACAACACAGCGTTCCATTCTAGCGGCCTTGAAACCTGAGTTTGAGACCGGTCTGCACGCACTTTCCATTAAAGCGAATTCATAATGTAGAGACAGATTTCGTTAAGTCTTCGCCGGTATTCTGCATTCAACGGAGCGTAGAATGTCAGCACAACCGAAACGCGATCTTCCGCAAGAACCCGGGCACATGACCGTGCGCATTCCTGCGACGCCAGACCAAACTTGGGCGCTGGATGCTGATTATCTTCACGGACGCTTGGATGTACTGAAAAGCCTCGGCAATCACTACGCCAATCGGATCTTTCTGCTCGATCTGATTTCAGACCTGATGCTGCTAGGCGGCATTTTGACCACGTTCTTTGTCGCCTGGTGGACGTTCATCCCGATGACAGGCCTTGCGTGTCTGCAAAAAATCTCGAACCGTCGCATGGCCGGCGAGTTGGCTGGACGCGCCGCACAAGAATCAACCGACGCGTTCTTATATCTCTATAATTCTGGCGTGCTCTGGCTTGAGCGCCCTACCAGTCCGACATCGGACCGGCTACGCCAGCTTCTGTTGCGCTAGCCTTTCTCGCGAGGAAGCGCCGTAGCGGCGAAAACTTCGACGCGGCTAATAATCCAAAAGTTCTCACTGGCTTGGTGAGCATTGAGTCATTTGAAAACAGACGATCAATCGCATCGAGGGCGAGGGCCGTTCCCGCGCCATCAAAGTTCCGTGCCGCGCTGTAGTCTTCAAGCATTTGCGGCGAGCCAATCTCTCCGCCGACCCGTAGTGTGTCTTGCGCAATTTCAATTAGCACAGCGACATCCCTGAACCCTTGGTTCAAGCCTTGCCCGGCCAGCGGGTTCACGCGCCGCGCGGCATCCCCAATGAGCGCGATCCGCGGCGCCGTGATCGCCGTCGCTAGTTGCAGGATCAATGGATATGACCCGGCCTTGCCTTCAATTTTCATCTCGCCTGCGAAATCTGCAAAGCGTTGATTGAGCTCAGCTTCTGCATCGTCCGTTGGCATTTTTGCGAGCGTCTCAGCCGCGCCGCGCTTCATATACCAGGCGAGATTGGCGCGATCCCCGACCAGAGGAAGCGTTGCAAACGGTCCCTCGGGGGTGAACAATTGGCGAGCAATGCCTTCATGCGGTGCGCTGAGCGAAACATTCGCGGTGAAGACCGACTTTCCGTAGTCGCGTCCCTCAGTCGAGATCCCAGCCGCTTGGCGAACGGGCGAATTCATACCATCCGCGCCCACGAGCAATCGCGCCCGTAGCCTCCGCCCGCTTTCAAGCTGAATGTCCGCGCAACCCGCCTGTACATTCATCCGGTCAAAGCGCTCGGGGGCGAACCAATGGATCCCGCACTCGTCTTTCAATGCCGCATCCAAGGCGGCCTGAAGCGGCTCTGCCATGGTCATATGCCCTAAGGGTTCGTCGGGATTTACGCTCTCCAAGTCATCCTTGGTGAAGAGGACCGATGGCTGCCCAAAATAGTGGGTGCCGCCATCTGTCGCTTCCAAGCCATTGAGCGGTTGGCTGGTTTCAGCAAGCTTCGCCGCGACCCCAATAGAGTCCAATAGACGCCAACTCCCCGTCACGATCGCGAAATTGCGGCCGTCCTTTGGAGGTTTCACCGCGGGATCTCTCGCATCGATCACAGCGACATCGAGGCCAGCTTGCGCTAAACCGAGTGCTAGAGAGGCCCCAGTTGGTCCCGCACCTAAAATCGCCACGTCAAAGATTTGCTCGCTCATGCAAGCTACGTATGAGTTCAACTGCATCTGGTCCATGCCTGACAGAGAAACGGGCGTTTGGGTCGCAGCCTGCTCGAAATTTGGTCACTCCCTCCCGCGTCACAGATGTACAGCTTTTTAGTTCTGGCGGGAAACTAGGCAGATGGGCTTTTTGCCGAGGTCAACTAACCAGAGCTGCGGGAGATACGGGCAATGAGTTTATGGATGAAAACAGCAAAGCGGAGCATGATGTTGCTACCGCTTGCAGGAATGGCGGGACTGGCAGCACATGCTCAAGACGCAAGCGCGGTCAGCGCATATGTCGATAGCAGCTACTTGTTCCTAATTGGCGGCTTGATCGTCATGTTCATGGCAGCAGGCTTCCTCTGCCTCGAGTCTGGCTTGGTGCGGTCGAAGAACGCATCTATGCAGTCTCTGAAAAACGTCGCCCTCTTCTCAGTCGCGGGCCTGATGTTCTGGCTCGTCGGTTACAATATCGCTTACCCAGCTTCGACAGAGCTGGGCGGCATCATCGGCATTCCAGGGGCAATCCCGTGGAGCGGTGAAGAATCCCTCGACACTGGTTATGCAGCGAGCTCCGACTGGTTCTTCCAAATGGTGTTTGTTGCGACAGCAGCGTCTATCGTTTCAGGAACGGTTGCTGAGCGTGTGAAGCTTTGGTCTTTCCTCGCCTTTGTCGTTGTACTGACAGCCTTTATCTACCCAACTGTTGTTAGCTGGGAATGGGGCGGCGGCTACCTCGACTCTGAGTGGGCCTTCTCTGATTTCGCGGGGTCTACCCTCGTGCACTCAACCGGTGGCTGGGCCGCTCTCGTCGGCGCCATCATCATCGGGCCACGTGCCGGCAAGTATTTCGGTGAGAAAGTGAACCCAATGCCAGGGTCTAACATTCCACTCGCTGCACTTGGTACATTCATTCTGTGGTTCGGCTGGTTCGGCTTTAACGGCGCGTCTCAGCTCGCAGCAGGCACATTTGACGACATCAACGCTGTTGCAAAAATCTTCGCCAACACAAACATGGCGGCTGTCGGCGGGGTTCTGTCTGCAATGATCCTCACAGCGATCCTTTATAAGGGCAAAGTCGACCCAACCATGGCCTTTAACGGCGCGATCGGTGGTCTCGTTTCAATTACGGCTGAGCCACTCGCACCAAGCATGGGCGCCTCAGTCCTGATCGGTGCTGTCGGTGGTGTCTTGGTCGTCCTGACCGTTCCACTGCTCGACAAGCTGAAGATTGACGACGTTGTTGGCGCGATCCCAGCTCACTTGGTCTGCGGTATCTGGGGTACGATCATCGTCGCCGCTTCTTACGGCAACCACATCATGCCACCTGTCGACGCAGCAGGCGATCTGACAGGCGACGCAAGCTATGTCGGCCAGCTCGTCGGTGTTGTTCTGACAGGTGTCGTTGTGTCTGTCTTGTCAGCGATCGTTTGGATGATCCTGAAGGTCACCATCGGTGTCCGGGTCAGCGAAGAGGAAGAGCAACTCGGCCTCGACCGCGCGGACACTGGCGTCGAAGCCTATCCGGAGTTCGCCTCCTAACCAGTTTGCCCGCGATGGCCGAGCTATCGCGGGCAATTCTACGCTTCCCTTTGTTTGGAAGCGTTTCCTCCCGACTTTCCCCCGGCGCCTTTGCGACCGGGGGATTTTTTTGCCCTGCTGAATCCTCGCCGCAATCTCTCGTCTGTTAGCGCCGTTTTAAGGCCAAGCCTGTAATTTCATTTTTGGTTCAGAACGTCCCAAGTGACCGGAGTGTAGATTATGGCGAATACAATCGCAGACAGCGCGCAGATCCGAGAAGCCTCAGATCCTGTTTGGCGCATCATAACTGGAACCGGTGCTTTTGCTTTGGGCGTGTTTATTTGCGGCAGTGTGGGAACTTATGACCCATTGGATCCAAGCTGGAACGCCGCCACCAATCGCAGCGTAACCAACCTGTTTGGCTCAGGTGGCGCCGTGTTCGCTGATCTGATGCGGCAATTGCTTGGCTGGTCTGCTTGGGTCGCAGGTCTTGCTTTGATGATTGGCGGAGCCATGCGCGCGGTTTTAATCGGCGCCCCGAAAGTCCGTCGATGGATGCTCGGAATGGCTTTTGTCCCGCTTTCCGCAGCCTGTTTCGCCTCTTGGCCGGTTCCAACCTCATGGCCGCTTCGGGCTGGCCTTGGCGGCATGATTGGTGACGGGCTCCACGATCTCTCGGTTATGCCGTTCAAGGCATTGCTTCTTCCTATGCCAGAATTGCTAGCAGGCCTACTGGCGGGCGGCCTCGCCTTGACCTGCGCATTTGCAGCGCTCGGCTTCCGACGCGGCGATGCGCGCCTCTTGCAGGCCGCTGCAAGCCAATCGAGCGCCCGCGCGGCGCGTCAAGCAGGCGGACTTCTCAGCCGGTTCAAGCGCCGGCGCGCGCACGCAGCCGCAGTCGATGCACCAGACGGACTACAAATTCGCCGTTCAAATGAGTCTGAGACAGCCCTCCAGGCTGCCGACTATGCCGACGTCGAAGACACTGTGGAGAGCCCTTCTGTTGCCTCTGCCGCAGGGCCTGAAGCTCCGAAATCCCTGACTGTCATGGCGCCGCGGTCTGCGACGGTGCCGAAGACCCAGGTAAAGCGCAGCCGAAAGGCGCGCGGCGCAAAAGTTCCACCGATGGATCTGCTGCAATTGCCGCCAGTACAGCGCAACGAGATTGACGAAGACGCTCTGCTTCAGAAAGCCAACCGCTTGGCTGAAGTCCTTCGCGAGTTTGGGGTCCGTGGCCGTATCCGCGAAGTTCGCCCAGGCCCGGTGGTCACCCTATTTGAACTCGAGCCTGCAGCTGGTGTGAAATCCGCCCGCGTCATCTCTCTCGCAGACGATGTCGCCCGTTCAATGAGCGCAGTTTCCTGCCGGATTGCCGTTGTTCCAGGAAAAAACGCAATTGGTATCGAGCTACCAAACGAAGAGCGCCAGACGGTTTATCTCCGCTCGCTCCTCGACAATGAGGCCTATACCAAGACCAAAGCAGCGCTCCCGATGGCGCTCGGCGAGGATATTGGCGGCGCGCCAACCGTCGTTGAGCTGGCAAAGATGCCTCACTTGCTCATTGCGGGGACAACCGGCTCTGGTAAATCGGTCGGCGTTAACGCGATGATCCTGTCGCTAATCTTCAAGCTCCCGCCTGAAGAATGCCGCTTCATCTTCATCGACCCGAAAATGCTGGAACTCAGCATTTATGAGGGCATTCCGCACCTCTTATCGCCGGTGGTGACAGATCCGAAAAAAGCGGTTCTGGCGCTGCAATGGGCGGTGCGCGAGATGGAAATGCGCTATGAGTTGATGTCGAAAGCCGGTGTTCGGAACCTATCTGGCTTCAACAAGAAAGCGGCCGAGTTCCGCAAGCGTGGTGAGCACATGACCCGCAAGGTCCAGACCGGTTTCGATGATCGCGGCAAGCCACAATATGAAACCGAGATCCTACCTCTGGATCATGTTCCAAATCTCGTCATCGTTATCGATGAGATGGCCGACCTGATGATGGTGGCCGGCAAAGAGATTGAAGGCTGCGTCCAACGCCTCGCACAAATGGCGCGGGCGGCTGGCATTCACCTGATCACCGCAACACAGCGTCCGTCCGTGGACGTGATTACCGGGACGATTAAGGCCAACTTCCCGACCCGTATCTCTTACATGGTGACGACAAAAATCGACTCTCGCACCATTTTGGGCGAGCAAGGCGCGGAGCAGCTCCTCGGCATGGGCGACCTGCTCTATCAAGCCGCAGGTATTAAGTCTCAACGCTGTCACGGCCCGTTCGTATCGGATGACGAAGTGCAAGCGGTCGTCGACTGGTTGCGTGAAAATGGCGGGGAGCCGGACTATAATCCAGAAGTCCTCGAGGAGCCTGATGAAGGCACTGGCAGCGTCATCATGGACGCGATGCTCGGCACGTCGACCGGCGACAAGGACGAAGACCTCTACGCACAGGCCATGGCGATTGTTCTCGGCGATAAGCGCGCCTCAACCAGCTATCTGCAGCGCCGTCTCAAAGTCGGCTACAACAAAGCCGCCACCTTGATCGAGCGCTTGGAAGACGCAGGCGTGATCTCCGCGCCAAACCATGCTGGGAAGCGGACGATATTGAAGCCAACTGACCCCGAATAACCCAGCGGTATAAGCAATAGTCCTAAGTGACGGCTGACAAAATTACGGCTCCTCTGGTCTCAAACCACCAGAGGAGCCGTTTGTTATGAGCCATACCCCACACGAACTTGCTGACGATTTCCCGAACGATAAAACGCGAATTCAGGAAATGCGCCGCACCAGTCCACATTTCGCGAAACTGGCCGATCGGTATCATGAGATCAATCGCACCATTCACCGGATGGAAGAACGCATTGAACCGGTCGCAGATATGACCGAATTCGCACTCCGCCGAGAACGGATGATGCTGAAAGATCAGCTCTATTCCATGCTGCAGCCAGGAAGCTTCACGCGTTTAACCCGCTAAACCCGAATGCGGAGCAACCTTCATCGCTCCGCAAATCTGTTAGGGCGCAGAGGCTGCGAATTCTGTTGCCGTCGCTTCCTCGGTTGTCTCAGTCGGTTCTAGACGGCGGATCCGATCGAGTTCAGCTTCAGCCTCTTCATCCTCACCCAACGCTGTAAGCGCTTCGACACGAAGACGGCGCACTTCTATATTCGCTGGATCTTGCTCAAGCAGATTGTCTGCATTTGCCAAGGCATCGGCAAACTTATCCAGGCTGACCTGGACGGCAACCAGCTTTTGAGTGGTTTCCGCGTCGTCTTCTTCGCTCATATCCATCAGCTGAAGCAAAGTTTCTTCTGCTGCTTCAGGAGCGCCCGCCGCTTCTTGAACTCCCGCCAATGCGAGCAAGATTGGCGCATCGTTCGGATTCACGAGCAAGTAGCTCATCAGGATTTCTTCCGCCTGCTCGTAGAATTCCATAACCATGAGATGATCACTCATTTCGAGCGTTGTCTTGCGACTTTCTGGGTTGAGCTCGAGTGCTTTCCCGAATGCCATAAGAGCTTCATCGTTTTGCTCGCTGACCGCGAGGCTACGTGCTTTGTAGAGCCAGAAAAGCGGGCTTTGTGGGTTCTTTGTGAGCAAGATATCAAGACGCTCAGCAGCCATTTCCGGCGAGCCTTGTCTGTATTCATAGCGCGCCAGTGCGAACGCCGCAGGTTGCGTAAAGACAGACGTTTCAGGCAGCTCGGACGCGATATCAGAGGCAGCCTCAAGATTATCCAGCTCGAGTTGCAACAACAGACACGTGTAAATCAGACGCTCAGTTTCACCGCGCGCGATGCAAACTTCATCCTTAGTCTCCACGGTTGGTGGACGGATCACACCGCTCGCTTCTTGGAGGGCTTTTAGAAGAAGCGCCTGCTCTGAAGACATTTCCACATTCGCCATCCGGCGGATGACTTGGCGGGCCGCGCGAGGACGCTCGGATGCCATCAGGTTCACGGAGCGCGAGAACAGGATGTCAAAATCATTCTGCGCTTGGGTGCTGGCCTCGCGAAACATTGGCAATGCAGTTTCGAAACGACCGAATGAGAAGTTAAATTCGGCCCAGTCGGTTAGGGTCACCGCGCTGTCCGGCGCCAAGGCGAGGGCGCGTTGGTAATCTGCTTCAATCTCTTCACTTGGATACAAGCCGGATCGCGCTTTGGCCGTCGCAAAGCGGCGCCAGGTCGGACCGCTATCGGGGCGGAATTGGATCGACTTATCAAAAGCGTCGATCGCCTCTTCATACAGTCCAAGCTCAACTTGAGATTGGCCCAGCAAAGAGAGCGATTTGCCTTTACGGGATGAGCTGGTGATATCCACTGAGCGCTCAAACACTCGCACCGCTTCTTCATGCTGCCCGGTTTCTGCAAGCAAGATCCCGTAATTCACGTAACCCGGATTGTGGTTTGGGTTCGCCGCCAGGTGTGTCGCATAGGCTTGAATTGCCGCTTCAATCCGGTCGGCACCACGAAAAGCCAGCGCATATGAGAAAGACGCGCCATGCTCGATCCGCTGTTCCGGCTGCAATCCGCGCAGCACTTCAATCGCTTCCTCAAACCGCTTCCGAGAGGTGAGGAGTTCACCGATATGCGCCGCAAATTTCGGCTTATCCGCATCGCTCGCACGGCGAAAGAATGGGGTCGTTTGCAACCGGTCATAAGAGAGCGGCGAGAGCGATGTATCTTGAACAATCTGAACGAGATCAGCTTGGAAATCCTCTGATAAATCGCTGGTATCAACGACTTCAATCTCCTGCTGATCGTCTGACGAAATTGCACGCGAAATCGTCGTGTCTTCATCGCTGCGAACAACAAACTCCGCCACGAGCGCAAAGATCGCGACGACCAGCGCCAGGATGCTCAAGGCCGGGGCTGAGAAGAAGGGGGATTGCTCATGCATGGGCAAGCTCTTGATTCGTTAGGTCTTCTACGAGGCCTTTTTGTTGGACGTTCTGGATCTCAATGCCCGGGCGGCCATTGACTTCCAGAATGAGAGGACCGCGATCCTGGTCGATACAGATATCAACACCGATATAGCCAAGCGGGATCGCTTGCGAGGCGCGCTTGGAGATATCCACAAGTTCACGCCATTTTGGGATCTTCGCGCCGATCAGTTTCGCGCCCGTATCAGGGTGCTCTTCAATCGTTTGGCCCTGCAGCGCGGCGTTGGTGATTTTGCCGGTTTCGATATCGATGGCGAGACCAACCGCACCTTGGTGCAGGTTCGCTTTCCCGCCGGATTTCTTTGTCGGCAGACGTAGCATCGCGGAAACAGGGCGATTTTCATGCAGGATCACGCGAATATCGGAGAGCCCGAAATCGGCAATCTTGCTGATTTCAGAGTGCTGCTTCAGGAGCGGCTCAACATAGGCAGAGTCCTCCTCACCGCCCTGAGAATAGGCGCCGTGCAGGATTTCACCGACATGTTTGGAAAGCTGTTCAGGCTTCAAGGTGCGACCGCCGGCAGTAATGAAACTATCGCCGTCACGCTCGCGGATAATCAAAATACCATTGCCTTGAGATCCGCGATTTGGCTTCAGCGCAAACGAACCGAAATCGGCAACCGTGTTCATAAACTCTGGCAAGTCACGGAACGACTCACACACCGCGTAGGTGCGTGCGACAGGAACGTCCGCCGCTTGTAGGATCTCTTTCGTGCGCAGTTTGTCGGCGGCGAGGTCGAGCAATTCCTTAGAGTTCAACTCGTTGATCAGAAGGCGGTTACGGGCATTCATGCCAAGCACCGGGCCTTTGTCCAAGATGGAGCGAAACCGGAAGAACTCTTGGAGACGCATGCCGGACCATTGGCCGATCGCGAGCTGGACGCCGAGAACGAGCAACAGAAGCTCAGGCATCAAAGCGAATAGGCCTTTCAGCAGAACCGATGAGAACACGATGTAACAGGCGATAATCGTAACGATCGTTCCGGCGCCGGCCGTCGCCAGTCCTTTCCAATCCTCGTCATCAAGCATGTTGTGAATGCGCTCTGCTAGGAAGGAAATGATCACCACCGGGAACAGAGCGAGGATCCCGAACTGCAAGCTGGTGCGGTTGCCAAGCCAAAGCAGCACGCCGACAAACAAGACGGTACAGATCGTAATCACTGCTGCGAGGCGCGGGATCTTCAAGACATTGAACCTGTTGAAATAGGCGAGCGCCAAGATCGCGAATGCGACAATTCCTGAGAAGGTTGCGAGGCCTAGCCAAAGCCCTGTGTTCACACAGGCCGCCGCGATCAGCATAGGCATAAAGATCCCGAATGTTTTCAAGCCAACCACGCTGCGCAAGAAGATCGTGACCAGGGCGGCGAGCGGGAATAGCAAGAAGACGCCAATCATCTCTTCCGGCAGACCGGTGAGGCGCATGAGTTGCGCTGCGTTGAAGCGATTCAGCGTTGGCTCGTTCTCATCAAACTCAAACAGGGCAGGGGACTGGCTGACCGGATTGATGGTGAAGCGATAGTCGAAATTGATGTTCCGTGTGTGGCGGAACAGAGCGTGGTCGCCGGTGTATAGACGTAGATAGTTTTCCGGCAGGCTCGCAAAGTGGCCATTGGTAGGGTCGAACGGGACCCAGCGACCTTCGATCAGAACTTCAAGCCATTGGTGCGAGGTCTTCTTAGACCCCTCATTCATAATCACACCGCCGACGAGACGTGCTGGAATGCCGTTTGTGCGGGCGATCGCCACAAACAAGCGGCCCTTCCCGTTACAGCTCGCGCGCCCAAGGCGTAGCGCCGTCAGGGCGTCAGTGAAGCCTTTGAATGGCGCACCCTCGATGCCCTGATAGGTATAGTCATAAATGGAGGTCAGAACCGGGACGAGCTCGCGGCTATCATCCGGTTGGATCGTCGACCATAGATCTCGGATCTCTGGATGGCCGACCTGAATGCCTTCTTCCTCGATCAAATACTGATTGTACTGTTCGGGAAGGAATTGCGGGACCTGTAGCGATTGATCGAGATCATAAACCAGCTGCTTGGATGTAATCAGCGCATGATAACGAATCTCGCGGCCCTGATCGCCAGACCACATGCCGCGGCGACCGGACTGATCTGTTTGGTCATCAAATTGGAGCTGACCTGAAATAATGTTCTCACGAACAATGTCTTGGCGCTCATCATCGGACGGCAAGAATGTCGTAACATCGACATTGCGATCATCGCCGACAAAACTCATCGCGAGCGAGAAGTCGTACATCGTTATCGCGCGCAATTGGTTGGGAAGCGTTGGTGAGCTTCGCAGATGCATCACCACAAGCACCAAACAGATAGCAACCAACCAGCTACTCGGATGCCGAACAATCGCCAAAAGGCGCGTGTGCAAGTTCATCTTTATCACCCATCCCGCATCGGACTGTTAATAACTGACGACCTCGTCCAAACGGCGTATTCATTACACTGTAGGGAGGGGGTGGTCCGCTTAACAATCAGCAACATTAACCATTTCCGCGCGGCATCTATGCCATCTACGGCGCACTGGCAATGTCCTAAGTCAGGTTTAGGTGGGGCAATTTTAAGGCAGAAATTGTGGCCTAGGCGTGATCCTGTAGGTGGCGCCTAAGAATCTTGCCGATCGGGTTTTTTGGCAATTCTTCGATAAAATGTACTTTTCGAGGAACTTTGTAGCCAGTCAGCTCGTTTCGGCAGTGCGCGAGAACCGATTCTGCCGTGCATTCAGGATCGGACGTCACGACAAAAGCATGCAACTCTTCCGAGCCAGACTCGGTGCGAATACCCGCTGCGGCGGCCTCTGTGACGCCGGCGCAGGTCGACAGCACACCATCGACCTCGTTCGGGAACACATTGAACCCGCCAACCAGCACCATGTCTTTACAGCGGTCGACAATGTAGAGCTCACCGTCTTCATCAAACCGGCCCATATCGCCGGTCCGGAACCATTCGCCGAGATAGGCATTCGAGGTTTCCTGTTCGCGGCCAAGATAGCCTTTCATGACCTGTGGTCCTGAAATCAGGATCTCGCCGACGACACCCGGCTGCTCCGTAATAAGGTCATTGTGCAGGATCCGAATGTCCGTTCCTGGGAAAGCGCGTCCCGCGGAGCCGCTAGATTTGCTGACCGAGTGATCGCGAACGGCGATCAGTGTTGTCGCCTCGGTCATGCCATAGCCTTCGATGATGTTCGACTGCGTCGCCGCCATCCAGTTCTGGGCCGTGTGATCATGCAGAGCGGCTGCGCCAGAGATCGTGATCTTGATGCTTTGGCCATACTCTTGGAACCAGTCTTCTTCGAGCAGCTTCTCAAACAGCGTATTCACGCCAGGGAAGATGTCAGGCTTAAACTTTTTGAAGGCTGGCTTCATATTGGTCAGCGGGCGCGGGTTCGGAATGAGCACCAGATGGCCGCCATTGGTGATCGCGATCACAGAGGCCAGCATCCCAAAGACATGATAGACAGGCAGCGCCAGCAACATGGTCTGTTTCGGGGTTAGGAGCAGCTCCGGACTCGCTATCGTGAATTGAGCGATATTGCTCATCAGCCCCTGCTCAGTCAGGCGAACGCCCTTCGAGACACCCGTCGTGCCGCCGGAATACTGATAGATTGTATCGCGCTCAGGATCTAAAGCAGAAACGCGCTCGAAATTGTCGATCTCGGTCACAGTCGTGTTCGCGAGGATGTCGTTCAAGGTTGAATGCGCACCTTGGAACGGACGATCGAGTTTTTTCACTTTGCGCAGCAAGAAATTTAGCGCGCCGCGTGCCATGGGCTTAAAGAAGTCCGTGACTGAGATCGCGATGAGCTTATCGACCTTGGTGCCTTCGACGGCCTCTTCGATCATTTCTGAGAAGATGGTTGAGCCGATCACGCAGCGAGCGCCGCTGTCTTTTAACTGGCGCCGCGTTTCAGCCGCCGTGTAGAGCGGGTTCACATTGGTGACTTTCAATCCAGCGAGGAAGACGCCGAGAAGAGACACAATGTAAGATGTGCAATTCGGCGATTGAATCGCGACAACATCGCCTTCGTCATAGCCGAGATCTTCACGCAGGTACTTGGCGAGCTTTTGCGCTGACGCAATCGCGGTTTTAAAGTCCGTAGTTTCAGAGTGACCGGTTGGAAGCGCCGTCGTCAGAAAGGGCTGTTCCGCATATTCGACCAAAGCTTGCGCGATTTTTTCGTGTAACCGGCCTGTGTCTAATGCGACATCAGGATTGGGCGCGAAGTTTGGATTTACGGAAGTCTGAATAGCCATTTTGCGTCTCTATTTGGGGAACGCGTTTGGCTTAGCGAATTTGGATTTGAATCTCGTTACGGTTGTTCGATGAATTTCAAATAATTGGCATACTCTTCCGACATCTGGTCGGCGGTGCGGTTGGCTTCTTTGATGCGGAAGTAATCTGCCAATTGCTGCCGAGCCGTCGCTGAGAGCGGTCGATCGACAATCGACTCACCCAATTCGCGCAGCATATCTGCGCCCGTAACTTTGTGGCGCTTGGGATGTGTCACGCGTGTGAGATATTTGGATCGCAAGACTTCGGCACCGGTCTCGTCACTCCAAGTGTGCCAAATCTCAACATATTGATCCTGCCAACCTACGACACGCGTATGGATGGTCAGAGGCCCGTTGGGAATTTGCGGCTGCAAGCGAACTTGTACCGAGCTCAGCACGATTGGAATCCAACCATGCTTCCTCACCACGGCCGACATTTTCGTTTCAACAAAAAACTTAATCAGCGAAAGGTCGATGAAGGATGGGATTCGAGAGGAGTATAGCTGCCCGCGTCGGTCTTTATCCCAGCGACGAGGCTTGAACGTATAGTGCGTGCCATCCCACACGTTTGCATTACGCGGTCCACGAAGGGACCTGAACGCAGTGATTAAGAGGCTAAAAAATAAATCCATCTACTCATCCGGCGGCGACCTGTTCGGTTCATTTCCAATGCGACTAAGCAGAAGTTACACACAGATCGTAAACGAATTCACCTCAATTGAACTTTGTGTGCAAAAGTAAACTCGATGCGTTATAAATCTTATCTAATATTGGGCGGCGGACCGGCGGGACTGACTATGGCGCGGATGCTGAAAGACCGCGGCGTTACTGATGTGAAGGTCTTGGAAGCCTCGCCGAAAGTCGGCGGCAAATGCCTCTCCAGCCCGATCGGTGACCATATCGTTGAGTTCGGCACCTGCTATGCGATTTGGTCCCACAAATACGTACTCAAGCACATGAAGAAGCTGGGGATTAAGCGTAACTATTTGCGCGCCCAACGGATCGATGGACGAGAGCTGCTCGACTATATCAAGGATGGCAGCGGCCCACCCTTTGTATTCCAAGCCATCAAATATGCCTTAAAGCGCCGCAGCTTGATGAAACGCGCCCAAAAAGGCGATCCATCGGTCAATGAAATCCTCGCCCAGCCGACACGGGAGTGGTTGCGCGCAAACAATCTCGGCAAAATCGAAAACATGATGCACCGGGTCGTGACCTCGATCGGGTATGGGTACCTCGATCGTTTGCCCTTATTGCATGCCATGCGATGGGTCGATTTCGATATGCTCCTGACCGGGCTGTTGAAGTTCACAGTCATGCCGGAGGGCGGTTGGCAACATTTCTGGAACGAATTCGCGAAGCCGCTTGATGTCCATCTGCAGACAAAAGTCGTCGCGGTAGACCGGAGCGGCGAAACCATACGTGTGACCACAGAGTCCGGTGAAACATTCGAAGCCGACCAATTGATCAACACAATTCCAATATCCGACTTTTGCGCGCTCACTGACCCCACGGCGGCAGAACAGGAGCTTGCCAATTCAATCCAGTGGTCAGGCTACACTACAACGCTTTTATCTGTCGAAGACTGGCCCCATGACGCGCCGGTCAACGCCTGGAGCGCCACCTGCGCGACGGATGAGAATGATGGTCAGCTTCTCTACTACCGATATGAGTGCCCGGAAGAGGATGGCCGAGTTCTGTTTAGTGTCGGCCAGTTATCGATCGCTTATACGCCTGACGAATTGGCTGAACTCGCAACCTTCGATGCGCGTGAAAAAGGCGCGATAGATCCTCGCGTGGTGCAGCAAGTCATCTGGCAATACATGCCGACCTATGATGCGAGTAAGATTCGTGAGGGGCTGCTGCAAAAAATGGTGCAGATGCAAGGCGAGATGCGAACCTTCCACACGGGCTCCAGTTTCTCACACGAAGCCGTCTCAACAATCGCTGCGTTTAATGCGCGTTTGCTGCCGTCGGTAGCGCCTTAATCGGGCTGCCAACACTCTGCACGTGATCGGCGGGGATGATTGCGATCAGATTGACGGACTTGTCGCCATTAAGATCCTCACGGTACTGACCGCCAAGATTCTCGATGTGTGTCGCAGACATATAGGTCGCATACTCGTCCAGCGTGACATCGTCCTCGCCTGAGAACACCATTTGAGGCTTATCGGAAATGGTATCTAGCTCGTCGCCAAAAACGCCGCGAATGATGAAACAGATTGCGTCAGACCCATCCGGCATCGCACGAACATGCATCGATAGCTTTCCGGAGGCTCCCACCGTCCGCAAAGTCTTTAGGCACATCTGACCTAGGGCGCGGGTCAGCGATCCACTCGCTGAAGATCTCACCAATAACTCTTCCGGCACGGCCTGAATGATTGCGCTTAACTGAGAGTCGCTCAAATCATTTTGCGCCATCTCGGTCAGCTCTTCCGCGAAGATTTCCCGAAGTTTGATCATTTCAGCATCGACCAGGTGCTGGTTGTCGTCCAACGAATGGCGCGTCATTGACGACATGAGACGTTCGAGGTCTTTCGACGCGTTCATGATGAGATTGGCAAGATTGCCGAGCTCTTCATCATCAAATTTGATGCGAGAATCTGGCTGCAGCAAACGCGCATATTTCATGATCGACTTAATCGGATAGATCACTTCGCGTGAAATCGATTCAAAGAAGGCCGACTTCGTCTGCAATGCTTGTTCAGCTTGTTTGCGCGATTCTAGGATCGTCTGCTGGCTTTCGACGAGCGAGCTAACATCCTCAACCAGTTCAATCTGATCGCCTTCGACGCCATTAAACTCGGTCTGGCGATAATAGCGCCCTTCCCAGAAATAGAAGCCTTCACGCGTCCGAGTGCCATGCGTGACCGCCTCACGATTGTTTTCCATCGTCTGATTGGAAAAGACGACCTCTCCAGAACTATCCTGGATCTCCAATCCGATCCCCAACGTGCTGACAGCAGACTCGAGGCGACCTTTTGACAGTTCCAGGCCGAGGCGAACACGCAGCATCTCGACCGTATCGTGATACTTGAGATGCGCCATATAGACCATGGTGACGCCAAGCGTGCTGCCCATGGCTGTAGTAATGATAGCGGCAGCGCCATCGATGAAAAGAAGAGAAACAACCGTGACCGGCAAAGCGCCAGCGAGGAAACGTGCTGACATCCCGGCATTTGAACCCAGACAGGCGGCCGCAGCCGCGCACATACCGACTGAAAGTGCCGCTAGGGTGATGTTCGCAGCCGGATCAGGGCCCGCAAAAATCCAACAGGAGGACGCCCACCACGCGCCGAACAGGAAATTGTTGCGCGCGCCTTTCTTGAGGAAGCCGCCTTTCAACTCTGCATCTTTCGGCACCGCGGACATCGCCACGGAGCCTTTCCATTGGAAATAGGAAAAATAGAAAATCGGCGCCCACCAGATCAGCGCCAGCCACCACATAGTGAACTGCGAGAAAATCAAAGCCACGGCGGTACTGTTAATCGCCGTAATCAAAGCAAGCGGCTTCATCACCGAAGCGAGTTGGTCGAACAGTTCGCGAAGCACAGCTTGTCGCAAACGCCCATCTGGGAGTTCGAGCGTGCCGTGAACAATGCTCTTGAAAACTGAAGCCGTAGAGATGCGCATGAGCTGCTACTTGCCACAAATGTCTTGAAAAACTGGTCGCGAAGACCGGAAATCTGCGTTCAGTTTTTTTAGGAACGATAAATACTGCTTGCCGATTGGTTAATCTGGAAAATTTGCCACCGGAGTTTAATCCGATGGAAAAGTGCAGCGCGCAAAGGGGCTTCGAGCTTATTCGATGCGTTTAAAATGAGGGGACAAGCTGTCAGAACACTCTCAGCTTCTCAATATTCGCTTGAAAATTAAAATGATGATTGATTTGTACTGTCCTGCAAATCAAAAGTATATCCATGCGGATTCAAGAATTGGAAAATCAAAATGTCTGACGAAAAAGACCAGCTTTATACTCTAATGAAGGCGTTCTTCGAACAGAATGTTCCTTTTGCGCAGCATACGGGGATTGAGTTGCTGGTAATTGCAGACGGACACGGGTCCGCACATTTACCGGACCTGCAGGAAACTCAGAACCATATGGGGTCTCAACACGCGGGCGCGCTGTTTACCTTGGCTGAAGCTGCCTCCGGCGCGGCATCTGTCTCACTGTTCGCAGACAAAATTGCAGTTGTCCGTGCCGCGATCGTCGATGCGAAAATCGAATATAAGAAGTCGGCACGCGGCCCGATCCATGCGGAAGGCCGATTAAGACGCGCTGGCGCGGACATTATGGATGAGTTTGCAAAAGAAGGCGTCGTTAACTTCGCTGTGGACGTTATCTTAACCAACGCTGACGGGGTCGAAGTCGCTTCAATGGAAGTGAATTGGCGAATTAAGTCGACTGCGAACACCTAAACTAGCGGCATTCTGCTCGAAGAATCGCACAAACAAAACGAGGCCGCGCAACCGCTGCGCCCTTGCGTCTTTCGCATGTTTCAGCAAACACATTTCGTATTGAAATGCTGAACGATAAAGGCGGGCTTCGTGATGACCAAAACTCCGGTAAATGACTTTGCATTGGATCAGATTTGGCGGACGGGACGATCCTATAATGGCTGGACACCTGAAACGGTTCCGGAAACCTTGATCCGGGCGACCTATGATCTGACAAAGATGGGGATGACCAGCGCCAATTGCTCGCCAGCGCGTTTTGTCTTCCTGCAATCCTCCGAAGCGAAGGCACGCCTGCAACCATACTTGATGGAAGGCAATGTCGAGAAAACGCTCGCCGCGCCTTGGGTTGTCATCATCGCACACGACCTAGAGTTTCACGAGAAGATCCCGGAGCTTTTCCCGCATAATCCAGGCGCAAAGGATTGGTTCGCAGACGAACAGAACCGGCATTTAACCGCGTTTCGGAATGGCACCCTGCAAGGCGCCTATCTTATGCTCGCCGCGCGCGCGCTCGGATTGGACTGCGGCCCGATGTCAGGGTTCGACAATGCAGGCGTGGATAAAGAATTTTTCCAAAACAATGATGCCACGCAAACATGGCGATCAAACTGGCTCTGCAATTTGGGGCACGGGGATGAATCGATGATCTTTGACCGCAGCCCGCGCTTGAGCTTCGAGGATGCGTGCCTTATTCTGTAGAGGCCAGAACATGATCATTCTTGGCATCCATACAGCTGGCCCAGCATGCGATCTCGCGATTTGGCGCGACGGAGAGGTGCTAGCAGAGGCGCGCGAGCCGATGGTGCGGGGCCAAGATGCGCGGCTGCCAGAACTGACAAAGTCGCTTTTGGACGAGGCGGGTTACACATTCACCGACATCTCGAGATACGCCGTCGTCACTGGCCCTGGAAGTTTTACCGGCATCCGCGTTGGTGTGGCTTTTGGTCGAGGCCTTAGCTTAGCAACCGGTGCGCCCTGCATCGGCGTTACCAGTTTAGAGGCCGCCCAGCCCGCAGGCCAACAAGGCTCCGCCATCGTTGCTCTAGCAGCTCAAAAGCGCCCGCCAGACATAACCTTCTGGGCACAAACCTTCCGATCCGGAATGGCGACCGCGATCGCGAATGAGATGCGGGCAGACGAACTCGTTCAACTTATGTCGGATCGCCCACACTTGTTGTTCGGAGATCAAGACGCGCTGTCACGGTGTTTTCCAAACGATTCAATCCACGCTGCCGCGCCCAGCGCTGCCCGTGCAGCGGCTGTTGCCGCTGAACTGGATCCAGACCAAAGACCGGCCCGGCCGACTTATGCCCGCAGCCCGGATGCCGCACTTCCAGCGAGCAAACCGAAACAGTGACAGGCCTGGTGGATCTCACTGCAGAGCGGTCTGACGACTTGGCGCGACTACACGCTCAGGCATTTCCATCGGGCGAGGCTTGGGATGCGCCAGCCTTTAAGAGCTTACTCACTCAAGTCAGCACGCGAGCGATTGGCGTGCTGCGCGAGACTCAGCTCGCCGCTTTTATCTTGGTGCAGTATATCCGGCCCGAAGCAGAAATTCTGACGCTCGCGACGTCTCCCACAGTTCAGCGCCGCGGACTGGCTCAATCATTGGTTCAAGCGCTCGAGACTGAACTGCGCTCCGAAGGCCTGGAAAAATGGTTGTTGGATGTTGCCGCTGACAATCATCGCGCCATCGCTTTCTATCAGAAGATCGGTTTCCAAGAGGATGGGCGACGACCAGGATACTATAAACGCCTTGAAGGAACGCGCGTCGACGCCATCTTGATGTCGAAACACGTGTCTAGACAGGAAACTAGGTAACAGGTTACAGGGTCGCTCATGGATCGTTTGGAAAAACTCTGCGCCGAAAAAGGCCTCCGCATGACCGAGCAACGCAAGGTCATTGCACGCGTGCTATCTCTAGCTGACGATCACCCGGATGCGGAAGAGCTCCACAGTCGGGCCAACGCCGTCGATAAGAATATCTCTTTAGCGACCGTGTATCGGACCGTGAAGCTGTTTGAAGAATATGGCATCATCGAAAGCCACGATTTTGGTGACGGCCGCGCCCGCTACGAAGAAGTTCCAGACGAGCACCATGATCACCTGATCGATGTAAAATCAGGCAAAGTAATCGAGTTCCACAATGAGGAGATCGAGCGCTTACAAGTAGAGATCGCAAAGTCCTACGGATACAAACTGGTCGACCATCGATTGGAACTCTATGCGGTTCCATTGAAAGAGACTGACGACTAATCTGTCGTGAGCCGTTCAAGTCCTTATCTCATCGCGCTAACCGGCGGGTCCGGTTCCGGAAAATCCACCGTCGCCGAGGCGCTTAAGGCGCTCTGCGAGAGCATTGGCGTCGTGGTGTTCGCTGAGGACGGCTATTACTGGCCTATGAGCCATTATGGCCCCGCCGATACGGAAGAGCAGCGAACTCAAATTATTTCTCGCGTCAATTATGACGACCCGATCAGCAAAGAGACCAGTTTAATGGCTCGCCAATTGGCGGACTTGAAGGCGGGACGCACGATTGAGCAGCCGATCTATGATTATGATGCGCATGATCGAATTGTAGAAACGCTGACCATTGAACCAGCGCCGATTATCATCCTTGAAGGGATACATGCCCTTTCGGTTCCGGAGCTCAAACCGCTCATCGACTTGTCGATTTATGTCGATACACCGGATGACCTTCGGCTCGCTCGGCGTCTGCGCCGGGACGTTCTCGATCGCGGACGGAGTGTTGAAAGTGTGCTCGCCCAATACCTTGGGACGGTGAGAGCGGCGCACTATCGCCACACCTATCCTGCCATGTTCGAAGCAGATTTGGTCATCGCCGATGAAGGCCTCCCAGCCTATGGCCAGGTGCGCCCGAATGATGAAGCTATCGCGCGCATGCTCGCCCCGATCGCGGACCGCCTGAAATCAGAAGGTGTGATTTAACGCTTTTCAGGCTATACTGGTGTCTGATGTTGCGCTTTTTGTTTGTCTTTCTGGGATCCGCCTTAGCTGCCAGCCCCGCCTTGGCGTGCGATATGTCGTCTGATGACCGCTCGGCTGACTTGGTCACATATGTTGAAAATGGCTGGGCCTGTTTTGAGCAGCTTCCGGACACATACCGTTTCGATGTGGAAGCGGAGCGGCAGTTTGAACGCGCGGTCAACGAAGAACGCGAACGTGCTGGTCTGAAACGTTTGAAAATCCGACATGAAACGCGAGATGCCGCGCGATTCCATAGTCTCGATATGGGGGTGAATGAATTTTTCTCTCACACATCGCCAGGCGGGCTTTCCCATGATGAGCGGATCGCCGCTTTTGATCGCACTCTCATTTCAGACCGCTCGGCCGAGAATGTTGCGCAGTTCGGACCTGCCGTATGCACCGATCAAAACGATAATACTGTTTCTTGCCTTTTGCTTCCCGGGTTTGAGTTGCCCACCCGAAGTGAGGTCGTTGAGCATCTCCACAAGGAACTGATGCTGAGCGATGGGCACCGAGAGAATATACTGGACCCCAAAGTCACCCATATGTCTGTCGGTGTGGCGCGAACCGACACGGGATTCTACGTGACACAGCTCTTTGTGAGTGTTTCGGGGACAATTGAAGACCCATTACCCCTACAATTTGAAGCAGGCGAAAGCATCGCCGTGAAAGCAGAGATTGCTGAGGAATGGGATTCCCATCGCTTCGCCATTGCGACGCCAGAGGAAACGGTTGATCTCAAAACTGGCAAGCTGCCCCGGGATATTTCTGGAGACATGCAAGTCTACCTTCGCGCCGAGCGCGTTGAGGAAGACCGAAACCGCAAGACGATGTTCTGGATTTACCTCTCAGGACCGGAAATATCCGTAAAGCCTGCTACAGGAAGCTAGCAACCTCGTCTAAAGGCTTTTTGATCAGTGCATGGTTCGGCACCATCGCATCATCTGCGGCATAGCCTGCAACTAAGATCAGGAACGGTTTTTCGGTTTCCGGCCGACCACAAATTCCATTCAAGAACTTCATTGGGTTCGGTGTGTGCACCAGAGTGGCGAGCCCTGCATTGTGACAGGCGGTGATCAACATACCCGTCGCAATGCCTACACTCTCATGAATGTAGTAATTCTTTTTGTCTTCCCCGTCGCGAACGCCGCCCCGGCGCTGTGCAAAAATGCAAATCAACCAAGGGGCAATTTCCATATAGGGCTTGTCCGCATCCGTGCCGATTGGCGCGAGCGCGTCGATCCATTCCTGCGCGGCGCGGCCAGAGTAAAACTCCCGCTCTTCGGCCTCTGCGGCTTCGCGTATCTCGGCCTTTTTTTCCTGCGACCCCACGCAGGCAAAATACCAAGGTTGGTGATTGGCGCCGCTCGGAGCCGTGCCTGCTGTTAAGACGCACTGCTTGATGATCTCCGCGGGAACCGCACGGTCCGAAAACGCTCGGATCGAACGCCTAGATTGCATCTGAGCATGAAACTCAGTGGCTCGCGCTTGCATCTCAGCTTCTGGATAGTGCGGGAAGTCTTCGCTCAAAGCGACATGCGTTTCAGGGGACGTCTTCATAAGCGCTCCAATGTTGTGCGGAGGATAGACCCGCGCGATCTACTAGCGCCGACCTGCGTCAGCGCCTAAGCGGTACGCCTTATCGATCCAAGTCTTGATCTTGGCCTCTTTGGCGTCTTTTACGGTTCCGACCTGTAAGACCCGAACAGGCTTGATGCCGGAAAACTCCATCATCGCCCGCTTTGCTGCATTCGCAGCCGGCCGACGGTAAAGAAGTTGATCGAACCAGGCCGGCGCATCGGAGGTCAGCAGCACGTCGCCGCTACGCCCCTTTAAGAGCTTATCCCACCACGGGTCTTTCTCGTGATACTCCATCGCGAAACCAGGCAGGAAAGACCGGTCGATGACGCCTTTCATCTTGGCAGGCATACCGCCCCACCAAACCGGGTAGGCCCAGCAGGTATGATCGCACCAGGTGATGTTATCGCGCCACTCATTCAGACACGGTTCCAGGTCTTTCCGCGAATGGTAGCCGTAAGTCAGATCAGGATCGAACTGCATATCATGCAGATTCATCCGCCGGACTTCCGCCCCGTTCGACTCAGCGCCGCGTATGAAGGCATCCGCCATGCCATGGCTTAGTGAGTTTTCCCGGGGGTGCCCCACCCAGACAAAGACTTTCGCAGCCATATCAACCCTCTTCAGGTAGCTCCGGAACCCCAACCGCGTGGAACCCAGCGTCGACGTGCAAGACTTCCCCAGCAATTGAATATCCGAGCGGGGATAGCAGGTAGAGCGCGCATCCTGCGACGCCTTCCATGCGCGTGTCTTCTTTCAACAGAGACCAATCCTTACCGGTCCCCATCAAAGATTTCCCGCCCCGGATACCGGCCAAAGACAGCGTTCGCATTGCACCCGCAGAGATCGCATTGACGCGAATGCCTTGGGTTCCAAGATCACGGGCCGCATAGCGCGTTGAGGCTTCCAACGCCGCTTTTGCGACGCCCATAACATTATAGCTTGGGACCGTGCGCTCAGCGCCGAGATAGGTCATGCAAATGATCGCGCCGCCATCTGGCATCAATTCAGAGGCTCTGCGGGACGCATCTATGAAACTGTAGACCGAAATATCCATGGCGCGCCGAAAGCCTTCGCGAGACGTGTTGGCGACCATCGAGCCCATAAGCTCATCCTTGCCCGCAAACGCGATCGAATGAACGAGGAAGTCGATCTTTCCCCACTTCTCTTTCACGGCGGCAAAGGCGGCATCCATGCTCGCATCATCAGTCACATCTGCGGGCACCATGAAATCCATGCCGATGCTCTCAACCAGTGGGCGCACTCGGCGCTCTAGGCTTTCACCCTGATAGGTGAAGCAGATATCAGCACCTTGCGCAGCGAGTTGTTGGGCAATGCCCCAGGCGATCGAATTCTTGTTCGCAACACCCATAATGATGCCGCGCTTGCCCGCCATCAGATTTCCGGTTGGCATGTCTCCATATTCAGCCATGTGCACGCGCTCCTTGCCTGTCTGTCCTTATGGTTCGAGGGCTATTCGGGCACGCTTGCGCCGTCAAGCAATGAGACTGTAGGCCGCGCGTCAATTCTGCCAAGTTTTTCGAGCGGCATAGATCATGCACAGCGAATCATATCCTTAATACGCCTTAACCATACTGGGTTGGAAATCGGTTTTGTTTCGCGTCTTTGCGCTCTCGATGATCTTGATGTCGCTGTGTTGGACTGCTGTCGCAGGTACGGTCCAAAAAGTCCGATTTGCGCAAACAGGCAAAGTGCTGGTCTGGGTCGACGGCGTAATGGTTGGCCAGGGCGCAGCGGTCTCGCTCGGCGCGAGTGAAACATCCATCGACCCGATTTTCGGGAACGGTATGCTTGAGCCGATCGGAGCAACTTCTGCTGAAGGGGTTCATCGTATCGTGTTTAGCGTAGCGAGCAATACGGGGTTTGTTCTGGAAACGGGCACAGCTCTGAAAGCCGATGAGGTTTCGGTGCGCATCCTTGCAGAAGGAGAGAATGCGCGAGCCGTAACGCGTATTCCTGGCGATGGCTCTCGGCGGATATTTGAACAAACCGATCGCACGGCACGTGGTCGAGGCGCCCCCATCACGCAATCGCTGACTTTAGAAGTGATCTCAACAGGCGGCGCCCTTGATGGGCTCACAATCACAGCGTCCGACTCCTAAAACTCAATGTGCTTAATCAGTTCTTAGCGCTCGCGCCGCTACTCTGAAGGCTTGAGGCGGATGTTAGGCATACTTTCCCCTGCAATCAGTGCGATTGCAGCGACGACCCTGTTATCAGGATCGGCGATGGGCGATGTAATCGACCGTCCTCACTTTCGTTTAGACGGCCTGGTGATTGTCTGGGCGGCAGATTCAGCCAGCGGCGCGCCTGTTGTCTCTGACATGGTCATCGATTCAGGAACGGGTAGCACAGCCGCCAGTTCTGGCGATGTCGATTTGATTAGCAGTGACGTCCATACCGTGGTGACGGGATCTCTGGTCGCGACGCAAGACGGCCTCGCCAGCGCAACGGGCGGGATGCCGTTTTTGCTGACCAACACAACCCGCGGGACATTCAGCACGGACACGAATGGTGACGGTATTGTCAGCGGCGATGATGCGTTCACATCCTTTGGCTTGCAGAATGTTTCCGACGCGCGCGTCGATGCCGTGCGGCAGTCTTCGAGTTTTTACGTGGCGTCGAATGTCCCGTTCTCGATTGATGCTCAGGCCTTCACGCCAACGACGTTTACTGAGTTCATCCTGCTGCAAATTACCCGCGTACAGCTTTCGATGACGCAGTCAGGGGATGATGGCCTGGCGTTTGGGTCGAGTGCACAGCTGCCCCATACCGGCGGATCAAATGCCGGTTTTGCCCCAAGTCTTCGATTGTGGGATTTGCGAACGCCCCGAAACGTTTTCACCGGGAACCAACGCACCGCGGCGCAACCCGGATCAATTGCCGATCAATCCGTTCGTTTTGATGCTGAATACTCGATCGCGGCGGCCAATTTGACAGGCTACGACCTCTCACTCGGAACCTTCGATTTCCAAGTGGAAGTCGTCTATACCGTTTACGTGCCTTAGCTTTTCAAGCCTAATTTATCGACTAGGCCAACGCGCATATCATTGGCTGTGTAGATCTTTTGGTCATCCGCATAGACCCGGCCATCCGCGATGCCGAGAATGAGCTTACCGCGGCGCACGCGTTTCATGTCGATTTCGTACCGCACCAGTTTCGTGTCTGGCGTAATCTCGCCCGTAAAACGGACGTCACCAACGCCAAGCGCGCGGCCCTTGCCGTATGATCCAGACCAGCCGAGCCAGTAACCGACAGCCTGCCACATCGCGTCGAGGCCAAGACACCCTGGCATGACCGGGTCACCCGGGAAGTGGCACTCAAAGAACCAAAGGTCTGGATGAATATCAAACTCACCTATGACGTGGCCTTTGCCATACTCGCCGCCATCTTCAGAGATCTCTGTGATGCGATCCATCATCAGCATTGGCGGGATTGGCAGCTGCGCATTGCCAGGACCGAACAATTCGCCCGCGCCTGACTTCAGCAGGTCTTCCTTAGTGTAAGACGGTTGCGGGGTATGAAATTCGTGCGGTCCCTTCATAGAACTGGCCTCGCTTTTTTTGATTATATGACATCTGCGATTCGAGCAGACAGGGTTGGTGCGGCCCTTAAACGGTTGGGGCCTGCGCCGCAAGGCTTCGCGGATTACAGTTTACCGGTCTCAATCTCGGTTCCCCAAAGAACCGACTCCGGAAGATAGCCAGAATTACGTGCGATCTTAACCTCGCACCAACCGCCTTCGCAGGCGACGAGTTCTGCGATCACGCCAGGTTTCAAACGCGCTTTAGATCGCGCAGCGTCTTCGGGTCCGCGCTTCAGCTCAACCTCTGCAGTGACAAGCGCTGTTCGTTCGGATGACAGCATGCGGGCCTGCATCCAAACTTCGTCGCCATCTGGATCGCGTACGCGGCGCCAACCATGCGTTTCGCGAACGACGAGCATGGGCAGGCCCTCACGCTCATAACGCCATAAGATTTGATGATCCAAGTTCGGACCTTGGCGCCCATGCACCGCTGAGTAACGCAGCGACTCAAAGCGCGGCAGAGGCTTGCCGGAGAACCGGCTGATCTTGACCGTATCTGCCGATTGCCGCGCGTCGACCGTCACCGCGCCCACTCCAAAAAAGAAGGCGGCGCAAACCAAAGAACGTGCAAACAGCGCTGTCATGACTGCTTTTTTACCGATTGAGGTGAATCGACCGTAAAACAGCGCATTGGCGATGTGCTTTTGCTCTGCTAAGCGCGGAGCAGAAAGCGAGGAAGAATGTCAGATACGCGCTTGAAGGTCATTGTTACCCGCCGTCTACCGGACGCTGTGGAACTGCGCCTAAAGGAACTGTTTGATACCGAGCTGAATGCCTCCGATGAAGCATTCACGGAAGACCAGCTAATCGATGCGGTCGGCCGCGCAGATGTTTTGGTGTCTACGGTGACCGATCAAGTCAACGGACACGTGATTAGCAAAGCAGGCGAGCAATTTAAAATGGTCGCCCAGTTTGGCGCGGGCGTAGACAATATCGACGTTCAAGCCGCCAATGAGCGCGGCATTACCGTGACCAATACGCCTGGGGTTCTGACGGATGACACCGCCGACGTCACCATGGCGCTCATTCTCGCCGTTCCGCGCCGCATGCATGAAGGCATCGAATTGATGGAAGCGGGCAAGTTTGATGGCTGGGCCCCAACTTGGATGATGGGACGCCGACTCGCAGGCAAACGTCTTGGCATTATCGGCATGGGCAGGATTGGTCAGGCTGTGGCTCGGCGCGCGAAGGCGTTTGGCCTGCAGATCCACTACCATAATCGCAAAAAGGTCTCGCACCTCATCGAAGAAGAGCTGGACGCGACCTATTGGGATAGTCTCGATCAAATGTTGTCGCGGATGGACATTGTGTCTGTGAATTGCCCACATACGCCGGCAACATTTCACTTGCTGAACTCACGGCGCCTCGAGCTGATGAAACCTGAAGCCTTTATCGTGAACACGGCGCGAGGCGAGGTTATTGACGAAGCTGCGCTCGCAGAAGCGTTGAAGACCGGCAAACTCGCCGGAGCTGGGCTCGACGTATTCGAACGGGAACCCGCCGTGAACCCAGACCTAGTTGGTCTGCCCAATGTCATTTTGCTCCCACATATGGGATCAGCCACGGTCGAGGGGCGCAATGAGATGGGCGAGAAGGTGATCATCAACATCAAGACCTTCGCCGATGGGCATCGCCCACCTGATCGCGTTATCCCAGCTATTTTGTAAAAGCGTCTGGCGCTCTAGTGCACGCTGACCGCATGCAGTTTGTAGGCTTCTGCAGCCGCCTCTGCAGCTTCGAGTCCTTCGATGATGGCCAGCTTTTGGCCGTCGCCATTGGTCACAACGACAAGTTCATCAACATCATCGACGCCGCTTAGGGCATCAGCTGGCAACTCAGCGAGCTCGCGCTCATTGATGTTTCGGAAATAGACAAACCGGCTGAAGTCATTCTCGCCGGTGGTCGGCTTTTCTAGGTCATTCATGGTCTACTCCTTCCGTTTCAGACAGGACCAGGACACACGACACTCACAAGGCCCCATCTTGGCAGCCCCGCCACAAGAGGATCGGTGTTAGCCTGAATCTAGGAAGCCACCTTGTCATCATCAAGGCGCATGCGTTCACATTGAGTTGTTAAGTCCTACCCTGCCCGAGAACCGCGCAGTTGACGAACATTTGCGGGTGCCGGTGTTTCGAGACGATTCAGAGCCGCGCAATCAGCTGGCGATATGGGACGAGAAAAGTAGAAACCCTGAACGTGACGGCAGCCGAGATTGCGCACCACGTCAAGCTGAGACTCCTGCTCCACACCTTCTACAACGACATTCAAGCCAAGACTGCGCGCCAGCCCAATAATTGACTTAAGGATCTTCAAATTCGAATCGCCGTCGCAATGCTGCACAAAAGAGCGATCGATCTTCAGCGCATTCACGGGCAGCATTGAGAGATGACTCAGCGACGAGAACCCGGTACCAAAATCGTCGAGCGTGATGGAGAAGCCGAGGTCCCGCAACTGTCTACAAATCGAGACAGCCACCTCCTCATCCTCGATAATTTCAGTCTCCGTAATCTCGACTTGAACCTGCCAGCTTTGCAGCGACGATTCCGTGATTGCATTTTCGACAAAGGCGACAAAGCCCTCACTCAGCAGGGTTCGACCTGAGACATTGATGGCGATTTTTTGAGACGGTTTCAGCCAGGTCTCGGCCAGTGAGATCGCTTTCTTGAAGACGGATTGATCTAGTTGAGTGATCAAGTTGGCGCGCTCAGCTAAAGGAACGAACTCACCCGGTGACACGCGACCAAATTCATCAACCGTCCATCGCGCCAGCGCTTCAAAGCCAATGATTTGATTGGTGTGAATGTCGTATTGTGGCTGGAAATCAACGTCCAATTGATGCTGATCGAGGTCGCGTTTCAGCAATTCAGTAAGCTTATTATTGCGATCCGTGATCGCGCCGAGGCCGTGGCAATAATTCGTCCAACCGGTCCCCTTTGAGCGTTTGGCTTCGTACAGGGCAAGGTCAGCTTCTCGGAATGTTTGGATCAGGCTTGGGCTATCTTCACTAAGCGCGGCAACACCAACAGAGATATCGACCGATAGCGGGCCCGCCTGCGTTTGGAAAACGCTCTGGCAGGCTCGGCAGATAGAAGATCCCAACTCATCACAATCTTCGAAATCTTCATCCGCAATGAATACAAACTCATCCCCGCCAAGACGATAAACTTTGGACTGGCTGAGCGCGATGGAGGATAGGCGCGCGGCGAGTTCTAAAAGGACCTCGTCGCCAACTTCGTGACCGTACGTATCATTGATCGGCTTGAACGCGTCTAAGTCGATGACGGCGAGCGCAAATATTTTCCTCAGGTCTTCAACCTGTTGAATAGCATCTTTGAACGCGCGTCTGTTCGCGATCCCGGTTAGGGGGTCGCTATAGGCAATCGCGGAAATTTCTTCTGCCTGAAGCCGGACTTTTCGCGCCGCCCGTTCAGTTGTGTTTGCGTAGGCCGTGGTCGACAGGCCTACGCCGAGCGCGGCCAACCCGCACGCAATAATATTCAAGACGGTGGAAGCCTCAGCAAGCGGTCCCAATGAAGCCCACAAAGCCAAGAGCAGATAGAAAGCCAACAGGCTGGATGTATAAATCAAGCACTTTTGCCAACGAACGATCAGCCCGAAATAAACCGGCGTTGCAGCCAAGAAGATCAGCGAGACAAGGCTGGCGCCAGGATCAACCCACGCATTGCCGCCGAGCCCGATCACCGCGCTAACAATAAAGATCGTACTCGCAGTTTCTAGGTTCTGGGTTTGACGAAGACGTAGAATGGCGAAGAACATGCCGCTCCCGCCGACCGACACAAAAATTGTCGATGGAGAGGTTAAATCAAAACCTTGCGAAAACAGGATCACAGTGATGCCGATTGGGACCGCTAAAAAGGTCCAGATGACAAGCGCACGGATTCGCGATCGCTTCGTCGCCGTCGCATCGCTTTCAACCCGCGCGATGCGATCTGCAAGTTTGAGCGTAGACTTCATGAACCCAGCCATGCCGCAGGCCTAGCTGAATATGATGAAGGTCACTCCAAACTGTCCGCGCAATTTTGGAGCAAATTCAACCTAAACTATAATTTTCTCCGCATTGAGTTGGCTTGATTATCTCTCGCAGACACCGCCTAGACCATGGCAACGGCACACTCTATCCCTGCCGGAACAAGGAACTCCGAATGTCTCTCAAGTGGCTGCCCAACACGCTCACGATTGCTCGCTGCCTTCTTGCGGGAGGTGTTGCGTGGCTCATTCTAAAACTGCCCGCTGGATCATTCTTACCGGTCTTGGCATTTATCCTGGTCGCACTGACGGACTTTGTAGATGGCTGGGCGGCACGGCGCTTTGATGCAGTTAGTAAATTCGGGGCATTCCTCGACCCGGTCGCCGACAAGCTTTTGGTCGGGCTGGCTTTGGTCGCACTGACTCTGCTGGCTGGCGGCCAGTGGATCCTTCTTATCCCCACGGCTGTTATTATCCTGCGCGACACAATCGCTACGATTCTGCGCCTATTCCCGAATATTGAGATGCCCGTCTCCCAACTCGCGAAGTGGAAAACGGCGCTTGAAATGGTGGGGATCGCAGCACTCTTGCTCGCCGCGCCGTTTAGCAGTGCGCTAATTATGCATGCAGGGACCGTACTGGTTTGGGTCGCAGCGGCGCTGTCTGTCTATACGCTTGGGCTCTATCTCGGCGCGATCCTCGCAGACGTAAAACGGCCACGCTAAATCATAGCGCGGCCGTTTCATTCCGTGTCAGCAGCATCAGGGGGAGTGGGACGATGCGCCGTTTTCCTGCTTTTGGCGGCTCAGATCTAGGAAGTCTGCTCCGCTGAGACTTTCTTTCACAAAGGCGTTAAAGCGCACTTAAATTTCCCGTCAAAATTGTGCCGCGATCTGATCCGCAATCACGCCCTGTTTGGCGGGTCTAACCAGATCCATGAAACAGATCTGGCAACGATTCGCTCCGATACTCTTAATACTGGCCGCTCTGGCATTCATGGCCTTACCTGCCGTCTTCGCGTTCGCAGAGAGCTAGCCGTTACCAATAGACTTCGGGGGCACCACCATTCACCATTTCGCGGAGGCGCCGAAGCGTACCCGGCGTGACATCATCCGGCGGACTGTTCGGATCACACCAGATGATTTCAGAAATTTCCCGCCCGATCGGATTGATCCCAGTGCTCTCCCAATCTGAAGCCTCGACCGTGTAGAAGCAGACATGGTCATTTTTCATGACGCGGTGGTTTGAGAAAATTCCGACCCAGCTTGGCGCTCCAGTGAGACGAACGCCCGCCTCTTCCTCAAGTTCTCGGCCGAGCGAGGTCACAACCGTTTCGCCGCGCTCGACGCCGCCACCCGGAAAGTAAAGACCTTTGACATAGGTGTGGCGGACAAGAAGAACCTCGCCAGCTTCATTTTTTACCGCGGCTCGGACCCCCAAAGTCATCGGACGGGATAGCCGAAACCAAGTCCGAAAAAGGTGCTTGCGAAGATCAATCAAAGGGTGCTTCCTTTTGTTCTGGCAAATAGGGCTCGCCAAATCAGCAAAGACCGTTTAACACGACGCCAGATTTTCAAAGGGCTGTCATCATGATCCACGCATCTGTCTGGGCCATTCTCGCAACTGTCGCAGTATTCGCAATCTTGAATCTTATCGATTTTCGTCGCCTCGACTAAAAGCGACGCGAGAGCGCCACATCATTAATCCGGCTTATTGCTAATGTCCGGCGCTATTTGAGCGGAGAGGACACTTATGGCTATTCGTGTTTCTGAAGGACCAAAGCGCGCCCTGGTCACCGGGGCGGGCGCTCGGCTTGGCAAAGCCATGGCGGAAGCACTCGGCGAAGATGATTGGTCCGTTGCGGTCCATTATCGCGGATCTAAGACCGGCGCCGAGGCCACAGCTGCTGCAATTAGAGCCGCGGGCGGACGCGCAGAACTGGTCCAGGCCGATCTCGCAAACGAAGAACAAACAGCAACGCTTGAGCGCGCGGCGCAGGAAGCCCTTGGGGGTCCGCTTACGCTACTGGTCAATTCTGCGTCGACCTTTGAAGACGACACAGCAATCGAGCACACGCGCGACAATTGGGATTTCCATATGGGCCCAAACTTTCGCGCACCGGTTTTGCTCGCGCAGCATTTCGCGCGGGCGCTTCCAGAGGATGAGGCGGGCTTAATCGTCAATATGATTGATATGCGGGTGCTGAAGCTCAACCCGCTCTTCTTTACCTATACACTCTCTAAATCAGCGCTCTGGACCGCGACGCGGACAATAGCGCAGTCCTTCGCGCCAAACATTCGCGTCAATGGGATTGGCCCGGGACCGACGCTTGAAAATGTCCACCAGGCGCCCGGCGAGTTTGCGGCTGAGGCACAGGCGACCCTCACCCAGAAAGGCTCAAACCCGGGTGAGATCGTCAAAACACTGCGCTACCTCATTGAGGCTGACAGCATCACAGGACAGTTGATTGCGAGCGATGGCGGGCAACACTTGATGTGGCAAACTCCGGACGTCATGCTTTAAGTCATGGATTTTGCGTCTGACACGACCGCGCCGGCTCATCCTAGCGTCATTGAAGCGATCGCTGCAGTGAATACAGGCAGCGCCTCGAGCTATGGTGCCGACGACGTGACGGCCCGCGTGCGCAACCTGCTGGCGGATACTTTTGAGACAAATGATTTTGATTTCTGGATCTGCGCCAGTGGAACAGCGTCGAATGCGCTCGCTTTGTCTATTATGTGCTCATCGATTGGCGCGATCGCGTGCCATGAAGAGGCTCATATTGAGCGCGATGAGCGCGGCGCGCCTGAATTCTTTAGTGGCGGCGCAAAGCTTCGCCTCCTACCCGGGCACGGAGCACAAATCGATGAAACCGCCCTTCGAGATGCGCTCGCTCAGAACAATCCAAGCTTCGTACATGAAACACCGCTCGAGACGCTTTCTCTGACCAATCTCACCGAATGCGGCACGGCCTATTCGGTCGATACGATCACGCACTATGCCGCTTTGGCGAAGGCAGAGGGCTTAAACGTGCATCTTGATGGTGCGCGATTGGCGAACGCACTTGCCCATACGGGTGCAACGCCTGCGGAAATGAGTTGGAAAGCTGGGGTAGATGTTCTGACATTTGGTCTCACGAAGACCGGCGCAATTGGATGCGAAATCATCATTCTGTTTGGCCAGATGCGCCAGCAATTCGACGCCCTAAAGGCGCGCGCCAAACGATCAGGGCATATGCCGCCAAAGATGCGTTTCCTAGCGGCGCAAGCGACAGCAATGCTTGATGGCGGCCTTTGGTTGGAGCTCGCCAAACAAGCCAACAGCTCCGCTAAGACGCTCGCCAATCTTCTCTGCGCGCAGCCCGGCGTATCACTGGCGTATCCAACAGATGGGAATGAAGTCTTTGCGGTGCTGCCGCCAGCGATCGAAGCAAAGGTTCAGCAAGCCGGTGTGAAATGCTATCCGTGGCCGGGCGGATCCTACCGTTTTGTTTGTAGTTGGGCGACGCCGCAATCTGATCTGGACGCGTTGCGCGATCTACTGGCTGAGGCCTGAGGCGAGCCAGCCCTGCATCAGTTTCAAGAAGCCTTGTGAGTCGACAGGCGACGCCTCTTTCCCACCGAGCAATTGCTGATGCAGTGTCATCACCAAGATCGGGGACAGCATCATAAAGGCGGAGGCGCGGCGCTCGTTTTCCGTTTCGGGCTTTCCGGGCGTCGCATCCATCTTGTCGGCGACCGCTTTCAACGCGGGATCAAGCAGAAATTCGAGATAGGCCTGGCCCACCTTTTCATCCGCCATCCCTTCAATGATTCCAAACGCATGCGCGCGGGCGAACCCGCCATGCGTGAGTCCGGCTTCGGTTACGCGAAAATACTCTTGAACCGCGGTCGCTGTGTCAGTAGCCCCGGTCGCAATCACATCCCAGAGCGGGATCGCTCGCAAATGAATGTGCTGCAGGATCGCAATCACCAATCCTTGTCGGTCTTTGAAATAATGGCGCAGGGTTGGCTCTGACGCTTTCGCCGCAATCGCAAACTGTCGCAGAGATGGACGACGAAGATCATCGTTCAACGCGAATTCCGACAATGCGTCTAGGAGCGCAGTCTTCTTGGCTTCAAAATCGTGATTACGAACACCGGCCGGCCGCGGCATACTCTCTCCCAAACCCCCAAGTTGCACGGTCTATTCTTGTAGACCTCTGTTTGATCCTTTTGCAACTGCTGGGCGGAGAATTGTAATCGCAGCTACAGATCGCGCGCTTCGCGGCGGCTTCGTACGCGTTCGGCAAAGTCCAAAACAGGACCCAAGATCTTACCGCCAGCCTGGCCAAGTTTCATAGCCTCCTGAAGACGCATTTCTATGAAGCGCTGAACCCGTTCAGGGTCCGGCTGTTCGAGCCAGTACAAGACGACCCTCGGAATAACAGCACTCAGGAGAGCGCGCTTGGTCTGGCGATTATAATCCGTCGCCATGTCACCTGCCGCTTCCCAAATCGCATCGGCAATTGACCAAACGCGTTTCGCAGCTGCGCCTGCGCCCCAAGGCAACAAACCGTGTCCTGCAGCTTTGCGGACGGCATCTCGATGTGGCTCGAGCGCATCCAACCAAGCTTTGAGCCCTGCTGAAACGCGTTCATGGGTCCGCAATGTTGCGAGCGTTTCTGAGGATAAGTTGACCAGCGCCTCATCGACGGCGCGGTCGATAAAGCGATCAATCAGATCGGAAACACCATTTGGCGCAGCCAATGCTTGCTCGCCAGCCGTGAGCTCGATCTCCCGTGCCGCTTGCTTGGCCGCCACCATGGTCCAACCCGTTTCGCCAACGCGCGGCAAGAGCGCTTCAAGCCAGCGATCACGCAGGATTTGTGAAGGTGTCGACATATCTGACTCCGGGGATAGGCAAGGCGATATCCACATGTTATAGGCGCGGCTTGATCACGGCCCTATAGGCCACAACCGCACATCTGCAGCCCTGCTGCCCCGACCCTTTATGGAGAGTTGACCATTATTCAGATTACCGTTCGCGACAACAATGTCGAACAAGCCCTACGCGCCCTTAAGAAG
This sequence comes from Henriciella sp., assembly GCA_013213785.1. Lineage (GTDB taxonomy): Bacteria > Pseudomonadota > Alphaproteobacteria > Caulobacterales > Hyphomonadaceae > Henriciella. The sequence goes on along the minus strand of JABSPZ010000005.1, from coordinate 1,906 downwards.
AAGATGCAGCGCGAAGGTCTGTTCCGTGAAATGAAATCTCGCACTTATTTTGAGAAGCCATCTGAGAAGAAGGCACGTCAAAAGGCAGAAGCTGTGCGCCGCGCTCGCAAACTTGCTCGGAAGCGCGCCCAGCGTGAGGGCCTCGTTTAAGCCATAGGCTTGAATGACCGAATTAAACCCCCGTGCCGATGGCGCGGGGGCATAGTTATGTCCGAAAATAATTATTCGAGTACCGCAAAGCGATCTGCGGCGGGGACTTTAAGTTGCAGTCGAATGGGGGGGTGAGGGTGACCCCAGAATTGGCGAGACGTTTCGTTCATGCATATCCCTAATTTAAAATGGACAAACCCGCACATTCATTGGAGTGACGGGCTCAATAGTTTAGAGTGAACTTGTTGAGGCCTCACAGATGCAAACTGAGCCACTATTTGATTTTTTGTTCAGGCGGTTCTCCCAACATCCCGATTTCTCGAAAAAACGAGGATCTGGAGCTCAGGCAAAAAGCGTCTTCATATCGTTTAGCGATAGTCGGGTGGTTTTTTTGGCGCTGAACGCCGCTTCTCCTCTGGAGTTGACCTTTTGGACCTCTCGCGATCTTCACAAACTACGCGAGCTTCCTGGCTTGGAAAAATCTCCGTATGGGCGGATGTTCGAGCTCCCAGGGAAGCCTTATAACTGGAATTATGACAACACAGTTGGGATTGATCCAAGGCTCATAGATCCACAAACACTATTCGACGAACTGGTAAGGATCGCTTCGAACTCGACAATTCAAAGATTGGTCAATCAACCCAACGATCACCCAATGAAATCTCGACTAAAAGAATACTATGTCGCTGAGGGCGAATGGGAGCATGAATACACGATGGAAAAGCTGGTCGACATGATTGACGATACGAATCTCGACTTGGCGCTCTCATTCATTCCTGAGGTAGACCCTTGGATCGAGGAAAACGCTAATTATGCGTTGGGAACGACCTTGATCATACTGGATGAACTGGTACGCGAGCGCGGTCGCTGCATCCCACAAGCCTTATTTCACCTCAAACGGCTTCGTTCAGAGTACCAAAAACTCGGTCCCCGGGCCGCCTATGACTTACGAGAGGTGGACGAAATACTGGATCAGATTTATGGGCAAATGCACTAGCTCCGCAAGCGGACCCAATCAGACAATGAAAACCACTGTTTAGTTCCGAATAGCCGTATCGGATACTAACCATCGTCGAAGATAAGACTTCAGTGACAACTCAGACTCGCCATAATGGGCCTCTATCATGCCGTCTGGTCGAACTTTGTATCCACTCAGGACTGATAGATCTTCAGCGTCATACATTTTGCCTTGGTGTATTCCTGAAGTCGCAACACATGTGTAGTGGCCGCAACCTTCATGGATAACCCCCATGAGGCCGGAAATCTCGTCTCGCTTGAGTGAGGTGACCAATTTCCGATCTTTGGAAGGCGTGTTCTTTAAATCTGGATAGAGGGCGTAGATTCCAGGAAAATCAGTGTCTGGGTTTAGCGCTACCAAATGCGCCGGATCCAGCAACGGAAAATCGGCTGAGTTGCCGTATGTCAGATACAGCTCCCTGAGAAAACCTGGAAGGCAATAGCCGAGCTTATTTTCCGCGTCGGAGAGAGAATGTTCTGTGAACTTATCCATGGCTTCCATTCTGGCGGAGTGAGGCACAAGACTTCAGATCAAGCATCTCTAATAGGTAAAAATGGATGGCTGATCGCATGAGTGTGCCGATTGAGAGCTGTTCAGGCGGGTGTCGATCCCCATCGATCAAGTGAAGTATACAATGGAGTTCGGGAATCGCAACCCATCCTGTAGCGGTTCAGCGACCGTGAGACACTTTGGTTGTTATGCTTAAGGAGGATTTTTGGCTCATCGCACCTGACTCAA
>JABSPZ010000050.1 GCA_013213785.1 Henriciella sp. | reverse complement strand
TAATGTTGGCGGTGTGGATACCTTCACATTACCAGCTCCGCGGAGCTGGGTGGGGCACGCCGTCCACAGCATCAAAAGCAGATGGAGTGGATGGCTCCTGCTCCCGGCGTCGCAATGCGCCATAATACGCAGTCACCATCAGAGTGCTGCAACTAAGAGGAGCCATCCACATGCATGTTACCACAATCGGTATCGATCTGGCCAAGACGATTTTTCAAGTTCATGGCGTGACCGAAGACGGAGGCGTTGCTTTCAATCGATCGCTTCGCCGTCACCAGGTCTTGCCCTTCCTGGCAAAGCTAGAGCCGTGTCTGATCGGCATGGAGGCGTGCGGCACAAGCCATCATTGGGCACGTGAGATCAGCAAGCTCGGCCATCAGGTGAAGCTCATGCCGCCAGCTTATGTGAAGCCCTATGTCAAACGCGGAAAGACGGACGCGGCTGACGCTGAAGCGATATGCGAGGCGGTCACCCGTCCAACCATGCGGTTCGTGGCAATCAAGTCTCCGGACCAGCAGGCTCTGCTAAGCCAGCATCGTGCACGTCAGCTGCTGATCGGGCAACGCACTCAGCTTTCGAACATGATCCGTGGCTTGATCGGCGAGTTCGGGTATGTTGTTCGCAAAGGGCTGAACCATATCCGGGATTTTGCGATAGACCTTCAGGCTGGCAATGGTCCAGAACTGCCGCCTGCCGCGCAAACGGTCATCCTGACATTGTGCGAGCAACTCTTGCTTCTGCATGTACGGATCAAAGACCTGGAGGCAGAGATCTTCGCTGCGTCGCGCACCGACAAACGCGTGAAACTGCTGGAGACCATTCCGGGCATCGGACCGGTCACCGCATCAGCGATCGTTGCGACCGTTGGGTCACCCCATCAGTTTAAGTCGGGGCGTGAGTTTGCCGCCTGGCTCGGCCTGACACCGCTCAACCGATCAAGCGGCGGTAAAGAAAGATTGGGACGCATCTCCAAAATGGGAGACCGGTATCTCCGCGCCTTGCTGGTTGCTGGCATGACATCGCGGGTCCGTGCTGCTCGCGCACGTCCGGACCGAGTTGATCCCTGGCTTATCTCTCTCTTGGAGCGCAAGCCTGTTCGTCTTGCCACCGTGGCAATGGCCAACAAGGTGGCGCGGATCATTTGGGCCGTGCTGACACGCGGTGAACCCTACCGAGCCCCTGTTGCGGCTTAGGAGAGAAGGACAAACAAGTTTGCAAGGACGATGAGAAATGATGGCAATCCGGGTCAGACCGGGGATCAGGAAAACCCGCCTAATGTCGAGGACGTCAAATGTCCGCAAAGCAGAATGGGACCAGATCCGCGGAAACCATCAAGGCCAGAGGCAAGATCGCCTCAGCAACAGGCCGGACACAAGACTGTACCTGACCACGCTCGCCGAAACTTCGAAAAGCCCTTGCATCGCAGGAGCCATCCACACAAGACATTAGCCCGGAGACTTAGGTGCCCTGATTATGACCACGCCAGAGGAAGGTTATATGCCTTCTTTTTCCTTCTCAGACCGTTCGCAGCTTAGAAAAACGCGCTAAGACTCCATAAAGAGCAGCCTTGTCGATAGGTTTAGACAAA
>JABSPZ010000049.1 GCA_013213785.1 Henriciella sp. | reverse complement strand
TTCCTGATAGGCCTCGACCACTTTGTCGCGGACCGTCACAGCTGTCTCGAGCACCATTTCGGCATTCGCCAAGGCCTCAACCATGGCATGCGGATCAGCGCCGGAGACGGCGGTATCGATCGCGGCTTGCTCGGCTTTCTGCACGGCGGCTTTGAATTCAGATGCGCCCTTTGCAACAGCATTGTCCTCGGCCGCTGGCTTTGCCGGCGTCGCGGTGGGCGTGGTGATTTTTGCAGGATTGAGCGTGTTATACGCCCCGAAACCGAAATTGCTCATTCAGGCCTCCTTATCGGCGCAGTACATCCAGCAGCGAGGTGTACATGCTCCGCGCTTGCTGGAAGGAATTTAGGTTGGCTTCATAGGTCCGGTTGGCTTCGCGCATATCCGCCATTTCCGTCACCAGAGAGACATTTGAGAGCGTGATATAGCCTTGATCATCTGCCATCGGATGCGCCGGGCTATACTCTTGCTCGCCTGGTGTTTGATCGAGCGATGTACGCAGCGCCCCGAACGAAATCTCGTTCGTCCCGCGCGGCTCTGTCAGCAAGATTTTGCGCTGATAGCCGGGTGTATCGACATTAGAGACGTTCTCAGCGCTCACGGTAATCCGCTGTGAGTTTTGCCGCATTCCTGAGACGGCTTGCATCATCGAGAATTCAAATGGGTTCATATCCTAGTCCCCTACGATCTCCGTCCGAGAGCGAGCCACATCATGTCCAAGGATTTGGAATAGACCGTCATCGCCATATTGTGTTTGCCGACCGCTTCCGCAGATCTGAACACCTGCTCCTCGACACTCACCGTGTTGCCGTTCGGCGACGCGTGATCGAGGTTCAGGCTCTGTTGAAACGACTGGTTGAAATCGATTTTCTCGATGTCTGGTCCATTGCGTTTCATGAAGTCCGCAAAGGATTCAAGCTCAACCGCTTTGTAACCTGGCTCGTTCGCACGCGAGAGGTTTTCAGCGCTCGTCTGCTGCGATTCCGCAGCGTGGCGCGCCATTGCCCCGTAGATTTGGAACAGAGACATGTCGGAAAGCATCGAAAAATCCCTTAAGGTTAACGTTTCCGCAAAATTTGCGACTATAAGTTGAAGAAAGGATTAACAGATACCCTGGGTTTAATTAACTTTTAGCATGCCAAGACCCCTTCCCTCCCCCGGCCGCCTTTGGGGCGCTGTGACAGAGATTCTGCCTGGCATGATCGAAGTGTCTGGGATCAGCCATGCTGCAGGAATTGGCGATGCGGTCACGCTAGAGAAGCCAGGCTCTGATTTGATCGGAGAGGTCATCACCGTTACCGGCGATCGGGTCAAAATTCTAATGTACAGCTCAACCGACGCGATCCGGATTGGGGACCGTGCGTTCGTGACCGAACAAGACCAGGTCGAGGTTGGAGATCATTGGCTCGGCGCGCTCGTCAATTATCGCGGCGAGGTGCAAGCCCGCCGAATTGAGGCGCCGGGACATCACCGCAGCTCTCCAATGCCGCTCCAAACAGAAGCTTTGTCTCCTTCAGTTCGTAAGCCACTCGGAAAGCGTCTGCAGACAGGCCTCAATGTCACGGACACACTTCTCCCGATTTGCGCGGGCCAACGGATTGGATTGTTTGCCGGGTCGGGAGTTGGCAAATCCACCCTGCTCGGAACCCTCGCAGGCGGGATGAATGCAGACCGTGTCGTAATCGCTCTTATCGGAGAGCGGTCTCGCGAGGTACAGGAATTCATCGACGA
>JABSPZ010000048.1 GCA_013213785.1 Henriciella sp. | reverse complement strand
GCACGCCCGCGAAGTACCGCACCGGACGCAGGCACACGTACAGGTCCAGCACCTCACGCAGCGCCACGTTCAGCGACCGGAACCCGCCACCCGTCGGCGTCGTCAGCGGGCCCTAGATGCCGACGAGGTAGTTCCGGAAGTCCTCCAGCGTCCTGTCCGGGAGCCAGTCGCCCGTCCGCTCGTATGCCTTCTCGCCCGCCAGCGTCTCGTGCCACACCAGCGAACGCGCGCCCCCGTGACCTTTCCCCGGTAAGCAGTCCACAGTCTATGTGAGTGATTCGACGGTTGCAGGCCGCTGCTGGGCCGCCCGGAGCGGAGCGGAGGGCGGGCCAGCAGCGATTGTTTCCGGTGCCGGAGGCCGGTACCCCAGGCTCGAGTGCGGCCGCACCGTGTTGTAGTGCTCCCGCCACCGCTCGATCAGCACCCGAGCCTCCAGCAGCGTCTCGAACACCTCGCGGTCGAGCAGTTCGTCCCGCAGCTTGCCGTTGAGACTCTCGACATACCCGTTCTCCCACGGGGAGCCCGGCTCGATGAAGAGCGTCTTCACGCCCACCCTTCCGAGCCAGTTTCGCACGGCCGTTGCGGTGAATTCTGGACCGTTGTCGCTGCGGAGGTGCCCCGGTACACCACGCGTCGCCATGAGCCACGCCAGACGCTCGAGCACGTCGTCGCTCCTGAGCGTCCTCGCGACATCGATCGCCAGGCACTCACGCGTGTACTCATCGACAACCACCAGCATCCGCAGCGGCCGACCGTCCGTCGTTCGCGTCTGCACGAAGTCGTACGCCCAGACGTGATCGCGGTGCTCCGGGCGCAGCCGCACGCAGCTCCCGTCGTTGAGCCAGAGACGACCGCGTTTCGGCTGTCTTCTCGGCACTTTCAAGCCTTCCTGTCGCCAGATCCGCTCGACACGCTTGTGGTTCACCGTCCACCCCTCACGCTTCAGCAACGCCGTGATCCGCGGTGTCCCGTACCGTCCGTAGACCGCCGCCAGCTCGACGATCCGCCTCGTCAATGCGTCCTCATCGTCACGCGTGATCGGCGTGTGACGCTGCACCGCACGGTTCTGCCCGAGCACACGGCACGCCCGACGCTGGGAGACTCCCAGCCTCCTTTGGACGTGATCGACCGCGCGTCGCCGCTTGCTCGGGCTCAGTAGTTTCCCGACGCGGCCTCCTTCAGGATCGCCTTGTCGAGCTCCGCGTCGGCCAGCAGCCGCTTCAGCCGGGCATTCTCTTTCTCCAGTTCCTTCAGCTTCTTTGCCTGGTCGGCCTTCAGTCCGCCGTACTCCTTCCGCCACCGGTAGTACGTCTGCTCCGTCACGCCCAACAGCTTGCACACTGAAGCGATCGAGCTGCCCTTCGACAGCTCCACCTCCGCCTGACGAAGCTTGTTGACGATCTCCTCAGCCGAATGACGCTTCCTGGCCATGTCCGATCCTCCTGAATAACGGCCGATCCGAAGATACGGGCCGGTATGGGTTCAGGGGGAAAGGTCAAGGCGTGGAGTTCAGCAGCCGGCACAGCTCGCCGGGACGGAGTTGCCGCGGGTCAATCGGCACGCCCACCCCCTGCGCTCATCTCACGAACCAGCCACGCCGTGTAGTGCACGAGGTTGATGCTTCCGTCCGCGTTCGTCGGCGCGCCCGCGTCGATGTCCGCCTCGAGCATGTTCGCGGTGACGGGCTTGCCGCCCATGCGGGACAGCACCTTCGCGGCGTCCTCAACACTGAGCGCGGCGGGGTTCAGGCCCGGCTTGCCGCCGGAAATAGGTGCGTGTTCGGGAGTCACGCCGCACCTCCCGCAGAATC
>JABSPZ010000047.1 GCA_013213785.1 Henriciella sp. | reverse complement strand
GAAGCAAAAATGGCCGTCTTCGAGTTTATCGAGGGCTGGTACAATCCCGGCAGACGCCACTCGGCTCTGGGATACATCAATTCTCACGGCAAAGACCCATGAGATTTCCATTGCGACTCAATCCATTTAGTGTAAAGTAGTTAACGTTGGGAGGTTGTTCTTTGGTGTCAAAACTAAACAAAAAAGAGAGCTTCATCGACCAATCGAGAAACGATGCGATGGACGAAAAAGTTGTTTTGGATGACGCATCAAAAGCTCTGAGGGAACAATACGTAGCGGTTCTTTCTGAGCCCACACCTGCCAATTTGGTTGCCCTAATTGAACGGCTCAAAATAGAAGAGCGATAAGCGCAAAGATAAATCAGGCAACAACACTTTAACACCAAATAGGTGTTCTTTGTTGCTATAGGAAAGCACCCGTGCATATTTCGCCACGGAGAAGCTGGCAGAGGCGACCTTGAGGTCGCTTTGGGGGCAGTCTCACCAACGATTTGAACTTCGGCTTTCGAGGAGATCCAAGGTGGATAAAAGCAATATTGGCGCTGAAGAAATTTCTTATGCGGCAGATATGCTGCGCGCAATAAACTGCTTACAATATGAACGAATGGAAGCATGTAATGAAGCGATTGCCGAAATTGATGCAGCACTAAGCGCAGCTGAAGTCGCGTTGCGCAACGTGGCGGCTGAATTGTCTTACGAGATTGTCGTCCCACTCGAAAGCAAGTCTTACCACACGTATGGATTAGGATGAAACATTCTGAACTTAGCGCAGATCAAATCATCCAATAGATCAACACATACGCGGAGTGTCTGTGACGTAAATTTATCAGTTTGCGCCTTAGACGATCACTGCCTACTGACGTTGATCAAGTCACTGCAGTAACTTGGGAGGGAGAAATGAGTGACCGAGTATTCGGAGGCTGCCTTTGCGGGAAAGTAAGATATAGTTTTGATAGGTCAAAAGTAATTTCAGCGCATCATTGTCACTGCACAGACTGTCAGAAATCGACCGGTAGCGGAAAAGCGACCATTGTGCTGGTACCCACCACAGCGTTTGATCTCGAAGGTAAGTTAAAAACCTACACCGTCACCGGAACTGACGGCAGTCACGTGACAAGGGGATTCTGTGATAATTGCGGCTCGCCGCTTGTCAGTTTTATCGAAGAAAACCCGGCACTACGGATCATCAAGGCGGGTTGCATTTTTGATAGTAGCTGGATCGAGATTAGTTCGAGTTTTTGGTCAGATTCAGCCGTTGCTTGGTCACCAGTAGATGAAGAGCACCCTTTCGTTCCACAAAACCCTAATATGGCGTGATTCAAACCAGACGACATGCTGATCGATCACATTGTCCAATCAGTAAGGTCACCTTTTGAACCGCAGGGGACCGATGAAGATTTGACCGTTCGACAAATCCACTAAGCGTACTAGCCTGTGGACTTAAACACATCCTGTGTTCGATTCTGGAGACAATTATGCTCGAACAACTCGTTCAAATTGCTGAGCTCATTGGCTTAGTAGTAATCACGTGCACGCTGATTTTTATCGCATTACAAGTTAAACAAGGTGCTGACACTATGCGTTCTGAAGCGCGGCAAACCCAAACAAATCTCGACCTAGCATTAGTTTCGCGATTAGTTGAGTTTCCAGAGATTGGACGTGTTTTCTCCCAAAACGAAACGCCTACTTTTGAAGAAAAGACCCAACTGATGTTCTGGATGATAGGTCAGTTACGAACACGCGAGCACTGTAGCGGTTCAGCGACCGTGAGACACTTTGGTTGTTATGCTTAAGGAGGATTTTTGGCTCATCGCACCTGACTCA
>JABSPZ010000046.1 GCA_013213785.1 Henriciella sp. | reverse complement strand
TGATCCGCTCGGATTTCGGCGCCCACCACATCGCCAATGTTGCGCCGACGGAGCGGTCGCTCCAGTCTCTCAGTGTCTTCATGCCATCTCTGTGCTGGGCGAACCGATATGCAAACCTGTGCAGCACGTTTACATCGCGCCAGCTGGCCATGGTGATGATGTCAGGGTTTGCGAAGCCTTTTTCAGCTGCCGCAAAAACCTGCTCAAAGGTCAAAAATTCGCCGTCTTGAGTGCGCAAGGCGTGATTGTGCCAGAACATATCTTCTTCTGCATCTGCGGCGGAGAATATCCCCGGCAGAGGAAATGTAAGCGGAAAGTGAGCTTTAACCGCCCTGCTCTAAGCTCGACCTATGACCAAGAACCCGTTTCGCTATTTCAAAACCTCGTTCGAGATCATCCAACTCGCTGCGATGATGTATGTTCGATTTCCGCTTTCTCTTCGAAACGTCGAAGACTGGCTGACCAAAGTCGGCATCAAGCCGCTGCGCATCTATCCGGGTAGCCCGTGGGAGAATGGATACAATGAACGCTTCAATGGAACGCTGCGACGTGAAATCCTGAATGCTGAGTGGTTTATTTCACTCCACCAGGCTCAAACCGTCTTCAATACATGGCTCAGGAAATACAATCGGATCAGGCCACATCAGGCGCTCGGCATGCGTCCGCCTGTTCCAGAAACCCTACTTCAAAGTGGCACATAGAATGGGGGCTGGACACTCGCTTCTTCTAATAATCTGGGGATTTTTTACGTGGGAAGTCCATTGGGTGAAGTATTTGCCGCAAATGAAAACGGGGTCATGCAGCTTGTTCACCGCGAACCGCTTTACGCAGCAAGCAGACATTAGCGACAAGCACTGCTACACAACGTCCAATGAAATACGGCGCTAAAAATCATAAGCTTCAAGAGCTAGCGAATAAGTCTCGATTGAACCCGAACAGCAATAGCGCGGACGCGAGGGTAGTGGCAGCTATCAAAAAGGTTTCAATTGAGGGGACCTTGTTCCACGTCCTCGCATCAATACCGAGCCAGAACGCCGATTATTATTCGGTTTTGATTGACGACCGTCTAGTCGTCGATTTTGAGCTTGAGCGCGATGCGAGCGACCCCCAACCATTGGAAGCCGAAGTTCTATCGGTTTCTCAGTTTCGAAATCGCGTCGGTCAAAAAGGTTCGCTCAGATTGGAAGCGACCATAGATGCGGCGCGAAAAGTGCTTAGCGAAATCAATTGAAGAGCTGATGTCCGCTCAGACGCCGAGAGCAGACATTAGCTCAGCGGCTTAAAATCGCCCCGCTCACGCCCCTCGGGTATCAAAATGAAAAACGCTCTTTTTGGGAGGCGCAAGATAACTACATCGAGCTAAGCCCGCTTTTTAAAGCACCGGATATTAACGGACCAGTCCTTCTTATCCACGGCGCGAAAGACCTGAACCCTGGCACGTTGCCTGCTCAATCAAAAAAATGTTTGAAGCTCTGGAGCAATTTGATCAGCAAGCAAAGTTGGTGATGCTGGTAGATGAGGGACACAGGATCATTTCAATCGAAGGCAAAACCAAAGTCGCCAACGAACTGATGGCCTTATGCGAGCAAATGAAAACGCAGTGATGCGGATGATGATAAATGAGGTTTGAGAGTCTTAAAATCGCCCGATGTTGTTGAAAAACTCCGAGTCAAAATGGTCGAATTCTGATTCAGTAATTTTCGTACAGATCGAGGAGATGCGCGATGATGGGACGATTAGAAGAAGACGCTTCAAAGCTCTTCTATGAGTTCTCACTGGATAAGATGGTTCCTGCGGATCATTTGCTTCGGAAGATTGATCGGTTCCTCGACTTCGATGACATCCGG
>JABSPZ010000004.1 GCA_013213785.1 Henriciella sp. | reverse complement strand
TGAAAAGCGGTTCGAGCATGTGGCCAATCCTGACGCGATCGATTGGTATTCTATCGTCGATATGGATCAGAAACAAATTGATGTGTTTCAGATGATGCTCGAGATCCACAAAGAGCGGACGGGCTCGGCGCGTGCGACGGAGCTTCTAAAAGAATGGGGGCAAACCCTGTCTGATACGCTGATGATTGTGCCTAAAGAAATCTCAGAGCGTGTGCTTGGCGGCACCAAAATCGAAAAGGTGGGTTAGGGCGACAGTTACAGGCCTTGCACTTCGCCACGGACCTCCCCACCTTGGCGGTCGAGAGAGAGTTTGAACAACAGGTACCCGCTTCATGAGCAAACGCGACTATTATGACGTGCTCGGCGTAGACCGAAATGCGGACGAGAAGGCCCTCAAGAGCGCCTATCGGAAGCTGGCAATGAAATATCACCCGGACCAGAATCCGGATGATGCTGAAGCCGAGGCGATGTTCAAAGAAGTCGGTGAAGCTTACGCTGTTCTGTCTGATGCTGAAAAGAAAGCGGCGTATGACCGTTTCGGCCATGCAGCCTTTGAAAACGGCATGGGCGGCGGCGGTGGCGGCAACCCATTTGGCGGCGGTGATCCGAACGACATCTTCCAGGACATTTTCAGCCAAGTCTTTGGCGGCAATCCGTTCGGCGGCGGACGCCGTCGCGGTGGACCGCAACGCGGCGCAGATTTGCGCTATGACATGGACATCACGCTGGAAGAGGCCTTCAACGGCAAGGAGGCAACGATTAACGTGCCGACCGCCGTTGATTGCCCAACCTGTGATGGATCGGGCGCTGAACCTGGAACCAGTCCGGAAACCTGTCCTGCCTGCGGCGGCAGCGGCCGTGTCCGTGCGCAGCAAGGCTTCTTCACAATGGAACGCACCTGCGGGCGCTGCCACGGTAAGGGCCTGATCATTGCGAAGCCCTGCAAAACCTGTCACGGCGCCGGGCAAGTTCAGGAAGATCGCAATCTGTCTGTCAAAATCCCTGCCGGCGTTGAAACCGGGATGCGTATCCGTCTTTCCGGCGAAGGCGAGCCGGGTACGCAAGGCGGTCCGAAGGGCGACCTCTATATTTTCGTGAATGTCGAAGAGCACGATATCTTTGAGCGTGATGGGCCAAATCTGTATTGCCGGACACCGGTTTCAATGGTGACAGCATCCCTGGGCGGCGAGATTGAAATCCCGACCATTGATGGCGGGCGCGCACGCGTCAGTATTCCAGAAGGCGCTCAAACCGGTCGTAAACTTCGTCTGCGCGGCAAAGGCATGCCAAGCCTGCGCGGCAACCATCAGACTGGCGATCTCTATATTGAGATGTTCGTCGAAACGCCGCGCAATCTCACAGCCCGCCAGAAAGAAATCCTTCGCGAGTTTTGCGATTGCTCAGGCAAAGATTGTAACCCAGAATCTGAAGGCTTTATGGGCCGCGTGAAAAAGTTCTGGGATGGTATTGGCAGCGAAGACGAAGCCACGAAACACTAAAGCCAAGCTTTAGTTGAACCCGTTAACGCTGTGGTCTACGACCCATCTGAAACGAGATGGGAGAAGATCAGATGAGCGCACAAGACCGCGGTTTTGACACCAAACATATTCACGCGGGCGCAGTTGCCGCTCCAACAACGGGTGCGCGCCAAGTGCCGATCTATCAGTCGACGGCTTTTGTGTTTCGCGATGCCGACCATGCCGCCGCTTTGTTTAACCTCCAAGAAGTGGGTTACATCTATTCCCGCCTAACCAATCCAACCGTTGGCGCGCTCGGCGATCGGATCGCGCAGCTCGAAGGCGGCGCAGGCGCGGTGTGTTGTTCATCCGGCCACGCAGCGCAGCTGATGGCGCTCTTTCCGCTGATGGAACCCGGTCGCAACGTGGTGGTGTCGACGCGTCTTTATGGCGGC
>JABSPZ010000045.1 GCA_013213785.1 Henriciella sp. | reverse complement strand
TTGGGTCAGTTACGATGAGCCAAAAATCCTCCTTAAGCAAAACTACCAAAGTGTCTCACGGTCGCTGAACCGCTACACTTAAAAGTGTGCTCGGTGATAGCTTCTTGCTCAGCCCGATCGGCCTTCTCTTTAGCGCGAGGGTCGACCCCATCTGCCAGCAGTCTCTTTGCTTCGAACCTCTTTTCGCGAGCCCGAGCTAGCGATACTACTGGATAAGCGCCAAACGATAGAAGCTTCTCGACACCACCGAAACGGTAACGACAACGCCATAGCTTCGACCCATTCGGTGTGACTTGAAGATACAAACCTTCACCGTCCGCGACTTTGTACGGTTTTTCCTTGGATTTTAGGTTTCGGATTTTCGTATCGGTCAGCGGCATCGTGGGGTATCCTTGCGGGTATCACCGCAAATCAAAGCATCGCATAGGGGTAATATACCCCCACTCATACCCGCAAAATACCCGGATGTGAACGGACATACCCGCACCACATCCGACACCGAGGCGCTCCATCAGAATAAAATATTCATTAATTTCAATGATTTTTGGACAAAATAAAACCACTCCGGAGAGTGGCTTGGTGCCCAAGAGAGGACTCGAACCTCCACGACCATAAGATCACTACGACCTGAACGTAGCGCGTCTACCAATTCCGCCACTTGGGCAAGTGGGTGAACGGGGCGTATAGCGGAGATGCGGTCAGAGCGTCAATCGCTTCTCGCCAGCGCTAACCCTTATTTTTTGAATTGCACTCGTGCGATCTGAAACGCGGAGGATGCGATCTGTTTCTCATTGCGGATCAGAGTGTCGTCGATCGCCGATAAGATCGCCGTTTTGCCCATAATAGGCGGCGGGTCGGAACTAGCGACAACTTGTGAGAGGCAGACCCCTTCTCCGCCAGCATAGGCGGTTGAAAGACGCAAGACTGGAACAATACCGTACAACGCTCCGGCGAAGATGTTGTAATTGATCAGTTTAGTCCGGGCGACGCGGCGCTCAATTCCAAAATCGGCAAGGTCAAAGAGCGTTTTCAAATGTGTGAATTCGCGAATATCGACCGATCGATAATCAGCCATTTCAACTGTGATGGATGTTCCTTCCATGCCGCAGGCGCAGCGGGAGTCGCAAGATCAGGAAAGCGTGGTGCCCTCGGCCTGCACATGACCCTGAGTCCCACGCTTTCCCAGGCCCTTCCATTCAGCCCCACTGCAGATAGCTTGTACCGACGATACGCGATTCTTTCTTGCCTCTAGCCGTCCCATATTGTCCCGCGTACTCCCACTACAATTGTGGGGCTTATTGTGGGGCCGCGTTCGCTTCGCCAGGCGATATCGAGAGATGACTGCTCACCAAACGCGAACTCGTCCAAAGCTTGAGTTGTTCGCGGTATTGTAAGCCGTTTTGCGAGCAAAAGCGGACATTAGCAGAGGGGACAAAACCAAGTTTCCTTGGAATTTTGGTCTTTTTGAAATAACCTTAACGGTCATCGAGTAGAGCGAGACTCATAACTGAGAAGACCGCGGTGTTATCTACGATCCGACCATCCCAAGCATACGGTTCGCCCCAAAGCTCAGCGGCTTTCAGATCCATCCTCGTAAATTCGGCAAATGCACCCGAACCCACGCCAATCGCCCACAAAGGTACCAGTTCGTTGGAATGGTTACCCGTCGCGAACTGATGCCCTGGAGTGTTTCCGGCGCCTCGGTCTTGAACGGCGCGAAACTCATTGAAAACATCCTCTGCGGGATCATAGCGAGCGGAGATGATGGCTTCATCAGTCGCATCTAAGGCAACTGGACCGCCAACGCTATTGGTCCAAGTGCCTTCGCCCCAGATGCTTCCCGTCTCGTGATCTGCCGTAATAAT
>JABSPZ010000044.1 GCA_013213785.1 Henriciella sp. | reverse complement strand
TTCTTGCTGGCGTGGGCGTAATCGGTCGGCGTGGGCGCCCATGCCTCAGCCATGCGACTTCCCCGCTTGGTGACTTTTCGTTTTTTGGCTTTCGGAGGGGTGGGCGCGTTTTGCGCGCTAACACCGTTTGGTGTTATTGACGGTTCTTGACGGTTAGTGAGCTGCGGTTTTCTGCCGGTGCAAGTGCCGTTATTTGCAGCTGCAAATTTTGCCGGTGCAAATTCTGCCCCTGCATGTCCGGGCTTGTCCGTAGTGATTTGCTCAAGTCTTTTTCGGTGTATTTTATAGCTCGTTCGGCTACCTCTGCCCTGCCCTAAATTTTTGGTGTGGCGAGTTATGAAGCCATTGTCTGTGAGCCATTTTAAATGCTCTCTCGCGCTTCGAATCTTGCAACCTGACTGCTCAGCGATTAGCTCTTGCGATGGCCAACTGTGACCATCATCGCCCGCAAAGTTAGCGAGAACGACCAAGATCATCCGGCGCGATGTAGAGAGGTTTTCATCACGGCAATCGAGAACTGCGCCTATGTATTGAACGCTCATGCCACCCCATCCTTGCGCACGGGGCGTCGAATCTCTTGCAACATGCGGTTCATTTCCCGCAGGGCTTTTTCTGGATTGCGAGGCGTTCTCAGATTGTCTGAGTGCTTTACCATGTCAGCAATAGACATTGCTGTTAGGTCTAGGGTGTCTTCTTTGTGGGAGGTCATTTTACCTCCAGAAGTGTGACTGTGTAGCCATCTGTAGAGGCGACTTCGAACCGCTTTCGCTGAAGGTATTGAACCCGCTTGCGGAACCACGCATCGTTTTCTTTCGCTATGTCATCGGCGGTGTCGATCTCATCCAGAAGCGCAAACAATCGTTGCCCCACGCGCTCCAAGCGCTCTACGTCAGAAACTAACTTTTTGATTTCTTGATCGGTCATTTCTTCCGCCCCTGTTTGAATGTTGAATGATTGTCTGGATTGGAGAGGGCTTGTTCGAAGGCTGTTCGAGGGTCGGTGCCCTGCTGAATGAGCTTACGGCGCTCTCTGTGGCCTTTGGCGTTCAGCGTCTTCATGCTGCGCCTCGATATTTGTAGACTTGTTGGGAGCGACGGGTCGAAGCCATGCGCTTCTCTCCGTCCACAATGACTAGGCCATGCTGTTCAAGGGTGTTGAGGCGAGCGCAGGCAGCTTGATTGACCACCCCTGCCCTTTGGCAAACTTCTTCACGAGTAACCCCTTGAGGGCCAGCAGCGGCAACAACACCAAGTACGGTAAAGCATTGCTGGTTCAGCTTGCCTTCAATGAGTTGAGCAGCTTCTTCACTGGTCTCTGTTCCGTTGTGAGGGGCTGGGCCGAAGTCAGGGCGGTTCGGGTCAGGAATGGGGTCAGCTGCGTGCTTATCGCAAACAGAATAGACCTTCCCACCATAGATGATGTCTTGCGTGGCCAGCTCGTATTTGCACGAGTAAGCGCACATTTGGCAGCTTCTGTTTGTTGGAGCCCCCTGAGACATTTATGCTGCCTCAGAATGCCGGCGCTCCAAACGATCAATTAGCTGCGCAGCCGTGACCGCGCCTTCTGTTTGATCGGAAATAGCCCGAAGCGTTGAAGTGCTGAAATCACCATCGCCCTTTAGAAGGCGATAGACAGTGACATACGAAAACGGAGCACCCTCACAAAAGGTTTTCACGTTCATGCCTTTGGCCTTAAGCCAGATGCGAAGTGGATGTGTCATGCCTTCTATTTAAGGCATACTGAAATTTAAGGCAAGTGAAAATTTAAGTTTAACAGTGTAAACTAGTTTTCATGTTGGGTGTAAAATGCGTTATGTCTAAACAACACATACGCGCATGGCGAAAGGCTCGGAGGCTGACACAAAAGCAGTTGGCCGAGCGCATGGAAAAAGAACCCGGCGAGCGGCTCATGTCATATGTGACCGTAAGCAACATAGAGCGCGGCGACCAATCCCCCACCCTTGAGCAGCTAAACGCCTTTGCCTTGGCGTTAGATGTTAGCGTTACCCAGCTTATAGAGCATGACCCTGGCAAGAACCTCGAGATTGTAGACCTCTTGCGCCTTATAGA
>JABSPZ010000043.1 GCA_013213785.1 Henriciella sp. | reverse complement strand
GCCAGCTTCTGACTGGATAAGTACCCTTGCTCCAAACGATGCTGGAGACGGGTTCGCATTAGACTGACACCACCCTCTGAAATAAACTGCAGACGCAACTGTCTTTTCATTTATGTGCCCGGAAGTGAGGCCACCTTTGCGCATTCAGCTTGATCCAACGTCTCAAGTAACACTGTCGCAGTGCAGTGATTTATTTTTATGTCGTCTCCAAGTTCAGAGAGCGGAACCAATACAAAGGCACGGATATCAGCGAATGGGTGCGGAATGGTCAGGTGCTCGGTCTCCACCTTTCCGCCGGACCACCAGACGATATCTAAATCGATCAGCCTAGGTCCCCATTTTTTATCTCGCATGCGCCCCATGCTCACTTCAGTTGTGAGACAGAACTCGAGCAATGCGTCCGGGTTCAAGGGCGTTTTGATCCGGACGCAGGCATTATAGAACGCCCATTGATTCAAATCGCCCCATGGCGGCGTCTCATAGATATGCGACGATTGCACGACCTCAATGGCCGGGTGAGCCTGAAGCGCTGATAGCGCGGTCCGTAGATTTTGTCGCCTGTCGCCGAGATTTGAGCCAAGCGCAACGACATAGTCAGTCTGGTCGTTCGCGCTCAATTCGAACTCCCACGTGATCAAGTGTGTATTTTATCGGCGCGCGCGGCTTGCGAACACTCAGAGCCACCGTTTCAACCCGGTCGAAGATTCGAAAGATCGCCGCGCAAATGTGCTCGGCCAGCGTTTCCAGCAGGTCAAATCGTGACGAGGATGAGAGCTCAAAAACCAAGTCACAGACGGCGCCGTAACACACGGTATTATCGAGCGTATCTTCGGCCCCGCTCTCGCGCCGGATGCCACATTCAATATCGAACTCAAACATCTGACCAAGCGACTTCTCAGCCTCATATAGCCCGTGAAACCCATGGATCTGCAGATTTGAAATGAAGATCTTATCATACATCGGTTTGGTCTATCGTCTGTTGGATTTTAATCGCGTCTGCATGCGCGCGCACATCGTGTACACGCAACACGTTTGCACCGTTCTGGAGCGCGTATAGGCCTGCGGCGAGCGTCCCAGGGAGACGCTCATCAACCTCATTGTTGAGCGTTTTGCCAATAAAGCTCTTGCGAGAGACCCCGACCAGGACCGGCGAGCCATAATCGCAAATCACGTCCAACCGACGCAAAGCTTGGAAATTCTGCGCCACCGTTTTGGCAAACCCGATCCCCGGATCCAGCCAAACATGTGATTTGGGAATGCCAGCCTGATCAGCCCGCGCATAAGCGGCATCGAAAAACGCCCGCATATCATCCACGAAATTGATGTCCTCGCGGGTTTCGCCGCGGTTGTAGGTGACGACGACGATCGACCCGCTCTTTGCAACTGCGTCGGCCATTGCAGGATCATAAGTCATCCCTGAAATGTCATTGACGATTACCGCGCCTACAGCGGCATTCTGCGCCGCGACCTTGGCTTTGTAAGTGTCAATCGACAGAGGTGTCAGCGCCGTCTCAAACAGGTCCTTCGTGATCTGCTCAGTGCGTGTGAGCTCGTCGGCTTCAGATACTGGCGTGCTTCCAGGACGTGTCGACTCGCCGCCAATGTCGAGAATGGCGGCGCCCTCCGCAACCATGGCGTTGGCCCGCGCTAAGGCGTCCGTCCGATCTGCATAGAGCCCGCCATCTGAGAAACTGTCCGGGGTGACGTTGAGCACTCCCATCAACATAGGCGTTTGCCGAACAGACGAGATCAGCTCCTCGCGAATAATAGTTCTTTTCTCGATCATGACGGCGCGCTTATCCTTTTTCCAGCATCAGTCGCGATGCCAATTTAAACGCAGCGGGCAATTGTCCTGGAAATGTCGCACCGTCAATCTTTGTTACTGGAGAAAATAGCCGCAGCGAGTTGGTCATCAAAACAAATTCGGCGGCTTTGGCCTCTTCCAGCGGGAGGCTGGCCTCAACAAGGCCCAGTCCAATTTGCGCAGCCTTGTCAAACAGCCAAGCCCGGACCGTACCCGGCAGGGCGCCGTCCAAGACCGGGGGCGTGACAAGCTTATCGCCGATTGCAAAGAACAAGTTCCCACTTGTCGCGCAGCAGACTTTGCCTTTTTCATTTAGAAAGAGCGCATCATCGAAGCCATTCTGTACGGCCGCGCGCCGGGCTA
>JABSPZ010000042.1 GCA_013213785.1 Henriciella sp. | reverse complement strand
AGCGTGACCCAGACATGGATGCGGACCCTCACAAAACCAAAATTTGGAGCTTGACCTGAATGCCCGATTAGAGAAGCAGACATTGGCTGCGGTTATGGTTTGTTAGAGAAATACTCCAACTGACTTTTAATGAACGGAAGCGCGAGGCCATTAAGCTGCCTGTATCCAGTTATCCATTCGTCATCTTCTAGATATTCGAGAGTTCGCGAGACCGTCCTACCGAATTGGCTTTTCGTGACCAGGCGGGCATTGCCAGTGACAATTCCATCAAGCAGTGTCTCGACATGAGACTTAACGCTCGGATATGGGAAAATGCACGACCAAAACTCGTTGAAACCAATATTGATTTCGTCGCCATTCTGAAAACCTAGGGTGAGTTCGAAAGATAAACGCTCTTGTCTAGGAACAGTCATCAACAAATCAACTTCGTTCTGTTCCTCTTTTTCAATGCTTAAGCCATGCTTCACGGCAAACGCTCTGAAAAGTTGTTCGACCTCGTCCTCGAAATTGAACATTGGTGTGTCCACCCAGCCTACTCTGCTGAAGACTAATTCTATTAACGTCCACCGTGCAAGCTCAATCCAATGACTCCTCCTGACCAAAATACAGACATTACGAGCGGCTGTTCTGGGTCAAAAGCTGACGATGTAAACAGATAAATGGTCAGTTGGCGGATCGTGAATGCCTATGACTCAAGCTCTGCAAATGATGCAGGAAATTCGAAACGGCCCAAATTACCGATGGAAATAAATCAGCGATTCAATAGTCTCGCTAAGTGAATAACACGTTGGGGACAGGCGCTATGGTTTTACGGCGAGATAACACCAAATCGAATACAGAACCCTCGGCTATACTCTCGATAATCGCAATTATTCTCGCCCTTGCATTGGTTGGGGGTGTGCTCGCTCTAATTTTCTTTGGTGTCTTCATATATATCCCTGTGCCTTTCAGAGCGTATGGCTATGCAGCCCTTGCTTTGGTGTCATTGACGCTTCTCATTAGCGCATACTTGGGTGCTCGAAAGGAAAGCGACCGTTCTATCGACGAAGTTGTCGATATTTGCGCCAATAAGGTCGTATCTGAGATGCAAGTGTCCAAACGATTGTCCATGCCTCAGGCTGAGTATCTCATTTTCTTGAACAATCACTTCAAGTCTTTCCGTTTTTTTCCAAACCCATTCATAACAATCGGATCAGCGTTGCTCTTGCTAGCAGTGCTGATTGCGTTGATTGCATTCGTTTCACTTTCTGCGTTGTCGATTCAAAACATGTTCTCTGAACGCGACAATTTTGAAGTGAACCTACTGCTGGTGCTTGACGCTATGCTGAAAGGCGCCGCTGTCGATGCATTTGAGAGCTTCAACATCAATCTCTATGGCGACTATCGGCTCTCTCTTTCGGAACAGACAATCCTATTCTTCACCAGACTTGGGGTGTCAGTCGGAATAATTGGAGCGCTTGCCCCATCAATTCTCTCGCTTCGACGTTATCAGAAGATGGTCAAGTTGACCTCTTCACCCGATTTCAAGATTAAGTTCTTTGCCTTCATAGACCGCAATGTTCGGGGCGCATTAAGCGACCAACCCGAGCGCGGAGATGGGAATCTCGACCTTACAAATGCTTATGAACAGGTCGTTTTTCCTTTGATTTGGGAAAGGACCGGTGTGAACGTGTCGGTGAGTATCAAGCGGCTCTTCGACGTTTTTAGAGCGCATAGGAACACCAGGCATTGGTTTGAGCCATCTGCGATACAACACAGAACCAATGGCCTGTGGAACAACAAAAACCTTGAACCGTCTTCGATCGACGGCTCTGAGCGGTTGATCGATTACGCGACTCCAGAGCTTTATCAGTCGTCGAACGGAGTCTATTTTGCTATAGGTGCAGGTTTCTTCGAGGTAAGATCGTTCGAATACTCAGCTGCCGAACGTGAACTTTACATAGTTTTTAAGAACGACGTTCGGCTACCTTTGGGTGACCCCATTAAGAGCCCGTTTCACGAAGCACTATCCGAGCAGATTGAATTGATCGTCTACGAATTTCCCGATAGGGACCACTCGGGATCGCTCAAGGTTAAACCGCTCACACAGATTTAGTATTTCGGTTAAAACACAAACCTGATGAATGTCCGCTTCTCTAATCAATCGGCGGCTTCATTACGTCCGCTAATAGGAACTTCCAGACGAACCGCCAAAATCACTAAGATTAATTTGGCCCAGGTTTAAGGGGGAAGGACAGCGACCATCTGCAGCGGCGTATCGCTTTTGGGAATGGTGTAACTCGCAGGTTCATCAGATCCGATGGACTGAACGCATGCGTCGCCAGTCCTGACGTTTTGCTGAAGATCGGGAAATCTAATCTCGCCCGACAACACCACCCTGACCTTCAACATTGGTTCTCCAGGAAGGTCTAACATTGTGTCTCGTCGGTATCGAGCGTCTGTGATGATGATGTAGAATCCAGGTCTCAACTCCAAAAAATCCCAGTAACCTTCACCCTCTTGCTCGGCTAGATATTGACGCAAACCCACAAGGCGATTTTCGGAGGTAGCGAAAGAAGCACGTTCAATTTTGAACTTCCGACCGCTAGCTTTGCCATTCCGCGAATCCGAATTTGCAGTTTTCAAAATCTTGTCGATTGTTCCGAGCGTCTGACCTAAAATAGGTTCAGGAGTAGTCGGTAGATCAATTGTAGCAGTTGGCGTTCCTTCTTTCATCCACAAAAATTCCCATCTCGCTTAGGTGGAGTTTGAAACGTCAGCAAAATCAATTCAACCTTGCGCAATAGTGGCTTGTTGAATTTCCTAAGTTATTCTCGCTTCCTTTCCCGCTTTCCCGCCTCGTTTTCACGGCCTCTCGAGAGCTCATACGAAACACTGACCGGTTGTCCGCGATTGTGCTGATTGATCTGAAAGGACGCTTATGGAAATCGATCCACAGAAACATCGGGATGCGGATGTCTACCCGCTCGCAGAGAGCATCCCTCAGCAAAAGCTAGACGACGAAGCCGCTCGACTGGATGCACTACAAGGAAAACCGCTACTCTTTCGACTCCCCGTTTATGTGAGTATGGGCGGCCCCGGTTTTATGGGGGCTGCTCTTACACTGGTCTGCACCAGAAAAACTGGCCCATAGTTTGAGTTAGGATCGGCTCTGATATGGAGTTGAACCATGGGCAAGAG
>JABSPZ010000041.1 GCA_013213785.1 Henriciella sp. | reverse complement strand
TAAGCGCTGAGGCGCATTAATCGTGAGGATGGGCACCTCGATCTCAATTGGCTCCTCCACAGCAAGAGCGAGCGTTGGCAATGTCATATGCACTGGCTCAGGTGCGTGAATCGTCAGCGTGGGCATCTCAATCACGGTGGCCGTACCTTCATAGAAGGGTTGATCTGGGGTTTCTATGACGGCCCGCGGCTGACTGCGAAATGTCGGGCTCACCTGAGCCGCTGAAGGAACCGGATTGAAACACGTTAGCATCACTACGACGCCAAACCCAGAGCGTAGTCTATTGCTCAATCTTATTGAGCCCATCAGTTTTTTGGGTTGCATCGTCTAACCGCAATTCAGAACTTCGTCCGTGATCGTTCCTGTGCTGCCATCATATTTGACCGAGAAATCGGGACAGGAACCTGGACCAGCGGGTGCGTATAAAACTCCGTCATCGAGAAATCTGTCCTCACCAAAGACTCTGTAGTTTGGGTCTTCTTCTTGGAAAGTTCCTCGCGCCAGTACGCATTCGATTTTGGGGAGGTGACCGTTTCCTGAAAGATCCATCGTATATGGTGCGAAGACGGTTAGTGTCTTCTCTATTGTTCCATCTGGCTCTGTTGGAACGAACGTTGCGCCCTGCTCGATGAGTTGCGATCGACCGCTTGTGGCAATGACTCCTTTGCGGGCTACGACTTGCTCAATAAAACATTGCGCCCACACGCCCGTATCGACGCGCTCAATATCACCCTCCACTTTTAGTTTCAGCTTCAACGCAATGGGCTGCTCCGCATTTGCGGAACCTACAAGTGTAAGACAGATAAGGCTGGAAACGGTGATCAGACGCAACATAAGACACTCCTTTAAGTTCAGACTTTAGATCTTGATGAGAATCTTTAATGGCAGTGGATGATTATTTGATACGTCATTTGACGTATGGACTTGCGACCATGCACTTACGTCACTTCTCGTATTTGTCCGCATATATCGCGCCGATCATGGGCGGTTATTCGTTTTTACGTTGGGCAATGGGCGAGGAGCCCGTACAGATCAAGGCGCAGGCGCTCGATGCGCAGATCAGATTGGAGCTGGCAAATGGATACAAGCCAGAGCTGACTGTAATGGATGCGCAAGAGATCAACCCAGCGCGTTCAGACGCTCTGGTCTCGTAAGCGGAGATACGAAAACTATCGTGACTAATCGCGCAAACTTCGTCGCGTGCATATGGGCGAACACGTGTCCCGCCCTAGAGAAACAAATCAATCGCCCACGGCACAGAGAACATAATAGCAAAAATCAATAAGCTGAATAATAAGCCAGTAACATAACCAGATATACCCACGAGCAGAGCATGCACTGCAATTGACCAAGACCTCCGTAGGCCAGAAATATCTGCGAATAGCTTTGAGGTTCGCCAAGGAACCAGAAACAAGTTTGCGGGAATTAGAGCTATGATGGCCACTGCAACAAGCAGGTTATAGCTATAAATCAAAACCTGCGTGTAGGCCCCTAATAGCTCGCTCGAAAAAACCATTTCGCCGGTGCTGACATCGACCACATCGGTCAGTCTGGCACCCAATACTGCAGCGTAAGCTGCAATCGTTTGTCCAATGTATCCGGTCGTTCCATCCATCACCAAATACAGCTGTCGAACGGTTTTGATGCTGGACTTACCTTTCAAGCCGAGGGGATAAAGCGCAAAAGCCGCAACGCTCGAAGTGACAAGAAAAATGACCGGGACGATAAAGGCTGTGAGCGTCGTGGTCAGGAAATCCACGATGATCGCGCTCACCCCCATTTTCGCGGTGACATATACATCCTGCGAAACCAGTTGCAGCGCCCAGATTATTTTGACTAGAAAAATACCGAAGATCGCGGCACCGCGTGATGCATAGTACACCTCGGAGAGTTTAATCCTTAGAGGGCTTCTTTCAGCATCAGCAACTATGTCCCTTGCAATGCCGATATTCTTCGGAACAGTTTTTCTTAGCGAGCGAAACTCTTCCGGACTAAGCACGGACCATTTCTTTGCGAGCCCCGATGACGATTTCGGCCTCTTTGGTGCTAAAAAAGTCCCAGCCGCGCGAAACGCTTGCTTTGCCTGAGCGGGCTCAAACCCAAAGACCCGCGCGCCGACAACTTTCGCCCCTAGGGTGACAAAAACGATCACCGCTAGATACTCGTGAACCTGGACCATATGAGTGAAATAACAGCCATTGTAGGGCCCATCGATCCCCTCGAAGAGTTGGGAGATACCCACAACAACCAAGCCGATCAAAATCATGCGCTTCGCGTGCTGAGGCCGCATGGCACCGAGTGTCAGGCACACGGTTGCTAATAGTATCGTATTCATCCACTCAAATAGTGGATTAGTGAAAGTTCTTGTTCCCGTTACGACAATCGTTGACGTCTCGACGGTTGCGTCTTGTGCATATGCGGCGGTTACGCTTTGGGCGACTATCCACATCTCAGATAAGCGGTCGGAGATTGAGTATTGTAGGTCGGTCAGTAGACCATGAAACGGGATAGAAATTTGGCCTATTCCAGCGGCGAAGAAGATGATCACAAAAATTGGCCAGGTACCGAATTGGGGCGCGGCCTGATCCCAAATGCGAGCACGTAATGGCAATAAGCAGGAAGCGAGCAAGGCGATCAAGATAATAGTCGAGAGGCCGAAATCTAAGGTGAAACCAAACTCTGTGAAATCACTGGGTTCAACCATAAACGATAGTCTAAAAAGTGTTCCGATTAGGCCTACGATAATTATGGCGATTATGCTTGAGATGTTTGCGCCAAAGTAGAATATTGCTGCGAGCAATCCTGTTGCCCAAGCCCAGCCATATGACCATTCGTGGAAGTCGGTTGTGGCGTATGAGGCTGTTAAGCCAGCCAACAGAGTGAACACGGTCACTGACAGCATAGGCCGCTCTGGAACTCTCGTTAGTGGCGCAAACATAATAGCGACTGCGAAGTAGGCGATTGAATCAAAGGTCGGGCCGAAGCCATACAGAAGATAAAAAGACTCAAAATCTGTTTCGATATTCTCCAAGTCGAATGTGCCTGGGAGTATGAGAATGAGAGCCGCTAATAGCCGTACGCTCAGCGAGCATTTCGCTCTTAGCAGTAGCGCTCCTGCCAGAATGAATATTGGAAGATCGAGCGCTAAACCGAACCAATCTGAAAAGTACAACCAGACCGATTGCTGAGAGATAATCAGGAATCCTATCCCAACGATAGCGGCGCTTGTGTTCGTCCAATCTTTTAGCTTTGACACACCATTCCCCCTTGCGTGTGACCTCTCATTGAGCGCCACCAAAACGGCGATCACCTAAATCCATACATCTACTTCGCATTATTGAAAGACATTGCGTTCTCGAAATGAGCGGTAATTCACCCGAGCATCATTCTGCACATGCGATCTGAAAAGTAGCGCCCAGCCAGAAAAGATCCGCTCGGAAAACTCACCGCTGCGCATCTGTCGCTCTTGCTAATCTTCTGTCCGGCTTA
>JABSPZ010000040.1 GCA_013213785.1 Henriciella sp. | reverse complement strand
CAACTCGCAAAGCTCTTTCACCTTCACGCTTGCAGCTTCACTGACGCGCGATAGATCGTTTCGCAGGAGATCAACGATCATCATATTTTCTGCGCGGTCTTTTTCAGACTCTAGAAGCAACTTTTTCAGCGCCGCATCTGCGCGCTTATCGCGCGTACGTTTGATCGTACCTTTGATCGGGCGGGCTTCGACCGTGCCATCCGAGTCGGCATAAATGAGCCGTTCCGGCGACGTGGAAATAATTGCCCGGTCATCGATTTGCGCGAATGCCGAGAATGGCGCTGGATTTGATCGACGCGCTGCAAAATAAAGCGAGAGCGGGACGCACGCCGGGGGAACCCTCGCGCTAAAGTTTTGGGAGAGATTGGCTTGAAACAAATCCCCCTCTTCGATCAATGTCTGCAGCTCGTGGACGGATGCGACGAAATCTTGTTTCGATACGTCTAAGCTCCAATCCAAATACGATCGCTGCAAAGGTGGCGCGCCGTAGTCCTCGACGCGGTGCAAAACGTCTGATATCTTCTCCATCGCACGTGTTTGATTGGGTTTCATACAATCCTCGCTGAACCCGCGGGACATAATCCATGCCGCGTTTTCGTAATGATCGAGCGCGATGATCGCATCGTATAGGCCAAAATAGCAAAAAGCCTGCGGATCCGCAGGGCGGTCGATTTGCTCCCACAGGATCGACTTACAGGCTTCATAGTTCAAAACGCCAACAAGGCCGCCGGAAAATGGGGTTGGCGGAACCGGATCACACGTTTCGGCCATTGATTCAGCAACTTGGCGCATCAGGGCGCGCATGCTGGCGGCATCCCATGTCTCAAATGTGCGAACTGGATCCAAGCAAATGTAGGAGTATCGACCCAATCGATGCTCATTGTCGGCACTGTCGAGCCAAATCAATTTGTTCGAGTTTGCGTTTGCCAATGCAAACGGGGCGAGACTTTCAATATCAAGCCGCTCGAAGCACAACATGTAAGCTACCCTTATCACCCCACCGCTGCATTAACAGCGTCACGACACACTCGTTCTCGGATACAGTGAATGCAAGCAGAAGTATACAATTTTGACTGCTTGGGTATCCACTAGCTTTGCGAAACAAGTATAAAAACAGTTCAAAGGCTTAGAGTCTTAAAATCGCCCCGAGGCGGTCACTCAACAGATTAGTTTTGCGAGCAAAAGCCTATATCGATCTTGATCACTCTTCGAATGGCGCCCACTTCTGGCTGGATAAGAGCCCCTATTCCGCGCGATTCTGGAGACTGGTTCGTATTAGACTGACACCACCACTTGAGAGGTTCTATTGCGTCGGCTCATCGCCAAATCAAGGATCGCACTTGGTTTCACTTTGACTGGTATGTTGACCTAGTTCTGACCGACTCGATTGGATTTCAGCCGAGTTTTCGGGAGCACCGAATACTGCAGTCCACATTGCACCCAAGGAATTCGCAGCAGCCAGATCGCGAACCAATGAAATCCATTCATGGCAGGCGATGATGAACGGATTATAAGATTTCAAATTGCGCGTGAGACCATATCGAACGGTCTCGACTTCATCTTGAAAGGTACCGAAGAGTTTGTCCCAAACAATCAAAAAATTCGCATAATTTTTATCGATATAGATGTCGTTTGAACCATGATGGACGCGATGATGTGCGGGCGATACGAAAATATGTTCGAGGAAGCCGATGCGCCGTATCTGCTCGGTGTGCGTCCAAAACCCGTATATAGTCAACATGGCACCGACTGCCATTGTAGCGAGCGGATCGAACCCGATCAATGGTAGCGGCCAGTAAAACAGTGGCTTACTTAGAGGGCCGAACCAAGATTGCCGCAGCGCCGTTCCAAAATTCATGTGTTCGCTAGAGTGGTGAGCAACGTGGATCGCCCAAAGGAAGCGGATGCGGTGAGAAGCACGGTGATACCAATAAAACACAAAATCGATGGCGCCGGCGAGAAGGGCTAGTTCTAACAGGTCTGTGCCAATTGTTATCGGTCGAAATTGATATAACCAATAATAGAATCCTAGTATGGAGCCTCGCGCAATGAGCTGCACAATGATGTTGCCGGCGAGTTGCGACATACTGCCGAGGAAGTCTTCGATGGCATAAGCTTGTAGGCGGCGCCAACCCGACCAAAACACTTCGCACAAGATAAGTATCGCAAATATCGGCAACGCAAGCGCCTGAAGATTAAGGCCTTCAATCATCATCTATCCTAATTAGCTGCCATTCTCTCGAGAAAAGATTGTTATCTTTCGTCCTATTTAACGCCCTAGATGCGCTGCAGAAAAAGCTCGTCTGCACGATTGATGCTAAAGAGCGATATCACCTGTTCGACGCAGGTCAAACTCGTTGAAATGGCATTGTCAGCGAAAAGTGAACTTTAACCGCCCTCCTATACGCTCGGCTCATGACCAATGACCGGAATTGTCAGGGGAAAGTGAGCCTTAACCGCCCTGCTCTAGGCTCGACCTATGGCCAAGAACCCATTTCGCTATTTCAAAACGTCACCCGAATTCATTCAGCTTGCGGTGATGATGTACGTTCGATTTCCGCTATCACTTCGCAATGTCGAAGACCTTCTGCATGAGCGCGGGATCGACATTTGCCAAGAAAGCGTTCGTCTTTGGGTCGACCGGTCTGGTCCGGTCTTCGCCGGCAAGATCCGAACGAAACGCGCCTCCTACATGCGCCAACATACTCAGTGGCAATGGCATCTCGATGAGGTCTTTGTGAAGATCAATGGCGTCCAACATTACCTTTAGCGCGCCGTCGACCACGAAGGTGAAGTCTTAGAGAGCTACGTCACCAAAACACGCGATAAGCCTGCTGCACTTAGGTTTTTGAAGAAAGCGATGAAGCGGCATGGAGCGCCAAAGACTATCATCACAGACCGACTTCGATCCTATGGCGCTGCGATGAAAGAAATCGGAAACGAAGACCGTCAGGAGGTCGGTCGCCATCTCGATAACAGAGCGGAGAACAGCCACCTGCCCTTTCGAAGGCGGGAAAGAGCGATGTCTAGATTCAGGCGAATGTCGAGCCTACAGAAATTCGCTTCGACCCACGCATCGTTTCACAATCACTTCAATCTAGACCGCCACATCAACCACCGCTCAACATTCAAATCGATGAGAAACACCGCCCTCTCGGAATGGCGCCAGCTTCTGGCTGGATAAACACCCCTACCCCAAACGCTGCTGGAGACGGGTTCGCATTAGACTGACAGCACCACTGATCGAGCTCAATCGCTCGACCTTCCAATATCAAAAACAACGCAGCGGGGATGAAGCATTGCGCCAGCGTTTGCGGGAGCTTGCCTCCGAGCGTCGCCGGATGAAACCCGAGCGTAGAGCAGAGCGAATAAAGCTCGCGATCCACGGATAAATCTGTTAGATAAACTGACCAATAAGGGCAACGGAAACCTTCATACTTAAATGCAGAAGACTCGGAATTTATAGAGAAATATAAATATTGGAAGAAGGCACTAAAAAATGCGATACTTTGTAAATATATTATTATTGTCGATGTTTTTTGCTTTTCCGAAAAATTCGGCGTACGCGATAATTAACGGTCACGTTGTGGATTCAGAAGATTTCAAATCTTACGTTTCGATAAGGACAGAGAGCCCTTTTCCTAGTCATAGCGGTGCCGAATTGAACGGTTGTGGCGGGACACTTATAGCACCTCGCTACGTTCTCACGGCTTTTCATTGCCGAGGCTTGTTTAGTGATGATAGGTTGGAAAAAGGTTCGGTTATAGTAGGTATAAATATCCAGAAAGACGGAACTTTTCAGAAAAAGATAGAGGTTATAAGAGTTCATTATCCGCCAATGCCCTTAGACCACGAACGGTTAGATGCGGCGATTTTAGTTTTGCGATCTGATGCAACCTTTTATGGAGCTAAAGTTGCGGATATTTTTGTAGAGAGCCCGCCGCTGGGAGCGCATACAGTCACAGTTGGTCTTGGGCAGGCGCTAAGTGGAGTTAGCCTAGAAGGATATAATTCAGAGGTCGCTTCCCAACGTTATTGTGACTCTGACAGAGTTGATTTCGACGAGAGGCACGATTTTTGTGTCGGGGTTAAGGGCTCCTCCCAGCGAACAGGTTTTGGTGATTCGGGCGGACCCCTGTACCTTAAACATCCAAACGAAAAAAAAAGATTTAAGTACGTTGGAATAGTAAAAGGTGGTGTAAAAGCATCAACTCATGGCGTTGAAGAAACTGAGTATATTAGATATACAAATGTTGCTGCATTGGCGGAATGGTTAGAGAGTTTAGGCCTTACCGTTGACTAGTGCGTTTGATGTGCCCCACGAATTGTAGACGCCTTACGTCTTCATGATTGCCGTCTTTTCAAACTCTGCGGGTGACAGCATCC
>JABSPZ010000039.1 GCA_013213785.1 Henriciella sp. | reverse complement strand
GCGATCCTGCCGGATAACCCGTTCATTCCAGCTGAGCTGCAATCAGTTGCGGATACGGTTGGCTATCTCTTGCTGACCCAAGATCCGCTGGATTGGAGTGACAACAATCCGTTCACCTATACACGTGAAACTTTCCGCGTTGTCGGTGGTGTGGAATGGGAATTCGCAGACGGTCACTTCGCCGAGTTCTCGATCAATCACGGTCGATTTAAGAACACCTCTGAAGAGACTGGCCTGTATCTAGACCGCGTCTTCGCTGCGATTGATACAACCACAGATGCCAACGGAAACGTCGTTTGTCGTTCAGACATCGACCCGACCGCAGCCTATAGCATTGACTATTTCACAGCTGGAAATGGCTTTGCGGATGGTGGGTTTAGCTCGAACCGCTTCTACTCATTCACTCCAGGCGATGGTCAGTGTCAGCCGCTCAACCCATTCGGGACTTATTCAGCGAGCGCTGCCGCCCAAGACTTCGTAACGTCTCAACTCAAAGACACGCTTGAGCTCGAGCAGACTGTAATCTCTGCGATCGCAACGGGTGAGTTTGAAGTTCTAGACGTACTGCTCGATGGACCAATCGGTTACGCGGCAGGCTTCGAATGGCGCGAAGAGACCAGTGAAAACACACTGGACGATCTGACCCTCGGCATCTTGCCGCAAGGCACATCTTTCACGCCAGGCGTGCAGGTCAGTGAAGTTGATCCATTCCTCTTCTCGTTCACAGATATCGATAACTCTCAGCAGTTTAACACCTCTGGTAGTTATGATGTGGCCGATCTCTTCGCCGAGATCCGTTTGCCAGTCTTCCGCGATCGTCCGTTCGCGAAAGAGCTGAGCCTAGACGGCGCGATCCGTCTTGCTGACTACTCAACACTCGGCGAAGCAACGACTTGGAAAGTGGGCGGTACTTATGCACCGATCGCTGACCTAAGCTTCCGGGCGACTTATTCTGAGGCTGTGCGCGCGCCGAACATCTCAGAGCTGTTCGATCCGCAGCTTCCAATCAACGTCAACGCCACAGCTGATCCTTGTGATCCATCGAACGTTGGAAACGGCTCTGCTGTGCGTCAGGCGAACTGTATCGCAGGCCTCCAGGCCGCTGGCGTCCCATTGGCAGAGATTGTTGACGGTGCAGGCAACTACATTTGGACCAACCCTCTGACCGCCCGTTTCTCTGGTGTGTCTGGTGGTAATCCGGACCTGGATGTGGAAACCGCTGAAACGCTGACAATCGGTGCCGTCTTCCAGCCAAGCTTTATCGAAGGCTTGAGCGTGACAGTCGACTACTGGGACATCGTTATTGATGATGCGATCCAAGCAGTTGCGTCTGGCGACATCCTTGATGGCTGCCATGACTCTGACAGCTTCCCGAACCTCGACTTCTGCGGCCTGTTCACACGTCGCGGCGATGGTGGTCTGAACTTCCTGGAATCAGGCCAGATCAACTTCGCGAAGCTCGAAGCGTCTGGTTATGACGTTTCGGTCAACTACTCGTTCGACTATGGTCCAAACACATTCACAGCCGGCATTGTCGGGTCGCAGCAAGAGAAACTGAACCAGTTCTTCAACCCGCTCGATCCAACGGATTTCGACCCTGAACTGCAAGAAATCCAATTGCCAGAGTACTCAGGCAATCTGTCGCTTGGTTGGGAACGTGGACCAATCTCTGTCGGCTTCCAGACAAACTATCAGAGCAAGCAATCGGTTGATGAGATCGAAGACGTTTTGGGTCTGAACGGCAATGCTGACATTTACGGCGCAGATGGTTTCTTCGACAAGACCTATATCTACGACGTCAATGCGAGCTACGAGTATAGCGAATCGCTGACAATCTATGGCGGCGTCAACAACCTGACGGATGTCGAGCCATTCTCGACTCAATTCGCATGGCCGGTTGATCCACGTGGTCGCTTCTTCTTCTTGGGCGTCACCTACAAGCAGTAGTTCAACGTTTAAGATGCTAAAATTGGAATGCGGAGGCGAAAGTCTCCGCATTTCTTGTTAAGGGGGTGGCATGTCGACCTCAGGCTCCGTTCAGTCGCAAATTTCATCCGCCCGAGACCTTGCTCAGAGCGGCGACTTGTCGGCTGCCATCACTCTCCTTGAAAAGGTGCTCCGTGATCATCCCGAGCTGTTCCAAGCGCGATTGCTGCTGGGCAAATATCTCTTTGAGGATCAGGCCTACGCAAAGGCTGTCGAGCACGTCCGCATTTCGGAGTCTCACGATCCACTGAGCCAAGACTTCGGACAAATTCAACAGCATATGCAAAACCGGTCCTTTGGCGCGGCTGAGCAAGTGGCGAGGCAAATGCTGTCCAAGGTTCCTGGCCATCCGCGTGCGGTTTTCACGATCGCGCACGTTGCGGGTCTGAAGAATTATCCTGAGGGCCAAGTTGCGGCGCTGAAACATGGTCTAGACGTTTCGCCTGCCAATCTGACACTGCGAAACCTTTTGGTCGGTGCTTTGGATCAAGTCGGTGACTATCAAGGCGCCATCGATGCGGCGCACACTTTGGTGAGAACTTCAGAAACCTTCGAAACCCTATGGGTGCTTGTGAACATTTTGCTGCGTCACGCACAGCACACAGATCTGCTTGCTATCTGTGATCGCGCTGAAAAGCTCAGCGGCGGCGATCCCCAAAAGTTAAGTGAAATCGAGGTGGTTCGCGGTCAGACGCTGCGGGTTCTGGGTCAGCGTGAGGACAGCATCACGGCATACCGAAAAGGCCTGGCGCTTAATCGAAACAATGCCGGTGCCTGGTGGGCGCTCGCAGATATGAAAACGTTTGATTTTGACGGCGGCGATCGAACCGAAATCGAGCGACTATTGAATGTTCCCGAGCTTCCCTCAGCCATGAAAAGTGTTGCCGCTTTTGCCTTGGCAAAGGCCAGTGAAGCGAAAGGTGATTGGGATGCGAGCATGGCGCTGTATCATCAAGCCAACCGTCTCAGCACCGGCAAACAGTTTGATCCTGCGCTCCTGAAACGAGAAATAGATGCGAGATCGCAAGCCTTTGATGCAGGCGCTCTGAAGCGACAAGCGCGCCGGCCGGAAACAGGGCCGACGCCAATTTTCATTCTGGGCCTGCCGCGCTCCGGGTCTACGCTTATCGAACAAATCCTCGCCAGCCATTCGCAAATCGAAGGCACCATTGAGCAACCGACGTTTCCGAGCATTGCGCGCAAAGCCAATGTTCGCTGCGCGCTCGATTTCAAAGGCGATTTGATGCGGAACGCCCGAGACCTCTCTGAGGACGCGCTGTTCGAGCTCGGGCAAGCCTATATTGAAGAGGGGGCCTTGTATCGGTCAGAAGGCGCAGCCTACTTCACAGACAAGCTACCGTTCAACTATCGGCATATTGGCTTGATCCACAAAGTCTTGCCCCACGCAGTGATCATTGATGCGAGGCGAAACCCTATGGATTGTGGGTTTAGCCTCTACCGCCAGCATTTTCCTGCGGGCGTGGATTTCAGTTACGACCTTCGTCACATCGGTGCGTTCTATAACTCTTATCTCTCGCAAATGGATCACTGGAACGATGCGCTTCCTGGCCGCGTATTGACGCTCCAACACGAGGTCTTGGTTCGCAATCCAGAAGAGACAATTCGTGCGCTGCTCGAGCATGTCGGCGTTGCGTTTGAAGACAATTGTCTACGGTTTCATCAAACCGAACGTGCAGTTCGAACGGCAAGTAGCGAGCAGGTTCGACAACCCATCAACGCCAAAGGGGTGGGAACCTGGCGAAAAGTCGAGACGCACTTAGAGCCGTTGCGCGACAGCCTGGGCCCAGCGACCCTGAAACGCTTTGAAGACAGTCTCAGCCTCTAGCTGGTGAGATCATTCAAGTAAACCACGACGTCCTTCATAACGAAATCAACGTCCTGAAGCTCTTTGATGTCTGAGATGACGAGCCCGCCTGCGTTTCTGAGAATTATCTGTAGACCGATCAACAGAGCAATCTACTCGTGAGCTTGGACACTCCACCTAATGTTCAGCATCGTCGATCTCTTTATGAGTTGAGAAGTACCAAGCTGCATCGTGCCAACTTAATATTGAAAGCACGAAACGCGTTGAAACAGAGAATTTTTGACTCCGAAAGCGTTCTATATTGTCGAATAAATTTTTATGTTGAGGGTTGTAATAGAGGACCTCAACACGAAAACCTGCAGCAGAGTGCTCGCACATCCATTTGACGACAGGCTCTAATACTGATTTTCCAAATGGGTTGTACATAAAGACAACTATATCCTGCCTTGGGGGGATAAAGGAGCCAGCATCAATCGTTTCAACAGACCAATTTGTGTTATCAGTCGTGCCTATTGCCCTGCGCAGGTTTTTTTGAGCGGTCTCGGCGACGTCTTTGGCGAATTCTACACCTATTAAATTCGCGAATCCGGCTTGAGCAGCGGCTATCAGTACGCGTCCCTTCCCGCAACCAAGGTCAATGAAGGTAGAGCTTTTCGGGTCTAATTTTGCCTGTCGGATTAGCCGCCGTACGATTTGTATAGGGGTGGCTTCATAATCTACAGCATCGAATTTACTTGGATGCTCGAAGTCCAAGCTATCAAGCACTATACTTTCTTCCGTATCGAGGTCGAATTCATTGTCAAACTGACGATTATAACGCTTGTGATGCCGGTAAATAAATCCATCGTGCAGACGCGTAAAGATCCCGCGTAAACCGGACGTTCTAAGTGTTTCGAATAATGTCGTCCTGCCCATCGTTTCTCCATCTATTCCAGGTCGTTCGCATCTCTTCCTGACGCAAAAATCCGAAATTGTCCGTTGACAGGTAAATTGAGACGATTTCCGATTTAACTTGTTGATTGTTTTGCTCGTCTCGCTATAGCCAAGCAGCGCGTTTGTGCGTGCTGTAAGAGCCTTATTTTTATTGTCTTCCTGCTGATCTTCTCCTTTTCAAGCAAGATGGTTTTGGTAGCGTCCACTATAGAGGCATATCACTCAGCAAGTAAATTTAGTGCCCGAATTTGCGGACTTAAGTTGACATTGATCATGGCCTGCCTGATCTGACTGGC
>JABSPZ010000038.1 GCA_013213785.1 Henriciella sp. | reverse complement strand
TGACCCAGACATGGATGCGGACCCTCACAAAACCAAAATTTGGAGCTTGACCTGAATGCCCGATTAGAGAAGCGGACTTTAGCTTAGCGGCTTAAAACGCCCTAAAACATCCACTCACAATGCTGACTTTAGGTCACACGCGGACCTGCGAGGCAATTTGTGTTGATCAGTCTCGATACTCAAACTATGCATGGAGACAGGGGTCTATATGTATTTGCGTGCGTTTATCAGCATAATTGTGATCAACCTTCTCATTCCAGCTTACGCTGATGAGAATTGTCAAAGAGTCCAAGAGCGCGGTTCTTCTGAACTCTACAAAGACCGGGGTGATCGTTGTGAAGGCGTCTACGAACAGCGCGTGGGACTATCAACGTCTTTGCGAATAGTCGGCTATCAATTGAACAGGCCCGCCGACGATTTTTCAGAACAAAGCAAAACCCGGATCCTATTTTCTCCGTCAGACAATCGCTCAATCACCGTCGTCTCTCTGAGAGTGGACGACTATTATCAAATGGACACCCGAGCTTTTGATGAGGATACATTCTTTGATTGGACTATGAATGTCATTCGACGCGTGAGCCCTCCGATCCCCTCATCCATGATTGTCGGTGTTTCGTGTATCCGTGAATGCACATCGGAGCCGAGTGCCACACCCCATCTTACGCCGCTTGTTTTCGAAGGCGCGGAATTAGCGCCGGCACCGTATGTTGTATTGCAGGCGATGAGAGACGTTTCATCTTTGCGTGCATCATTGTTTGATGACGAGGGTGACGAAGTCTTTGTCGATAGACGCATAGGACCGCGCCACATGACCGTCGGCCGATCTGCGTGGTTGCGTTTGGAGGATGCTCCAGATGGGTGGAACACACTGGAAATAAGGGGGCAGCGCGCGGGGGGAAGTGAGTTTTTCCTAAGTGCCAAACTCTTAGTTGGAGAAGAAGATTGACGCTTCCACCGATGCAAACGCTCGGTGCAATCGGCGTGGCGTTACTGTTAGGTCTGATCACTTTGCTCGCTGGCAGCCGACCAGCGCAAGTCTCGTTCTCGGGGCAATTTGAAACGACCCATGTCAGCATGTTGCTGGCGGAGAACGCGTTGATTGAAGGCATCGCAGCTTATGAGCTCAGCGTGACTTTTTCAGGCGCTTTGTTTGTCGATGGAAAAACATCAGAAACAGCTTATGGAGGGGTCTCGGCTTCGTCTGATATGATCGCGGAAGATACCGGAGGGAACGCGATTGCCAGTATCGAAGGCATATCAGTGGAAAAGGGAACGAGGTTGTCGTTAACGACAGATCCGCTCTCTAATCTAACCACAATTCGTTTTTCAGGTCCTCCGATCGAGTTCCCGATCTATCCGGGGGACGTACAACGCCTTGATATTGATAGTGCCTTTTGTGGGACAGACAACTGCGCGCGCTTGATGGTCGAAGGTGAACCACTCTACGTTCAAACGGACGGAAAAGCCGAGACGATATTGACGTTTCCCACACCAGAAGCTCCGGTCATCCTGACTTCCATTCTCAATGTTAAAACGCTCGATTTTTGGCGTTTGGTCGCCGCTCCGACTTCACAAGCAAAAGAAAGCGGGTTGCTTGGAGGAGCATATTACTTTCTGGAAACGGCAGACATTTCGGAGAATATTTGGCCTCGGTCTATCCTGAGCGTTTCGGGTGAAGACGTCCGTGTTCGATCTCTTGAATTAAATGATAGTCGCTTTGATGTTTCCGCATCTGGTAGAATCCGGCGCTTCGATACTGAGATCGGAAACCGTGCTCGCTCCTTGAAGCCTAACTTGTTTGAAACGTGGAGTCGAAATCCAAGCATCCAAGTTATTGCTGGACTGCTGTCGATCGTCCTCGGCAGTGGCATCGTGGTGATTGAAGTAATGCGGCGATTGAACATCCGCAATGATGCGCGAGAAGATAGCGGAGATTGAACCCATGCACCCAATACTAAGACTCATTTTTGCTCTCGCCATCGCACTCATATGGCCAGTCTTATCCTTCTCTCAAAAAGACGGGATCGTGGTGAAAGTGTCAGTTGAAGAAACCGGTTACGGCGAGACTAGTCTGGGCGGTGGCGTGTTTTTTGGGGTCAATGACGGCAAAGCCCAAATCGTGACAGCAGCGCATGTGATTATGGGGGAAGACAGCGGTCAAGCGTTCACGCGCGACACATATTTGTCAGGCCGCGCCACGCTGAATATCACTTTCAGAAATGGCGAAACTGTGCTCGGAACCCTGCGCCATATAGATACTGAATATCTAAACTCCTATGGCGACGCTGGCGTCGATTTAGCAATCCTCGAGGTGCCAGCGACGGAGAATATCGCGGAGCTGTTTCGGGACAGCAAGAACGTGCTCGCAAATGACGGAGTCGCGCTGCTGAACGGGGATGGTGTCACAAGCATCGGGTTCTCGGGAGGCGTTATGTGGTCGACGCAGAGGCGCCCAACTCCGGTCACAGGAATGAACGAGGGAAATTACGTTGACATTTGCTTCGACCCCGGAACGATCACTCAAGGACAATCCGGAGGGGCTGTTTTCGATGAATTCGGGGCGCTAAGAGGTCTGGTTTTAAAGATTTCACCAAGCTGTGGGCCAGAGTCCTCGCGCGCGCCACAAAGGGTCACCAAAGCAATCTCTTGGAAATCCGTTCAGAAATATCTGACAGAACTCGGTTATCAGACGGGTCTTTCGATAAATCAGGAGTTTCTTCCCACAATCGCTGAACACACGCTTGATGTGCTTCGACTGGATAGCAATCGCGACATTGAAGCAGCTTTGCTAAACACCGAAATCTCGCTGGAGGCATTGTCGCTTTATTGGATATCCGGATATGACGCGCGACGCTTCGAAGAATTGCTACTTAGTCCTGCTGCAGGTTCGACCGCGCCGTTCTATGATGTTTGGATACGTCGTCTGATGTCGAAAGATTGCATCCTTGTGGATGCTGATAACCCGCGCGTAAGACAAATTGCGGCAGCGGCCGATGTAAAAAGCGGTTCTAGTTGCAATCCGGGAATCGCAAGTTGGTTTGGACATATGATCGATGAGGGGGTCGATCCGAACTTTGTGTTACGTCGCCCCAAAACCCCTACGGTGGAAGATGGTTCCCTGCTATCGGGCGCCTTCCGGGGTGGTGCCGCTGATTTGACAATTGTTCTGTTGGAAAAGGGGGCTTATCCAAACCCATACTTTGACCTTGGAGGACGATCCGGATGGAAGAACAGTTTTGTTGATCCCTTGTGGGCTGTGCCTCGATTGTTTCAGCCAGAGGATCATGACAGGGTCTACAACGCGTTGGAAGCGGCAGGCGTGGTCGTCTTTCGAGATCAAACTGGGGCCCGCGCTAGTTCATTCGCATTTTCTAAAAGCTTGAGAGAAACTGAAACCGATCGGGTTTGTTTGCACGCTTCTGAACGTGATCATTTTGATTGGTGTGCTCGCGTGCGACAAACCGATAATATCAAGTTTAGTTCGGTCGTGATTACGGAATGGAGTGATGCCTTTGGCGAGCATACGGCTGGCTTGGCGCACACGCTTTTTATCTCACCTAATGCAGCTTTTGTTTTGGCGTGGTTGCCAGGCAAAAACATTGATAGAGCCGAAGCAATTGTCGTACAAATCCCTCGAGAGGGCGAGGCATGGTTCGCTTATTGGCACGACGATTACTCTCGATGCCGAGAACGTCCCGATGGCACGTCGCCGAGTTTATGTTGGCGAGAATACGACGCAGAGCCCGCTGCTTTGCGAGTCTCCGTTCCAGATACGTTGCCAACGGGATCAAATACTGTGTCCGCATTCAACCAAAACTGGGCGATCGAGGGGCTTAGCTTAGAAACGAAAACGGGTGAGGCGATTAAGGCACTCATCGCTAACGGATATGAAGCTCAGCGAGTTGGCGACTATCGAGATGGGCCCGGCATGTTCTTGACCATGCCGTATCAGAAAAACGTGCAAGGCGGTTACTCAACCGTGACGCTTAACACAGTTGACGAGAACATTTTTATAATCACCCGATCGTCGAGGGGAGACCTCATTTCGGATCAGATTGTTCAGCGGATTGAAGAAAGCGATGAGTTCGAGCTCCAATCGAAATGGTTATTCAACGGCCTTAGATCCAGCGCGTTGAGCCAGGCTGCTGTTCAATCAGCGCAAGATCAAGATTTTGGAGTCGTGATTTCGGCCACAGGCAGAAGCGACGCATTCGATCGAGAAACAATCACTCTGTATAGGCGCCCCACCGGCGCAGGTTCGGAGCTGTCTTCCCTGATCGACGGTCACCTCTTGGAGTTGTTTACAACGATCAGAAGTGGAAACGACGGGTCCAGCTGCATCGACAATTATGTCATCATTCGTGCCAGGCCCGCTGGATGCGTTACGCTCGAAGACTTCGAAACAAACTTCCTCGCAACCAATGGCGCGCGCTACGGTGTCGAAACGTTGCCAAGCGGTGTCCAGTATGAGGTAACGTCTCGGGTGTCTGATGAACCACTATCGCCTGAGGAATCCTATTACGGACTGTACACGCATGGCGTAATCGAGAATCTCGGCGAGTCTCTCAGTCGGGGCGGCAGGTTTTTCAAAATCGGAGAAGGGTATCCGTCGGCCATCAATGAAGTGCTTCCATTATTGCGCAAGAAAGACGACGTGACGATCTACATCCCATCCGATGTTCGACGCAGAACCGATGATATCGACCTATTGGCCACTACAGTTTTTACAATCCGGTTTAGCGGCCGAAATGGAATTTTGCCTTGATGATTGAAGGCGCTGCGGCGAGCTCAAGCCCGACGTGGCTAAACCAAATCTAGCCACCCTACAGCTGTTATGCTGAACATGCCTTATGCGACGAAACTCTAACTTGCCTGGTTCTTTCAAAAGCTAGTTTGGCCGTTGTTGACCCAAAGCGGACACTGGGTGAGCGTCTCAAAGCGCCCGCAAGGGCGGGACTGATCGTATTCGACCAAGCCCCAATGAGCCACAACACCACTTCGGGTCAGGAAGCATTGTTGAAAACTGTATCACGGACGCCTTGTTCAATCGCAATGACTAGTCTGACGAAAGCCCGGGTGATTTTGCGACCCGGAAGCCAAGATTGGTAAAAGACTGTGCCGGATCCCATGCACCGCGATATGCGCTTCTGAGTGGTCTGCACCAGAAAAACTGGCCCATAGTTTGAGTTAGGATCGGCTCTGATATGGAGTTGAACCATGGGCAAGAG
>JABSPZ010000037.1 GCA_013213785.1 Henriciella sp. | reverse complement strand
TGACCCAGACATGGATGCGGACCCTCACAAAACCAAAATTTGGAGCTTGACCTGAATGCCCGATTAGAGAAGCGGACATTAGCGAGCGCGTTAAAACGCCCCAAAGTGGACGGTCGGGGTCAAAAGTGACACGAGTTCGCATCAGACTGACAGCACCGTGCGACCAATTCAGCTGTGCGGTTGAAAAGATCAACCGACCTGCCAATCTCCGCCCAACGCCAAGTTGAGATCAATATACTGATCGAGCTCCAGAAGCTGTAGTGTCAACAAGTTGCTGCGGGCGCCGAATGCCGCCTGTTGCAATTGGAGCACAGACAGCAAATCGATCTCGCCAACATCATACTGCAATTGAGCTAAACGAAGCGCTTCGTCTGAAGCTTCAGAGGCCTGTTCTAAGAATCCTTTTCGGCGTTGCAAAGTTTGACCGTCCGCCAATGCCGATTCAACTTCGGAGAAGGCTGTGAGTGCCGCGTAGGCATAAGCTTCCACTGCCGCTCGCTGATCGACCGTACTCAATTCGACCTGGGTTTCACGCGCGTCGCCGTCTAACACTGGGACTAGCAAGCTCGACGCTGCCTGCCACGCCAAATTCGCTGGGTTCAGTAAATTTGAAAGGTCTGAAGACGCTCCACTGACACCTCCGGTCAGGCTGATGCTTGGCAGTCGCGCTGCCTTCGCTTGATCAACCGAATCTATCGCCGCCGCAATTTGCCGCTCTGCGGCAATCAAATCTGGTCGCCGTTCGAGCAGTTCTGACGGTAATCCCGCTGGTGGATCGCTCGGCTTCGCTGGCAATTCTGAGCCAACAAACAGATCAGTTGCTGGATATCGCCCAATAAGAACTTCGAGCGACCGAATAGCGCTATCGCGCGCAGCCGTTGCGCGTTCAAGTGTATCATTTGAACTTGCCAGGTTAGCCTTAGCAAGAGCAACGTCCTGAGCGGATGCAAACCCGTTGTCGAATTGTACTTTGACAATCCGATCAGTCTCGATCAGAGCATCGACAATATCTTTGGCAATCTGTCTTTGTTGTTCGGCATTGATTGTTCCGAAATAGGCGCGCGCCACGCCCGCGGCGATGGAGTATTGAGCGAACCGATAATCGGCGTCTGCGGCCTCGGCGCTTTCAATTGCGGATTGTTGACCGGAGCGAAGACGCCCCCAGATGTCGAGCTCCCAACTTGCTTGCACACCGACGCTCAGACTATCGCTATTCTGACCCTCAAAATTACCCTCCCCGCTACTGCCCAGCGTTGCGTTGACTTGCGGGCTGAGCGCCGCGCCGGACTGATCGGCCAAGAGCCAGGCTCTCTCCACATTGATCGCAGCAGAGCGCAAGTTGCGATTGTTCGCTTGTGCTTCATCAACTAGAGCCGAGAGCTTCTTATCATCAAACGCTTCAATCCAACCCGCTTCAACGTCGCCAACGCGGACAGCAGCGGCTTTCCATGCATCAGGTTGATCGGGAACTTGTTCGGAAGCGATCTCGCGTGCCTCTTCGCGGCCTGGCTCAACGGTTGCACAAGCGCCAAAGAGAAGCGCTGTCGATAATAGAAGGGATGTTCTGAGCATTTTAGGTAACTCCTTCGCTGGAAACTATGGCGGTTTCTGACGACTTCACATTGAAGAAGACAGCGTAGAGCACCGGCAAGATTATTAGGGTCAAGAGCGTCGCGAAGCTCAAGCCGAAGACCAAGACAACCGCCATGGACTTAAAGAACGCGTCGCCAAAGAGTGGGATCACACCAAGTACGGTGGTGAGAGATCCCATCATGACGGGCCGAACACGGCTCGCGGCACTATCAACAATGGCGTCGAACCGCGGGTTACCCGCTTTGATTTCCAGATCCATTTGATCCACGAGCACAATTGCGTTTTTGATCAATAGTCCCGAGAGAGAGAGCAAACCCAGAATCGCCATGAATTCCATCGCCGTGTAAGTCAAGACGAGCCCCAGAACCACGCCGATCAGTGCGAGCGGCACCACCAGGAAGATCAACAGTGGTTGGCGAAGTGAGTTAAATAGGATCACCACCACAAGCACCATTGCCAAGAATCCGAGTGGAAGTGTTGATACCAAGTTCCCATTGGCTTCAGCACTATCGCCATACTCGCCCTGCCATTTAAAGCTGTAGCCCGGCGGACGCTCAATCGCCTCAATTTGCGGCATCACTCGACCCAACAAATCCGAAGCGAGCTCGCCTGCAATTGGATCTGCCTGCGCCTGAATAGTCCATTGTCGATCGATGCGCCGTAAGATCGCATCGCGCCAGACTGTCTCAACGCCGTCGACCACCTCAATCAGCGGCACCACGCCGCCTGAGGTCGGACTCGGGATCTGTATCCCCGGCATCTCTTGAGCGTTCAGGCGTTCGTTCGCCGGCGCCCGGGCGACAATCGGAACCAACCGGTCCCCTTCGCGATAAACGCCAACTGTTTTTCCCGAGAAATTGGTTTGCAAGGCGTTTGAGAGATCTTCTCGCGAGATACCTAATCGCCGGCCACGAGCCTCTGAATATTTAGGGACAATAACGCTGACGGGTTGGCGCCAATCATCTTTGATCGCAATCGCTTTTGGATCAGCCGCTAGAATGGCTTTTGCCTGGCTCGCCAGGTCTCTCAGCACAGCTGGATCTGGTCCACTAAATTGCGCTTCGATTTTCGATCCGCCGCCAGGTCCCAATTGGAACCTCCAAACTTTCGCCTGGGCATCGGGATAGTTCTGATCGATATAGGTCTGAATCTGAGGGATCAGCGGCGCGATGGCTTCGTAACTTTTAGTTTTGAGCAGGAACTGCCCGTACGATGAGTTTCCGCTTTCTGGCGAATAAACGAGCATGAAGCGAAGGCCACCTGCACCGATCAGGGTTTGGACATCCTCTACACCTTCAAGGCTTTGCATAAACGGTTCGAGATCCAGCATGTCCGCTTTTGTGGCGCTAACATCGGTGCCCTGTGGCAGCCAATAATCAACGACAATTTGCGGTGTAGTCGAGGCTGGAAAGAAGCCCGATTTCACGAACTGGAATCCCCATATCCCTGTCGCGAACAGACCCATCACCACTGCAATTGCGCCCCAACGAAGCCGCAACAACATACGCATGAAGCTCTTGTAGGCTTGCATAAACCGGCCATCGCCTTTCGGCTGAGTGCCGGATTTTGCTTCGCCAAATAGCAAATCCGCAAACAGTGGAACTGCCGTGAGCGCGAACACCCAACTTAGCAAGAGTGAAATCAAGATCACCCAGAACAGGTGTCCAGTGTATTCTGCTGTCGACCCGGGCGCAAAGCCGATCGGTGCAAATGCGATGATGCCGACTAAAGTTCCACCAAGCAGTGGCCAGATCGTGCGCCCAACAATGTCTTTTGCCGCTTCGAGCTTCTTTCGCCCCTGCTGGATACCGACTAATATACCTTCGGTCACCACAATCGCATTGTCGACCAACATACCGAGCGCTATAATCAGAGCTCCAAGCGAGATCCGATGCATCGGAATGCCAACCAAGAACATGATCAGTAGCGTCGCGGCGATTGTAAGGATCAAAACCCCGCCAATAATTATCGCCGATCGTGGTCCCATAAAAATGAGCAAAGTCACCAGCACGATCGCCAGCGCGGCAAT
Source organism: Henriciella sp. (assembly GCA_013213785.1). GTDB lineage: Bacteria > Pseudomonadota > Alphaproteobacteria > Caulobacterales > Hyphomonadaceae > Henriciella. Next base: position 2,481 of record JABSPZ010000037.1, on the reverse strand, counting down.
CACGTTCAACGCGAAGTCAGCAACAGATTTATCTACGATTTTGCCTTGATGATAATACTCATGAAGCTCGATTCCGAGCGGACGGTTTTCGAGAGTTTCGACAAGCTTAGCGTCGATACCGACCCCCATTTTAACGACATTGGCACCCAATACGTTGGAGACGCCGAGACCAATAGCAGGTTGGCCATTCCATCGTAACTCGAGCGACGTAGGTGTCACATAATCTCGCGTTACTGTGGCGATATCTTTCAGATAAACGACCGTCCCTTCCGACCCTGTGGAAACTTCGAGGTTTTCGATTGCCGCTATGGAATCGACCGTGCCCGACGGCTGAATGATCAGCCTTCGATTACCCACCTGGACGTCACCGGAGGCAACAACCGCGTTTTGCTGATCAAGATCGCTATAGACTTGATTGACGGAGACGCCGAGGGCTGATGCGCGCTCCCGCGATATCTCAACGTAAATTGCTTCACGTTGCACGCCATGCAGCGTAACCTTCGCCACACCGTCTACCGTCAGAAGGTCCCCTCGCAATCGTTTTCCATAATCCTCGAGCTCTCGCATCGAGTATCCATCGCCGGTAACGAGATAATAGAGGCCATAAACGTCGCCAAAATCATCGTTTACGATCGGCATCGCGGCGCCAGGCGGTAGCGACGATGAAGCGTCGGCCACTTTGTTCCGCAGCTTGGTCCAAAGCGATTGAAGGCTCGCTTTATCCGGCGAGAATTCGTATTTGATATCGACATTGATCCGCGACAGACCATCCGATGAAACAGAACTGATCTCATCGACTTCTTGGAGCTGTTGGATCGCCGTTTCCAGCGGATCCGTCACTTCGCGCGCAACTTCTTCCGGCGATGCACCAGGGTATTGCGTCACCACCACAGCGGTACGAATCGTAAATTCGGGATCTTCAAATCGCCCCATATTCTCATACGAATACCAGCCGCCAATGAGAGACGCCGAGATGACGATGAACATGATCAAACGATTTTTGATCGAAAATTCTGCAATACTCATGATTTAGCCCTCTATTCTCCGAGGGGACGGATTTGCATGCCGTCGAAGAGGTATGACGCTCCCGCACCGGCAATCGTTTCACCTTCGTCCAAGCCAGACAGAATGACCAATTCGTCGCCGATACCGTTATCAACAACTACACTTCTCTTCGAAACCGTGAATGACTCCGTGTCGACGACCCAAACGAAGGTCTCGCCAGCTTCGGAATGGATGGCCCCGAGTGGCACCTTGATTTGGGATTCGGCGCCGCCCTCTTCGTCCATGATTTCCAGTCTTGCATGTAGTGAACCGGACATGCCTGGAAGAATATTGATCTCATCTGGCGGCGTAAACTTGAACCGCGCAGGAAACGTTTGAGTTGAAGAATTTGCTTGCGTCGAAATTGACAGGAACTCAGCTGGCACACGTAGATCTGGGACCGCATCCAGGGAAATAAACGCGTCGGACGGGACGACCCGTTCCACATTTGCGACCAAAGTGCTTGGCAGTTGGACCAGTGCTTCTGCTGCACCGGTTGTTTGCAGCGTCACGATCTCCTGAGTTGGTCCGACATTTTCGAATTGCTCTACTGAAACGGTCGCGATGATACCTTCAAACGGGGTTCGCAAGACCGTGTCGTCGAGCGCCTTTTGTGCCGTATCCAAGGCGGCGCGCGCGACATCGCGCTGAGTTTCGCGTTGCTCATATACACTTCTAGAGACGGCATTTTCGGCCAGAAGAAGCGCCGCACGTTGAAACTCTGAGTCCGCCGAACTGTATTGCGCCTGCGCTTGTTGCAATGCATTCTCATAATCGCGCTGATTAAGTCGTCCGATGACCGTACCGCGCGTCACTTCCTGGCCCTCCGAAACGTTTAGCTGATCGAGCGTGCCGCCGACCTGAAACGTCAGTATGCTGGTATTGGACGCTTCGATCACCGCTGGCAAATTCATCTGAAACACATTTGAACTCGATGCGACTTCAACCAATTTCACAGGCCGGATCGGGTCCGGTGCTTCGACTGCCTCGGGGGCGCCGCACGCTGCAACAAACATAGCTAATGCAGCTGCAATAGATAATGCACATGCTCTCATGCGGTTAGACGAATTAAACATAATACACCCTTCTACTGTTCGATTATTTCAATTTTCCATAAACGGGTTGCAAGTGTTGCATAGGTTTAGACAACACACGTCTGAGGGCAAATGTCTCGATTACTCAACTGCTAATTGCCTCATCGGTCGCTACTGTAACGCTATTGGTGCAAGTCGTTTTTATTGGTGCCGCGATGAAGGCACTGACATCAATAGGACCGTGGTTTCAAACCGGGCTGTCAGGGGTCAAAAGGAAATTGTCAGCGGAAAGTGAGCTTTAACCGCCCTACTCTAGCGCGGTTCCATGTGTCCGTTTTCAAACGGTTGAGACACTCTGATACTTTTAGAACAGGAGATTTTGGCTCATCTGGTTTGGTTTAAT
>JABSPZ010000036.1 GCA_013213785.1 Henriciella sp. | reverse complement strand
GCAACTGGACCGCCAACGCTATTGGTCCAAGTGCCTTCGCCCCAGATGCTTCCCGTCTCGTGATCTGCCGTAATAATCAAAAGGGTCTCATCCCAGCTCGAGTTGGTCTCCACCCACGAAATCACAGCGTCAATTGCGAGATTAAAATCGACCTGTTCTTCGATGAAGCGAGGCATATTATTCGCATGTCCCATCCAATCTACAGCTCCGCCTTCGATCATCAGAAAGAAGCCGTCATTATCCTGGCTCAGCACGTTTAATGCACCAACGCTCATGGTTGCTAGGTCCGGAACGTTTGCGTTGAACGCCATACCCGATGGTGTATCCGAGGAAGGTAATCCTTCGCGTCGGGCCTGAAGGGTTGAGTTCGATTGGGCGATCCCAACAACGCGTTCTGGCACCTTTGCGCCAGATGCAAGCGCCTCAAAATCAGACCTTGAATCTATGAAAGCGAAACCGTTTAGGCCCGTATCGCTGGTCAGAGCTGCGAGCGTTTCCTTGCCGCCAATGAATTGAAACGCTTCGTCACCCTCAGGCTCGACGGCGTTGCCGCTAGCATCATAGTAAGGATGGCCCGCGCCCATGATGACGTCGAGCTCACTTGAGACCATCTCGTTAAAGATCTCTGCATAATTATTGCGAGAGACATTATGCGCGATGACAGATGCTGGTGTCGCATGAGACGCCATGACGGATGCGACAGTGCCAGCAGAACGATCAAGATCCATGGCGATTTGAGCGATGGTTCGGAAGCGTTCCTTTCCGCTCCAATCCATATTGATGCGGCCATTCGAAGTTTTGCGACCGGTCATCAAGGCTGTTCCAGCTGCGGCGCTGTCGGTGTAAGCGGTGTATGGCGCGTTTACCGGCGCAAAGTCATTGGGAAAAGCCCCCTCGAATCGGTCCCATCGCGTCAGTGGGTCATAGCCCTGCTCAACCGCACCAACCGCATTGGGCAAGTCTTCTCTGTCGCTGATGATTTCGCCAGACGCATCGATTAAGTTCAACGCGTCATGTGTCATGCCATACACCAGCGGCACTGTCCCGTCGGGACGAACCACCTGATAAGACTGCTCCCCGGCGCGCCCCTGATAATAGTCCGCGGCCAGCCAACCGTTGAAGCCGATACCGTCTGAGACCATTAGGATAACGTTTTTGGTCGTTGTACTGTCAACCGCTTCAGTTGAAGCGGTATCCACATAGGTTCCACCGGAGCTTGCGCACGATGATAGCAGAACAAAGCTAGCCACGAGTGCGATCGAATGGGTTTTGTAATCAGTCATTTCGGTGTCCTTTTACCCCGGGATTTGAATGGTGATCATAATTGTCAGAGGCCTAGCGCGGCTTCGATGTCAGACCATGAGACGTATGCGAATCTCTGATTACGACGTTTGCCGTTTTCATCTCGAATCAAGCCATCCTGAACCACTAGAAGTCCGGCTGGGAAAGCCTCCCCAATCGGTTTTGAAGTCACGGCCAATCCGTCAGTGTCACCAATAATGACGCCGCCAAAACTCAATTGAAACCGACCGCGAAAGTCATGAGGTGGTGCGCGGTCATAAACGGCATTGGTGTTGTCACCCTGGCTTGAGGCAATCAGGTAGCCCTCCTCCAAGGCCTCACCCCGATAGATTGAGAGCCCTTCCACATCGGCCGTCAGAGTGCCTGCATCTCCTGTACGGGCGATGAGATGCCCATCAGTGCCTGCATCTGGTTTCGCCGAGAAACGCCAAATGCCAACGTTTTCTTCGCCAACATAAAGCGCATGTACCGCATCATCCACAACGCAGCCTTCTGGCTGTGTGCCAACACGTAATTCGCGAACCTTTCGTGCACGCCCCAATTCTGAATTCACGAGATATTGCGAGATCAATCCACTCTTATCGGTGATGAATACAAACACCTCGTGATCGCTCGCATACATACACAGACCATAGACTTCGTCCTCAACGTCGGCGCTTATCTCAGCTGCATCCAATCGGATGAGTTTTCCCGTTTCCAGATCAAGTTCAAAGACTTCGATTTCGGAATCTTCCTTGTCTGACGCCATTGCGATCAAGCGACCATTGTCGACACGGATATCGACATTGTTGGGGGCACCAATGTCTCCAACCCGATCGATCAAAGCTCCCTGAATGTCATAGGTGTTCAGGCTGCTTTGCTTATTGGTGCCCAGCACCACAACTCCGCCCTCAATAAAATCACTGACCCAAATCGCGGGGTCGTCTGCAGCATCGCAAAGATCCCGCACGGGTTCTGTCGTGAGCCGTGCTTCAATGATGGGCGTCCCCGCAGGCGGCGCTTCCCATGATTGGGTGTAGAGGGTCTCCTGTAGCCAGCAACGGACAGGCCCTCTGGTTGTCGGGTGTTCGACCGCGAAAAGAAATCCGCCTACCAAAGCGACAACTAAGACTATCGCCCCAGCAAAGAGTTTGAGGAATAAACGCATGCGCTATTCCAGGAGCGCGCTGCGAATAGAGGCGAGCTCTGTATCGGTAACGTCGAGCTCAGACTGAATGAAGCTCATCACGGATCCATACTCCTCGTCGAGCGCGTCGAAGGTGGCTTCGATATACATGGGAGGCGACGCTAGAAGGGGCGCAATCTTTTCCGGCGGCAGCTGGAAAAGAAACGCATATGGATTATCAGGATCCGCCATCGCTTCGGTGCGGGCCTCGTCGTTCAGGAACTCCGCCATGTAGTCCACATAGTCATCAGACAGGCTGTAGTCTTCGACCACGATTTCGCGCGGGACACCAAGCGCCGTCAGGAGAAGTGCCGCCGCCGTACCAGCCCGATCTTTTCCGGCTGAGCAATTAAACGCCAGTGGGATATCGCCGGCAGCCAATCGATCAAACATTTTTGTATAGCCTTCGACTTCACCTTTCGCGATATCGACATAACCTTCAGCCATTCCAGCCGCAACGTCATCGGCTGTTGAGTCCGGTGAGAGAAGCGCTGCGAACATTGGATTCTCTGCGGGATCTGTTTCTTCAGGATCCGCAAATGTCAGGTACTCGGCAGCGCCAGCGCGCCAGTCAGTGGGCTCACGAAGGCGCTCATCACTCTCGCGGAAGTCGCAAATGACTTTGACGCCAATGCCCGACAGATAGTCATAGTCCGCGTCCGTGAGTTCATGCATCACGCCGGAGCGGAACGCGTGACCCCATTTCACGGTTTTTCCATCTTCCGTTGGATAGCCGCCTAGGTCGCGAAAATTTCGACCGCCTTCAAGCGGCAAGAGACGTATCGCAGAGACAATACCGTCTTTAGCTTCGCCAGTGCCTGAAACTGTGAAATAGCGTCGTTGCGGGTCACCCTCGGCGGTCCATTCAAACGATCCACCGGTCACGTTTTCTGCGATCAGCGTTGGCGCGGTATTCTGCGGATCAGTTGAGACAAAAACCGAAACACCGGCGTCTTCTTGATCGACATTCCAACGCAACTCGAAATCGTTTGGTGTCCTCCCTTGCAGAACTTCGATGCTAGAGACATTGGCGATTGGCTGAGTGTCAGACGACTCTGTGCTTTGGCCGCAGGCAGCAACAAGAAGCGTGCTGACGAGAAGTGATTTACGAAACATGAGTTGGTCTCCCAGATTGATGCTGAGGCGCCATCGCTGGCGCCTCAGCTATGTTCATAGGCTTAGAAGTCGACGCGAATACTCGCGACCCAACGACGTCCGAAACCCTCAACTTGGTTCGGCGTTGCGCGTGTATTGATGAAGCGCACATCCTTCTCATCCGTCAGGTTATTCACATTCAGCGCGAAGGTGACATTGGTTCCGTAAACGGGGTTCGGAAGCGAGTAGCGAAGCGACGCGTCGACCCGCTCTGTTTCGGCCCAGAACTCGGTCAGGCTGTCATTCTCAGTCGTTGAAAGCCAGTCATCGCGATACTGGTAGTTGATCCGCGCGGAGACCCCGAACTTCTCATAGAAGATGGAAGCGTTGTATATAGTTTCAGACGTTCCCGGCAGCGAGAAGGTCTGGTTTCCAAGCGTTGGAGCGGTGAACTCACTGTCCACGAACGTGACATTGCCGCTCGCGCCGAGCCCATCGAACGGTTCCGGCAGCCAATCTTCAGCGGTTCCGAGGAAGTTGATTTCAAAACCCGTCAGCTCGCCGTCTTCGCCATTGAAGAATGAGTTAAACGAAGTGGGCGTTCCTGGCGCAATCAAGCCCGGCGCAAAAATAGAACCATCCACAGTGGAGGTACCCGGATAAATGACATTATCAATTTGCCGGTGATAAGCGCCGATCGACAAAAGACTTGCATCAGCAAAGTACCACTCGAGTGAAGCGTCAACGCCGAATGATTCCTCTGGGTCCAGAGTTGGATTGCCACCGCTAACTTCGAGTGTAATCGGATCGACGCTTTGTGACGCGCGGATCTCGCTGTAAGTTGGACGTGATAAACCAGACGATGCTGAAAGACGAAGTTTTACATTTTCAGAGACATCAAAGTTTGCGTGGATAGACGGCAAGAAGTTCGTATAGTCGTTCCCGGCTTCGATACCGGTCGTCGTTCCGTCATCGTTCAAAAGCGTTCCGCTCGAAGTAAAATCGGTTTGCTCAATCCGAACGCCATATACCAAGTTACCCCAGCTGAACTCCGTCGTACCTTGCGCGTAAACCGCCAGAATATCTTCTCCAATGCTGATCAGACTGTCTTCGTCGAAAGAGATCGTGCGGTCTGCAGCGGCTTCCCAGGCATCATCCAGGGCGACATTGTTTACGTTCGTCGCACCGATCGTATTTCTGAAATCTGCCGACCACGGAATGCCGGTCGTGAACTGATTGATATCAATGGAGCTTGGGAACCCACCAAACACGAGCGTGTCTCCGCCGGTGGCTTCACGCGTTCCAAACTGCGCCCCAAACTTAAGTTCGGTGGGTAGACCTCCGATCTCTTTCTCTTTGGAGAAATCAGCTTTAATACTCGTCGCTTCCGTTTCTATGAGGTTCGCGAAAATCAGACCGAACGTCGCCGGATAGTCCAATAAATTGATATTTACATCCGTGCCTGGCTGAGCGGTTTGGGTCAGGAATAGGCCCGGATCATCGATATTGGTGACATCGACCGTGCCGCCCACCGTTGCGCCAGTGCTAAATGGCAGAGGAATATTGGTCTCGTTTTCGGTCTCTGTGTAGTTCAGTCGGCCCTCAAAATTCCAACCGGCAAAAACCGAGTCATAGCCAATCGTGTTCGTGAACGTGGAGTTGTTGTACTGACCATCTTCGAGAAGTCGTGTGACGACAGCGACCGGCACATAAGCCTCCGTGCCAAGGGCCACAGGCGTTGTAAGGTCAAAGTCAAACTGATTGCGTTCCTCACGATCAATGAACTCAGAGTAGAGTGTGGAGAAAAAGACGGAACTTTCCTCGTTCGGTCGGAACTCAATCCGTCCACCATAGGCATTGTCTTCGCGTTCACCCCTATAGGATCGGAAGTCGAGATTGACGACGCTATCATCAAGCCCGTCGCCGGTCGTATCAGCATACTCATATTCGCGGTTATCCGTGATCCGGCCACGCAGATTGTGAGATCCGAATACCAAGAAGCCGAATTGATCATTCGAGAAAGACAGACGGCCATTATACTTGTTGATCGGAACATCTCCGAGCTCCTGATTGCCGTATCCAGCTTCGCCCGTGAACGACCAACCATCCCGGTCGAATGGCTTGAACGTTTCGATGTTGACGAAGCCCACGGTTGCCTCACCAGGCATCTCAGCCGTAATCGCTTTGTTCACTTCGATCTTCGACGTAATCACCGAAGGAAAGGCATCAAAGCGCGGTGTGCGGCCGTCTTCCGCGCCTAGAACATCGATGCCGTCGAACGCAATTTTCGTGTAGCGGAACGGGGCGCCGCGAAAGTTGATGAAGCGCGCCTGCCCTTGGTCACGCTCGATTGCTAGACCGGGCACGCGGCCAAGACTATCGGCCAGGTTTTGATCCGGGAAACGTCCAATTGTGTCTGCGGCAAGCACATCCACCACATTGTCAGCTTTTCGTTTTGCCGCGATCGCAGCGGCCTGACTATCGCGGATCGGCGTTGCTGTAACAACGATCGTTTCCTGTCTCGCTTCTGCGTCGTCTGAGTTAACTTGTGCGAACACCATCGGCGCGACGAACACCGACACTCCTGCAAACAAAACTGTTCTGAAAACCGTAGACCGCATGATCAACCCCTCTCAAATGCGCCAAACTGAGAGAGCGGTTAACGAGCGGAATCGATCGCGCCAAAAGAAGTTTTGGCGACAGATTCATCAATGAAACGTGACAGTTCTCGTTAAGTATCTGACATCAACCGAGAATGTTACCGGCTTTGTTCCGAGGCCGGTGGGATTAACGTCAGTACTCCCACGAAAGAAATATTGCCCCACATGGTTCCTTGTGTCAGAAATGACGCGTTTCAGGACGGATTCGCAAGCAAAAGCAGACATTAGCTCGGAGACTTAGGTACCCTGATTATGACCAAGCCAGAGGAAGGCTATATGCCTCTTTTTACTTCTCAGACCGTTCGCAGCTTAGAAAAACGCGCTAAGACTCCATAAAGAGCAGCCTTGTCGATAGGTTTAGACAAA
>JABSPZ010000035.1 GCA_013213785.1 Henriciella sp. | reverse complement strand
GCAGAACGTCTTCATCCGAATACCGCTTCCGAGCCATCCTCAATCCTTCCTGAACCGCCAAAATCACTAAGATCAATGTGGCCCAGGTTTAAGGGGGAAGGACACGTGCGTATTCGCAATGATGACGGGCAATCCGGAGATTTGAGCGAGTCGCGCAGTTGATAGCAATGACTCGCGTCAAAGCCCCATCCCCATTGGCAATCTGTGACCGTCGGGCACAGTTGCTTTTATCTTGCGTTACTCCTGTCTTTACCTCTGCTCCTTGTCCTACTCGTAAACGACAGATCCAGGTCATGAGAATCACCTCGCCCTGGCAAGCGCTTCGAACATCTTTGGATCGTAAGGCTCGGGTTGTTCGTTCTTAGAAATTTGCAGGTGAGCATGACGCCAATAAGCTGGAGCAAACTCGTGCAAAACGTGCGCTACGGAGAGCAAATCAATCACGCGAAGCGCACGTTTTGCTCTCGTTTTTCCAAGCGCATGTAGCAACAAATGAGCGCCAGGTTTGACGCCAGGAATCCGGGTTAGTCGTTCTCCGGGGCGACCTGCTTTAGCAACGACAACGCGCCATGTTTGGGTGCCGTATTGATCGCCACGCCAGCGAACAAAGCCGAATACTTGAGAAGGATTAAAGCGCAATTCTTCGAGGTTTTCGGAGACACGGACTGACAGTGTCGGGCGCCCAAAAAGCAGCCGATCGTTCCCGTGAACCCCCGCTTGGATTAGCGAAAGTCGAGATGCTGGCACTGCATTTATCCGCATATCCATGCTGCATACACGCAATTTGGAGGCCAGAAACTATATCAACCCGAGCACACTTGAGTGTGGCGAGCGCCGCTTCTTCCTATTAGCGGACGAAGTATCTTACCGGGTCAGCCTCTATCTCGATAATACCGTTTGCAATTGGCGAGAACGTCCCTAATGGCATTCCAGTCAATTTGCATGAGGCAGTACGATAGATTTAACGACCGCAAATTTCTTCGGCGTTATGTCGATTCTCATCGGGTTTATTTGTATCCTGCTGAGTGGATTTCTGCTTGTTGTAAAATCACCTCGTCGATCACCCAATCGCTTTTTGGCCGCCTTTTTGATACTGACAGCGATCGAGTTAACGGTTTGGCTCTGGGGCGCGAGTGAAGCTTGGAGTTGGCTCGGACCGATCTGGATTGCCCTTGGCAAATTGCAGATGCCAGCATTTTTCTTTTTCTTCTTTTCGACTTGCTACTCCGATCTCCGGTTAAAACTGCATGACGCTCTGCATCTCGTGCCGTCGGTCCTCGCTTTAGTGCTCAGCATGCCCGGCGCGATCGATTTAGGAGTTTTGAGCGCACCCTTCAGCCCTGGCACCCGAGCCTCCTGGGTCTTTTCTCAATTGACCTACTTTGCCTACATAACGGCAATTCTTTTGCTGTTATGGCGCTTCAGGACACGCTTTCGACAGCACTTTGCCGGTGCACCGTCTGAAGTCCTCATTTGGCTCACGCAGCTCGCCGCGATTTCACTTTTTGCGCGGGCGATAATCTTGATTAGAGACTTTTCTGCATTCAACGCACCGGGTGCGCTCAGTGTCGGGTTGCAGGTTTTCGGAGCCTTGGTTGCCCTCGGCATCACGACTTGGATCGCGATGAAATCTTTATTGCAGCCGCAGCTATTTCGAGACGTCGATCGAAGGCTCTTACGACTGGAGCAACCAAACCAATCGCAGGGTCGCGATGCCCTGAAACGTCTTGTCAATCATGTTAAAACTGAGAAACCGTATCTTGACCCAGACCTGACGCTCGCCGAGCTTTCCGATCAGGTCGCCATGACACCGCGCGAGGTTTCGGAACTGCTAAACCAATCTCTTGGGCTACACTTTTTCGACTTCATCAACGGTCATAGGATCGACTTTGCCCGTGACCTCTTACTGACCAATCCCGCGCAATCGATTTTGGATATTCTCTTGGCAAGCGGGTTCAATTCGAAATCCTCTTTCAACACCGCTTTTAAAAAGCAAGTGGGCATGACCCCCAGCGCCTTTCGAAAACAAGAAAAAGCTCGAGGCAAACCGTCTTAAACGGCGTTCGACTTCCAGTTCGAACGTTCGATTACGCGTTCTCGGACGCCATTTTTGATCCATCCGGCCAACAAGACCTCACCTAACCCAGAGGTCTCATCATGTTCAATTCATACAAATATCTATTCGCCATCACCGCAACGCTTTCGCTCGGTTTGACCGGCTGCGTTGCGTTGACAGAAACCCGCACCGCTCAACCTTTACCGGTGATGCAAGCGGCCGACAAAGTCCTCGCGCCTTGGGTCGCTGACGACGCTCCTGGGGTGACCGTCGCTGTGTCGTGGAACGACGAAGTTGTCTATGCGCGGGGCGCTGGCCTTGCCAATCTGGAACATGGGCTTCCCCTGACGCCAACAAGCGTATTCCAAGTTGCGTCTGTTTCAAAACAAATTACCGCCTTCGCCACGCTGTTGCTCGTCGCCGACGGCCACGTGGATCTCGATGCAGATATTCGCACTTACATACCGGACTTCCCGCCGACTGAGACCGTCATCACAGTTCTCCATCTCCTCGACCACACAAGTGGTTTGCGAGAACGCAACACACTGGCTGAGATGGCGGGATGGCTGCCAGATGACATTCGCACAGAGGCACAAATGCGCGCGCTTGTGAAACGCCAAGCCGGCACCAACTTCCTGGCAGGCGAAGAGGTGGAATATAGCAATACGGGTTACGCTCTCTTGGCCGAGATCGTCGAGCAGGTCTCGGGTCAGACGTTTCAAACGTTCACCAAAGAGCGCATTTTCGATCCGCTCGGCATGGATCATTCAGGGTTTCCAGATAGCCGCAACACGCTCATTCCGCAGCGCGCTTCGAGTTATTATCCGGATCAATCTGGCTTTAAGAACGTCATTGTCGCCAGCTCCACTTACGGATCAACTGGGCTCTATACGAGCGCACTGGATTTATTGAAATGGGCGGAGAACTTTGAAACTCAGATCGTTGGGAGCCCGCTTGTGTTTGAACTCATGGCGGAACGGGTTCAAGCCCGAGACGGTGAATACTCCACCTTTGCGAAAGGCCAAGAGAGGCGACCTTATAAAGGCTTCGAGACATGGTCTCATGGCGGCACCGATGCAGGTTACCGGTCTTTCCTCTTGCGGGTCCCGAGTGCCGATCTAGAGGTTGCGGTGATCAGCAACCGCACCGATTTTGACAAAGCCGGGTTCGCGTTCGACCTCGCCGATGTGTTCCTTCTTGCAGACACGAAAGAACCAGACCCGAGAGTTCAAAACAGGACTCCTGCTTCGATGGAAGACTTGGCCGCCTTCGCCGGTGATTATGAAATTTTTCCAGGTGTCATCTTCGCCTTGCGCGCTGAAAACGGTGGATTGACCTTCGCCAATCTGGACCAGCCACGCGCCGACCTGGAACCGCTCCTGCAAGTTGGACCGCGGGAATTTTTGCTCAACGCGACGCCAGAGCGGACCCTGATTTTCGACGCGCCAAAAGACGGCCAATCATCGTCTGTGGGCTACCGAATTGGGATGGATGGCGTCATCGACGCGCCGCGCATCGAACTGTCACCCTTTGAGCCATCAAGCCTTGTTTTGAGTGAGTATGTCGGGCGTTGCCACAGTCTGGAGCTCGACACCCATTATGATTTAAAGCTTGAGAGTGGCATCCTGGTCGCGATGCATGCGCGTCACTCAACGTTTGGCTTAACGGCTTACCAAGAAGACACATTCTCAGCGCAGGGCCCGTTGCAGAAACTTGAGTTTCGGCGAAATACGAATGGGCAGGTGATCGGTTTTTATGCATCGGCACCGCTGGCCGAGCGAGTCTGGTTCGATTGCGATTATTAGCAATTGCCGCCCCCGCCAAACGAGGCGAGGGTGATGCTCTCTGACTTCTCATGCTCGCTCTCCTGCTGAAAGTTAAGTTTCGAACCCACTGCCTATTGGGCGATCCCACGATAGCTTTCAGGCGGTCGTGGGAGTTCTACATCGTGGCGGTGATTCCAGATCTCCACAATCTTGCCCTCAGCGTTGAACCGGAAGACATTTATGATCGCAACGCCATCGACAGCAGTCATGCCGAGCGCTTCGGCCTCGGAAGTCGGGTCGAGCCTGACGAACCAGCGCGTCGCGACTTTATCGCCTTCAGCAATTTGATAGTCAATTTCGCCCGTAAGATCTCCGAAACTATGGAAAACATCGGCGATTTCTTTCTGGGTGATCGCTGGCTCAGTCACACCTTTTGCCGGGCCAATATCGTGGATGATGTAAGACTCCGCGACATAGTCTGAATACATGTCGGTATTATCGGTAAACCAAAGGTCCTGATAAAATTGTCGAGCCGTTTCTTTGTTTCGCTCCAAAGCAGCCGTGTCTGATGTCGTGGCGCAGCTGATCAGAACCGAACTGGCGGCAAAAGCAAAAATACTCGTTTTCATCGCGGGTCCCTCCCATGCGTGTGTATATTGAAAACGGGGATCACGACGGCATTTCTAGCCGTAGGAATCGTGCCGCATTGTCGTGAAGGATCATTTTCTTTTGGTCATAAGATAAGAAGGGTGCGTCATTGATCGCATCAATCCCTTCATCAATCAGACCCGGCCAGTTCATTTGATCCGAGCCAAACATAATTCGGTCAATAAAGCCGGCCCTGACGATATCCTTGAGATAGTCATAGTAAGCCTCACGCGTCATCGCCATTTGCAAGACCCCGGTGTCCAGATGCAAATGCGGATACGCGTACATCAGCGCCTTCATGTCTTCGACATAGGGCATCCCGCCATGCATGATATAAACGCGCAGGGTAGGATGCTTTTTCAGGATTGGTTCGAGATGCATTGGGCTTTGAACAGCAAAACCGGGCGCGCCTAGTAAGTATGCACCGGGCGGTCCTACGCCCATATGTATGCCCACTGGCACATCCAGTTCAGCGGCCATGCTCCAATAATCTATGAGTTTCGCATCGTCGGCCATGATGCCGTTGTACTGCGCGGTGATTTCGGCGAAGACTTCGAGTTCGCCGCTTTCGAATTGCGCGCCAAGCTGGTCCGCGCTTGGATCATCATCGCGGCCGCGGAAGTTTGGCCCGGGGAAGAATAAATCGGGCGCAGCAGCCATCCAGTCGTCGAGTTTTTCAGGTGATCCACTCAAAACGCCGCGCACATTGTAACGCCGCATCGCATCGATGGTCTGATTCCGAACCTCTTCATCCGTCATGGCGCCAAGGATAGGATTGTCGCAGGTTCCTTCCAACATGCGTTCGGTGAATTTTCGCGGCCAGGACGCGCCTGGATCGAAGCGAAGGTCTGCGGCAACCCCTGGACACACCGTTTGCCCAGGTGGTCCATTCCCATCGGCTGGATAGGCGTGCAAGTGCATATCGATGATAGGGCCGGTATAAACGGTCGGTTCTGATGCGGGTGCTTGGCAAGCGGCAAGCACGCTCATTAAAGCGAGGATTGAGCAGACTGAACGCAAAATCGTTTCTCCCGAAATCTATGCGATCGAGTTGCACTATCTTCGCCCCAAGAAACCAGCCCCGGTCAGCCGAGAATCCTGCTTTGACCGCATTTGACCGTGTTTGTCCTCGCTATTGAAATCGCTTAAGCATCGCAAAAGGGTTTTCATCACTTGGTCGATCTTCGAATGTCCGATCCCTCGCAAAATCAGAATGGACGCTTGGTCGGCTGGAAGCGGATATCGAACCATCTTGGTTGTAGCGAGCGCACCGCCCGCCGATGGGAACGAGAGGAAGATCTACCGGTTCACCGTCAGCAACATAACACTCAGTCGACCGTGTATGCGCATATCGGCGAACTCGATGATTGGTTGAAGTCGCGTTCAAGCGGAACGGCGATGAAGCGTGATCGCGCCAAGCCTTTGCTTCGACGCACGCTGGCAGCATTTATGGTCATCATTGCCTTAGCCCTGGTTGGAGTTCTCGGGATGCGGGGTCTCGTTCCGAAGAATACTCAACCCATCGCAGGCTCGGCAGACCCGCTCGCTGTCGATTTGTATGAACGCGGACGAGCGCTCTGGCTCCAGCGGGGCGAGGAGCCAAACACCCGCGCCATAAAACTGCTCGAAGAAGCCGTCGAGCGCGATGCCGCTTATGCCGAGGCCTGGGAAGCACTCGCCTCAGCGTGGCGAACATTGCCGACTTATTCAGACGCGGTTGATCCTCAACAAGCTTTCAACGAAGCGCTCCATGCTGCGGATCAAGCAACACGCCTCAACCCTAAACTGGTCGAGGCGCGCTCTGTGATGGCGTCAGTGGCTCATGGTCGTGGCGATTGGATCGGGGCAGAGCGCATCTATCAGGATGCCCTGTCCATCGATCCGAACAATACCACGCTGATGCTTTGGTTCGGAGAGCATTATCGCGAAGTTGGGTATATTGAGAAGAATTTGAAGGTACTGCGCGAGGCACTCAAACTCGATCCGGCTTCGCCACCGCTTCAAACCGCCATGGGCATGATGACGCATATCGGACCAGATCCGCAAGCGGCTCAAGACGACTTACTCCGCATCTGGACCGATACGGGCTTCGAGAATCCCAACGCTTGGTACGGCATCTGGCACACCCATGTGCGTATGGGAAACTACGATGCGGCAGAAGATTGGATGGCGCAATCACCATTGCCGATCAATGGAGCGCTGCTGAAGGCCTTTCTTGAGGCCAAACGGGGCGGTAGCATCGAGATGATCGATCAGACCGCTTCAGATATTTTCGCGGCTTATGAAGGTGGCTTTGAGGGGTGGTTCGCCTACTCATTGCTCGATCATCTGGGACAAACAGATTTGGCATTATCGGTTGCTGAACAAGAAGCTGCGACGGGGCAGTTTTTCCTGTCCGTCGTGATGTTTGATCCGATGTTCCCGGAGGCGCGGTTCTCTCCAAGGTTTGAACCTATAGTGCAGCGCTTGGGGTACATTGACTACTGGAAGCGATTTGGCCCGCCAGACTTTTGTAAGGGTCGTCCTGTGCCGCCCGTCTGTGTTTCGCTTTCAACGACTGAGTAGCGCTTCATGCCGTGATCTAGGGTGCTTCGAACCTCTCGGCTAATATCCGGTTTTGATGCTGTGGACGGCGTGCCCCACCCAGCTCCGCGGAGCTGGTAATGTGAAGGTATCCACACCGCCAACATTAGGAGCACGCCTATGGATAAGAGTATCACAGTTATCGGCT
>JABSPZ010000034.1 GCA_013213785.1 Henriciella sp. | reverse complement strand
TAGCCCGCGGTGCGAAGCATACGGTCAACAATGCCGCCCATACGGCCCCGACCGGCGATGATAATGCCGTTCTCTTCGTCAATCGTGTCCGCTTCTTGTTGCTGGCCCCGTGCGTACAATCCGGCGACGATTTGATCATAGAGGATGAACAAGAGCGGCGTGACCAGCATGGACAGCGCCACGACCAGCAAGAGCAGATCGGCAACGCCGCTCGGCAAGATGCCATTGGTGGTCGTGAAAGCGAGCAAGACGAAGCCAAACTCCCCCGCTTGCGCCATGCCGAGCGTAAACAACCAGCGCTGCGCGCCGCGAATTTTGAACAGCGTTCCAAGCAGGAATAGGACGGTGGCTTTCAGGAGGATCAGTCCCATCGTCATGCTAACCACAACGCCGAAATTCTCAGATAGAAGGTTGAAGTCGATCCCTGCTCCGACCGTTATGAAGAACAGTCCGAGCAACAGGCCACGGAACGGATCGATATCGGCTTCCAGCTCATGCTTATACTCAGAGTTGGCGAGAACGACACCGGCCAAGAAGGTCCCCAGCGCAGGTGAAAGACCGACCAATGTCATCAACAAGGCGATGCCGATCACCATTAAGAGCGCAGCGGCGGTAAACAGTTCGCGCAGTTTCGCCCAGGCCACAAATCGGAAGATCGGACGGGTCAAATAGTTCCCGCCCAGGATGATCGATGCGATCGCGCCGAGCGTGACAAGCATGGTCTGCCAGCCATTGAGGCCTTCGACGAGGCTAAAGCTATTGCCATGATCATCCCCGCCGCCAGCGGTCAGATTGGCCACTTCAGGGAATGCCAGCAGCGGAATGATGGCGAGCATCGGAATGAAAGCAATATCCTGGAACAAGAGCACGGAGAAACTCGCCTGCCCGCCATCGCTCTTCATCACTCCCTTTTCATTGAGGGTCTGCAGGACAATCGCGGTGGAGGACAGAGACAGAATCATCCCGATGATCAGGGCTGTGTTCCAGGACTGCCCAAACGCCATAGCGACAGACATGACCAGAATCATGGTCATCAAAACTAGGCCGCCGCCGAGCCCCAAGAGGCGCGCGCGCATTTGCCAAAGGATCTTGGGCTCAAGCTCCATGCCGACCAAAAAGAGCATCATCACAACACCAAATTCGGCGAAATGCTGGAGCGAAACGACATCGACTCCAAGCACACCTAAGATCGGCGCAATCGCGATCCCCGCGATCAAATATCCCAATACGGACCCCAGCTTGAGACGCGTTGCAATTGGAACGGCAACGATCCCCGCAACCAAGAGAATGAAGGCAAGCATCAGAAAGTCGGACATGGAAATGTGCTCCGCAACATGGGTTTCGCCCGATATAGCCGGATTTTCCGCGAATGCGACCACATAGAAGTTATTCCATATTTGTGCCGTGATCAGATGCTTGTTCTCGCCTCATCTTTTGATTTAAATTGCGCCACGGGTGTGGATTGAGGTGGACGTATGTTTAAGTGGTTTGTCGGAGCGTTCGTAATTATCGCCGCTGGTGCCGTTGCCGCTTGGTGGTGGCTGAACCGTCCTCTCATCCTTCGCCATCCAGACTTTGGAACCGATTGCGCCACGCTGGTGACAGAGGCTGACCTGAACCAAAAAGTCGACTGCGTTCGCATTTGGTATGGCACCAATCGAGAGCTGGTTCTGGCCAATTCAGGTTCAAACAGCCCCATCACCGATGTCATTGGCGGACTGGGACGAAGCTCAGGTGAGCTGCATCTGGGCCGCGCCGACGTCTGGCTGCCAAAGCTCGTCGATGAAGGCGGCAGCCGGGCCTTAGGGGAAACCCCTCATGTCAAAGGCGCCGCACCAAGTGACGCCGACAAACGGGCCGAATTCGTTTTCCTTACAAGGATTACGAAGAGCGACCGCGAGACATTCACGTCCACGCTGCAAAACGCGATCTATGAAGACGATATGGATTCGATCCTGCTCTTTGTGCATGGGTTTAATGTGAAGTTTGATGACGCGCTCGTCCGCGCCGCGCAATTGTCGAATGACCTATCTCGCAATCCAGAATTCAGTGTCGGCGCCCCGGTCCTCTACAGCTGGCCCTCAGCAGGTGCGCTATCGCTCGAAGACTATCGCGGCGACCGCGAGCGCTCCCTTGATGCGGCCCCGCAACTCGAAGCCTTCTTGGACATCCTGACGGAGGACATCGATGTTCGCCGGATCAACATTATCGCCCACTCCATGGGCAACCGCGTACTGACCAAAGCGCTTGAAGACTATGCCCGCGATTATCTTGAGCGCCATGATCGCGGCGATGATTTGGAGTTTCGGATCCTGCTTGTCGCGGCGGATGTTGAGCGCGATATCTTTGCCGCTGCGAATGGCGTTTTTGACAATCTCGACGCCAATGTCACAATCTACACGTCTGACACTGATCGCGCTCTGCACATTTCCGGTCTCGTCAATCAAGCCAAGCGCCTCGGCGATACCGATACGAACAAGCCTTATATCCGCGCCGCGCAGAACTATCAGACCATCGATGCAACGGCTGTGACCACGCAGCTCTTTGGCATTGGCCACAATTACTATTCCGACAATCCGACCATTCTTTGGGATATGATGTGTACGATCGGGGAGACCGATCCTCAGGACCGCGCCCTGGAGGTTGCCCGCTTCGGCGACTTGCCAGATGGCGAGCAATATTACCGCGTGAACACAAACCTCTCGCCAAATGAGCAAGCCTGTAAGCTGCGCCGAACCGCCTACCCGACGACCGCGCCCGTTATCGAGGTGAAAGAACCCGGATCGCGGTCGTTGACGCCACCAGCCCCTAAGCCCGAGCCAATTGTCGTCCCACAATCCTTGCCATTCATGGATTTCTTCTATGTCGAAGACTATGACGATTTAGATCTGACCCCCTATTCGCGCGTATTGGAACGCACGCTAGAGGGTGACGCAGAAATTACCGCGATCACGATCCGCGCCTTTTCCGACACGGTCGGCACCGACGAAGAAAACCTCGCACGTACTCAGCGCTATGCAGATGCGGTCAAAGCCTGGTTCGTTGAGCGAGGCGTCGATGCGAACATCATCACAGCCGTCGGCTTTGGCGAAAGTCAGCTCAATATGGAAACCGGCGACGAAGTCGAACAACCGCTCAACCGGTTTGTCGAAATCGAAGTGCAGAGCGCGAATTAGAGCGCTCTGCCTAACTCACAGGCGCTAACCCACACCGCAGGTCGTCGCGACATCGTCGTCAGCGGTCAGGAAGTCTGCCACGATGTACGGTTCGTCTGTCGCCAGAAGCGTTAGGCCACCGTCGACCAAGTCTTGGAATTCGCCCAGATCACCATCAGCGATGTACTGATCGTCGAGACGCTCACCAGGGCGTCCCAGAGTTCCGAAGGCGGCTTCAACACCGCGCCGGCCCAAAGCTGCGAAAGCGCGTGGATTAGGATTTTGGATGCCCATCCAGGCCACGACATGATCGAAGCTCACACCCGCCGCTTCGAGTTCTTCTTGATGCTCACGACTATTGACGCTTGCCGTCATCATTAGGTCTGGCGCCAAGTTGGCAACTTCGATCGCTTGCTGGTCATTATAGGTGATCAGAACGACATTATCTTCGGCGCCCGCGGCGCGCACCATGCTGATAATGTTCCGGAAGCTGGTGGTCGGCTTCTTGTCTAATTCCACCAGGGCGCCTGACTGTTTCGCCCATAACAGAACATCCGAAAGAGCCGGTGGTGTGAAGCTGGTGATCTCACCGCTATTGTCTTTCAGATTGAGGGTTTGGATCGTTTCCCAATCCGTATCTGCAACCGCGCCTTCCCCGGTCGTGGTGCGCCCAAGTGAGCGGTCGTGCATCAGGAAAAGCACCCCATCACGGCTTTCCGCAACATCAATCTCGTGGATCAACATGCCCTGGCTCGTAGCATACTCCATCGTTTCAATTGCATTTTCCGGGTAACCCGGGGCAGGCCCGGCCCGGTGCGACGCGATCAGCACGCCGCCGCTTTCACGAACACAATCGAAAAACTCCGGCAGTGGTCCGAGCGAGAGACCCGCTTCTGTCTCAGCTGGTTCTGAGATTTGATCAGCTGTTCCCACCGGCTCACTGCTCGCGGGGGGATCAAAATCGCTGGCTTCGGGCTGACAGGCGGTGAGCAACAATGCAGCAGCTGCAACGGACGGGAGGAGCGTTTTCATCAATAAGCACTTTCGATTCTTGCCGATTTAAGTCCGGCAACCTACAACACTTCTCAGGCCCTGTAAGGGGCGAAAAGACTACAGTTTAATGGAGGAAGCCGATGCAAGGCATCATGCAAGACTGGCAGCTGACCAGTAACAAAATTCTTGAGCACGCCAAACGGATCAATCCGACGCGCGAAATTATTACGCGCCGCGTTGGAGGCCACATCGTCCGCACCTCTTATGGCGAGCTTTTCGACATGTCGAAGCAAGTCTCTGGCGCCTTGATTGAGGCCGGGATTTCCCTCGGCGACCGCGTCGCGACTTTGGGTTGGAACTCGGCGCGCCACATGGCGGCCTGGTACGGAACGATGGGTATTGGGGCCGTTCTCCACACCATCAATCCGCGTCTGCACCCAGAGCAAATCGCGTGGATTGCCAATCACGCCGAAGACAAAGTCCTGATTTTCGACACGACGTTCTTGCCAATCGTTGAGGCGGTCAAAGACCACCTTAAAACCGTGAAAACCTTCGTGATCTTCGCTGGCGCGGACGACATGCCGGAAAACACTCTCGGCGCGATTGCATTCGACGAATGGATCTCTGGCAAGCCAATGACCGCCAGCTGGGGCGACTTCCCGGAAGAAACCGCATGTGGGCTTTGCTACACATCCGGCACAACTGGGAACCCAAAAGGCGTTCTGTATTCTCACCGTTCGAACGTTCTGCACACGCTGATCACCATGTCGAAAGACGCGATGGGCATGGGCGCAGATGATGTTGTCCTGCCAGTGGTGCCGATGTTCCACGCGAACGCTTGGGGCCTTGCTTTCGCTTGCCCAGCAACTGGCGCGAACATGGTCATGCCGGGCGCACAAATGGACGGCGCCAGCATCTACGAGCTGCTCGACACAGAGAAAGTGACGATCACGGCTGCTGTTCCAACCGTTTGGCTCGGCCTGCTCACCTATCTTCGCGAAAACGATCTGAAGCTGCCGCACCTGCGCAAAGTTCTGATCGGTGGTTCTGCGATCCCAGACGCGATCCTGCGCGCATTCGAGACAGAATACGAAGTCGACGTGATCCATGCTTGGGGCATGACGGAGACCAGCCCGCTCGGAACGCTTGGATCCCTGCCGCCGCACCTCATGGACGCGGATATCGACACACGCATGGGCCAGAAGCTCAAGCAAGGCAGGCCGCCATTTGGGGTCGAGCTCAAAATTGTCGACGACGAAAACAAAGACCTACCATGGGACGGCGAGACGGCTGGACGCTTGGTGGTCCGTGGCCCTGCGATTGCGGGCGGCTATTTCAAAGGCGATGGCGGCAACGTCCTCGACGAAAATGGTTTCTTCGATACCGGCGATGTCGCGAATATCGACCAGTATGGCACAATGCAGATTACAGACCGCGCCAAAGACGTCATTAAGTCTGGCGGCGAGTGGATCAGCTCAATCGATATTGAGAATATCGCGGTTGGGCATCCGAAAGTGGCGAACGCTGCTGCGATCGGCATCTATCACCCGAAATGGGATGAGCGCCCGCTCTTGATCATCCAATCAGCGCCTGGCGAAGAGCCTTCCAAAGAAGAGGTTTTGGCACAGCTCGAAGGCAAGATCGCGAAATGGTGGACGCCTGATGATGTCCAGTTCATCGAGGAAATCCCGCTCGGCGCGACTGGCAAAATCAACAAGCTCAAGCTGCGTGAGATCTTCAAAGACTACACGCTGCCAACAGCCTAATCGGCTTTATCCGGCTCACCGGTTTTCAATGAGATCCCTTCCTTCACCAATTCAACTTGGTGCGGGTATGGGATCTCAATTTGAGCTTCGTCAAAGGCTTGCTTCACCGATTTCGTAAGGTCTGAACGAACCTGCACAAATTCGCGGGCGGGCACCCAAGCGCGCAATCGCAATGAAATCGACCAATCTCCGAGCTGATCCACGCCAGCCCAGGTTTCTGACTTCATCAAAACGCGCTCATGCGCATTCGCAAGATCGGATAGAATCTCCAAAGCGCGATCCAAGTCCGTATCGTAATGGACGTCGAAATACAGATTCAGACGCCGTCGCCCGAATTTTGTGTGGTTCACGATCGCATCGCCCCAGACTTTGTCATTCGTCAGCAAGACCACTTTATTGTCGACTTGCTTAATCGCGGTGTTGAACGGTGTGATATCGAAGACTTCACCCTCGCGCCCGCCAATTTCCACCCAATCCCCAATTTTGAACGGGCGGAACGCAGCAATCATCAAGCCCGCCGCAACGGATTTCAGCGTGTCCTGCAGCGCCAATGCGATCGCCAATCCAGCTGCGCCAACAATCGCGATAAGCGAGCCCGGCGCGAATCCGAACTGCATCATTGCCGTCAGGATGGCGATGCCAAGGATGACGTATCGAATGATCGAGGCGGAGAAATTGATCAGCGTATCATCCACACGGTGACGCGCATTTGCACGCTCGCCATAAGCCCGCAGCGACTTGTTGAGCCAGGTCGCCAATAAAACAGCGCCGCCAATAATGATCAGGCCCGCCACCGCCTTCGGCCAAAAGTCGACGAGCGCTTCGCCAAAATTGAAGCCGAGGAGTTCCGCGCCGCCTGTAAACACAGCCAAGAAAACGAGGAGCTGCGCCACTGGCGCGGCCAGATCCCAACTTGAGCCCGTAAACTGTTCCGGGTCATGGTAGGTCCGGCGCCCAAAGGCGCGAACGGCGCCTTTGAAGATCGCACCTGAAAAATAAGCGACGATCACCAGAGCAATAAACACCAATCCGATCCAGACTTGCGGCGCAACTTGCGCCAAAGCGGGTGGCCAAGTGGACACATCAAACGGTGGGGTCAAAAACGAAGTCATGCTCCTAATTCCCACAATCCGGCATCGCTCGTAAAGCGACAAGTTGTGCTTGATCTTGCGCTCAGTTCGCAGCTGCGCCAGAAGTCTGCGCAAAGACTTTGGGAGATCCGACATGCAATCAATCGCTTTTATCGGCCTCGGCAATATGGGCGGCGGCATGGCCGCCAATCAGGTCAAGGCCGGGCGCACCGTGCGCGCCTTCGACTTGTCGGACCGTGCCCTCGCCAAAGCCTCCGATGCGGGATGCATGGCCTGCTCATCCGCCGCTGAAGCGGTCAAAGGCGCAGACGCTGTGATCACGATGCTGCCTGCGGGAAAGCACGTGCTCAGCGTCTATGAGCATGACATCCTTCCCATGGCGGCAGCAGGCACACTCCTCGTCGATTGCTCGACCATAGACGTCGACAGCGCGCGCAAAGCCGCGTCTCTCGCGCAGGCCGCGGGTAAGGGCTTTCGCACCGCCGACGCCCCTGTATCGGGCGGAACGGCCGCCGCAGATGGCGGCACTCTTGCTTTCATGGTCGGGTGTGATCCTACCGATTTCGCGGATGTGGAAACCGCACTCGACCCGATGAGCCGAGTGACCATCCATGCCGGGGATAGCGGCGCGGGCCAAGCGGCGAAGATCTGCAACAATATGCTGCTTGGGATCTCTATGATCGGCACGTGCGAGGCGTTTGCACTGGCCGAGCGCCTTGGCCTCTCAGCTGAGCGGTTCTTTGAAATTTCTAGCCAAAGTTCCGGACAAAATTGGTCTATGACCTCTTACTGCCCGGTCGAAGGCGTTGGGCCCGCCTCGCCAGCTGATCGAAACTTCGAAGGCGGCTTTGCCACCGATATGATGCTGAAAGATTTGCGCCTTGCAAAAGAAGCAGCGATGACGAGCGGTGCAGTCACGCCCATGGGCGGCCATGCTGAAGCGCTTTATGCAATGCTCTCTGAGCAAGGCCTCGGCCATAAGGACTTTTCCAGCATTATCGAACTGCTCTCAAAAGGCACTGTGAAGTAAAACGTTCACGCCCCATAAACCTAAAATCGGCAAGCTCTCAAAGTTAATCTTGTCTGCCTTAAACCAGACGTAATTCTACTTGAGACAACTTGCCGATGACGCTTTTCCTGAGCCTCGCTTTTCCTTTGATCACCGGTAGCGGGCCGATGGATGAAGCGCTGCGCGCGACAGAGGCACCCGAGACATTGCGGGCCGCGTTCACGGTTGAGATGACCAGCGCGAAAGCCAGCCGAACATACGCTTACGACCCAAGAGAACCCCAAGGGCAACGTTGGCAGTTGATCCTGGCCTCTGGTGAAGATGGCGACCTAGACCAAGCGGGCGCGGCCTGGGGCGCTGAAGTCGCGCCGGATGGGCGCCTGTTTCCAGATGATTTGCGGGCAAGCCTCGGTGAAACCGTCTATGTAGATGATTTTGGTCCGGCCTGGCGGCTGAAGTTTCAACACGCGCCGTCCGCCAATGATAGCGCGCTCGATGTCTGGGCGACGCAGCGCTTACAAGCCGAAGCGTGGCTTGCGCCAACAGATGGCAGCTTCCTACGTATCGATTACAACCTGCCCCGCCCCGTTCGCGGTCCCAAGGGCGGCCGGCTCACCAAGTTCAAACAGTCCTATTTGCTCGAGACTGAGCCCGAATGGGGGCTCACATATATCTCACAATTTGCCCTGAATTTCGAAGCAAAGGCGCCGTTTCGCACCATCCGCCAAAACTACCGCGCGGTGATTACCGAGGCGACCTTCTTTTTCGCCAGTCCTGCCCTGGAACAGGAATTCGTCTCAGCGCATTTGACGACCAATCGACCCTACTGAATTTCGGCGCATATCAGTGGTTGCAGCATGGCCGAGCGCAGTGTAATGAGCGCCCTTCTGATGGTTCGGTAGCTCAGCTGGTTAGAGCGCACGACTCATAATCGTGAGGTCGGGAGTTCAAGTCTCCCCCGAACCACCATTTATCTCCTTGATTTTCAATATTTTTTATCTCGGCAAGCATTGTCCAGCCCCC
The DNA here is from genome assembly GCA_013213785.1 of Henriciella sp. Taxonomy (GTDB): domain Bacteria; phylum Pseudomonadota; class Alphaproteobacteria; order Caulobacterales; family Hyphomonadaceae; genus Henriciella. Next base: position 64 of record JABSPZ010000034.1, on the reverse strand, counting down.
AGTTTATGGGCCACTTTGAAGTAGGGTTTCCGGTACTGGTGGACGCATGCCCAGGGCCTGATGT
>JABSPZ010000033.1 GCA_013213785.1 Henriciella sp. | reverse complement strand
TCAGGCGCACTTCAACTTCGCGCAGTTTTGCAATGATCTCTTCAGGCTTGGCTCTCTTGCCCATGGTTCAACTCCATTTCAGAGCCGATCCTAACTCAAACTATGGACCAGTTTTTCTGAGGCAGACCACCAAGGGTCTCAGGTCATGTGCAATATCGTTCTGGTTATGGTGTCGGTGCATCTACGACGTCATCTTAAGCGAACGCGCATGGGCTCAACCAATCTTTTCCCACTCCTGCTCCCGCCTACGCGGATCCACCGCCGCAAAGACGCGGTCGACAAACGAACGTCTGATTTCAACCAAAGCCATAACGTCATCCCGACTGTAAGCATGGTCATCCAAGTTGATGCCCTTGAGTAAGCGCAAAGCATCTTCGAGCGCTTTTACAACGGGGTTTGCATTATCTGAGTAAGCCGTCCCCTCGTCCGCGTCTGAGAGGATTTCACCCGGAAAAAACAATCGTCCGCGATCCGCTATGACGGAGAGTTCTGTTCGGCACTCCGAACGCTGTTTCGCAAACGCCTGTTGATCAATAAGCCGTGCTCTGTCTCTTAATAGCCCCTGTACTCGTCCGAGCGCTTGAATCGCATCATTTGCCCACGCGATGAGGTCACCATCCTTTTGCAACCTCAGCGCAGCTTTCTCACGGCGTTCCTGGCGTGCAATCAGTCTAACATTAAATCCGAAGGAAATGATCGCCAACGCGGACGACACGATGGCGATCCAGAGTTCCAATCCAAGGTCGGGAAAGTTGGGCACGCGAAGACCTCTCGATTGTGTATTTTGATGACGTATCGATTACATATCTTGGCAGAAGTGCCAAACCCAAGGCAGACCTCAACAGCGGCTTTGTTAGGGGCGACCTTAACAACTAATCTCTTCGACCTCTTTTTCCAAAAAGCTCGTTTAATCCTCTTTCGATAACTTGGTCCTTTAGGGTTTCGTCAGTCTTCTCATCGTTGTCGCGCAATCCAGCGCCGATATTCAACCCGTTATCTCGCATTAGGCTTTCTAATCCACCCCGCGCCACAGTTTTGATAAGGCCATTGGTGTCGACCCCATAGTCAGTGGAATTGAAAGTGCCGCGCACATAGATTGGCGCCGGCAATTGCCGCAACGTGCCATCGTTTATCACCGCTGGAGTGAGGCTAAGATCGACCCTTTGTGGAGGTAGCTCAACCTTACCCGCTCCCGTGATGACAAAAGCGGGGCTTTCTATTTTTAAAGTCTCAGCTGAGATCGTTCCCTGCTGAATGCGCGTCGCGAGCACTAGCGAGGAAAAGTCAGTTTTCTCAGCCGGTGCGTTTGCGGTCGCAGAGAGGGTTGAAAATGTCTCCGCAATCCCGGCAGCATTAAACCCACCACTCTGTAATCCATTGATAATGTTCGAGGTACCCTGAACGAGCTTTCCAAGATTTATGCCTTCGAGGCCTCCATCCCCAAGCGTCGCGCCGACCTCGCCCGATAAACTGTTAACCCATTCAACTTGAGAACGCCCGTTAGCCGAGACATTTATCGTAACGCCACCAACACCCTCTAAACGCGAGATATTTGCAAGATCGTTTGCAAATTCGCCCACGTCCACGCCTTGAAGGGCCACATTAGCAGATAGACGTGGTGACCGACCGCTTGTGCTGAGTGAAAACGACCCGCTACCAGAGCCCGCGTAAAGCGCCATGGAAGGTATATTGGCAGTGAGCTCTCCACCAGTTAATTCGACCTGAAGCTTGCTCGCACCAATGGTGATTGGAGGAACAATCAATGAGCCCACAGACAGGCCAAGATCAGCATTCACGGCAGAGAAAGCGCTAAAATCTATTGGCGCTTCGGACCATTGCGGAAATCCTTCCGCGCTAGCTGGGGGCGGCTCGCTCGTAGAGTGTGACGGAATATAAGGCGACAGATCAAGCGTGCCGAGATCAATATTTCCAGACACTGAGGCGACATTCCCAGAAAGGTCAATCGCGAATGCGCCGGTGCCAGTGATCTCGTCAAATGTGAGCACAGTGCCCTCACCAAACGCAAAGCGTGAGGCTGAGCCGGTAACAGAGCCATTAATCTTCAGTCTTTCAAACCCGTTCGGCGTTGGCAGTTCTGCGCCTGACAAGCCGACTAGTTTACGAAGCGCCGGAAAATCAATGTCCATGTCACCGCGAAACGCCAGGCCGTTTGCCAGCGTCAGTTTCGTGTTTGCGGAGTTTTCACCGATGGTCGCGGAGAGCTCTATACTGGTTTCGGCACTCGTCATTAGAGACCTCGGACTGGTCAGTTTCAGATCAAGCTCGGTTGGCTGCCCCTCAAGCACCAGGTCGCCCGTCATGGTGAAAGGCGCATCTAGGTTTGGAAGTCCGAGTTTGAGATTGGCTTTCTCTGCCCGGTAGATGCTTCCATCCGCGGACGCGAAGGTGACAGTTCCATTATCGATGCGAACATCGCCCAGTCGAATATCACTAACCTGTGGCGCGGAGGCCGGTTCGGTAGTCGGCGTCTCCAATGGTTTTGCCAGAGAAGCGCCGCTACCCAGCGCCCAGTTTACGCGCCCATCAGAGGCTGCTTGCAAGCGGATATTTGGCGCTTCTAGGACAAATTCGGTGATCTCAACTTTTCGCGACAGAAGCGCGAAGAGTTTTACGCCAATGCGCGCTTCTTCGACCCGTAGTAGGTAAGGTTCAGAAAACCCTTCTGCATTTGCGATCCGAAGGCCTGTGACACTTAACCTGGTAGGGAAAATCGATATTGAGAGCGGGCCATCGACGGATACATCTCTACCAAGAGCATTGGTAGCTGCTTCCTCAAACTGCTCTTCAATCACCTCAGGCGGTATCATTTTGACGGCTATGAAAACTCCACTAACTACGACTACGACTGTTAGAACGATCCCTATCAAGATTCTGCGTATCATGAGCGCCTCTTACAACCTGTTCTTCAATTCACGTCATTTTAAAACAACTAAGTGTTACACTATATCACATAGAATGGCTTGCTTGGATAGTTCGGCCCAATAGCGGGATGCAGTCAGAAACCATCGCTCAAACTCCAAACTGAAGAGAAATGGCCTCGTCTGTAAATGACGCCAACTTCTAGCTGGGTAAAGAGCCGCTGCGTCGCTCGATGCTGGGGATTGGTTTACTTAAGATTGATAACACCCAAATTAATTACTAGCGCGAATGCTTCGCGAATCATTTGTTTTCAAAACTAATGCGCCGTCGGAATCGATATTAAGGAAAACCGCATCCTCCAGAACCCTTAGAAAGGCTTGCTCTTGATCCGCAAGTGCCGGGACGCAGGCGCGTCGGGTTATTCTAATCGGTCCTACCCGGAGTTTCCCATCCTGCAGCTCGTAATCTGTACGATAAGCATTGCATCCGGCGTTGCCGCTGATGCTTTGCGAGGGCCCGAAGGTCAATGTCGTCTGGGAATTATCTACAACACCCAGCCCATTTATATCTTCGACCCGCCAATTCACACCCGTAAATTTGGAAATGTCGATTAGTGCATTTTCCGCACTCACCCGACGTAACCTTAGAAACCCTATTCGTTCGGCACCGACATTGTGTCCCTCAATTAAATGGTCTTCACTCCTCCAAATCTGCGAACCGATAGCGCTAATAATTTCCCCCGATATCGCGTAGTCTTTTCCAGATTGGATAGCATCCCCACTAACATTTATCTTGTATGTGAGGGGAAAGGAAAGCTTCTCTAATGGTGACCACTCCGACCACGCAATGACCGCTTTGGAGCCATCCCTAGAAGACTCCTCAAGCGTCACCCTTAATAGGCTATCCGGTGGCGGCAGTATACGTTCCAAGTAGCCGACAGTGCCCTCTATTGTGATGCCTTCATCAACATGCAGAGTCTCACCACTGCTCGAAGTCCCGCGCTGATGCCCGCACCCAAACAATAATCCCGAAAAAGCGATCAATCCAACAAATCGGAGATTAGAAATAATATCCCAACTCATCATTAATTTGATTTTAGTCATAACTTTTCCCAGTTGCACGTTAGCACTGCCCGGTTTCGCAAACCAAGCAACCGCATTCACTCAAGCGGAAAGGCGCCTCATTGGGCTCGCTGCCCTCGTTATATGCCTCACAAATTAGAAAATTCAGAGCCTCTTTCTGTGTGTGTGTTGTTTCCTCGACTACCTATGAACACATGTGATTTCCGTAAAGTAATTACGATTATAATATCTCGCACCCGTTCTTATATCTGCAACCACAGATGCCGGCCTGCTAGACTGCTTGAAACTCTGAGCGCGGTCAAATCTGTGATTCCTGCAGTAGGTATTCGCATACGTATAACCACACACGCGATTTGATTGTCCGCACACTGAAATTTTTACGCTCCGGTATTCTGGATTCCGATAAGTGCGTTGTCCCGATGAAGGTCGATTACCATTATTACCTGGGTTGAATCCTCCTCCACCATTATTACCAGGGTTGAACCCTCCTCCACCATTGTTACCTGGATGCCCCCCCCCGCCACCTCGACCGACGAAGCGTATGGAGGATACTTCGTCGTTCATTGATCGAGAAACATTTCTTACTCGTCCTTCATAAATCTCACAGCGTCCCCGATAGTAGGGATCGGTGCACATCTCCCATCTACCCTCAAACCTGCCACTGGACACAAGGTCGTTAAGCCGTGTTTCACGAGATAACTTGGGTATGTCATGATTTATATACTCCGCTCGCCCTCGAAAGTCCGGGTCGGCGTATATCGTTGCTTTCGCTGATCGCCATGGCGCTGATTCCGCCGATACACTGCCAGAGAACACCACCCCGCTGGCGCATAGCGTAGCTACAATCAAAGCTTTTGTAGCGTTCATTGGTATCTTTTTTTTCATATCACCTTCCTCCTTCTTATTCAAATACCTTCGGTATATGATGATTATTTTACCTTTAAATTCGAATAGGAGACAAATCTAACTTGGGCATTCAGAGTATTTTGTCTCGATGCATAGTTTCGCCTTTGACACCAATTCATCCAGATTATTCAGATCCATATCTTCGGAAATCATCTCCGCATTCTGTTTGCCACTTGGGCTCCCAAGCAAATCCGCTACTTTATACCAAATGAATGCATTATCGTTGCTTTGCTCAACGCCGATGCCCTCTTCATACAGCAGCCCCAATTTAACCTGCGAGTATCGCTCACCGCTGACTGCACCGCGAAGGTACATTTCCTGCGCCTTTGAGGGCGCGCTAAAAGCACCCTCGGAGTCGCGGTAGATATCTCCCAAACGAGAATATGCATACGGATACTGGGAATCTGCAGCTAAAGACAGCCATCTAATTGCTTCATTCATATCTTTCTCCACGCCGATACCTGTCTGGTACATTACGCCTAATCGATATTGTGCGTGCGAACTCGCTGGCCTCGCTGCTAGGCTATACCATTTAGCTGCTTCCTCATGATTGACCTCGACACCCTTCCCAAAATCGTAGCTATAGCCAACTGCCAGTTGTGCCTTGGCCAAGCCTTGATCGGCGGCTTTTTTGTAATATTCAAATGCCTTTTCTTCATTGCCGTCAAAGCCACTCCCTTTGCTATATCTATCGGCTACCTCATAACTCGCCTCAGCGGAGCCAGCGTTTGCCTCCTGTAGAAGCTGCTGGAACTCATCCGCTTGCGGCAACTTGACTGCCTCAGGCGCGCTGCCATCAGACTGCAGAGAGTTAAAAACAGCCTTAGCCTCGGATACACCGTTTTGACCCTCACCCTGAGCCACTAGCTGACACGCTGTTACACACAAAGCGCTTATAACCCCAAATATTAATCGAAACGAACCTGATCCAAACATTTCTTCCTCCAATTACTTATTGAATAACCACCATCTCACGAATAATACTAAATCAATTAATCGGCCCCCCCCACTTCTCTGGACACCATAATCTCCTTTATTGTTTGTGTATTTGATACTCCGCTATCAATAAATTGGTGTTTTACATCAGAGAAATTTATTTTACTCAGGTCGAGCATCCTGACTTGACGATCAGCCATCGTATGAAAGTAAATTTTTCTACCGGTCAGATCATTTGCAGTCGTTATCTGAGTCGCGCTCAAAACGCCTTCGGGTATCTTTTCTGACTCCATCGATGAACCAATTGGAATATTGAAATTATCCAAAATTCGAAACGCCTCAAAAACCGCTTCTTCGGAACTTTCCAGCGGCTTCACGGAGGCTGTCAACGCAACCGCCCGCACAAATCGAGAGGGCGGTGTGTAATCACCCGGTAGGCCGCGCAAACCGCTGCCTGCACCCAGAGGCGTAAAATTTCGGTCTTCGATTCTTACTGACATCTCGGGCCCGGGCCTCAGTCCCAAGTAATTGCGAAGGTTTGTTAAGTGCCAATCGTAGCTAGGGGAGTTTGTAATCACACCCAATAGCGCATCGAACACCCTAACACGTCCCTGGTCAGTGATTTCGATTATTATCGATGCGCCAGATGGATCGGCCACCTTCCAGTGAAATGGTAAGGGTGCTCCACCAAAGCTCTCGTCGTTTACATACACAACCCTAACTTTGTCTAGATTAGACCTCACCTCTTCCACTGTCGTAAATGACGACAATATCCAGTTCATTAGGTCGCCTACGCTCATCGATTGAGCTGCACATTCCTTTTGGTACGGTTCAAAGCTAGCGAAGTCCGGAAAGTAGTACATCCCGACATATAAACCGTGTTCGTTCATACCATCAGGACCAAACGGCTGGCCATAAGACGATAACGCCACGAATCCATACTTGCCGTTCCATTGCAATCCATTCGCACCATCAGGGGTTAACGCAGCATAGGCGTGATTGCGCGGATATATGACAAACGTATCGTGACTTGCATTACTATGGGACCACTCAACTGTCCTTGCGGCCACAATCCCACCGTCTTCACTAATTAAAGATATGCCGGTGCACGCGTAAGACGGCCAGAATATACCTAGTCCTGCAAACGCCCACAAAAACCTAATATTTTTGAAGATCTTCAGAATTTTCATCATCTAACTCCCTGGCCTCACTCATATCGCTTAAGAGCCCAACGCGCGACGATCCGGACATTAATTCGCGGGGACGTGACCAAATCAGACGGCCTTGGGCAGTGATCCGTTATTCTATTTGGACATGGCAGTTGTGTCCGAGACCACGCTGAAACCCTGCAAGAAAGTGTCCATATCATAAATCGCGCGTGTAAACAAAGTCACTGGCCCAGTGTCTTAAAATCGTCCCGCTTAAGTCGTTCGCTCTTTCTGATCACCCGGCGACGATAGCTACCGTTTCAGGAGCTTGCGTGAGATCTTGCCAAGCGCGCAACCACTTTCCCATTGAATGAGTTTCAACCGGGCGACTGAACAGGAAGCCCTGGACGACATAACATCCGAATGCGTTGAGAATGTCGAGTTCTTTATAAGTTTCAACCCCTTCGGCAACGATGTCGAGATCGAGTTGCTTCGAAAGCGCTAGAATGGAGCGTGTAATCCGTTGCAGGCGCTCTTCTCTGTTGATCCCGGAAATGAAGGATCGATCGATCTTGAGCGTCGTGATGGGATTGTCGATCAAGGTCGAGATCGAGGCGTGTCCGGTGCCGAAATCATCGAGAGCGAGGTGATAGCCAGCAGCCTTGAGGTCGCGGCATCGCTTCAGCAGCGCGGAGTCCGAGCGCTCGAAGATCACCGACTCGAGCAGCTCCAGTTCGATATCTTCCGGGGTCAACTCTGCATTCTCGAGTTCTTGCTGGAGGGACTTCATAAAACTGATAGAGCGCAGGTTCGACGCCGTGAGATTGAATGACAGTTTTCCGACGTCCAATCCTTCAGCTTTCCATTGTTTTTGCGCCTTGATCGCCTTCTTCATGATCGACTGCTCGATCATGCCCATGCATTTTGCCGATTGCGCTGCTTCGATGAAGGCGACGGGCGGAAGCAGCCCACGCTTCGGGTGCTGCCAACGGGCGAGCACTTCAATACCCTTTATACGGCGGCTGCGCGTATCAACCTGAGGCTGAAAGAAGGGGATAAATTGATCACTGTCTAGCCCAGCAACAATTTCCTTGATCAGGCTTGCGCGAGTGTCGTGCGCGGCGCGCAGCTCTTCTGTCAGGATAACGATGGACTCATTTGTTCGTTTCGCTTGATATAGCGCGATGTCGGAACAGGAAAATAACCGGTCGGGCGTCTCATTGGCGTATTGGCTGAGCTCCACTACGCCAATGCTCACACCGACATGAAACACATGTCCTTGAAATTCGATGGGCGACAAAATCCGCTCGCGGATGCCGTTTGCGATCATCTGAGTTTTTGCCTCTGATGTCGCGCCCGCGGCGATCATCGCGAATTCGTCTCCACCGATCCGAGCCGGAAAATCAGCTACATCAGACAGCTCTTTGAGGATTGCGGCGGTGTGCTTGAGCACATGATCGCCAGTCGCGTGACCAAAATTATCGTTGATGGATTTGAACTCATCGAGATCAATATGAAACAGGACGCAGTTGGATGCGCCGCTGTCAGTATTCAGCAGGTGTGTGAGGTGGCGGTACAGAGACCTCCGATTTGCGATGCCCGTCAGAACATCAATATTGGCCGCTTCTTCGGCTTCCTTTTTCGAGTCTTCGAGCGCAATGGTTAGCTTGTGGCTGTCTTCAACCAGCGTCCGTTGTGTTTCGATCGTGTAAAACAGATCGAGAGAAAAATCGTTCGGCTTAAAATCCGATGAGCTAAGGTCCAACTCCTCGACCAGTTCGGCAAAGTTAGCACTGAACGAAAAATCGATCAGTAATTGCTCATCGCTATCACCAATCTTGGTCGGCATGCACCGGAACTCGACCGTGTTTCCATTTGCGCGTGTGCCGCGGATCACGACTTTCCGCCCCTGCGCCGAAGCTAGGTCTGAGAGGTTCTTTATTGATCGCGGTTTTTTTATCGCAAAAGCCTCAACAAACGATGCACCGCGAAGATCGCGATGCATGATTTTTAGTAGCGTGGGGCCGATATGCGTGATTATTCCGTCGCGGTCGAGCACCACATGCATCGGAAACAGCGTGTCGAGGGTATCGTAAGAGATGCTCGTTTGGTTGATCACATTCGCCGCCATCGTTCTCGCTATGACTTGAGTACAATGCGGAAGATATCAGGATCGGATTGCACCGAGCGATGCTGTGTTTGCTTGACGGTTATCTCTTCCCCAGTCTGTTCAGCGAGGCCATGCAGCAATCCGATGACCATTGAGCCAAGCCCCGGACGGGTTGAGTAGTAGCTCAGGTCGTATGTGTTTTCGCCGACCTTCTCTAGCTCGAAAGATGGCGGTTTCAGGTTGGGCATGGTCAACAATATGCGCTCATGCATGTCGTCCAGGTTCTGGACCCGTTCGACGAAATTCTTGCCGGAGATCTTCAACAAGTTTTCAAACCCGGATTGTCCAGCATAGCCAACCCAATATTCGCCAAACACCTTCAGCACGTTTTCCGGTGGTAGTTCAGTATACTTCACGATTGCGTCAATCAGACAATAGGTGACAGCATCATCATAGCTGCCTAGACGGTCGAACCGCGTCGTTTCGATATCCGCATCACCGCAGATCGAATTCCAGGCTTCGACACCAAAATTGCGTTCAACAAACGTGCGAATGCCTTCATTCACCATCCCGTACATAATGATCTCCCCGACAAAACGCTACCCAGGGTTGAATATTTGCATCGTGTTGTTAACATTCCCTTTTCAAGGTTTTGACGGCAAAATTGGGGTTTCGACCATTCCAAGTGACTCAAACTCGCCTAAGTAAGGCACCGAGCTTATATCCTCTTGGCCTGCCTGATCTGACTGGCCCAACCGTAATGTTAGGACCGACGGTTGGTTTGTAGCGGCGTTCATGCCGCCTCCCAGCTATAAGGCGGCGTGAAGGTCGCGGGCAAGATGGTTCTTGGGGCGGGTGGCTTATAGCGCAGCGATGAGTGTGGTCTGGCGGTGTTGTAGAACAGTCTCCAGGTCTCGATCAGGACCTGCGCCTCTCGCAGATCCTAGAAGATTTCACGCGCCAGCAACTCGTCCCGGAGTTTTGAGTTGAAGCTCTCGCAGTAGCCATTTTCCCAAGGCGATCCCGGCTCGATATAGAGCGTCCTGACATCCAGTGCCTGCAGCCATTCGCGCAAGCCGAAGGGCAAGGTCGTGATCCATTCCGATCAGGGATCACAGTTTACCAGCCAGGAATGGGGTGACTTCC
>JABSPZ010000032.1 GCA_013213785.1 Henriciella sp. | reverse complement strand
GAGAACTCATAGAAGAGCTTTGAAGCGTCTTCTTCTAATCGTCCCATCATCGCGCATCTCCTCGATCTGTACGAAAAACACTGAATCAGAATTCGACCATTTTGACTCGGAGTTTTTCAACAGTATCGGGCGATTTAGGACAATGGCCCAGAGGCTGTTGAGGGTCAGAAGCAGACATTGCATGCACTCGCACTTTCCACGAAAAAGGTGGGATGAATGAAATACGCAAAGTACTCTTCCAGCAAAGAATCCGAAATGGGATCATCGAGTATTTTGATGGTGCATCGAGCTTCGAAGAGATTGCAAAATTTGGAGCGTTTGAATGGATCAACATGTGGGAAGATATAGTCCCGGAGCCGTTCGATGTTGATTTCTACTCGGAACCGGTTTTCAGCAGGCACGAGCTCGCGGCGATAGAGATTTTTCGTTCAATTTGGAGCGATACATCCGATGCCACACCAGAGGATGTCTTCGCTGCTCATAAACTCTCGCAATCAAGGCATTGGAAGAAGTTTGTCGGCACAGCGAAGTCGAACTTTGATTTGTTCATGCAGCGAGGAAAATTCTCAAACGAAAAAGTAGCGTTCTAGCAACCGAATTTGAAGTCTGCTTTGGGGCAAAAGCGAACATGACGCGAGCGTCTTACCTGGAGTGAACTAAAACTGCTGCGCTTTTGTCTGCTCCGGCGTCAGAGTGGAGACCGTCTGTTTACTCGTACCGAAATCAATTGACATCGAGCGCGCAGCTTACGGCACAAGGTGATGAGTACAAATTGCCATCAGCCTTCGGATAAACGGCAATGAGAAGCTCATCGCCTACGTCGCCTGGCAGACCGCACTCATCATCATATATGAGCAGCCATTCTTTTTTGGGACCGCGGTATGATTTGATTGGTTTCACGATCAGCTGGCGCCAGGGAATAAACGTGTCGGTCGTTTCGTCGTAACTTCCGCCACTCGGCAACGGATAGCTCGCGAGATGCAGAAAAACGCCGTATACGCGTCGCGCGTCATTCACGCTGTCACAGCCCCCGCATGAACACGCGTTCGCGTTCAATGACGAGAAGCCTTAGAACAAATTTGAGGCGCATATTTGCAGATATCGGGCGTAAAACGCGCGCGGGTCTTTACTTTCAACGGCCCCTCGCCTTTGAGCGCGGTTTTGATCGATTGCTCGGGTCAACACGATCCTGATGCATGCAAGACGATACAAATAGGTAAGCGCGGAATACTCTTCCGCCAGCAGCGGTCTGATGGACTGATAGCCTGCCAAGAACGCTTCAATACACGCCGGAGACAGAGTGTTGTCATTTGTGAATCCCCAAGACGTTAATGCGAGCGCTAAATCGAAAACATAAAGGTCGTGGCAGCAAAGGAGGAAGTCGATAATGTTCAGCCGATCATCCTGGTGCAGTACATTTGACTTGAAGAAATCGCCGTGAATTGCGCCCGATGGCAGGTTTGAGGGCCATTTTTGCTTGAGGTCGTTAATATCCTGAATGAGATCCTGAGACAGAAAGTCTGCGCGGGGTGTGATCGATTCTAAGGCACACAGAAGACCAGGCCACTGCCGTTCGCCGACAGGATTTTCTGACTTTGTATGAATGTTCGTTTCAGCGAGATGCAAAGTTGCAAGACTTCTCCCCGCGGTTTCAGTCTGCGCCCGGCTCGGATTATCGAGGGCTATCCCCTGAAGTTTTGTTTGTAGAACCCAAAGCCGCTCTTGGAACTCCGAAAACACTTTGCCATTTTTTGAAGTCAAGAATGATGGACAAGCCAAGCCTTGCTTTCGGCCAGCGTTCATCAATGCGTTCGCAAGCTGGATCCGATCAGGATCAACGCGGCGCTCAATCAAGGTAAGGATATAGTCGCCTTCACCGGTCGTGATAATGAAGCTCGAGTTTTCGACGCCTTCAGTTAGTCCACGGAACGCGCAGACATCATGGCTCAATCCAAACTCTTCCAAAACTGGAACGACGTCTTCAAATGATCGTTCTGTGAACACACCCATTCTGCCACCTAACAAATTGCATCAGACATTGCGGAAAACGTTTGTGATGGAAACGTGACCCGAACTTTAGGGTGGCTCATTTCTGCCATCGCAAAACGTACCCCTTCACGCCCGACACCGCCACGTTTAGCGCCGCCAAACGGCATATTGTCGAACCTGAAATCAGAGCTCTCATTTATCATGATTGCGCTAAACTCAAGCACCTGCGCCAGATGGTGAGCGAGCCCGATATCCCGACAGTAAAGGCCAGCATTCAAGGCCGTTTCGGTATCATTGGCCATGCAAACCGCATGCTCAATCGTCTTGAATTTCTGAATGCTGACAATCGGCCCAAAGACTTCTTCCTCGATACAGGGCGCCACGGCTTTCGGATTCACAAAAACCGTGGGATCAATAAGCCTGTTAGAGGCGGTTCCGCCAATTCCGATGCTATTCGCATCAAGCTCACGAGATCGCGTTATGATATTGCGAATGCGCTCGGCTTGAATATCGCTTATTACGGGGCCTAAATCCGTCGTTTCTTGCAAAGGGTCGCCGACTTCCAGATCGGCAACCTGTCGCAAAAACCGTTCCGTAAATGCATGGAACTGAGACTCATCCACCAGGATACGTTGAACGCTAATGCAATTGTGTCCATTTGCCCAAAATGCGCCGGAGACACATCCCGATACGGCGGCATCAAGGTCCGCGCTATCGGCGACGATGACAGGCGCATTTCCACCCAAATCAAATCCGTACTTTTTGAGACCGGCGGATCTGACGATGGCTTCCGCCGTATTTTCTCCTCCGGTGAATGAGATCATTCTAACGCGTTGATGATGAGTCAAATATTCACCGAGACCGGCATCTCCAACAAGCACCTGAAACATAGGTTCCGGCATGCCGCACTCAATCAACAATGCGCGAAGCTTGAGCGCACTGAGAGGGGCTAGTTCGGATGGTTTTATGATTATCGGCGCCCCAACAGCTAGAGCGGGAGCAACTTTGTGTGCAACGAGGTTCAAAGGATCGTTGAACGGCGTGATACCCAAAACGATTCCAATAGGTTCCCAGCTATAATAGCCGCTTGCAGCTGCATTCGATGAGAACGCATCAAATGGAATTTCTTCTCCGCGAAGTCCCAAGGCTTCTGCGGCGGCAATCTTCAGTGTCGACACAGCGCGCAGCACTTCTTTGCGCGCTTGTCGAATGATTTTACCAGACTCGCGTGTGACGAGTTCTGCGAAAGCCTCTTGTCGCGTGTTCAACAGCGCCGCTGCGGCAAACAGGATATCGGAGCGATCTTGCCGGGTTAGGCGATTATGTCGCAAGAGCGCAGTCGACGCACGCTCAATTGTAGTCTCCGCATCGCTCGGGGTATGCGCGGGTATAACTTCCAACACTGTGTCGTCAAAAGGATTTCTGATCTCGAATTGAGAGCCTTGGTGTGCAGTTGCGGCTATCATCTCTTCGACTCGATTTGTTTCGCTATTTTGAGGATGTCGGCATAGAGCGCGTAGGCTGTTTCTAGACGACCTGCCCCAGGCCCGCAGACCATAGCGGAGCCGAGCGGGCCCGCTTTGACGGAGAGAGCATTTGTGGCCCCATTAATCCCGTAAAGCGGATCTCCTTCAGAGACGCGTTTTGGCGCAACTTCAGCGATGATTTTTTCACCAGAATTCTCGATCCTCGCAACAAGCTTCCATCTCTCCTTCTGAGCACTTGCACGCTCAATTTGTGAGGCGGTGACGCTGCTAATGCCCTGGCACGTGATATCTGATTTTTGTAGCTGCGCCCCAAAAAGAGCTTGCGCTAGAATCATAACTTTTGCCCGAACGTCATAGCCTTCAATATCTGATGTGGGGTCTGCTTCTGCGAAGCCGTTCGCTTGCGCTTCTTCTAATGCTTGGTCGAATTCGAGGCCTTGTTCCATCCGACCGAGAATATAGTTAGTGGTGCCATTCAGGATCCCTTCTACTTCCTCGATCCGTACGCCAGGAAAGCAATTTCTTGCCCAACCCAGCACCGGTGTCCCGCTCATAACCGAACCTTCATATTCGAAACAAACATTGTTTTCTTTTGCCAATGTCGAAAGGACTTGTGCGCCGTAGGCCACAGAACCCTTATTGGTCGTTGTAACGTGCTTGGCTTGGCTTATCGCAGCAGAACATATCGATATTCCGGGCTCACCGTCTTCCATATTTGAGAATGTGGCTTCGGCTACAATATCGCACCCCGCCGACCTAATGACGGCGTCATTGTTAGGCTCAGGATCCCCTAAAACAGAAAGTGCCCCGCGTTCGCACGATATTTGCACCAAGGCGTCAAGATCCAGCCCGTCTGGATCCAATGCGTACCCTAAATAAATATCTGAGACGCCCACGATTTTGAGATCCATTGGGCTCTGATTTGCTTGATGTTGCTGAATGAGTTCGGCCAGTGCCCGATTTACACCACCAAATCCGAGTAAACCAATTCCGAGAGCTCTCTTCATATCTTCAAACGACCACTTCTTACAAGATTAAGTCTCTTGAATAGCCGCGCGAGCAGAAAGCGTATTTTTCCGACGTCACTATTTCTTTTGCTGAAAGCATCCTTCTCAATGGGTTGATTGACCTTTCAATAGCTCATTGGCAAACTCTCACCGAGGGTGATCCGATAGAAAGTGTTTTCAACCGATGACGGAGTCGCAAAACGCATTCGACTGGAGCAATTTCACGCACTTCATGAATGCGGCAATTGGCGCGCCCGCAGAACAAATTGAAGCTCTGGAATCGCCATACGGAACGGCCTACTTATGCCGAAGCGAAACCCCACCATTTGTCGGACGATTCACATTTTTCAGTTTCGACAATGAGATGCGTGCGATCATTGTCGACGGCGTGGCCGAAGAAGAAACGCTATTCAACTTGGTGGATGGAGATTGGGTTCGATTCAACTTTGCGCTGATGATCGATATTTCGATGGACGATATCCAACAAGTGCCCGTTCAGTTGAGCTCGCCTTCTTGGCGCATCATTGACCATCCGCGAGATAAGATCACTC
The DNA here is from genome assembly GCA_013213785.1 of Henriciella sp. Classification (GTDB taxonomy): domain Bacteria; phylum Pseudomonadota; class Alphaproteobacteria; order Caulobacterales; family Hyphomonadaceae; genus Henriciella. The sequence goes on along the minus strand of JABSPZ010000032.1, from coordinate 6,356 downwards.
GGGAGGTTGTGCCGAAAGGCTCCGTAGCCAAATGGTTGACCATCGTTTGCAAGCATAGCAAAATTCAAAAACTCTCAGGTCGAGAGCTGGATGACCTTCCAGAATTTTTTCGCTTCGTCGACGCCTCCCAGGATCGAAGCACTCAGTATCGAGATTTCGTGCTAAGATCGCGATTTGCCTCTATCACAACCGATGTATTGCGGAGTGAGATCGCTGACCCTTTGAACATTGCGTACTTAGAGGCGCGTTGTACAGAATTGCTTTGCCTGGCGCTTGAAGACCTAATCGACCCGATTGATATTGATGGGCTGCCCGCATTAAACACGGCGGATAGAGAGCGTGTCGAAAAAGCCAAATTGTATATCGACGAAAATTTCAAACATGGACTAACCGTGAAGCAAATATCTTCTGCGGCAGGGATGAATCGAAACTCGTTGTTCTATGGGTTCAAAAAGAAATTCGGAGTGAGCGTTTCTGAGTACATTCAGAACCTGAAACTAGAGAAAGCGAAGCATCTGATTCAACACTCCGATAAACACCTCATCGAAATTGCAGAGGATGTAGGCTTTAAGCATCAAACGAGTTTCATAACGGCGTTTAAGAAGCGATTTGGAACCACACCCGGCAAGCTACGGCGACAGATCTGATGTCCAGAGCATGTCTTATCACTAGATCGGATCTAGCCCTTTAAGCGCCATCGCTACGACCTCTTTAGCGCGCTGCCAGACGCTGAGTTTCCACTCATCCTTTTCGGGATAAAAAGCTCGGCGGATGTCTCGCTTAATTTGAGCCGCCAGCGCGGTGTCGAACCTTCCTTTCTGGTAGAGCCAATTGTCCGCGCGCAGGGCGGTTAGTACTTCATTGACCTCATAGGTCCCATATTCAATCGTGATGAAGGTCAACTCAGCTTCAGTCAGGGTTTCGGCAATACCATGCGCAACCATGCCGTCGAGATCCGCCGAACTGGATGTGCCTGCTTCAGGGTCCGTCACTTGATCGCCATACCATGCCGCTGCCTGTGCCTTCTGGGCTTCAGAACCAATATTGATAAGCTCACCATATCCATGAGGGCCGAGGCCGGTATGAAAGTCGATGGTCCCAACGGCTCTCTTATCCATTAGGTAATCTGACAAGATCGCGCGAAACATTTTATTCGACCAAGTTGGTCCGGATCCGCCGAAAAATACACCGTCTGGGAATTGGTACTGACCACTCGATACGGCTGCCTGGAAAGCCGCCATACCATGGACCTCAATAAAGTGCTTCAACTGCTCGTTTGCATGCGCATGCGCCGGACCGCCCCAATCTTCAGGCAAGATATACTCTTGAATGCGAGCATAGTCTTTCCCAGGTAGGTCAGATGCCGTAAAGTCGATAAAATTTCGATTGAGGTCGACATTGTCTTCAGTGACACGGCGGTCATGAGAGAAACCATATGGGTTCATCGCATGGATCATTATAACGCTCATGTCTGCAGGCAATTCATCAAAATAGCCTTGGCTCAATAAGCCAACTTGGGCGCCAGATCCGCAATAGCCTTCAACGCCGTGTGTGCCACTCAATATGAGTAAAACCTTAGGCGCATGAGGTGATCCAATTTGCACAATATCAGAGTAGAGATCCTCGCCGCTTACCCCTTTTGCGTTCGGGTTTAACCGACTATCCACGGATAGCGCACGGGCGCGGCAAGCCCTTAAAAACTTGTCTCGCGCCTCCGCATAACTCGCAGAGAAACAGGACAGAATTTCTGAGTTGGAAACGCTCAAAATCACCTCCGGCCAAAGAGCCAACGTTTTAGAAGCAGCGCTTACAGAATGCCAATAACTGCTCGTTGAACGCAATTGGTGCTTCTATGAAGGGAGCATGGCCAGCATGCTCAATAATCGTGAAAGTCGGTCCCGAACCGTCACCTTGTACGTCCAAACCTTTGAAATAATCGGCAGCAATAAACGCGTCATCGCCCCCCTGCAGCATCAAGATTGGCTTACGCCAGGTTTGGACAAGATCTCGCTGATTGTGACCGCCCGCGCCAGACGCCCAATGGGCCAACATGGTGGAACGGCTTCGTCCGTCGGTACGTAGACCGGCGCTAACCAAATTTTGCGGGATGTCCGGCAAGGTCCCATACAAAGCAGCGATATATGCCTCCAACCGATCACGCGGTGGGTTTTCTGCCCCTGTCACATCACTCACATCAGACGGCAAGAACGCTGCTTCGAGATGCTCCATGCCCGGTCCGACAGGCGGCGTTCCGAAAAACATCAGACCAGAATAGTCTGACTGCTTTGCAGCCATTTCGATCGCAATGTGCCCCCCCAAAGACCAGCCGCAGAGAACGGCGTTATTGAGCCCTAAATGCGTGCATATATCTGTGATCAGATCGGCATAGGAAGGGATCGTATATTGAACGCTCGGGTCCACTGCGTCAGCACTCGCGCCATGCCCCGGCAAGTCCACGGCCAGGATGCCATATCCGGCGTCTCGAACCACACAAAACTGTTCGACAAAGGCTTCTTTGCAAGCCGAATTGCCGTGGAGGAAGACTATAGTTTTGTCGATTGGACCCGATTTTAGGTATGCGACGCGTTGATCACCGATTTGCGCAAATTGCTCGAACAAAGCGTTTGAAGGCACCGGTGCTCCAGGTGCCTTCTTCTTTTTGAACAATCCAAATACCATTTATCCCTAGTCCCGATCAGCGCTTGATGCGTAAGGTTACGCCATAGGTTTGCGGCGCACCATAGGATGCCGTGGTGTTCACAAAGATGGCGCTGCGGTCATCGGCAAAGTTCACATAGGTCTCGTCGGTAACATTGTTCGCCCAGGCAAAGAGCTCCCAGCCTTTGTCAGAAACGATACCGGTGCGGAGGTTTAGCAGAGTCCGGCCATCACCGCTGAGACGGTCGGAGTTTTGTGGTTCGAAAAAGACCTCGCTGCGATAATTGGCATCGGCGCGTGCGATCCAATCCAGCGAGTTTGAGACAGGATACGTGAATTGCGCTCCGAGCTGAGCGGTTACTTCAGGCGCCAGGTTCAGGAAGTTGCCGGAGCAGTTTGCTACGGTCGGTCCCGTTTCAGCACCTGGTACCGGGCAGCCAGGAAAATCATCATAGGTAGCATCGAGCAAACCGATAGACGCGTTAAAATCCCAAAACTCGCCTGCGACTGCCGTAAAATCTGCTTCGATACCGCTGATCTCAGCCTCCGCCGCATTGTTGAGGGACACGCCGGCGCCCGCTATTTGCGAGAGCTGCAAGTCTTCATACTCTGTCGTAAACGCAGCTACGTTTAGCTGTGCGCGGTTATCGAACAATGGTGTTTTGAAACCCACCTCAAACGACCGTGCCTTTTCCGGCTCGACCTCCAAGTTCGATCCGGCACTGACAAAATCAGTGTTGAAGCCAGCGCTTTTAAAGCCCTCCGCATAACGACCATATAGTGTGTAACCCATCGGACTTTCATAGCTGAGCGAGACGGTTGGAGAGAAGTCATCGTCGGTCCGCGAACGGGTAAAGGATGTTGATCCGAAAATTCCGGTCATATCGTCTTGAACGTGCACTGCGTCTTTTTCTTCCTCAACATAACGTCCACCGAGCTCAAGTGAGAGCGTTTCTGTCAGTGCGATATCGAAATTGAAAAAGGCTGCGATACTGTCGGTATCGACCGAACTGGTCAGGTCAATCGGCGGCTCAACACCCGGGAAACCTGTGAGAAAGTCACCAAGTGCAAAATTGGAAACATTGTCGGCTTCCTGTGTGAAGTAGTATAAACCCGCGACATAGTCGATGCGGTCATTGATCGTCCCTGCATAACGCGTTTCAAGAGAACTGAAATTCGTCTCACTGCTAAAGAAATCAACAAAGAACCGAAACGGTACTTTGTCATCATCAAGCCCCGCGTCGAAACTGGTGTCACGATAAGCAGCTACAGTCGTCCAAGTGCCGCCGCCGAGATCTATGTTTGCGGTCAAAGACGTGCCCCAGACATCACGATCGAGGAAGTTTGGCTGGTCGATATTGACAGTGAATGGCGTGGCCTCAGACGGATCATCGATGAAAGCTACGTCCGTCACTTCAAAAAAGGCCGGATTGCCCCGGTCGATGAGCGCGTCTGCTGCGAGAATGAACTCGCTACCAGCGGTTGGTGTCCATCGTAATTTGCCGCGATACGTGGTCAGGTCAGCATTGTCGAGATCACCGCCAACCCCCGCATTTTCGACATAGCCATCCCGGTCGGTATAGCTCGCAGTTAGCGATCCGAACAACGTGTCCTCGACAATTGGACCACTAATTCCTGCGCGCGCTTGGAACAGGTTGTAATTTCCCGCAGTAAGTTCCGCTTGAGCTTCGAACGCGTCCGGCGTTTTCGTGATGATATTAATCGCCCCAGCAATCGTATTCTTACCAAACAAGGCGCCTTGCGGTCCGCGCAGGACTTCGATCCGTTCAATATCGATCAGGTCTTGATTAAAATTCTCTGGGCGCCCTGTGTAGACACCGTCGACATATAAGCCGACGCCGGTTTCAAGGCCGACAAAACGAACCAAGGTCGAAATCCCGCGAATTGAAATCAAGCCTTGGAGATTGCCGCCAATACCCCCGGATTGGCCAGCATTGGGCACTGTACTCAGCACCTGATCGAACGAAACAACGCCTTGGGCCTCCAGCTGTTCGCCGGTGAAGGCGGACACAGAGAGCGGCGCTGACAGTGCGGGTTCTGCTTTCTTTCGGGCTGTGACTGTAACGGGCGCAAGCCGCCGATCGCCTGGGTCCGCGGTCTCAGTGTCGGACTCTTGAGACTCAGCATTTCCCGTTCCGGTTACAATCGCAAATACAGATGCGGCTGTCAGTATAGCCACCGAGTTTATGAGTTTTCGCATACTCAGAGTCTCCCATTTGGTCAGTTGATTAGCCGAAACACTACAAACCAATTGGGTAGATGTACTTTGCCAACAGCATTTTTTTGTTAGCCATTCGCAGACGAGTAATGATTGGCATTTGGGCGACGCCAACCGACAATGCGCACATCGAGTCGTTCAACGGGACGCTGCGAGACGAGTTCTTGAATGTGAACTGGTTCCAGTCGATCAACGAAGCCAAAGAGCTCTGCGAGGCCTGGAGGCGGGATTATAATGAGAGCCGGCCTCACATGGCTCACAATGGAAAAACACCGGCAGAATTTGCCGAATACTCAGGCCTGTGCCAAAGTGAGCAGGTCCAAATCGCCGCTGGATTTTAACGCCAAACCTGGACCACATAATCCAAGCACTTCACAACTGCCGAGGCTAACTCAAACGTTGGACCACCAATGAGGGGCAGACCACCTGCATTACCTTTACATGACACCGTTTCGCTACGGGCTTTACCCGAACGGCTCTAGATTTCGACGGGCCGGCCTAACACCCGGCGTCTACTATGTCTCGGAAGAACCAAAGACCGCGATCATCGAAACCGCGTTTCACCTGTTGCTCTTCTATGCAGACTCTCCGGGCACACCCTTTCCCGCTCAGCCAAGCGAACACACGGCGTTCGATGTCCCCGTTAAAACGAAAGCCGCCATCGATCTAACAGCAAAGCCTTTCTCTGACGCCAGCGATATGTGGATGCACCCGTCAGACTATGAACCGTGCCAGCAACTCGAAGAGGCTGCGCGCGCAGAAGACATCCAGCTCATCCGCTATGCTGTCCGTTTTCAAACGGTTGAGACACTCTGATACTTTTGGATCAGGAGAGATTGGCTCATCTGTTTTGGTTTAATCAGTAGATCTTGCGTGATGCAAGCGGCGTAGTTTCATGGTCCTCCGTTTGGTTTGGGCGCGTTGCTGCAGGATTTCGTCGCCGCGGCCGAAGTAGACATCTGCGGGCGTGAGATTGTTCAGGCTCTCGTGGTAGCGGCGATGATTGTAGTGATCGACAAAGGCATCGATCTCATGGGTCAGGTCACCGGGCAGGAAATAGTTTTCCAGTAGGATGCGGTTTTTGAGCGTCTGGTGCCAGCGCTCGATCTTGCCCTGGGTTTGCGGATGGTAAGGCGCTCCACGCGTGTGGGTGAAGCCTTCTTCGGCAAGCCAGTCGGCAAATTGTTCAGATACGTAAGACGGCCCATTGTCCGAAAGGATACGAGGCCGGTGTCTGACTTTGATCTGGCCCAGCCCTGAGGCTTGCAAGGCAAGGTTCAGCGTTTCCTGCGCGTCGATGGAAGCCATGTTGGTGCAGAGCTTCCAACTGACGATGTAGCGTGAGAAATCATCCAGAACGGTGGAGAGGTAGTACCAGCCCCAGCCGGTCACTTTCAGATAAGTGAAGTCTGTCTGCCACATCTCGTTCGGGCGCGTGGTCTTATCCTTGAACTCATCG
>JABSPZ010000031.1 GCA_013213785.1 Henriciella sp. | reverse complement strand
AGCGTGACCCAGACATGGATGCGGACCCTCACAAAACCAAAATTTGGAGCTTGACCTGAATGCCCGATTAGAGAAGCGGACGTTAGGGAGCGCCCAAAGAGGCGTAAAATAGGAGACCGGCATTAACTGCGTTAGGACAAACACCGCTGATGCTCTTGTCAGAACGTAACGAAAAATATTTAGTAAAGTGTCTTTGCTGGGGGAATAAGTGAATCGCTTCATTGCAATACTGTGCTTCATGTGTGCGATAGTTGTGTCATCTTGCACGTCCATCTCCTCCGATAATCAGCTCGACCAACAAACAACCGTAAAATCTACTCGCTTCATCAATTCTGTTTCGGAACTTGCAATTCAATATCCGATGCTTGAGCTCCGGCTAAATCAATCCTCGGAATTTTGCACTGAAAGAGACCTCGATATGGCTATCCGCCGACAAGGTCTGCTTTATAAGCGTCTGACCGAGAGTAGAACTGTTCCGTACGTAGGTGCAGAGATCGAAAATGCAGTCATTATGCGCGAGGCAATTCCTGAAGACACCGTTGTAGTATTTTACCACAAGACTCTTGATGGGCATTGCGTCTGGCTTCTTGATAAAAATGGAATACGAGAATTTGAATCTCTAAAAGTATCCGATGCCGTCGCTCCGTTGCTCCTGCGGCTATTTTATGAATCAGAGAAAATCGACGCAGCACAATTGCTTAGACAGCCGTTGCGGAAGTCTGCAGTGGCGCAATCTATGTCTGAGGCCAATAATGAGACCATCCAATTCGAAATTCGCCATGAACCAATTTTGGAAACAATGCGCCGCTTTTTGTTTCCTGGTAACCTGTCTGAGCTGATTTCGGAATACGACCGCGCTGTCATTGTCCCTTACGAACAATTGGGCACTTTTCCGTTTGCCGCCATACCCATCGGGCAAAACACTTACTTATTCGAAACTACCAAGATCAAGATCGCTCCAAGCTTGATCGACCTGGTCGGAAGAGAGATGTGGCACGTCGGAAATAGTAGTTACGAAGGTTACCATAGGGTCTCACCTCGGTGCTCAAATGTGCAGGACTTGCCAAGCACGTCCTCTTCGGTTGCTGAATGGACTGCATTGATAATTGGAGACCCTGACTACTCGGAAGACCCCGAATTTTCGATGCCACAACTGGAAGGGGCAAAAAAAGAAGCCATCGATGTTGCGAGAATTTTCGGTGCTGAAGCACTTATTGGCGAGTCGGCGACGTTGCCGCGTGTCGAGGCCTCCATAGGGAGCGCTAATCTTCTTTACTTTGCTTCGCACGGCATTTCCTACAGCGAAAATGGGTTGCAAGGCTTCTTGGCATTGTCTGGCGGAGCTCGTTTAACTGCCGCAACAGTCCAACGGATGTGTCTAAAAAGAGCGCAAATCGCAGTTCTAAGCGCATGTCAGACAGGATTGGGACAAACTGTTGGTGGAGGCACTATAGGTTTGGCACGAGCGTTTCAAATTGCTGGAGTCAACGATGTAGTTATGAGCCTCTGGAACGTTGATGATGAAGCCACGCGCTTTCTTATGACAACTTTCTCTAGAAGGATTCGATCAGGTGATAGTGCCGAAGGTGCGTTGCAGTTTGCTATGACAGAAACACGAGCGGTACATCCTTCGCCAGCCAAATGGGCGAGTTTTCTAATATTCTCTTCTGAGTTCTAACGAGCGATATCTTTACTGCTTCAACACCGAAACTAGCCGCTGAAAGAGTTTTCCTAACTCGCCCCAAGCCGGACACTCGTTTAATGTCTCCTCCTGACCCAAAGCGGACGTTTGCTTTGTGCCTTCGGGCGGCCATTGGCGAAGTATCACAAAACCGCTGACGAGGACGCTGCGTATTGGATCGTACCTACCAATAATAGGTGCTCAGCAGCGTCTCACCGTGTCTAATTGAGGCAGAGCTGCTGCTCAGTGCAGCCGCTGCACGTTTTGCGTTCAAATGATCACTAATGCCTAAAACATCTAAATGAATGAGGGATCAGGGGAAAGCAAGCTTCCTTCATGTTCATATTGAGCGTATTCATCAAGTTCGGCATGTTTTGGCCGCATCGAACAGCGCATGAAGAATGGGGGCTATCTGAGTGAGCGTCTTGATAGACACATTGGTAGAGACAATTGAGACAAATATCGGTTGGAGCTGGCTGCTCGGAATTGCGTTGGTCATTGCAGTGATTTGGGCGTGGATTGCGACCAAACTATTTCAAGCGGCGAGCACAAAAATTCGGCAAATGAACACCACTCATATCATGGTCAAAAATTTGCTCGGCGCGCCAGACATGGAGAACGGGTTCAATACCCTTGATAACGATATGCTCATGCATGTCGTCAGCGACCTGCTATCCCACAAGTTTTCGTACAACAGGAAATACTATCCACCCGACGACGTTGTAGCGCTTCTGCGGCGATACGCCGAGATCCTGGCGCCCTATGAGGACGAGCTCCGCGAACTGGGGTGGACACGCATCCAAGACTTCAGAGAGTACATATTAAAAGACGGCAAAGAAGGACGCGCATACATTGAGGAATGGTGGGGAAGCTACAGTGAAGGAGCAGTGCGCACGTTGGCTGAAGTCGCAGAGGTGTTTTCAAACTTTCCCACTGAGGAGGCTTTAAAAGAAGAAATCCCGAAACGTCTTGAATGGCAGCGTGTCGAAAATCTAGGAAATGCGTTGGCGTATATGTCCCCGTCAGATCAGATCGAATGGTTGAATAAAAAAATAGCGCGCCTCGAAGAGGGGCAGCGCACGAGTAAGATAATTGCACAATGGCCTACGCCGTATGACAGAGAGAAAGATCCTGCAGACTAGCGCGCTTTATCGAGCTCATTAGGCGAGCGGGGTTAAAGGCCCGGATACATGAGGTAATAAGGGCATTGGCGCGAAGACGCTCATAGGTATATTAGCGGCCCGCATTTGCGATGGTTAAATTACATCGTAAGAGTATGACCCCAAGACAGCACCACTCACAAATGCTGCGTCCAGCTCATAAGCTCATTTCCGTGTTTCTTGTTCCTTGAGTAGCTGACAAATAAAGCACTATAAGTAGTGGTTTGGGGCGTATTTGCATCAATATCTTGTGCTTTGCGCGTTTATCCCCACATGTTCATTGTCGTTTTTCTGCGTGTGCTGGAGCGGACAATGTCCAATGATCTACTCAGGGTTCTAAAACTGTCATCGTCTCAGTTGCTTATCCAATGGCTCCATGGCTTTGATCTTAATGTCGGCGCAGTTCCACACGATACTAAAGAACGCAAAAACTGGGCACGTTCGCTATTGGCCGACCTGAAACGAGAGGCGGGGGATGCTCTGGCCGGATTGGTTTATGATGCCAAACGAATAGCCCTACTTTCCGAGGCCCGGTTTGATTGGGTGTTCTCGCGCTTACGGCCATATTACGGTGATGTCGAAGCCAAAGACCTCGGCGGTTTTGATCGTGCCTTGGCCTGCAGGGTCAACGACTATGAAACCTTCGAGATCATCGAGCGCCGGATCACTCATGAAAATCTCTCGCACCAGAAACGACGGCATACCAAGTTTCAGTCTGAGAAAGGATTAGACCCCGAACCTACCTCACAGCAGGTCGAGCGGATGGAGCATGAGGTGCAAGAGCTTTACCGAGATCATGACGGGTCTGGCACGCACGCGGCTACCGAGCTCGACAAATCCACCACTCCTGCCGGAGATACGCTCCATCTCGTGACTGTCTATCTGTCACAACTCCCCGCGCCTCAGGATGAATTTTCGCATGATGGCGATCTTGATAGCCGATCTGTGCGAAAGGTTACCGAAGTTCAGGCGTCTTACGAGCCAAAAACCGGGTTTGTGTTTGTAACGACATCCAGAGGCGGTTTTCCGATCAGAGAACGTGTTGCGTCAATTTTTGCGCGGGTGGTGCTCGATGTTCAAGAGGACCCGGCCGTCATTTTGAAAGAACGCTTTGAGCTTTCCGGTGCTTTAGACCCAAAAGCTTTACCCCCCTTGGAAGGGTTGCCTTTCGACGAAATCAATCTGGTTGAGACAGAATTGATGCATCCAGCTTTTGGAACTGGAACGGTGTTATCGCTGCGAGGTTCGGATGGTATTGATCCGAATGCCATTGAAGGACTTACCGGGGGTCATCCAGATATGCCGCGCGTGCTGAGTGCGACTTTTTGTATTCAGCTTTCAGCGCCGGGTTTTGACAAGCCAAAGTTCATTCGCGTCAGACTTAACGAAGATGGCAGCACATCTCTGAAAGGGGATGTGCCACACGAACAGGTCATCAGAGATAATCTACCGAAGGCTTGGCATTTGCTGAGGCAGGCGGATGATTGACCCAATCCGTCTAGAAACAGCGGTAGATACGGGCCTAGGGTATCCATGGCATCTTCTTCACGACGATCGATCGAAACTTTTAATAGAGGCAGGTGTGGTGGCCGAAATAACACCACAAAACAGCATGGTATGCCCGGACTGCTGCATTACCCATCCAGTACATCAAAATGGATCAGGCGAATTTGAACTAGCTTGTGAAGCAGGGCGCCGGATCATTGATCGCAATGAACTTCGTAGGTGGCGAATCCGAATGCCTACCTTCGCGCTTTGGCTAAGCGGGATGCTGAGTGAGCGAGCACTGGCGGATCAGAGAGTGCCTGACGTGCTTTGGTATTTGGGTGACACAAACTTAGTGGGGGGAGAGTGTCCGGTTTGGTTCGCCCGGCGTTGCGAGCAAGTCGAAAATGTGGATGCCATTAAAGGCAGCTTTGAGCGCCGATCGCCGGTTGGTCCAGGTATACTGATCAGTTCATCCGCAGCTGCAGAAGTGGTTTCGTGGCCCAAAGAGACGCAAACGCTCAGGCTTGCAGATGTTCTAATGGCCACCAAAGACGGTTGGGGACTTTCTATAAAACAGTTGCGGGCAAGAGCGCCATCAGCGTGCAAAAAATCCGGTGCTATAGGAGCGCCTTCAAAGAACGACTTCGACAATGTCGGTGTATTCCTTCTACGCGTTATGAATGGTGAAGCGCAGAAGGTCTCCCTGGCGGCAGAGGCTGAAGACCTCCGTGACTTACAACTTCAGCAGTTTGCCGCCGATGATTGTCATTCTATCGGGACGATCAAAAATGCCATCCGCAGCGAATACAGCGCGTGGAGAGAGTCAGGCTTCTCGAAACTTCCAGATGCCACATAAAGCCAATTATATGGCGTCTTTCGTAGCATCGTATCTGGAGAATACCTTGGTTGCACAGCGAACCGAGGTGAATAGATGTCATTCCAAGAACATACACAACGACGCCCAGAAATAGCCGTGTCTCCGGGTCGGGCCGCTTCGCTCGCAGGCATAGGTCGAACCAAGCTTTATGAAGCGATTTCGTCAGGCGAGCTCAGCAGCTTCAAGATCGGCACGCGTCGCCTGATCAGAGTATCTGCGCTAGAGGCCTGGCTTTCCTCATTTGAGCAGGAGCTACGGTAATGGAAGCCCGGCGGCTGACTGCAGTACTTGGCGGAACCTGGCGAAATGGCCGTGGTATCGCGCCATGCCCTGTGGAGGGACACGGCCGCGGCCGGGGCGATAAAAACCCGTCACTGTCAGTAGCGCCGGGGCATAGACGTCCGGTTGTGTTTCATTGCCACGCAGGATGCAGTCAGACTGAGGTGCTTGAAGCTCTGAAACGCCGGGGCGCATGGCCACCAGGCGGTGAGACTTGTGTATTGACGACGCTGCCGGCTCGAAAGCGCCCACGCCCAGTTTCCAATTTGGCCGATGCAGAAGCGCTCTGGGCATCAGCGCTGCCACTCGCCGGAACATCCGGATTCTTGTACCTTGAGAAACGGCAAATTGCCGGGGAGTGGGCTGATCTCGGGTATCGCGGTGCGTGCAAACACCCCCATGCTGGTATCTACTATCCCGTCATGTTGGCTGCGGTTCGTCGCTGCGATGGATCGCTTTGCGCGGTGCAGCGGACCTTTATCACAGAAGGCGGTTACAAGGCAGATGTGAAGCCGGTTCGACTCAATACCGGCGCACTTACAGACGGCGCTGTGCAGCTGGTGCCACCGGGCAAGGTTCTCGGGCTCGCTGAAGGGGTCGAGACCGCAATGAGCGCAATGAACCTCTTTAATTTACCCGTTTGGGCCGCCTGTGGCTTACGGTTCGATAGGATCAGGCTGCCAGAGATCGTGCAGGACGTTGTATTGTTCGCAGACCATGATCCTCCTGGGCTTGAGCACGCTCAAGCGTCCAAACGCTACTTCGAGCAACTCGGCTATTCAGTCAGCCTGAGGTTTCCCGAACCGTCAGGCGCAGACTGGAATGATGTGCTTTTGCTGAAAAGCGGGGGCTGGCAAAATGACTGAGCACAAAAACCGCGACATCATCGAGTTTCCAAATACGAGCGATCTCCGCCTTTCAGAAGACCAGATGGCGCTGGAGTTCGTTCAGGCTGAATGCCATCGCCGTCGCTATGTAGCGCTCTGGCACAAGTGGATGCGTTTTGGTGACGACATTTGGTGCCCCGACGAAACCTACGAAACCTTCGACGCGATCCGGCCGATCGTACGCGCACGCGCCAACTCGGTTTTGCGTGAGGGGAAATCGATCGCGAGAGCAATCAAACTGTCCAGCGCGGCCACGGTTGCGGGTGTAGAAAAGCTGGCTCGCTCAGATCGCCGGGTCGCAGCGACCTCAGACCAATGGGATAATGATCCGATGGTGCTGGGTGTCCCTGGCGGGGTGATCGACCTCTCCACAGGTAAGATGCGGCCAGCGACACCAGAAGACTATCTGACGCGCCGGGCCAGTGTTTTGCCCGATCCTAGTATGCCAACACCAGTCTGGGACGCGTTTCTCGATTTCGTTACGGAGAGCGACAAAGACTATGCCGACTACCTGCAGCGCATGTGCGGCTATTGTCTTACTGGCTCGACGGTCGAGCAGGTCCTGTTCTTCGTCTACGGGGACGGTGGAAACGGTAAGAGCGTTTTTGTTGAGGTATTGGCTCGTATCCTGACTGGCTATCACCAGGTCGCGGCGATGGAGACCTTTATCGATACCGGACGGACAAGCCACCCGACCGACCTTGCAATGTTGCGCGCCGCACGCCTGGTCACAGCACAAGAAACCGAGCAAGGCCGACGGTGGAATGAATCGCGGATTAAACAACTCACCGGTGGTGACCAGATCACCGCACGGTTTATGCGTCAGGACTTTTTCACTTTTACACCCCAGTTCAAGCTGGTCATCTCTGGTAATCACAAGCCCAGCCTGAAAAGCGTTGACGAGGCCATGCGCCGGCGCATGCGACTCTTGCCGTTCGTTCGCAAGGTGCCTGATGACGAAATTGATCTGCAGCTGCTCGACAAACTCATGTTTGAAGCGCCCGGTATCCTTGCCTGGATGATCCAGGGTTGTCTGAGCTGGCAGCTTCAGGGGCTCGGCTCATGCACTAAAGTCGATGATGCTACGATTGACTATCTGCGTGAAGAAGACGCCATTGGAAACTGGATCAGCGACTGTTGTGTTCAGCAGGCTGATGCGTTCGAGTCTTCAGCCAAGCTCTTCGAGAGCTGGAAATGCTATGCTGAGGCGGCCAATGAACACGCTGGCAATAAGAAGTCCTTTAGTCAGGCGCTTTTGAAGCGAGGGTTTCTATCCGGTCGCAAAGGTCAGGCCCGCGGCTTTATGGGGATTACCGTAAAGTCAGGAGCGCCGCATGGCTGAGCGCCTCCTATTTTCCTTATCAAGCGCTCTGGATGACAGATGTGACACGTTTTCCCTTTTACGGCGTACACGCGCGCGCATGCGCGTTACGTCTGATAAGGAGACATCCGTCACATCTGTCACGGTTTTGCGCTTCACGGCACTTTCCCAACCGATTTGGGCAAATCTCGGGGGTTCGTGATGGGCGGTCTAGGATCAGGCGGGTACAATCGGCTGCACAATGGCTGTGTCGAGCAGCATCGTCGGATTGATGCCGTTAAGATGCAAAAGCAAGGCGTGCTAAAGGATGGCTGGGCTGGCACATGGACCTGGACTTCCAGTGATGGCGAGACGAATTTTATCAAGCTTTTCGGTGGCAGAGACCAAATCCGCCTGAAATACAGGTTTCGCTCTAATGGTGGACCTTGGCAGCTAGTTGAGGAAATCGTCTGGATAAATTGGTCACAGCGCCATTTTGGCGGCGCTCAGGCCTATTTCTCTTGTCCGCGCTGCTCTTCCCGCGTCAGATACCTATATGGCGCTGGGCCACGCTTCCTGTGCCGTAGCTGTCATGGACTTGTGAATGCGTCCTCGACCGAGGGCCAATCCGATCGGTCCTTTCGAAAAGTCCGTAAGCTGCGCGCGAGCATCGGGGCAGGGCAGGGGCTAGAAGACTTCATTCCTTCCCGTCCGAAATACATGCGTAGAGCAAGGTATCAAAAGATCGTTGAGCGCATTGAGCGGGGCGAGCGCGAAGTCATGGACGAGTTCCTGACTATTATGCGTCGCTTCGAAGGAGCAGTTAGTAAAAAAGGATTCGGGTCATGACTGAGACAGCGACGCTTATTCTCAACGCCATTCCCGATCATTTGCGTCTCGCGCTTCTGCCTTGGGAGTCCGAAGCAGACCTAGAGTCCCTTTTTCAGGATTATCAGCAGGCCTACGCCCCGGTGGGTCCGGCCGAATCGGGGCTGGTCGAACAGCTGGTATGGCTGGACTGGCGTCGCCGGCGCCTGCGCCTTGGTGAACGCGCCCTGCATATGGCGTCACTTGATCGGAACACTAGCATTTCTCGCTATGACCAGCTTTCACGACGCGCACTGATGCTTGAAGACGTTACCCGACCAGAAGTCACGTCTTCAGGCGCCATCCGATCGAATGACGAGGCAGACCGCGAGTCGTACACCGAGTGGGCGGGCTACCTCTCTGCGGCGATGAAGGCCAAGAAAATATTGAAAGAGCAGGGGCCTGATGGTTTTCAGAAAGCGTTCGATGCTTTGCCAGGAGGCACGCAAGAATGGTTCGACGAAATGGTTGAAGAGGATGAGGAGAGGTTTTCGCGGAACGCGGAAGGCCTCCAACTGTTTCTGACTTTGGAAGTCATGCCATACTTTAAGTCGAGCTATGAAGGCGCGGGGGCAGGGCCTGCCATCCGCCTTCAAGCCTGGGGAGAAAGCTTGGACCCGGAAAGGGCAGATAAGCTGATGGCGTTGGATGAACGCCTGATGCGGCAGTATGAGAAGGCGATGGGGATGTTCTTGCGGCTAAAACAGCTACGGGGTGAGTGAGGCAGATGTTGCATAACTTTGTCTTGCATTGCGTTATCCAGATCTAATCCCATTTCAGAGCCTTGGTCATAAAGGCGGAGCGCATATGAGTTTCAATTGGCTTGCGCCGCTTGGTATAGATATGCGCTTTGGAGACGGGCAGCACCCAACCAAGGCATTCTTTGAACGTGGGGAATCAATCTGGCAGGGGTCTTTGCTGCACGACAATCCAAGGCTCTATAAATACCGTTGGACGATTTTTGCGTCGGTCGATGCATTTGAGAGAAGAAGCCATCTCCGCTTGGATGCTGAAAATTTCAACGATTTCGTCTGGAATGAGTTTTGGGGGAAGGCGTGCGATACAACTTTACGGAAAACGCCGCCCGAGCTCTCTTTGGCTGCAGCTATGTGGCGGATTCGAGAATTACATGATGCAGGCATCACCATGCTCATCCGAAATAGACGAGTTCGCAGGATAGGTGCCGCAACGCCGTGGAATGATCATAAGGTCTCTATTGGTGCGCATGCGCCAGCATTTGAGGATGACCTAGACCCAACATGGCACGGCTTTAAATAAGTAGATCCCATATGCAGGCTCCTCAATCACTAGGAGACTCCGTGATCCACTGCCAGATACTCCACATCACACAGAGCATAAAACACAGGTGAAAAGTGACCAGGACTCCACCCCACCATGTGTCTGATATATCGCTCGCGTCCATAGCTTCGGTCGTCACCCAGGTTACATACGCGAGAAACCCGATCGCGAGCAGGCCAATCACGAAAAAGACAGACCTAGTGAGCACCGAGAAAGTTCGACCGAGGATTTCAGTGGTGGACATGTTCGGTGCCGAAGCTTGATCGAGAGGTGACTGAAACCCACGCCATACCCATCTGATTGAAATCCAGGCTATAGCCATGAGGATTGGCCCAAGAAACCACATCAAATGCCTGACGGATTGAGGGGTTATCTCGCTGAGCGGCAATGGCCATTGAAAGGTCTCAATGGCAAACGCAACATCTAATCCGCCTAAAACCCACGAGGTCGCAGCAAACACGATCCAGAGGCGCACCCAACCGGATAAGCGAGCTTTTTCGTTGCTTTGCTCAATCATGAGAGCGGCGTCCCCAAACCGTGCTGATTTTGACCCCAACTATATGACTGTGGGAGAGGAGAGCAATGCTGTCCAACGTCCGCTTTGGGTCATTAGCGGACATTGGCATCCGGTGGGTTCTGGCCGCTAAGCGGGCATCTGTGGACGGCGCTCCCTTGGCAAGAGTTTTTAGTTGGTCATTTGCAGGTTGGCCGTTAGCGGGCATCTGTTCGGCCTGTTAGAGCGGACTTCAGATGCCGCTGGCCATCATGCGTTCCGCAAGATGAGGTTCCTTACAAAAGGCCGCACTTTAGGGTGCTTGCTCGCGTGTGGATTGTCCTCACTTGTCAGAAACTCCGGTTCTGCATGACCTCCTTATGCTCTCACCAATCTCGTTTGCGCCTTAGCGGCGCGGCGACTTTATGCCGGCATCAGTTTTGCCGGATTGAACTTTTCTCCTTTGGTCATCAGGGCCCAGATCATTCGGCCGATCTTGTTGGCCATGGCGATTGCAACCACCATCATCGGTTTACGCTCGAGCAAACGGCTGAGCCACGGATGCCGGGTGAAGTCGCTCCGTTTTGCTCGGATGATCATCGATATTGCGCCAGCGACTAATAAGCGCCTGAGTTCCGGGTTTCCTTTCTTGGTGATCTGTCCCATCCGCTCTCTGCCACCGCTTGAATTCTGTTTGGGCACAAGGCCAACCCAGGCGGAGAAGGCGCGGCCGGATTTAAAGATCTTCGGATCGGGTACTTCAGCAACCACACGTGTTGCGATGACTGGACCGACGCCGGGTATCGTTTCCAGCCGCTGGCAAATGGAGTTGGCTCTGTGGGCCTTGAGGATCTTGCGGTCCATTTCCAGGATTTGCCGCTTTACGTGTCGAAGCTCGCTAGCGAGTGGACGTAGACATTCCCGCGCCAGATCGGGGATGCGATCATCCTGATCGTCAGCCAGCGTGTCGAGGATGGCCTCAACACCCATCCGACCTCTTGCGGCGACGATGCCAAACTCTGCGAGGTAACCCCGCAATGTATTGATCAGCCGGGTCGACAGACGCACCCAGTGATCACGCACACCATGCAGAGCAAGAAGCGCTTGCTGATCTGGTGTTTTGATCGGCACGAACCGCATCGTTGGCCGGGTGACCGCTTCGCAGATCGCTTCGGCATCGCGCATATCGTTCTTTTGGCTCTTCAGATAAGGCTTCACGAATTGCGGCGGCATCAGCTTCACATCATGCCCGAGTGCCCTCAGCTCACGGCCCCAATAGTGCGCTGTTGCGCAGGCTTCCATGCCAACCAGGCACGGCTCCAATTGATTGAAGTAGGCGAGGACTCGCGACCGGCTAAGTTTACGACGGATGACAACTTCACCCTCAGCGTTGATCCCGTGAACCTGAAAAACCGACTTGGCTAAATCTAAGCCGATAACTGTGATACTCTTATCCATAGGCGTGCTCCTAATGTTGGCGGTGTGGATACCTTCACATTACCAGCTCAGCAGAGCTGGGTGGGGCACGCCGTCCACAGCATCAAAAGGAGACATAAGACCAGCGACGTAAATCCTGTACACGGATTACCTCTCTTAAGTCATTTGAAGCGCCACGCTTTCATCAGTGGAAGTGTCTAAATGAGTATGAGCCCGGATGTTAGGCCATCTCAAATGGCTCAAGACCGGCCAGTCTCATCGCACTTTCATTCGTTATGGGTGTGCGAGGAGGCAGTCCTTCGATGGCAGCTGCGATGGCTCTGATGTGATCAGGCGTCGTTCCGCAACACCCGCCAAGAATGTTCACAATGCCTTCTTCAGCCCACTTGCCAAGCTCGCCCGCCGTTTCATGGGGCTTTTCATCGTATTCACCCATTTCATTCGGAAGACCCGCATTCGGGAACGCTGCGACCAGTGTATCAGCAACGCGTGATGCTGCTGCAATGTGTGGTCTCATGAGTTCGGCTCCAAGCGCGCAGTTGAAGCCAATCGCAAATGGCTTGGCGTGGCGAACAGAATTCCAAAACGCTTCCACATTTTGTCCTGAGAGGGTGCGCCCAGAGCGGTCGGTGATCGTTCCGGAAATCCAAAGCGGAAGAACGTCCATGCCTTCGGCTTCAAGATCCATTTTTGCTTTGATCGCGGCTTTGCAGTTCAGCGTATCTGTAATCGTCTCGATCAGATACATGTGAACGCCGCCCTCATTCAGCGCTTTGAGCTGTTCTCGATAGGCCTGATAGACCTGATCAAAGACCACCTCGCGCGCCCCTGGATCGTTCACATCAGAGCTCATGGAGAGCATCTTGTTGAGCGGACCAATGGACCCCGCCGCAAACCGCGGTTTGTCTGGCGTCTTCTCTGTCCATTTGTCGGCTGCCGCTCGGGCGAGGCGCGCGCCCGCATGATTGATGTCGATCACGTCTTTGAGCGTTAAGTTATAATCGTCCATCGCAATGGACGTCGCTGAGAACGTATTCGTCTCAGAGATATCCGCACCCGCGTCGTAATAGGCATCATGCAACTGCGTGACGCAGTCGGGGCGGGTCAAACAAAGAATATCATTATTACCCTTCATCTGACCGGGATAGGTGTCCGCATTGAAATGCTCATTGCGATAATCCTCTTCCCCCAGACCCATTTTTTGAAGCATCACGCCCCACGCGCCATCGAGGAGGAGGATCCGCTCTTTTGAAGCGGCATAGAGCTCAGCAATTCGGGCGTCGCGATCGTGCATCAGATCCGTTCTTTCGTTTCAAATTGAGGGCGGCCAATTGGCCGGAGCAGAAACATATAAATCATCGTTTATATGATTTCAACATGTGATGTTATATCATCACTCGACTCTCAGATTAGAAAAGCCTAACCACCGCCCCAATATCCCCGGCACAATGGAGTGACCCCGTGACATCAGACAATACTAAAGCTGCTTCCACTGGCATGTTCGCACCTCGCGAAACGATTGAACAGGTCGAAGAAGGATATGTCCTCGCGCCGAAGTTTGATACCAATGGATTGATCGCCTGCGTGACAACGGATGCGCAGACTGGCGAACTCCTCATGCACGGGTATATGAACCGTGACGCACTCGAACGATCGATCGCGACCGGTGAGGCGCACTATTGGAGCCGGAGCCGAAATCAGCTTTGGCACAAGGGTGCGACGAGTGGGCTGACCCAGCAGATCGAGGAAATGCGCATTGATGACGACCAAGACGCCGTTTGGCTGCGGGTCCGCGTCGGTGGATCAGGTGCGAGTTGTCATGTGGGGTATCGGTCCTGCTTCTATCGAAGCGTCGAGATTGGCGCCAAGGCGGAAAAACCCGTACCGCTGACGTTCGAGGAGACTGAAAAAACCTTCGACCCTAAGGCGGTGTATGGCGATGCGCCAAACCCAACACAGCTTTAGATAGGGCTATTGATGGGCTTGGGATGGGGAGCTTGACCCGGCGCCGATATCGCGAGGATTATCATCAGATACTAAGACGACTGAGCGAGCAAAAGCGGACGTTTGCAGAGGGGACTTAACCACGTTTCTTTGGCATTTTGGTCTTTTTGAAATAGCCTCAACGGTCATCGAATAGAGCGAGATTCATAACTGAGAAGACCGCGGTGTTATCTACGATCCGGCCATCCCAAGCGTACGGTTCGCCCCAAAGCTCAGCGGCTTTCAAATCCGTCCTTGTGAATTCGGCAAATGCATCTGAACCCGCGCCAATCGCCCACAAAGGAACCAACTCATTTGAGTGGTTGCCCGTCGCGAATTGATACCCAGGGATGTTTCCCGCGCCGCGATCCTGAACGGCGCGAAACTCATTGAAAATATCCTCCGTGGGATCATAGCGAGCGGAGATGATCGCATCCTCAGTCGCATCCAATGCAACTGGACCGCCAACGCTATTGGTCCAAGTGCCTTCGCCCCAGATGCTTCCCGTCTCGTGATCTGCCGTAATAAT
>JABSPZ010000030.1 GCA_013213785.1 Henriciella sp. | reverse complement strand
TCAACTTCGCGCAGTTTTGCAATGATCTCTTCAGGCTTGGCTCTCTTGCCCATGGTTCAACTCCATATCAGAGCCGACCCTAACTCAAACTATGGGCCAGTTTTTCTGGTGCAGACCACGCTCAACGTTTGAGCTACGCTGACCAAACTTAACAGGCGTTATGGGCTCGCTAAGACTGGCAAATATCAACGAGGAAAAAAGCGGCCCAATAGAACACCATTTCATTCTTCGCTCTGCCTGAACAGCAGAATTCGGTGCCTTCTCCGAGCGCCAAGGCCTGGCCTTTCGGGGCGCAATAGAGCGGCTCGTTGATGTAGCCGCTGGAATTATAAACCTGTTTGCTGACGGTCCGTTTCCAAGTGTAAAGCCCACCAAGGGTATGATTGAACGCGTGATCCCATTCGGCGCTACACTTATTAGGTTCACGGTCTTGCTGTCCGCATTTTTTGCCTTGTGGGTTCCTGACGCAACATTCGTCATGGGCCCAGCTACCGGTATTGACGAGGCACTCAACGATGTATGGATTGTTGCGCATGGTGGGTGAGCAGCTGGATCCTTCCGGGAAGAGTTTTTCCCAACTCCACGACATTGGCGCGCAGCCCTCTCCGACCGCACCGAAGCAGTTCTCGCCTTTGTAGGGCCCGTCGGTTACGTTTGGTGTATCGTCGCCAGAGTTGCGGGCACTTTCTGCGTCGGCTTCACGAAAGGCGGTTCTGGCCTCGTCTTGTTTTCGACGGTTCGCTGCCTCTTCCCGCTCTTTGGCTGCTTTCTTTTCTTCTGCAAGCATGGCGACGGCCGCCATAACCCGCTCCAGCATTTCATTGGCTTTGCGACGATCTTCTCTGGCTTTTTGATCTTTGGCGATCTGTTCAACCACAGCATTGTAACTGTCGCTGCGGATGAGACCCGTGACCTGAGAATCTCGGTAAGCGACTTTCATCGTCTCAGACTGACTTTCCAGGTAGGCCATGACCGACTTCGGGTCTGAGATTGCGTTCGCGACTTCGCTGCTTTCTGCCTTCTCCCGAAGGCCGGCCATCATTGCCTCTGTCGCTTCGTCAACAGGGATGACATTGTCTAGATTGCAGGCAGATTCTGATTTTCGCGCCTGGCCCATATCTGCGGTGACATCCGTATTTGAAGGATCTGCTCTGAGGACAACACTGCCCTGTTTGCCGGTCACAGTAACGCTGAGCGCGCTGGATTTGCCGGCGAAACGATCATTGGGAACCAGCAAAGAAACGGAGCGGGATCTCGAAACAAATCCGCTCAGAACAGATGCCGTTTCAGCCGACGTCAAACAGAAAGCGTGCGGCCCAGAACCGTCTTCCACCGTGACAGTCATTTGCCAATCCGCCATCGCTGGGCTCGCCGTCATCGCAGCAAAAGCGGCGCTAAGGACGATACCTCTACGGTATAAGAGCCGAAATAATTGTCGCACGATCAATCTCCTAAAGTCTGTTGGGGGTTGATTGATATGTGCATGAAACGCGCGAAATCCGCATACGTCATATGACGCATTTTTGCCTGCCCATGACTGTGAATCTTGCCAGATGCGAAGGCGTTCGGTTTACTCCGCTACCAGCTTAACCGCGTCGGCAAAAAGTTGTGGTCTATGGTAAGTCTGCAACTGCCCACAACCGTCTGCTGCTAGCAGTTGAGTCATTTGCTGGTCTGCAGAAAACTGAGCGATCTTATCAGTCTCAAAGAGTCTGTTTTCTTCGCCGTGCACGAAGACCAGCTTTTTCGATTTTACAGCTTCCAGCATATCGGACCAATTGGAAGCCCATCTTTGAACATCCGCCACCAGACGCCCGACATCTTCGAAAGAGTAGGCGATTATCTGCCGTGTGATCTCGTAATAGGCGCGCTCGGAATTGTCAGCGCAAACCGCCCTGCCCGCTTGGTTTGAATCGATCTAATCGATTTAGATGAGCAAAGATCCGTTTCGTTATTTCAAGACATCACCCGAAATCATCCAGCTTGCGGTGATGATGTACGTTCGATTTCCTCTGTCACTCCGAAACGTGGAAGACCTGCTCCACGAACGGGGCGTCGATGTTTGCCATGAAAGCGTTCGTCTTTGGGTCGACCGGTTTGGTCCGATCCTAGCCAGAAAAATCAGAACAAAACGCGCCTCATACATGCGACAGCATACTCAATGGCAATGGCATCTCGATGAGGTCTTTGTTAAGATCAATAGCGTCCAACACTATCTCTGGCGCGCGGTTGATCACGAAGGTGAAGTGTTAGAAAGCTATGTGACAAAAACCCGGGATAAGCAGACTGCACTTACCTTTTTGAAGAAAGCAATTAAACGGTACGGTGCGCCACGCTTGGTCATCACTGATCGACTTCGGTCGTATGGCGCCGCCATGAAAGAGATTGGAAACGAAGACCGCCAGGAGGTCGGTCGCCATTTGAACAACAGAGCTGAAAACTCGCACTTACCCTTCCAACGAAGAGAGCGAGCGATGAGTAGGTTCAGGCGAATGTCGAACCTACAAAAATTCGCTTCCACCCACGCTTCGTTCCACAATCACTTCAATCTAAACCGCCACATCAATCATCGTCAGACATTCAAATCGATGAGAAACGCCGCCCTCTCCGAATGGCGCCAGCTTCTAGCCGGATAAACACCCCTACCCCAAACGCTGCTGGAGACTGGATCGCATTAGTCTGACAGCACCCTAATCGGCTTTAGCAACAAATCCCCTCCAAGCGCTCATGTACTTGATGAACGAGTCACCAAGGCCCTCAGATTTTAGATAGTCAGCGCTGACCGGAATCTCAACCGACTGAAAGCCTGGGTCAGAGGCGACAAGCTCCGGGAAATTGTGATGTAGAATTGCACTTCGACCGACGACGACGAAATCGAGCCCTCTTTCCAGTGCTTCCGTTACTTCGGCACCGCCTCGAATCTTACCAGCGGCACCGAGTTTGACCGCACCGCGGTCGAGTTCTGTGAAATAGCCCAGTAGCGGCTTGCCTTTAAAGGCTTCTTCTTCAGGCTCCTTGAATACATCCCACAAGGACATGTCCAAATAGTCTATCTGATCTTCGGACATCAGCCTTTGGGCAATGGCGACAATTTCGGTCAATTTCAATCCAAACCGCTCGGGCGAAAGACGAACGCCGAGGCTGAAATTAGCACCACACTCGGATCGCACGCGGTCGACGAGGTCGAACAGTATGCGCGCTCTGTTCTCCAGAGAACCACCATATGCGTCATCTCGTTGATTGATTTCAGGGCTCAGGAATTGGCAGAGAATATAGCCGTGGGCACCGTGCAGCTCGACTCCGTGAAAGCCTACTTTCTCAGCACGCTTTGCCGCAGCAATGAAGTCATCCTTGAGTCGTTCGACCGCGTCTGCAGACAAAGCCTTGGCACCAAATTCTTCATTATCCGAGGGGCATTCGGGCGGCCCTTCAATAAGATCGTGAGGCGTTCGCATTCCGGCATGGTGCAGCTGAATGACAGAATGCGTTCCGTGCTGATTCAAGCCGTCCGCCAACCGTTTCAAGCCATCCAGGTGATCGTCGCTCCACACGCCTAGTTGCCCTGGAAATCCAATCCCGCGTTCGCTGACATGACTGGCGCACGTCATTGTCACGCCGAATCCGCCTTTCGCCCTCATCGTCAGCCAATTATATTCGTCTAGGCTCAGCCTGCCGTCGGCGTGGCTTTGTTGATTGGTCAACGGTGCGAGCATGATTGGATTGGCCCAGTCAGGACCTCGTTTCATAGAGATAGGACGGGTAATTTTCGTCACGGAAGGGAGCCTTTCTTGGCGATTGGATTAGCGATGAGAATTTTCTCTTTCGCAAGCTCCACAATCAATCAGGATCGTTTATCGCGGATGATCCAATGCAGATTTCAATATGTTGGCTTGGAATTCAAATGCAGCCGTTCCTGGCGCGATCAATTCAACATGACCTGTTTCCGGGACTTCGATAAATTGTCCATCTGCGCCACTCGCGATAACCTGTTCGGTGAGGGCCTGCCCCAGTTCCGGCGGTGCAATCCGGTCTTGGTCTCCATTAACGCTGATCAAAGCGACCGGCGTAGGCAACAATTCTGGCACCGAGGTGTCTGAGAAAACATCCGGCCGGTCCGCGCTTGGAGGGCCAGTCAAATCGTCAATTATGTTCGCGAGACAGGTTTCCAGCGTCACCGGCACCGATGCTTCAAGATCCGCAAGGCCGCCAGATATGACAACGGTCGATACTGGCAAGGCCGCGTCGCGCCCGATACTGCTGCCTTGTGGGATATTCGATTGCACTGCCGTCCAAGCGGCTAGATGTCCGCCAGCAGAATGACCAAAGGCCACGATTTGCCCAATATCCAGATTCAAGGACGGTCCAATTTCAAGCAAATGATGAGCGGCAGCGCGAACGTCTAAATATGTGCCGGGATACCCGCCACCTGTTTCATCTACGCCGCGGTATTCGACATTCCAAACCGCCATGCCGCGCTGCCGGAGGTCTTCAGCGGCATAATTCATCAAGCTGCGGCCCGCGATGGATTTTTGCCAGCACCCGCCATGGATCATGAGCACCACTGGATGCGGGCCCGGTCCATCTGGCAACCATAAGTCAGTAAATTGAGAAGGGTGGTCGCCGTAGGCGTGACTTGATGTCGGTTGAGGGAGGCCTCGGTCCGTCAGATCGCTCCAAGTCATCAGGGGCACTTTGAGCGGGGACTGGGATGGCGCTCCCTGTGCAGCGCACCCCGCCAAGAATGCGAGGGCTGCGAGACTAAAAAACACCGATTTTACCATTGCACTATTCCTCGTTTGAACGATGTGATGCAACTAATCCCTAATGCCCGTCAACAGTTACTAAGAGCGTCTATGAGCATGCCCACAAACCCTTTTCCTACCTCTCTCGAAGAGGCGGTCGCTTACGATCTGGCGGACCCACTCGCTGATGTTCGGTCAGCGTTTTTGGTGCCAGACGAGGTTACATATTTAGTCGGTCACTCATTGGGGCCGGCGACGAATCTTTCCCTCGCTGCGCTCCGAGATACCACCGACATAGAGTGGCGCACTGGATTGGTTGGCTCATGGAATTCGGCAGAGTGGATCGATATGCCGAGCTTACTGGGGCGCCAAATCGCGAAATTGATCGGCGTGCCGAGCGATGATGTTGTGGTGTGCGATAGCGTCTCCGTAAATCTCTTCAAGCTGGTGGGCGCGCTCTTGCGTGAACGCGGCTCAGACGCCCGCATCATCATCGAAGCCGGGGAGTTTCCGACCGATCAATACATCCTTGAGCGGCTCGCTCAGCAGGTCGGGGCGCGGTTCGCCCGCGTCGCATGCGGGTCGGGCACTTTAGCGATGGAGAACGGTGATATTTTGGTTCGTAGCTTGGTTGATTACCGCTCAGCTGAAGTTGCGGAGGTCCGTCAAATGGAGATAGACGCAGAGCGCAAGGGTGGCACCATCGTTTGGGACCTAAGCCATGCCACTGGCGTGATCGACCTGAAGCTTGCAGACGAGGGCGCGCGGTTTGCTGTCGGGTGTACTTACAAATACCTGAACGGTGGACCTGGAGCACCTGCCTTCATTTACGTTAGACATGACGCGATTGCAGATTTGCAGACACCGTTAGCTGGGTGGCTCGGACACGCGGACCCATTTGCCTTCAGCGACACTTACGAGGCCGCTGAGGGTGTCCAGCGTTTCGTCGCAGGTACGCCGCCGATACTGTCTATGGCGGCCTTGAAGGGTGCGCTGCACGCATTCGATGGTTTGAATCCATGCGACGTTGAGGCCAAATCTCAACGCCTTGGAGACATGTGCCTCTCGGTGTTTTCACGGTTGGGCTTACAGTCCCCGTCTCCGCCAATCGGGCAGCGCCGCGGCGGACATGTCAGTCTTATTCACGATCATGGATACGCTGTCTCGCGGGCACTGGCGAAAAGAGGAATCAAAACAGATTTTCGGACTCCCGATACAATACGGTTCGGTCTGTCGCCGCTTTTCTTGAGTTACAGCGACGTCTGGCGTGCGCTCGAAATACTCGAGGAAATATTGCAGACAAACCGATATCTCGACGCTGAGTTTTCGGTGCGGCTAAAAGTGACGTGAGCTAGGTTCGACGCCGAAATCGGACATGACTGAAGAAGTGGGATAGCAGTGGGGTCGTCTTTGCCGAAGTCCTTTTAAATCATTTGAGAACAGTGCAGTATGCAAGAACAACGGCGGACTTCCTCTCCGCCAATATATGCTCTGGAATTGTCAGTGGAAAGTGCGCCTTAACCGCCCCGCGCTAGCTTGGCTCGATGACGAAGAATCCCTTTCGCTATTTCAAGACATCACCTGAGATCATCCAGCTTGCGGTGATGATGTACGTACGATTTCCGCTATCGCTGCGAAACGTCGAAGACCTGCTCCATGAGCGTGGGATCGATATCTGCCACGAAAGCGTGAGGCACTGGGTCGATCGCTTTGGTCCAATCTTCGCTGGGAAGATCAGAACGAAGCGCGCATCCTACATGCGACAGCATACTCAATGGCAATGGCACTTGGATGAGGTCTTCGTGAAGATCAATGGCGTCCAGCATTATCTCTGGCGCGCTGTCGACCACGAGGGCGAAGTGCTGGAAAGCTACGTCACCAAGACCCGGGATAAGCCTGCTGCGCTTAGGTTTTTGAAGAAAGCCATGAAGCGATATGGGGCGCCAAAGACTGTCATCACCGATCGGCTTCGGTCTTATGGGGCTGCGATGAAAGAGATCGGAATGGATGACCGCCAGGAGGTCGGTCGCCATCTCAACAATCGAGCCGAGAATAGCCACCTGCCCTTTCGAAGGCGAGAACGAGCAATGTCGAGATTCAGGCGAATGTCGAATCTACAGAAATTCGCTTCGACGCACGCCTCGTTCCACAATCACTTCAACCTAGACCGCCACATCAACCATCGCTCTACGTTCAAATCGATGAGAAACGCCGCCCTCTCCGAATGGCGCCAGCTTCTGACTGGATAAGTACCCTTGCTCCAAACGATGCTGGAGACGGGTTCGCATTAGACTGACACCACCCTCACCGACTTAGTGAAACGGGTTCAGGCAGCTTTGCCCAAGGAAGACGGCAGCTAGTTCCTAGAAGTGGACGTCAGACAACTGCCGAGTTCGTGTTGAATAGATTGGAGTCGACTTGCAACGAAGCCGTTGTGCAAATCGGGTTGTTGTTGAGCACAAGGCGAGACGGTTGCCGCGCGATTGTGTGGGCGCTTTTTGACCAATAGCGCCGAAATTATGACCAAATTAGCACAAATAGATACACGCCAAATAATAACGTAAATACAATGCATTAATTCGATTCTGATAACGCAATTGGCATGCAATTGTTGCGGCGCAGCACACTTTTTAATCATCTGACGCGATTGCCACTCCGTATCCCTAGTACCTGAAGTTTGTGTTCGGGGTAGTCTTAGGAGGGCTAAATGGAAAAGCTTATGCTGGATCCGGGCGATTATGTTGGAGTGTCGTTTTGGATCATTAGTGCTGCCATGGTGGCAGCGACTTTTTTCTTTTGGGTTGAACGTGACCGAGCCGAAGGAAAATGGAAAACATCTCTGACCGTCGCCGCCATGGTCACTGGTATTGCCGCGATCCACTATTTCTACATGCGTGGCGTTTGGGTCATGACCGGCGAAAGCCCGACCGTGTTCCGCTATGTCGATTGGTTGTTGACAGTTCCATTGCAGATCATCGAGTTCTTCTTGATCCTATCAGCCATTGCCGTGGTTCGTGCGTCTCTGTTCTGGCGCTTGTTGGTCGCGTCGCTGGTGATGTTGGTCGCTGGTTATATCGGCGAGGTCGAGCAAGGCGGCTTACTGTGGCCGATGTTCATCCTCGGCACCCTGGCATGGGTCTATATCATCTACGAAATCTTCGCGGGTGAAGCGAGCAAGATCAATGCGAGCTCCGGCACGGTGGCATCGAAAAAAGCGTTCAACGCGCTTAGACTGATCGTAACCGTTGGCTGGGCGATTTATCCGATCGGGTACATCCTCGGATATACGGGCGGTGCGTCACCCGATATGTTGAACATCGTCTACAACCTTGCAGACTTTGTGAACAAGATCGCCTTCGGCGTCGTCATCTGGGCGGCTGCCACATCAAGTAACGCGAACGAATCCGCGTCTTAACTTGCAACTTGGAGCATCGGGCCATTCGCCCGATGCTCTACCGCAGCGGAGGGTTTCCAGCATGGTTTCTTCGAGCATTGACCCGACCCGGCCTGTAACAATGGCCGACGTCGAAACAGCCATGATCGATTTGCTCACACGCGACGATAGTGTGATGGCGCAAGCCGCGCGTCATCATCTAGGGTCGGGCGGTGGACGAGCGCGCGCCAAATTGGCGCTGCAGAGCGCACACGCCCTGAATTTATCTTTTGCAACAACCCGGGCGATTTCCGGAGCTTGTGAATTGTTGCACAATGCGTCATTGGTGCACGATGACTTGCAAGATGGCGACACCGTCCGACGCGGTGCAACGGCTGTCTGGAAAAAGTTTGGATCAAACACTGCGATTTGCCTCGGCGACCTGATGGTCTCTGCCGCTTACGCGGCAATTGCATCTGCGCCGGTTGACCATTTGACGGAGATGATCGTGCACATGCATCAGCGTGTCAGCGACGTCATCGGCGGACAACATGCAGATCTGGAAAGTGATTGCACGACGATCGCAGACTACAATGATGTTGCCCGCATGAAGTCGGGTCCTTTACTGGGATTGCCAGTCGAACTGTGCCTGATCGCCGCCAACCGTCAGGCCGATGTTTCAGCCGCGATGACCGCCAGCGATGCCATCGCGATCGCATATCAAACCACTGATGATATTTCTGATGCCGAACGTGACATTGCAGCCGGAGGGCTGAATTTTCTCGCCCTGGTGCCGGGCGAAATGGCAAGCCGCGCACATGCCGCCCGCCAGCACGCAGCGGACTTTGCTCGCTCAGCCATTGCAATTGCCAAAAATCTGCCTGACGGGTCGGGCAACGGATTGGTCGCGTTGGCCGGGAAGTTTGTTCCGGTTCTGGAAATTGAGGAAGCAGCATGAGCCATGCAGCGATCATCGGCGGCGGGTTCGGCGGCATTGCGGCAGCTCTCAGACTGCGCGCCAAGGGATACGATGTAACCCTTTTTGACCGTTGTTCGCGTCTGGGCGGCCGAGCCCAGGTGTTTGAACGCGACGGCTTTCGATACGATGCCGGACCAACTGTGATTACAGCGCCGTTCCTGTTTGAAGAATTGTTTGACCTGTTTGGCAAAAATATCCGTGACTATGTAGACATCGTCCCGCTAAATATCTGGTATCGGTTTCGTTACCCCGATGGCGACTCCTTCGATTATGGCGGGACGGTCAACGATACCCTTCGGGAGATCCGACGGATTTCGCCGGAAGATGAAGCCAGCTATCTCTCGCTGCTAAAGGAATCCCGCCGCATTTACGAAGTCGGGTACGAGCAACTTGCCGATCAACCATTTCATTCGTTTACCGAAATGGCGAAGATCACACCGCAAATGCTGAATCTCGGGGTCCGACGGTCGGTCTGGGATCTGGTCTCGTCGCATCTCAAACATGACAAACTGCGACAGGCCTTCTCGGTGCAACCTTTGCTTGTTGGCGGCAATCCGTTCGATACGACCTGCATCTACAATCTAATTCATTTTCTCGAACGGGCGCATGGCGTGCATTTCGCGATGGGCGGGACTGGCGCACTGGTTGATGCGTTTTCGAGACTGCTGTTGGAACAGGGAATTCAGATCCGCTTGGGAGAAACCGTCACACGGCTGCACAGCGAGAATGCCAATATTACCAGCGTGGAACTGGCGAGTGGTGAATGCGTCGACTGCGACCTGGTCGTCTCCAACGTCGACCCAGCGCATCTTTATCAAAACATGCTGCCATCCACTGAGGTTGACCGCTCTGCAAAAGTCAAAGCGAAATTCGCCAAGAAATCCATGGGCCTGTTCGTTCTGTTTTTCGGGACGGATACAACATATCCGGAGGTCGAACATCACACGATCTGGCTCGGACCGCGTTACAAAGCGCTGTTGAACGACATCTTTAACCGCAAGGTTTTGGCCGACGATTTTTCGCTCTATTTGCATCGGCCAACCGCGACGGATCCAAGCTTTGCCCCGAAAGGATGTGACAGCTTCTATGCGCTCGTCCCGGTGCCAAATCTGCAAGGCGATGTCGACTGGGAAACGCAGGGAAGTATCCTCCGCGATCGGGTTGTCACGGCGCTGCAGGAAACCATGTTGCCGAACCTCAAGGATCATTTGGTGCACGATTTCTGGATGACCCCGGAAGACTTTGCGCATGATTATCTCAGTCCTGCAGGGGCTGGATTTTCGATCGCACCAAGTTTCACACAGTCAGCCTGGTTCAGGTTTCACAACAAAGCCGAGGGGCCTGATAATCTGTATCTCGTCGGGGCCGGCACGCATCCAGGAGCCGGACTGCCAGGCGTGGTGTCTTCAGCCAAGGTGTTAGACAAACTCGTTGGTCCACCCGCCGAAAAATCGCGTGGTTTCCATCATTTACAGGCGGCTGAGTAATGGCCTATGCGATGTCCGCCTCCGCTCAAGAGACCGCCGCTGAGATTCTGCGCAAAAATGGGCGCTCATTCAATTTTGCGCGCGCGTTTCTGACCGAAATCCAAGGACAACGCGCAGCCCGATTGTATGCATTCTGCAGATATGTCGACGATGTGGCTGACGACGCAAGTGATGCACGGGAAGCCAAAGCAGTTCTTGACCAGGTCAAATCGGAGCTCGCCGGGGTGCATGCTCCGTCTCCACGGATTGCCGACTTTCTCGATCTTGCGCGGGAAACCAATATCGATCTCGACGCGGCGATTGCGCTGATTGATGGGGTTGCTTCGGATCTGGAAACAGTTGCGTTTGAGACCGTGTCGGACCTGTTACGATACGCCTACAAAGTCGCTGGCACAGTTGGCTTGATGATGTGCAGTGTTCTGGATGTCGACGATCCTCTCGCAGCGCCGTTCGCGATCGATCTCGGCATCGCGATGCAACTCACCAATATCGCTCGTGACATTCAGGAAGATGCAGAGAATGGACGCCGCTACGCGCCCGCGGCCTGGTTGGATGGCGCCTCCGCCGCAGATATTGTCAATCCGGACGCTTGTTTGAAGCCGGACCTTCAAGCTGCAGCTGAGCGTTTGATACAGCTCGCCGAAACATACTATGAGAGCGCCTATAACGGGTTCGGGTTTCTTCCGCCGAGATCGAGATTTGCGATACTGATCGCGGCGCGCGTTTACCGCCAAATTGGCCTAAAGCTTGGGCGCCGGAAATTTGCCGTCTGGCGCGGTCGCACGGTGGTCGGCACCCCAGAGAAGATCGCAGTCGCGAGCGCTGCGGCAACCGCTTATCTGACGCAACGTCGTCTGCATCACCGATCAGGTCGCCACAACGCAGACTTACATGGTCCGTTATCCGGTCTGACCGGTGTTCACGAGGCGGTGACATGAGCGATCCCTACGATCTTGCCATCCTTGGCGCTGGCTGCGCGGGTCTTTCTCTGGCGCGTGAGTTGATCCGGCATGGATATTCCAAGCGCGCTGTAATTGTAGAACCGCGTGAGGTATACACCCACGACCGAACTTGGTGTTTCTGGGCGAGCGGTCAGCATGAGCTTTCCGACTTAGTTTCAAAACGCTGGTCACATTGGCAATTGTCGACGTTGCGACAGACCGTTGATCACAGGGGGTCTGGGTTTTCCTATCAACAGATTCGGTCGGATGACTTTTATCAGGCACATCTGGCGAAGGTCGCCCGTCGTTCGAATATAAAACTACGGCAAGGAGTCACCGCAGGGCAGATCTCGGATCAGGACGACCATGTTCTAATCGAAACAACCGCAGGCGCCATTTCAGCCCGCCGGGTCATCGACACACGGCCTCGGTCGCCACAACACGATCAGGCGACGCTTTGGCAAATCTTCAGCGGCGCTGAAGTGGAGACAGACGAGGCATGTTTCGACCCGTCTGTCGCAGGCTTGATGCAGCAAATGACCAGCGACGAGTCTGGTCTGAAATTCACCTATATTCTGCCAATGACCGCGCACGCAGCCTTGATCCAGACCACGCGTTTTGCCTTGCGCAAGACCGCCCCGGAAACCCTCGACCGCGAGTTTGAGCGAGACTTGCGGACATCTTTCAAAACCAAGACGAAGATCCGGCGCCGCGAGCGTGGGTGCCTCCCGATGGGACAGACGCGGCAAAACCCGCTTCCATCTGACCGGGTGTTGCGCGCCGGACAGGCCGCAGGCGTTTTGCGCGCCTCTTCGGGATATGGCTTTTTGCGCATTCAAGCCTGGGCAGAGTCAACGGCGGAGGAACTGGCCTCTGGTCAGCGTCTACTGGCGAAGCCATACGGGTCGCCATTGGAGCGTAAGATGGACGCGATCTTCCTGGCAGCGATGACCCGGTCTCCACACGCGGCTGCAGACTGGTTTGCCCGCATCGCGGACCAGTTGTCGGGAGACGAGTTTGGTCGGTTCATGTCGCAATCACCGTCTTTGCACTTGTGGTTGAAAGTTGTCTCGTCCTTGCCGAAAGCGCCGTTTGTGCGCGCATTGCTTGCAGGGATGCCGGAGATCGACCGCGCAGATCATCAGGTCGCGACATGACCTGGAATAGTGCGCCGTTGAATTTTCTTCTCGCTGGAATGACAGTTTCGATCGCATTCCTACTCGTGCCGTCGCTCAGCATCACCTTACAGCTCGTTGTGCTCGGGGTCGCGGTCGCCTTTCTCGGACTGCCGCATGGCGCCATTGATGCCTATATCGCACGGCGAGACGGATTGTGGCGATCAACCAGAGGCTTCGCAGCTTTCGTCGGCATTTATGCTGTTGTTGCGTTAAGCGTGATCGGTGTTTGGATGTTTATGCCGACTTTGTCTCTGCTGGCATTCCTGATCATTTCAGCCTGGCACTTCGGGGCAGATGCCAACGCTCGGGACCAAGCTGAACGATGGTTGTTCGGAGGTCTGCTTTTGAGCCTGCCATCGTTCTTTCATCCGGGCGATGTTGCAAGTCTGTTCGAAGCCATATCCGGGGCGTCAGCGGGCGGCCTCGTTCCATTTTTGCAGATCTGGGCGCCCGTCGCAGCGATTGGCGTTTTCGCTATGCTCGTTCGCCGGCGCCCGCCGGCCCAACAACGCTGGACCGACATCGCAACTGTCGCGGGCCTTATCCTTTTCGCCTGGGCATTGCCGCCACTGGTCTATTTTGTGATCTATTTTTGCGCGTTGCATAGCCCTGCTCATTTCGGGCGGGTAATTCGGCTGGTGACACCATCTGACAGAACACGCGCCGCAGCGTACACAGCCGGATTTACTGCCTTAACGCTGCTTGTTGCCGGGCTGGCATTCATCGCCCTGACCGACAAGCTCACGATACAACAGTCCACTTTGCAGATTGTGTTCATCGGACTGGCCGCATTGACTGTCCCACATATGTTTCTGGTCGATGGAATTTGTCGAGCATGGTTTGGAGAAGCAGAATGAATGATGCTGCGGAACAGGTCATCCTCGTTGATCGCGAGGACCGCGAGATCGGCACCGCAGCAAAGCTCGCCGCGCATGAGAGCGGTGCACTGCACCGAGCTTTTTCCGTGCTTGGCTTTAACCGCGACGGCGAGATGTTGCTGCAACGGCGGGCAATGATCAAATACCATTCCCCTGGACTCTGGGCGAACATGTGCTGCGGCCATCCACGCCCAGGCGAACGGACTATGCCTGCTGCCCAACGGCGGACGTTCGAAGAGTTGAGCGTCAAACCAGAACTATTTTTTGCGTTTGCGACGCTGTACAGGTCGGAAGTTGGATCGGCGCTGATCGAGCATGAGTTTGTCCATGTTTTCGGGTGTGTCATCGATCACTTGCCGACGCCAAACCCTGACGAAGCCTCCCATGTCAGGTTTGCTTCTATAGATGCGATCGCATCGGAAATGAAGCGGCACCCGGAGCACTTTGCGGCTTGGTTCAGGATTTATTTTGCTACACATCTGGCACATATCCGAATGATGGCGGAGCGTGTGCCTGCTCTGGTCTGATACAGCGTTGATCGCGCGATGCGGGAAGCATCGACACCGGACATCGAACACACTGCCCCGTCGCGAGCAGAGTAAGTCTGCGCCTAGTTACCAACTGATGGCGGGTCGAAACGCTGTTGCAGCGTAAACACGTCCGGGGATGCCCCTTCGGCGCGAAGCTGGAGCAGCTTGCTCCATCCTTTGCGGATGGTGATCCGCTCGGATTTCGGCGCCCACCACATCGCCAATGTTGCGCCGACGGAGCGGTCGCTCCAGTCTCTCAGTGTC
>JABSPZ010000029.1 GCA_013213785.1 Henriciella sp. | reverse complement strand
AACCGCAGAACGTCTTCATCCGAATACCGCTTCCGAGCCATCCTCAATCCTTCCTGAACCGCCAAAATCACTAAGATTAATTTGGCTCAGGTTTAAGGGGGAAGGACAGTTGCGGAATTATTTCAGTGCCCGAACTTACGAAACCAATCTAGGCAAGGCTTTAGCGCCTCGGGCTGTTAAGCCGTTGTGGTCACTATGTGGTCACTATGTGGTTACTTTTGTGTTTTCTGGAGCGCACCGCTATTCATAAGTCTTTGAAATCATTGGCGCACCTAAGAGGATTCGAACCTCTGACCTCTGCCTTCGGAGGGCAGCGCTCTATCCAGCTGAGCTATAGGTGCTTCCAAGCGCGTCATACGCGAAGCCGTGGGGCGATGCAATTGGAAGAATCCGCGTAATGAACTTGAAAGCAGCCCTGCAATACGCACATAGAAAGCGACGAATAAGGAATGATCATGAACAGACGACACTTGGGCGTTAGCGGCGCCGTTCTTGGACTTGCCCTGACGCTGACCGCCTGTGGCGGGGACCAACCTGCGACCCCTGATGATGCGGGGACGACGGAAACTGCAGCTACCACGGAAACGCCTGATCGCGTCTCCAAAGAAGAGATCCTGGCGCGCTTCGAAGGGACATTGGAGAAAGCCCAGGCGACAACGGGCTCTGGCTCTCCAGCTATGTGGACGCTGTCTGATGACGACACCACGATCAACATCTATGGCACAGTGCACTTGCTGCGCCCGGATCTGGAGTGGCGGAGCGACGCGCTCGACCAAGCGATTAGCGATGCTGAAACAATCGTCTTCGAAGTCGATATGAGCAGCGAGGAAGCGCAGCGCGCCATCGCGACTGATTTCCTGGCGCGCGGCATGTTCCAGGATGGCCGCACTTTGAAAGAGGTGCTCAACGATGAGGACGAGGCGGTAATCTCCGCGGCGTTCGATTCAATTGGCGTCCCGCTAGATGCGATGAATACGTTCGAGCCGTGGATGGCCTCGGTTAATCTTGGCGTGATGAAACTCGTCAATGACGGCTATGACCCGAACTCTGGTGTCGAGACCGTGATCGAGGCTGAAGGCAGAGCGGCGGGTAAGTCTTTTGCCTATCTCGAGTCGATCTCTCAACAAGCTGACGCGTTCGATCTGCTCAGCGAAGAAGACCAAATCGAGATGCTGTATGAATCAGCGCTTCTCTTGGATGATTCCCCTCGGATGCTCGATCAACTCGTCAGTGAATGGGCGGACGGTGACGTCGCTGGGATTGGTGCCCTGATGGCGGATCCAGAAGGCTATGGATTTACCGATGAGGCTTATGAGCGCCTCTTGGTCAAACGCAATGAAGCTTGGATTCCTGTGATTGAAGAGATGCTCGAAACACCAGGATCGGTCCTGATTGCGGCGGGCGCAGGTCACTTTGCCGGACCGGATAGCGTGATCACTATGCTCCGCGATAAAGGCTATGAGGTCGAAGGCCCTTAGGGCTCGTTGCCTTCCCAATCGACGATCCAATCTTCGATTTGTTCAACATCATCTGGGTCGAACAGAGTGTCCTCACTCAGTGTTCGGCCCATGATCGATTCACCGCGGCGGTGGATGAGCTCGCGGTCGCCGCTGATTAGGTGGTGCCAATTGGGCAGCGGTTTCCCCTCATGCACCAGCCGATAGGAGCAAGAGGCTGGCATCCAGCGCAGCTCTGAAACGTCTTTCGGGGTAAGGATCACACAGTCCGGCACATGTTGTTTGCGGTTCCGATAGTCGCTGCACTGACACGTCTCAGCGTCGAGCAGCTTACAATGAAGCCGGGTCATCGCGATTTCGCCCGTGTCTTCATCTTCGAGTTTGATCAAGCAGCATTTGGCGCAGCCATCGCAGAGCGATTCCCACTCTTGCGGATTTAGGTCCTCAAGCGATTTGGATTCCCAGAACGGTTTATCCGTATCAGCCATTTGAGGGGCCATCGCCGATTAGCCAGATGAAGGGGATGATTTCAGTGCTCTGAAACAATCCAGCTTTTGCGTAAGGATCTTCAGCGGCCCAAGTCTTGGCTTCATCAAGGCTATCAAACTCAATGACGAAGGTTGAGCCGATCATTGTGTCGCCATCGTCGGATAGGACAGGGCCCGCCATTGCAATCTTGTGCCGAGACTCTCCTGCCCATTCCAAATGCGCCTGCCGTGTCGCTTGTCTCAGGTCAGAGCTATCGGCTTTGTCGCGGGCATTAATGAGGAAGAGTGGCATCTTATTCTCCTTTATAAGGGCGCGCGAGCAGGCTGGTGATCGCATCTTTTACAGTCGTCTGTTCACTCAGTATGGCATCTACCGCTTCGCAGATAGGCATTTCAACAGCGTGCTTTTTAGCAAGTGCAATCAGGGCAGGGGCCGTAGCCACGCCTTCGGTCACAGAGTTGCGC
The DNA here is from genome assembly GCA_013213785.1 of Henriciella sp. Lineage (GTDB taxonomy): Bacteria > Pseudomonadota > Alphaproteobacteria > Caulobacterales > Hyphomonadaceae > Henriciella. Next base: position 13,567 of record JABSPZ010000029.1, on the reverse strand, counting down.
GCGGCTAGGATATCGTGCGCCGATTGTCCTTGGCCGAGCGCTAGACCGAAACTCATGTTTCGCGATTGCGGTGACGAGCAAGTCAGGACGAGATCCCCAAGACCGCAAAGACCGGCCAGCGTTTCAGATCGTCCGCCCATCGCGGTGCCAAGGCGCGTCATTTCTGCAAACCCACGTGCGATCAGAGCCGCGTGGGCAGAGCGTCCAAGCTGCAGACCTTCGACAATCCCGCACGCGATCGCGAGCACGTTTTTCACGGCGCCGCCAATCTCTGCACCGATTAGGTCATTCGACCAATACGGCCTGAACCCGGGCTGTCCGATCGCTTCCATCAAGGCTTTGCCGACGGTTTCGTCTTCGCACGCCAGCGTGACAGCAGTTGGTAACCCTCGTGATACGTCAGCGGCGAAGCTTGGCCCAGATAAGACGGCCGGGATGGCACTAGGGATGGTGTCTTTCAACACGTCGGTCATCAAGCTCAAGCTGTCGCGCTCGATTCCCTTTGCGCAGAGCAGAATGGCAGTATTGGGCCCGATCTTGCTCGCTAACTCGGTGAACACAGAGCGCGCAAACTGTGCCGGCACAACAGCCAGAATGGCGTCGCAATCAGCAAGCACCGCGAGGTCCGTACTTGCGTGCATTTTAGGTAGGTCAATGCCTGGTAGGAAGGCAGGGTTGCCTTGTCCCACGCTGAGCGCATCCGCCACGTCTGATTCCAGCGCCCAGACCGGAGCCGGGGCGGTTCCCGCATCAGCCTTTTGATATAATGAGGCAGCCAGGGCTGTGCCCCAGGCGCCGGCACCGAGTACGCCAATCTTGGTGAAATTAGTCACACATCTTCTCACAACTGCGTGCGAAATTGAACAATTTGTTGATCATTCACACTTTTCCTATATTCTAATCCCATGACCGAAAAACTCGATACCCGTGAGCAGATTCTCCAAGCCGCCATGGAGCGTATCATGCACTATGGCTACGCCAAGACGACAATGGCGGAGATTGCCCGCGACTGCGGAATGTCAGCTGGCAACATCTATCGATTCTTTGCCTCTAAGATAGACATTGCTGAAGCGATGGCGCGCAAACTGAACATGGAAATCAACGCACAGAACGCGGCCTTGGTGCGCAAACAGATGCCGGCCGCTGAAAAGATGCGGGTGTTCCACCATATCGCCATGACGAAAACGTTCGAGAAGCTCGATAAAGATGCGAAGGTTCTTGAAGTTGCAGAGGTCTTGTCCAGTGAGCGACCAACCTTTGCGAACGAAGAGATGGCGCAAGAGCGCGTTTATCTGGTGCAAATCCTGGAGCAGGGTGTTGCTGAAGGCGCATTCGCGCCGATGGAGAACCCAAACTTCATTGCTGAAATGATGCAATCTGCCACCATGAAGTTCCGGTATCCGCAACTCTGGTCACGTCTAACGCTTCCAAAGCTCGAGCGTGAGTTGGATGGTGTTATGGATATCGTTCTTGCTGGTTTGAGTGTTCCTATCAAAACGCTTGAGAAAATGAACGCTGAATAATTTTCAAACTATTCATTGAATTTCGATTTGTCGTCCCTATCTGATGTGTACGGGCAGCGAATAGTCGCTGTCTGAAACGCAAAGAAGGACAAATCCCATGCGTGTGTCCTCCCCAGTAGAAGCTCGGACGAGCTTCATCGCTTCAGCTGTATCTCTTCCGCTCGCCGTTTTCGGCGCGGCCCTGACCCTCGGGCTTTTCGGAACAGTTGTATGAGCTTGATCTAGCGCCCGGTCTGTTTCCTCACAGACCGGGTCATGATTGTTAAAAAAGCGATCTATTCGACCGTAACAGACTTTGCGAGATTTCTCGGTTGGTCGACATCGGTGCCTTTTTCAACGGCAATATGATAGGCCAGCATTTGGACCGGGATCGCATACAGGATCGGCGCCACGAATGGATGGCACACTGGCACTTCCACGCTGTTCACGGGCGTATCGCCCGCTTCCTTCACGCCTTGGGCGTCGCTGATCAGCAAGACATTCCCGCGGCGGGCCGCAACCTCTTGTAGGTTCGACAGCGATTTATCGAACAGATTATCAAACGGCGCAACGAATACGACAGGCGTGTCTTCATCAATGAGCGCAATCGGGCCGTGCTTGAGCTCTCCGCTCGCATAGCCTTCAGCATGAATGTAGCTAATTTCTTTCAGTTTGAGTGCGCCCTCTAGGGCGATCGGGTAGTGCACACCGCGGCCCAGATAGATGACATCTCTCGCTTTAGAGAGATCCCGAGCCAGCGTCGCAATCGGGGTATCGAGCGCGAAGCTCTTCGAGATCAGGCGCGGAATACCGCTCAGGGCGTCGACCAATTCAACTTCCTTGTCGCGGTCTATATGTCCGCGCGCTTTGCCCGCAGCGATCGCGGCGGCCGCGAGCGCGCAGAGCTGTGCGGTAAAGGCTTTCGTCGAGGCGACCCCAATCTCTGGACCGGCAAGCGTCGGCAACACCAGGTCGACTTCGCGGGCGATCGAGGAGGTTGGAACGTTGACGACGGCGGCCGTTTTGAGGCCCGCGTCTTTGCAATAGCGCAAGGCGGCCAGCGTATCGGCCGTCTCCCCTGATTGGCTCACAAAAAGCGCTAATCCACCTTTTGCAGGCAGGGCAGGTTGGCGATAGCGGAACTCCGACGCGATATCCGTTTTAACCTGCAGCCCGGCGATTTGCTCAAACCAGTATTCTGCCACGCAGGTCGCATAATAGGCGGTTCCGCAAGCGACCATGTGGAGGTGGGTGACGTTTGCCCAATCAATGGCAGTGTCTTCCCCAGGCAATTCGATGGCTTGATCCAGAGCGTTGACATAGGCGCCGATCGTGCGGGCTGCACTGTCGGGCTGCTCGAAAATTTCCTTCTGCATGAAGTGGCGATAATTGCCTTTTTCGACAGCCGCCCCGGCTGCGTGCACAATTGTCACTGGGCGCGTTACAGCGGCTCCGGTTTCGTCGAAGATCTCATAAGAGGCCTGGTGTAAGACGCACATATCGCCTTCTTCGAGATACACGACGCGATTGGTGAAGGGCGCAACAGCCAGGGCGTCTGAGCCCAAGAACATCTCATTATCACCGACCCCGATCACCAAAGGAGACCCTTTGCGGGCGCCAATCATTAGGTCTTCATGACCTTCAACGATGATTCCGAGCGCGAAGGCGCCTTCTAATTCCGCGAGTGAAGCCTTCACGGCACTCACCGGGTCTGCGCCGCCATTCAGATTCGATGTGATCAGGTGCGCGACGGTTTCGGAATCTGTTTCGGTCTCGAAGACGTGGCCCTTTTGCTCGAGCGCTTCGCGAAGGTGGCGGAAATTCTCAATGATCCCATTATGGACAAGCGCCACGGTCCCTGAGACGTGCGGGTGGGCGTTTTGAGTGTTTGCGGCGCCATGTGTGGCCCATCTCGTGTGTCCAATCCCAACGGAGCCGGGAATAGGGGTATCGTTCAGAACAGATTGCAGGTTGTAGAGTTTGCCCGCAGCGCGTCTTCGATCAAGCTTGCCGTCATGCAATGTCGCAACACCGGCACTGTCATAGCCGCGATATTCGAGGCGCCGCAGCGCTTCCATAGCGCGATCAGCGGCTAAACCCTGCTGGCTCAAGATACCAATGATTCCACACATTCAAGTCTACTCCGTGCTTGCTATCTCGTCACGCAACGTCCCTAAGCCGACGCTCGCGATCCCGTCATTGCAAATCCTATTACTGAATGTGTCGAAGACACGAACGTAAGAAGGTCATACGGGGACCCGTTTGGGTCCCCTTACCGAAGAAATCATAAATTTTGTGAAGAGGCGGTTTATGAACCGCTTACACCTGTGCTTGCAGCGCGGCAGCAGCGGACTTGCATCTCAAGCACTTGGCTGTTGAAGCGACACTGCTCATTGTTCAGCTCACGCAGGAATGACAGGCCACCCGCACGGTGCGTGTAGCGTGTCTGGACACAGCCCATAACGGTGTATCCTGGCTCACAGGTTCCGGTAGAAGACTGCTGAATTGTGGTTGTCTTACAATCCAGGTCTTTCTCAGAAAGATGATTAGCGAGCGCATAGGCCTGATCGGCGCGGCTCTGTGCGGCGTCTGCAGACGATTGAGCTGCCGCCGCAGCTGACATCGCGCTGTCTGAGATCTGGCGGGCTTCCCGCAAGCTCATATTGGTTTCAGCGAGTGCAGTCGCATTGCCGTCGATTTCAACCTTCAGACGGCAGACTTCTTCTGACGCACGATCTGGGTTGGCGCAGTATTCTGCGACGGTCATGTCTGATGGAAGGCCAGTGGCGCATCCAGCGAGTGTGGCCGCAAGCATGCCGCCAACTAGGAGTGATTTTAAACGCATTTTGCGTGTCCTCTCTTTTCCCCAACAGCGCCTAATATGCAGAAGCTGTGCCATCAGAACGTACATCCTGACTTGGAAACTTCAGCCAAATTGTGGCATGGCGCCAGTAAGGACTGCAAACAAACGCCCAGAATGGGGTGAAGCAAGGATTTAGCACATTATGAAACGCAAATACTTCGGAACCGACGGAATCCGTGGCACAGCGAACACACCTCCGATGACGCCGGAGATTGCAATGCGTTTAGGAATGGCGGCTGGAAAGTACTTCCGGACCACGAGTCCGCGCCGCCATAGCGTCGTGATTGGCAAGGATACAAGGCTCTCTGGCTATATGATTGAACCCGCCTTGGTGGCCGGATTTACGTCAGTTGGCATGGATGTAACGCTGTTTGGCCCGCTACCGACCCCAGGTGTGGCAATGATGACCCGATCCTTGCGGGCAGATCTCGGCGTCATGATTTCAGCGAGCCATAACAGCTATGAGGACAATGGGATCAAGCTGTTCGGTCCAAACGGGTACAAATTGTCCGATGAAATCGAGGTTGAGATTGAGAGCCGGATGGATAAGGCCCTCGATGACAAACTGGCCGCGGCGGAGGATCTTGGTCGAACCAAGCGTGTCGACGACGCGCAAGCGCGTTATGTAGAGATCGTCAAAGCGAGTTTCCCGCGCCGTATGAACTTGAAGGGCCTTCGCGTCTGCATCGATTGTGCGAACGGCGCTGCATATAAGGTCGCACCCGCCGCGCTTTATGAGCTGGGCGCAGAGGTGTTTAAGCTCGGTGTCGAGCCAAATGGCTTTAATATCAATCTAGAAGTTGGCTCCACCGATACGAATGCGTTGAAAGAGGCCGTTCAAACCTACCGCGCAGATATCGGAATCGCGCTCGATGGGGATGCGGATCGCTGCATCATTATCGATGAAAAGGGCAATGAGATTGATGGGGATCAGCTGATCGGACTCATCGCGGGGCATTGGAAAGCTCGCGGACAGCTTTCTCAGACCGGCGTGGTGACAACCGTCATGTCTAATCTCGGGCTTGAGCAGCACCTTCAAAGCCTTGGCCTGACGCTAGAGCGCACAAAAGTCGGCGACCGATATGTCGTTGCACGGATGCGCGAAGGCGGCTTCAATCTTGGTGGCGAGCAATCCGGGCATATCGTGATGTCTGACTATTCCACGACCGGTGATGGCCTGATGGCGGCCCTGCAAGTGCTCGCGGTCATGGTTGAGAAAGAGAAACCGCTCTCTGAGATCGCGCATGTGTTTGATCCTGTGCCTCAAAAGCTGGTCAATGTCCGCTTCAAGTCGGGTGCGCCGCTCGAGGAGGACAGCGTGAAAGATGCCATCGCCGCAGCCGAGAAGAAGCTTGGCAAAAAAGGGCGTTTGGTCATTCGTAAGTCTGGGACGGAGCCGCTCATTCGCGTCATGGCGGAAGCAACTGATGAGAAGCTTATGGACTCGGCGGTGGAGTCAGTTGCCGACGCCGTTCGGGCCGTTAGCTAAGGCCTTCGATCGCCGCGAGACCGCCAGACCCTGCCACACTCGCCGCATTGCCTGCATTGACCCCGCCAAGCGCATAGAGCGGCAATGGGCTTTGGCGGCAAAGCTCAATAAACGATGCGGCGCCCATCGGGACGCTCGCGCTTGGACTGCTCGACGGAAACACGGTTGAGACCAAGGCTGCGTCCATGCCGATTTGTTCGGCTTGAGTGATCGCCATCCTTGAGTGCGCGCTGGCGGTCTGAATTTGGAAGCGTCCGCGCCATTTGAGAGCTTCCTGAAGACGGGCTTCCGGCCAATGCACACCATGAGCGCCCACCTCTGAAGCAAGCTTGGGATCGGCGGCGATAAGGAGCTTCAAGCCCTGCCGCCTGGCGAGACCTGCGAGTTCCACCGCAACACCAAAGCGGTCTTCGGCGCCAAAGTGCCTATAGAGGATGCCGCTTCCGGCTGGGAGGTTGGTGGCCACAAGAACTGGATTTGGGGTTCGCTTCGGATCTGTCAGGAAGAGGAGCGGGGGCAAATGTTGGGGAAAATGCGATTCTACACGCCGGATTGCGACGCGCCACTTGCGAGCGGAGACGGCTTGGTGTTTCAACCCCATAATGAGCGAAGATACACAGACCCAGATGATAAGCGAAGCCCGCGCGAGCATCCTTTCCGAGATTGGGGATCAAGTAACGCTCGTTGCGGCTTCGAAGCGCCAACCTGATGAGCGGATCGAGGCTGCGCTCCAGGCAGGGCAACGCGTCTATGGCGAAAACCGCGTGCAAGAAGCACAAAGCCGGTGGGAGACACGTCGTGCTGCTCATAGTGATTTAGAGCTGCGACTGATCGGGCCGCTACAAACGAACAAGGCGGAAGACGCTGTTCAATTGTTCGATGTGATCGAAACACTGGACCGAGAGAAGCTCCTCAAAGCCTTAATTAAGGCGGTCGAGAAAACCGGCGCCTCCGCGCCTGACTTGCTTATTCAGGTAAATACTGGCGACGAACCGCAAAAGGGCGGGGTTAGCGTTGATGGGCTTGAAGCGCTTCTAAAAGCGGCGCGAGAAACTTATCCGGGAAACGTGACGGGCTTGATGTGCATTCCGCCTGCTGAAGAACCGGCCGGCCCGCATTTCGCACTGTTGAAAAAGCTCGCCGATCAGCATGAGCTAAGCACCGTGAGCATGGGGATGAGCAGCGACTACGCGCTCGCCGCGTGGCTTGGGGCGACCCATGTCAGGGTGGGGACGGCCTTGTTTGGCGCGCGCGACTATTGATCCGCATATTTCGCGATGATTGCATCCAAATGTGTTGTCACGGCGCGCATCATCAGATCGCGCCAAGCGGTATGTGGAATAAGCTCTGTCGCTTCATGGTCCTGCAAGCTGACATAGCCGTGCGATAGCGCCCATAATTGCAGCGCCGCCTCACGCTTTTCACGCCCGTTCAATGTCTGGGGCAGGGCGCGGGATATGAAGTAGGTGAGCCGGTTAAATGCCTCTTCCCCTACCGAAATCGCGCTCGAGGAGGGCGTATAGCTTGGGTCCCCATGTCCAAAAATCAGCTCATAGTGTCCGCGATGCTCGGTTGCGAGATCGATATAGTTTGACAGGCCCTGAAGCACGGCGTCGCGAGGCGCTAAACTCTCATCTTCAACCCGGATGGCCGTCATGACCATTTGGAAGCCCTCAATATAGAGTGCGTCCAAAATCCCCTGTTTGCCGTTGAAGTGATTATAGATCCCAATCGTCGATAAACCGGCGCGTTTTGAAATTGCGCGTACACTAAGTGCCCCTGCGCCTGCACTTGCGAAGAGTTCTGAAGCTGCTGTTAGGATTTTCGCCTTACTTTCCATCACAGGTATATTTCACTTGACTATCAATAACAGTGTTATTAGCACGCAATAACACTGTTATCAAGGTCTATTTATTTTGAGGAGGCGGCGATGGCTGCGGAAACGTTTGAGGTTGATTATCTGATTGTTGGCGCGGGTGCGATGGGCATGGCGTTTGCGGATATCATCCTTTCTGAAAGCGATAAGACCGTCCTGATCGTCGATATGCATCACAAACCAGGTGGGCATTGGAATGATGCCTATCCTTATGTGACGCTCCACCAGCCCTCGGCGTATTATGGTGTGAGCTCGAAAGAGCTGTCGAAAGGCATCATCGACTCGACAGGCCTGAACAAAGGTCTGCAGGACCTCGCGACCGGCCCGGAAATCATGGCCTATTTCGATGAAGTGATGCGCTATCAGTTCCTGCCGACGGGCCGCGTCACCTATCTTCCAATGTGTAAGTATGAGGGCGACGGTAAAATCACCGCGCTGACCTCAGACCAGACCTATAATGTCGTGGCGCGCGAGAAGATTGTCGACGCGACTTGGCTGAAGACCACTGTGCCTTCAACGCATACCCCGAACTTCGAAGTCGCAGAGGGCGTCAAATTGATCCCGCTTAATGACCTTCCAAAAGTGACAGAGCAGCCCTCGCGATATGTCATTGTTGGCGGTGGTAAAACCGGGATTGATGCGGTAATTTGGTTGCTCGAGAACCATGTCGACCCGGACCAGATCCACTGGGTGCGCCCACGCGATGCCTGGCTGATGCGCCGCGAGACGACGCAGCCCGATCCGCGTTTCTTTGAGGCGACGATGGGCGCGCAAGCCAACCAAATGGAAGCCATCGCAACCTCGACTTCAATCGACGATATGTTCGATCGGGTCGAAAAAGCCGGCATCTTTGTGCGGATCGACGAGTCTGTGCGTCCGACCATGTTCCATGGCGCAACCATCTCTGACCCAGAACTGGAAGAGCTTCGCAAGGTCAAAAACGTGATCCGTAAAGGACGCATTCAGCGCATCGAGCCAGATCAGATCATCATGGATGATGCGACGCTGCCGAGCGACCCAAATACGCTCTTTGTTGATTGCTCAGCCTGCGCCGTCGGCAATGCGGAGGAGGCGACGATCTTTGTCGATGACACAATTCGCCTGCAGACTGTGCGGACCGTACAGCCCGTTTTCAGCGCTGCTTTCATCGCGCACATTGAGCTGACCCGTGACACCGAAGAAGAGAAGAACCGCCTCTGTCAGGTTGTGCCACTTCCGAACCACGCGACCGATTGGATCCGCATGCAGAACGCTTTCATGATGAACCAGTTTAACTGGTCACAAGAGAAAGACCTGCGCCAATGGCTTCGTCAGAACCGTCTGGATGGATATTCACAGATGGTCTCCGCGATCCAGGAAGACGAGACGGAAAAGCTCGCCATCATGAACAAGCTTCGCGAAAACTCCGTGCCGTCTTTGATGAAGCTTCAGGAATATATGGCTGAGATCGCCTAAAGCTCGTCCGGCTCGCTTCGGTCCACAACGCAATAGCCCTTACGCGGGTTGAAGCCGATCATATTGGCGGGTGGATGCTCTGCGGCGTCCACTGCGTCATCATAGGTCTGATAGGGCCCATGCTCGCCGGTTTGGGTCACGAGATAGAAGCTCCCAAATTCAGGGTGCTCAGGCGAAAACTCAGTCAGCTGAAACATTTGCAGCCTCCTTACGAAGCCCGCCCCGCATTAAGGGATCGGTGATTCGTGTGGCGGGAATGTGTCCGGGCGCCTGTTGACCTCGCTCAGAAAATCACTACCTACGATTCGTAAGTAATGATTGGTAGGTTATGAATTCGATTTCCGAAACTCATTCTGAGCGGCGAAAGCGTTTGAGTAAGGCTGAGCGACGGCGCCAGCTTTTGGACGTCGCAAAGCACCTGCTCGAAACCATCGGAGCGGATGAGCTGACCCTGGCAGTTTTGGCGGAGCGAGCGGGCGTCAGCAAACCCATCGCCTATGACCACTTTGAGTCTCGGTCTGGCCTTCTGATCGCTTTGCTCGACGATACGAGCCAGTATTATGCCTCTGACGCCGAAGCGAAAATCACGCGTGCCCCGCAAACGATCCAAGCCATCGCAGACATCGTCGCGACCGCTTATGTCCAATGTTCCCTCGATGCAGGCCCGGCACTGCTCATGTTGGCGGCAGCCGTTGAGGCAAACTCTGAGGCGCGCGATGCTGGCCGCGCCGTCCAGCGCGATCATGCAGCGAGTTTTCAACGTGCATTTGAGACCGTGCTCGATGACCAGGGCGAACAACGTGCGCCTCTCTACAAAGCCCTCGTCGCGGCGGCGAATTCAATCTGCGACGATCGCCATCAGAACAAGATTTCAACAGAGCAAGCGGTTGAAGCGCTGACCCATCTTCTGGTCACGAGCCTCAGCCCCTTCGCAAAAACCGCATATAAATCGGAGACATAGATGATATTGGTAACCGGGGCGACAGGGAATGTCGGAAGTGAAATTGCACGGCAATTGATCGCGCGAAATGTGCCGTTCCGCATCTATGTGCGCGACGCAGATAAGGCTGCTTCGATGATCGCTGCGGACGGATATGAGGTCGCGCTCGGGGATTTTTCAGATGAGGCCGCGTTTGCCGCTGCCTTAGAAGGCGTAGCCGCGGTCTATATGGTCACCAATCAAAGCGACGCGTTCAAAAACGATTTGCAACGCATGGTGCGCCAAGTTGAGCAGGCGGGCATAAACCGCTTTGTGATGCTCTCAGCGGAGGGCGATCCGGAGAGCGATATCTTCTTCGTCCGCCGCACGGGCGAGTTGGAACAGATCGTGCGCGGTACCAATCTCGATTGGACCTTCCTGCGCCCCGATTGGTTCATGCAGAACTTTGCCGGCTTTGTCGCCGCTGGCATGGTCGCCTTCCCAGAGGGGCCCGGTAAAACGAGCTTTGTCGATGTTCGCGATATTTCCGAAGTCGCAATCAAGGCGCTCAGAGAGGCCGGTCACACGCACCGAACCTATCGATTGACTGGTCCAGATGCGATGACTTTTGCTCAGGCGGCGGCACGCATCAGTGCGGTGCTCGGCCGGGATGTTCCATTTGTTGGGATCACGCCAGAGCAAATGCGCGACGGTCTGATCGCGCAGGGTGCCGAAGCCTGGTATGCCGAGATGAACGCCGAAATGACCTTCGCCATCCGCATGGGCATGTCGTTCAGCCCCTCGAATGATGTCGAGTTTTTGCTCGGCCGCAAACCGCGCGCTTTGGAAACGTACGTTTCGGACCATAAGGCCGGTTGGGGGTAGGGCACCTGCTCAGGGCGAGACCTTTTGAGCGAATAGGTCCAGACATAACGAGATATTCATCCAAAAGTTGTATTCTCGCGGTTTGAACGGATTTCAAACCAAGAGCGCGGCGCTGATGAATACCGAATCTGAGAGCTTCATGGCTGGCTTAATGAAGTGGGATGCTTTGCTTGGGCAACGCGTTTTGAACACCATTTCTTTTCTGGTTCCCGCGTTTTTGTTTTCGGCGTTCGCGATATCGCCGAAAGCAAGCAACTTACAGAATGCGTTCATTCAGTTTGGCGTTCTCTCTTTCTTCTTGCTGGGGAGCGGCGTCCGCCTGGTCTCAGGGTGGAGGCGGTTACGAAGCTATAAGTTTCAAATCGGTAGCGCACTCTTTGATGTCGGTTGCTTGTTCGCGTTCTTGACGATTATTCCCCTCGCTTATGACAGCCCATTTGCTGTCAGTTTGAAGGCACCCACGGCGAACTTGTTATACGTGTTTATCATCGCGCGAGTTGCTTTTTGATATTCGTTTGGTTGCTTGGTCCGGCGTGAGCGCTGCGATCGGGTGGACGGCCCTCACCTTTCTTTCGGTCATGGATCCAAGTTCGCCCGGGATCACGCGTGAGTTCGCCGAATACACGATGTCCGGAAAGATCTTAATTGGCGCGCAGGTCGAGCATGTGATCTCGATCCTTCTTGTGACGATCGTCTCGGCAGCGGTGGTGAATGCTTATCAGCGAGATAGCCTCACAGGATTACGCAAGAAAAGAGACTTCGTGGAAGCCTTCAAACGCCGCGTGCCAAATCGCATACGAACCGAAGATACAGCGCTCATCTCTATTCGCATTGAGGACTGGCATGCCTTGGCGAATGAGAACAAGTCTGCCGCAAACACGGCCATGAAAGAGGTCGCCGCGGCCGTATTACGAGCCCCAGTTCCGCACATTCTGGCGGGGAAGTACGAGTCTGACACGCTGATCCTTTGGAAACGCTGCGCCGAGGATGATACCGCGTTCCAACATCATTTAGAGTTGCTCAAGCGATCTGCTGACGAAGAAATAGCGTCGAAGAAAGTCGCCGTAAAAATCGGCGCTGCACGGCTCGAACACTCTGGAGAAGCAACGCTGCGCAATCTGGAGCGTGCCTTGGATTTCGCCGCGGACCAAGACCATAAGGTCCAAATCTTCGACCCAGAATTTGAGGCCTGGATCACCAGACGAAACGAGCTCATCTCCAAAATAGAAACCGCCGCCGAAGATGACCTCCTTGTGGTGCAGCATCAGCCAATCATCGACATGATGACAAACCGCCTCGCTGGAACCGAAGCCTTGGTCAGGTTGAAGGGAGAAGATGGCAGCTTCATCTCGCCTGCTGAGTTCATTCCTTTAGCTGAAAAAACCGGCGCCATTGATCGGATTGGCGCTCATGTTCTGGAAACCGCGAGCCGGGATCTTGTCCGGATGCGTCAGCACGGCTTGGACGACAGCGATTTTGTGAGCGTCAATGTCGCCCCGCAACAAATCCAGACTTGGACGCGTTTGGAATCCTGCGTCGCAAATGCCTTGGCGTTGGGAATAAATTTAAAGCTGGAAGTCACTGAGTCCAGCGCCGCCCAAGGGGAGGGCACGCAGGCTAAATTGGATCGTCTCCGTGAATGTGGCGCGAAGCTCGCAATTGATGATTTCGGTACCGGCTATTCATCGCTCGAGAGGCTGGGAGATCTCCCATTCGATACGCTCAAAATTGATATCGCTTTCACGCGCAAAATTGAGACAGAGGCCGGCTACGCTATGATCGATGCCATCGTGAGAATGGCCAAAGCATCGGGCATGGATGTCATCATCGAAGGCATTGAGGACGCGTAACAACATGCCTTGGCCATAAAGGCGGGTATTCGGTATGGTCAGGGCTTCTACTTTAGCCGCCCCGTGAGCGTGGATGAAATCGTTTCATTTGCCGCAGATGACCTTCAAAAAGTGGCGACCCGCGCGACCGCCTAAAGGCAGGAGCAGACGGCGCCGTGCGGTTGCGGTGCCCGCTTCGATGGGTAAGCTCATCATATGACGAGACGCCGCCGCAAACCGCCCGCCAAGAGCTTTGTCTCTGGCGAGCTGACCGCGATGATTTACGATCTGCTGGCGCTCGATCCGCCCAAGACGCACAAGACAGTACTGGAGCGTGTGCTGAAGCGTTTAGAAAGCGGCAGAGGTCCAACGCAGTCTCAGCTGCGCAAGATCGAACACTGGTTCGAGAACAATCTGCCGCAAGATCGGTTTGACACGGATCCGGATGAGTTTTTCCAGATGATCGATGAAATCCCCAAAGCCGATCGGTCTCTAAAGCTCGAATGGACGATCCAATGGTGCAGGCGCTCTCGTCGCCGAATTGGCGTGGGGTGGAGGCCGACGGTTCAGCAGTATTCAGACGTCAGAAACGCGTGGCTTGAGGCGCTTTGATGCCGATGACGAACGACCGGTTCGGATCGGAAGTGCACATTGGTCGAGCGACTTACTTGGGGCTGTGATCTCAATGGGTCGTCGCAACACATACTTTAGTTAGAGTATGTGGAGCATGATCTATGAGGAAGAAATAC
>JABSPZ010000028.1 GCA_013213785.1 Henriciella sp. | reverse complement strand
CCGAGCCATCCTCAATCCTTCCTGAACCGCCAAAATCACTAAGATCAATGTGGCCCAGGTTTAAGGGGGAAGGACACCCGTGCATACCGCGAACCTGAAACGTTCTCGCTATTTCGGGCGATCATCGAGCAGACATGGTCCCAAAACTGAGAGGTTAGCGACCAACAAACTTCCGATCTCAATTTATCCGCAGGCCTCTATTCGTTTGAGCTGCATTTCGAACGGCCCGTCTTTGCCATCGTAGATAATCAGTCCAATTTCGACGACTTCGCTCGGGTCGAACACAGCATCTGGAACTGGGCGCCCCCAGATTGATGCCTTCAGGGTATCAAATGAGAGCTCACCATCGCTCCACTCACCTACGCCCGCCCCCGTAATCGGGGCGCGAAAAGCAATACGGCGTCGGTAGGAGGTCACATTCGTGCGCAGTGTCATAGAATAAGTCCGCGCATCTCGTTTCATATGAACTTTTAGTCGCTCAGCTCCCGTCATTAGCCCTGGGGCGACCCGCATGCGGATGGAACTAAATCCACCGCCATTCGTATTGGTAATTCCTGAAAACGTCAGAGCGCCATCCTGAAGAACAGATCCGCCATCGGAAAGGCCGCCCATTACGCCATCGTTGACCGTTCGCCACGGATTGTCCGTTTCGCCTTCCGTGTGCTCAAGAAGTGTTTTGCACGATCCGGTCTCGGCCATAGCGGGCCCTCCTAGCAAGCTCGCTGCGATCAGCGCGACAATTGAGATGCGCATAGTGTCTCCTATTTGATTATACATTACGCGCGCAGGCACCTTTCGGATGCGCAGAACACGAGACGTCTACCCGACAATCGATAGACTCTTTGATTTAGAAAAACACCGATCCCCAAAAGGAGACCGGTGCAATTCAGATCGCTCGAAACAAAACAGTCCTAATCGCTTAGAAGCGCTCGGCCGTATCTTCCTCGTCCACGATCCCATCCTCATTTGAATCGAGGCGCGTAAACATCATTTTGCTTGAAGCATGGAACTCATCGAGCGACATGGCCTCATCATCGTCTGTGTCCATGACGGTGAAACGGAAATTGGCGGCTTCGATTGAACGTTCGCGGCGCTCTTCGAGTTGTTTTTCCAAGCGCACTTCATACTCGGAAACATACTCTTCCTGGTGCACCATGCCGTCACCATTGAAGTCGCGGCGCGCATAACCTTCGTTTCGCTCGGCGACGAATTCAGCCATTTCAACTTTGCCATCAGCATTGGTGTCGTAGCGATCCATGAAACCGCCTTTGCTGTGGCCACCAGTATTTCGGCGTTGTGCTCGCTGCTGATTTTGTGGGGCGTCGGCATTGTCTGTTGCTGCGTTTGTCGCCTCATTGAATGCCGTCATGTCGATATGATCGAGATTGGTCATCTCTGCCGCGGTCTCAGACGCTGGCGTTTCCGCAATTGCGGAAAGCCCCGCTGCTAAGGCGACGGTTAGAGCGGCGCTTGCTGTCATTCTCATTTTCATTTTAAATTTCCCTCGTTCTTCAATTGTTTGGATTACTTCATGACTTCGAATGTCAGCGAGGTCGTGTATCCACGCTCATCAGTTTCAGCGCCTTCCGGCGCATCAGCGCGATGACGTGTCATGATCATGTAGACGCCAGGCTCATCAATTGTGAGGCTGATTTCACCGTCTTCATTGGTCATCTGCTCGATACCGAATTGAGGCTCTTCATAGTGCCCGCCGGACCGATAAACAGACATTTTTTGCCCGGCCAATGGCGCATCGTCAAAGGTCACAGATAGATCAAAGGCCTCGCCTGAGAAAATCTCATTGGGATGCGTTTTAGGCACGAATGCCAGACGGCCTATCGGTGCGATGGCGTCCCAAGTCGGCGCTCCTTTTGAAACATAGACATCTGCGACGGTTTCGGTTTGCGCCGTTTTCACCTCGATCGCTTCCGCTGGCACTTCAGCGTTCGCCCCAAAGACAGGCACCCATTCGCCGTTGACCAAAGCGCGTTTGCTCTGTCGTCCAAGCCGCACGCCTGTCGTCAGACGATACGTCCCTTCACTATCCAATCCGTTTTCCAACACGACAAGTTGCCGAAGATCAGTCTGCGTATCGAACGCATCGCGTGACCCGTCCGGCAGAACGACATGATAATCATCCGACTTCACAGCGATCTCTGGTGTCGGAAAATCTTCCGTAAACGAGCATTGCACCGTCACCAGCTCGCCTTCAGACGTATTGAACACGCTCGGCAACATGTAAGATGTGTGAGCCGCAGCCGTCGCGCTCGAAAACAAGATTGCCGTGCCCCCGAGCAGCATTGAGCGAATAAGCGTCATTTCTGCATTTCTCCAAAAAATTAGTAGCCAAGCTCTGCCATTGATTATACGAGAATGCAATTCATTTGCAAAAAGAAAATTGTCAATGGGACTTTTCAATATGCTGCGTTCTATCATTCGCTTTGCGACGGCAAGTTTAAGTGTTTGCACGCTCGTTTTCTCATCCGCGGCGGCTGAGAGCCACACTCGAAGTCATGATTTTGTATTGGGGACAAACCTTGATCTGATCATTGTTTCTGAGACTGAGGCAGCCGCTGACAAGGTTGAAGCTTCCGTTATGAACGAGATAGAACGATTGAATGCGATCCTGAGCACGTATGACTCAGAGAGCGAAATCTCGCGACTGAACAGTGTCAGCTCTGCCAGTGTCTCTACCGATCTTTTTACTGTCTTGAGCGCGTGTGAAGCCTACCGCGAGCAAACAAAGAATGCGCTCAGTTGCCGAATTGGCGGACTGCTAGAGACCTGGCAGTCCGGTGAAAATCAAGGTGAGGTGCCCTCTCGTGCGCAATTGCGACTTGCGGCTGGCGAGATCCGCCGCGCAAAACTGAACATGGATGAGAGCGCCTTCACTTTAGACCGTCCCGATCTCATCCAGTTTGAACTCAACGCACTTGCGAAAGGGTACATCATAGATCGCGCCATGGCGGCTGCCCGCGCTGCGGATCCAGACCTGGAGGGTCTGCTCATAAATATTGGTGGCGATATAAAAACGTGGGGTCAAAGCCCTGACGGGATATCTTGGACCGCCGCCATCAAGGCCGCTCGATCCGAGTCAGGCGACGGTGTAACTTTGAAGCTTGGAAATGGTGCTTTGGCCACGAGCGGCCGTGGACCACGTTACCGCGATATCGGCGGAAAGTCTTTCTCTCACATTATCTCTCCCAAGAATGGGTGGCATGTAGAGGGTATTTCTCAAGCCAGCGTTTTTGCTGAAGATGCAATGACCGCCGATGCCTTGGCAACGGCTTTGCTGGTGATGCCCTTAAATGACGGACTGGCGCTTATCGAAACGCTCGCCGATATTGAAGCCCGCGTCGTTGCAGATGATGGTCGAGCCTATACGTCGAATGGCTGGGCATTACTCGAATCAGGGTCGGACGCTGCACGAACAAATAGTAATTGGCCAAATGGGTACGCTTTCTCGGTCGATTTCGTCATCCCTGAACTTGATGTTTCGAATTATGAGCGCCCATACATCGCTGCCTGGGTGGCTGACTCTAAACGCCAGCTCGTGCGCATTCTCCTACTGGCTGGCCCCGAGGAGCGCTGGATGGAAGAGAATTACTATTGGCATCGTCGATTTGGACGAAAGGCAGGTAGCCTTCCCGACGCACTATCTGAGCCGACACGTAAACCTGGACAGTACCTGATCCAATGGGACGGCTTGGATCATGATGGCAATCCTGCTCCAGCCGGGGAGTATGTGCTTCATGTCGAAGCTGCCCGAGAGCACGGAGATCATCAACATGAGAGCTTCGAGATAACGCTCGGATCCGATCCGTTTGCCATCGAACGCCAAGCAGGTAATGAGCTTGGAAACATCTCGGTATCGTTTGGAGTAGCGCCATAGCAGACGGCATGAATTCTCCGCCCAAAACGATCGCTAAGAAACCCGCGAAAAAGAAGTTTAATAAGGGCGCATTCTATCGGACAGCGCGTATGCTGCACGGCTACCTGTCGGCGGCTGCATTTCTTATGCTCATGTTTTTCGCTGCCTCAGGTCTGTTGCTGAATCATCCAAACTGGCTCGGGGCTGAGCGGCAAGATGCGGAGCCTGTCATCGTCGCGTTGGATAGTGACGCCCTTGCCGCAGCGCAAATAAGCGACGCACCCGAGCAAGCCATGGAAGCGCTTGTTCGCGCATCTGCGCGCGTGCGGGGTAAGTTGAAAGACGCGAGCATTTCAGAGAGCGACGCAATGTTGCGATTTGCTGGCGTTAAAGGCGGAACTGATGTGTTCATTGATTTCGAACTCGGCGAAGCCGAGGTCGAGGTTTCAAAAGCAAATCTAACATCGATCATTCATGACCTGCATCGCGGCAAAGATGCAGGCAAGGTTTGGAAGTTCATGATCGATATCACGGCCATCCTAATTCTTGCGATGTCAGTGATCGGACTGGTCTTGTTCTTTTCACTGCGCTTCAGGCTCGGCAATGCGATGCGGATCATGGGTGCAACGCTCGTCCTGTTTGTCAGTCTTTTCGTTTTCTTCGTACCGTGATCGCAGGGTCTATTTTGGAACCGCGTCAAACGACCAGGAATGGGTTCCGCCCGATGGCGGCGCAGGATATGGTGCAATACGTCTGAGTTCTTTCAGGACGCGTCGGTCCCAAGTCTTATCGCCCGAGGCTCTCAAAACTTTGATATCAAGAATGTTGCCGCCCGCGTCGATTGTAATCGAAATCTTCGCACTGCGGCGGGCATTCGTATCGAACTTACGAGCCTTGCGCATATGGCGCATAAGTGCGCCATTGTAATTGTCCGCAGCCGCGTTGCCGAGTTCGGTTGCTGGAACCTCTGCGTCAACGCCCGTTTCTTGAGAACTTGGTCCACTTTCTTTGACAGGACCAGGCTCAGATTGATCGTCTGTCGTTTCCGAAGCGCGGGACTCTGTCGATTGATCAGCCGTCGCCGGGGCCTCGGTCTCAGATAATGCCGCCTCAGATGGCTGAGATGGCGCCGCGGGCTCTTCGGGCTGATCTGTTTGGGTTTCCAGCTCTGGCTCCGGTGGCAACTCCTTGGGTTCGGGCACAGGCTCGGGTTCGGGCTCAGGCTCAGGAATTGGCTCTACCTCGACTGGCAAAACTGGCTCTGGTTCAGGAACGGTCTGCGGGTCAGGTTCGACGGGTTCGGGCGGCGCTTGCTCTGGTGCTGTCTCCGAGGGAGTTTCGGCGGGAGTTTCCAATGGTTCTTCAGCCGGCTGATCGGTCGCATCACCGCCATCTATATCAGCCTCGGTCGATCCAACTTCATCGGTCGGCATCAATGAAATACTGATGCTCCCGCCCTTTATGTCTATGACCGCCTTTTTGGGCGACCCCACCAATATGATCGCATAGGCGCCAGCATGCGCGAGCAATGCAACCAAGAAAGCGATCCCAATTCGAACAATCATGGTGCCTGCTCCGTGAGGATGACAATGTGTTTGGCGCCAGCGCTTTGGAGGTCCTTCACGCGGCTGAGTAACTCGCGCGCCGGATAATTTTTATCGGGTCTCAAACGAATGGTTGTCTCGAGCGACTCTCGTTGCGCGATGAATTGCTCAAGCGAGGAAATGGCATTGCCTTGTTGGACCAACGTACCGTCCGCCAGAATATCGAGCGCACCATCTTCTTCGGTACAGCACTCTAGTCCCTCTGCTTGAATGAACTCGATTCCGGAGGGGCGATCGGCTGAAAGCGATCCGGCGACCATGAAAAAGATCAGGATCAGGAATACGATATTGATCAAGGAGATGATCGGTTCACGTTTTGCAGCTTTAAAGCGACGTTTCATGACGGATCCTCAATTTGGATCGTCAGGGTCGGCACCTGTTTTACAAATGACAACACGTCGACGAGGCGCTGTGTGGAGACCTCATCTGACAGACTAATCATCACGCCATTGGTCCCAGACGCCGCAAGCGCGTTCAGCCGCGATACCAGCTCTGCATCAAACGTCTCTGTTTCATTGCAATAAACGCGGTCCGCTTGAACACGAAGAGTAGCGATTTCGCTTGTCGATTGCCCGCCACCAGACGCGTTCGCAACCGCGATATCGATTTCGGAAAACTTGGAGAAGGTCGACGCGAGCATAAAGAATAGCAGCAACAGAAAGATCACATCGATCAGCGACGTGATCGATGCTCTGCGTCTCTGCCGAACCCGCTTAAGCGACATGCTGTGCGAGCTCCTCCACTTCGGTCGGCGCGCTCACGGGGCGACCAATCACGGAAAACGCATAGTCAGCTAGTGACCGGGCGTCATCCATTTGCGCTTCGAACCATGACAGTGCGACTGAGGTTGGCATCGCGACCGTCAGGCCGGCGGCAGTTGTTAGCAGAGCGACCCAAATACCGCCTGCGAGCGCAGCCGGGTCTACTTGCGAACCGGCATCCTGCAAGGCCTGGAAAGCCTCGATCATTCCGATCACTGTTCCGAGAAGACCCAAAAGAGGCGCAAGCTGCGCGACCATGTCTAAGATCCGAAACCCGCGCTCCATCGGCATGAGATTTTGTTCGGCTTCGGATTCGAGACGCTTGTTCAGCCCAACGCCACCACGCTCTTGCATCCCGAGCGCAATCACGGGCGCTAAAAAGTGCCTAGACGCTTCGATCTCGGACAATGCCTTTTCGTGCTGCCCACGATCCCAGCTTGCGATCGCTTGGCGAATTTGCTGGCCCTTATTGACGCGCGCGTTTCGAAACTGCCAGCCTTTCAAAAGAATGACGGTGAGGGTGAAGATCGACACGGCCAGCAAGAGCATGAGCACCGGACCGCCCATCTCATAAAGGGCCAAAAATGGAGAAAAGAGACTATCCATGTAAACTCCTACGGATCTGAACTCGGTCATTTCGAACGAGAGATGCGGGGGCTGAAAATCCGAGTTGGATGATCAGCCCCCGCCAAGAAAACGGATTCTTGGAGGAAGTGCCTAGAACTGGCGTGTCACCGTTAACTTGAAGTTTTGACCGGTCGCTTTCCGCGTCGACAGGTTCGGCGTGTAGTCTTCGTCAGACAAATTCTCGACGCCAAGACGGAAGGATGTCCCCTTCAGAATGCCTGATTGCGGGCTGACCGTCGCACGGGCGTTGAAGATATTGTACGAGTCGCCTTGCTCTGGATTTCCAGATCGGAAAGAGACGTCGGCATCTGCGACAGAGAGCGCTTCAAGGCTGAGATCCAAGAACCGGCCAAATCGTTTACCCGCGGTCACACGAACGCTGTCCGCTGTCAGGCTGCGATAGGTGACGGAGACACCCGCAGTGTCTGTTTCGTCGCCATCGGAGAAGTTACCGTTTAAGTCGATATAGAAACCGCCTTCGGTCGCGAACGACCCTTCGATCTCAATACCCTGCAGCGAAATCTCGTCTAATCCACCGATGAAAGTGATGTCTTCCAAAGTGGTGTCGTAATAGTTGAGTTTCAGAGCAAGTGTATCGCCTTGGTTGAAGACACCGACGGTATCATAGCTAACGCCCGCTTCATAAGTTTCGGCCTCTTCAGCTGTAAAGATGTTAGACCGATTGCTCGTCGCCGTTGTCGGTGTGTCGTCCAAAATGGGGAGACTCTCTGTGTAAGCATAGCTTCCGAAGAGAGCGAACCCGTTTTCCAATTGGTAGCGCAATGACGCGCCGCCCATGAGCGCGCTGTCATCGAACTCACCCTCAACCCGTGCGCCAGCGTCGAGATCAAAGAAGTCTGTTTCTAGAGTTTGATTCTCGTATCGAAGCGCTGGCGTAAAGGTCAGCCCGTTACCGAAATCAATATTGTCGATGATGAAGACCGCCTGGCGATTGTCTTTACCGCCAGGGGCTGCGCTGGCTTCGAGACGATCGTTTTCGATGAACTCTACGCCGGTGCGGATTTCATGCTCGACTGATCCCGTCTGCACGAAGGACGTGTTTTTAACCGTCAGCTTGGTACGCTCATACTGGAGATCAGCATTTGTTACCCCAAACCCAACTGGGCTCCCAAAGCCATTGGTGAAAGGAATATACGTCTGGTCGATCTCTTGGTTGGAATAGGTCAGAGCCGCTTCCACATCGATCAGATCATTTCCTGCAGGCTGGAAATAGTAAAACAGCGATGCGGTTTGCGTGGTGACGTCTCGGTCAACGTTACCGAAGAAGTCTGTGCCGGTGACGAACGTATCATAAGGCACATCACGGTCAGCCGTTTCAGATTGCGTATAGCTCGCCATGATCGAGTGAGTATCGTCGAACGCGTAGCGGCCTTTGACGAGGAAAGACGGCAACTCAAATGCCGAGTTCCCAATCTCATTACCAGCGCCATCGTCTTGGTTATCTTGGTCGCGATAAGAGTAGTTGAATAGGAATTCAGCATTCTCGGCGGGTTGCCAGGCCAATGTTCCAGAACCGTTGATCCCGTCACCATTGGTTTGGCCACCCAGCGTTAACGCACCGCCAAAGCCAACTTCGCCGCCTGTAAAGTCAGATGCATCCTTCGTTTCGAGGAGGACGACACCGCCGACGATGCCAGAGCCATATTCGAAACTTCCAACTGTTCCGCGGATCACATCCACGCTTTTATAGAGGAATGGATCGGTGAAGAGCTGGTTACTCACACGGTAGATCTCTTCAGCGCCAGTTGTTGCCCCATCGACAAGCACGGCGACCTTCTGGTCGGTACCGTAAATGCTGTTCGCGCCGAAGCCACGAATGTTAATCCCAGACCCTTGTGGGGTTTGTCCGTTCACCAACGTAACGCCAGGAACGGAGTCAATAAGCTCAGCAATTGTGCTGGCTTGACGGTCATCGATCTCTTCTTGTTTGATCGTCGTCAGCGGAGTTGCGGTGCCAGTTTGCACTTCCCGTTTACTCTGTCCAAGCGTTAGCTCTCCGAGAAACTCACCGTCTTCGCTGATTTCGGTTTCGCTCGCTGCCTCCGCTTCTTCTTGCGCGGTGGCCATGCTCGGCATCATGACAGCAAAGCCAATAGCAGTGGCGATAAGCAGTCGGTTCTTGTGTTCATTCAACTTCATTTTGGATCCCTCTTACCCAGTTTAAGCGAATGATATTCATTCGCAACTAGAGATGAGGGTGCCTTAGCCGGGAAAATTCCTAATTGCAATTGCAATTCGTTTGCAAAAAGACTCATTCCCGCAGGTGTTGCAGTTTTATCGCTTGTTTAGTCGGCTGTTTTTACACCAACTAGTTGCGTGTCCGCCACCAAAGAGCCGCAACCTCCAATAGCATGCCGGGCATTGTCCAACGCACGCCCTCATTCTCAATCTCCCAGCGCCCTTTTGGAGTGTCGATCGTTATTCCGATCGACGATTTTCCGTTCGAAACAGGCACATCGATGCCGAGCTTTGTGAACACCTGATTGATTTCGTCAGCTTGCGGGTTCGCCAGCTGGAACTCCATCAATTTACACTCAGGTGTCGCCTGAGACTCTCGATTTGGACGCTTGATCCATTCAATGACATTTGGACGCTCGGACAGAAAGCCAGGACCGATTAGGCCACGCCAATAGCTCGCTTGAGTGGTTTCCCCACCCTCAATATTCACCCCTTCAACGCGCTCAAGTTTCGCCTTTGTCTGGCGCGCGAGCTCTTGGAAGGCTGCAAAACTATCCACCGCGATATACCAAAATAGGAGACGCGGCTCCGAGAGGGTCTTCATCAATGCTGCGAACGGTTGGAACTTTTTATAGTTCGGGTTCGGTCCAATGATCTCAAGGAATGACTGATCTCCTATCGCCAAACTACCGCTCCAGTAAAACTGGTCGGGCTCTGGGTCGTGCAAATCGACTTTCGCACCTGTTTGCTCCTCGACCCATTTCACACCCTCTTTTGTGTCAGGGACACCAAGCCCAATATGGTCGAGTTGAAAGCCGTGGCTGCGTCGGATTATGTTGGTCATGATCTTACTCCAAGCAGGTTCAAGTTTCGGCGCAAATCCGCTCGAGATTTTCCATCGCCGGTTGGAAGTTTTGAAACATTGCCGCGAAGCCCGATTGAACGTCTGGATCACTCATATGGTCCGGAATAGCGCGGCCCGGATTGAGCCTTGCTTGCGCGCTCCACTCCGCAAGTTCAGCGACGGTCCTGCGTTCATTTTCAACCGGCAAACCGATCCGCATAATGTTGAGGAAGCCCTGCATATCCCCAGTTCGAGGCAGCGCTGGACACAGACGGTTTTTCTCTTCGAGGCTCAAACCGAGCGACTCGACGCAGCCCACCAGCGCGGCACTCCACGGCGCAACCCCGCGAGTCGTAAAATATAGACTTATCTTCCCGTCTTCAAAAATCGTTGCGGCTGGGGTGGTGCTCAAGCCAGGGGCTGTGCAGTCCACAAATACACGACCTGGATTGGACGCCATCTCACCCTCGTCCATAATGACCCGGTTCTGGGAAATGGAGCGAACATAGCCTTTCCGTACGACCTGTTCGATCTGCCTCATGAACGTCAGCTCTGGGCGCGAGACCGTTGCGCCGCGATTGACGACAGCATCTACTTTTGGATCGACGCGAAACAGCATGCCTTGCCCTTCCATTCGCAACGCATAATCGTTGGCATCGCTTGCCACCGCAGCCGCTTGCATCGCAGCAGCGCCGAACTTGATCATATTACCGGCCATGGTCAGCGGCTGAGCGTAAGTCCGATCTGTCATCCAGACATCGCGCGGGCGCACCCAAG
The DNA here is from genome assembly GCA_013213785.1 of Henriciella sp. GTDB lineage: Bacteria > Pseudomonadota > Alphaproteobacteria > Caulobacterales > Hyphomonadaceae > Henriciella. The sequence goes on along the minus strand of JABSPZ010000028.1, from coordinate 5,796 downwards.
TGATTTCGTCAGGATCGACCCCCTGTTGGAGCAACCAGACACAAACATCCATTCCGGTTTTCCCGGCCCCTAGAACTGTGAAGCCTTTGGGACCGGCCAGATCGACAAGTTGGTTCGGCGTAACGAGTGTGACGCCATCATCAACATTATACTTTGGAGTATGGCGCGACGGTACAGCTGATTGCGTCACCGTAGCATCCACCACGGCGCGCCTGACTCTCACGCGCGTTTGACGGCCAGTAAGTTTAGACTGGATGATATGCTCGTCGTTTTCTGCCCCGAGATAGTCACTGGTCGACAGAAAGTTGATACGCCCGCTTGGTTCGAAAACATCCGCCAAGACTTTGCGATAATAGTGCTGAATCTCGGCAGCCCCAGCCCGCTCATAAAAACCTGCATTGATGCCGCTCGCATCTATCCGATCCTCGCCCAGCGGAACTGAGTTCACGCCGTAATAGGCAGATGGCTGGTGCAGTTCGACAAAGGGGTAAGCATCAACCCAATGCCCGCCAGGTTGCGCGCGTCGATCGACCAATATCATTTCGTGGTCTGTTGCCGACAGAATGGTGTCGGCAAATGCCATGCCTGAAGCGCCCGCTCCGACGATCAAATAATCCGTTTCCAAATGGCCCATACGCACCCTCCCGGTCTATTTGTGTCGCGTGCAGAGAGTTCGAATGGGTCGTCGAGCTCTTAGTTGCTGCTCCTTCTCTCTAGCACAGATTTCAAATAATGCGAATGATTATCAGTTGCACTTTTATGATCTAGCTCTATTCATAGCAACACACTGCACAAGGAGCGCTTCATGAAATCGATCTTTTATTCGGCTTTGACCGTGGGTGGCCTAGTCCTCCCCGCTTATGCCCACAACCACCCCATTCCACACTCCCATGATGCCACAAACTGGGGCCTGGCCCTGATCGGTCTCGTGGCCGGTGCGTTTGGTACCTGGGCGACCATGAAATGCGTTTCCCATTTCAAAGAAAACCGGGATGGATAACCTCGAGCAGCGGGTCGCAGACGCACAGGCTCAGCCTGAGTTTGACTCGCGATGGAAGCGGCTAACACTGCAAGCAAACGCTGCGTTAAATGCCGGGCACCTCGATGCGGCTGGTATCGCTTATGACCAAGCCTATCACGAGGCGCGGATGATCTTCGCTGAAGCCTGGAACGGCTACGTTTTAGTTCAACCACACGCCCCGCCTATGTTAATCGTTTCTGCGACCAATGCCGCAAATCAAAGACGGGCGCGCGGTGATCACAAAGCCGCAAACGAACAGCTGATATCAGCGGTCCAAATATTCACAGAAGCCCTGAATAGCACCCGAGCGCCGGAGCTCCTCAAAAGCACATGTGCCGAGCATCTACCCCGTTTGCTTGCTGAACTTTCAGTCGCGCGCAGCGAAACCAAGTCTATTGTCGAGGACGCGAAATCAGCAGCCCTCGCCTTCTGGAAAAAGTCAGCGAACTGACTCTACCTCAAGAAAGAAAACTCAAGATGATTTACTCAATTCTCAACTATCTCGATCGCAAAGGCCTCATTGACCGCGCCTCTGCACACTGCGACATCCCATGCGGTATTTACGATCCAGGCCCAGCCTTGATCGCTGCAGTCTCTGTTGTGCGGCTGATGGATATCGCTCACGATGGCGCAAGCGAAGATCCCGTCGCTTTAGCTAACCTCCGCGCGCGCTGTACGCTGCGCAAAGAGGAAGAGGCAGAGAAGGTGAAGCAAGAGATTCGCGTTATTTGGGGTGACTATTTCAAAGCCCCTTTGCTTGAAGCCCACCCAAACGTGCACGGCCTCGTCCATTCTATCATGCAAAAGGCGAGCGCTTGTAAGCAAGACGTCCACCGCGAAGATGGTCTCGCTTTGGTTGAGCTCGTCAATGAGTTTGCAGAGATCTTCTGGAAGACAAAGTCGGTTCAAACGGTGCGGAAAACCTGCCCGTATCCGCCGCAACTCAAACTCGTTTATCCGGTCTTGGCCGACTAAATGCTCGGTTGGTCGCTCATACGAGTGACAGGTGAGAGCATGCACCCCATGCTCTCACCGGGTACGTTTGCCCTGTTCAGGCGCAGCGCGTCTTATCGCGATGGTGATGTCCTATTGGTCGAACACCCGCGTTTTGGAAGGATCGTAAAACGCGCGATTGATGTCGGTAAGGAGGCCCTTTGGCTGGAAGGTGCCAACGCCAACTCGCTGTCTCGCGAAACTATGGGGCCGATTGAACAAAGGCTTGTTCAGGGTAAACTCGTTTATCAAATCGCTCGGAAAAAATAAAATGGTCGCGAACATTTCTGCATCTGATTGGTCAACAGACCGGGGTGAAGCCTGGCGCGATTCGATGACGCCCCTGGAGGCCATGCTGAGACCTGTCAACGCACCGCTGATCGAGGCCCTTGATTTGGACAGACCCTACCGGATCGCAGATATCGGCTGCGGCGGCGGCGAAACCAGCATCGCGGTTGCCCGCAGTGCCTATCCTGGAAGTGCGGTTGACGGGTTCGATATCTCACCCGCACTCGTGGATGCCGCAATCGCCAAGGAAGCCTACGGAGACGTCCCGATACATTTCCATGTCCAGGACGCCGGGCAACCCCTTCAGGAAGCCGCGCAGTTCGACCGACTCACCTCTCGCTTTGGCATCATGTTCTTTTCATCTGCAGTGGCCGCGTTTGAGAACCTTGCACGATGGCTAAAACCCGGAGGTCGGTTCGCTTTTGCGGTTTGGGGGTCGCCCGCCGAGAATCCTTGGATGTCGAGCCTTCGCACTATTTTATCGAACCACATTGTTGTCCCGACGCCCGAACCAGGAGCGCCCGGACCATTTCGATACCAGAATGCAGATGAGTTTGCTTCTCTCCTGCAAAGGTCGGGGTTCGCGGAGATCTCAAGCGAAAGCTGGAAAGATAAACTCGCAATAGGCGGCGGCATGGACGCAGAGGCTGCGGCGCGCTTTGTACTTTCCGCGTTTTCGATTGGGCGATTACTCGATCAAAGCGATCAGATCACAGCCCGGGCAGCTTCCACCGATCTTGTGTCACACTACTCGGACCACTTAATCGATGGACTCGTGCACATGGACGCGCACGTCCATATCGTTACCGGCGTCCGGTCAAATGATTAGGCTTTTTGGACTTAGTGAAACGGCCGACCTAGATACCAATAACCCATCGTCGACACAGCGCTTTTCGGCAAACCACAGTCTTTCATCAGCGCGTGCCGAATGAACTTCACCGCGCCGCCCTCAGCAGCAACCCAAGCGTAGAAAGGACCACTTGTATCCGGTGCCGGATCCCACATTCGTTCGTTGGGCGCGACGGATTTTTCCAACCCATGTAGACGTTTCAATTGAGAAAGTTCTGGCATTTGAGAATACCCCAGCGCCTTCTTCAACTTGGTACCGGGCGGATCTTCATAGCGCGGCAGCCAGGTGATGCGACTTGCCATTTCTCCGGCTGCGACATCATCCCCGGCTCTCGGAACTTCAACGAAACAGTCAATCGATGTGACCGTTTCTGGGATGCGTTCCCAGATATTACTAATCGCGGGCAATGATGTCTCGTCTCCCATGAGCAATAGGCGCGAAACACCCTCAGGCGGGCGCCATTCATAGCCCATCGGTTGGCCGATATAATTCCCGTTTGGAATCGCTATTTGCAGGAGGTCGCCAGGCCGCGCATGAAAGGCCCAAGCGGAGGCGGGGCCTTCAACGCCATGGTCCACAAAATCGATGTCGAGCTCAGCCTTATCTGGTCGAACATTCTTAATCGTGTAGGATCTGCGCGCCGTTCGGCATCCTGGGTCAAGTTTCTGCCAGGCAGCGTTCCACTCCGTTAGCGGCAATCGTGGAGGAGCTGTTCCTGGTTCCGACAAATAGAGCTTAACGCGCTGATCGGGACCCCAACTGGTAAAGCTCAACCCGTCTTCATTGACGAATGTAATTCGGAGAAAGGACGGTGAAAGACGCTCCCGCTTCAGCACTGAAAACGTCATCAGGAGATATGGCTTATCGGTTGCCATCAAAGTCGCCGACGTTGCTGGGTGCACCAAATCCCGAAGACTAGACATTGTGCACCAAAGCCAGAGCTGGTCGCTCACCTATTTCGGGCTGTGCAGGTATAGCCTGATATTCAGGGCTTTCAACGATCATGTCTCGCGCAGAGAAGAAGTTTGCCAAGTCCGATATGATGTTCATTTCTTCCGTGCGCGGAGGTCGCGCCAGAAGCCATATCATATGCGCACGTGCTTGCCCAAAAGCGCCATGCTGAATCGACGATAGCGCGCTGAGCAAGGACGCTTCATCATGCGTAAATGTTAGCGCGTTCGGAACCGTCACATCGATTTGTCTAAGGCCATTATTCCCGAGCGACTCGGCGAGCCGCACAAAGCGTCCCAGTACGCGCGAGCCATTCTCCGCCCCGAAAAAGTCTTTGAACATATTCAGCAAACAACAGCATCGCGTTTGACCAAAAGCGCAAGCGCGAAACCCAAAAGTCGCGATTTGCGCCCCAGGGCCAAGGTCTGTCAGCGTTTTGTGGGCAACGAGACTGGTGTTCATTTGAAAAGTCCTTTTAGGGAATTGGGCCGCAGCATGTTGCTCAAGGTCTGGGAGGAAAATTGCTGCCGAGAGGCCAACGTCAAAAGCGCGGTGACGTCAGTCATGCTGCGGCCCAAAGGGATTAAGTGGCGTGTTTCAAATTTGGTTCGATCAGCTGAGAAATCTGCTCCTCCAACCAGGTCCGGTGGAGATCGATTTGTTCCAACCGGCAGGGTTCACAAACACCTTCACCGATCAAGTCTCGTCGCCAAGCCTCTAACTCTTTAAGCTGCCGCTCCAGCCAGGCGATAGTGTCCGCGTGCGTCCCAAGCATTTGGGTCTCCTATTCGTATGAAAAGACCTGATCATAGATGAGAATGATTATCAAGTGCAAATATTGCGTCTACCCTTCTATTTTGTGTAGCGCGGTCAAAACACCAATTATTATGATCGTCATAGCTGACGCATCACGATCTGCGGGCTCATTCCTTTGGCACTCCATAGAGCTCTAAACGATGATCTTTTAGATCGAACCCGAGGCGTTTTGCGATCTCAATCTTTAGGGCTTCAAGGTCTGTGTCGTGAAACTCTATTATCTCGCCGGTACTTAGATTGATGAGATGATCGTGTTGTTCTTTTTCGGCTTCCTCATAGCGAGCGCGCCCATTTCCGAAATCGTGTTTCTCGACCAGTCCCTCTTGCTCCAATAATCGCATGGTTCGGTAGACTGTCGCTTGAGCAATTGTCGGATCGAACTCTTTGGCGCGATCGTGCAGCATGAGCGCATCGGGATGGTCTTCCGAGTTTTCTAAGGCTTTTAAGATCGCACGCCGCGCCGTTGTCATGCTTAGTCCAGCATCTAGGCATTTTTGGATAAGATCACTCACGATTTCCCCAAACGCAGTACTGCATATGCAACTCATTCGCATATTTATGGAGTCAATGCAAGACAGCGTTATGATGTGCCCCACGAATTGTAGACGCCCTACGTCTTCATGCTTGCCGTCATTTCAAACTCTGCGGGTGACAGCATCCCGTTCTTAGCACGCCTTCGCTTCGGATTATAGAACAGCTCGATGTAGTCGAACACATCCTGGCGGGCCTCTTGCCTTGTTTTATATATCTTTCGTCTGATCCGTTCGGTCTTGAGTGAGGCGAAGAAGCGCTCGGCCACAGCATTGTCGTAGCAATTACCACGGCGGCTCATGCTGGCGTCCAGATTGTGGTCTTTCAGGAAGTCACCCCATTCCTG
>JABSPZ010000027.1 GCA_013213785.1 Henriciella sp. | reverse complement strand
CTTGCCCATGGTTCAACTCCATATCAGAGCCGATCCTAACTCAAACTATGGGCCAGTTTTTCTGGTGCAGACCAGAGCTGAGGCCCGCCGTCGGCGTCGAAGTATACATAACTGTATGGAAGACTTTGTTGTCGGCTTTGTTTAAGCTGACCTATTCAAGTACGGGTCGGGCGAATGCGTATCCTTTTGGTGGAAGACAACGAAGAGACTGTCGCGTTCACCTCACGAGGTTTCGAGGAGGCCGGAGATGCAGTTACAGTTGCCGCCACGGCGCAGCAGGGACTCCTAATGGCGGCAGCCCACACATTCGATGTTATAGTCTTTGATCGTCTTCTTCCCGGCATGGATGGGCTAGATGCGGTACGAATACTGCGCCAGTCGGGCATCGCGACGCCTATTTTGATGCTAACCGCGCTAGATGGGATTGATGACCGCGTGAACGGGCTGGACGCCGGCGCCGACGATTATCTCACCAAGCCCTTCGCCTTCACCGAACTTTATGCGCGCTTGCGCGCGCTCACTCGACGTCAACCTCTTGCCGAAGCAGATACGACGCGGATTGTGGTCGGTGACCTCGTTATGGAACGCACTCGCCAAGTCGTAACTCGCGCCAATGTGCGCCTCGAATTGTTACCGCGCGAATACAGAATCCTTGAATACCTGATGCTTAATGAGGGCCAGATTGTAACCCGAACCATGCTCCTGGATAAAATCTGGGGGTACCGATTCGACCCGAAAACAAGCCTGGTGCAGACCCATCTCAGCCGGTTGCGCGCGAAAGTTGACCGTCCGTTCGATTCCGAACTCATTCGCACTGTTAGGGGGCGGGATATGTCCTTAGCGCGCCGTAACAACTTGATCGCATCGACCGTGTTTCGTCGCACGGTTCTGTCGGGTTTGATTGGCGTGATGAGTGTGATCGGACTGGTTTGGATCGGCTATGCGATCCACCGAGCGCAAACGCTGAACGAGGTCTCAGAGAGCCTAGATAGGGAAATGGAGGGCCTTGAAGGTCTTTATGCCGAACAGGGAATAACTGGTCTGGTATCGGCGCTCAGCTATGACGGCAAGTCGACCTGGGAGCCCGATTGGCTCTATGCTATCCTCGAAGAAGACGAATTCATCATCCGTGTCATGACCGGCGATGATGAAACTCTGGCTGGCTTTGACGGCATTGACCCACCGGGTGGTAAGACCCGCACTTTCATCGAACATGCAGATCTATCGGGCCATCCAGTTCTGTCTTTTCGCTTACCCTTGGAGGACCGCAGCGCCGAGGTGATCGCGGCCCGCTTTGTACCGGATCGTCTCGTAATCCTTCAGGAGTGGCTGGTGAGAGCGAGCTGGTTAGTCGCACTGACAGCAATCCCGATCTTGCTTTTGACCGGTTTTTTGACCAGCCGGTCGGTCTTCCGCCGACTCAATACGATCTCGATGACCGCAGAAGCGATTGATGAAGGGAAGATGGATGGGCGTGTTCCAATCAGCGGTACCGGCGACGAATTCGATAGATTGTCAGTCGCTGTGAACGATATGCTCGACCGGATCGGCACGTTGACACGGAACCTGCAGGGCGTTTCGGTTGGGGTCGCACATGATCTGAAAACACCGGTGTCGAACTTGGCCGGACGCCTGGAGCTCTTGCAACGCGACGCAGGCGACCCTGAGGCTGTATCGAGCCATGTCACGGCGGCCCAGGCGCACATATCTACGCTGCTGCGAACCCTTGATGCGCTTCTTAGACTTGGCGAGGTCGAAGCCGGTCAGCGACGTGGAGCATTTACTGAGATGAACCTTTCAGAACTTGTCACGGATTTAGCGGACAGTTTCGAGCCCCTTTTCGAAGACGCTGACAAACATCTCGAACTGCGCGTGGGCCCGGGTGTGGTCGTCCATGGCGACCGTGATCTGCTCACTCAGTTGATCTCAAACCTTCTGGAGAACGCGCTGGAGCATGCCCGCGATGGGGCGAAAGCATGGATTGGGCTACGTGCCGATAGAGACTACGCATTTCTGGAAGTTGGCGACGATGGACCGGGTCTGCCAGCTCAAGCTGCCGAAAGTGTGTTTGAGCGTTTCGTCCGCTTGGAATCCAGTCGATCGACGCCGGGCAATGGCCTGGGACTGTCGCTTGTGCGGGCCATTGCTGAACTACACGCCGGACATGCATGTGTGGTCGCAACAGAACCGGGAGCCGTGTTTGAAATCAGCCTCCCTCTTCGCGCTCAATAAGCACGCATACCAATTTGTATGGTTTCGCATCCTGACTTGTAAAACCGCGAGGACCCGTTTCGGGTTAAGCGTTTCCTGAACTCATGAAATCCTGCCGTTCGGGGAGTTACTGGTGCCGACAAAGAGACGACATCCCTCTATGACCGCGTTTCTGGGCGCCAGTTTCGGTGTCTTTCTGCTTGCGGGCAGCTGTTCTGGCGAAGTTACGTCAAACATCGGAAATTCGCCGGTTGGAGGCCCCGCGCCACCTCCGTCTCCACCACCACCACCTCCTCCGCCCCCAATGCCCACAGGTGCATTCTCCACCGAGGCCGGCACGTCACGATTTCTGACACAGGCAACCTTCGGTCCTACCGCCAATGATGTGTCTGCGCTGACAGGAACAAGCGCGTCCGACTGGTTTCTGGCAGAACTCCAAAAACCTATCAGCTTGCATAGGCCACAGCTCGAAGCTTACCGGGCAATGACTACCAACGAAGACGAGGATTTTCCTGTCCTGGCAGTGCAATCGAGCACATTCTCCTTCTGGCGAAACGCCATCGAAGGTGACGACCAGCTTCGCCAACGCATGGCTTTTGCTTTATCGCAGATCCTCGTCGTGTCGAACTTTGGTGGCGAACTACTGACCGATATTCCCGAGCCTGTGGTCAGCTATCAAGACATTCTCACCGAAGGTGCGTTCGGGAACTATCGCGATCTCCTGGAGGCGGTCACTTATTCGCCCGCCATGGGTTATTACTTGACCTATATGGGCAACCAAAAGGCCGATCCGGCCACAGGTCGCATGCCCGATGAGAATTATGCCAGGGAAATCTTGCAGCTCTTCACCGTTGGCGTCGTCGAACTCCAGCCCGATGGTACACCAGTGCTTGATGGTTCGGGGCGCGCGGTCGAACTCTATGATAATATGGACATTGCGGGTCTCGCACGCGTCTTCACAGGCCTTGACCTGGACGGTCTTGACCGGCAACGGTTTCCCTCCGTTGTCGACGCGGTCGACGAGTGGGAAGGCCTTGAACAAGCTCTGCTGAAGCCCATGGCGGTCGATGAGGACCGTCATTCTCCAGAGGCGAAGCGCTTTCTAGACTGTAACATCCCAACTGGGACGTCGACCGCGATTAGCATCGACCTGGCGCTCGACTGTATCTTCGCGCATCCAAATGTCGGACCGTTCATCTCACGCCAGCTCATCCAACGTTTCACGACATCTGCGCCGGACCCGGATTATGTCCAACGTGTGTCTGTCGCCTTCGATTCCGGCATCTATGCATTGCCCGATGGGACCCGCTTGGGCGACGGACGTAAGGGCGACCTAACGGCAACCCTCGCCGCCATTTTGTTCGACCCAGATGTGCGCGGCGATGCGAGCCTCACCGATGCCCAATTCGGTAAGATCCGCGAGCCGCTTCTGCGTTTCACCCATTGGGCACGTGCCTTTGATGCTGACGCCTCAAGACCTGAATATGGGATAGAGCTTTTTGACCTGAGCGCACCGGATGCGTTAGCCCAACATCCATACCGTGCCCGGTCAGTCTTCAACTTTTTCCGTCCGGGTTATATCGCGCCCGGCACGGAGAGTGGCGCGGCTGGCTTGACCGTCCCCGAGCTTCAGATCGTGAATGCCACGGCGACGCCGGGCTTTATCAACTTCATGACGTTCTGGGCCTTTGGTGGCCAATCGATGATCCCTACTGACGAGCTCAGGGATGAGCTGGAAGCCATGGGCGTGCCAGTGGATCCTGCGGCCCTCGAGCGGGCCTTTGTGCCGGACTATGCCGATGAACTTGCGCTTGCGAATGATGCCGCGAAGTTGGTCGACCATCTCGACAACCTGCTCGTTTATAACACTCTGTCTGACGAGACGAAAACAGCGATCATTGCGACGCTAGAAGCGCGCCCCATTGATGGCCCAGGCGACACCGAAGGGCTATCGGAAAGGGTGTCGCTCGCGGTGCTGCTCGTCATGACGTCCGCAGATTACCTCGTCCAGCGCTAGGAGAGATCATGCTTACCAGCCGCAGACACGTCATCAAATCGCTGGGCGCCGCCGCGCTAGCGTCCACGGCGCTCACCGCCATCCCACGGACATTTACGGCCCATGCCGCGGACACGACCGGGTATAAGGCATTGGTCTGCGTGTTCTTTTTTGGCGGCCTAGACTGCCACGATTTGATTCTGCCTTATGATCAACCTTCCTACGATCAGTATGCGCAGCTGCGGGCTTCCTTACTGGCCCAACAAGGCGCAACCCGCGCGCGCACAAGCCTGTCATCTCTATCGCCCGTGACCGGCAGCGTGCTTCAAGGACGCCAAGTCGCCTTGCCGCCGGAGATGCCTCTTCTGGAGAGCCTTTTTCGGGGCGGTAAGGCCGCAATTGTAGGCAATGTTGGCCCACTCATCGAACCGACGACGCGCGCAAGCTTTGAGGGCGGTGCAGTACGTCTGCCGCCACGGCTGTTCTCTCACAATGACCAGCAAGCGGTCTGGCAAGCCAATCAACCCGAAGGCGCCCAGTATGGTTGGGGCGGATTGTTTGCCGACGCCGTCCTCGCATCCGGCGCCAACGCTTCACTGCCGCAATTCACCACGATCACAACCGAAGATGTAGGACCATTCCTAACGGGACGTCGTGCCGTGCCCTATCGCGTGAGCACGGCAGGGGCCGCACGCGTGGATTTCCTGGAAGACTATTATGACGGTCTCTCTGGCGAGCGAGCCGAACTTCTGGAAGCTGTCCGCAACCAGCTGGCAGCAGAGAGTTATCGCCGGGACCACCTGCTTGAACGCGACATGGCAACGGCCTTCTCTGGCGGGCTTGCGACCAATGAGGCCTATGATTCAGCTCGCCAACAGGGCGCCTCGCTACCAACAAGCTTCCCAGCGACACCGCTCGGTGCCCAGCTCAGGGCCGTGGCGGAAACGATCAGTGTCCGGGACCGATTGTTCGCGTCGCGCCAGATCTTCTTCGTTGGCCTTGGTGGATTTGACACCCATGACGGTCAGGCGCGCGCGTTACCTGCATTGCTCTCCCAGATCGACGGGGCGCTGTCTGCCTTTCAAACCGCCATGGAGGCGCTCGGACTTGACCGAGATGTGACCTTGTTCACGGCGTCGGATTTCGGCCGAACGCTGGCGGTCAACGGCGATGGCACCGATCATGGTTGGGGCGGACATCAGATCGTACTTGGCGGTGCCGTGAAGGGGGGTGAGATTTATGGCGCGTTGCCACCACCGGTCTTGGGTCACGACGCCGATAGTGGCGGCGGTCGTCTGATCCCGTTCGTGGCAGTGGATACCTACGCTGCAGAGTTGGGACGATGGTTTGGTCTGAGCGAAAGCGAGCTTTCAGCAGTCCTTCCAGGTCTCGGAAATTTCGATTCGCTTCCAACCAGCTTTGTCTGACAGAATCAATGAAACCTCAGAACCCTTGATCAAACATTATACCTACACATCTCTGCTGGCTCTCAGTCTCACCGCGTGCTCCGGCGGCGGCGACAGTGTTGTCCCACCTCCCGGACCGCTGAACCGAGCGCCAGCTTTTTTGACAGGCCCAATAGATACGAACGTTGAGGAGAATACTAGCGAACCATTCACCACAATTGAGGCTTCAGATCCTGATGGCGATGCGCTGTCTTTTTCATTCTCCGGCGACGATGCTAGCGCGTTTGCTTTCGACTCTGCAACTGGAGGTCTCTCGTTTGCGACAGCGCCCGACTTCGAGACGCCTGGCGACGGTGATGCCAACAACGTTTATGTGGCAACGCTACGCGTGAGCGACCCGAGCGGGCTGAGTGCGACTCTCCCGATCAATGTAAGCGTCACCAATGTTGAGGAAGCAGGCGATCCGGTGCGTTATCGCGACCGCGTCTTTTCCCGTCTTCAGATTGAAGAGAATGTCGCCTTCGCGACGGTCGATGGCCAGACTTTGTTGCTCACAATCTTCACACCTGAAGACGACACGGTAACGAACCGACCGGTTATGATTGTCGCGTCCGGTGGCGGTTTCCAGGAACAGGAACGAGAATCAGTTGAACCGATCGCTCAGGAATTTGCCCGTCGCGGTTATGTAGCTGCCACGATGGACTACCGGGTGCTTGGGCAGGCGCCACTCAATGCTGATGAACTCGCTATTGCTGGGGTTAAGGCTACGCACGACATGTTCGCCGCCGTCCGGTTCTTGCGTGCCGAAGGAGAAGGATCGAATCCGCGCGGCATCCGCTCCGACGCTATCTTTGTGAGCGGAGAATCCGCAGGAGGCGTCATGGCCATGTTGGCGGCAACGCTCGACCCTGATGATCCGATTTCAAGGCAGGCTCTGGCGAATTTCCTTGGCAGCAATGGCGGCGTCTATGGCACGGTCGGCGAGAGTGATGGCGTGTCATCCGTAGTGCAGGGTGCGCTGCCACTTTCGGGCGCGGTCCTTGACCTGGTCACAGTCGATGCGAGCTCGGCGTTGCTTTTCGCCGCCCATGAAGAATTCGATCCGGCGGTGCCCTGCGACACGGCCCCAGAGGGGGCGAGCTTTACCGGACTAGTGGTATCCGGCGCCTGTGACGTTGTTCCTGCCTACGGAGCTGCCGGTGCGACCGGTGTACTTTTCCTGGTTGAGGGTTCTATGGGTCATGTTGAGTTCACCGAGGCCCAACGCCGTGATATCTATCAGGGCGCAGCCGAGCTTTTTTTCGAGACGGTCATCGCCCCAACCGAGTAAGGTCCGTGACGTTTCCAGATGTCGCCGTCCAGATCGGTTTGCGAGTACGAATAATTTTACAACGTGCGGCTTTGTAGGGCGGTTTCTGCTGTTTTGGCGGGAGTCCGTTCTGGAGCAATTCTGTTGAAAAAGTCACCGCTGTTTTCGACGGTCTTCGGATCCGATGAACCACATCGGCCTATTTCTATTGGGTGTTCGCTCCTGTTGCCCGCACTAAGCGGCGTTTTGGAGCGTGGTAGACGGTATCGGGGCGTATTTGGCGAGTTTTCTAAGGTTCTGGGTTGTTGCAGCGAGTAGAAATTCGTCATTGGCCCCAGTGGGACCTCGCAACCGTAATCGCCGGAAGCGGTGTTGGCATTTTAGATGCGCGAAGCTCATCTCGACCTTCTTTCGATCTCGTCGCGATTGCTCATACTCTTCTGTTCCGCGTAGTCGTTTCACCTTATCGCGGGCATGTTCGTAGATGGACCGACTGACTTTTCGGAACGGCGCGGATGGACAGCAATTGGATTTTAGAGGACAGACCGCGCAATCAGTGTTTCGAGACCTGTACATTCGGCGATTGTCTTTAGAGATGCCGGAGCGCGGTGTTTTATAGTTTCTCCAAAACTGGCGCAGCTCTTTTCCAGCAGGACAGGTGAAGACGTCCCGGTCTTCGTGATACTGGAAGTCTTTGATGGTAAAGTTGGTTGTCGGTGCGCCTGGGGTCTCGAAGAGCGCGACATGCGGCTCGATCTGTTTCTCATCGACCATCCAGCCCAGCATTTCCGCTGAGCCGTAAGCAGCATCACCCATCAGGCGTCTTGGCTTGAGCCCAAACCGGTCTTCGGTTCGATCGATCATGATCTTGGCCGCTTCAACCTCGGCTTTGCGATAAGCGGGTGTTGGCTCAACATCGACGATAACAGATGTCTCGACATCCAAGAGATAGTTGGTTGCCCAGGTAAACCGGGCTTGTCCGCTGATCGCAGCTGTCCATCGCGCGGTTGGATCGGTCAGCGAGATCTTCTTGCGAGGAGCACCATCCTGATCGATCGCATCAAGATATTCGGTAACCGGTCGCGATGCGATCTTCGGGTCTGACCAGTCAACTGCCTCACCCCCTTCCACGGCATTATCCTCACCTGCGTCCGCGCGGATCATGCTGGCATCGACCGCAAAGCCTTCGCCTTTGACCAGCCCCTCTGACATGCAACTGAACACCACTTGCTCGAACAGCTTCCGAAACAGATCGCTCTCACGGAAGCGACCGTGGCGTGCCTTAGAAAACGTCGAGTGGTTAGGAACCCTGTCCTCGATACCAAGCTTGCAGAACCACCGATAGGCAAGGTTCAAATGAACCTCTTCGCACAAACGACGTTCTGATCGGATACCATAGCAGTATCCAACAATCAGCATCCGGCACATCAGTTCAGGATCAACCGAGGGACGGCCGGTGTGGCTATAAAACGGCTTCAAGTGCGCGCGGATCTCATCGAAGTCGAGGAACCGATCAATCTTTCTAAGCAAGTGATCCGCTGGAACCATCTTATCTAGTGAGAACTCATAGAAGAGCTTTGCAGCGTCTTCTTCCAATCGTCCCATCATCGCGCATCTCCTCGATCTGCACGAAAATCACTGAATCAGAATTCGGTCGTTTTGACTCGGAGTTTTTCAACAGTATCGGGCGAATTTAAGCCGCTGAGCCAAAAGCAGCTGATTATACAAAGCGGACTTTGTAACCGTTGGTTTTTCGGGCGCGTTTACGGTTTCATACTTTTGGGACCGTAGAACTAGCCCGGCATGCAATAGTCTTCGAACGCTCCGTTATATTCCGATTGCACTTGTGACCACTGCTCGTCAGTCATTTTGTTTCGATGCGGCGTCGTTCGATAATCTTGGATTTTTATAGCACATTCTTCGGGGTCAGCCGGCGCAGGTTTTCCGGTTGGAAACTCAGGTGTGGGCGCCTTGGGTTTCAGCGAGATCAAATTGATCCATGCTAACCAGTCTTCGTGCAATGCACCGGCTTTTGGTCCCCCGCCCCAAGTCTGCGTTTGTTTACTCTGAGATTTTTTCTTTTCTTTTTTGGCCTGCTGGTCGGGAGACATTCCTTCACTATCGGTAGCGACCGGCTCTGTCTTCTCTTGTGCGCTGGCGGATAAAGACATCGCCCCACCTAACGCGGCGGCTACGATAAACGTTCGAATTTTCATAAGTTCTACCTTTCAGTTTAAAAAGTGTTTCGCGCGTTCGTCAGAGGGTCCAAGTCGTTTTGAACCAAACCCTGTTTATGTCTTGGAACTGTCCAAACAGGCCATCTCGGTCGCCCCAAACGAGGTCAGCGCCGGCTTGCAATCTATGGCGATCGTCAACTTGCCAGGACAAGGCGGGGCGAAATGTGCCGTCACCCTCACTTAGAGAGGACAAGAGCTCAGCGCTGGCGAGCCAGGTCCGGTTCGTGAATGACTTTTGGAGCTTGACCGTTGAGATCACGTCCGTATTCGGGCGAACCAAATCATCACCCTGCACATGATCGACACCCAATTGCATATTGAGGAACGCGCCGTCACGCAGGTCCAAATCCAGGCCGATACCCCCGAGCCAGCGTTGCCGTGCATCCGTCTCCAAAGGCTGGGTTTTCAGGTTAACTGGTTGGTCGAAAACGACCGCGGTCTCGACGCGCCAGACACGCGCACCGGCGCTGCGTTGCCATGTCGCCCCGAGCAGTGTTCGAGGATCATAGGTGAGCGCGGCCCCTACTTCGTCTGGTCGAAAGACCGGTTCGGTGTCGGGCCCATGAATGACGAGTAAGCTGGCATCTGATTCGCCAAATCTGCGCGTTGCGCGCAAGCCAAGCGTCGGATCGTTTGACAGTTCGGTTATCAGCTCAGGCGTCGGCGCGGTTGCCGGCAAGCCAGCCCGAAAACGAGATGCGCTGACGGAGAACGTTTCTCCTGGCACCGCCAATTGATCGGCGGTGCCATCAAACGCGGCGGCGATATCCATTCGTGTTCCCGCAAAATCAAACTCCGCGCGCGCCCCCCATTTCGATAATCTCTCTGGCCGTTGATCGGTGAAAACCGCTTCTCGTCGACGAACGGCGTCAAATCGGTCGGTGACTTGCAGGCCATCAAGCACACCCCAGGCGAAAGTCTGTTTGCCGAGCGTCACTCTGGTCGAACGGCGGCGCCAGCTCAGGGTTGCTTCCTCAATTTCGATGCGGCCATCACCACCGAGTTCGAGCGGCTTCGACAGCCCATCAAATGTATCGAGACTGCCGAGACCCGTATTGTCGAACGCCACTTCTGCGCGCACAGCGAGGGCGGCTTTCCAATGCCGGTCCCAACGCGCGACTACTTTTGGTTTGAGTTGAAGATAGGATTGGTTGGCCTGATCTGTTTCTAGGCCGTGGGCAAACTTGTAGGATGCCTCAAGCGATGGCTTGAATTTGATCTCATCGCTGCAGGCACAGAGAGCCAAAACGCATGAGACGGACAGGCAAGCGGCCCCCTGAATCAGACTAGTCGACATCCGGCACTCCATAAGCGAGCACCTCGGGATCGAAGACACTGTCATCTAGGTCGGGCACATAGCGCATGTCGCTAAAGAGGACCTCTGTGTGATGACCCGTTTGCAGATTCTCAGCTGTGAAATGAATCGCTGTGGGCGCATCGCCGACGAGTTCTATGGTCAGGATCTCGATCCGTTTGAGCGGCTCGCCATCTGTGTCAGTATACTCAATCCAGATTGGAAAACCTGAAGCCTGATCGACCTTCGCTTGGAAGCTCGCATACCCCATCTCGATCCCGATTTCAGGGGTACGGGCTGTCCCTTTCAGGATCGGGGTGAGCGTTCCGTTATGTTGCTCAGGTTCGCCGAGTTCGAACTGCCAATCATCGAGACCAAATTTGAAATTGTCTTTGATGTCACCATAGGTGAGATCGGTCCCGAGGAAGTAGTCACCGCGATCCCCAGCTGGCAATCTTCGGACCCGTTCAGTCGCCGGCAGGTAGAGCCAGTTTTCATCCTCGCGAGACGTATGATTGAAACTCAAAAAGGCGGTTTCTTCGATCATTGTCGGCTCAGTGAAATAGATCGCGATCCGCTCGGTGATGCCAATATCGGAGTGGAGCATCAGCGCTTCGCGTTCGCGAACGCGGTTTGAGCTACTGGTCAGTTGGAAATGCATGGTACCGACCCGACCTTCATTTGCTGCGCGGTCAGCCACCAGGCTCGCTAAGGCAAGAGCATCCGAGGGCGCCTCATCAGCTTGCGACAGTCCGGAAACGCTAAAGGTTACGGTGAAAAGAAGGGCCTTAAGAAATCGCATTTTCGACTCCTTTGCGCGACGCCATATGGGTGACAAATAGCGCGGCCGGGATGATCAGCAAGGCGCCGACCAAAGAGCCAAAGGCCCCGACCGAGACCAGAAAGCCGAACCAACGCAGTGGCGGCGCCGAGGAGATGCAAATCACGGCAAGCGCGACGCCCAAGGCGATCGCGGAATAGAAACATGCACGGGCCACCAGGGCGTATTGTGCATCGAACGCGCCGACGCCGAGTTCGCCTAGGCGGCGTCGCTGCCGGATCAAAGAAATCAAGTGAATGCCGAAATCGATCCCAAGCCCTGTTGCGATAGCGGCCGTCATTGATGTTGCTGGCGCAATATCGATCGAGAAGGCGCCCATGGTTGCATAGACCGTGAGAACGCCGATCAAAACCGGAATGATGGCGAGCAAGGCATAAACCAGCGAGCGAAACACGATGACCGTCGTCAACAAGACGAGCGCGACAGCCAAGCTAAGTCCTCGAAAATGATTATTCGCAAGCTGTGTCATCCAGCCATCATTTACGGCGACGCGTCCGCTGATTTCGGCCGCAAGACCATTGGCCTCTCCCCAACGGAGCACCAGACGCTCAAGAGCTTCGACTGTGCCAAGCGTTTTGGAGTAGCTATCGGTTGATAGTTGCGCCCGAATAAGGGCCCGCGTGTGATCGAAATCGATCTCTTGCTTGAAGTCTTCAGGAGGCGCGGAAGCCTCGTACAGAAACATGTATTGTGCGGGCGCCCGCTCCGCCGTCGGCAGGTCGCCGTCCGGCGCATCGGTAAGCGCGGCATGCAAGAGCGCGATGTATTCGTCAATGCCACTTACCTTTTCGACATGCGGCAGGTCGCTCATTTCCGCGCGCAGAGACGCGATTTGAGCAAGTGCATCTGGACGCATTAGACCCCCAGTCTCTGGGGCTGTCACGACCACGTCCAGAAAGTTCACACCGCCGAGTTGGCGATTGATCTCAATGTCAGCTGTCCGCACCGAGTCTGACTGTGTGAAATAGCGTTGGCGTTCATAATCGAACTCGGCGTGCGAAGCCGCAAATCCGAGCATGCCGGTTATCACGATTGCCACTGTTATGGACGCACTCGGACGGCTGAAAGCAAACTGCGTAAGCCCAGAAATGGTCTGGTCGATCAAAGGCGCGCGCTCCGACGTGCCGCCAGCTTTCGGTGCCAAATTGGTCAGAATGAGCACGGCAGGTAGCGCGGTCAGGCTCAACCCCCAAGCCGCTGCAACGCCGACAGCAGCATAGAGGCCGAACTCACTAATCGGCTTCATGGCCGCGCCGAATGACAATCCAATAAAGGCCGCAATTGTGGTGATGCTGGTCAGAGTAACGGGCAACCAGGCTTTGGCGACGGCATAGGACACGGCATCCCGCGAAGAGAGTGATGTGTCCTGCGTGCGCGCCTTCAAGTAATAGGTTGAAATATGCAGCGCGTCAGCAACGGCGATCGCCATGATCACAACAGGAAGCGCTGTCGTGATCAGGTAATAATGGGATCCCAGCCACCCCATTATCCCAATTGCGATCGCCGCTGACCCTGCAATGACCAGAAGTGGCCCTAGCAGAGCTTTTGCCCGGCGCAGCGCCACAAACAAGATCAGCAAAACAGTGAGGATGGCAGCTGGAACAAAGATCCTAGTATCTGAATCAACCATGCTGGCGAGCCGCGCATTCATTGCGGCGACTCCAGCAACATGTACTGTGAAGACGTCCCCAGCCTGTCGTTGAGCCACCTCCTGTATTTCGTTCACGGTCTGCTGAGCTTGGTTGGGGTTTTCGACTGGAATGATGACGGTGACCATTCGTGCGTCGTCTGAGGCCAACAAGCCGCTCAGCATTGGCATGGCACGAAAGCGCTCTTCAGCGATCGCCGCGCTTGACGCATCGAGCGCACCGGCGGGCACAATTGGATCCACCATCAAGTCGCCATCATCCCCGTGGATAGCATTTTGGCTGGCAAGACTGATCACATCAGTCTTCTCGACCCCATCGATTGGACGAACCGCTTCGTCGATACGCCTCAAAGCCTCCAAACGATCAGGGGTAAAAACCGTTTCCCCCTCAGGCGCGACGAGACCGAGGATCACCGGGTCCTCAAGACCAAATATCTCTCGGGCTATGTCTCGATTAATGGCGGCAGGATGGTCGCCCGGAACAAAAGCATCGACGGATGGGTCTTTCTCAACTCTTGTAAGCCCGATTGCGAAACTGATGATCACCAGAAATGTGAGCGCGAGGACCCATTTCGGGCGGTTTAGCATTGGCGCAAGCCAAGGCGTTCTCTCCTCACCCGTTGAACTAAAACTCCTGATAATTATCGCTGGATCGCGTTCGGTCATACTGCGTGCTCCATTTCATCCCCAAGACAAGCTGTCTGATGGAAGAAACGAGAACGGCGCTCAATTTGGACAAAAGGACTGAAAAAAATTTGTCCGCACCAAAACTTGTCCTTTGATCTTCGGGTGTTACGCTACCTGTGGTCTAAGAGAGGAAAAGCTTTGTCAGACGCGCCGTCTCAACAGATTGAGAGTTATGATGCGAATGAGCGAGCCATAGCTGAAGGCTTTTTCAAAGCCGCTTATCCCGAGCTTTTGAGGATTGCTCGAGACAAAAGGCGTAGGGCTGGGTTTCGAGACACGATGATGACAGAGGATGTCCTACAAGAATGTTTCGTGAAACTCACGGGACGATCAGCTTGGGTATCTAAAGATCACTTTTTTCGCTGCGCCATGCTAGCCATCCGTCAGGTCGTGGTGGATCACGCGCGGCAGAGACTGACTAGAAAGCGAGGCAACGGCGTTCACAGTGTTGCGTTAGATGAAGTCGGAGACGTGCTAGCGACCTATAGCGAGACGCCGGAGCAATTGGTGATCATCAATGATTTGCTGCGTCAGATGGAAGATGAGAACCCGCGCTGGGTGCGCATTGTCGATGCCCGTTATTTTTCCGGCATGAACGAAGCTGAAACCGCTGCTGTTTTAGGCCTGTCGGAGCGCACTGTAAGGCGCGATTGGAAGGCTGCGCGCGATTGGCTCGAAATTCAAATGCTATCTTAGTTCTTAGTCGCTTTGGCATTGTCAGGCGCCACACCGTCTTCTACCAAAAGCCGATATAAGTAGTATTGAATCGCATCACTGTTGAGCGAGGTTTGCATGGAAGGATCTGACAGGCGATCGGCAACAGTCGCAGAAGATCCGCCTTTCGCGAGTTCCACATAGACGCCTGCCAAGACGAGCTTTGGATCATCCAGCTTATCAGCAAGTGCGGTTTTGGCATCTTTTAAACGCGCTTCCGCCTCCTCTGCGCGTCCCGCCCGCGCCTCAACGCTGATCCAAGCGCTCAGCCCTATCAAATGCGGCGGCGAGCCTGCACCAGCGAATTGCTCGAGCAGGTCGACAGATTGTTCGAGCGTCTCTTGCGCCTGATCGTGGGCGCCGCGTTCGGCCTGGATAAGACCTTTAACCAGGTAAGCTCGGCCAGCCTGTAGGCTCAAACCTTTGAGCGGGACATCTTCGTTCAACACCGAGTCGATGATCGCTTCCGCGCGATCCAAGTCGCGGCGAAACCCTAATTCTTGTCCAGCCAGATTGTAACGTGCGATATCCTGGCCATATGGCGCAAGATCCGGATTGGCTTCGAAGATTTCAACCGTTTTCACAAAAGCCTCATGCGCGCCTGCGCGATCTGCTTTCGCCATTCGAAGGAAGCCAAGGTGATTATAGTGAAAGAGCGTTTCGAACGGCTCGGTATCTTTTGCAATCAAGTCCAAAACGAGCGTTTCAGCCCGGTTGATATCTGCTTCAGCTTTGGTGACGCGGGCGAGCTTTGCAGAATAGTTGAACAAGTCTGCTTCACCGCTTCGATAGCCATTGTCAAACTCATCGACGAGCTTACGAAGCAAGGGTTCTGCTTCTTCATTCCGCCCGGCATCGGCAAGCATTAAGGCGTACAGTTCTTCTCCGATACCAATCAGAGGCTCTGAACCGAACGCTTCTTTCATCCAGGGATCAAAGACTTCGAGCGCGCGTCTTGTGTCGCCGCGAAAGTAGAAGTTACGCCCGATAGCATAGCTCGCTGCCGCAGCTCCGTTTGGATTCTGTGCGCGATTTACAAAGAGCTCATCTCGCCGGTCGATCATCAGCTGAGACAGGCGCTCAACATCTTCCTCCCCGCCGAAAGCAAGTTGCATGATTTCGGAATAGGCCTGCTGCGCGTCCAAGTTGGCTTCGGCGCGTCCATACTCCCATTGCATCTGATCAAGCGCAGCATTGGCACGATCGGCTTCGGCCTGTGCGCTGGATGCGAAGTTTAAGCTGACCAGCGTTCCGCCGATCAAAGCAATAGCGGCAACGCCTGCAAGTGCGCTGGCAACAGGGAACCGAGCGATCCCCTTTTGAAAGCGATAGAGCCGCCCGCCATTTCGAGCGCTTACAGGTCGGTTTTCCAAAAGTGCTGTGATATCATCGGACAGCGCATCTACAGACGCGAAACGCTCATCGGTTGACGCTGACAAACAGCGCGACAGGATTGCGAGTAAATCCTTGCTAGGGAGAAGCTGCGCGAGCGGCGCCATACCGCCATCGGCGAGCCGCTCCGGAAACTCATCTGTGCAGAGGCGGTGGAGCAAGACGCCTAGAGCAAAGATATCTGTTTGTACGCTTTCAATTCGCCCTTCGAGCTGTTCAGGGGCGGCCGATCGCAACGTGAGCGCGATCATCTGCGCTTCGTCATCGTCTAAGCCAGATGCGATGCCAAAATCAATCAAGCGGACTTGACCTTGAGCATCAACCAACACGTTTTCTGGTTTGATGTCGCGATGTAGGATGAGCTGGCTGTGCGCGTACGAGACGGCACGGCACAATGCCCGAAACAGATCCAGTTTTTCTGCAAGCTCAAGGTTCTTGGACCTTACATATCTGTCAATCGTCTCGCCCTGGACATATTCCATCGCGAGATAAGCCCGGCCAACCGGGGCGGTTCCGCCGTCGACAATGCGCGCAATATTTGGGTGTTCTAATCGAGCGAGGCGCTGACGCTCTTGCTTAAACCGTTCGATTCGCCCGGCACTCATCCCATGGATCAGTTTGAGCGCAACGGTTTGCTCATACAAGCCATCCGCGCGACTGGCTCTATAGACCTCGCCCATGCCGCCTTTACCGATCAAGTCTTCTATTTCCCAATGATCAATTCGTGTCTTCGCCGGAAGCTGCGCGGTTGGACTTGGCGCAGCGGCTCCTGCGGCGGAGGTTTTCATGAATGCTTGTGCTGGGCGCGCCCGCTCGAGCAAGCCTTGCACCAAATCACGCGTGTCCGAATCTGCAATCGATGTCTTCAGAAACTCGACTGCAGTCTCAGCATCGAGCGTCAATGCATGTTCCAGATCTGCTGTGATTTTCGCCCAGTCTAGCATTCTTCGTCCCCCTTGATCGCAGTGGTCAGAAAGAATGCCGATTTTTCATCGCCATGCAACATCGCAGCATAAACATCAGATTCGTTCTCCGAAAACGAGTTGGGAGAGATGGCAAAAAAGACCGTTTTAGTTCGCGCAACGGACTTGCAGAATATCCGATTTGTGGCGCTTCGTCGCCGGAGCGTGAGCGTACTTTCCAGAGCGCTATTTGCCGTTTAGCTTATGTCTGGTTTTGCTCGCCCAGCAGCCCTGGAGAATACGCCCGCGTTGGGTTAGCAGCGGACATTGACCGCTTTGCGTGTTAGGGATCGTCTCTATGATCGATCATGTAATCCTGTGTCCGTTTTCAAACGGTTGAGACACTCTGATACTTTTAGAACAGGAGATTTTGGCTCATCTGGTTTGGTTTAATC
>JABSPZ010000026.1 GCA_013213785.1 Henriciella sp. | reverse complement strand
GGAGGCGGCATGAACGCCGCTAAAAACCAACCGTCGATCCTAACATTACGGTTGGGCCAGTCAGATCAGGCAGGCCAAGGCCACCGCCTGCTCCATGGACAAAGACGGCAGGAGACGGCGCAGAAAATTCTCGAATCAAAACCGACGCCATCTTATGCAGAGCCTCGAAACCAGGCACAAAACTCGCTGGTCCTTTTGCATAGTCTTTTGCATGATTGGGATCTTCAAAAAGATCGAGAATTGGTCGCGCCTTTGTCGACATATGATTCTGCTCCCGTTTGATCACCTGGGGTTGGTGATTCCTCATCTAGGGGGATTTCAGACCAGACAAGGCCCTCCATTTTTTCAGTTTGACGATAAGCATGAGCTGAATTTGCAACACAAACCGCAAAAATGACTTCGCATGCAATCTGGATTGAAGAGCCGTCTTGCATTCGAAGTCAAAAAATGCATTCGTTGCATTCAGAACCGCATTTTTGGGAGGAAAGCCATGCACCACAGATCAAAAATAAACCGATTTTTGCTCAGCGGAACCGCTGCGATTGCGATTTCAACAACGATGTCTCTCGCCTCGGCGCAAGACGGCGTAGAGATTGCTGATGACGAGAAGAAACTCGGCGTCATCACAGTGACCGCAGAAAAACGAAGCGAAAGCACGCAAGACGTTGGTCAATCTATTCAAGCTTTTGACTCCGAAGGTTTGGAACGTGCGGGTGTTGATGATGTGTCCCGCCTCGACCAAATCGTTTCGGGCGTGAACTTCGCGTTCGTAGGTAACGACGCCAAGTTTAATGTCCGCGGCGCCAACTCGACGAATACGTTCGGTGACGTTTCCTCAATCGTCGGTACGTTCGTAGATGGCGTCTACCAACCACGCGCTTCCATGCAGTCTCGCGGCTTCTTCGATGTTCAACGCCTCGAATTCCTCAAAGGCCCGCAAGGTACTCTATATGGCCGCAACACTTTTGCGGGTGCGATGAACCTCTACACAAACGCTCCTGACCTCTCAGGCTTCAGCGCAGGCGTTGAAGCAAGCTATGAGAGCTTCAATACCCGCCGGGTCGAAGGCTTTGCGAACATTGCCCTTAGCGACACGTTCGGCGTTCGCGTTGCAGCCTTCACCGAAAATGGCGACGGCTACATTGACAACCAAGTTGGCCCAAATCTCGGTGCGCCAAATGATGTCGGTATTCGCGTCAGCGCGCTTTGGGAGCCAAACGAAGACCTGAGCATCCTCGGTCGCATCAGCCACGTCAACGAAAGCGGCGTCGAAGCTGGTCTGTTCGGATATACGTTCGTCTGTCGCAATGTGACAGCACAAGGCCTGACAGATCCATTTGGCACCTCTCAGGACTGCGCGAACCCACTGCAAGGTTCAAACGGCTTCCCATCCGCAGACCAGCTTGGGCCATATGAAGTTGCACAAAACTTCGCCCCAGATGGTGACTTGGAGCAAACGCAAGCGTCTGTTGAAATCAACTATGATGCCGGACCGATCCTCATCAAATCGATCACGGGTTACACCGATTTCGAAAACCTGATCGGCTTCGACGGCGACTTTAGCCCTGTCGATCACACACGCTTCTGGTTTGATGAGCGCAGTGAGAGCTTCTCTCAGGAAATTCAGTTGAGCTCTGACTATGACAGCCCACTTCAGTGGACCGCAGGCGCTTACTACTCTCAAGACGAGACACTGTTCAGCTTCTCGATCTTTGATGCGAACGTCGAAAACGCCAATCGTCCAAGCGTTGTTGGACCTGGCGGCGCGACATTCCCGCTCCTGATCGGCACACCAATCGTGTCAGAAGACATCCAACTTGGTGGCTTCTTCGCTGACCTAGGCATTCGTGAGATTGACTATGTTGGTCTTTATGGTCAGGCAGAATGGTCGATCACAGATCAGCTCCGTTTGATCGGTGGCCTCCGCTACAATGAAGAAGAAAAAACGCTCAAAGTTGGCGGGTCTAACTTCTCGGGTGCGAATCCACCTGTCATCGTGAACCCGGCGGTTGTCGCAAACCCGAACCTGCCATTCGTTCCGACAAACCCGTACACAGTCTTCACCTTCAACGAGGATGCAACCGATGCGTCTCGCGGAAGCGTCAGCTTCGACAATGTGAACTGGCGCTTGGGCGCAGAGTACGACCTCAACGATGAGATCATGCTCTACGCAACCGCCGCGACTGGCTTCCTCTCGGGTGCCATTACCAATAGCGGTGGCACAACAGACGAGCAGGAATCTCAAATCATCGAGGTCGGCTTTAAAAGCCAGCTGCTAAATTCAAGCTTACTCTTGAACGGTGCGCTGCACGTGACAGAGTACACGAACTTGCTCCGCCAGGTGCAAGAAATCGATCCGAACACCGGCACTGCTGTTACTCGCTCAGACAATGGCGGCCAGATCGATGCTTGGGGTATCGAGGTAGATGCGGTTTACTATCCTACGGAAAACATCCGTCTGGGTGCAAACCTCGCTTATTTGAACTCTGAGTTCGGTGACAACTTCTTCCAGGGCAACCCATACCAGTTGTTCAATGGACAAGTTCAGTCCTCCATTTCAGTTTCTGGGGAGACAACACCATGGTCTCCAGAACTGACTTTGAACGTGTCCGGTGATTATATCATCGAGCTTGGAGAGAATGGCACCATCACGCCAGGGATCTCGATCTATTACAGCGACGACTATTTCACATCGAACCTGTACTCCCCGGATCCTAACCAGCTGCAGGACGCCTATACCAAGACCGACCTGAAAGTACGTTGGGACTCAGCGAGCGGCATGTATTCCGTCGAAGGTTTCGTCGAGAATGCCGGTGATGAAGCGGTACTGGCTCGAGGAAACAACAACTCAAGCGATGTTGTTCAAACGGGTTACCTCTATCCTCGCAACTATGGTGTACGCCTGAAAGCACGGTTCTAATCGTGCTGATTAACGAGGCTGAAAATCACAGCTTCGAAAGCTAAAACAAAGAAGGAAGGAATCCTGCTGGGTTCCTTCCTTTTTTCATGGCGATAAACAAAGATAGACAACAAAGCGTGGGAGCGGGTTTTGGGAAATTTCGGATTGCTCAACTGGACGATCGTGGCCTTCTACCTGGCCGTGAACCTAGGTCTTGGCTATGCGATGAGCCGTCGTGTTAAGTCGGCGGACGACTATCAGCTAGGCGATCGGTCTACCCCTTGGTGGGCGATCGGGATTTCGGTTGTTGCCACATATGTTAGCGCCCTGTCCTTCCTAGGCGGCCCTGCCTGGGCATATGGCGATGGCATGGCGGCGCTCGCCATTCATATCAACTATCCCCTCGTTATATTCGTCGTCGTCGTCCTCTTCCTGCCCTTCTTCTACAATAGCGGCGTGGCCTCAATTTATGAGTATCTAGAGCGGCGGTTCGGGGTCGCGTCCCGGACCACGATGTCGGCTATTTTCCTTCTGACCCAGACCATTACCAGTTCCTCAATTCTGACGGCGACGGCTGTCGTGATCACGTTTGCGACGGGTGTTGATGTCAGAGTTGCGATTGTCGGTATGACACTGGTCGTCCTCGTTTACACGATGCTCGGAGGCATGAACGCAGTTATCTGGACCGATGTTTTGCAAGGGCTCATTCTATTTGTTGGAGCTGGCGTGGTGCTTTGGGGGCTTTTGGGCGAAGTGAGCCCGTTGTCGGGTGCGCTGAGTACGCTTGCCTCAGATGGGAAGTTGAATCCGATCCGGACCGATCTCGATTTTTCAGTTGCCCCAACCGTTTGGGCTGGGGTTCTGGCGATGACTTTGTTCCATATTACCGTCTATGGCACCAACCAGATGATGGTACAGCGTGCCCTGGCGGCTAAGACGCTTGGTGATGCCAAGAAGTCATACTTGATGATGGGGTTTGCGGCCTTCTTCATCTATTTCCTCTTCTTCTTTATCGGGGCCCTACTCTACGTACATTTCGAGGGCCGACCGTTTGAGCAACCGAACGAGATCATTCTGGTCTTCGCACAGTCGCTCGCGATCCCTGGTTTGATGGGCATCCTCGCTGCTGCCGTTTTGTCAGCGTCGATGTCGAGCCTCTCATCAGCGTTTAACTCACTCGCGACCGTGTCTGTGGTTGGGTATTATCAGCGCTTCTTCAAACCCGAAGCGAGCCCGCAACACTATCTGACGATGTCTCGAATATTCACGATTGTCTGGGCGGGGCTCGCGATCCCGATTGCATTTGCATTCGTAAACAGCGGTGGATCGATCCTGGAAACGCTCAGCCGCGTCGCGTCATACTTCGTTGGCGCAAAACTCGCGATGTTTGGGCTCGGGTTCTTATCAAAGCATACGAGCGAACGCGGATTGCTTGTGGGTGTCGCCGCTGGGTTCATAGGATTGTTCGCGATCGTTGCCGGCGTTCCAATTATCGGACTGGAGCCAGCAAATGTTGCGTGGCCTTGGTACGTCGTTATCGGCGGCGTGATCAATATCGTCGTGTCTTGGACCGCCAGTGTGCTGATAGATGGCTTCCAAAGCGATTGGCACGAACAAACCGTCATGGGTCAGTTGCGTAAGTTCAAAGCCGAAGGACGCGCGGAGAAGCAAGACGGCTGGTACATCGTACCCGGCCGCGTCGATTCGATCGCTTGGTATCTGCTCCTTTTCTTCGTGTTTATCCTCCTATTCCTGTCTTGGTTCGGCACGCTCGGAGGTTGATCAAAGAACGTTCAATTGATATTTGCATTCGAATGCAAAAATGCTAAATAGCGCTCGTAATTAGGAGATCCATTATGGCGCGTTGGCTCAAAGAAGGCATTGATCCAGACATCAAACAAAAGGCTGATGCTCAGGTTCGTAAAATAGTTGAAGACATTCTCGAAGACATCGACACACGCGGCGATGCAGCCGTCCGAGATTTGTCGACAAAGTTTGATGGCTGGTCACCTGAGAGTTATCGTCTGAGCCGCGAAGAAATTGATGCCTGTTACAAAGAGCTCGACGAACAAGCGATCAGCGATATTCGGTTCGCGCAAGAGCAGGTTCGCAACTTCGCTCAAATCCAAAAAGACGCGCTTCAGGATGTCGAAGTGGAAACGCTCCCCGGCGTCACGCTTGGCCATAAGAATGTACCGGTAAACTCAGTCGGTTGTTACATCCCGGGCGGCAAGTATCCGTTGATCGCGTCTGCACATATGAGCGTCGTCACCGCTAAAGTGGCTGGTGTACCTCGGATCATTGCGACGGCGCCCCCATTCGAAGGACGCCCTCACCCAGCGATCGTTGTCGCGATGGATATGGCCGGAGCTGATGAGATTTACTCGCTCGGCGGCGTCCAAGGCATTGGCGCAATGGCGATCGGGACGGAGACAATTGCGCCAGTCGACATGATTGTCGGCCCGGGCAACGCTTATGTTGCTGAAGCCAAGCGCCAGCTCTTCGGCCGGGTTGGCATCGACTTGTTCGCCGGCCCCACCGAAACCCTCATAATCGCAGACGAGAGCGTGGACGAAGACTTCTGCGCGGCTGACCTTCTTGGGCAAGCCGAACATGGCCCCACCTCCCCTGCTGTCTTGCTGACCAATTCAGAGGGCCTCGCGAAACGCACCATGGAAGCCGTTGAACGCCAACTCAAATGGCTTCCAACCGCTGACGTCGCTGGAGAAGCCTGGCGGGAATATGGTCAGGTCATCGTCTGTGACTCTTACGAGGAGATGGTTGAAGTCGCTGATGATATTGCCTCTGAGCACGTACAGGTCATGACCAAGGATCCAGACTATTTCCTGGATAATATGACCAATTATGGCGCTCTTTTCCTCGGCCAGGAAACCAACGTTTCTTACGGCGACAAGGTGATCGGAACCAATCATACATTGCCCACGATGAAAGCCGCCCGCTATACAGGTGGTTTATGGGTTGGTAAGTTCATCAAGACTTGCACCTTCCAGCGTGTGACGCGAGAAGCTTCTGTTATGGTTGGAGAATATTGCTCTCGTCTTTGCGCTTTAGAAGGGTTTGCCGGTCATAAGGAACAGGCAGACATCCGGGTGAGACGTTATGGCCAACAGCCAGCAGAAAAAGAAACCGTCTAAATCAGACCAAAACGTCGTACCGCTGATCAAAGGTCGGCGGGCGACGTCTTACGATGTCGCCAGACTGGCGGGCGTCTCTCAATCCGCTGTATCGCGCTGCTTCAAACCAGGCTCGAGTATCTCTGGTAAGATGCGCGAACGCGTCATGAAAGCGGCTAAGGAGCTCGAGTATCAACCGAACGCGATCGCGCGCGGTTTGATTACACAGAGATCGAACTTGGTGGCGGTTCTCGTGTCTGGACGGCTAAACCTCTATTATCCGGAAGTGCTCTTCAAAATCACCGAGGAGCTCGCCAAGGCCGGTTTGCAAGCTTTGTTATTCACGGTGGAGTCCGAGGAGGATGCTGAATCCGTCATAGAGCAAGCTTGGCAGTATCAGGTCGATGCAGTGATCTCCGCCTCTCACATGTCTCAGGCGCAATACAAGGTGCTTGAGAAACGCCAAATCCCGGTCGTATTTTTCAACCGCTATTTCAGTGATCATCCGAACACCGTCGTCTATTGCGACCCGTCTGAACAAGTGCATGAGGTCGTTAAGCAGCTAAAGACGCTCGGGCACCAAAAGGCGGCTCTGATTACCGGTCCTGAAGATAATATGGTCAGCCGCGAGCGTGCGCGGATGCTCACCCAAAGCCTTGATGAGTTTGGTTTCGACATTGTGCATGAGGTCAGAGGCGATTTCACATATGAAAGTGGGACATCAGCGCTCCAGGACATCAAGCAGTCTTCTTCTGTGCGCCCGACCGTTGTTATGTGCATCAACGATATGATGGCGATGGGTTGTATGGATGAAGCCCGCTCTGTCCTCGGCTGGAATGTTCCAGAAGACCTTTCAATTGTGAGCTTTGACGGCATCGGAATGAGCCAGTTCGCGAGCTATGAACTCACGACAATTCGGCAACCGATAGGCAGAATGTCTGAAGCGGCCGTTAGAATGATCACCGAACGTGTTGAACGTCCGGATCAGTCTCACGAAAAGCGTGTTTTTGAAGGAGCCGTTATTCAAGGCGGCTCTATTGCGCGGGCGCCGTCTTAGACGTATGACTTCGAATGCAAGTTCGGAGTGAAGCGTCATGAAAACCAGCCAAGATCGAGTACTAACGACACATGTCGGCAGCCTACCGCGAACCCAAGAGGTCGTAGACTTTCTGTTCGCGCGTGAACGAGGCGAAGACTACGACCAAGCAGCGTTTGACGCAGTCATGACCAAAGCCGTGAGTGAGTCAGTGGCGCGGCAAGCGCGCGCCGGCGTTGATATCGTAAGCGATGGAGAGGCCTCAAAAATCTCCTACTCGACCTATGTAAAGGATCGCTACACGGGTTTTTCAGGTGACAGTCCACGCAACGCACCAGCTGATCTAAAGCTATTTCCGAGCTTTATGGAACGGCTCTCAAAGACCGGCGGCACAGCTACCTATTCACGCCCACAGTGCACGGGCGAAATCAAATCTCTTGGGCAAGACGAACTTAAAAGAGACATCGCCAATTTGAAAAATGCCATGCAAGAGCATGGCGTGGAACGCGGATTTATGAACGCCGCGTCGCCGGGGGTTGTTGCGTTGTTTTTGCCAAACCAACACTACCCAACTCGAGAAGCATATCTCGAGGCGCTCGGCGACGCATTGAAAACAGAATACGAAACGATTGTGGAATCCGGCTTGGACATTCAATTGGACTGTCCAGACCTGGCCTTGTCCCGGCAAATGCTCTTCTCAGACCTGTCAGATGATGAGTTTATCAAGATCGCCGAAGTAAACGTTGAGGTTCTCAATCACGCTTTGCGCGACGTCCCGAGCGACAAAGTGCGTGTCCATGCCTGTTGGGGAAACTATGAAGGACCGCATGTGCTTGATATCGAGATGGACAAGGTGTTCAGCACGCTGATGTCGATTAATGCGCGATACTTATCCTTTGAAAACGCCAACCCGCGTCACGCTCACGAGTGGGCCGTTTTTCGAGACCGCAAGAACGAAATCCCCGAAGACAAGATCCTGATGCCAGGCGTCATTGATACAACAACGAACTTTGTCGAACATCCGAAACTAGTGGCGCAACGAATTGAGCGTTTTACGGACATCGTTGGGGAGGACCGCGTTATTGGCTGCAGTGATTGCGGCTTTGGAACTTTTGCGGGTTTCGGTGCTGTCGATCCTGAAATCGCTTACGCTAAACTCGCGACCCTTTCCGAAGGTGCAGCATTGGCTTCGGAGCGAACCCAGGTTTGACGCTCAAATCACGCCTTCGAAATCAGGAGCCACTCGTCGGCACATTCCTGAAAACACCGTCAGCGATGATCTGTGAGGTGCTGGGGCGGAGTGACTTGGATCTCGTCTGCATCGATGCAGAACACTCGCCTTTTGATCGCAAGGACGTGAATGACTGCGTGCTTGCACTCAATCATGTTGGTAAGCCAAGTTTGATACGCATCCCTGCTAATCGTCCAGAGCATATCTTAAACGCGCTTGATTGCGGCGCGACTGGGATACTCGTCCCGCACGTTATCACCGGTGATGATGCGCATGCGCTGGCCGCGAACGCGCATTTTGGATCTGGTCGCGGATATGCCGGGTCGACGCGCGCTGCGGGATATGGCGCGCGCAAGATGGCAGACCACAAAGCCAAAAGCGCTGAGACCACGACTGTGGTGGCACAAATCGAAGACGCAGAAGCGCTGAACAATCTAGACGATATCCTGTCCACTGAAACGATTGATGCATTCTTCATTGGTCGCGCCGACTTATCCGTGTCCCTCGGTGCAGAGAGCCCAAATGAGCCTCAAGTAATCGAAGCCGTAGAGATGATCTGTCGCAAAGGGAAAGAGGCAGGCGCTACGATTGGGATGTTCACAGCTGACTTGTCAGAGCTTCCGAAATGGCGAGCCGCTGGGGCGAGCCTTTTCCTACTGGGATCGGACCATGGATTCATGCTTTCGGGTGCATCAAACCTGACCCTGGCAGTGCGGTCACACTTTTAAATTTGATAAAAGTCTTCAGCGACAGTGCGGAACATCGCATCTCGTTCGCTTGGATCATATCTTTCGCAAATACTCAGATACGCGCCAAAAGTGTCTTCATAGCTCGCATACAGTTTATCGACGGGAAAGTTAGACCCAAATGCGACCCGGGATGGTCCAAATATCTCAATGACTTTGTGGATATGAGACTCAATCGTTTCGCGTGCCCAATTATGGTTGAACATGCCAAAGCCAGACACTTTACAAATTAGGTTGGGAAGCTCCGCAAGCGCACGCAGACCGCTCTCCCACTCTTCGAGGCTCGCTTCATCAAACGCGCTCAATGAGCCCGCGTGGCAAAGCGCGACGTTTAGATCGGGAACCTTAGAGAACAGATCCGCGCAGGCATTCATCAATGGCGGAGTCAGCTGAAGATCAAACGAGAGTCCGCGTGCCGCTAGAACGTTCAAGCCATGCTCGAAGGCGCTATCAGATAGCAGATTCGATGTTCCGGTCTTACGGTCTTCTTCCGCGCTGCGCCCTATGATTTGACGCACGCCACGCACGGCGCTGTGTGCTAAGTGCTGCGCCAAGCGCGCTTCAACATCCGGCTCCGTCAGATCACAAAACGGTATGATTGCGTTCGGCAAGCCATGCGCTTCGGCCTGTGACTGAAGCCATGCCGTTTCATTGACGCTATCGTCGACCTGCACACCCACTTGTATATGGACAGACTTGCGTACGGGAAGCGTTCCAAAATCTGATTTGAGGTCTGGAACGTGGTAATTCTTCTGAATGGGCGCAGGATCGCCGAAAAACCTGACGACACCCTTTTCGGCCAACCAGGTGTGGCGACACTTGTCTAAGTCCCAAAGGTGATGATGGGCGTCTACGATGTAAGCTGGTCCGCTCATGCTAATATCTCGCGGTGGCAATCTGGCGGCGCAGCGCCAAGTCATCCCAAATTGTCACCTGCTCACGAACGCGGCCGTTGATGATCCGAAACTGTGTCACGCCCAACATATATATCGGCGCCTCATTTGGCGCGCCATACTGCCCTGCCCCTGAATGGGTCCCTCTCGCAGACCAGCGCAGCGCAACATCTCGCGCCTCACCAAGGTACGGTATTTCAGCTGCGTGATCGACGGACACTACCAAGTCCGGAAAGGCTTGTAGGAATGAAGATGCCCAGTTCTGAATCTGATCCGGCCCATAGAGCGATGTATCACCCGGATACTGTGCGCCAACGCGATAGTCATAAACGTCTTGCAAGACATCGAGAGTGGTGTGTGAAAAACTCGCTCGCAACGCCTTCGCCGCAATCTGAACGGCCTCGGTCGCGCGCTCATCCGCCTGCGGCCCCTGCCCTATGGCATTTCGGTTGGCCTCGTGAAAATCGATAAGGCTGAAGCTGTTGACCTTGTCAGCTTGAGCCTGGGATTTCGCCACGCGATCAGCATCGAAGCCGAGTTGTTGAACTGCTGCCAGATTGTCTCGTACGAGCCACTCTTCAATCACGCGATTGTCTTTGCAGAGGCAGTCGGCGATGGTTTGAATTCTGATCTGTTTACCAGTGACGGGACCGAAGTCGCTTGGACCTTCATTTGTCATTTTCGAAGTGATCAGATGAGAGGAATAGAACGCCCCATCTCCCTCGTCAGACCAAATGACATTGTCGGCATCCAGGCGCCGGTCTGGGAACGCTTTCAAAGTCGCCCAGGTATTATCGACCACAGTCTGCGCACCGCTAATGTCGCCCGCCATCGTGTGAATGGCGCAGTCTTCAGAGTACCAGTCTAAGCATTTCTCGACCTGTCGGTCGTGCCAGATCCGTTCGGTTATTCGGATGATATAATGCGGAAAGTCGACAAACTCTTCGTCAAAGCCGGGCAAATCCATTCGTCGCTGATCGCCTGGCGCCATCATGTCTTTGATGTCTGTCGTCGCAACGTGGGTAATGGGTTTCGAAGTCATTGAAAATCCTATTGCGCCGTCCAACCGCCATCCACGACGAGCGAGTGTCCAGTAATCATTTTCCCGGATGGACCTGAGAGATACAGCACAGCGTCGGCGATATCTTTGGTACTCGCCACGTGGCCCAGCGGGATCATTCTCTTCACAAACTTGGCGAACTCTGGATCGTCCAGCATCGGCTTCGTCATCGGTGTTTCAACAAATGTTGGCGCGACTGAGTTCACACGGATGCCTCTCGGCGCAAGCTCCACCGCCATTGATTTGGTAAGCCCCTCAATCGCGTGCTTCGTCATGCAGTAGACCGTTCTGTTAGGAGAGCCGACATGCCCCATTTGTGAGCTGATATGAACGACCCGCCCTCCTTCCGGCATTCGGCGAAGGCACTCACGCGAAATGCGGTATGTGGTCCTGACGTTCAAGTCGAGCATCCGGTCCAAAACGTCATCGGTAATTTCGACCATTGGTTTGGGGACATTTGTACCGACATTATTGACCAGGATGTCGATCCGCTCTTGCTCGCGAACGAACTCCAAAAAGGAGTCTGAAGATGCGTCACCCGCCCACGGCGTGCAACGATCCGAACAAGCTTCAATGAGTTCGTCGAATGCTTCTGAAGCGCGCGCTACGGGAATTATCTCGGCGCCGGCAGCGTAAAGTGTTTCGCATATGGCTCGCCCGATGCCACGGCTCGCGCCAGTTACAATCGCGCGCTTCCCCTCAAGAACTTGGTTCATTCCCAGCCTATCTCCGGGCTCTGATCACCGCCGCGAACTGCGACGAGGCAGACGGGCTGGTCCGAAGCGTTAAGCAGTCTGCGTGACGCACCACATGGAACTGTCAGCGTATCACCAGCGGTCAGTGTCATCTCTTGGCCATCTATGGCGACAGACACTTTTCCGGATTGCACAAAGTAAACATCGGGCACGGTCATTGTGTGTGCAGGAACCTCCGCAGCAGCGTTTAGGCGTATTTCGCTCAGAGTGAACCCATGCTCCCAATTGATTGGCGGTGGCCCGATGAGCGTCCCCTCTTCAACGCCCTCAAAGTCACTGAACGTTCCGATATGATGACATTCACCAGAACGAATGACACAGCCCGCCAATTGGGAAT
The DNA here is from genome assembly GCA_013213785.1 of Henriciella sp. Taxonomy (GTDB): domain Bacteria; phylum Pseudomonadota; class Alphaproteobacteria; order Caulobacterales; family Hyphomonadaceae; genus Henriciella. The sequence goes on along the minus strand of JABSPZ010000026.1, from coordinate 6,871 downwards.
CCGTGTAAACATCCAGCGCATCAACCTGCGCCGCAGACGTGACGGGCATTGGCGATTTCCCAGCCGGAACCGTTTCCCCTTTATTCGTGTCGACCAGCATCCCATCTTCGAGCAGGATCAACCCATAGTCCCGTGCCATATCGAAGACTTTTGGCGCCCATAAAACGCGCCCTGGGTCATCCCCGCCCAACACGGCCCAAAGGTATCCTTCGGTCTCGCCAATATTAGTGAACCCTCGAAAGACGTTCGTTGGTATCGAAATAAGATCACCGGGACGGAGCTCTATCTGAGCGTCTTCGGCATGTTCTCCCAAATCGAACCGCCATTCGCCGCTATGTACGTAAAACACTTCAGCGGTGTCGTGACTGTGTTGTGAATTGGTGCACCCCGGTGGTTGTCGCGCGCCCCCAACATTGAAGCCATGAGGTTCAGCGATGTGAACATGTTGGTTCGGGTTTTCGGAAACGCCTGGACCAATAATCGTGAAGTTCTCTTTCCGGTCAGAGCCGGGCGTTCTTGTGTCGATAAACGCGTCGAAGCATGGCTTTAGGTCAGCATATTTGACGACTCTATCTTCGAGTGATTGGCGCGTTTTAACATGCGTCTTCGACATCGTTTTAATCCCTTTCCCGAGGCGAGCTTAAGCAAATTGCATTCGAAGTCAATTCGGAGTCAATGCACCGTTAGCTTGCAGTTTCCACTCTGTGTGACACGCGCTGCTGGTTGCTCTAAAAGCTCCAAAAGCGCTGCATTAATCCGCTCCGGTTGCTCCAAGGTCGAGATGTGCCCACAGCCGTCCAGAATGCGTAACTCTGAGGTCGGTATTCTGGTTTGAATCTCTTGATGACGATCGATCGGACAGACCCGATCTTCTGCGCCAGTAACCAGCAAGGTTGGGCACAGAATCTCGCTCGCGAACGCCAAATAGGAATCGCGAAGCATGAGCGCCATGGTTTGGCGACAGAAGACGTCCTCACCCAAATTCACGCCCATGTTTTCCAATATCGATAGTAGCTCGGCTGTACGATTCTCGGGCGCCAGGTATTGAGGCTTCAACTCTTCCCTCAGCACCAAATCAAGTTCGCCAGATGCGACCCGCCCCAGTTGCTTTTTCCGCGCAAGCCCTGCGGCGTCTGCCCGAGCCGTTGTGTTCAAAAGCGCGAGATGGCTTACTCGGTGCGGCGCCTGTTTTACGATCTCAAACGCAACGATGCCGCCCATCGATAGCCCCGTGAGCGCGAAACGCTCCGGTGCTTCCGCGAGGACTTGCCTCGCAATTCGTTCTATCGATGTTGCCCGCGTTAAATCCCCAACCGAACAGCTCACACCCCGAGCGCTCAAGGCATCGATCTGAGGCCGAAACAGGCGCTCGTCGCACATAAAGCCGGGCAGAAATACCATTGATGCTGTCGGGCTCATTCATTCGGCTCGCGATAACTTCCAGGAGCTCACTGAACCACATTTTGCATTCGAATGCAAAATTTATTGAACGCCCCTCACGAGCGTACCTCTTGCAGACGCGTCAAAACATCCAACCCCTGTTGCTTGAGATAGTACGGGATATCGATAATGACCCAGTTCTCGGCCAACTTGTTCCCATCGCGGCGGTAAACGTCGACCACCCTCATTTCACTCGATGTGGCCGCCTCGGGCAAACCAAGAAATCCGCCCATGTTCCGGTTACTGAGATTGGCCCATCCGAAAAAGCCGCCATAATTTCCTTCCGCGAAGCGCGCGATGTGCCCGTGATAAGTCTTGTCGTCCAGGTTCATTCGAAATGGATACTGATGCTGTTTTTGGTAGCGCTCAATCGTATAGCTCGCGCCGATACCGCATGGCCCATACCAGACCATATCCTCACGCCAAGTTCGCGCGAGCAACTCTGGCGGGCACTTTTCGTCCGTCAGGTGATTTATACCGGACAAATCCTCAATCATTTGATTGATGAGAGCGAGTGTTTCCTGCCCAGCACTCTCGTTTTGCGGGGCAAGCAATAGCCCGTCATGAGTGGCGGGACCGGGATAGATGAAATACGATCCCGTCATCGGTGGTAGTGGATACACCCCGGCTTCATGCATCAGACCAATGAGGTCGAAAAACAGGGCACTTTCCACAATGCGCCCCTCTTCAACCTTCATAAATTCAGCATATCTCAGATGCGCGATACGCCCCGTCTTTGGAATGGCGTGCCAGTCAGCATCAAACAGGCCAACAAAATGCCCCATGCTGCAGGTCCAAACAGAACTTCCACCATCGACATCGTTCTCTCCCGCAAAGAAAACGTCTTCGCGGCGGTGCAAGTGCCTCAGAGACTGGCTGAGCGGTCCCCAGAATTCCGAAACGACGGCTTCGATGCCCTTCTTCTCGTAGAAAGGGTGCATACTCCGCCAATGGAAATCTGATGATATGGCATCCCAGCGGTTCGAAAACTGGCCTTGTTTCAATGCGGCATCGAACATGACCGTATGGTCGCGAACAATGCGCTTGGCGTGTGCGATTTGATCCATATCGACCTTCATAAGCACCAAGACCTAACTAGTTTGACTTCGAATGCAATCCTGATAATCGAGCGAATAGCAGCCAGTATCTTCTACTCGGATATCAGGCTAGTCGCTAAGACCAAACCCGCAAGAAGGAATGGGCCATGCAGCCAGATAAGCTGAAACAGATCGTCTCTGACTACTTCAAGGCAACGAGTTCTTTTAGTGAGACCCAGGTGCGATCCGCGCTGACAAGCTCATTCACTGACTCCGTTGCACTCAAAATCGCTCACCCATTTGGCACGCTGACGGGACATGACGCTTTTTACGAGAACTGTCTCTCGCCTCTTTTCGAAGCGATGCCGGACCTGGAACGTCGAAATATGATTGTCATGGCTGGCACCACGCCGGAGGGACAATACTGGGTCGGCACCATGGGCAACTATATGGGGACCTTCCTTCAGCCCTTCTTAGATATCCCGCCGACCGGTCACCTCGCGCACATGCGGTTCCATGAGTTCTTCAAGATAGTGGGCGACAAGGTTGTTGAGGTTCAAGCGATCTGGGACATTCCGGAGCTCATGATGCAGGCGGGTGCTTGGCCAATGGCGCCGCAACTTGGGAAGTTCCTATGTACACCGGCCCCGATGACAGGAGATGGCTTAACGGTTCACGGAAACGGCGACGCGGCGCGCGATCACGTGGTCGCCATGCTCGAAGACCTGTGCAAGCATCCTGCGGACCCCGACCCAAAAATTATGAACTTAGAGGCCTACTGGCACCCACGCTTCAATTGGTACGGCCCTGCCGGCATTGGCACAGGACGCGGGATCTCCGGCTTCCGGAACTGGCATCAAATTCCGTTCTTGAGGGCGATGCCAGACCGGAAACTCGATGCCATGGGCGATTTGATGTCGCACTGGGTCGGCGAAGGTGACTATGCCTGCGAGACGGGCTGGCCGAACATGCGACTGACATTAAGCAATGATGGCTGGATGGGTATCGCGCCTGCCAACAAAGAAGTCCTCCTGAGGAGCTTAGATTTTTGGCGCATTGAGAACGGCCTCATTCGTGAAAACTGGGTGCTCGTAGACTTGTTAGATCTGTACGCCCAGGTCGGGGTCGATGTCCTCGGTCGGATGCGGGAATTCAACAAGGCTCGCTCTATTGGCGGTATCACAGTCCCGGACGGCATGAACAAAGGCTGATCTCTGAACGCGCTGCTGGAGGCGGGTCCAAATTAGACTGACAGTACCGCCGCTTTTTTGAGTTACCCCGTAAACACAGAAGCTTAGCAGAAGATGCCGAGAGTAAATCCTTGACGCATTCCAAGTCACTGTTCCGATGCCGGAGCCAAGTGGTGCCAGAATAAGTGTGCGGACACAACGCTATTTGACGAGACGCGGACAAGTCTACCAAATCAGGATCCCTATTCCGCGAGACCTTCAAGGAAAGCAACATCGCAAAGAGCTTCGCCGCTCGTTCTCCTCCGAGGGTATTGTCAGCGCAATCCGCCCTGCCCGGCCGAATTGAATCGATCTAGTCGACTTTAATGAGCCAAAATCCGTTTCGCTATTTCAAAACCTCGCCTGAAATCATCCAGCTTGCGGTGATGATGTATGTTCGATTTCCACTTTCATTGCGCAATGTTGAAGACCTGCTCCACGAGCGTGGTATAGATATCTGCCATGAAAGCGTGAGACTCTGGGTCGATCGGTTTGGCCCGATCTTCGCCGGAAAGATCAGAGCGAAGCGCGCCTCATTCATGCAACAGCATACTCAATGGCAATGGCACCTGGATGAGGTCTTCGTGAAGATCAATGGCGTGCAGCACTATCTCTGGCGCGCCGTCGATCGCGAAGGTGAAGTTCTCGAATCCTACGTGACCAAAACTCGGGATAAGCAGGCTGCACTTACCTTTCTGAAGAAAGCAATGAAGCGATACGGTTCGCCGAAACTCGTCATAACTGATCGGCTTCGGTCATATGGCGCCGCCATGAAAGAGATCGGAAACGAAGACCGCCACGAGGTCGGCCGCCATCTCAACAACCGGGCGGAGAACAGCCACTTACCCTTTCGGCGAAGAGAAAGAGCGATGTCGAGGTTCAGGCGAATGTCGAACCTACAAAAATTTGTTTCGACCCACGCTTCGTTCCACAATCACTTCAACTTAGACCGCCACATCAACCACCGTTCCACGTTCAAATCGATGAGAAACGCCGCCCTCTCCGAATGGCGCCAACTTTTGGCTGGATAAGAGCTCCTACTCCGCGCTATGCTAGAGACGGGTTCGCATTAGACTGACAGCACCCTCCTGAGGACAATTCGGTTTCGCTCGAGGGTGCATATTCTTCCGGAGGCGTGAAATCGATTTTCATTCCAACCTCAGCACTTTCGCTGCTTTGCTAACGGTCTACTTCCCATCATCAGGAAGTAGCCATTTTTCGGCGATATACGCATCACTCCCATCCAAATACTCAACTGTGTAGGTTGGCTCACCTAACTCCGCGCCGGTTTTCTCCATTGTTTTTTCATGATTACATACGCCTGTACCAACCACCGTAGCGGTTGCGCCAGGCTTGAAGCGCATTGGCGCATCTGGATGAATTCGGACTTGATCGTTCCAAGTATATTTCTGTTGCATTTTACTATTCTCTCACAGGCAGCCAAGGCGTTCCATCTGGATTAGTGATTCCGTCCTGATGCCCATGAGGACGTGCACCAGCATTTCCCGCATGCGATGCCGGATGTCCGCCATCCATCCTAATTGCTGGGACTACGGGGTCACCATTCGAGTCTTTCACTTCTCTCCACATTCCATTTGGACTGCTCCCAAGGGAGCCACCGGGTGGGGCTGGAAAGGCGTTGCCGGCCGGGTCTACAAACACAGGCCCACCTAGCATGGCAGGAGGAAGATTGTAACCTGGTGGCGGTGGATAAGGTACGCACATTTTGCCGCCACGGGTCGCCTCATTGTAAGCATGATTTGCGAGGCGTTGCATGTGATCATTATGATCCTGCGAGAACATAGGAGAGTTACCGCCAGCTTCTGGCAGATATGGATTGACACCCGGTGCATGGTTCCCAAGCCAGTTCCCCAATGCCTCACCTCTACCGCGGTTGATCGGGCCCCCACTTCCAGGATTATAAAAAGAAGGGCCTCCATTGTGCCCCATACCTGGCCTACGGGCAGGAGGGCGTGCCTGCAGCCCGTCCGGGTCTACCCAGTTCGGCGGATCCTGATCGACATAACCGTATAGAGATTGTCCTGCTGCGATCCCAAGTGGATCTGCTTCGATGTAGCGCCCAATCGTTGGATCATAGTCGCGATGCCAGTTGTGATAGAGCCCCGAGCCCGCTTCCAACCATTGGCCAGGGAAGCCGATCCGCTTGGTATCGCCGCAGGACAATCCGTTTACGGATATGCGGAACAAGACTCTTTGAATCTCGTCGATCCAGAGGGGCTCGCAGCGAATGTAGTTGTTGAAACAATTTGGGATGCGGGCAACGCCGCCTTTAGTTTTGGACGAATGGGTGGTTATGCTCTCCAAGGCGATTTTGCATCAGCGGGGAGTGAAGCAGTTAATCTTGGCGCCGATGTTGCGGCAATGTGCACTCCAGGAGTCCCGGCCGGAGCTAGCATCGCACGGCGCCTCGGCAAAGGTCCTGATCGGCACGTTCCAGAGCCAAAAAGGCCCAAAAAAGGGTGCACTGCGACCTGCAGGGCGGACGCTAACGATAATATTGAAGGTAATATTCAGCCCGGCGATCAAACCTTCGCTACCGCCACGGTAACAGCAGCCAACTGCCAAATTGCAAAGAAAAAAGCAAAAAAATTGGCAACTCAACGTTTAGGTAAGCAGCCGAAGCATATAAAATGCAGAACCAGTAGGAGATAAAAATGTGCCTAAGGGTTGAGTACAAAGGTGATTTGGAAGGTCTACTCAGAGGCCTTCCAGAGGCTGATGACATCAGGAAGTATTTCGAGGTTGGTGGCGCATTCTATTTAGACCAAAACACAGACTACGATGCGAAAGCGCCCGTAGAAATCTTTTTCTATCTGTATGATGGCGTTCACTATTTCTATGTCGACCGCGGCGATATCCTCATCCACGAGTGAAAAAGGTCAAGTCAGTCTTATCGGCTCTAAATTATGATCGATTTTAAAACGCCGAGTCAAACGCAATCACAGGACGAATCCAAGTTGTCGTCTGGCCCCACATATCAAAGTGGACGGCAGGCCTTGATTGCTCATATCGAAAAAAAGTTCCTGGGAATAATCGCAAATATGCACGAGAAAAAATTGTTGTGACTATGGCCTGCCTGATCTGACTGGCCCAACCGTAATGTTAGGATCGACGGTTGGTTTTTAGCGGCGTTCATGCCGCCTC
>JABSPZ010000003.1:880-1566 GCA_013213785.1 Henriciella sp. | reverse complement strand
ATGGCGGCGCTCGCCATTCATATCAACTATCCCCTCGTTATATTCGTCGTCGTCGTCCTCTTCCTGCCCTTCTTCTATAATAGCGGCGTGGCCTCAATTTATGAGTATCTCGAGCGGCGGTTCGGGGTCGCGTCCCGGACTACGATGTCGGCTATTTTCCTTCTGACCCAGACCATTACCAGTGCCTCAATTCTGACGGCGACGGCTGTCGTGATCACGTTTGCGACGGGCGTTGATGTTAGGGTTGCGATTGTCGGTATGACACTGGTCGTCCTCGTTTACACGATGCTCGGAGGCATGAATGCGGTTATCTGGACCGATGTTTTGCAAGGGCTCATTCTGTTTGCGGGCGCTGGCGTGGTGCTTTGGGGCCTGCTTGGCGAAGTGAGCCCGTTATCGGGAGCGCTGAGTACGCTTGCCTCAGATGGAAAGTTGAACCCAATCCGGACCGATCTTGATTTTTCAGTTGCCCCAACTGTTTGGGCGGGGGTCGTGGCGATGACTCTGTTCCATATCACCGTCTATGGCACCAACCAGATGATGGTACAGCGTGCCTTGGCGGCTAAGACGCTTGGTGATGCCAAGAAGTCCTATTTGATGATGGGGTTCGCGGCCTTCTTCATCTATTTCCTCTTCTTCTTTATCGGGGCCCTACTCTACGTACATTTCGAGGGCCGACCGTTTGA
>JABSPZ010000003.1:0-780 GCA_013213785.1 Henriciella sp. | reverse complement strand
TCGCCGGGGGTTGTTGCGTTGTTTTTGCCAAACCAACACTACCCAACTCGAGAAGCATATCTCGAGGCGCTCGGCGATGCGCTGAAAACAGAATACGAAACGATTGTAGAATCCGGCTTGGACATTCAGTTGGACTGTCCAGACCTGGCCTTGTCCCGGCAGATGCTCTTCTCAGACCTGTCAGATGATGAGTTTATCAAGATCGCTGAAGTAAACGTTGAGGTTCTCAATCACGCTTTGCGCGACGTCCCGAGCGACAAAGTTCGTGTCCATGCCTGTTGGGGAAACTATGAAGGACCGCACGTGCTCGATATCGAGATGGACAAGGTGTTCAGTACGCTGATGTCGATCAATGCGCGATACTTATCCTTTGAAAACGCCAACCCACGCCACGCCCACGAGTGGGCCGTTTTTCGAGACCGCAAGAACGAAATCCCCGAAGACAAGATCCTAATGCCAGGCGTCATTGATACAACGACGAACTTTGTTGAGCACCCGAAACTGGTGGCGCAACGAATTGAGCGTTTTACGGACATCGTTGGGGAGGACCGTGTTATTGGCTGCAGTGATTGCGGCTTTGGAACTTTTGCGGGTTTCGGTGCTGTCGATCCTGAAATCGCTTACGCCAAACTCGCAACCCTTTCCGAAGGTGCAGCATTGGCTTCGGAGCGAACCAAGGTTTGACGCTCAAATCACGCCTTCAAAATCAGGAGCCACTCGTCGGCACATTCCTGAAAACACCGTCAGCGATGATCTGTGAGGTGCTGGGGCGGAGTGACT
>JABSPZ010000025.1 GCA_013213785.1 Henriciella sp. | reverse complement strand
TAGGACAGACCTCGCCCGCGCAAGCGCTTCGAACATCTTTGCGTCGTACGGCTCGGGCTGTTCGTTCTTAGAAATTTGCAGGTGAACATGGCGCCAATAGGCAGGAGCGATCTCATGCAAAACGTGCGCTTCGGAGAGCATATCAATCACGCGAAGCGCACGTTTTGCTCTCGTTTTTCCGAAAGCATGAAGCAGTAAATGTGCGCCGGGGTCTACGCCAGGAATTCGAGTTAATCGTTCACCACGGCAGCCTGCTTGAGCAACGACAACACGCCATGTTTGCGTTCCGTATCGGTCACCACGCCAACGAACGAAACCAAAAATTTGGAGAGGTTTGAAGTATAATTTTTCCGACTGTTTTTGAACACCGGTTTGAGTTACTGAACGCCCAATAAGCAGCCTATCGTTTCCGAGCTCTCCCGGTTTCGATAGCAAAACGCGCGTATATAGCCCTCGGTTGGTCGCGGCATTCATGTGGCAGAACACGCAATTTTTGGGCCAGATCAATCAATTGGAACCGGAAGAAGTTTCGCAACCTAGGTCACTCATGTGCGCAAAAGAAGACATACCAATAATACGCTTATCGGCCTTTTTCGTAGGCTTTTAACAAGTTGCTGGCTCGATGACTCAAATTATCATCTCGATGTTCCGAGAGTTTATTCAGGCGTTTCAGCACATCTGGGAGTTTGTCACCAAAAAAGTGCTGCAAGTCGCGTTCCCGCAGTGGGTAGTGAACTTTGCCGTTGACCGCTCCCCAACCTTTCATTTGTTCCAGCGTGTCCAACAGACCAATGTTCGTGCGGGTTTTTGCCACGATCCACGTTTTAGCTTGCTCTTCACCTTCAGCGCCGTTTTGCAACCAAGCATATAAGATCTGCATAACCCCGGGGGTAGATTTTAGGCGACTGACTTTCATTGAACGGAAACGACGCACCATGGATGTTCGCACGAGATCAAGTTGCTCAGTATTGAATAGTCTATTTTCTTCTGGATCAGGTTCAGATCCAGCCACGCCGTGCGCAAATAATTCGTCTCTGAGAATTCTCGATAACCAACCTATCGATGTGCCTTCGTTGAACACGATTTTTAGCACATCGTTTTTTTCTTCGTCAGGCAATCTTATTAGCAGGTCTTTGAAGAGAGCCGTTCCGTCACCCCATACCCAGTATTTGCCCCAATCACCCTTTCCGCTAGTCAACGCAGCCTGGTCCATTCCTGCCGAGAGGGCGATCAAAATTCCTGGAATTGCTTCGTACAGTAAGTCTTCGACTGACATCCGCAAACGGTTGATCAAAAGTCCCGCTAAGGTAACCCCAGCTTGAATTTTGATCTCCGCTAGCTTTTGAAACTCGACTCCAGCTCGATCTGGATCTGTTTTACACAGATCTAGAAATGCATTGATTTCGGCATCACCAACTGAGTCTTTGGGTTGTGATAAGGCGAAAAAGTAGCGGTAGTGATGTGGGCTACCCAGGCGCTTTGACCGTACCAGCTTGGATATCTCATCGTGCGCTATGTTCGCGAACAATTTCCACTTCGGTAGCTCTTCATCGCTATCCCCAAACCTCCTCTCAATACCGGGTAAAATCTGTGACATCCGATACAACGCATCTTCTTCACTCCAGTGGAGATGGTCCAAAATTTCAGACAATTCATTGAAATTTTCGAGTTCGAACTCTCTAGAGACAATACCCGTCCCGAGCATGACTGACGAAGCGCTGCTAAGGTATCTTTGCACCCAATCGAACAGGGCGGATGACCTAAGTCGAATTAGCTGCAGCCAAAGCATATCCGCCATATCAATTTGGTCGACGATAGGTAAAGCGTAGAGCCTCATAGAATTCACACATCGCATGACGCTGCGAGGCGATGTCAGGAGTTTTCCACCTTCGAGATCAATCACTCGCGATAGTCTATCGAAACCAGTGTCATTGTCGGGAACGAATTCGTCAGTGAAGACCTCAGGGAAAAGAATTGACAATTCGCCACGAAGCATTCGGCGCAACTCAAACTCCTCAGGTTTAGGCACAGCGAATGAGACTTGGACTATTTTGTCTAAGTAACCTTCGCTAGTCTTATCGCCTAAAGAGAGAGAGTGCTTGAGGCTTTCAGAGAGCACTTCGCGCGAATAGCAGAGGACGTAAACCACGTTGGGAAAATCGGCTACAGCTCGCACTAACCGGACAATTTCTCCCGCCTCAGCCGGTTCCAGGCGATCCAAATCATCTACGAAAACTACGATCTTGCGATCTAGCTCTCTCAGGCCGTCCTCAATTTTCGATTTTTCGTCATCGAGAGAGCTGGAACTGGCAAATGACTCTATTGCTTCTCCCGTAGACGCTGCCGTTTTTTCTAGCAGACCAGCAAAAGGCAAACCCAAGACTTCCGCTACCGATGCGAGTTTGCTGAGCTTTGATAAATGACCTGCGAACCGCCGCATTGAATTTGCAAGCTTGGCTTCCTTGCTTTCGATCACGTGACCTTCGATCTTGGAAACAGCCACAGACAGCTCACCAAATAGCTCGTCCAAAAGCACGTCTCGGGAGCTTATCAACCAGGGCGAAAACCGGATAATCTCAGGCATAGAGTCGTGCGGAAATGAGTTACAAACCAAGTTTATAAAACTCGTTTTGCCCGATCCCCATTCGCCCTCCACGCCAATTACGAAGCCTTCGGTCGACGACATCTCCACTAAAGCGCGCGCTATATGTCTAGCCGATTCCTCGAAGCCAAGTCTGTCTTCGCCTATACTCTCTATCGGCCTGTCGCCATGAAAAAGGCCGTTCATCGGGTCTGGAGTTTGGTGCTTTTTGGTCACTTAAATCACCGCAACTTTGCATAAACTATAAATTGAACATATGATGAACAAATTCAAGTGCTGAAAAAGGTGCAGATCGCAGAATAGTGTGTCCAGGAGCTATACCGGTGACTAATTCCGAACTTATCGAGCGAATGTACTATTCCGCGATGGACAGGGTCCACGACTCCGAAATTTTGTCAGAGTTAACGAGTGTGAGATCAGACGCATCAGCGCACTTAGGAATACTCGGGTTTGAAATACTTCTAAAAGCAAACTTGCTTCTAGATGGCGTGCAATTTGGACGATCGCACAATTACTCCAAGCTTTGGAACACCTTACCAACGGCTTCAAGAGACGAGATAGTCAGGATTGGCCAATCACGCTACGCTGGTTACTTCAAAATCGAAGAAGTGCCAGAGGCACTTTCGGCGTTCGGGAACGTCTTTACGCGCGCCAGATATGACTATGAAGTTCACAAAGATAAAAGTCTGGATGAGATTAAGCGCTTGGGCGATGAATGGTTGAAGCGTGGTGCCAAAGATAGCGAAGCGGATTTCGCCTATTATCCCTTTATTCGCAAAGGCCTGACGCTCGGGATGAGACGTCGGATAGAGCGAGCGACGAGTGCCGAATACGATCTACCTGAGTAGTGCTGTCTACAAGCCGTTGTCGGTTTTCGTTCAGCTGGGTCTAGATTCTTTATGTTTGGTATTAGGAAGAAACCGCCCCGGGGATAATGACGATATCTGGTGCCGCCGAGGTCAGACGAGCGCAGCATTGTGTCTGGTTCACGGACTGTCTCGATATTAATATTTGAAGAGCCCACGCAGAGGTGATTCAGTCAAGTTTTCATCGTTTTTTGATACCCCCAAGCCATTTCCAGAGCCCCTATCAAGCCGGACGATGGCGAGTGGAGGTTCGGGGTCACAATGTAGGCCTCAAGGTCGCGCGCACGTCCAAGTGAATAACCTGCGGTCTGCTCGCTGAATGATATTCGAATTTTGTCGAGGAGGATCTCGCGACTCATAACTCCACCACCGATAATTATTCGATCTGGTCGAAGGATGTAGGAAAGATTTAGACAAAGCTGAGCAATGTAAAACGCCTGAATGTCCCATGCCTCATGATGATCAGGCAGAGCCTCAGGCGCGCTTCCCCAACGTTCATTTAAGGATGGACCACTCGCCAAACCCTCAAGACAATCGCCGTGAAACGGACAAACGCCTATAAAATTATCGAGAGGGTGACGTGCGATACGAATATGTCCTGCTTCGATATTTGGGGAGACGTCGACAATCGCTTTATTTTTGATGACACCTACGCCAATTCCCGTCCCGATCGTTACGTAACACATCGTGTCCACATCCTGACCGGCTCCATGAGTGCTTTCTCCGAGAGCTGCGGCATTTACGTCTGTATCGATCATAACGGGCGCGTCGCAAATTTGCTGAATGGCGTCTCTGAAATCTACACCTCGCCAGGCGGTTTTGGGGGTGTCTGTGATATACCCGAATGAACCAGACCGTGGATCGAGATCGATCGGTCCGAACGTTCCCACACCAACTGCCGCGATTTTTCCGAGCTCTTGTTCCGCGTTGTGAAAGAACCGGCGCATATTTGCCAGAGTTTCGGTTGGATCGGCGGTAGCGATCCTTATCTCTCTCAATATCGTTCGGTTCTCATTTGCCAGCGCACACAAGATTTTCGTACCGCCCGCCTCAATAGCGCCAAGAAGAATTTTCGACATTATTCCCTCTTATTCAAGCTGGTGCATTGTTTTTTTGCGTTACCGGGTTTTCTTTGGCTCGCTCAGAAGCTTTAAGCCCTGCCCCACTTAGGAATTTAGTTTCCACCGACGGCAACGCACCTGCGAGCCTCATCAGCTCGGCGAAGGCTAAGAAAATGTGATAAAAGGTAGAGGCTGGAATTGTTGAGGACGTCGCTCGACCATGTTTGTCGATAGCGTCATTCCAAGCTCCGGCAGGAATGCTGACTTCACTTAATCCAGATATATATCGCGTCATTAACATCCGCGTCGTTTGATCGATCGTTTTGTACGCATGCTGGTCGCCGATCTCGGCGAGTGCGATCGCGCCTTTCAGTCGTTCTGTGTTGGGCCAACATCGGGACCCACCATCCAAGATTTCACCGCGACGCTTCATCTTGTTCAACACGCCGCCATGCCCCCCTATTCCGCGTTCTTCGGCAGATGCGAAAAGAGCACGCATGGGATCGACAAACTGCCGATCCATTAGTTTAGAAGCCTGGTGCAGCAACCAGACCCACTCAAACTGATGTCCTGGTTCTACAATTTGGCCTTCGTCTGCGGCCGGCACAGATAAATCCTTAGAAAAATACTCACCGAGCGCCCCAGTTCTTAAATCGAAGAAGTGATCCTCAAACAGTGCAACGATTTTTGCGCAGCATTCTCTATATCGTTCATCACCGGTCGCTTCGAATGCGATCAGACATGCTTCCAGCAAATGCATGTGCGGATTTTGTTGCCGAAATCCTGTTGGTGGTAAGTGGTGCCAAAACCCTGGTGCATCTGAAACTTGGAATTTGGACTGGATAAAATCGAAAACTTTGTACAGCCACTGACGATACCCACTCTTGCCGGTCGCTCTATAAGCCCAAGCAAACGCAAAGACTGCAAAAGCGTGATCGTACAAATCTGGGGTTGGATCCAGGACATGACTTTGACGCGTAAGTGTACGCGCAAATCCATGGTCGTCAGACATCCAAGCGCGTTCTGTAAGGTAAGCCACACCATGCTCAATCAAATCGTCTGCGCCAGACCAGCCCAATTGTTTTGCGTGTGAGAATACGTAGATTTGGCGACACGTGACGCGGGTTCGCTTGAAGGACGCTTTCGCGTCCAAGCCATCAAAACTCAGCTCTTCAATAAAACCGCCATGCGCGCAATCGGGGCCGTGCGTCGACCAGAATGGAAGCGCCTTTTCCATCATCCAATGACGGACGTCGTTCAGTAATGCGTAATCCATCATTGCATGCCCTGAATGACAACCGTGCGAAATGGGTCGATCATGGAAAAGTTCGACATCTGCTTTTCGTTTCAAAATCTGAATTGTAGTAGCTGCGCGATATCCGCTTGAGTATGGATCGCCGGATGGCCCATAATATGTTTCAGTGCCAACGTTACGTGCTCTACGAAGGTATCGACATGCGCCTGGCCTATGCCCGCAAAGACGGCGGTCTTGGTAAAGCCGGACACGATCGCCTGGGCATCTGTTTCCGGATAGCTCACGATTTGGGACAGCTCCGAGGCTAAGGGATCTTGAACCTCATAAGCAGTACCGTTCAGAGTTTGCGCAAACTGCCAGCGCATCCAAGCTGCGATAGCTAAAGCGATCGCGGGTGACTGGCGAGCGTTGGCCAGTCTTTCTACGAATGGCTCGATCAAACGCTGAGGTAGTTTTTGGCTACCGTCCATCGCGATTTGATAGATTTGGTGGCGAAGCGCCCTGTTTGAGAATCTGCCGAGTAAGTCGCGACGGTAATTTGCAGGTTCAAAACCTTCTATGAGCGGCACAGTCGTTTCAAGCTCATTCCACAAATGGTTGATGTAATTTTCGAATGGAGGAGCGTTGACGACATTGTGGACGAAATTCAGTTCAGATAGTCCGCCAAGATATGCAATTGCCGAATGCGCACCATTGAGCATTCGCAGCTTCGCCTTTTCCCAACCGGCGACATTATCGGTAAACTGCACGCCAACTTGATCCAAAGGCGGCCGCTCACCGGCAAACCAGTCTTCGATGACCCATTGATGAAACGGTTCCGTTTCGACCAATGCCTCATCTAGAATCCCGAACTCTGATGAAAGCGTTTCCAAAGCTGCCGGCGGTGTTGCCGGTGTTATGCGATCAACCATTGAAGATGGGAATGAAACGTTTGCCTCGATCCAGTCTACGAGCTTGCTATCGAGCTTTTCGGCAAAGCTCAAAATGGCCCGCTCCGTCAGCTCACCATTTCCCGGTAAGTTATCGCAGGATAAAATCGTGAGCCCAGGTCCATTCGAAGCTTTTCGCTTTGCCAGGCCTGCTACGAGAAAACCTGGCGCTGAAACTGGATGCTTTGGATTATCCAAGTCGCGGCGAACATCTGGATGGTCTAAGTTGAGCTCGCCTTTGGACGGATCCAAGCAGTAGCCTTTTTCAGTGATCGTGAGCGTGACCAATTGGGTGGAAGGTGACGCGATTGCTTCGATCAGCTTATCGGCGTTTTCGAATGCATCAATGACCTCTCGAACCGATCCGATTACGGTATGCTTGGTGTTTTCCCCATCGATCTCTTTTAGCGTATACAGGCCAGATTGAGGATTGAGTTGGTTGCCCGATTTCGGGGTTCGAAGCGAGGCACCAACAATCGTCCAGCCCCTCTGCCCTGCTCGAAGCAAGCGGTCAAAATAAAACGCTTGGTGCGCGCGATGAAATGCTCCAACGCCGATATGCACCACTTTAGACCTACCTGATCGGTCGTAGAGTGGGGGAGACAAGGCAGGCTCCATTGCGCCCAGCAAACCTGGATGAAGTCGCTCCATGGTTTCAGTAAGATCTGACCGGATCATAATTTATAGGCCTGCTTGACGAGATTGTAGGTCAAGTCAGTGGCGACTTGGAGTGCTTCATCTTCATCAAGCCGGTGCTCGACGACGAGGCGCGCTAGGAAGGCGCAATCGCATCTGCGAGCGACATCATGGCGCGCGGGAATAGACAAAAAGGCGCGAGTGTCATCATTAAACCCGACCGTATTGTAGAAGCCGGCTGTTTCTGTGACTTGCTCGCGAAATCGTCTCATGCCCTCAGGGCTGTCATGGAACCACCAGGCTGGACCAAGTTTTAAACACGGGTAGTGCCCCGCGAGCGGGGCAAGCTCGCGCGAGTAGCTTGTTTCATCCAAGGTAAAGATGATGAGGCTAAATGCCGGATTATTCCCATACTTGTTCAGCAGTGGTTTAAGGGCACGTACATAATCGGTCGCTGTTGGGATATCGGCGCCTTTGTCGCGACCAAATTTACTCAGGATCAAACCGTTGTGATTTCGATAGCTCCCAGGATGTATTTGCATCACCAAGCCATCCGCCACGCTCATACGCGCCATTTCGGTGAGCATGTGGCCTCTGAAAAGTTCGGCGTCTTCGGGAGTTGCTTTGCCGTGCCTGACGCGCGCGAATAGGTCTTTAGCTTCTGTGTGGCTAAGGTCTGCGGTAAAGGCCGTGGGGTGGCCGTGATCTGAGGAGGTTGCACCATGATTTTTGAAATGGACCCGTCTCTCGGCGAGCGCATTTAGATATCCGTCATACTGCCTCGTATCGAAACCACTCATCTCCCCCAGGCGATCGAGATTTTGACTAAAGTTTTCGTACTCTGGATCAACGACGTTATCTGGTCTGTAAGCGGTCAGCACTCTGTGCCCCCAACCTTCAGATTTTAGTTTTGCGTGATGATCTAGAGGATCGAGTGGATCTTCTGTCGTTGCAATCACTTCGATGTTGAACCGGTCCATCAATGCGCGTGGTTTGAACTCATCGGTTTGAACCAGCTGATCTATTCTATCATAATACGTGTCTGCTGTTTCTTCCGACAATCGTTGCTCGAGGCCAAAGACTTCTCGAAACACCCAGTTAAGCCACATTGAAGATGGCGTGCCTCTAAAAAGATAAAAATGGCGGGCGAAAAGCCGCCAGATTTCTCGCGGATCCGGTTTGACAGCCTCGTCAGACGGCCCTCCAGCGTGAGGTATCCCTAAGGCCTCTAATGGAATGCCTTGGGAGTAGAGCATTCGGAAAACGTAATGGTCTGGAATAATCAGCAATTCGGCTGGATTTGGAAAGTTCTCATTGTCGGCGAACCAGGACGGGTTAGTGTGACCATGCGGACTAATTATCGGTCTATCTTTAATCTCATTGTAGAGACGACGCGCCACTTCACGAGCCGCAGGCTCGACCGGAAACAGTCTGTCCTCATGTAGAGTTATTAAGTCTCTCATTCATCTTCTTCCAATGCGTATCGCTGTTTTGTGGCCGCGCTTTTTGCGCGAATCTGTTCCAAAGCTTCAACTTCGGTGGCGCGCAAAATGGCATCAATCACACCGCTTAGATGGGCCCGCATAGCGCGTCTGGCCTCAACCGGATCATGGTCTTTAATCGCTATCAGAATGGCTTCGTGCTCTTCCATTCTTGGTTCGATGCCACTGGTTCGTGCGCGCTCAAAAAGGCGCGCAGCTTGTTTTGATTGTGCTTGCGCGCTCCAAAGTGACTCAACGACTGATTGGACCGCGGAGTTGTTCGTTGCTTTGGCTATTGCGGTGTGAAACTTGCGGTCGACGTTTTCAGAGAGTTCCACATCCTGCTTTAGAGTTTCGCGCATTTGCTCCAGCAATTCTTCGAGCTCTAAGATCTGATCGTCATCAGTGTTTCTGGCCGCCAGGGCCGCCGACTCGCCTTCAAAGAGCGCCCGCGCCTCCAAAATTTCGAAGGCGCTCATCTGCGCATTGACTGTGAGCTCCAACTTCGCATGGATTGAACGCACGTAAACGCCGGATCCAGGAACGACTTCCAAGACGCCGTCTACTTCCAGGGCGATAACTGCTTCTCTGATGGTTTGTCGGCTTACAGAGAAGCGCTGTGCGAGCTCTCGTTCGGCAGGCAATCTGTCCCCGATCTTCCAAAGCCCTTTAGATAGCTGGGCTTCAATTT
The DNA here is from genome assembly GCA_013213785.1 of Henriciella sp. Classification (GTDB taxonomy): domain Bacteria; phylum Pseudomonadota; class Alphaproteobacteria; order Caulobacterales; family Hyphomonadaceae; genus Henriciella. The sequence continues at coordinate 15,460 of JABSPZ010000025.1, read as the reverse complement.
GTCTCGCGATCTGTTGATACAGTCGGTCAGTCATTCGGCGATCCTCGCTACACGGCGACACGTTTTTGGTCTGGCCAAATATTTCCCCATTGACAGACCAATTGTCTTCCGTCAAGAGCGATTTGACGAATATTACGGAGAACAGAGCTGTGAAGATTGCATCAGTAAAGGTCATCGTGACCTGTCCTGGCCGAAACTTCGTAACCTTGAAAATTGTCACCGATCAGGGCTTGCATGGTATTGGTGATGCCACCCTGAACGGCCGCGAAAAAGCGGTTGTTGCATATCTTGAGGAGCACGTTGTCCCCCTCCTCATCGGGAAGGATGCTTCGCGCATCGAGGACATTTGGCAACTGCTTTATCGGGGCGCGTATTGGCGCAGAGGCCCGGTCAAGATGACCGCAATCGCAGCGGTCGACACAGCCCTTTGGGACATTAAGGGTAAAGCTGCGGGTATGCCAGTTTATCAACTATTGGGGGGCGCCTCGCGCGACGGTGTCATGGTGTACGGCCATGCGAATGGCGCCGATATTCAAGAAACCTCTGATGAAGTCGGGCGCTATATCGAAATGGGCTATAAGGCCGTTCGCGCCCAATCAGGCATTCCCGGTGTAAAAGGCGCTTATGGCGTCGGGCGCGGGAAGCTGCACTATGAACCGGCCGACGCCACGCTTCCTGCAGAGACCCTCTGGAACACATCCACATATCTGAACTTTGCACCGAAGCTATTTGATCGGATTCGCAATGAGCACGGTGACAATGTAGAGCTCTTGCATGATGTCCACCACCGCTTGACGCCGATCGAAGCGGGAAGACTGGGTCAGTCCTTAGAGCCGTATCGGTTGTTTTGGATGGAGGACTGCACACCGGTTGAAAACCAAGAAGCATTTCGTCTGGTGCGCAACAAAACCACAACACCGCTTGCTGTCGGAGAAATTTTCAGCTCAATCTATGACTGCAAAGATCTCATTCAAAACCAATTGATCGACTATATTAGGGCCACAGTTGTTCATGCCGGAGGGATCACACACTTAAGGCAGATCGCTGGACTTGCCGCACTCTACCAAGTGCGCACGGGCTGCCATGGCGCCACCGATTTATCCCCGGCTTGCATGGGCGCCGCACTTCATTTCGATCTATGGGTTCCTAATTTTGGGATCCAAGAATACATGCGCCACACAGAAGAGACAGACGAGGTCTTTCCTCACGCCTACTCGTTTAGCGACGGCTACCTTCACCCAGGCGAAGCGCCGGGCATTGGCGTCGATATCGACGAAGAGCTTGCAGCGAAATTTCCCTACAACCCCAAGCAATTACCGATCGCACGACTATATGACGGAACGATGTGGAACTGGTAACCAGGCCCGAGCGCAGAACTCAGAGGCGCAATCCTTTTTGGTCTGACCAATTTTTCCCTTAAACAGGTCCACCTGCGCCTAATGTTCAATTCTTTTTCCGTCTGCTCCAAACCGGTGAGCTTTTGAAAGATCCGGCAGAATGTGAACCAATTCGTTTGGAGATATTTGCACATCACTTTTCGCGCGCACGACCAAATCTCCAAATCCATCTGTGTCGGTGTAGATGATCGTCTCAGCACCAAGGCGCTCGAGGAACCTTACGCGGCCTTGCCAAGTATTTTCGCTCTGTCGCTCGACAATGCTAATGTCTTCGGGCCGCAGCCCCAGCGCAAACGCCCCGGAAGATTTTGCCTTTGCTTGTTCGCTCACATTCATACGCGGCGCGCCGAGAAATTCGGCGACAAATCTTGTCGCCGGTCGATCATAGGCTTCGATCGGGCTTCCCATTTGCTCGATCTTGCCTTTGTTCATTATGACAATTTGATCAGCGAGCGTCATGGCTTCGGTTTGATCATGGGTTACATAGATCATGGTTGTACCAAGGCGCGCATGAAGCTCGGCGAGTTCAACGCGCATTTTTGCGCGCAAGGCCGCGTCTAGGTTCGACAATGGCTCATCGAACAGGAACACTTTCGGGTCGCGTACGATGGCCCGCCCGATGGCAACACGCTGTCTTTGACCACCAGAAAGAGCGGCTGGCTTGCGTTCCAAGAGCTGCTCCAATTGCAGCATGCGCGCAGCCTCAGAAATCCTTCGCTTTCGTTCTGCAACATCAACGCGAGCAAGCTTCAATCCAAATTCGATGTTTCTCTCTACACTCATATGCGGGTAGAGCGCATAAGATTGGAAGACCATTGCGATCTCCCGTTCAGATGGTTCAGCTTGAGTAATATCCTTGCCATTCAACTCCAGCTGTCCGGAACTTGGTTCCTCAAGTCCAGCAATCATCCTGAGCAACGTAGACTTGCCACATCCTGAGGGCCCCACAAGCACGGTAAAGCTTCCATCAGGAACATATAGATCCAGGGGCGGAATAACCTCGAGCTTGTCAAAGCTTTTTGTAAGGCCTGTGATTTTAAGGTCCGACATATAATATTTCTCTTCGAGGTGAATAGTCTCGGTTCAGATTTCAGCTATCTCTTGCCGCATAATCCATACGTTGCAGCTCTGTCGCTATAGGCTCGCTTGCCCCGCCAGGATCAGATGCAACCTAATAAAGATCGCCGCGGTCCACCCTTGTTGGGGATAGCCCAATCCACCTCCTGTTTGGCTGTCGAAATATTCATAGAGGTCGCCATCTTCGAGAACGATTTCGTAAAGTCGTTTTTCGCATTGCGAAAGCTCATCATCAAAACCGAGTTTCTCTAACAGCTCCAGCAACAGCCATGAGATTGGCAGCCACATTGGCCCACGCCACATTTGTTTTTGATCATAGGCAGGATCGTCATAAGCAACGCTTGGGAAGGGAATATGTCCAAATAGTCTTTGCTTATCGAAGAGATACTTGGTGACCATTTTTTTCTGAGTTTCGAGTTCCAATGGCACATCGCCAAGCAGCGGGAGGAAGATCGCTGGCGAAAGCATATCGGTTTTTTTGCCGGTTTCGATCCGCAGATCGTGGAAACGACCGCTTTCTTCGTCAAACAAAACCTCGACCATAAGGGCGGCAAATTCGTCTGCTTGGGCGTTAAGATGGCGCGCTTCGTCACTCATTCCCGCAAATGTCGCCAAACGCGCCGCGCTGCGCATTTGCATCAACAGATAGCTGTTCATGTCCGTTGCTACAATCGGACCATCATCTAAGCGCGGCGTGTCATCCCACCCGGTTTCATAAGGGTCAAAGCAAGCAATGAGTCCGGTCGATGTCATTCGCTGTGATAGCCACCACTGCGTGTTTAGCTTTATCGCCGACAGCACCTCTTTAGCGAGATCAACATTTCCTGTTTGCTTGACCAGTCGTTCAGCAGCCCAACCAAACAAAGGTGGCTGCGAGGCATCTGGTCGAACCCAAGTCGCACAGACAAAATGCGCCATGAGTCCATCTGGGCGAATGGTGTCCGATAGAATTAGAAGCGCATCTTCGGCGAGTTTGGGCTGCATGTGCTCCAATGCGAGCATATGGAATAGCGCATCCCATAGAAAGTGCGTTGGGTATCCACCTCTCGAGGGAAAGGAAGCGAGCCGACCTTCTAATAGTCCCGGCGCGGCAACCGTGTTGAACAATAATGTCAGGACGGCCCGTCCGAGCACCTCTGCCTCATAATCACTTTCAGGATATAGTTCGAGCCCGTTTAGAGCCTCTTCCAGCCAGCGCTCCGCTCGCGATTCGGCTTCTTCGATCGAATTTGGCGCGTCTAATAACGTTCGTCTTGCATGATCTTTATCAATCGTCAGCAAATCGAAGTGAAATGCGGCGCGCGCGACCCCATCTTGATCCGGAACAAGTATTCCATCGACGATGGCACCATTTAATACACGCACTGACAGCAGAACTGGGACCTCAGGGTCAGGATCGCGCGGGTCGACATTCTTCATCATCGAGTGAATGAATTGATTGCCTGAGCCGTCGATTTCTTCGCGCACCTTCCTAAACAGCGCATCGCTTAGCAGCCCAAGAGTAATCTCTTTTTTGGCTTCGATTAAGAACGCGTCGGTTGCGAAGAATGCGACCGACAAGACGGCATCCTTGACGGAAAGCACACTTGCCTGGCGAATGTGAGCCGGTTCGGCGAAACCGAATGCATCTCCAGCTGTCGTCACCGTTTGACGATTATAGTGAAAATGCACCTGGTCGATCCCGCAATTGGCGCCAAAGGTCAGACCAATGTTTGACCAGAATGGAGAAAAGCTTCGATCGCTGTGGGTATAGTTCACGGCCTCTGTCGAAAGCCGCTTCATCAATTGCGAGGCGGAAACCTTACGCCGGGCGTCAGGCGCCGGATCTGCAAGAACACTCAAAGTCATAGAATTCACCTCACTGATTATCGTTTTACTTCACGGCTCCTTTTGTGAGTCCGGCGACGAGATATCGCTGGAGGAACACAAAGAGCGTGAGAATTGGAATGATGTTGACGAGACTTGCCGCGGCCATCAGGCGAAAATCGCTCTCGTCTGCGCCAAGCAACAAATAGGTCCCAACGCTGAGTGGGTATTTGTCTGGATCCCGCAGGAGCACTGAGACAAGTGCAAACTCGCTCCATTTTTGAACAAACAGGATCAAAAAGAGCGATGAAATTCCGGGTAAGAGAAGCGGGCAATGGATTTGTAACAAGGTTCGCAGCTTAGATGCACCGTCCATGCGCGCGCTATCGTCAAGCTCCGTTGGGATCGTATCGAAGTGCCCCTTTAAGACCCAAACAGCAAATGGGATTGAGAGCGCCCCGTATAGGAGGATTAATCCAAACCGAGAATCTAGCAGGCCGATTTCGCGCATCAAAAGATAAGTCGGAATTGCCGCAATCAAACCCGGCATAAGCTGGGCAGCTAGGATCGCGATCATAAGCGTTTTTCTCTGCGGAAATTTGTGACGCGAGAAGCCGTAGGCCGTTACGATACCGAAGCCGATCGAGACCATCGCTCCGGCGGCGGCATAAAGAAGCGAGTTTAAAGTATATAGCAGAAACGGCGTTGTCCTGAAGAGCTCGACATATGCGTCTAGTGTGGGCGCGCTCGACGTAAGTGATAACGGCTCTCTGTAGATTTCCCAATTTTGCTTTAGTGACGCTGCTGTAAGCCATACCAGCGGATAGACGAAAACAGTGAAAGCTGCGATCGCCCAGACATGATAATATGCTGGCTTGAGTTTCTTCCTCAGCATCGAGAAAGAAAACCCTTTGCGCTTTTCGTCTGCGTTATCGGCGGCATTAATCCAAGTCACGTGCAAAGACCCCCGCGCGAATGTAAATCAAAGCAAACATCAAGGTGACGAGGAACATGGAAACGCCCATTGCCGCCCCTCGCCCAATCAGACCCAGGCCCGCATTCATTGAGTCGCCGAAAGCTGTGCGATACATCTCAAAGCCGACCGTGGACGTGGCGTTTCCTGGTCCACCTGACGACAAGGCCAAGACCAACTCATAAACATTAAAGGTCGCGATCGTAGAGAAGATCAGCGCAACGGCGATGAGAGGTTTCAGCAGCGGCATCACAATATAGAGCAGTGTCTGCCAACCTTTTGCGCCGTCCATTTTTGCGGCCTCGAGCACTTCGCTCGGCAGCGTTTGCAACCCGCCCAACATGAAGATCATGGTGAACCCAGTAGATCGCCAGATGTCAGCTACGATGACAGAAACCTGCGCCATATTCGGGTCAGATAACCAAGGCACAGGACCGATACCGAATGGCTCAAGCAAACCGTTGAGGACTCCTGCGGAACTCTCATTCAGCATGAGACGCCAGATGTAACCGACGATTAGGCTTGAAATCGCCCACGTGGTGAGAATTCCCATGCGGTAAATGACACGCCCGGTCATTCGGCGGTTCAGCATAAGAGCCAGGCCAAATCCAAGTACGAAACTGCCAAACACTGAAAAGGAAGTGAAGAGGATCGTAAACCCGAGCGCGGTCAAGTAATTAGGGTCTGAGAATAGGAAACTGAAATTCTCAAACCCGACAAAAGATGCATCGCCGGATGCGATTTTCATATCCGTCATTGCGAGCCAAAACTGATTGCCCAATGGGTATCCGCGAAATAGCAGCAACACCCCGAGCGCCGGAATTAGCCAGGGCCAAGGACCATTCACAAAGGAGCTTATAAACCCACGAACCGCAGAGCAGCTTTTCATCGAACCGCCTCATACTGGCGGAAAATCTCCGCTTCTGCCTCGTTCAAGGCTTGTTCGGTCGTAGCCTGTCCGGATCCGATCTTTGACATCGCTTTGTTGAGCGCGGCGCTTATGGTTGGATATATGGGCACAAAAGGCTCAGGCCAGCCGCCTTGATCAAGAGCGCTTGAAGCGGTTTGCTGGATCGGGTCTGACTTGAAGAACGGATCGACATCGTAAGCGGATCGACGCGTTGGCAGCCAGGCGCCTGCTTTGTTTGTCGTCGTGTTCGCCCTCGCGCCGGTTGCGTGGAGCGCCCAAGCCACGGCGGCAGCTTCGCGTTCGGGATTTTGCGCATTGCGAACGGGACAAATGAGCCAGCCCCCTGCAACATATTTTCCTGCATCCAAGGCGTCCGGCATTGGGATTGGTGCTGCGCGCCAGTCGTCTATCTCGTTTGGCGGCAGGTTTGGCTCGAGGGAACGTATCTTGGCATTCGAATTCGAGACAAACATATAAACGTCATCAGCATAAACACCTGGTAAGTGATCTGCGTGACTGGCGGTCGCGTTTTGGGCAGGAATTAAATCATCGGCTAGCAGCTCAGCGTAGAAATCTAGCATTTCGGCGAGTAAGGCGCGGTTCTCCCCCTCGAACAAAATTGGGCGACCGGTGTCATCAACAATGTCACCGCCTGCTGCTTTGAACAGTCCCATATTAAATTGAGACCAATGCCGAAGCGGATAACTCATCCCGTATTTTCCGGTTTCGGAGCGAACCTGGCGTGCGATCTGCCTTAACTCAGTCCAGGTCTTCGGAGGTTCTCGAACACGGCGGGAATTATAGAATAGCAAAGGCGTATCGGTATTGTGCCAAAGGCAACCAAGCGTTCCATCTACCGACCGCAGCGCTGTTAGCGTCCAATCAAAATAGTCAAAGAGCTCTTCATCGGAGACATATTGGTCGATGTCCGCCAACAGCCCGCCTGAAACCAATGAAACATACCATTGAGTATTGATCCAAACAGCGTCGACGGCGCCTTCGCCTATCGCTTGAGCGACAGAAGCTTGGTTTACGACGCCTGTGATTTCCTCAACTCGCGCGCCGTTGGGATCGGAATTAAATGTATCAATAACCGATTGAAAAGCTATTTGACGGTCAACGCGGCGATCTGATGATGATGCCCATTGCGGGACGAGATATCTGACCAGAACCCCTTCATCGCCGGTTAGTACTTCGTCTACTGGAGCCTCTTGGCTTGGAGATTGAGGCGAGCATCCGTGAACCGCAAGCAGCGTAACGAACACAGCCGCGCCGATCGCGATGGAGCACGTGCGCTTTGCAAATGGCGATTTAAACATTGCGGCCCTCCCCGACTCAACGATTGCGCATCTCTTACCACCAAATTGGACTTAGCAATAACTCCGAGCACGAAGCCATTCAGCAAATTGGATACATCCTTTGGTTTAGGCGTTCTCACACACGAACCCCAACTGTCAAGGATTGATCTTATCCATTCGCACCCAATTTTAATAAATGTTGCCTATAGGTCATGATTGGACACACTACCTTTGGCATGAGATAGAGCCTGATGGATGAGAATTCACAATCTGACGAACAAACACTTCAGGATCGTGTCGTTACGACTATTTTGGAGCGTATTCGGTCTGGCGAACTCAAGACGGGCGATCGTTTAACCCCGGAACGCCAGCTGGGAGATGAGTTTGGTGTTTCGCGCACAACCATCACGAAGGCGCTTCAAAAGCTTGAATTTGATGGTTGGATTTCGCGCGAACAAGGGCGCGGTACGTTTGTACAAGACCCTAGCGTCGTCAAAGGCAACACACCTAAGGGGCCCACAATCGCGTTATTAGCGGCGGTGCCAGCTCACCCTTCTTTATTCCGTTGCTTTACCGGTCTTAGCCGAGCGACCAACGAGGCCAATGGTCAATTGCGGCTTTTGGGAAGCTTTGAAGGGCTTGGATCAGAAAGCCAAATGCTAGATCGCGCCTTACGAGACGGAGCAGATGGCATTGTCGTCTATCCGGGACCCGGTTATTCAGCTCCGCGCATTTACAGCAAGCTCGTGTCTGAAGGCGTACCGATTGTTTTGATTGATAGGTTTTTTCCCAATCTTGCGACCGACAAGGTGACGTATGCAGACGAAGAACTGGGGCACTCAATTTGCGGAACACTGTTCGATCAAGGCTGCAGCCGTGTCGCGATACTGCCGCACCGAGAGTTCGAGGTTACCACTGTTCGCGACCGCATTGACGGTGCGGTACGCGCGGCCGCCGAGCGCGGTCTTCCGGCTGACTCTGTCGCCATTTGGCATGATGTATATGCTGACTTCTCTCCTTCTAGAAAAAGATTGAATAACCGCTCAAAGCAATTGAGGCGCCTAACAGACCGCCTCCAAAATGACCCCGTTGATGGCCTATTTGCGATCAATGGAGATGTTGCAGAGCGGCTCAGCCGCGACTTGGACTCCCTTGTCAGTAGAGATCCCAATATAGAGCTTCCACGCATCTGTGCTGTGGTTCACCAACCCGTTGACGGCCCCCAAGGCAATCGCATCGTCATGGCCTACGAAAACCCTGAAGAGATTGGCAAAAAGGCAGCCGAAATTCTATTTCAGCGCATCGCTAGGGCTGGCCCTGCTCAACCGATTTCGGTTCAAGTTCAGCTTGAGGTCGATGATGGAACTGGCGAAGACGACCATTAAATCGTCTCGCCCTGGCCCTTCCCGTTTCAACCGATTAGGAAGTGGTCGAATTCGGCCATTCTAGTTGTTCCGCCGTCGGCTGACTATTTGGGTTAGAGTCCCTGCCAGGCCAATCTGCTCGCCAGTCCCAATTGTTCGGCATTTCCAATATTTGCCCTTTAGAAACAAGGGCGTCTTTCAGCTTTGGATAGCTTACATCTTGAACACACACATTATCCGATATGGCAATTGAAGCGGCCAGCGCTGCAGCCTGCCCAATCGCCATAAAAACCGGCTCCATTCGAACAGAACCATAAGCAATGTGCGACGCCGAAAGAGCAGCGACAACCAAGAGATTCGAAACCTCCTCCTTTTTTGGCGTCATCGCTCCAAAATCGATGGGGTATGGACCGCCTGGACTGACCTGAACGTCCCCTTCGTTTCGCACATACCCGTCCGCGTCGACATATCTCTGGGCGTGATGGGAATCCATATTGTGCGTGCCGATACATATTGGCCGCGGCGACGGCAAGATGCGCCGAATATGTAGCTCGGTGATGACAAAGTCCGACACCATACGTCGCGCTTCTCGGATATAGAGCTGGCGCGGCCAGTGATCATTGTCGAGATATTCGTCCCTGCACAGCCCCCAACGGCTCATTCGCGCACGCACCTCTTCAGGAACCCTTGGATCATTTGCGAGATACCAAAGCAGGCCTTGAGTATAGTTCTTATGGGCGAGGTAGATTTCCTCTCGGCGCTCATAAGTAGCTTCGGGGTAATCGTAATTTTCACCAATGAAGTCAGTGGAGAACGCACCAAAATTATTCGTGTCAGTTTTGCCGTTTGGAACGGGGTCGAATTTTCGATACAGGTTTCTGAATCCGGCATCGAGGTAGCGGCCCAGAATCTCGTAGTTTAGTGGATCATAGTCGTCGGGCTTTGGAAAAGGGACGCGGTTTTCTTCCACTTGCGTCATGCAAATTCTAAAGTTGTAGGCCTGCAAGCGCCGGTCGCCCTCACCTTGTCGGCCAGGGTCGTCGCCGTGGACATTTGGAAGCAAGCCGCTGCTTGGATCTCCGGGCACAATATAGGCGGAGATGTCGGCTTCGAATTGGTGCGAATGGGCGTTCTCCAACTGGACCCCATTTATGGTCTCACCGTATTTGTCATTGCCCTCTCGTCCAACTGTGTAGGAAACTCCGGCCGAAGAGAGGAGATCTCCCTCAAAAGTCGCATCTATGAACACCTGAGCGGCATAAACGTTCTGGTTTAGCGTCTCAATCGAGTTGATCTTGGCACCGTCTTTGACGACGCCGTTATCGCGATTGAGAAGTTCGCCTCGTTTCACCTCAATTCCGCACTCTGCAAGCATACGCTCAAAGACCTGTTCGGCGACGTGAGGCTCTAATTGCCACATACAGTCATCGCGATGGTGGATGAACGGGTAGTCTTCTTTTTCCGAGAAGCGCCAATTGGCGCGGCTATCATAATGCGCCTTCATTCTGCGATAGTATTCGCGAGGGATACCGCCAATCCCCGTTTTATAACCAAAATCGACCCATGTTAGACCTTCAGACTGCATCGCACCGATATGCTCAGTGGGGGACAATAAGATAACGCTTAGCCCGGACCTCGCCGCTTGAACCGCAGTTGCGATTCCAGCCGATGTGGCTCCATAGACAACGATATCGGCAACATGGCTCTTAGTTTGGCCGCTCTGGCCGCTCCCCGTATTCAAACTCGACATAACTATCTTTCATTCATTGGGCTCAAGAAGCAGCCCTTCATCATTGCAAACACGGCTCAGCTCAAATCAGGGACTTTACGCATCGCCCTCACGGTGAACTCGCATAATGTAAGCCTCATGCCCGTTTCCATCCCCTTAGCAAACCCTCAGATTAATAAAACCAATTTTCATAATTGGACTGATGCCAATTGGCTACATTGTGGAAAAACACCCCCATTTTTCAAAAATTGGCTTTATCACTGGATTGCACTTGTGTAAACGAAACCTGGTTCTGCGAAATTGGGCGCGTTTCAGGATGCCCTACAGAAGTAAATCGAACCGTTAGGTTAGGAACATAAACCTTGGAGGGAACGAGGATGAATAACCGTAGTCGCAATGATACCAGCAAAGCTGCGAGTCGAGGGCTCCTGAAAGCGGGTGTATCCGCTTTAGTTATAGGTGGGTCGTTGCTATACGCACCGGCGTTCGCGCAAGAAACCGATACAGAGGAAGCCGACAAAACTCTGGATACGGTTGTCGTTGAAGGTTACCGCTCAAGCTTGGCTGAGAACCTCCGTCTCAAGCGAGATTCGACCAGCACGCGTGATTCGATCGTGGCTCAAGACATCGCTGAGTTTGCGGACGTAAACTTAGGCGAAGCCCTTCAGCGCATTCCTGGCATCGCTTTGCAGCGTGACACTTTTACCGACGAAGGCGAATCGATCGTCGTTCGCGGATTGCCCACTGATTTCACTCAAACGACATTAAATGGCGTCGGCGTTCGGCTGACCGAGGGACGCGAGCGTGGCCGGGCATTCAACTATCAAGTGTTTGCTTCAGAGCTATTTAGCCGAATTGACGTTTATAAGTCGCCTGAAGCCCGCCTTGAGGAAGGTGGCATTGCAGCGACCGTTGATCTGCAAACGCCGCAACCGCTAGATTTGGATGCTGGTATTACGACTTCTTACAGCGCTATGGCGCAGTATCGCGAGAATGCCGACAATTGGGGGCCACGCGTATCGGGTCTTTTGGGCGGCAACTGGGGAAATGTTGGAGCGCTCGTTTCAGTCGCTTATCAAGACTACACCATCATGGGTAATGGCTGGGCGCCTGACGACTATAGCTGCTCGGATTGCCGGCCGGACAGCCAATTTTTTGACTTCACAGCGCCTGGCGTAAATCTGAATGGATTCACCGAGGATCAGGTGAATGCCGCTTTCTTCCCTCGCCTTCCGCGTGTGAACTATCGCCGAACGAAACAAGAGCGAATTGGTTTAACATCCACGCTACAGTTTCAACCGACGGATCGACTGAATATCATTGCCGACGGGATGTACGCGAAGCTTGATGCGCCGAATCGTGAGTTTTATCTCTTTGATGGGCAGTTCCGCAGCGCTGCAACGACCGGCTCTGCAAACGGTCCGATTATTCCGCTAGATGTTCGCATCACCGACCAGAATGACCTCTACGGTACATTTGGCAATGTCGTGCCAAGAACTGAAACGACTTATGCGAGCGGCGAAACGGAGTTCACATTCCTGCAGCTTCGTGGTGATTACGAAATCTCTTCAAGCCTAAGTGCCAATGCGATGTTGGCGGTCAGCGAGAACGAAACTAACTTCCAGTGGGATTTCGGCCTGGCTGCGACCGAGTCTGGTTCGGGCTTGCGGGCTGGAGGACCGTTGATTGGACGGACTTTCACGTACGACCCGACCGTAGATCCTGAATTCCCAACCCTTCAGTACGATTTCGATATTTTGAACCCAGCCAACTATCGAAATGGGGCACGTGTCTTGGTTGCGCGAAATGAAATGCGTTCAGATGAGGTGTTCCACGCCCGTCTCGATTTTGATTGGCGGCCAGATCAGCTACAAGGCGGTGACGTGATCGAAGACTTCAGTGTGAAGTTCGGCGTATCTAGAGATGAGTACATGGCAGGCGAATCGCGCACTGACGGCCGCGCTCAGCTGCTTGCAAATATCGATGCTGCGATTGCAAATGGTCTGACCACGTCGGATTATCTCATTGCGTTCCCATATTCTGGTGACGTCAACGACAATGTGAATTCGAACTTCTTGACCGAGTTCCCAGTTTTCTCTCGCGATGTATTGCAGATTTTCGACTCTGCGGGTGCGCTCGCGAGTGCGCCTGAATCGCTTGGTAACTTCTTTGAAGTTGAAGAAGACATCACGGCGCTTTTCGTTCAGACCGATATCGCTGGCACCGCTGGTGAACTGCCCTACCGGCTGAATGCTGGACTGAGGTTTGCTCAAACCGACGTCACAATCAACAATTTCGGCAACAATCCAGGTGGCGGCTTCTTGCCGATCACGACAGAGAGCGATTACAGCGATGTACTTCCATCGGTAAACCTGGCCGTGGATGTCACTGATAATTTGTTGTTCCGAGCCTCGTATGCAGAGACGCTCACGCGAGCTCCTCTAGCGGATCTTGGAACGCGGATCGGAAGCGAAAACTTTGGCGCCTTCCCGGACCCTTTAACCGCTTCTGGTGGTAATCCTGGCCTCAATCCAATTCGAGGCGAACAGTTTGACCTCGGGATTGAATGGTACTTCGCACCAGAGTCAGTTCTATCTGTTGGTTTCTTCAATAAAGAGCTAGACGGAATTACCGCACGGACGACGGTAGAGGTTCCGTTCTCAACGTTCGGACCAAACTTTGCGGCCCAGTATCCAAATGTTCCACTGGACACACCGGTATTGCTGTCTGGTCCGGTGAATACCGATGAGCTGAAGGTTGAAGGGATTGAGATTGGGTTCCAGATGCCGTTCGACACGTTCGAACAAGCACCTGACTTCATTCGCGACTTTGGTATTACCGCCAATGCGACCTTCATTGATGAGTCCAATGGCAGCCCTTATCCATTACAGGAAACTGCCGGTGTTCCTTCGGTTGAGATCCGGGTCCCAGCGCTACGTATCCCGGAGTCAGCTTACAATATCGGGGCTTACTTCGAACGCGGTCCGTTCGCAGCGCGTCTCAACTATAACTGGGTCGATGAATTCACATTTAGTCTGCGCAACCGCGATGTAGATACCACGGGCATTGGGGCAAACCTGTTACAGGTTCAGGACGCACGTGGAGTATTGGATGGATCGCTGTCTTACGACATCAATGATCGTCTGCAATTGTCCTTCCAAGGTTTGAACCTCACAGATTCAAACGCAAACACCCGTCGCCCTGGTGCAAATGGCAACCCAGCATTCGGCGACGGCAATTTCCGGCGAGATCAGTCTCAGCTCTTTGGCAGAGTGATCTTTGTTGGTGTTAAGGGCAGCTTCTAGCGCCCGATCCTCCGAAACTTGGGGCGCTGCACTCCGTGGCGCCCCATTCTTTCTGTTCTATTCGACGCATTAAGGGTTCATGGCGCAAATGACTAAATCCATTGCCACGCTTGGCGAACTCATGATGCGTCTCAAACCGCCGGGCAAGCAGCGACTACGCCAGGCCCATGAGCTCGGGATTTGTTTTGGCGGTTCAGAGGCCAATGTAGCGACGTCTCTTGCCCAATGGGGGCATAGCGTTCGCTTCATTACGGGTCTTCCCGAGAGTGACTTGGGATCTCGCGCCATCTCGGAGTTGAATTATCACGGCGTCGATACGCGTTTCATCTTGCGGAATGCTCGCCGGCTTGGACTTTACTTTCTTGAGGAAGGGGCAGATCTGCGCTCTGGTTGCGTTATCTACGACCGAAAAGACACGGCCTTTTCTTCATTAAAACCGCAAGATGTCGACTGGGATAATGCTCTGTCTGACGTTGACTGGTTTCACATTAGCGGGATTACGCCCGCGATAAACGCGCAAACCCTTTTGCTCGCAGAACATAGCATTGCAGAAGCGCGACAGCGCAACATTCACATTTCTTTAGACCTGAACTTCCGCGAACGGCTTTGGGCGTATGGTGTTCGTCCTGCCGATATCCTCCCTAATTTGGTGGAGCAATGCGATACGCTCATTGCCGGTCGCGGAGACTGTATAAACTGTCTAGAGATCGATGGAGACGGCGAGAACGGGTCCAATGAGTGGGCTGAGTCTTTGGCGTGTAAGTTACAAAAGCGGTTCTCAAATTTGACGCACATAGCACTTACGATTCGGGCCTCGTCATCGGCTGATTGTCACAATTGGCGCGCATATATTCAAAACCCGTCAGACCAGGTCCATTCACGGTCGTTTCAACTCAGCAATATTGTTGATCGGGTCGGATCCGGCGATGCGTTTTGTGCAGGTATCATCCATTCTATTGGAACGAAGAAGAGTCTTGATGACGTTGTGAATTTTGGCGCGATGGCCGCGGTGCTCAAGCACTCCATTATTGGTGATTTCAACCACGTTTCTGTCGGTGAGATCGAGGATCTTATGCGGAGCCAATCAAACGGCAGGTTGAGGCGATAGATTCTTAGAGATCGCGAGGTCCAGGATTTAAGTACCAGCACGGACCGCGAAAAACACGGGTGATTTGCAGCGAACTCGCCTTTCACAAGTGTTTTGTTTAAGGTGACTTTACACGTATCGGTTTTTGCTGAGTTTCAACTTTCTGGCTGCGAATTCACTGAGAATTTGGGGGGTACTAACGTGTTTGAAGTTCTACGCGTTTGCCTGAATTTGGGAACCCTTCGCCGCCCTCCGAAAGTAGATCGAAAAGAAGCCTGTTTGGACGCCAGTCCGTTTCTCTAGCACGCCTCCTCCAAGCTTATGATCTTAAAGATTTGAAACAGCCGTACCGCAACCTGATCCGCCTCTTCGCTCGCCAGATAAATTATAGGAGCAGGATCAAACAGGTAATTACAGATAATTTATCTACTCGTTGTCTTGGACTTCCCCCGGTTCCGTGGACGGTTATAGGCTAGCAGATTCTAGCGTGTCCAGTCGGTTCCTTTCGTAGTTG
>JABSPZ010000024.1 GCA_013213785.1 Henriciella sp. | reverse complement strand
CTTCTCAGACCGTTCGCAGCTTAGAAAAACGCGCTAAGACTCCATAAAGAGCAGCCTTGTCGATAGGTTTAGACAAAAACTCACACATTCCTGCTTCATAGCAAGACGCTAAATCGTTTGCTGCGACGTGAGCCGACAATGCCACAATTGGTACGTCCTCAATATTCGAAGCTTGCTTAATAATCCTTGTGGCTTGGAGGCCGTCCATCTCCGGCATCGAGACATCCATTAGCACCAGGTCAAAGCTGACGTTCGACGCCGCCTCAACTGCATGTTTGCCATTTTTCACATGGAAAACGCGTGCGCCGCACTTCTCTATGAAGTGACGTGCAATATAGGCATTCGTATCGCTGTCCTCAGCGAGCAAAATCTGCATGCCGCTGCAATCAGGAATGTTGTTTAATGTATTCGAGACCTTCCAAACTGCGCACATGCAATCCTGCATAGGAATTTCGACAGAGAACGTGGTCCCTTGTCCCACGATCGAGGAAACACTGATACCGCCGCCTAGTTTATCAACTAATCGCCTTGAGATCGCCAACCCCAATCCTGCGCCGCCATGACGCCGAGAGCGAGATGCATCAGCAATTATGAAACGATTGAAGATACGTTCTTGCGTGGCATCATCCATCCCTACACCAGTATCGGAAACTTTCATCATCAAGTTTCCCTTTGCGGCGCGATTTATCGATACTGATACTCTTCCCTGGTCTGTAAATTTGATCGCATTATGCACTAAGTTGTACAGCACCTGTTTGACGCGCAAGAAGTCCGTATGAACTTTCCCGCACTCAATCTCACCCTCAACGATTAGTTCCAGATTAGCTGATTGCGCTTTCGAGTCGAACATCCCTCGGCAATCCTCAATCAATGAAGCCAGGTCACAATCAATCGAGTTAAGCCTGATTTTACCTGCTTCGATCAGTGAAAATTCAAGCACCTGATCGATCAACGCGGTTAGATCGCTCGTCGCTCGCTGCGCCAACCCCAAGGTCGATAAATGAACTGGCTTTTGGAGATCCTCACTCAGGATTTCCAGGCAACCTGAGATACCGTTCAAAGGGGTGCGTATTTCGTGGCTAATGTTCGCCAAGAAATCTTGCTTTGCGCTATTTGCTGCTTCTGCTTGTTTTTCAGCTTCTTTGAGTCGCTCGATGGTTTCGCACTGCACCCATTGCGCACTGGTTAAAGCTGCAATTGCGGAGAGCGTTTCAATATCCTGCTGATCGAACCAACCGACATCTGGGTGTTCCGAATCTATTACCCCCAGCAATTCACTACCGTGAACTATAGGCACACATGCCTCGGATCCCGGGTTCATTAGATCGTGAATGTATCGCTCGACGCTTCGAGTATCATTTATCAATTCAGGTTGCATGGATTTAGCGACGCTACCCGTGATACCATATCCGACCGGAATTCTAAGCGGGTTTACGATTTGCCTTGTCGCAGGCGTTTTCTCTCCGATTGCGGCCGCTTGATAAAGGGTGTCGGAGTCTCGATCTAGGCGATAGATTACGCAATCAACAAACCCAAGTTTAGCTACGACGCTTTCGGCGACGTACCAAAGCAGCTCATCAAGGTCATTGAGCGTGGCAAGGCGCTGTGCAAACTCACGATAAATTTCGAGCTCATTCTTAATCGATCGCTTTTGCATAATTGGATGCTCCGAACCAAACAAGCACCTGTGCAGCGGTCTTGCCGAACCTCAAAACCTCTCTAACTATTTGATTTTATTGAATTATACGTTTCTCTCACTGCAGTGTGCACCGGCTTCTGATGCAGCATGCAATACTATTTTCGCAATTTGCATGCCTCGTGATGCAAAATTCACGCGTCTTAGGCTGCGACGCCGACCGTTTTCGCGCGGATTCAAGATATCCAGATCTGACTAGAATGTAATTCCGGCACAACAAGGAATCAGCATCTGTCGATACATGTAAGTCGATTGAATGGACGAATCGTAATTTTTGTTCGATCCAAGTGTCGCAGGAATAGAAAGACCCGCCCAGACTTATCATTAGCGATTGACCTTCAAGTTATTGACCGCAATCTGCAGGGCGTTTTTTGCAAACAGCGAAAGAATGTCGTGCTTTTTTCAGCATTCTTCGCATTCTGTCCCTCGATAAACGAGTGAGAGCTGCCAGTCCATGTTCGGCCCGCAAATTGCCACTCTCTGTATGTGATCGCTCTGGAAACGGTAGACCCTACTTCACCGCGATCAAATCCCTAGGCGGGTTGCGATGGTAGCCACAATCTGCGCTCGCCTTAACGAGTTATCCTAATTCGGGAGAGCGATATGAATGAACTAAAACCAACCTTCGGGCAACGCAGATCCGGATGCGCAAAACCCTACCACCCCTCCAATCCACACTCGGTGGAAGCACTAACTTCACATAGGAAGCGACGAAGCGAAAGGAAATGTAGGTGGTGCGTGTGCTACGTTCACAGCAAAGAGTATGGACAAGATGTTGTACGCGAGGCGGTCATTTTAGATCTATCCGATATTGGTGCACGCGTGCGCTGCCGAAGTCGCGCAGTGTTTCCTGAAAACTTTAGGTTGCGGGCTCCTCGACTAGGGCTGGACGTTCAGGCCCACACAGTTTGGCAAGAAGGGTTCGACACAGGAATCGCATTCGAAAGATAGGTGGACGCAAATTATCTGAAATATGGAACGAAGTTCATCACGGTTTCGTCGATCATAACTTTCTTGGTGCGTGGACGGACAGACAGTGACCCTATGGAAGACCGCAGAAAATTGGTTCTATTCCTACAGTTTTGGTAAGTTGCTTTGCCAGTGTACGTTGATGGTGACTTAGCAACGTCCTGTTTCAGGAAAAAGGTCTTTGTGACTCAGTCAATTTAAGGAGAGATCAGATTGGACTCCGAATACTTGTGGGGCTGGATGCAGTGTGATCACTCAAAACCCAAAAATTACAACACATTACAAGAAAAGTATGGTGCCCTCGGCCGGACTTGAACCGGCAAGCCCAATAACGGGCGGCGGATTTTAAGTCCGCTGTGTTTACCAATTTCACCACAAGGGCACGCGCGATTTGACTAACCGGGCTCGCACGATCTGCCAACCAGGTTTTAACGGCAAAGTGATAAGTTCGCAGAGATCGTGCACGAAATTTCGATTGGCATCTGCTATGCATGGTCATCAACATGCCTCATCCTATGCAACAGAAGCGATACAATTCAATTATGGTCACCCTGGCCTGTTACGGTCCGGTTGTGATCGGTGTCTCGGCATTGCTCGCTTGGATTGTTCTTTAACTGAACCTGTTTGATTAGCGCTCGCGTATCTTGTCGCGATGTGTTTGGCGCTACAGGCGCGCACCGCATCTATTCGCGCTTCAATTGCTCACGAAGCACCTCTGAATAGTCTACCGGCTGCGACTTTATCATTGGCTCAAGGTAGAATGAGCCAGGACTCGCCCCAAACGTATTCCGCACCAATCGATTAAAAGACACGCGCGATAAGAATCCCCAACTCTCTGCGGTCTCTGAAATACGGCCTCTTCGGCGCGGTGTTTTCGCGAGTTCCAAGACTGCTCCATGGAGTCGTTCGCGCATAATGTAGGCTTTTATCCCCCCTTCGCTCTGAAACATACGATACAAAGTCGCGCGAGGGATTGCGAACGTCTCTAAAACCTCTGACGGCCCAAATATCGGGTCCTTAATGCGGGCATCGATATACTTGCAGATGAGGTCAAACTGAGCCAGTCGCTCATGCGCTCGTGCATCTTCACTTTGGCGATCCGGGGCGATCGCCATACGGAGACAGTCGACGAAGCGATCATAGTCTTCTTGGTAGAGACGTCCGTCTTCCCGCTCGATCACACGAGTCAGATTGTTCCACTCATTATGCAAGAGTCGGGCGACCAAGGTTCGGCCAGGCAAACGCATGGGTCTAATCGTATCCGTTTCGCGAAGTCCGAGCGCCGACTTATGGATCAACTGGCACTCAAAAACCGATGGCTTGTGAAATACGGCACAAGGGGCAGCAAAATCACAAATTGTGATGGCACCAGGTGTGTCTGATTCTTGAAGGAAGTGAGGGTGAGCAAGTGCCCCGCCGCGCAGATATCTTCCTATCAGAATAAAGCCACTGCTCGCATCCGCATGAGCTTTTGTATGGTCAGAAGCGATGGCACCAAACCGCATTCTTAATATTGCGCCCTGCGAATGAGACACAAGGTTAATTTCGTATAATCCAGTATTGCCAAGTGATTTAAGTGGCGCAACGTCATTACTCCTGATGAATTGCCTATATACATCAATTTCACCTGAACATTTGTCTAAATATACTTTTACTTTTGTCTTGCTCATAAGAATCCCTACAGATTCCAATCTTCACAAGAGTCGATGAATCGAAAGTATTAGAGTCATACTGTGAATTTTATTCTACTGTATTTGGAAGTTCAGACAGTTTACTTGGTTGACTATGATCAATCACCAGCGATTCGCAGGCAGCGATCCGCTCAACCCAAAAAAGAAGAACAAATCCCAATCTTCGGGACGGGCGATTACCAAAAAAGGCATGCGGCAAGGGAGCACGTCACGGTTCGGCGAGTGAAAAAGTTTTTTGAATGCCCTGGTCGGAACGGCAGGATTCGAACCTGCGACCCCTTGACCCCCAGTCAAGTGCGCTACCTGGCTGCGCTACGCTCCGAACCAGGGGCGGAGGTATAGGCGCCTCTTCAATTTTGGCAATGGGTAATGGCGGTTGCGGTCGCGCTTAGGCGGCCTTCTTCAACCGCACAGCATCAAGCCGCGCCTTGATGTCGGTCAGGTCCGACAGGATTGTTTCAAGACGGTCGCTCGTCCCTGTCGCTTCAGTTGCGGGCGTCGTAGCTTCAAAGGCTTTTCGTACAGTCTCTTGCATGTCTCTCGCGGGGCTTTGTGATGCTATCACATCCCCTGAGTCTGCCGGTCCGACAATCCTTGCCTCGCCGCCAAGAACGCTTTCAACGCCCTGCTCGTTTAGCAGCTTGCTTGCTCCTTTCAGGGTCATGCCTTGATCATGCACCAGTGTTTGGATAGCGCGCAGGGCTGAAATGTCCTCTGGACGGAACATGCGGCGGCCATCGCGGCGCTTGAGCGGCTTCACATATTTGGTGAACTTGGTTTCCCAATAACGTAGCACATGTGGCTGCAGACCTAGCTCTTCAGCAGCTTCACCGATGGATCGATAGGCGTCAGCGGATTTTTCAATCTTACGGGCAGCAGCAGAGCTAGGCATAGGGTTTGGGTCTCGCGTTTAGCCTCCGACGCGATCTTTAAGCATCGGAGAAGGTTTGAAGGTCACAACCTTGCGCGCCGATATTGTTGCTTGGATCCCTGTCTTCGGATTGCGCCCTTCGCGGGCTGCTTTCCGGCGGACATTGAAATTACCGAACCGAGACAGTTTCACTGCCCCCTCGCCTTCCAAGCTCTCGCTGATCATTTCCAGCATACGGTCGAGCAAGTAAGAGGATTCCTGCCGTGTTAGCCCGACTTCGCGAACAATCGCGTCAGTTAGTTCTACACGGGTGAGCGTTGTTGTTGTCACTGTATCAGCTCCTCATGGTTAACAATAAGGGGGCAGTTCTTAACGAAATACGAAAAATTAGATGCGGAAAAGGCTCGCGCCCCAAGAAAATCCACCACCCATCGCTTCGCTAAGGACCAAATGCCCTGGCTCGATGCGACCATCGCTGACCGCAGCGTGTAAAGCAAGTGGAATCGACGCCGCGGACGTGTTTCCGTGCTCTCCGACCGTTGAAATCACTTTGCTTTCGTCAAGTTTCATCTTCTTCGCGACGCCATTCAGAATACGCTGATTAGCTTGATGCGGAACGAACCAATCAACATCATCAGAGGTTAAACCGGTTTCGTCATAGACCGCATTAATCGCGCTCGAAATGTTCGTCACAGCGTGCTTGAAAACCTGATTGCCGAGCATGCGGACATGCCCGATCGTTCCAGTGGATGACACACCGCCATCAACATGAAGCAAATTTGATTTCGTGCCATCGGTCCGAATATGGTGCGTTAAGATCCCGCGGTCGCCCGCTTCCGCTTCCGGCTCAGCGGTGAGCACTACGCCGCCGGCACCATCCCCAAACAGGACACAGGTACCACGGTCCGACCAATCCAATATCCGCGTAAATGTCTCTGCCCCAATCACCAACGCCGTCTTGAACAGGCCAGTTTTAAGCATGGAGTCTGCGGTCGCGAGCGCGAATAGAAAACCAGAGCATACGGCCTGCACATCAAAGGCCGCCCCGCCGCCCATTTCGAGCTTGGCTTGCACCGCTGTCGCCGTTGCGGGGAAGGTTTTGTCCGGCGTCGTCGTGGCGAGCACGATCAAGTCGACTTGGTCCGCTGCAATGCCCGCATCTTTGAGAATGCCGCGCGCTGCTTTGGTCGCAAGATCAGAGGTCATCTCATCGTCGGCTGCGATATGGCGCTGACGGATGCCGGTGCGCTCTTGAATCCACTGATCAGACGTCTCGACGATTTGAGACATCTCTTCATTGCTCATGATCCGCTCTGGCAGGTAGCCGCCAGTGCCGCGAATGACACTCCGGATCCCGCTCATTCCGAGGCCTCGCTGATGCTTACTTCAACACTGTCTCTGCGAAGACCTGCTGCAACTTCTTCCATGTAACGGCTTGCAGCTAAGTCGGCCGCCAGCTGAACGGCTGTCGCATAGCCTTCCGCGTCTGTGCCACCATGGCTTTTGACCACAACCCCGTTCAAGCCGAGGAGCACACCACCATTTACATTAGACGGGTCCATCTTCTCGCGCAGCTTTTTCAGACCAGAGCTCGCCAGGGCGGCGCCCATTTTGGAGATCACGCCAGACGTTAGCGCTTCGCGCACATATGAGGCGACCAACCGCGCCGTGCCTTCAGCCGTTTTCAGAGCAACATTTCCGGTGAAGCCATCCGTCACAACAACATCGACGGCGCCCATGGCAATGTCATTACCCTCAACGTAGCCGCGGAAATTCAAGCCAAGTTCTGGTTCGCGCAATCGCTCTGCAGCGAGCTTCAACGTATCGCGCCCTTTGTCTTCCTCAGACCCGATGTTCAAGAGGCCGATGGTCGGTTTCGATTTTCCAGTCACAGCGCGAGCATAGGCCTCTCCCATGATCGCGAAAGTTACGAGTTGGTCAGAGTCAGCGTCCAGGTTGGCGCCCACATCAAGCACGACCGATCGCCCTTCAATGGTCGGCCAGATTGCGGTCATCGCGGGGCGATGAACGCCTTCCATTTTGCGCAGAGACATCATCGCGAACGCCATCAACGCTCCGGTGTTACCGGCTGATACTGCTGCGCCCGCACGTCCAGCTTTCACAGCTTGGACAGCGCCCCACATGCTCGTGGTTTTCGCCCGCCGAAGCGCCACAGAAGGTTTCTCGCTCATCGAGACGACATCATCATGATGCATGATGGTACAGCGATCCATTAGGCCGCGGCTTTCCAGCCCAGCCGTCACATCCTCTGCGCGCCCATGTACTTCGAACAAGACGTTGGTGCGGCGCGCCGCAAACAATTTCAGACCATCAAGGACAACCGTTGGGGCAGCATCGCCCCCCATGGCGTCGATTGACAGGATTAAGCTGGCCATCGGACCGAAACTCCACACCGCCTCTCAAGACGGCGCAACCTATGCGGGACCGCACCGAAAGGCAACGCATGTCTTTGATTGCAAGGCAGTTCTGCAAAGGTGCAAATCAAATCGCATCAGGGCCTGCGAGCGCAGCACTCTCAGATATGGCGTCAACACGCTCGCTGATTGGAATCAAATGGTCTGCAAGCGCCATCGCACTCTCATGATTCGGTTGGACATTTCGTTGGAGCACTGCCGCGATTTCCTTTTGCGGCGCATCCGCCTCTAGAGCTTCATCCATGGCTTTCGCCAAACCATAAAACTCTTCGCCCATCTTACGAATACGTCGCGCGATGGAGGCATCCCCAACGCCGTTTTCGCGCAAGGCATGGTCGAAATCCGAGAATAGCAATTCTGCGAACGCCTTTGAAAGTGCGCGTCCGTCAGCGCCGCAGTCACGCAACCTGCGCATTGCAAACGTAGCCACCAGTGTGACCATATTGAACCGGCCATAGATCGTGTCTGGGACCCACCCTTTGAGGTAGGGCTCCGGCAAACGCGCCTCTGCTGTCACAGCGTCGCGCCATCTCCGAGCTGCTTCTTTGTCGACGGAGCTCTTTTTCAACCAACCGAACATGAGTGCCCTATTTTTAACATCTAAGTGGTGTGTCCTAAAGGTTGCCAATTAAGGCTTTTCAGCTTTATCTCCAGCGCAAGTATCAGGAGTATCTTCATGGCGCGACGTGTCATTCTAGCATCCATCGCTCTTGCAGCCCTGACCACAGCCTGCATCAGCCCGATCGAAGATTATCACGGTTATACCGCGGATGAAATCTTACCTGAGAACATCGAGGTCGGGGAGGACACACGTGCGAGCGTGCTTGCGCAGCTTGGCTCCGCTTCGACAGAGAGCGTTTTCGATGAGAACACTTGGTTCTACATCACCACCCGCCGAGAGCGGATCGCGTTTTTGACCCCACGGACGAGCCAGAGATCGATCACAGCGATTCGATTTGGCGAAGATGATGTCGTGGCAGAGCTGCTTACCTATGACGAAACCGATGGCGAAATCATTCGCTATGCGTCTCGCGAAACCCCGACCCGAGGACGCGAACTCGGCTTGCTGGAGCAAATCTTCGGAACAGTCGGCGCAGTCGCCCTTCCAAACACAGACGAGAGAACGCCGGGCAACCCTACCGGCCGACGCAACTAGAGAGCTTACGAGGACAAGCCTCACAGCCTTTCATCTGATACCCAGAAACAGAAAAACCCCGCATCATTTGATGCGGGGTTCTTTCGTTTGTCAGATTATGTCTGGGTCTAGTGACCACCCGCCAAGACAGCGAGCATCAAGAGCGCCACAATGTTGGTGATCTTAATCATCGGGTTCACCGCTGGGCCAGCCGTATCCTTGTACGGGTCACCCACAGTATCGCCAGTCACCGCAGCTTTATGGGCTTCAGAGCCCTTACCGCCATGATTGCCATCTTCGATATACTTCTTGGCATTGTCCCAGGCGCCGCCGCCCGAGGTCATCGAAATCGCAACGAAGAGACCCGTTACGATCACACCAAGCAACATCGCTCCGACCGCAGCCAGCGCTTCAGATGGCCCTGCAATACCCCAGATGATCAAGAAGAGCACAATCGGAGATAGAACCGGCAGAAGCGACGGGACAATCATCTCTTTGATCGCTGCAGAGGTCAGAATGTCGACCGCCTTACCATAGTTCGGCTTAGATGTGCCTTCCATGATGCCTGGATCGTTTTTGAACTGACTCCGCACTTCTTCCACAACCGCTTGGGCGGCGCGGCCAACAGCCATCATCGACATGCCGCCGAACAGGAATGGCAAGAGACCACCGAAGAGCAGACCAACCACAACGTATGGGTTGGCAATCGAGAAGTTCACGACACCGATACCGTCGAAGAAGCTGCCTTCCGCCGCTGTCGCCGCGAAATATTTCAGATCTTCATTATAGGCCGCGAACAGAACCAAGGCCCCGAGACCGGCAGAGCCGATCGCGTATCCTTTGGTCACCGCTTTGGTGGTGTTACCAACCGCATCCAGCGCATCTGTCGTATCACGCACAGAACTTGGCAATTCTGCCATCTCCGCGATCCCACCCGCATTGTCGGTCACAGGACCAAACGCGTCGAGCGCCACGATCATACCAGCAAGCGCCAGCATGGTTGTGGTTGCGATAGCAATGCCGAACAGACCGGCGAGATTAAATGTCAGGATGATCCCGGCGATAATAGTGATCGCTGGCAAAGCTGTTGATTCAAGCGAAACCGCCAGGCCCTGGATCACGTTTGTGCCGTGACCAGACGCAGAGGCTTCCGCAACAGATTTCACCGGACGATAGTCAACGCCTGTATAGTATTCTGTCACAACAACGATGAGCGCTGTCACAACCAGGCCTGCGACGCCGCAGAGGAACAGGTCCATACCTGTCACAACTGCTGCTGTGGTGCCGTCAGGTCCCATCAGTCCGAGCGCTGCACCCGCACCAGCGAGTTCGCCGAAGCCATTTGGCAGGGCATACTGAACAGCGATCGCAAGACCACCAACGGTGAGAACACCGGTTGCGATGAGTCCCTTATAAAGCGCGCCCATGATGTTTGTTGAGCCTTTGCCGAGCTTCACGAAGAAGGTCCCGATCACAGAAGCAACAATACAAACCGCACAAATCGCCAGTGGGAAGAGCAGGATGCTGCCGAGATAATCAGCGCCAGAGAAGTAGATCGCGCTGAGAACCATGGTCGCAACAATTGTCACGGCATAGGTTTCGAACAAGTCAGCCGCCATACCCGCGCAGTCACCAACATTATCGCCAACATTGTCAGCGATGGTCGCAGCGTTCCGCGGATCATCTTCTGGAATTCCAGCCTCAACCTTACCAACCATATCGCCGCCAACGTCAGCACCTTTGGTGAAGATACCGCCGCCAAGACGCGCGAAGATTGAGATTAGTGAAGCGCCAAAGCCAAGTGCAACGAGGCCGTCGACAACCTTGCGGCTCCCTTCGTCATAGCCGAGAGCTCCGACGAGCAGACCATAATAAGCAACCACACCGAGCAGCGCGAGGCCAACCACGAGAAGTCCTGTTACCGCGCCTGATTTAAACGCCATAGACAGACCGTCTTGCAAAGAAACACTCGCCGCTTGTGTCGTCCGTACGTTGGCCTGCACAGACACTTTCATGCCGATAAAGCCAGCCGCACCGGACAGAACCGCGCCAATAACGAAACCGAGCGCCGCTTGCCATCCGAGTAGCGGGAATAGAATCACCGCTACAACGACGCCAACCATCGCAATCGTGCGATACTGACGGCTCAAATAAGCATTTGCGCCTTCTTGGATCGCCGCAGCGATCTCTTTCATGCGGTCATTGCCCGCATCTGCTTTCATGATTGACTGACTTTGCAGCCAACCAAAGCCAATCGCGAGCACCGCCGCGACTAAGGCTATCCAAAACCAAAGGGTCATTGTTGCCCTATCCTCCCTGAATCAGTTCGAGGCGTTCGCGCCCCGATATTTTTGTTGTGAGACTATGACTGCAACAGCCATAGCGCATTCGCAAGGATTATCGCGCTAGGCGCGATTTCGAACTCTACAATTGGCCCTAATGCTCAAACCCAAGTATTGAAGGAGCGTTAACGCGCGCCCCTCGGAAGGACAGACGAAGCCCGGATGATTCGGTGAGTTCACCGATCTTGGTGAAGCCGGGAACGGTTTGATGAGCGGCTGCCGCCAACAAAACCTGATAGTCATCACCAGCACTGCATTGCGAGAACAGTTCGTCCAAAGACGTGGTTGGTTTAGCCAGTGGAACACATTCCAAATTGAGTTCCACACCGCATTGAGACGCCTCAGCGAGTCGAACCGCATCGAGAAACAGGCCGTCAGAAACGTCCATACTCGCGCTCGCATGTTCGGCAACGAGCTTAGCGGCCTCGATGTCAGCGATCTGAGGAACGCGGTACCGGCGCACCAACCCCGCTTCGCCATTGGACTTTGCGGCCTCGAGCCCGATCCCGCCCCAACCAATCTCGCCGCTGATCCAGAGCGCGTGCCCCGGCTGCCCCCCGGACCGCCGAACTGGCCTCGCACTAATACAGTCTCCGGTTAAAGTCAAAGTCAGGGTCAAAGGCCCATCCGTCCCGACCAGATCTCCGCCAATCAACGCAATATCAAATACCTCAAGATCGCGCTGAACCCCCGCCATGAGATCCTTGAACTCCCCTTCATGACGCGTCTTCGGCCAGGCGATCGAGAGTAGAGCCTCCGATGGCAAAGCACCTTTCGCGACAATATCAGAGACATTCACACGGATAAGTTTTTGCCCGACCGTGTCGATCGGATCGGCGGATAAGAAATGAACGCCCTCGACCAGTGTGTCCATCGTCGCGATCGTGGCGCCATTGCTGCTGAGCAAGGCGACGTCATCCCGCAAGTCCTCGGCACCGGGCGCATGCACCAACGGAGCGATATAAGTTTGGATCCAATTGATCTCGGTCATAAAGCCTCCGAGGACAGAGGTAGGCTTAAGCTTCTTCTGGCCGCAAGTCTTTTGAGACATTGTCCAGGACGGCGTTCACGAAGTTCGCTTCGGTTTTGTCGAAGAAATCGTGCGCCAGAGAGACGTATTCGTCCAACAGAATACGGCGTGACAGTTCCTGATGGGCGACCAGCTCAGCAACGGCTGCCCGCAGGATCGAACGGGTCGTTGAGTCGAGGCGCGACAATCTCCAGCCCTTTGAGAGACGCGCCAAAATAGCTTTATCCACGGTGCTCTGATGTTCGATAGTCGCGTTGACGATGGATTTGAAGAGATCTGGGTCAGCCTCTTCAACAGGATCCTCGTCCGGCCCGACGCCTAGACGGTCGTCCATCAAGTCACGGATCGCCGCGCGGCCGCTTTGGCCGGTCTGTTCCATTTGATAAAGCGCCTGCACAGCCGCCAATCGCGCGCCTGCGCGGCGCGCCCGAATGATCTCAAATGGGAGTTTCTGTTCGCTCATCGCGCGTCCATGCCACTTGCGTGGATAAAAGGCTATTCAGAAAGGTGAGTTTTGACTGCGTTTCTCTAGCGAACGAATTTCTTACGAAGCTTCAGCATCTCGAGGCAGGCAATCGCAGCGTCTTTACCCTTATTGCCATGATCACGCTCCGCGCGGGCCAAAGCTTGCGCTTCGTTCTCGACGGTTAGGATCCCATAGCCAAGCGCCAAGCGGCGATCGGTTGAGAGGTACATCAGACCACGTGCGCTCTCGCCGCAAACATAATCGTAGTGTGAGGTCTCACCACGGATGACGCACCCAAGCGCGATATAGCCATCATAGCGCGCGCTGTCGGCGGCCATTGCAATCGCGCCGGGAACTTCAAAAGCACCTGGGACTAAAATCGTCTCAACGTCGCACTCATCCTCTGCGGCCTCTAAGGCCTCTCGTGCGCCTTTTTCGAGCTCCTCTGAGATATGGGCGTAGTATGGGGAGTTTACGATGAGAATACGGTGATGCGCCATCAGTCAGTGTCCTTTTCAGAGAGGGGTCGCCAGCCTTCAATCGACAGGCCATAGCCGTCCAAGCCTGCAACACGGGTCGGTTCAGTGTCAGAGAGATAAATCATTTTCCGCACGCCAAGCTCACGCAAGATCTGCGCGCCCACGCCATACTCGCGCAGCGGTGCATGTGTATCAGCTGGATCAGACGACTTCATACCAAGTCGCTCGGCGAGCGCATTCGGGCGCATCGTGTTGACGAACACGACAACGCCAGGCTCATCCGCGTCGGCAATAATCTTCATGGCCCGTTCAACCAGTCCTTCACGGGGTCCTTTCTCACCGAGAATATCTGACAAGACATCCGTGCGGTGAACGCGGACAATGGTGGTGCTGTCGGGTTCGATATCGCCATGCACGATCGCGATATGCTCGCTATTGTCGATATCATTGCGGAAGATAACCGTCTTGAAGCCATCTCCATATTGGCTTTCCAGCGGCGCCTCAACGCGCCGTTCGAGATAGCGGTCATGCTTGCGACGATATTCGATCAGATCCGCAATCGTTCCGATTTTTAGACCATGGAGCTGCGCAAACGAAACGAGCTCCGGCAAACGCGCCATGGTCCCATCATCATTCATGATTTCGCAGATCACACCGGCTGGGTAGAGCCCAGCCATGCGAGAGATATCGACGGCCGCTTCAGTGTGGCCTGCGCGGACCAGTGTTCCACCATCGCGGGCGATCAATGGAAAAACATGTCCTGGTGAAACGATATCGCCCGCATCGCACATCGGATCGATTGCGACCTTCACTGTGTGACTGCGATCATGCGCGGAGATACCGGTCGTGACACCCTCTTTGGCTTCGATGGAGACCGTAAAGGCTGTCCCCATGCTCTCACGGTTTTCGCGGGCCATCATATCGAGGTTCAAGGCGCGGCCACGCTCATTCGTCATCGCCAAACAAATCAGTCCGCGGCCAAACTTCGCCATGAAGTTGATCGCTTCCGGCGTAGAGAAACTCGCAGGGATAATCAGGTCCCCTTCATTCTCGCGGTCCTCGGCATCCACAAGGATGTACATTTTGCCATTGCGCGCGTCATCGATGATTTCATCAATGCTAGAAATAGCGCCGGAGAAGTCTTCAGCCATCTTTGGCTCCTTGTGCGTCATGCGGGGTCGGCGCATCGACGCCTATCATGCGCGCCACGTAGCGCGCCAACATATCGATCTCAAGGTTTACGCGGGATCCGGGCTGCAATTCGCGCAAGGTCGTCACTTCCCAAGTATGAGGAATGATCGCAACTTGGAAGTCACCGTTCGGTAGGGCATCCGCTACGGTGAGCGAAACACCATTGATTGCGGCGGACCCTTTTTTGGCGAAATACTTCGCGATATCGGCAGGTGGGCGGATTGTGATCCGAAAGCTCTGCCCCTCAGGTTCGACGGAGATGATCTCCCCGACGCCATCGACATGACCAAAAACAAAATGGCCACCCAGTTCCTGGCCGAGTTTCAAGCTTTGCTCGAGATTGACCTCGCCGCCTTCGATCCAATCCCCGAGCACTGTTAGCGATAAGGTTTCTGGAACCGCTTCAACCGCAAACCAGCTTCCATCACCAGACTTCCCAAAATCCACGACCGTCAGACACACGCCTGCGTGCATAATCGAGGCACCCATTTCGATGCTTTCAACTGGATAGCTGCACGCCACCTCAAACCGGCGCAGACCATTCCGGTCTTCGGCTTTGCGAATTGTACCGACATCGGTCACGAGACCTGTAAACATGGAGCCCTCCTGTCGAGCTTACGCGCTAACATAAGTCTCCAAAGTGTCATCCCCAATCCGTGCCGTGGCGGCAGTGCGCCAACGCGGCGCATCTTTCATCTCTGAAAGCCCCAAAGCCGCGACGGCAGGTAATCCATCGCCGCCGATTAAAATGGGAGCTCGGAACCACTCAATCGTGTCGACCAGTCCGGCTTGGATGAAACTCGCGGCGAGTTTACCGCCGCCTTCGAGGAAGATTTTCTGGAGCCCTTCGACCGCGCATCGATCCAACAATGCCGCGGGCGAGACACGACTATCCTGACCTGGAACGACCCAGATTTCGGGCGTATCGGTGATGCTGTCCTGCGAATATCCGGATGCTGAACGTGCGCTGGCCAGAACAACTTTCCCAAGCCCTTGTGAGTTTAGCAGCCGTGACTGAGACGAGGTCCGGAGTTTACTGTCAGCAACGATGCGGACAGGTTGCTTCGGCGGAGGGGGCACCGTTCTCGCCGTGAGAAGAGGGTCGTCCGCCAAGACAGTGCCAACGCCGACCAATACAGCATCATGCTCTGCGCGCATTTGATGGACCTTCGCCCGACTATCGCTTCCCGTGATCCATTGGGAAACCCCGTTCGCCAAAGCGATACGTCCATCCATACTGGTCGCAATTTTGAGCGTCACATGCGGCCGGCTCACAGACTATTCCTCATCCAACTCAGACTGTTTGATGAAAGCAGCAAAATCAGAGGGAGCGTCGAAGTCCCTATATACGCTCGCATACCGGACGTAGCCCACGGGATCCACTCCGCGGAGGCTTTCCATTGCGAGCTCGCCAATATCTTGTGAGGCGATTTCGGTTTCACCGCTACTCTCAAGTTTCCGCGCAATTCCGGATACAATTTGCTCAATCTGCTCGTCAGAAACAGGGCGCTTCCGCAGCGCGATCCCAATCACACGCGCCAGCTTTTCGCGTTGGAATGGCACGCGCTTGCCATCGCGTTTGACGACAATGATTTCGCGCAATTGCACCCGTTCAAACGTCGTAAAACGGGCGCCACAATTATCGCATCCGCGCCGGCGGCGCACAGCTGTATTGTCTTCTGCTGGGCGGCTATCTTTTACCGCCGTATTATCAGATCCGCAGAAGGGACAGCGCAATCGCTTAGGCTCCTAAGCCGTTATAAATTGGAAACTTAGCAGTCATTTCCTCAACTTCTACGCGAACTTTTGCTTCGATGGCAGAAGAATCTCCGGACGCGACTGCATCAACGACTTCGCCAATCCATTTTCCGACCTGAGTAAACTCTGCAACGCCAAATCCGCGGGTTGTTCCTGCCGGAGATCCAACGCGGATACCGCTCGTGACCATTGGCTTTTCAGGATCGAATGGAACGCCGTTTTTGTTACACGTGATATAGGCGCGCTCGAGCGCTTGCTCAGCGTCACGTCCGGTGACACCTTTCGGACGCAAATCGATCAGCGCGACATGCGTATCAGTTCCGCCAGAAACCAAATCCAGTCCGCTCTCTTTTGCAGCGCCCGCCATGGCTTGCGCGTTCTCGACAACGTCGGCGGCATATTGCCTAAACTCAGGCGTAAGGGCTTCGCCGAACGCGACGGCTTTACCAGCGATCACGTGCATCAATGGCCCGCCCTGGATGCCAGGGAAGACGGCGGAATTCACTTTCTTTGAAATATCAGGGTCGTTGGTCAGCACCATACCGCCACGTGGGCCGCGCAGCGTTTTGTGTGTCGTGGTCGTCGCCACATGACAATGATCAAGCGGGTTAGGATGCGCCTTGCCAGCCACCAGGCCTGCAAAGTGCGCCATGTCCACCAAGAAGAATGCACCAACTTCGTCGGCAATCGCTCGGAACTTCGCGAAATCGATCTGACGTGGATAAGCAGACCCACCCGCAATGATGAGTTTTGGCTTGTGCTCTTTCGCCAACGCCTCGACCTGGTCGAAGTCAATCAAGTGGTCGTCTTCGCGGACACCATATTGGATCGCGTTGAACCATTTGCCTGACTGGTTAGGGCGCGCGCCATGCGTAAGGTGACCACCAGCATCGAGGCTCATACCAAGAATTGTATCACCCGGTTGTAGCAACGCTTGGAACACGGCTTGGTTCGCTTGCGACCCCGAATTCGGCTGCACATTCGCAAAGGCACATTCAAAAAGCGCCTTCGCACGATCGCGCGCCAGATCCTCGACGATATCGACATATTCACAGCCGCCATAATAGCGGCGACCAGGATACCCTTCAGCGTATTTGTTCGTGAGTACAGTCCCTTGAGCCTCTAGCACGGCTTGAGAAGCAATATTCTCAGACGCGATGAGTTCAATTTGGCGCTGCTGGCGCGTTTGCTCTTTTGCGATCGCGGCGAACACTTCACTGTCGCGAGCCTCTAACGCTTCGGAGAAGAAGGTCGCGGTGTCAAAACGGGTTGGATTGCTTGTATCTGGCATGGCGTGATTCCTGATTCTGCACGATCATGTACGTGCTCAGTTCACGCGCTGCAAGACGTCATTTGCGCCGCACGAATTCAACACTTCTACAATGATTTCAGGCAGCGGATATTTATTGTTCTGCTTGAATTCTTATCCGATTCTATGCACTACCTCGCGACAAGCCTGTCTTCAGAATGGGCGATAAGACAATATACAAGAGCTAAACATATGACCAAACACTCGAAATCCGAGTTGTTGGAAATGACGACGGACATTGTTTCGTCGTTTGTCGCGAACAACCCGGTCTCCGCCGGCGGTCTGCCTGATCTGATGCAAGCAGTGCACGATACTGTGCTTGAGCTTGCGTCGGATGCTCCGAAAGAGCCACCCCGCCCCGATCCAGCAGTGGCGATTTCAAAATCGATCACGCCTGACTACATCATTTGCTTGGAAGATGGTCGCAAACTCAAGATGCTGAAACGCTACTTGCGCTCGCGATACGATCTCACCCCGCAAGAATATCGTGCACGCTGGGGGCTCCCCTCAGATTACCCGATGGTTGCGCCAAATTACGCGAAAAAGCGATCTGCATTCGCGAAGGAAATCGGCCTCGGCAAAAAGCGCGAAGTATAAGGTGCGTTTCTTCATCGAAAAATAGCGCGCTCTTCGAGCGCGCTATCCTAAAACACTAGTCTGAGCTTAGCCGATAAATTAGGCGGCTTTCTCATCCAGCCCCAGCTGTTTCCAGACGGCCAAGATCGCAGCGACCAAGTCATCCATCATCGCCTCTGTATGAACTGGACCGGGCGTGAAGCGAAGACGTTCCGTTCCCTTCGGCACAGTCGGGTAATTAATCGGCTGAACATAAATCCCAAAATCAAATAACAGCGTATCAGACAGGGCTTTGCACTTCTCTGGATCTCCGACCAGCAAAGGCACAATGTGCGTCTCGCTTTCCATCAAAGGCAGTCCAGCATCACGGAATTTCTGCTTCAGCATCGCCGCGTGCGACTGATGCGCCAAACGAAGTTTACGGCCCTCATCCGATCGTAGCTTGCGGATACTCGCCAGAGCACCAGCGGCCATAACCGGGCATGTTGATGTGGTGAAGATAAATCCAGATGCGGTTGATCGAATTGCGTCGATAATCGTCTCGTGAGAGGCAATGTATCCGCCCATAACGCCATAGGCTTTTCCGAGTGTTCCCTCGACGATGTCGACACGGTCCATAACGCCATCACGTTGAGCGACGCCCGCACCCTCCTCGCCATACATGCCGACAGCATGCACTTCATCGAGATAGGTCAGCGCATCGAACTCATCCGCTAAATCGCAAATCGCTTCAATCGGACCAATATCGCCGTCCATAGAATAGACGCTTTCAAATGCGATGACTTTCGGGCGATACGGATCATCATTTTCCAGCAAGGCGCGTAGGTGCTCAACATTATTGTGTCGGAACACGCGGTAGTCAGCCTTTGAACGACGAATACCTTCAATCATAGACGCGTGGTTCAGCGCATCGGAATAGATGATCAGGTTCGGCAGGATCTTACCGAGCGTCGACAATGTCGCATCGTTTGACACATAGCCCGACGTGAAAAGGAGCGCGCCCGTTTTACCGTGCAAATCAGCCAGCTCTTTCTCAAGCTCAACATGATAGCGGGTGGTCCCGGAAATATTGCGTGTGCCGCCAGAACCTGCACCGAAACTATCGATCGCCTCATGCATTGCTTCGGTAACATCGTCGTCCTGGCCCATGCCGAGATAGTCGTTCGAGCACCAAACAATGATTTCACGCTCGCCATGTTCAAAGCGTGCCGTCGCTCTTGGGAACTCACCTTTGTGTCGATGCAAATCAACAAACACCCGGTAACGACCCTCATCATGGATCGTTTCGAGGGCGTCTTCGAAGGCTTTTAAATGCTTCATGGCAACTTAGCTCTTATTACGTGGACCCGATTTAGGGGCTAACCCCTACAGAAGAAACGGGATTAAAGGACGCACTACTGTAAAACCCTATAGGGGATAACCCCTATAAGGAATTTCTCTAGGCGTCATAGCCTGGGGCTTCGCGGTCCAGTTTCCGCAACAGTCCTGGCCATGCGAGCATATTCGCAAGCGTTTTTGTCCCTTCCGGATTGGACTGGCTTTTCACCACGTCTTGCACCTCTTGCGACGGAATGACCATGTTCTCGCGCCCAGCCGTCAGAGCACGAACTTGCATCGAACACGCACGCTCGAGGAAGAACATGCGGAGGAAACATTCTGCAGCCGTGCCTCCAACCGTCAGGGTGCCGTGATTGTACAGCATCATATTGTTCTTATCGCCCATGTCCGCGACCAGGCGCTCGCGTTCGCCGTGATCCAAGGCAACGCCTTCATAGACGTGATAGGCGAGGTCATGGCGCGCCAGCATGGCGGTTTGGCTAAGTGGCAGCAGACCTTCTTTATTTGCCGAAACGGCGACCCCATCATCTGTGTGCAGATGCATCACGACATGCGCATCATCGCGTGCGGCATGGATGGCAGAGTGAATGGTGAAGCCAGCTGGATTGATGAAGTAAGGTGTCTCCTGGACCACATTGCCGTCTAGATCGACTTTCACGAGAGACGACGCCGTAATCTCTTCGAAGAACATGCCATAAGGGTTGATGAGGAAGTGATGATCCGGACCAGGTACGCGGTGCGAGATGTGCGTGAAGATCATATCCGTCCAGCCATAAAGGGCCGTCAATCGGTACATTGCCGCAAGATCCACACGGACTTTCCACTCTTCTTCGCTCACTTGTCCTTTGAGGCTCGTAATTTGCATTCCATCGGCCATGTTGGTCCACTCCCGGCTTGTCGTTTCCGCTACAGTACAGGCAAGCTTCCGTTTGGGCAATTCAGGCAAATGCTTGACCCAGCGTTCGATGCTCCCGAGATAGGATCCCATGACGACTTGTATTGCCTTCACCGCCTCGAAGCGTCCGGAAGCCCAGGAAGCGCTTCAGCGTTTGACCCACAAGTATGGGCAATACGATGAAGACAAAGCCGACGTGATCGTTGCCCTCGGCGGTGATGGCGCCATGCTCGATGCCATGCGGCGACGGTTCGAGGATCACAAGCCCGTCTATGGCATGAACCGCGGCACCGTTGGCTTTCTCATGAATGAGTATGATGAGACCGACCTCATAGCCCGGATCGATCGTGCCGAGCGGGCGAGTGTCAAACCGCTCAGTATGACCGTGACAGATATCCATAACCTAACGCATGAACGTCTCGCCATCAATGAAGTTTCGATCCTGCGCCAAACGGCTCAAACGGCGAAGGTTAGAATTATTGTGGACGGCAAAGAGCGAATGGCTGAGCTCTCTTGTGACGGTGTGATGGTCGCCACACCCGCGGGCTCTACGGCTTACAATTTGTCGGCGCACGGCCCTATCCTGCCCATCGGCGCAAACTTGCTGGCGCTGACCCCCGTCAGTGCGTTCCGCCCAAGACGCTGGCGCGGCGCGCTTTTGCGCCATGATGCTCATGTCGATATTGAAGTCCTAGATCCCGAACGCCGGCCGGTTGCTGCGGCAGCGGACAATCAAGAGGTCAGAGACGTGACGCGCGTCTCGATCCATGCCGACCGCACACAGCATCTGACAATGCTGTTCGATCCAGGTCACGCGCTTGATGAGCGCATATTGCGTGAACAATTCGCCTTCTAACGTTAACACTTTCCCTGTCTCTACTCAGGCGTTTGTTAAACCTAGTGCGCTATGAGTAGCACCATGGTTAAGTCACTATTCAAGATGTTCAAAAAGCCAGGGTCGAGCAAAGAACTCCTCACCGAGCTTGATATCACACGCGTTACCGGCGAGGCACCTGCGCCCGTCGAGGTTGAGACACCGGCCGAGGTGAGCACACCCGAAATTGACGTGGAAAACTGGAAGCAAAGCGACCTAGATCTGCTCCAGCTGACTTGGGACGGCTGCTGCCAAGATCCGAGCAGTGAAGAAGCGAACACGGCTTTCAGAACCGCTCTGCACAATCTCCATGGTGCCTCAGGTGCTTATGGCGGCGGTGCCCTGACCCGCTTGTCAGGCTCTCTTCACATGCTGGTCTCCGGCGTGGAAGACCTGCAAGCTGAAGCGGCGTTGATCAACCTTCACGTCCAAGCTTGCCGCGCGACCGGAATTGCTGACACCGAAGCGTCTGACGATATCGCTGACGCTGTCTGTGACGCACTGGAACGACAAGTCACGGCCCGCATCAGCGCGGAAGCTGCAGCTTAACCGACGCCCTGAAATCCTTCGACTTCACGCTTCGGTTTGTCGCCGCGGTCGATTCCGAGCAGCAGCACCACGGCTGAGGCCACAAAGATCGACGAATACGTCCCGACGATCACACCGAAGATGAGCGCGAAGCTCATGCCGCGGAGCACTGGGCCGCCGAACAAGAAGATCGAAAGCAGCGCCAAGAGTGTTGTTCCAGACGTCAAAAGCGTCCGAGACATGGTCGCGTTGATCGCTAGATCGACGACCTTGAAGAGCTCCAGCTTCTTATACTTACGCGCCTCTTCCCGAACGCGGTCGAACACGATCACCGTATCGTTCATGGAGTAACCAACGATGGTCAAAAGCGCTGCAATGGTTGCGAGGTTAAACTCAAATCCAGTCAGAGCGAACATGCCCATGGTGAGGATAACATCGTGAAAGAGCGCAGCCACCGCACCTAGCGCGTATTGCCATTGGAAGCGGAAAGAAATGTAGACCATCATCAGGCCCAAAGCGACCGTCAGAGCGATGATACCAGACCGGAATAGCTCTCCTGATACCTTTGGCCCTACGGAGGCCTCAGAGCGGATCTGGAAGCGTTCCGCCCCGATCAATTCGCGAAGTGCTGCGCTTACCTCATCCCCTGCCCGGTTTTGAGCGTCATCCGGTGTCTCATCACCAACGGGCGGTTGAGGTTTAAAGCGAACAATAGCGATATTGGGCGCGTTAGGACCGGTCCCTCGAGCAGAGTTCACCTGCACTTCCCCAATAATTAGGGGCTCTACGACGTCCCGAATGTCTTGCGCTGAGATATCATCAGGCTGCTCGATTTCGATAACAGCGCCGCCCGCGAAATCGATCCCAAGGTTCAAGCCTTTGGTGGTCAGCATGATGGCGGAAGCCGCCAGGGCGGCTGAAGAAATGATGAGCGCAATGAATCGCAAGCTCATGAATGAGACTTTGGTTTTCTCAGGCCATAGACGAAGAAGCATCAGTAATATCCTTGCTTACATGGCCAAGCGCTTAGGGCGCATGGTGCGTAGATAGAGAACGGTGAACCAGCGGGTCACAACGAAGGCGGTAAAGACAGACGTCAAAATACCAATCGCCAATGTGACCGCGAAGCCTTTCACAGGGCCCGATCCAACGAGGTAGAGAATAGACGCAGCAATGAACGTCGTGATGTTGGCGTCCAAAATCGCCGACAGGGCGCGCTCATACCCGGCCTGAATCGCCGTCGCCGGCGATCGACCATTCGCTTGTTCTTCGCGAATACGTTCGAACACAATCACGTTCGCATCCACCGCCATACCGATGGTCAGAATGATACCCGCAATACCCGGTAGGGTTAGGGTCGCACCGAAACCAGACAGAGCGCCAATGATGAGAACGATGTTTGAAAGCAGTGATCCCACCGCAAACCCACCGATCAACCCATAGGCCAGGACCATAAACACGCCGACAAGCGCGAGGCCGATCATGCTGGCCCGAGAGCCCGCAGCGATTGATTCAGCCCCGAGCGTCGGACCAACTGTCCGCTCATCTAGGAAGTTCAATTTTGCTGGAAGTTCACCCGCCTCGATAATCGCGGCAAGGTCTTCCGCTTCTTCGATTGTGAAGCGCCCTTCAATAATAACGTTCCCGCCTGGAATTGGCGAGCGGATCGTCGGCGATGACATGGACACGCCATCCAGCACAATCGCAAAGTTTCGGCCGACATTGTTACGCGTCAGGTTGTAGAATTTCGTCGCCGCGGTGCTGTTCAAACGGAAACAAACAGCCGGAAAGTTGGCTTCGTCAAAGCAGCGGTTTGCGGTCGCGATATCTGCGCCGGTTAGCTCCGGAATTCGGTTGATCAAAATCTGTCCGGCTTCCATGGAATCGACCAAAACTTCGCGCGGCGACGGACGTCCAGAGACCACAGCGGCTCGGATCGCGGATTGGTCGAGGTTCGCCATATTAAAAGTCAAACGTCCGGCCTGACCGAGGATGTCTTTGATCCGTTTTGGATCGGCCTCACCCGGCGCTTCGAGGATAATGCGGTTATCACCCTGGGGAGTGATCGAAATCTCTGCAACGCCGTCTGGATCAATCCGGCGGCGAATGATTTCCATCATTTTGGCCTGGGCATCGGTTGCGAGCGCGGTGCGCGCATTTGCTGGAACGGTCAGCTGAATGAATTGGTCGCCGGTTTGTTGAACGCGGAAAAGCTCAGTTTGGGTCGTTCCAATCGTCGGATTGATCCGATTCAACCGACGGATCGCTTCGTCCATGTCTTCCTCTGGATTGAGGATCTCAATGGTCAACCGATCTTCATTTTGCACCGGTGGGTTTCGTTCCACCAGTGGGTTCCGGTTCAGCGCTGAGCGGATATCAGACTGAACGGTTTCAAGGCGATTGGCCGCGATTTCAGCCGGATCGATTTCCATCAAAAGATAGACGCCGCCCTGCAGGTCGAGGCCTAGATTGAGCTTACCGCTCGGCAAAAACCACCAGGAATCTTCCGCTTCTCGAAGTTGCTGCTCATAAGCTGCGACGGCAACCTCATTCGTTGGGTCAGATACCTCTTTCGGCTCGATCCCAAGGAACCCGTCCGAGAACATGTTTGGTACCGCAAGAATCGCTCCCCAAAGGAGAACAACAACGATCAGTCCAACTTTCCAAATCGGAAAATTCAGCATGGCTGTTTGCCTTTATCTTAGTCGTTCGCTGCGACTGGAGTGTTTTTGTCTTTTACGTCGGCGATCATGCCCTTCAGCGAGCGCACGCGAACGCCGTCTGCAAGCTCGACAGTGACTTCGGTATCCGCCACGCGGGTTACCTTACCGATCAAACCACCGGCCGTGACGACTGTATCGCCCTTCTTCATCGCCTCAATCATCTCACGATGCTTCTTTTGGCGCTGCTGTTGTGGACGAATGAGCAGGAAGTAAAAAATCAGAATCAGCGGCACGAACATGATCAAACTAGAGACCAGGCTGCCGCCCGCTGCAGCTTCCTGAGCAAAAGCAGCTGGCGCCAGGGCCAGTGCCGCGAGGGTCAGTGGAACGAATTTCCGCATGAGGGATCTACCTTCATCAAATCAATTGCGCTCGTATATCGACGCCCCCGCCCTTTAGCAATTGGTCGAGTGCGATCATTCGCGCTTCAGATCAAAACAAAGCGCCCCCGATTCAAGGGCGCTTTATAGAAAACTTGTCCTGACGCGATTTCGTTATGCGTCTTCGCGAAGATACATCGAGTTCTTCGGTGCTGCGAAAAGGCGCTCGACCATCGGTTCAAAGAACTCGAGCGACTCACTCTCGTAGTCTGGATCAAAGGCGGATTGATCATAGAGGTGACAGAATTGCGCGGTGTATTCGTAATAAGGATGATCCTTGAATTGATCACGCATATTCCGGTCGAGACCGAGATGGTGGAAGAAGTAATAGCCTTGGAACATGCCGTGATTGGCGACCATCCAATGGTTTTGCTCTGACACGAACGGCTTCAAGATCGCGGCTGCCACGTCCGGGTGATTGAAGCTGCCCAGCGTATCCCCGATGTCATGCAGCAAAGCGCAGACGACATATTCTTCATCACGCCCATCCCGGTGCGCCCGCGTTGCCGTTTGCAGCGAATGGGTCAGACGATCGACCGGGAAGCCGCCATAGTCACCGTCTAGCAGACGCAGATGATCCAGCACGCGTTTGGCGAGGCCTTGATTAAAGTGTTTCGAATGCTCGGCGATGACATCCCAGTCTTCTTTCGTGCCCTCGAGCATCTGCTTGAATTTCGCCTGAACTGGTGTGTGTCCGTCGGCCATCATTCACTCCCGTTTTTGTGTCGCTCTTAGAATGGACATTGACGCGAAGTCGGGTCAAACAGAATAAGTGAGCAAACATTCACTTGCTTTTTCAAAATGCACATGTTAGTAAGCGCTCACAATTGGAGTTATCTGATCATGAGTGTCACTGAGCAAAAACGGCCACGCGCCCGGAATGCGCGGCCGAAAATCGAAAAAGCCGCCTTGGAATTGTTCATCCGTGAAGGTGTCGATGCGGCCACGACCCGTGAAATCGCGGATGTGGCGGGTGTCTCCGAAGGCGCACTCTATCGCCATTATAAAGGCAAAGACGAACTCGCTGTCGCGCTGTTCATGGACACGCATAACCGTCTCGGCGAAATGATGGCATCTGCCTTCTTAAGCGACGGGACGATCGAAGAGAAAGTGCGCGGCGCCGTGACCGCTTATTGCGCCTTTGCCGACGAAGACTGGCTGTCTTTCAGCTACCATCTTGTCTCACTGAACCGCTACCTCCCCCATGACACGCGGCGCGACGATGACCCAGTCTCGGTCGTTGAGA
Organism: Henriciella sp.; assembly: GCA_013213785.1. Taxonomy (GTDB): domain Bacteria; phylum Pseudomonadota; class Alphaproteobacteria; order Caulobacterales; family Hyphomonadaceae; genus Henriciella. Next base: position 1,418 of record JABSPZ010000024.1, on the reverse strand, counting down.
AGCTGATCGAGCATTTGATGGACACGGGCGATATCCCGAAAGGCGACCCGGCCATCATGGCAGCAATGAGCCTTGGCGTGGTGATGCAGTCAGGCCTCAACAAGATCTACAACCGCCTACCTGGCCCCTTCAGTCAGCATATTGAGACGTTCACGCGGACGATTCTGGCGATCCTTTATCAGAAATAGCAAGCAACCAATCTAGGAGTTCCTCCTCATGATACGTGGTGTTCTTTTCACGGGCGTCTATTACGCCCTCTCCCTCATCTATGTCCTGATTTCTCTGCCCTTCTTGGCGCTGCCAGGTCGCGGACCCGTGACGGCCATCATTCGCTCCTACACCCGCGCGGTGAATCTGGCCCTGCACTGGATTGGCGGCATCAAGAAAGAGGTTCGCGGACGCGAGCGCATTCCCGATGGCGCGTTCATCCTGGCCCCGAAACATGCCAGCTGGGGCGATGGCTTTATGGTCTATCCAAAGGTCAAGAACCTGGCCTTCGTGACCGGCGACCATTTGGAGCGGTTCCCGCTCGTTGGCGGCATTTTGCGCAAACTCGGCGCCATCGTCATCGACACGTGCGGCGGCGGTGAACGCAAAGCCGCGTCGCTGGCCGAAGGCATGGAGCGCGCCCGCGAAGACGGTCGGCGGATCCTGATCTACCCAGAGGGCCACCTCGCCCCGGTCGGCCATCACTTCCGCTACAAGCCTGGCGTTTGGCACATGCAAAAGGCCATGAATGCGCCGATCGTTCCGGTCGCGACCAATCTGAATTGCTTCTGGCAACAAGAAGAGATCTTGAAAAAGCCCGGCACAGCCGTCATCGAGTTCCTCGATCCGATCCCGGCGGGCCTGTCGAAAGAAGAAACGTTGAGGCGCCTAACCGAAGCGGTCGAAACGCGCTCGGCAGAACTCATCGCAGAAGCGACGGGCCAGCCCATTCAGCCGACCAAACTTCTTCCTGACCCCGTGAAGGGCGAAATTGGAAAACCAGACTGCGAAACAGCCGAAACCGCGTCTTAGGTGACTTTGGCGCCCATACGCTCTCTCCAAGCGTCCCCCTCGACAGCCGCCGGCTGTCTGAGGGGCCATCTCCAAATGCGTTTCAACTTAGCGGGATGTCGAGATGGATCCTCAGACCGCTCTGCGGTCGAGGAAGACGCCGGTTTTGCTGCCCTCCACCCTCCAAGCGCTCTGCCCAGCTTGTCTGGGCAGCCCATCACGCGATGGTGCGCCTAGGCGCGAGAGCGATAAGGTCTCTCCCGATCTCAGCGGCGATATCCCGTGCTGGACCCCACAGTCGAGCTGTGGGGAACGCTTGATGGTAAAACCAGCACGAAAACCCAGACCGCCCTTCAGCGTCTGGAGATAAGAGACTAGGCGCGCTTGGAGCAAACGCGAAGCGAACTGCCGCTCTCTCG
>JABSPZ010000023.1 GCA_013213785.1 Henriciella sp. | reverse complement strand
TGCTGCGAACCTATCAGGAGCTCGACTGGCTAACAGTCCGCCCGATTACCCATGCTTTGACGCCGAAAGCGGACATTTCAATTTCTACAATCGAATGGCACGAATATGGCACGTTTTTCAGACGATAAGACCGAGCCAATTGACTCGATCATCACTAACACATTGAAAAGATTGGTACGCCCAACAGGATTCGAACCTGTGACCTACTGATTAAAAGTCAGTTGCTCTACCAACTGAGCTATGGGCGCATCCGAACGGCCCATGTAGTTGAGTGCCTTTGCCGGGTCAACGTTTTTTGCTGCTGAAATAAGGACCGGTTGCAGAAACTTGTCATTCACCTCGCTTGGTTTCAGAATACGCGGATGCTTCGTATATTATCCCCCCTCCCCGCCATCGCCATTTTCGCCGCATGTGCAACGACCAATAGCGAAAATGTTCAAGCCGCCTCGGACGACGAAACCAGCGCCACGGAACGCGCGATCCAACAGTCTCAAGATGGATTTGGGGACGCCGCCGCCTCCCCTCTTAAGGATGTCAATCTGATCCGAGATACCTCGCCTGAAGAGTTCAAGGCCATTCGCAATCCCTACAATGTCGATCCTGAGATCAGTTGTGAGGACATCGCGGTGGAAGTGACTCGCCTGAATGAACTATTGGGACGCGATTGGGATATACCGCCACCGGATAAGAAAGGCATGAGCGATCGCGCCGCGGACGGCGCATCAACGGCGTTTCTTGATACAGTGGCATCCACGGCCTCTGGGATCATTCCTTATCGCGGCATCGTCCGGACCGTGACCGGCGCCAACAGCCATGCGACCAAAGTCCGCAAAGCCTATGAACGTGGGTCTCACCGGCGAACCTTTTTGAAAGCGATGGGCCTGATCAAAGGATGCGAGTATCCCGCGGCGCCGCTGCCACTTCCGGAAGAAGATCCGAAAGTCGTGTTCCGCTAGGACGCTGTTTCGACTTTCGGTTTCGACTTTGTCGTTTCCCATCGAGCGGACAGGTCCCGTCGGAGCGCTTCAAATTCTCCGGCCGCGATCGCATCGCGCATACGCTGCATCAAGGCTTGGAAGAAGGCCGTATTGTGCCAGCTGAGGACCATAGAGCCGAGATATTCACCCGAACGAATCAAATGGTGCAAATAAGCCTTCGAATAGTCTTGGCTTGCTGGGCATGGGACAGCTTCATCAAGTGGCGACAGATCTTCGGCAAATTTCGCGTTCTTGAGATTGATCGGTCCGTCCCACGTCCAGGCCTGGCCGTGGCGACCGGCGCGGGTCGGTAGCACACAATCAAACATGTCCACGCCGCGTGCGACGGCCTCTAACAGGTCGATCGGCTTCCCTACGCCCATAACATAACGAGGATGGTCCGTTGGCACGTGAGGCATCGTCATATCGATCGTGCGGCACATTTGATCATGGCCCTCACCAACCGCAAGGCCGCCGAGCGCAATCCCTCCAAACCCTTGGCTTGCGACGGCTTTGGCGGACGCTTCTCTAAGGTCCGGATAATTTGAACCTTGAACAATTCCAAACAGCGTCTGCGCCTCACGCTCACCAAACGCTTCAAGAGATCGAGCTCCCCAATCCAGCGACAGCTTCATCGAGCGTTCGGCTTCTTCATGCGTGCAAGGAAAGTCTGTACATTCATCGAGTTGCATGGAGATGTCAGCGCCCAGAAGATCGGCCTGAATTTCAATGCTCCGCGCTGGGGTCAGTCTATGCTCAGAGCCATCAATGTGGCTGCGGAATGTGACGCCGTCGGCATCCAATTTACGGAGCTGTGAGAGTGACCAGACTTGAAAGCCACCACTGTCGGTAAGCATCGGACCAGACCACTTACTAAACGCGTGCAGTCCACCAAGACGCTTCACGCGCTCAGCGCCTGGGCGGAGCATGAGGTGATATGTGTTGCCGAGGATAATGTCGGCGCCAGCTTGCTTCACCTGATCGGTGTAGAGCGCTTTAATCGTGCCAGCAGTTCCAACCGGCATGAAAGCTGGCGTACGGATATCGCCCCGAGTCGTTGTGAGCGTCCCGGTCCGTGCTGCGCCTTCGGTTGCGGCGATTTTGAACTTAAACCGCGCCACCGTTAGACCAGTCCGCTTAGATCAAGGGCGTGGAGCAACCGCTCGCGCGCTGTGAGACATTCTTCGGCAAAATCGGCGTCAGACAGGTCTGAAACCGACAAACGATCTCGATAAGTGGCGCGGACGATGGCTTGTAGGTCATCAATCTTAGCTTCATTCAGCAGGACGCCCTGGTGACACGCTGCACGTTCTTCTGGCGTCATAACGACCCGTAGGCGCAAACAGGCTGGGCCGCCGCCATTTCTCATCGATTGGCGAACATCTGCAAACTGAACACGCCCGATCGGACCATTCCCCGCAACTAATGCCTCGCAATAGGCGCGTGTTTTCGGGTTCTCCTGCGTCTCCATAGGCGCCAAGAGAACGAGACGATCCTCACCTGGCCAAGCGAGAAGTTGTGAGTTGAACAAGTATGACTTGATCGCATCTTCCAATGGAACGTCAGCGCGTGGCACCACCACGGGTTTCAGGTCAAACAATCCATCAGCGGCGCGGCGGATGTCTTCCAGGACTTTATCCGTGTCAGCGAAGGCGTCCTCGTGGAAGAAAAGCGTGTCCAAAGTGCCAACGCAGACGACATCATTGTGGAACGCGCCTGCATTGATGGCAGTTGCGGATTGGCGGGCTAATACGGTCCTGGCGCCATTTAGGCCGTGACCACGCACGATGCTCTCGCTCGCCAGTTTGGTTTGCCGCGCGGGGAAGCCGTCTACAGACTCCCCAGCTTCGCGGCCATATACGAAAAGCTCCACGCCGGCATCGCCATGCGCCCCACATAACCGAACGTGATTGGCAGCGCCTTCGTCAGCAAAGTCAGCATGCATAGGCAGCGCTGCGTGAACAGAGAAAGCTTGTTCAGCCTCAAAGATCATTGCGAGCGTGCCGGTCGTTTCCGGGTGCTCAATAGAACGATGCAGCATCGAGGACAGGTTCGCGCTCGTAAGATGTAGACGGCCGTCCTCAGTATCCGCTGATGTAGAAACCGTAGCCGCGTTCGCAGTCCACATAGAGCTTGCGGAGTATGCCGCCTTAAGAAGCCGCGGCGCCTGCTCGGCCGCTTGTTCCAGGATGTTTGCGTCTGAACCAATGAAACCCGCATCGACCAGAAACCCGAAATTCGGTCTCGCGAGCGGCGGTAAAACGCCCTGCACAAAGCCAGCGCGCACCAACATGCGCATTTTTTCCAACCCCTGCAGCGCGGCTTCGCGCGGATTGGAGACGTCGCCAGCATTCGTCTTACTGGCCAGATTGCCGTCAGACATGCCGCCATAATTATGGCTTGGCCCGATCAGGCCATCAAAATTTACTTCAACAGTTTTGGTAGAAGACATGGGAACCCCTGCCTTGCGCCTGTCGAAGGGTGTTCCTTACAACACCCGAATTATATGGTCAGCGCTCGCGTCTCGACAGGCTCAGGGCGAGGCTGAAAATTGTTTCCGCTCTCTACTTCGGGAATCCAATTGCGCCAAGTCGCGCAGCTTGATCCGAAACTTGGCTCGCTTGAGGCCAAGCGCAATAATCTGCGGCATAGTAAGCGCCTGGGCGGAAATTCCCGGAATGACCCGGCCCACCAAACGGCATTGCGCCGCTCGCACCCGCCGTTGGACGATTGCGGTTCAAAATACCTGCTTTCATCTCCGCATGTGCACGCAGCCAGAGCGCATCATCATCACTCACCAAACCACCTGAGAGGCCATACTTGGTGTCATTGGCGCGGCGGATCGCTTCATCGAAATCATCGACGCGGATGATCTGCATCAACGGCCCGAACAATTCTTCATCAGGAATACCGGTTGCGTCGGTCACGTCGATGACGCCCGCGGTGACGAAACCGCCGCCACGTTCCATACGCTTCAAGCGTCGGAGCGACTTACCGCCCGCTTTTGAAAGCATCATTTGGAAATCAATTGCGTTTTGCGCGGCTTGCTCTGAAACCAGAGGCCCTATGAAAGCTTCATCATCGCTCGCATCACCAATCCGCAAGTCTTTCGCCCGCGCGACAATCGCATCAACGACGCTATCGCCCCACTTACCGTGTGGAATGATCACCCGGCGCGCACAGGAACAACGCTGACCTGTTGTGAGGAACGCCGATTGCGCCGCCACATCCGCGGCTGCATCCACATCCGCTGGATCCCAAACAATAAGTGGATTGTTGCCGCCCATTTCGAGCGCCAGAATGACTTCTGGGCGCCCAGCGAAGTGACGATGGAAGAACAATCCTGTTTGGGCGGACCCGGTGAACAACAGGCCATTGATGTCATCATCAAGCAAAGCCGCACCCGTATCACGCCCGCCTTGAACGACATTGAGGACCCCTTCGGGAAGCCCGGCGGCTTCAAACGCATCCACCATGATATGCGCAACGGACGGCGCAAGCTCAGAGGGTTTCAGTACACAGGTGTTCCCAGCAAGAAGCGCCGGAACAATATGCCCATTCGGCAAGTGTCCTGGAAAGTTGAAGGGACCGAACACTGCCATCACGCCATGAGGTCTATGGGTTAAATGCATAGACCCGAACGCGGCTTCCGAGAACGATGTACCAGCGCGTTCAACTTGCGCCTTGATCGAGATCGCGACTTTACCCGCCATGGCGCCAGCTTCAGCCCGCGCGTCCCATCCGATCTTTCCCATGTCACGGCTTATTGCGTCCGCGATTGCGTCTGCACGTTTCTTCAATTCTTCGGCATAGGTTTCGAGAATGTTCGTGCGGTCATGCTGAGGCCGCCGCGCCCAATCAGATTGCGCCTTGCGAGCTGAGGCCACGGCGTCAGTCACCTGCGCGCCGCTGCCCGATTGCCCGTCCCAACTTGCTTCACCTGTCGCAGGGTTGGTTTTCTCGAACCAATCATCCGCGCCGTCGGTCCAACGGCCGTCGATATATACACTTTTGGCCATGCTAGCTCCTGAGCCAAATACGGGCTTTGTCACCGCGTTTAAGTTTGAGTTTATCGAGCGTGTCTTGCGTCGTCATAAAACGCTTCTCGCCAATGACAGCGCCTTCGATCAAACAGGCGCGATAAGTTTCAAGATCCGTCCGTGCCGCGATCCCTGTCGAGCCGGTTGCAGCACCGACTTCCAGCTCCATGATTTTGCTCTCGCGCATGGTCCGCAATTGGTTCTGTGCGACCTGCATGATCGGCCCACCATCGAAGATGTCGACGACATTCTCGAAATTGAAGCCTTCCCATTCGAGCAGTTTGTAGGCTGGAACGCCGTCTACGTGACAGCGGCCAATCACTTCGCGCGCTTCGTTCGGCAAGAGATCCACATAGATCGGATATTTGGGCATCAAATCGAGGATAAACTGATTGTCGGTGGTGGCGGATAAGTAATCCGCCTCAGTGAAAGACATTTTGAAGAAGTGGCGCCCCAAACACTCCCAGAATGGTGTCTCGCCTTCATTGCTAACGACACCTCGAAGCTCAGCGATGACCTTTTCGCCAAACCATTCAGGTTTACTTCCAATCAATAAGTAACGCGACTGGGCTAGCAGTCGTCCAACGCCGGCGCCGCGATGCTCCGGGCGCAAGAACAGCGTTCCGACTTCGGTGCAGCCAACAAATTCGTTCGTCAGGATCAGGGCATCCATATCGAACCGACGTTTCGCTTCTGAGCTGGCCTGCGCCAGGGTAATGATGCGGTAGTTGAAGAATGGAGATTTGACGCCGACACCTGCTTTGACGGCGCTGCAGCCGCCGATCTCTCCAGTCTCGATATTCTCGAGCATCATGAGATACTTGCCGTATTCAGGCGTTTCCAGCCGCCCCGCAAACGAGTCGACGGATTTCATAAGCTTATTTCGCAAGATTTCTTCGTCTACGGGTAGTGACGTGAAGCCAGCCCCAGACTCAACAGCCATTGAGCGGAGCGCGTCATAGTCAGACAACTCCGCCGGACGCATAACATATGGTGAACTCATCCCATTAGTGCCTTGATTTTACGAGCATCAAGCCGCCCATCCGCTATTCGGTTCAACAGCAACGCAGAGAGTTGCGCGCGTTCAACGAAACTCGACATAATCACATACTCTTCGTCTGAGTGAATTCGCCCACCCATAACGCCGAGCGTATCTACATTCGGCACGCCCGCTGCGAAGATATTGTTCCCTTCGCAGACACCGCCCGTGTCGACAAATTCGAGCTCAAGTCCAATTGCTTTCCCAGTGTCCGCAACCGCGTCAAACAGCATTTTCTGAGCGTCATTGCGTGGTTTCGGAGGGCGATAAAAGCCGCCATGGATATGGCCAGAGATACCGTCCGTTGCTTTGGCTTTAGCGAGCAATGCGTTGACCTGATCAGTCGCCCAAGCTGCGGCTTCGGCGTCTGGGGCGCGTGCGCCAAATCGAACAATAGCGAGATCCGGGACAATGTTTACGGCGCTGCCGCCATCGATAGATCCAACATTAAACGTAACGCCTTCGCGTTTGCCATTCAGCTGCTCTAACGCAACGACCATTGCTGCTGCCGCTTCAACGGCGCTGCGGCCTTCTTCCTTGGCCCGGCCAGCGTGCGCCGAACGACCGTGTAAGACAACATCGAAAACAGCTGAGCCTTTACGACCGCCAGACATCGCGCCGGTATCCATGCAAGGCTCATATGTCATACCAATCATGGCGCCAGATTGAGCAGCTTTTGTCAGGAAGGGCGCGCTGGCGTAGTTACCAGTCTCTTCATCAGGCGTAACGACGATCTGATAGCCAAGTTTGTCTTTCAGAGGCCCAGCTTCGAACGCCTGCAAAGCCCCAAGCATCACAGATAGCCCGCCTTTCATATCGGCGAGTCCTGGCCCGTTGAACTTATCTTCGTTGATCTCGGTGATGTCGGTGAACGTGTTTGGCGGGAATACCGTATCGTAATGCCCGCTCATGATGACTTGCATCTCAGCATCCGGACGCGATGAAATCCGGATCACTGGTCCAGTTTCAAACGCCTCAACCTGACCGTTGTTTGCGACCTTTTCGAAAGGGTCGGTGGCGATCAATTCGATATCCGCTTCTAACGCACTGTACGCATCGCCGAGCATTGGCGCCAGAACGTCGAGCCCCTCTCGATTCCAGCTGCCTGTATTGATTTCCGCCCATTTAAATGCGCGGTCTTGCATTTGGGATTGAAGGCCGAGCACTCGCTCGCAAACAGCTTCGTCCTCTCTCGTTTTTACACTTAGGTCGACCATAATTATCTTGGTTTCACGCTTTTAAATAAACAACAAGCCCCGGATGATTTATCCGGGGCCTGCCACTCGTATTTGGAGTTTGACTTTAGATGTTGCCCTGCAGCTCGCGCAGCGCGTCTTCAGCACCAGCGAGGCGCTCATCAACGGTCAAGCAAGACTCAGGTGCGTTGCCGATAACTTCGAGATCTTTGCAACGCTCTTTCTCTTTCTTGTAGTCGTTTACTTCGTTCTGCGCTTCGAAGATGACCAGCGCACGCGCGGTATTGTCTTCTGCCGCCATGAAGTCGACCCAGCCACGTCCACCGCGATTGTTCGCATTGCGGAAGGCCTCGCGAGCACCAGAGCGATTGTCGCGCTCGTAGCGTGATTGACCAACGAGAACCCAAGCGAGACCAGCATCCGCCAATCCACCTTTATTGATCGCTTGGATCAGGGCTTCTTCAGCTTTGTCCCACTCTTGCAGCTCGCTGTAAGAACGACCGAGGCGCTCATACATTTTGCCATCTGGCGCCATTTGCGCAGCGCGCTCAATGACTGGGATCGCTTTGTCGAATTCGCGCGCCACCTGATAAAGATTCGCTAGCAGCTCAAGGCGCTGATAGTTCGCAGAGATACGGCCCGCATTCATCTCTTTTTCGAGAATTTTAGCGGCGGCGTAAGGCACATCGAATGAGTTGTAGAAGTTCACAACACGCATCAGCTCATCTTCGGTTTGAAGAATGCCGCCAAGATACATGGCTTTCTGAACTTCGAACGCTTTGCGATCTTGTCCGCCGCGGAAATAGTCACCCGCAATCGCGTCCCAGAGGCGACGATCAGATGGGTCGCGCGCCAAGAGAAGCTCCAGAAGCTCCGCCTTTTTCGCGAAATCACCTGTTTTGTCGTAAAGGAAGATTAGGAAGTCGTAGACTGAGCGATCAGCATTTGCTCCGTCTGCAGCGAGGACTTTTTCGGCCCATGGCAGCGCATCACCAAAGCGATCCATTTGCTGATAGAGAACCGCGAGGGTCCAGCTCTGGTTGCGATCTGGAACGCCGCCCTGCTGCATCCACTTGCCGAAATACTCGAGGGCTTTCTCTTTGTTATCAGCAGAGAGATAGATCTGAGAAATGTTGTAATAGGTCGTCTTGAGTTCGGTTGCTGGAATGTAACCGCGCTGAATCGCGGTCAGAAGATCCGCGACCGCGCCTTCAAGATCATTCGTTTGAATCTTGATCGCCGCGCCCAAACGAAGGGCTGCGCCTTCCTCGTAGCAGTTCAATTCCTGCGCCTTCAGCGCGTTCAGTGCCACAAGAGCGGCTTGAGGATTATCATTCACAATCAGCTCAGTCTCAGCATTGAGATAGTTTTGGGCATTGGTTGAGCTGAATTGTGTTTCTTCACATACCTGGCCGGCAGCAGTGCCAACACCAATTGATGCCGCAATCGCTATCGTCGCCACGCTTTTCATAATGCGCTTCATCATTTCGTTTCACTCCTATCCGCCGTTTCGGCGTTCCTTTCCTTTGAACCGGAAGTTTCCTCCGATTTCAAGCGCTTCGAACGGTAAGTTGAAGCATTTTCCTGTTTTCTCCGCACATATTTTTTCTATGGGTCCATTCGGAACACAATGGGGTAGACTGCGCCGGTTACAGTAACAGGCAGTCCATCATGAATTTTGGGCGCGAACTTGACCTTGCTGACAGCTTTTTCAGCGGCGCGTTCGAATAGCCGATCCGTACACTCCGCTTGTATGTTGAATGGTTCGCCTTTTGGCGACACATTGAAGTAAACCTCGCATTTCCCAGTTATTGCGCGCTTTGCGGCAGGATCGGGGTAAATTGGAACAGGCGGCGTAAGTGGTTGAATGGTCCGATCAATGACGGAGGTTGCCCTCTTCGGCATTAAAGCGCCTAAATCAGGACTCTCATAGACTGCGGGCGCTACACCCGTATAGCCATTCACCGGCAAATCGGGATTGCTAACGCTCTTAACAAGCGGATCCGTCATCGGAGGAGGATCAATGGGCTTAGGACGTGGAGGCTTCTTCTTGCGCACCACGGTTTCTTCCCGTTGCGTTTGTTCGACATATGGCGACAGGTCATAGATCGTTTGATCGGGCGCCGAGAAGTCATCCACCTGAATGAGACTGTTCATCAAGGCAAAGAGCGAGATTGTCACAACGCCTGCTGGCACAGCGACCGTAGCGAACCTTTTCGCCTTTGAGGCCTCTGCTTGTAACTCTGAAGACTGAAGCACTCCTATCGTCATCTCAGCTCTCCCTATGTCATATAATTACAATATGTAACTTTATGACAAAGTCAAGGCAAAAAGAAAGGGGGCTCGCGAAAGCCCCCTACCCTAGGTTTGTTTAGTCGCGACTAGTCCGCGAGCGTAAACTCAAGTGGGTAAACCACGTTGCGGCGCTCCGCAGCCTGACCACGAATGATCTTTGGCGCGAATTCCACACGGCTAACAGCGCGTTCTGCTTCACGTTTAAAGACGCGATCAGTGCAGTCTGCTTCCACATTGTAAGGCTTGCCGCGCGTGTCCACGTCGAAACGGACATCGCAAGATCCCTCAATCCCACGCTCGGCCGCACGAGACGGATACGTTGGAACTGGTGGACGGATTGGCTGCGCATCCCGGTCAGAAATCGCAACCGGATCAATCGCCAAGGAGTTCAACCGAGTCGGTGGAAGCTCACTTGGAGGCGCACCTTGAATGTTTGGCGTCGGAAGGTCGATGTCAGACTTGCTTGCCGTCAGCTTTGGTGGTGGCGGCGGCTTGTCAGCATTGTTCAGCTTACGCGGCTTGCTACGTGCACGGCGTGTAACCTGCTCTTCCTGGGCCTCAGGTGTAATGCTCTCAAGATTATACTCACGCAGATTTTCTGGTTCTTCAAAATCCGCGCTAATCAAGAGACGCATAGAGTGAAAGAGGACCAGCGTAACGATAATCGCAACTGGGATACCAACTGCAATACGGATCAATGGATTTGCAAACATGTAAATCCCTCCTCTACTGGTTCACGACCGACAATGGGACACGTCCCAGATTGTCGACCTCGTTGACGACCTCCATGAGATCGATGAGCACCCCAGCTTGAGCCTCAGCATCTGCCTGCACCACGAGACGACCTTTTGGATTGTCTTCGCGTAGCTCACGGATACGGAACCCAACTTCAGATAGCGGAACGACCTGCTTATTCATGTAGATCTCGCTATTGGCATCGACAGCGATCAAAATACCGAGCGGATTTTGACGCTCTTTATTGTTGACCTCGACGCGATCGATCTCAACGCCCGGCTCACGAATAAACTGAGCCGTAACGATGAAGAAGATCAAGAGAATGAACACCACGTCCAGCATTGGCGTGAGGTTTACGTCATCTTCGGCGCTGCTCGCTGCTTCGCGTGCTTTACGTGCCATGATTAGCCTCCTCTAGCCTGCAGAACGGACGATGTTCACCCGCTCCATTTGTGCGTCATACGCAATGTCACGAACTTCGATGATTGTGCCTGTCCGCGCTTGCGGATGGGCCTGAATGATCAAAGCACTCTCTGGGTTCTCAGCGCGGGCGCGCTCCATACCACCTCGAACCGCGGAGATATCGGTAAGTTTCCGATTCACTCGAATTTGGTCCGACTCATCAATGTAGACGATGATCGCTGGTGCTGGATTGCTTGGCGCATTTGTTTGCGGTGGTGGCGGCTCAGCTCCGAGCGCCTCTTCCTGAATGAAGGTCGAGGTCACGATGAAGAAGATGAGCAGAATGAACACAACGTCGAGCATCGGCGTCAGATCGACGGCAGCTTCTTCGCTTGGGCGACTTGCACGTCCTCGCATCAGCCAATCTCCATCTTATCTTCGACTTCCTGGACAACTCGGCGAACCTTTTTGTCCATGCCACTCGCAAATGGAATGCCTGAAATCGATGCTACCATACCGGCCATAGTTGGAATGGTCGCTTGTGAAACGCCGCGCGAAAGCGCTTTAGCGTCTGCACCATCCGTGATCGCCATATTGTCGAACACGGTTACCATCCCGGTCACAGTTCCGAGCAGTCCGAGCAGCGGCGCAAGCGCCACCATGGCTTTCGCAAATGAAACATTCGCTTGAGCTTTTTGACGGACCTCAGAGACCAGTTTGTCCTTTACCCAGTGCGCGAGTTTGGACTTCCGGTCGGAGCGCGAACGCCACTCCGAAAGAGCCTCCTCTGCGACAGAAGCATGGGCGACGCGGAAGTAGAACAGGCGCTCCAGGATCAGGGCCCACATGATGAATGTGGCACCCATAATCCATAGAAGCACTGGCCCTCCGCGGGCCAAAAACTCCTGAAGTTCGGTCATTCCCAACATATATGGGCTCCCGATCTCAGAGGCGGCTTACGCCGCCCCTCCACGCTCAGCGCGCTCTGCAACAAGACCTGCTGCCTGCTCGTCCAGGATCTGCTGGTTACCACGTGCCATCGCAGCAGCGAGAGCGTGTGTCAGCAGAAGTGGGATCGCAGCAACCAGACCAAGAACTGTAGTCATAAGAGCAACTGAAATACCGCCAGCCATCAGCTTAGGATCGCCAGCACCGAAGTTTGTAATCGCGGTAAAGGTAATGATCATACCGATAACCGTACCGAGCAGACCCATAAGCGGGGCCACAGCAGCAAGCACTTTAACGATGTCGTTGAAGCGTTCGATCTTTGGAGACTCGCGAAGGATTTGTTCGTCAAGTTTCAGTTCGAGAGTTTCAAGATCAGCGTTCTTGTTAGTCTCATAAGCTTCGAAGACGCGAGCGAGCGGGTTGCCGTCGCCTGCTTGCTTCGTTTTCGCTGTCGCGCGGATTGCGTTGCCCATGAAGAAGAGCGTGATGATCTTATAAAGCGCTACAGTCAGACCGAAGATCAGAAGACCGATAACGATGTAACCGATGGTTCCGCCCTGTGCGATACGCTCAGAGAAACCAGGCTTGTCGCCTTCGATCTTGAACAGCTCACCACGGTTAGGATCGAACGGCACAGTCATAGTTTGACCAGCATCTGCGTTGATCAATGACTGGAATGCACTACGGAAACGGCCGCCTGGCTGACGCTCAAGCTTCTCAAGGAAGAAGTCGCCTGAACCAGCGCGCTCGATGGTGACGAAGCCAGCATCGTTGTTTGTTGCCGCGATGAAAGTACCAACGCGAGTAACTTCAACGTCTTGGACAGACTCGTCTGAACCACCCATTGAAACTAGCGCTGTGAATGTTTTCACTTCTGACTGAGCGATCATCTCACGGAGGATTGCTTTTGGCAGACGATCAAGCTCTTCACGAGTTGGAAGCGCAACGGCCTCAGCAACTTCAGAAAGGGCTTCAAAGCGACCTGGGTAGTCGAAGCTTGCGAGGCTTTCGCGCATCAAAGGCTGAACCTCGCCGACAACGGCGCGGAATTCACCAACCAGCTGACCGAAGTCACCAGCTTGCTCTTGCAGCTGAGCGTCAAGCTCGTTGATCTCTGCCTGGTAGGCGTCGAACTGAGCGCTGAGCGCGTTACCGCGAGCGTTAGCAGCGTTAAGTTCGCCGCGCGCTTGTTCCATGGCAGCGGCTTGCTCAGAAGTCGCGCGGCGGAACTGGTCTAGACGCGTTTGGTTTTCAGCAGAGAGCTCTTGGCTGTCTTGCTGAACGCGATTGAGAATGTCTGAAAGCGACTGCGCTGCAGCCGGTAGAGACGCAACCATTGAAGCGCCAGCAAATGCTGCCGCGATCCCAATGGTTTTAAGTGATTTTGTGAACGGTTTCATGTGTTCTTTCCTCAACTCCATTGGGGCTTACTGAACAGCAAGCTTGGTGGCTGGCACGTACATGACATCCTGGGTACGCTTACCCTGGATGATGCGAATGGCTTTCTCGATTTCAGCTTTGTATTTGCTTTCGAGATCGACCCAAGAAGATGTCTCGCGATCATAACGTTTCGCGTAACGACTAGTTGGGTCCATATATACGAGTGCCACACGGCCGAACAGAACCATGTCTACGGTGACTTCTTTGTCATCGACAGAAATTGTCTCTTTCCAGGTGTCAGTCTTACGACCAACTTCCATTTCAGCTGTGTAAGCGTCCATGATCTGACGGTAACGCTCTGTCACTGATACGTTTGGATCAACGAGGTACTCGCGAAGACGCGCGATGCGGTCTTTGCGCTCTTCCAAACGGAATGGCAGGTCAGCATCAACAAACGCATCCAGATCGTCGATCAGTGTTTCCAGCATTGGGACGGTCTGAGAGGTGATCTCGTCCACACGGCTGAGCTGATCCGTCAAAGACGCGATTTCGCGCTCTTGGCTTTCTACCGCTGCTTCTTGCTGGCGGGCATAGAGCTCCGCAGCTGTCTTGCGCTGTAGCAGTGTACGGAATTCGCCAACCATATCTGAACGCTCGTCATCGAGCTGGTTGATTTGCTGCTGAACTTGTTCGGCGCGGCGTGTCGCCTGCTCGCCGGTCGCGATCGCGCGATCCAGTCCCTGAGCAACAGCCGGCGCGGTAAACCCGACGACTAGTGTTGCTAGAATGGCTCCGCGAGCCGGTGTCAGAACATTCTTCATGAAGTCTGCCTCTCACTCTCCAAATGGTGCGTCGTCAGTGTGACGTCGCATAAAACTCTTCAACGTTCCGGCTCATGCCAAAACAATCTAGTCGCGGATCAAACACACTCCGCAAAGTTAACAAAGGAAAACGGGCTGGGCCCACCTCCTCCCAATTTCTGACCTCGAGACTTTTTCGTCTTCTAATCTACGCAGCGAGCGGAATTAACCGTTGGTCACATTCGCATACGCGATCACCTCTGCAAAAAGCTAAACTGCTTGTCAAACTCTCATTCATAAATGAGGCAGTTGCAAGGCAATTTTGAAATATTATTACATATTACCGGCGTGTAAAGCGAAATCGAGCCACACGTGTAACGCGTCTCGTACATAACATGGATGAGTGACACTAAAGAAAGAGAAGTGGCTGGGGTGCCAGGATTCGAACCTGGGAATGCCGATACCAAAAACCGGTGCCTTACCACTTGGCGACACCCCAACTGAGCGGCGGACATAACCAATCCGATTTCGGGTTGCAACACCCAAAACGCCGATCCCGATCAGAGAGCTGCATTTTTGGCAGTTGGGAACAGCCGCAACCCCAGTAAATCTTTTAAAAGTCGATACATGTGATCTTTGTGTTTTGACAAACCGGATCTTAACGACCATATCGTTATCCGATAAATATGAAATTGGAGCTTTCCTCCTATGAAAACATTCTTCGCATCGCTCGGCGGCGCCGTCGTTGGTTCCATCATCGGCTTATTCCTCCTATTCTTCGTAGGAATGGCATTGATCCAATACGCGATTAATGACGCCGTCCAATCGGCGGCTGGACCATCCACAGGCCAAGATGATGGAAATCCCATCGTGCTTACGCTGGATATGCGAACGGGATATGCCGACCAAGCGCCCACAACGGGTCCAGAAGTCCTGTTCGGCGGCGGCGTTGGCTTTACCGACATAATAACGAGACTCGAAGCTGCTGTGACAGATGACCAAGTCAAAGGTCTCTTCATTCGGGCAAGCGATTACGGCGTCGGATCTTCAAGAGCTGGCGAATTCCGCGATGTTTTCCTGAAGTTCAAAGAAGAAGGCAAATTCATCGTCACGCATTCGCAAGGCTCATACGGCTCAGCGTCTGGGTACCGCGCAATTGCCTCCTCAGACGAAATTTGGATCCAAGAAGGAACGACGGTCATCGCGAGCGGCTTAGCGCTGGAGACCCTGTTCCTCAAAGGGCTGTTCGACAATCTTTCGATCACCCCAGAATTCGAAGCGTTTTATGAATTTAAGAGCGCCGTGAATACGTTCGAAGAGGAAACATATACCGAGGCGCATCGTTCGAACCTGACGCAACTCGCCGAATCACTCTGGACAACCACCTTGAGTGACATCGCTACTGATCGCGGCTTACCGATCACCAATGTTCGCGAGACGCTTGAGTCCGGTCCGTTGAGCGATCAACAAATGATTGGAGCAGGTCTCGCGACTCAATCAGGATGGCCCGAGGACGCACTTGATTCGGCCATGGACCGCGCTGGCGAAGATGCCATCGACATTGATGTCGCGTCTTACACACCGCCAAGCACCAAATTCGGATCTCCTGTCATCGCCATTGTTGGCGGCCAAGGCGGGATCGTAAATGGCGGCGCGGGCGGCAGCCTGTTCCAAGAAGGAAGCGGATTTGCATCAGACTCAATCGCAGCAGCCCTTCTCGAAGCTGGCCGCGATGATGATGTTGAGGCCGTTGTGTTCCGCGTTGACAGCCCAGGGGGCTCGCCATCGGCGTCTGACCAAATCTGGCGCGCCATTGAGCGTATTCAGGATGAAGAAGATAAGCCCGTTGTCGTGTCTATGGCATCAGTCGCAGCGTCTGGTGGGTATTATGTCTCCACGGGTGCGGATTGGATCGTTGCAAATCGCTCCACAATCACCGGGTCGATTGGGATCTTTGGCGGTAAATTTGCGATCGAAGAAGGACTTGCTCGAATCGGCATCAATGCTGAGACGATTGTCGTCGGTGGCGAATTCACCGGGGCTTTCTCGACAACCGAAGCCTTTAGCGATGAGCAACGCGCTCAGTTCCGCACGTTCCTGAAGCAAGGATATGACCGCTTCACCAAGCTCGTTGCAGAGGGCCGAGAGCTGACACCCGAACAAATTGACCAAGTAGCGCGTGGCCGTGTTTGGAGCGGCGAAGATGCCCTTCAAGTCGGACTGGTCGATGAACTTGGCGGTCTCAACACCGCAATCGGGAAAGCGAAAGAACTGGCCGAGATCGAAGACGGGACAGACGTGCGATTGGTTACATATCCAATGGCTACCGGTAGACTGCCTTTCCTCGGAGGCGCATCAGGCGCGACCGCGGAAGAGCTCAAAGCGATCGGTCAATTCGCACAATTCATCAATGAACCCGAAGTACAGGCACTGATGACTGAGATCGAAGCAGCGCGCTCCAGCCAGATCCAAGCGCGCATGCCAGCGCTTATCGAGCGCTAAGTAAAAAGCCCTCGCTGCAAACACGGCCTTTCGGTTCTTAACCGGAAGGCCTATTCATTTGTGGACAAAGCCCCGCGTCGTCGCACCGCATCGCTAAAATGCTGCGCCGGACAAATATAGGGACTGGAAAAGGGCTATAGACCATGTCGGACATGCTTAAGCACCGAAGCACGCGTTATCACACATCCGCCACAGCGGAGACGATGATTGATGTTCGCCACGAAGTGGACCGGATCGACAGATTGCTCGTAGAGCTTCTTGTCGAACGACAATCCTTCATGGACGCCGCAGCACGCATCAAAGGCGCTCGTAAAGCAGTCTTGGATCGTCCGCGCATCGAAGACGTCATCCGCAAAGTGAAAGCGGAGTGTGAACGTCAGGGGCTATCCAAGGCAATTGCTGAGCCTGTTTGGCGCACACTGATTGATCGCTGCATTGCTTACGAATTTGAGTCGTTTGATCGTCTCAAGCCAGGCTTGGATAAGTGATAACTCGCTTTCGCGCAGGCTTCGATCGCTTGAACCAATCCATCCTTGAGAGACGACAACAAAGTCGCCGCTTCAACGCGACTGACAGGCGCTTCTCCCCTGCCCTTTTGTTCAACTTGCGAACACTCTTCCGCAAACTCGTGAGCGCCAATGCTCAACGCAGCGCCCTTCAGAGCATGCGCCGCATCCGCCCACTCTAGTTGGCTGGCTGCTGGATCCAACATTCGGCCCCATGTTTCCGCCTGGTTGCGAAAAATATCTAAAACTTCGTCTGCGAGGTCGGCATCCCCACCCGTCATGCTCATCAAATGATCGATATCAATTTCCATGACGCGTCCTCATCCTGGGTCCAAAGATTAAAAATTGGCGAATCGGTTATTTTCTACCATGTTCCCTCTTCACGTGCAGGCGATTCTGGTTTAATGATAAACGATATGGAATTGGGGTAGACAATGCTTAGCCTTCTCGTCGCTGTTCGAAATTTTACAATCGCCGTCTTGCTCGCTTGGATGGGGTTCTCTGTGTCTCCAGACTCTGAGGACAAGAAAGAGGCAAACTCTGCCGCTCCAGCTAACGCGATTTCTAGCGTCCTCGGTCGCTGAAACAGGAGTGGGCGAACGCCCCACAATCTGTTTATAAGAGCGAAATGTCGCTCGGACTTTTTCTATACAAGTTTCTGACCTTTTTGATCGCACCCTTTTTGGGTGCGTTCTTTCGTAGGCGCGCTAAATCCGGCAAAGAGGATGCAAGGCGTATCAACGAACGGTTCGCAAAATATATCGAGCCGAAAACAACCCCAAAACTGATTTGGTTCCACGCCGCCAGTGTTGGTGAATCGCAATTGCTCTTAGAGCTCGCTCGTCGCCTGCTCCAGACAGAGCTCACGAGCGCCACGTATCTGTTTACCTGTCAGACACAGACGGGCGCCGGTCTTATCAGCAAGTCCATCACCTCAGACCCAGCCTTCGCTGGAATAGAGACCCTACAAAAGATGGCGCCCGTCGATACGAAAAGCATCGCCCGGCGCTTCCTGGATCACTGGCAACCCGATTTGGCGATCTTCGCTGAAGGAGAGATTTGGCCGAACCAACTGTTAGAATTGGAAACGCGTCAAATTCCGGCCGTGTTAGTGAACGCGCGGATGACGGAGAAAAGCACTTTAGGCTGGATGCGCTGGCGCAAGACGGCCAAGACTGTTTTCTCAACGTACGACCTCATGATCGCCGCAGATATTCAAACCAAGACGGGCTTAGAGGCGCTATCCGGTCACACAGTGATCAACCCGGGGAATTTGAAGTCCGCTTTGTCCGCGCCGTCCGTTGATGAGGCGCTACTTAATGCACTACGAGGGGCAATCGGTGATCGCGATGTCTTTTTAGCGGCCTCCACCCATGCAGGCGAAGAAGCTCTGATCCTCGACGCATTTCCCAAATTGTCACCTCAACCGCTGCTAATCATTGCGCCGCGCCATCCAGAACGCGGAAATGAAGTCGACGCACTGATCTCTTGTACGAAGTTTAGCGCGTCGAGATGGTCTGAGGATCGATCACTTCCCAACGAAACCGAAATCCTTCTCGCAGATACGATGGGTGAAATGGGGCTGTGGTATCGCCTCGCCAATAGCGTCTATCTCGGCGGCGGACACGCGCCGGGCGTTGGCGGTCACAATCCCCTAGAAGCGCTCCGGCTCGGCAAGCCAATACTCACAGGCCCGAGCCTCTTCAACTTTTCCGATCTGTCGAAACGCCTACAACCTCACGGTGGCTTTACGATCGTTGACGACACTGAAGCGTTGATTGCCGCTTACCCACCCCCTCCGGTTTCAGAAGGCATGAAAGATGCCTTGGAGACCGATGCGAAAGGCCCGATGTCTGCAACGCTCACTGCCCTAGATCCAATCTTAAAGCGCACTGGGCTCAAACCATGAGAGAGCCGCACTTTTGGTCCAGGCACGTCGATCCTAAATCACGGGAAGCAGCACCGCTTCTCCGGTTTCTGCTAACGCCTCTCGCCGCACTATATGCAGGCGTAACCCGTCATAAGATCAAATCGGCCAAACCGACCAAAGTCGACGCAACTGTGATCTGTGTTGGCAATCTAACTGCCGGCGGCGTGGGTAAGAGTCCCGTCGTCGCAGCCCTACGCCAACGCCTAGGCCATGCGCACGGGCTGCGTGTCGCCACTCTCAGTCGTGGCTATAAAGGACGCCTCAAAGGACCATTGCGTGTCGACCCTGACGTTCATACTGCATCCGATGTCGGTGACGAGCCTTTGATGCTTGCTCGCAAGGGTGAGTCTTGGATCGGTGCAGACCGCGCCGCAGCTGGCGCCGCTATGGCCGCAGATGGGGTCGATATCGTTCTCATGGATGATGGCCATCAGAATCCGGGGTTGCACAAGGATTTCACGTTTATTGTCGTCGACTCAAAGGCAGGTTTTGGCAATGGCTTCGTCATTCCGAAGGGGCCGCTGAGAGAACGCGTGGTCGATGGTTTATCGCGGGCCAGCGCCGTGATCATCATGGGCGATGACACACCGCCTGCAGTCCTGAGACATTCTTCGCTGCCCATCATAATGGGTAGAATTCACGCCGCTGAAACGCCCCCTGCCGGCAAATATGTTGCGTTCGCCGGTATCGGCCGCCCAGAAAAGTTCTTCGACACGCTCAGCGAGATTGGCGTTGAGGTGAACGACGCCGTTCCCTTCCCCGATCATCATACTTTTACGACTTGGGATATCGAATACCTTCGGCGTCTCGCCGAAGATAATGAGGCAACTCTCATCACGACTGAGAAAGACCTGTCGCGATTGAATGCGAACCAAGCGGAAGCGATCATTAGCCTTCCTATCGAGGTACAGTTTGAACCGAAGGATGCGCTCGACAAACTGCTCGCAGATGTGATCAAACTTGCGCCCAATGGCTAAAGCTGCGCCGCAATACATCCGTCCTAAAGACATCGACAATCGCTCCACGTTCGGACAGCGCCTGATGTGGCGTGTCGAGGCGCTGGCTTGGGATGTGATCTATTGGGCTCCTATGAAGGCGCTTGGCCCTGACAGAGCGTCCAACTTCCTCGGATGGCTGATGAAGCGAATCGCCCCGCTTTTGTCACAGAACAAAACCGTAAAGCGCAATCTAGCCTTGGCCTTTCCTAAGCTGACTGAAGACGAGCGCGAGCGGATTGCTTTGGCGTCCTGGGAAAGCGTGGGACGAACAGCTGGCGAACTCCCACATCTTCCTAAAATTGATCCTTATGCCGGCGACCGCGTCGAGGTGATCGGCGCTGAACATCTCGATGCTATAGAGAATTCCGAACAGGGCGCCGTCTTCGTCTCTGGCCATTTTGCAAACTGGGAAGTGATGGCGGCGGTCATCTGCAATCGGCCGGTCGATTGCTTGATCACTTATCGAGCTCTGAACAATCCCCATATCGATCGCAAGCTTAACCAGGTTCGTCACGATTACGGGATCGGTGTTCTAACGCCTAAAGGCCTTGGCACCCGCGAGGTCATGCGTGCGTTAGGAAAAAACCGCAGCGTCGGCCTGATGAATGATCAAAAGTTCAATCAGGGCCTCGCCATCCCTTTCTTCGGGCATGAGGCTATGACAGCGCCAGGACCCTCTCGCTTGGCGCTCAAATACAATGTTCCAATCGTGCTCATGACAACGCGCCGAACTGGACCGGCAAGATTTGCTGTCACCGCACATGAACCCTTCATGCCCAACCAAACCGGTGACGTTGAAACCGATGTCAGAGCCTGCGTCGAACACATTACGAGCCTGATCGAAGCCGAAGTGCGGGCTAATCCCGAACAATGGTTTTGGCAGCACCGACGCTGGCCGAAAGAGGCGTGGCGACACGCAGGTGTCATGTAGATGCTGTCCAAAGCATCTCCACGGTCTATATCTCTCGACCAAAACAAGAGGATAAATCCATGCCGCCGCTATTAGACCTTATCGCGATCATTGCGCTCGGATTTTGCGCCGCACTTGGAATGGGATCGCTACTGGTGCCGTCCTGGGCTGCGGGCGTTGTGCGGCTTGTGGCTGCCCCAGACCCAGAGAAACCCGGCGGCTTTTCGGAGTTTCGCGCAACATATGGCGGCTTGTTGCTGCTGATCCATCTGTCGGCGCTGATCATTCTGCTCCAGGGCAGCTTAGATCTCACTTATAAGATCTTCGCGCTGTTTCCTGTTGCAATGGGATGGATTGGAGCTGGCTTCGGTCGGACGCTCTCTCTCATCCTAGATGGGAAAGAAAACAGGTCCAAAGGTATGATTCCCGTTTGGATTCCTATGGAGCTGATATTAGGGTTGATGATCATCGCACCCGCCTTCGGGTTGCAGTCTTAAACGGAGAGCGAAATGACGGACCGTCGAGAGACGAACCGAAAGCCAAAACATCGTCCAAATCGACCAAAGCGCCCGAGCAAGGGCCTTGAGCGAGATTGGAGCGAAGGAGAACGGATCGCGAAATATTTAGCCCGCGCTGGCGTGGCCTCCCGCAGAGAAGCCGAAGCGATGATTGAACGCGGCGAGGTGCGTGTCGATGGCCGCAAACTCACCACACCCGCCTTCAAAGTCACAGGACGCGAAGACATTCGTGTTCACGGCAAGCGCGTGCAAGCGCATGAACCGGTGCGCGTCTGGCGCTATCACAAACCTTCCGGCCTGATCACAACGACCTCTGACCCTGAGGGACGGCGCACGATCTTTGATGAGCTTCCCAAGTCCCTGCCCCGCACAATCACAATCGGTCGATTAGATTTGACGACAGAAGGCATTCTGCTCCTGACCAATGATGGCCATCTCGCCCGCGCGATGGAACTGCCCAAAACGGGCTTCGTTCGGCATTACCGGGCGCGAGCGCATGGCGAGACCACACAAGAGATTTTGGATTCTCTGAAAGGCGGCGTCACGCTAGATGACGGGACGCGCTACACATCCATTGAGGCCGAACTTGAACGCCAAACTGGCACGAATAACTGGCTCAATGTGCGTCTCACTGAAGGGAAAAATCGCGAAGTTCGAAAAGCGTTGGAACATCTAGGGCTGCAAGTGAACCGGCTGATCCGAACTCAGTACGGTCCATTCGAGCTATCTGATTTGCGTCCAGGAGCCGTGGAAGAAATCCCCGCAGAGGTCCTCAGAGAGCAACTCAAGGATGTCATTCCCAGCAAGCTTCTGCCGCAGGAACCTGAGGACCGGCCGCAACGACGGCGCCCTTCCGGGGGGGCACGGGTTCACAGACGAAAGCGATAGGGTAACGTGCACGTAAAGCAGCCCTCGAGTGCTGCAGACATGGGAAGAAAATCGCCGGAGACGAATATGGGCTTTCAGAACGTTACTGAGACTTACCAAGAAGAGTCACACCCCGCACCGCCGTCCAACCCACCGATTTACGATCTCGAACCACCTATCCAATTAGACAGCCCGGAAGTGTTCTCTAGCCGCGGCGCGTACCCATTCGATGTCTTCGATGAAATGCGCTCAAAGGCGCCCATCATGTGGCATCCAGAACAAGTTGGCCGAGGCTTTTGGGCGCTCACCAGCCATGAGCTTATCAAAGCCGTTGAAATCGATCCGGAAACCTATTCTTCGCAACGCGGCGGGATTTTGATGAGCTATGGCATGCCGGATACGCCGCGCCATCCCCTGCTCCACTCCTCTTCGCTCAACTCCTTGATCAATCTGGACCGCCCACATCACACGCCTCTGCGGATGGAACATATGGCCTGGTTCCGCCCGGATTACGTCGCTGAGCTCCGCAAGAAAGTCGACGGCAAAGTCAACGAACTGCTCGACGATATGCAAGCCAAGGGGCCAGTCGTAGACATGGTCGAGAACTTCTCTGCCGAACTGCCGCTGTTTACCCTGTGCGAGATATTGGGTGTCCCAGAAGCGGATCGCCCGAAATTGGTGCATTGGATGCACTATCTTGAGAATGCCCAGTATCAGGCCCAACAAGAGGGGCTCGGGAACCTATCAGAAGAGCAAATCCTCGAGTTTATGTCCCAGATACAGGCGCTATTCGACTATGGACGCCACCAGCTCTTAGAACGCCGCAAAAACCCTCAGAATGACCTTCTGAGTGCGATCGCGAATTCCAAGATTGATGGCGAGCTCTTGTCTGATGAGTTCCTAGATGGATCTTGGCTCCTTATCGTCTTTGCCGGCAATGATACGACGCGTAATTCGCTGTCGGGCACGATGAAGCTGTTATCGGAAAACATGGACCAGCGGGCCAAGCTGATCGCCAATCCTGACCTTGCCACCAATTTCGTCAACGAATCGATCCGTATGGTCAGCCCAGTGACCTACATGCGGCGGACGGTTACGAAGGATACTGAACTCGGCGGACAAACGCTCAGCGAAGGCGACAAAGTTGTGATGTACTACGCCGCCGCGAACAGAGATCCTGCGAAGTTCGAGAATCCAAACCAGTTTGATATCGAACGTAAGAACGCGAACGAACATTTAGCGTTCGGCAATGGTCCACATGTTTGCCTCGGCAAGCGCGTTGCGATCATGCAGCTTGAGACCGCCTATAAGAACATTCTGGACCGGTTCCCGAATATTCGTTGGACCGGGAACTCATCGCTTGCTCCGAACAATTTCGTGCATGCCATCTCAACCCTCGAGGTTGATCTCGGCATCTAAGCCGTCAGCAAAGCTTCCGCCTCTTCGGCTGGTTGAGGGCGCCCGAGAGCGAACCCTTGCGCGTGATCAAATCCAAGTGTCCGCAACCTTGTCAGCATGGCGAGGTCTTCAACCCCTTCTGCTGTCGATGTCATTCCAAGGCGTCGCGCCATAAGCGTGAGCGCCTCGAGGATGGTTTCTACGCGCGGATTATCAATTTGCTGAACGAGACTGGAGTCCACTTTCAGAGCGTCTGCGGGAAGATCCGCAAGCCACTGGAACGAAGAATGGCCAGATCCGAAATCGTCCAGAACTATACCTGCACCCGCATCGCGCAGCTCATGTAACCGCTGCAGCGACTGCTCAGTGTCGCGCAGGGCGTCTTGCTCGGTTAGCTCAAATCGGATCGCCCCGGGCGCGAGGTCATGTCCTGAGCGGATCGCGGAGACGAGATCGACCAATTGCGCATCTGCGAGATCAAGGCTGGTTATATTCACCTGCACGAACAGATTGGGATTACGCGAGATATCTCGGAACCGACTGAGCGCATCTGCTGCGAATATCAGCATTGATGTCGCCAGGCCCTTAGTATCGCCGACAGGGCGCTGCTGTTGATCGATCCCTTGCCAACGTGCCAAGGCCTCAAAGCCCTCGATACGTTGACTGCGAAGACACACGATCGGTTGGAACACCGGCAACAAGTTGGCGTCGGGTTCGCTTCCGATTTCCGCTGTCTCAGAAACTGAGAGAATGACCCCTCGAGAGCGAATGTCGTCCACAGGTCCACCCGCAAGGAAAATCGCTTCACCTTCGGCGGTTATCAACTCGAAACCGACATCGCCATTTGGCGTACTGAGCCCGGTTTGCAGGCGTTGGCGGCTCAGGCCATCTAAGACATGCCCGAGATCTTCGATTGCCCAGTCCCCTGAGAGCTGTCGCCCGAGCGCGGCAGGTTGGAGCTCGAGCGTCAGACGCCGCGTTGCCTTATTCCATTGCCATTCACCAATTGGAGCACTCAAAAGACTATGCCTCTGCGACCATGTTTGATCGAACATAGTCTTTTACGGCGCCCAGGTCATTTGAAACTCTCTCAAAAACTTCACCGCGCTCAATAAGAGACTCTGAACGAAGAGGAAGCGGAGCGTCTAAGCCCGTGGCCTCTTTTACAGTTTCCGGGAATTTCGCTGCGTGCGCAGTGGACAAAACCACTGTGGTCGCTTCGGTTTCTGGAAGACCCCTAACAGCCGAGCTACCGACCGCGGTATGTGGGCATATCAAGGCGCCGGTTTCATCTAGGAATGTCTGCATTTCTTGCAGCGTGCCTTGGTTATCGATCATCACTGCGGACAGACCCGTGCAGCCGAGCGGCCCACGGACCTGCTCTGGAAGTGTGGCTGATCCTGATTGCTGATATTGGTCATAAGTGCGACGCACCGTGTCCCCATCGCGACCAGCGACCTCAAAGAAAAGCCGTTCAAAATTGCTCGGCACGGAAATATCCATGGCGGGGCTCGGCGTCGGCACCGCTTGCTCACGTTTCATTTCGCCGTCTGCAAGCAAGGTGGCGAGTGTTTTGTTCTCATTCACTGCGCAGACCAGCTCAAAACCAGCCAGCAGACCACAACGCGCCGCTACATACCCGGCGAAGGCATCGCCCATATTGCCGCTTGGCACGACAAATCGAATGGGTCGATCCGGGCCAATCGCAGCCTGTGTGGTCGCATAGTAGACAGACTGCGCTGCAATCCGGGCCCAGTTGATCGAGTTCACACCAGAGAGCTGAACCTCAGACGCGAAAACCGAGTCGGCAAACATCGTTTTCACAATCGCCTGACAGTCGTCAAAGTCTCCATCAATCGCGAGATTGTAGACATTGGACGCGCCCGTCGTCGTCATGAATAGGCGCTGGACAGGCGAGACGCGCTCATGTGGGTGAAGGATGTACAAGTCGACATGCTCAGCGCCTGCAAAAGCCGCCGCAGCAGCACCGCCCGTATCGCCAGACGTCGCGCAGACCACGCTCATGCGTTCACCGCGGCGAGAGAGAACTAAGTCGTACAATTGTCCAATGAATTGCATGGCGACGTCTTTAAACGCCAAGGTTGGACCATGATGGAGTTCCATCACATAAGCATTCGGACCGCTTTGCATTACAGGCGCGACTGAGTGATGGGAAAAGCTCGCATAAGCGCGCTCGCACAGCCCAGCAATATCGGCTTCCGTCAGACTGTCGCCGGCAAATGCTTTCAGAATACGCGTCGCGACCTGGACGTACGATTCATTAGGATCGGCTGGCGTAATCTGAGGCCACGCTTCCGGCACGTACAGACCGCCATCTGGAGCGAGCCCCGTCAAACAGGCTTCAACAAAATCGACGGGAGCTGCCTGTCCGCGTGTCGAAACGTACTTCATAGCATGTTGGCCTTTACTAGAACTTCAAACGCCCGCGTGCGCGGTGCAGCGCCACATACACACCAATCAGACCTAAGGCCATCCCCCACCATGTGAGAGCGTAGCCAAAATGGCGTTCGGGCGGCAAAGGATCGATGGGTTTGGCAAAAGCGTAAGGATTGAGCATTGTTCGCGCGCGGGTTTGGTCTGCGGCGCTGCGGACGGTCATCTGTACGGGCTCCACGATCCGCGGCGTGTCTGCGAGCCCAAGATTTTCTGCAAGCTTCGCGGGATCCAAACTGTACCAAATATTCTCACTCGGATCATCGGTTAAGGAGAAGGCAGAATTGCTCGCCTCCTTCTGTGAGACGACGCCCTCATAGGTTACGGTCTCGGGTAAGTCTGATAGCTTCACAGGAACGGGCTCAGGGCCGCCTGTAGCTTCGACCATGGCGATAACGGTCTCTCCCGTCGCCTCAAGCGTTCCCGGCACGTAGCGGCGCCATATGGGCTCGCTATTCGCGAAGCCATAGACTTGTTGCGCGAAGCCTGGGTGAGCGGTGTCGATGAGCACCCGCAAAAGCACGCGCTCTTCGACCTGCTCCTCGATTGCGGGCGCATCTATTTTCTCGGAATAACGCGCATACTGCCAATTCCCGAGCATCACGAGAATAACGAGGCTCACAAGGCTGAGCGCAGTCAGAATGGGCATAGGGCGAAACGTCATTCGCCAATCTTTCGGTAAATGTGAAACGGGCCCGCCTGATAAGAGCGAGCCCGTAAATCAGTGTGGTTAATGGCCTAACACTAAGTGCGGCAGCACATAGACGAAGGCAAACAGGAACAACCAAACCACGTCAACGAAGTGCCAATACCAAGCAGCAAACTCGAAGCCGAGATGCTTCTTAGCAGTCATATTGTTCGCATACAGGCGGAACAAACACACAGCGAGGAAGATGGTTCCGATAACCACGTGCGCCCCGTGGAAGCCGGTCGCCATAAAGAAGGCAGAGCCGTAAAGCGTTCCGTCAAATGTGAACTGAGCTTCTGAGTATTCGTATACCTGCAAGCAAGTGAACGCGAAGCCGAGCACAATTGTGAGGATCAGCATGAACTTGGCATTGTCCATTTTGTCTTGCTGCAGCGCGTGGTGCGCCGCTGTGACCGTGGTGCCAGACAGCAGCAGGATCAATGTGTTGATCAGCGGCAAGTGGAACGGGTCAAACGTTGTAACGCCAGTTGGTGGCCACTGCGCAAACGCATTCAGGCCTTCCCAAACGGGGCTTGTCGCATCGAATGTTGCGCCAACGCGTGCTGGATAGAAGATAGCGAGCTCAAAGAAGCTCCAGAACCAAGCGGCGAAGAACATGATCTCTGACACGATGAAGAGGATCATGCCGTATTTCAGGCCAATCTCTACGACGGGCGTATGATCGCCAGTGCGGCCCTCTTTGACGACTTCACGCCACCAACCGGCCATGGTCCAGATGACCATCAAAAAGCCGGGGACGAGCGTCCAAAGCTGGCCTGCTTCAATTCCGAAAAGACCCTTCATATAGGTCACGCCGCCGATCGCGAGTACGAGGACAGCAATCGAGCCGATCAACGGCCAAGGCGATGGGTTTACCAGGTGATAGTCGTGTTTGACATCTTCGGCCATGACGGGGGGTCCCTTGTGGCAATAGTTATTACAATCTCAGGCGCTTTTAGACTGCACTCTGCGGATTCTGCAACCACTCAGTTTAGTGATGCCGTTTTCGTCGCACCTGTGAATTCGTCGGTATTGAAGAAGGTATAAGAAAGAGTAATCGTCCGAATATCGCTTGCGCCACGCTCATCTTCCATCGCTGGGTCGACGAAAAAGATCACAGGAAGCTTCTTCGTCTCTCCCGCTTTGATGATTCGTTCCTCGAAACAAAAGCACTCTAGCTTGGAAAAGAAGCGCCCAGCTTTGTGCGGCGTCACATTGTAGCTCGCGATAACGCTCACATCGCTCGCAGCTGTGTTGGTCACTTCATAAAAGGCCAAACTGTGCGCGCCCAGCTGAACAGGTAGCTCCGTTTGCGCCGCTTTGAACTTCAACGGTGCGTTGGCGACATTTGCATCGAATCGAACGGTCACTTCGCGTTCGCTGATTCGATCTGGCGCTTGCTGAGCGATCTGCGTCGTCCCGCCAAAGCCCGTCACGCGACAGAATGTGTCGTAGAGCGGCTTAGAGGCGAATGCGAGGCCGAGCATGAACAGCGCCCCGAGGGTCGCGAAGATGGCGATTCTCGAATTATTCATCTGCGGTCTCTGCATTCACTGCGGCTTCAGCGCGCGCAGCTTCCTCAGCTTTCAGCGCGTCATAGCGTGCTTCCGCCTCGCGGTCGGCGGCTTCTTTCTCAGCCTCATCGAGATAGCCAGAGAAATAGAGACGATCGCCGCCAGAGAAATCAGTCTCCTGGATACGGATCGCTGTTGATACGCCAACTATGACAACGAAACCGACAAGCGCCAGCGCGAGCCAGACATTGCGACGCTTTCGGGCTTGCAATTGCAAGACGGCGTGTTCGTCCACAGTAGCTGTTTTCTCGACCATCAAAGTCCTCCGATGGCGAAGTATAACCCGAAACCATGCTCGATGATGAGTGCGGCAAAGAGGCCAAACAAATAGAGGATTGAGAAGGCGAACATGCCCATCGCAAGTTTGCGCTCTGCATCACCTGCCTCCGGTTCACCCGCTTCGCTCCGCCAAACCTTTACAGCGAAATAGATGAAGGTAAGCGTCAGAACCGCGCCTACGACGCCGTAAACCCATCCACCAAGTCCTGTTACCAAAGGCGCAAGACCAATCGGTGCAAGCACGATCGTGTAGAGCAGGATTTGATTGCGGGTCGCTTTCGTGCCGCTCGTAACCGGCAGCATCGGCACCCCGGCTTTTTCATACTCTTTGTGGGCGACCAGACTCAACGCCCAGAAGTGTGGCGGGGTCCAAAAGAAGATGATCGCGAATAAGATCCAGGCATCCAGCGGGGTCGTGCCTGTAACTGCAGCCCATCCAATGACAGGAGGGAAGGCCCCAGCTGCGCCGCCAATGACGATGTTCTGAGCGGTACGGCGCTTCAGAACCATTGTGTAGAACCAACCATAGTAGGCGATAGAAAGCGCGAGCAGCCCAGCAGCGAGGACGTTGGAGGCAATCCACATCAACAGCACTGAAACGGCTGACATAATGAGGCCCAAGGTCAACGCCTCGTCCTTCGGCACGAGGCCAGATGGAACAGGTCGCGTCGAAGTCCGCGTCATGATCGCATCGATGTCCGCGTCATACCACATATTGATCGCGCCGGCCGCGCCAGAACCTAGCGCAACGGCCAGGATGGCGACTGTCGCCAAGATGGGATTTATCCCCTGCCCCGTCACTCCCACAGCGGCAACCAGGCCTGCCAGCGCCGTAAAGACGACAAGCATCATGATGCGCGGCTTCAAGAGCTCTACATAGTCGCCCGCCGTGGCGAGCTTCGGTGTGGTGGTCTCAGCAGTCATGTCGACGGACATAGTACGTTTTCTTTCACAGTCCTGTTGAAACGGCCCTCTGCGCTGTTTTTGCGCAAAGGGCCGCCCGATTTAGATTGTTTCGGGCTGGCTTAGTGGCCGCCCTCTGTTTTCACCACCGGCAGTTCATTGAACTGGTGGAACGGTGGCGGGCTTGGCAGCGTCCACTCAAGTGTTGTGGCGCCTTCGCCCCATGGGTTTGCTTCTGCTTTGCGGCGGCGAATGACAGATTCAATCATGCCGAAGAAGAAGAGCAATGTTGCAACCATTGAGAGCGCGTAACCCATTGACGATACGTAGTTCCATAGCTCGAAGGCTTCTGGGTAATCTACGTAGCGACGCGGCATACCGTTAAGTCCAAGGAAGTGCTGCGGGAAGAAGATCAGGTTTGACGCGGCAAACATCACCCAGAAGTGCATGTAGCCAATGAACTTATTGTACTTCAGGCCAAACATCTTCTCGTACCAATAGTACCAGCCTGCGAAGAGACCAAATACGGCGCCGAGCGACAGCACGTAGTGGAAGTGAGCAACGACGTAATACGTGTCGTGCAGTGCGTGGTCGATACCAGCGTTCGCGAGAACAACACCTGTTACGCCACCGAGCGTAAACAGGAAGATGAAGCCAATCGCCCAAACCATTGGAACTGAGAAGTCGATTGACCCGCCCCACATGGTTGCAATCCACGAGAAGATCTTAATCCCTGTCGGAACCGCGATGACCATGGTTGCCGCTACGAAGTAAGCTTTCATGTCTGACGGCATACCGACAGTGTACATGTGGTGCGCCCACACGATGAAGCCAATCGCGCCAATCGAGACCATCGCGTACGCCATGCCGAGATAGCCGAAGATTGGCTTCTTAGAGAAAGTCGACACGATGTGTGAGATGATACCAAACGCTGGCAGGATCATGATGTACACTTCAGGGTGACCGAAGAACCAGAACAAGTGCTGGAACATGATTGGGTCACCGCCGCCCGATGGATCGAAGAACTGAGATCCGAAGTTCCGGTCAGTCAGAAGCATTGTGAGAGCGCCAGCAAGCACTGGTAGCGCGAGCAAGAGCAGAACTGCTGTCACCAGCATTGACCAAGCAAAGAGCGGCATCTTGTGCAGCGTCATGCCTGGGGCACGCATATTCAGGATGGTCACGATGAAGTTAATCGCGCCCAGGATCGATGCGATACCGGCTGTGTGGAGTGACAGGATGAGGAGATCCATAGATGGACCTGCGTGACCTGCAGTGCTCGACAATGGTGGGTAAAGCACCCAGCCGCCGCCGAAACCGTTTACGCCGTTACCACCTGGCACCAGGAAGGAAATCATCGCGATGATGAAAGCAACAACTGTCAGCCAGAAAGAGATGTTGTTCATCCGCGGGAACGCCATATCCGGCGCGCCAATCATCAGCGGAACGAACCAGTTCCCGAAACCACCAATCAGTGCTGGCATGACCATGAAGAAGATCATGATCAGACCGTGATAGGTGATGACAACGTTATAGAAACTTTTGGCTTGCTCAATCGCCTGCTGTCCGGTTGTTCCGTACAGAACTTCCATAAGGCCTGTGAGCGGGCCAATGCCTGGCTCTGCGAGCTCGAGGCGAATGAGGCCTGATAGTGAGTATCCAACAATACCCGCGATCAACGCAAACACGAGATAAAGCGTACCAATATCCTTATGGTTGGTTGAGAAGAACCAACGCGTAAAGAAACCCGGCTTGTGATCGTGGTCGTCGTGGCCGTGAGCAGCAACTTGATCCATAGGCATGATCTAAATCCCTCTCTTACTCGACCGACGCGAGGCGTGTGGCCTCACCAATCGGGTCAATAACTTGCACAAGCTCAGTCGCGGCATCGACGTCGCCTGTTTTCATAACTTCAATCCAGCGATCGTACTGATCCTGCGGAACCACGCGCACTTCAATCGGCATGAATGCATGGTTTTTACCGCACAGCTCTGAACACTGACCGTAATAAACGCCGGTTTCCTCAACCAAGAACCAACCCTCGTTGAGGCGTCCTGGTACTGCGTCTGTTTTGACGCCGAACGCTGGAACCGTCCAAGAGTGGATCACGCGGTCAGACGTGGTCTGATAGCGGATATAACGGTTCACTGGGATGACCATTGGATAGTCGGTCGCCAGGTAGAGTGGCTTTTCTGGTGTCGGCTCTGGATCTGTTGGCAGACCGTAGTGGATGCCGTTCGACACGTACTGAATCGGATATCCGTCCGCGTCGAGCTCATCCATATAGTAGTAAGTCCAAGCCCAGTTCCCCATGCCCTCAGCTTTGACCGTGATCCAACCTTCTTTCGCCGCATCGACGAAGATGTTCGGATCATCGAGGTCACCGCTTTGCGCGATCGCTTCGAGGTTTGGCTCATTCTCCTGGTAGAACAGGTTCGAGAATGACGGACCCGCAATCGCCACGAGAATGATGACCGGAACTGCTGTCCAAATCACCTCAATCGTCGTGTTGTGGCTAAATTTGCGAGGCACTGGATTGGCGCGCTTATTGTAGCGGACGCCGACCCAAATCAACAACGCCAGTACAAACACCGTAATTGGAACGATGAACCATAGAAGGTAATTATGGAAGTCGTTCACACGCTCCATAATCCGTGTAGCCGCGGGTTGAAAACCTATGGCGCCAGGAGTCGGTTGCCCGACCAATTCTTGTGCAAACGCCGATCCAGTCATCAGCGCGGCAGAAATCCATGCAAGAACGAAACGCAAGAGTCTCTCCATTCAATCTTGGTTGCAGCCATATATTCGCCACAGCGCGAGGTCTACCCAATACAACCAGCGTTCATAAAATGTCGCACTCTGTCGCTAAAACTGCGAAATTAGTGTATGGTTAAAAAACGAATGCAGGAGAAATGAAATGAGACTCAAACTCATGATTGCTGCAGCAGCGGCGGCTTTGGCCGCGCAAACCGCTTCAGCTCAAGTCTTCGTCATCGGGCAAGGCCTCGGCGGCGAATGTTATCAAAAGACCAAGAACGGCTATGTGAGCTTTCGGGCCGCCGAAGAGGTCTGCACCCGCGCCCTTCGCGAACAGGCGATGACAAAGACGAATCGCGCCGCAACCTACGTGAATCGCGGCGTCCTACGGATGCGCGAAGGTTTGTATGAGAAAGCGCTTGCCGATTACTCCCAAGCCAAAGAGCTGACGCCAGATCTCGGGCCCGTCTATCTGAATGAGGGCGCGGCCCACATTTATCTCAAAGACTTCCAATCAGCGCTTGCCCCGCTCAACCGCGCGATTGATCTCGAATCAGCGGACCTGTTCGCGGCGTACTACAACCGCGCCATTGCGAAAGAGAACACAGGCGACGTGCCAGGCGCTTATCACGACTTCCAAAAGTCACTGGAACTCAAGCCTGGTTGGGAACCTGCTCAGCTTCAACTCACGCGCTTCACCGTGGAAAACGCGGGTTAAACGCAAATACTGTCATCGGAGCGCTTGATCCGGCGCTCCGGCGACGTCAAATACGAGGCATGACTTACACAGACCTGCCTTTTGACACTCAAGACGCTTCGAAGATCCTATCCGAAGCCGCTTCCGGCGCCGATGATGGCGACATCTATGTTCAGCGCTCACGATCTGAAGGCTTCGTCTTTGATGATGGCCGGCTAAAATCTGCCACCTACGACACCAGCCAGGGCTTCGGCTTGCGAGTCGTTGCGGGAGAGGCCAGCGGTAACGCCCATTCTGGCGAGCTCTCTATTGATGCAATTCGACGGGCCGCTGAAACCGCCCGCCAGGCGAAACGCGGCTACAGCGGCAAGCTCGATACCGGCCCTATTCCAACGAATCGCCAACTCTACAAACCAATCGATCCAACTGAAGCGCCTGACTTTACCGTCAAAACCGGTTTGCTCGCTGAAATCGATGCGTGGGTGCGCGCGAAAGATCCGCGCGTCGTGCAAGTTTCAGTCTCGCTGGCGGGCAGTCACGAACAAATCGATATCCTCCGCCCTGCTGGAGAGACATTCCATGATGTCCGCCCGCTGGTACGCCTCAACGTCTCTGTCACGCTCGAACAAAACGGTCGCCGCGAAACGGCGTCTGCCGGAGCTGGTGGCCGCGCAGCGTATGACGAGTGGATCGCAGCGGAGCGTTGGCAGGGCCTCGCCATGCGCGCCCTCAGAAAAGCAGAGGTAAACCTCGAATCAATCCCCGCGCCAGCGGGTGAGATGGAAGTCGTCCTCGGGCCGGGTTGGCCTGCGGTATTGCTTCACGAGGCTGTGGGACATGGGCTCGAAGGTGACTTCAATCGCAAGGGCACCAGCGTCTATTCTGGCCGCGTCGGAGAGCAAGTCGCCTCAAAGGGCGTCACCGTCATCGATGACGGCACGATCGATTCGCGTCGCGGCTCTCTCTCGGTAGACGATGAGGGCACACCAACGAATCGCACCGTGCTGATCGAAGACGGCATTCTGAAGGGCTACATGCAGGACCGCCAGAATGCGCGCCTTATGGGGGTCGCGCCGACCGGTAATGGTCGCCGCGAATCTTATGACGCGACAATCATGCCTCGGATGACCAATACAGTTATGCTGGGCGGTAAGGACGACCCTCAGGAAATCGTATCATCGATCAAAAAGGGCATCTGGGCTGTCGACTTTGGCGGCGGCCAGGTGGACATCACATCCGGGAACTTCGTTTTCCAATGCACAGAGGCGTATCTGGTCGAGAATGGAAAAGTTGTTGCTCCAGTCAAGAATGCGACCTTGATCGGACACGGCCCAACGGCACTCAGCCAGGTTGAAATGATCGGGAATGACTTCGCGATGGATGATGGTGTTGGCACCTGCGGCAAGGCGGGTCAGTCCGTTCCTGTGGGCGTTGGTCAACCGACACTGAAGGTTGGCGGTCTGACCGTCGGCGGCGCAGGTTAAGCCACAGGCTTTTGCTCGCATAATTCCAATGGACGGGGATCCTCCTCTTCGTGATAGCCCGAACCTGGAAAAAAGAACTCCAACGGGAAAACGACGTTCGGCCTAACGGTCGGAACGCCGTCTATGGTTTTAGGTTTGAAGAGGTTGTCTGAGACAGCTCTCTTGGCCTCAAAACAAAAGATCGGTCTGGTGCACGAGGGCGTGATTGCGAATGGAAGTCCGTTTTCATCAACGGTAAGTCTCACTTCGCAGTAACCTTCCAATCCAAGCCAAGTCGCTATCATCGGGTAGTTTGGCTTTGGCCCGATTTTTACCTGAGAGTCGACAATTTGCTTTGCGCTCGCACTCCCGCCGCCCACCAAAATCAGAATCATCATGACTCCAACTTTGGCGGCGCGGGCTGCTATTGTCATGCAGGCTTCTCGCCGGACGCCTGCAACTCGTCATCAACCGAATCCACAGCACCGACATCGGTGCTCATCCAGCTTTTGATGATGGGTGAAATCAGCAACATCAGAACGCCAATCCCCATCGCGACATAAGCCACATTGGTATAGACGCTGACATAGTTGGCCTTCGCCTCAGCGACGTTGGTAATTTGACCACCGATGGTTTCGGCCCCGGTGGTCCGTGCGATGACACCCGCGAGGTAATTCGAAAGACCCGAATAGAGGAACCAGGCCCCCATCGTCATACCGACGACGCGCGCTGGCGCCATTTTAGTGACGGCTGACAAACCAACCGGCGAGACCATCAGTTCACCCA
>JABSPZ010000022.1 GCA_013213785.1 Henriciella sp. | reverse complement strand
CCGCATCAATCCTGATTGGTATCTGGCGGATAAGCGTGTCCAAGAACTGGAAGCCCCAATTCCAGAGCTGATGCGCGTCGCAAATGATCAAGAGGCCCGCGTCACCAAGATGGAGGCCGCCCGTGCTGCCTACATTGGCGAAGCGATCAGCATCCTGCGCGACATGCAAACCTCCCCAAAGTCTTAAGCCCCATGAAAGGGAACTCTCTTATGAAATACGGTCTATATTCTCTCTCGCTGTTGCTCCTATCAGGGGCTTCTCTCGCCCCGCTCGCCCAGGCAGATAATTTAGCTATCGTGCTGTCACCAAATGGTGAGCCTGACGCCAGGCGTGCCGAAGCCATGGATGCCATTAAGCTCGCCACCGCAGCCGTTGAGCTTGGTGAGTCTGCCATCTTCATCAATGGTCTAACCACTAAAACCATCTGCACGTTCAATGTCCCAGAGCGTCGGGCCTATGGTTCGGACAAAGCCAAGCTGACCTATAACCGCGCTTGCGTGGGGGCTGTGCTCAACCTTGCTAATAAGGGTGACGCTGGCGCAAGTTTGGGTCAGTTGGACCTGCCACGCACCTATCGGATGTTGGCTGGATCGCTTGATATGGACGCGATTGATGCAATCGCGATCTTTGGCTCACCGGTCCATGACCATGTCGATGAGCCATCAACGACCATGGCCGTGGGTCATATCCCTTCAGATGGTCATATCATTGCCTCTCAGGGCCAGTCCCCCTATGGGATGGCCGGCCTGGAAGGTGCTCTCAAAGGGACGCCGGTACATTTTAGCACTGATGGGTATGATTGGGTGCGCAATAGCCGTCACGAAAGTATGGTCCATCGTTTCCATGCGCTGACAGCGGAAACACTGGGGGCACCGCTTGCGACCTTTAACAGTGATCGGGAGCAGCTCATTGCTCGGGTGACAGCTGGTGCACGCGATACGGCTATGAGCTTTGAGCGCTCCTCTTCCCAGAAACTGGAGATGATCCATGTAGCGTTGGACTCCGCTCCAGGGACGCCAATTCATGAGCGTCCTATATCGGAAGCACCGCTCAGCGCATCTGAGAGGCGCCGAGCTGTCGACGTCGAAGTTGGGATCAATTGGAGCTGTGCGTGTGACATGGATGTTTATGTTCGCCCGAGCGAGGACGCTGAGACGATCTACTACGGCAACGTCCTAACCAATGAGGGGCGCTTCTATCGCGACTATCGAAACGGTCGTGAGCTTCTAAATGGTTTGGAATCCGTCACCTTACACGCACCTGTGAACCTCTCTGAGATGGTAATCGGAGTGAACTTTTATAGCGGCAACGCACCGGACGGCGTGTCAGGTGAGGTACGCCTCTCGGTGGGTGACACCACATTCGCCAAGCCCTTTGAGATCACTGCAACGAGCGGAAATGCTGCGCGAGGTGCTGACGCCGCCATTACCGGACAAACCGCACCGGATGAGTTCTGGGTGGTGATGTCCGGTGATGTCATTGTGACCAACTAATAAGCGATGCAGAGCGTAAAACTAAAAAAGCCCCTGCCGGAACAACGCGGTGGGGGCTATTGGCATTTGTAAGACTATAATCGCAACCCTGTGTAGGTTGTAGTCACACAGATTGCAGCATCGCGACTTCAGCGATCGCACGATCCATCTTTGGGCACTATTTCAGAACGGAGAGTTCGAAACGAATGCACTTGCGAGACTAAGTAAAATTCCCCATTTCATAAATAGGGCTGTTGGCCTTTATTTCAGCGGGGATTCATATGACGCATCGCGTGAACATTGGCGAAGTCTACGACAAGAATATCAATTTTCTAATTGGGTCGGGCGCGTCGGTTGGGTTGATTCCAACTTTGTCGTTGGGAATGAAAATCGATGATGAGAATAATCACACCATCGAAACCCTAGCCACCGAATTCGACGTTGATGATGATAGGATCAGACAAGCGCTACTGTTCATGCACTATTACCGCGATTGCCTGATGCCCGCAGTAGATCTCTCGTTGAAACAAGCTGAAAATTCTGAAGCGGGTAGGAAGGTAACAAACAACTATCGTCAGTTTCTGCACACTTTAATTGCGCTACTCGAGCGCAAAAAGAGCGACAGGCGATGCAACATATTCACCACGAATTACGATGGCTGCTTTCCGTTGGTTGCGGACTCGTTGTTATCGTCGGGTCAATATGATCTCGTCATCAACGACGGAGCAGATGGCTTTAGAACGAGGTTACTGGATGTTCGACACTACAACAAAGTAACTGATCGGCGCGGCATGTTTGGCTCGCACCGAGTAGAAATCCCCCAAATCAATCTACTGCCACTTCACGGCTCAGTTCACTGGCAGAAAGTTAATGATCGAATTAGAGTAGATTATGCAAGCAGAGCATTCGAGGCCCCACCGGAGCTTGAGTTTTGTGAGAAGCAATTAGATCAGTTCTCTCAAGCCATCTCCAATCCCGACACCACATTGGAAAAACTGCGAGGCATCGATATAGAGCTGGCGGATGCAGAGAGCTTTTTGTTAGCCTATCAAGCACTTCCGATAGTAAACCCCACCAAATGGAAATTCCACGAAACCGTGTTTGAAGAGCACTATTATCAACTGCTGCGGCTGTTGAGTTATGAGTTGGAAAAGCCAGACTCGGTTTTGATTACGTTCGGTTTCTCCTTTGCAGACGAACATCTACTAAGTTTAGTCCGCAGGGCGCTGACCAACCCCAAACTGCAGGTCTTTGTTTGCTGCTACGATAAGCGTGAATTCCAAGAAATGACACGGCACTTCAAGTCGTATCGGAACGTTCAGCTTATTGCTTCGGACGATACCATTGACTTCACAAACTTCAATGAATCCGTGTTTTCTCTAAATCCGAGCGAACCTCCCGAGACACCAGATACGCAGGAAGCATAGAATGTCTCTTCAAGTAGGTGAGGTCATCGGCGTACACGGCACGCGCGTTACAATCAAAATTTTCGATGACTCTAATAAGGAAACCATTTTCTTCGGCGGTCAGAAGCACAAAGGCGTATCAGTAAGGGAGCATGTCTCTGTGCAGCGCGGTTTTCGCGAGATAATCTGCATTGTTGAAGGTGAGTATCTAGACGAACAAAAAACAGAAATTGAAAACGGTAAAGTCTCTTACATCCGCAAGGTCGAATCTAAACCGATAGGATATATTGAGGACGGCGAATTCCATCGCGGGATCAAGTTTTTACCGATGATCAAAGACGCTGTTCATCTGCTCGCTGAGAGCAATGTTCAAAAAATATATAGCGCAAAAAATGATCCCTCTTTTACGATCGGAAAACTGCTAAAAGAAGAAACCGCAATAGCGCTTCCTTGGGAGCACATCTTCAACAGTCATGTAGGTATTTTTGGAAATACCGGAAGCGGCAAGTCTAATACACTGGCGAAGCTGTTCACCTTACTCTTCGAACAAAAAATCGACGGTATTTTAGGGAAGAGCAACTTCGTGATCTTCGATTTCAACGGCGAGTACACCAACCAACAAATCACCGGTCACGAGCACAAATCCGTCCGTAAACTCAACACGAGAGCACCGGAAGACAAAATCGGCTTGTCAGACTCTGAGTTTTGGGACTTGGAAACGTTGAGCATCCTTTTCAACGCGACTCAAAACACTCAACGACCGTTTTTAAACAGGGTGCTCGCGGGACGACTGCGCTTCATCGATATTGAAGACAGTCTGGCGCGCTACATACAGTCTACTTTCAGACGAGCATTTTCAGAAAAACCCGCTCGAGGAGAGGTGCTTTCGTTGCTCAGGAGAATGGCTGAATTCTTGGGCCATGAACCACTCGTCGATTTTCTGAACAAGATCGAGTTCAACAATTCCAACGGACAACTAAAAACCATTGTAGACGGTGAGCACGTTTACTTCGACACTGATGCAGCCAGGTATGCCGCCCACCTGGAGCCGCTAGTCAATTCAATCGACACATCTGCATTCGATGCCTTCGACGAACTTGTAGTTCGCACCAACTTGATGCTCGTACGCGACCTAATTTTTGGGACCGTTCAGTTTGAACACATTCAGCCGCTGCTCAAACGTATGGATTCGGCAATATCGGGGCTTAGAAACATTCTGGAGGTGACTTCTGAGGATACGGAACTGAAGCTGGTCACCGTAGTTTCGCTCCGACGATGCAATCAAGAAATGAAAAAAGTTGTACCGCTATTGATCGCGAAGCACTTCTACAATCATCAAAAAAATCGAGTAACCAGTCCACCGCAACAAACAATGCACCTCGTGATTGATGAGGCACATAATATCTTATCTCAACAATCCGTCCGCGAGCGTGAAATTTGGAAGGATTATCGCCTAGAGCTTTTCGAGGAGATAATTAAAGAAGGCAGAAAGTTTGGTGTATTTCTAACTTTAGCAAGTCAGCGGCCCGCAGACATTTCACCAACAATAGTCTCACAGGTACACAATTTTTTCCTTCACCGACTGGTGAATGAGCGAGATCTCTTTTTGTTGGAAAATACGATTTCTTCCCTAGACGCGCTCTCGCGCAGCCAAATCCCCAATCTGGCAAAAGGGTGTTGTGTCGTTACGGGTACCGCTTTCGATCTACCGATGTTGATTCAAGTGGAGCGACTACCAAAATCGTTGCAGCCTGATAGCGCGGACGTCCCCCTAAAGACGCTTTGGGATTGAATCAGAGCCAACGCCGACGAAGCGCCAACCCTCTATGTAAAGACCACAACCTTCCTAGGGTTGGGTTTTCGTCGAGCTCGAAACCAATCCGCCCGCAATCGTTCGCACGATTCCGCACCCTCCTTCACCCATATCGAAGGAGACCACATGCCTCGTCAGAAACCCAATTTATTTGCTCAAGCGTTCCTGCTTGGGGGCTTCACCTATGCCAGCCTCTGGCTGCAACCCTATCAATATCACCCAGACTATCTGCTCTTCATTTGGTTCATTTGGGGCCTAACCGGGCTCCTTGCTTTGAGCTTCATCTTCAACCTTTTGGGGACGTTGCCCAACATCGTCCGCCAATTGATCTCCAAGAAGACCAAAGGCCTAAAGGGCACGGCGGCATGGATTACAAAGACGGCTGCCCGCAAAGCCAAACTCTTCAAACGAAAAGGCTATCTTGCAGGCAAACTTCTTGGCGAGGCTGTTTGGGTCACGATTGAGTCTTGCGGCCTCGTTCTTGCCCCAGCAGGCAGCGGCAAGACTAGAGACTTCGTTATCCCGGCGCTGTTCGCGGATCGCGGCAATATGATCGTTGCGGACCTGAAGGGGACATTGGCCGCGATTACGGCCCGCATTCGCCGTTGCAAATTTAAGCAAAAGACTTTCTTCCTCAACCCCGCAAATCGGTTCAGAAAATTCCTTGGTAAATCTGCACGATTTAACCCGCTCCAGCTCCTCAATGAAAACTGGACCAATGAATCTCGCCGGATGTTTCTGATGAGCGATGCACGTATGCTTGCGTTGCAGCTGTTGCAGGAGCCAAAAGACCCTGGCCAAAACGAGTTCTTCCGGAAGGGGTCGCGCAAGCTGTTAGTGTTCGCCTTTGTCTATCTCGCCGTGACCACATCCAAGGCGACTTTGAGCGCCGCGCTGAACCTGCTCAGCGATATGAACCAGCTGACAAATGCGCTCTACAAATCTGCCAGTGATGATCGGCTTAATGGCGAGCTTATCCGAATGGCCAATGATCTGCTCGGCAAGATCCAAGATGGTCGCCAGGAACAGTTAGAATCCTTCCGAGAAGGTGCGCTTCAAGTTCTGGAGCCCTATAGTGCTAGCGGCGTCCTGGCGGATGCCACATCATCCAGCGACTTTAAGTTCTCTGATCTCCGAAAAATCAAAGGCACGGTCTATATCATTTGCGATCCGACCCAAATGGCCGCCTTTGCAGGTTGGCTAGGCCTCGTCATGGAAAGCGCTAAGACAGAGCTTATTCGAGAGGCCAATGGCAAACCTGTCACCTTCATGATCGACGAAGCTACCAATTTCAAATTTGCGAGCCTGCCAGCGCTTCTGACCAGTGCGCGCGAGTTTAACATGCGCCTCTGGGTCATCGTTCAAGAGCTCGAACAATGGGCTCATGTCTATGGCCGTGAGGCTTTAGACACACTGATGTCTCAGACAGAGGTGAAGATCATCCATGGCTCGAGATCGTTTAAGACATGCCAGCTCATCTCAAACATGCTGGGCGAGTATTCTGTGCAGCAGACCAACTACAATAAAGGCAAATCCATCTTTGATCCGGTGAACCGAAATGTCAGCGAGGTCGGACGAAAGCTTCTCACCCCTGATGAGGTACAGAAGTTTAAGAAGGCGATTGTGTTTGTTCGAGACCTTCCACCCATGGCTCTACAACGGATCGGATATCACCAGATCTTCCCATGGGTGCTGTGGGCTGATCCCAACCCCCTCTTTGGGAAAGGCCGCTATTGGGGATGGCCAAAGCTATGGCTCTAGTCGAGCTGGCTCAGCGCCTGGATGTAGTGCTTACGGGTCAGCCACTGTAGCAAATGTAAAGCGCCCGATTGATCTGAGATTTGTTGGTAACGCTCGAAAGCACTGTCAGGATTGTCCTGGCGGTGCTTTAGCGAGTGATAGGCCAAATCCTTGACCAACCCGAATACCACCTCGGAGATACGTTCCTCTGGCACGCCTTTGTCGAGCCAGTTCTGGATGAATGAACGCAGTTCAGCATCCATCGCATCTGTTGAGAGTGTATCATCCAGCTTTCCAGCTACATCATTGTCATTCCCGTATTTGAACTGTGTGTTCCTGTTCATGATTCAGGATACCAGACCTCATCCTCGCTTCGCAAATTTGATCCTCAGAAGCGAAGGAAACCCGCTGTGCAAGCCGCAATCGATAAAGAGCTCGCCTGGAGCAATCTCAAAGAAACATTCGAAAAAGCTGACCTACCCGCCTTTAAAGCCATGTCTGGTGATGCAGAAACGTTCGCCAATCTTCAACAGGTCGAAACCTGGGGCCGTGAAGCCAAGCGCAACTTCTCTGAGCTCACCAAAGAGAACCGTACGGAATGGGTGGCTCAGGAAGTCGAGAAAGTTTGGCTGGAACGTCAGACTATGGCCCCCGAGCTAAAGCCGCCAACTCATCAGCGCTCTCTTAGCGACGTTGCACATGAACGCGTCGATCGAAAGATTGAGCAAGGCTACGCTGCAATTGATCAATACATGCGGACTGAACAAGCAAGGCTCGTCCAGCAGCCAGAGCAAAAAGCTGATGCGCCGACGCGCCGACCTGCGCACCCGCTAAAGAAAACAAACCACGAGATGATTGACCAGATCGTCGAAGACCTCACCAAAGTC
The DNA here is from genome assembly GCA_013213785.1 of Henriciella sp. Taxonomy (GTDB): domain Bacteria; phylum Pseudomonadota; class Alphaproteobacteria; order Caulobacterales; family Hyphomonadaceae; genus Henriciella. Next base: position 29,442 of record JABSPZ010000022.1, on the reverse strand, counting down.
TATGCGCAATACGAGCATAACCGCGATAGTTTCATCCAGAACGCTTACCAAGACGGCGTCCCCAACCCGCAAGGTGCGTATGATCAAGCTCGTGCTGATGCGGTGGAGCAAATTCGATCGCAAGCACACAGCCGCATGCATACCCAATTTGTCAAACACGGCGTTGATCGAGCGCCAGAGCGGGCTGCGCCAATGCCGTCCCAAAACGAATAGAAATTTTCTTGAAACGTATCAGATCAATATGTATGTTCCCGGTCTGTTCTTGAGTCAGAAGAGGAGAACATAACACCCAAGAGAGAGAGGCCCGCCAATGTCCAAACCCCCGTCTGCTAACGCTGCACCACTTATTGAGTTTGATCCGAACGACTTCGTTCATCATCTGGAAGGCCTAGAACTCAGCGACGATCAAGCTGACGAACTGATAAGAGCCCTAGCTGAAATTATGCTCGCCTTTGTAGACTTAGGTTTTGGCATAGCGCCCAGTCAGAAATCGTGTGGACAGCAAGATCTAGCCAAAAGATTTCTGGCGGGCGGAATCTCAAAGATGGTACACTCTTCTGATGAGATTGGATCAGTCCAACGCGAAACAGAACAGGAGGGCGTATGAGAACGAGCACATCACACAAACGACAGAACACACCGATTACTCGTGCCGTCATTTATGCGCGCGTGAGCTCGAGAAAGCAGGTGGATGAGGGCCATGGATTATCCTCTCAAAAATCTCGATGCTCTGCTTATGCTGAGTCCCAAGGCTATGAGATCGAAGCCAGCTTCTTGGAAGAAGGCGTCTCTGGCGGCGTCAGTGAGCGTCCACAAATGCAGGAGATGCTTGCCTATCTTGATACCCATTCCACCAAAGATGACCCTATCGCCGTCATTATCGATGACATTTCACGCCTTGCCCGTGATGTGATGGCGCATGCAGAACTGCGCGCCTCCATCATGATGTCAGGAGGTGTATTGGAGTCCCCGTCCATGGACTTTGGAGAAGATGCCGACAGCAAGCTTGTTGAATATCTCCTTGCAACCGTCTCTCAGCATCAACGTCAAAAGAATGCCGAGCAGGTTCGCAATCGAATGAAGGCCCGTTGGATGGCAGGCTATTACACTGCCAATCCTGGTATTGGGTATCGCTACGAAGATGTCGAAGGTCACGGAAAGATGCTTGTGCCTTATGAGCCCGAAGCATCCCTGGTAAAGCTTGCGTTTAAGAATGTGGCCTCTGGTCGCCTTCGTACAGCCTCCGAGGTCAAACGGTTCTTGGAACAGCAACCTGATATGCCGCGCACACCCAGCGGAACTGTTCGCTTGCAGGCCGTGATCGATATGCTGCGTCGCTCTATCTATGCAGGCTATGTCACTGTTAAGACAGCGGGCATTTACTTGCAGCCCGCGCAGCATGAACCGCTCATTACGTTTGATGAGTGGGAAAAAGCGCAAGCCATGCTGGATGAGAACTCTAATGCGCCTGCGCGCCAAGGCATCAATGAAGACTTTGTGCTGCGCAACTTTGTAAATTGCTCCTGTTGCGGAAACGCGCTCACAGCGGGCTGGTCGAAAGGGCGCAACAAGAAGTATCCCTACTATACCTGTCAGACGCGGACCTGTGAGCTACGTGGTAAATCCATTCGCCGAGATAAGCTCGAGGGTGAATTTTCAGACATGGTGCAGCAACTTCGGCCTGCGCCACAGCTGTTCCACTTGGTCAAAGACTTATTTGAAACCTTCTGGAACCAGCGTCTCCTTGATGTCGAGGGGCGCAAAGAAGGCCTGACGCGTCAACTTGCAGGTCTTTCTCGGAAGATCGATGCCTTGGTCCAACGAGTTGTCGCTACTGATAGCCCGTCGCTAGTCTCTGCGTATGAAGAGCAGATCAAGAAATTAGAGGTCAAACGCATCGCTATCGGTGAGCAAGTTAAAGCCGGTATAGAACCGCTCAAACCGTTCGATGAGATGTTCACCGCGGCCATGCGGTTCATCGCAAACCCCTGTATTATTTGGGAAAACGGGACGCTCGATCAGCGTCGTTTGCTTGTGCGCTTAGCGTTCCCAAACAACCTCACCTATGACCGGGAAACCGGGTATAGAACCGCCCAGATCGCCCTACCATTCAAGCTTTTAGGAGGTAATGACATGAAAAACTTGAAAATGGTGGAGCCAGACGGAATCGAACCGACGACCTCTTGCATGCCATGCAAGCGCTCTCCCAACTGAGCTATGGCCCCAACTTTATGGGAAAGGCGGGCATAGAATTTCCAGGCCCGCCAATCAAGTCCTATTTATCATCGCCTTCCGGCTCAATGTCGTCGGCATCCGGTTCGCCGAGTTCATTATCGTCGTCGATTTGAATGTCATCGCCGAGATCAAACTCTTCATCGAGATCGATATCTTCTTCGTCGTCGTCATCATCGTCATCGTCGACGCCGTCTTCGCTAAAGCCCGCAGGCATCTTGCCTGGCGCCGCATCATCGTCTTCGTCGCCGCCTGACATATCCAAGACAACTTCATCCTCATCACCGCCAAGTTCCTTGGCTTCGTCTTCAGAGGACTCTTCTTCGTCTTCACCTGCGGCGGCGGCTTTCGTCGTTTCTTCTTCTTCCAGATCTTCGTCTTCGTCCTCTGGAACAGCCTCTTTGGCAGCGGCGGTACGAACCTTGGTTTTCGTTGCCTGCGCGCTTTCGTCAGCAGGGTCGAAAGAATGACCGCACTTTGGACACGTCGCAGGGCGTTTGTTCAGATCATAAAACTTTGCCTCGCAATTCGGGCAAACCTGTTTGGTACCAAGTTCTGGATCAGCCATTTTTTTCATCCATCGGTGAGAAATTCATTGCAGGCGCGCTTGCCAGAAACGCTCCCGCCTGTCAAAGCGCTTTTCGCTAGGTACTGTAACTAAAGGAAACCACTAGAACATGGTGTGGACTTCCCATCCGGTGACTCAGATCACCGGAACTCTGCGTGCGCCTGGCGATAAGTCATGCAGCCACCGCGCGCTTATTCTTGGCGGCCTTGCAAAAGGCACTTCTAAAATTTCTGGACTGCTTGAGGGCGAAGACGTGCTCAATACGGGCCGCGTTATGGCCGCCTTTGGCGCAGATGTAGAGCGCCTCGGTGAGGGTGCTTGGCGCGTCACTGGGGTCGGTGAGCGCGGCTTGCAAACTCCAAAAACAGATCTCGATTTCGGGAATTCAGGCACCGGCTCGCGTCTGATGATGGGCGTGGTTGCTGGCTATCCGATCGAAGCGCGTTTCATTGGCGATGAAAGCTTGTCCGGCCGTCCAATGGGCCGCGTGCTTGATCCGTTAACAGAAATGGGCGTGACCTATGAGGCAAGCGACGGCAAACGCCTGCCGCTCACCCTCAAAGGCCGCAGCGATTTAAGGGCTATGTCTTATGAGCCGCCCCACGCATCGGCGCAGGTGAAATCTTGCATCCTCTTCGCAGGCCTAAACGCAGACGGCGAAACGCAGGTGCGGGAGTCGCGGATCACGCGCGATCATTCTGAGCGCATGCTGCGCGGGTTTGGCGCAGACGTGAAAAGCAAACGCGACGGCGCAGCCAATATTGTCAGCATACAAGGTGGGCAGTCGCTAATCGCTCAAGAGACGATTGTTCCGGGTGATCCGAGCTCAGCGGCATTCTTGGCGGCTGCCGCGATGATCTCACCCCGTGGCGGCGTCGTCGTCGAAGGCATGATGTCAAACGAAACGCGTGATGGGTTCTATCGCGCCGCGGCCTTGATGGGCGCGCATGTCGGCGCCGAAGATGTTGGCTCTGCCGCCGGTGAACGCTTGATCGATATGAGTTTTGAAAGCGCTGACTTAAAAGGCGCTGAGATACCCGTCGACCTGGTCCCAAGCATGATTGACGAGTTTCCGATCCTGGCCGTCCTCGCCGCCTTCGCGACGGGAACCACAGTGGTTAAAGGCGCGGCGGAACTTCGCGTCAAAGAAAGCGACCGGATCAAAGCGGTTGTCGCCATGCTTCGGGTGAATGGCGTCGAAGTCGAAGAGACAGAAGATGGCTTTATTGTCCAAGGCTGCGGCGGGGCCGTCCCGGGTGGCGGCCTGGTCGAGACCCATCATGATCACCGCATCGCGATGAGCGCGCTGATCATGGGCACGGCATCGCAAAAGCCCGTCTCGATTGATGATGCGGCCATGATCGCGACCAGCTATCCTGAGTTCATGCAGCACATGAAAACCCTCGGAGCCGATTTGCGATCGGCGTAGATCGAAGAATTTTTTCGCAAATCGCTTGCAATCCCAACTGATCAAATATATCGATATTCGATAATTTCAGAAGGGACTAATAAATGCGTTTAAGTTTGATCCTAGGGGCGAGTGCCTTGGCGATTGGTGCGTGTGCATCTGTCACAACCGAGACACAAGCCCCCGCAGAAACGACGGTCACAGAAACCGTTGAAACTGTGACGGAAGTCGTCGCAGAACCGGCCGCACCGCTGATTGACCGCGCAGCGATCTTTGGCAATCCAGAGCGCACGCAAGGCCGCATCAGTCCAGATGGCGGTTATATCAGCTGGGTCGCGCCGGTTGATGGTGTGATGAATATTTGGGTTGCGCCGGCAGATGATCCAAGCACCGCCACTCCGGTTACCAATGACACCTATCGCGGCATCCGTTCACACTTCTGGGCTCCAAACTCGAAGTTCGTCTATTATGTCCAAGATAATGGCGGAGATGAGAACTTCCACGTCTACGCGTCCAACATCGCAACTGGCGAAGTGCTTGATCTTACCCCCGTTGAAGATGGCGTGCGCGCAACCATTCAAGGTGTGTCTGCCGAGAAGCCAGATCACCTCCTGATCGGATTGAACGAGCGTAATCCGCAAATCTTCGACCTATACTTGGTCGACGCCTCGACCGGAGAACGCGAGCTCGTCAAAGAGAATCCAGGCTATGCCGGCTGGGTGATCGACAATTCACTTACACCGCGATTTGGCCTCGTTCAGACGGCCGGTGGCGGCGCCGATATGGTGGACATGGATGGAAATCCCATCTTTTCGATCCCGGCCGAAGACTTCCTGACGACAAACACGTTTGGCTTCAACAAAGACAATACCCACATGTTTGCGGTCGATAGCCGAGGGCGCGATACAGCAGCCCTTGTAAAAATCAGCGCAAGTGATGGCAGCGTCGAAGTGCTCGCCCAAAATGACAAAGCCGATATCAGCAATGTCCTGCTGCACCCGCAAACCTATGAGCCGCTCGCCTACGCGACGGATTATTTGCGCAGCGAATGGACGGCCCTGGATAAAGAAACCTCAGCAGATCTCGCTTTCCTGAAAGGCGAACTGAGCGGTGATATCGAAATCCTGTCCTCTACCGAGGATCTGTCGAAAGCGATTGTCTACTCTGAAGCCGCCGAAGCTCCCGGTATTTATTATATCTACGACCGCGAAGCAGACACACTGACAGAGATGTTCGCGACACGGCCTGATCTGGCGGATGCGGATCTGCAAGCGATGTATCCCGTGGAAATCGCATCACGCGATGGCTTGAGCTTGGTCTCTTATCTGACCCTTCCACCTGGCTCTGACACCGATGGCGATGGGCGCCCTGAAGCACCCGTCCCAATGGTCCTCGCGGTCCATGGCGGACCTTGGGCGCGTGACAATTACGGCTACAACTCTTGGCACCAGTGGATGGCCAATCGCGGCTACGCAGTTCTGTCCGTCAATTATCGCGGCTCCACAGGGTTCGGAAAGAACTTCGTCAACGCTGCGGTCAAAGAATTCGCTGGCAAAATGCATGACGACCTGATCGACAGTGTTGAATGGGCCGTCTCAGAGGGCATTGCGCAAGAAGATAAAGTTGCGATCGCGGGCGGGTCTTATGGCGGCTATGCGACCCTGATCGGAGTAACATTCACGCCAGACACATTTGCCTGCGGCGTTGATATTGTTGGCCCATCCAGCCTCGTCACATTGGTTGAGAGCTTCCCAGAATATTGGAAACCGTTCCTGGAAGGCACGTGGTTCAAATATGTTGGCGACCCAGCCAATCCTGAAGATCGCGAAGACATGCTGGCACGCTCAGCGATCACCAAGGTCGATGATATCTCGGTTCCACTTTTGATTGGACAGGGTGAGAATGATCCCCGCGTGACCAAGCTGGAATCCGATCAACTGGTCGACGTCATGGCGCAAAAGGGTCTGCCGGTCACTTATGTGAACTTCCCAGATGAAGGTCATGGCTTTGCCCGCCCAGAAAACCGGTTGGCATTCTACTCCGTCATGGAAGGCTTCTTGGCGGAATGTCTTGGCGGCCAGGCCGAGCCGATCGGGACAGCTTTTGATGGCTCCTCTGTTCAAATCCTGCATGGCGCGGAATTTGTTCCTGGCCTTGAAGAAGCTGTCGCAGCGATGCCAACAGAAGAGGTTGCAGAGTAAGCAGCCCCCTCAAAAACAATCGGAACCGCCGCTCAAGCTTTGGGCGGCGGTTCTTTTTTACGCGCACGTTCCCCGTTGACTTTGACGCGCCAGTCACGCATCGCGCGGTCTATGATTATTGCGATCGACGGAACGCTAGCCTCAGGAAAAGGCACCATCGCGCGGCGACTGTCAGCTTGGTATGGTCTCGCGCATATGGATACAGGGCGCCTGTATCGTGCCACTGGCGTTGCAGCCCTGAACAAGAATGTCGATTTTGACGACCCCGACGCCCTCGCCGATGTCGCTCGAACACTCGATTTGAACGACTATTCCGAAGAAGAGTTGCGCACAGCTGAAGCCGGCCAAGCTGCCTCAAAAGTTGCGGCAGTCCCAGATGTCCGAGCGGCCTTACTTGAACTGCAGCGCGCTTTTGCAAACCAAGCAGGCGGCGCGGTGCTCGATGGCAGGGACATTGGAACCGTCGTCTGCCCGGAAGCCGACGTAAAACTCTGGGTCGATGCGTCGGTTGAGGTTCGCGCCACGCGTCGTTGGAAAGAGCTCACAGAAAAGGGTGAAACGCTGTCTCTCCAAGAGATGATCGCGCAACTGAAAGAGCGCGATGATCGCGATAAAAACCGCGCTGATGCACCAATGATTGCAGCAGCAGATTCAGTCTTGATCGACACCACTCATCTGACTATAGACGCGGCTGTGGATAAAGCGCGGGCAGCGGTCGACACCGTTATCGCCCAAACGTCCGAGCGTTCTGAGCCGTAAAGCTCAAATCTAAAGGCGCTCAACAAGCTTATCCCTGACATCGCAGCGACGTCGGACCAAGGGCATCGGGCCGGAGGCCGTGAACCCCGTAATGCTGCGCTTTTGGAGACCCCATGACTGAATCAATGAATCCCTCGACTGAGGATTTTGCCTCTATGTTCGAGGACAGCGCTGGCGCCGCCACTCTTGTAGAGGGCAAAGTTGTTCCAGCGACCGTCATTTCAAACAATGGCGACTATCTTGTGCTCGACGTCGGCCTGAAAACTGAAGGCCGCGTTGCATCAAAAGAATTCCTTCTGGAAGAAAAGCAGCCTGAAGCTGGTGATATTGTCGAAGTTTACCTCGACCGTATCGAAAACCTGATGGGTGAAGCTGTTCTGTCGCGCGACAAAGCTCGCCGCGAAGAAAGCTGGATCCGTCTGGAAGACAACTACAACAAAGAAGAGCCTGTTAAAGGCGCGATTGTTGGCCGTGTTAAAGGCGGTTTCACCGTCGACCTCGGCGGCGTCAATGCCTTCCTTCCTGGCTCACAAGTCGACATCCGTCCTGTCCGCGATGTTGGCCCACTGATGAACGAAGTTCAGCCTTTCGCCATCCTCAAAATGGACCGTGCGCGCGGCAACGTTGTTGTTTCTCGCCGCGCCATCCTCGAAGAGAGCCGCGCCGAACAGCGTGCTGAGATCGTTGGCGATATGAACGAAGGCGATACCCGCGAAGGCGTCGTCAAGAACATCACCGATTACGGTGCGTTCGTTGATCTTGGCGGTATTGATGGCCTCCTGCACGTCACAGACATGAGCTGGAAGCGCGTCAATCACCCAAGCCAAGTCGTCAATGTTGGCGACACGGTCAAAGTTCAGATCATCAAGATCAACCCAGAAACCCAACGCATCAGCCTTGGTATGAAGCAACTCGAAAGCGACCCATGGGACGATATCGAGAGCAAGTACACAGTGGGCACACGTATGTCTGGTCAGGTCACAAACATCACCGATTATGGCGCGTTTGTTGAGCTCGAAGACGGTGTCGAAGGCCTGATCCACGTCTCTGAAATGAGCTGGACCAAGAAGAACGTACACCCAGGCAAGATCGTTTCTACCTCTCAAGAAGTCCTCGTTGAGGTTCTTGATGTCGACAGCGAGAAGCGCCGCATTTCACTTGGCCTGAAACAAACTCAAGACAATCCATGGTCTGCCTTCATGGCTGAGCACCCAGTTGGCACGGACATCGAAGGCGAAGTCCGCGGCATCACTGAGTTCGGTCTATTTGTTGGCCTTGGCCCAGACCTGGACGGCATGGTCCACATCAACGACATCTCTTGGGAGCAGTCTGGCGAAGAAGCCATCCAAGCCTTCCAAAAAGGTGACTCTGTCACCGCACGCGTTCTAGATGTTGATACTGAGAAAGAGCGTATTTCGCTCGGCATCAAGCAAGTTGGCGGCGACCCAATCGCTGACAATAACAGCGTCAAACGCGGTGCGATCGTCACATGTACTGTGACCGAAGTTGCATCTGGCGGCATCGAGGTTGAGTTCGGCGATCCAGCCGTCAAAGCCTTCATCCGTCGCTCTGACCTGTCTCGTGACCGCAGCGAACAACGCCCAGAGCGTTTCGCGGTTGGTGACAAGATCGACGCGAAAGTCACTCAAGTCGACAAGTCTTCTCGCCGGATCGGTGTCTCAATCAAAGCGCTTGAGATTTCTGAAGAGCAAGAGGCTGTTGCCCAGTACGGTTCTGCCGACAGCGGTGCATCACTTGGTGATATTCTTGGTGCGGCTCTCGCAACTGGCGACGCTGATGAAGCGGCTGCCGAAGAGAAGCCTAAGAAGAAAAAAGCAACTAAGAAGAAGGCCGACGAAAGCGACGAAGCGTAAGTTGGTTTACATCCGTTCCTAACAATAAGGTAATGGACAAGTATTTTGCGACGGAGGCCTAGTCTCCGTCGCATTTTTCGTTTAGGTTCAAAGACATGCTGAGATCTGAACTCATTGCTAAACTTGCAGACGAGAATCCGGAACTAAGACCGGAGGACCTCGAGAAAGTCGTTGGGATAATCCTCGACGAGATCGCGGATGCGCTGGCGCGTGGCGATCGCGTGGAACTAAGAGGCTTTGGCGCCTTCTCTGTTCGCCATCGCAAAGCCCGTAAAGGGCGCAACCCCCGGACAGGCGAGTCTGTCAGTGTGGATGCCAAGTCGGTTCCATTCTTCCGCCCAGGCAAAGAGTTACGGGCGCGCGTGAATGACGGCGTGGATCCTGAATCGCGCTAAGCGATTGAAACCTTTTCTGTTTCTGAAATTTGACCTCGCGGCAGAATTGAAACATTCTGCGCTCATGGCCGAAGGGTCTAGAGACTAGAAGGGGTTTATTATGTTCAACGAATTCAAAGAATTTGCCATGAAAGGCAATCTCGTCGACATGGCGGTTGGTTTCGTCATGGGCGGCGCGTTTGCGACTGTGGTTACGGCCTTTATCCAAGGCGTGTTTTTACCAGTGCTGGCACCAATCATGGGCGGCATCGACCTGTCATCCCTAACCTTTACGGTTCAGGAAGCGGTTCTCAATGATGCGGGCGAAGTCGTCAAAGAAGCGGCGATCGTCGATCTGGGCGCATTCATCGCCGCTCTGATTTCATTCATCATCGTCGCCTTCGTGATGTTCCTCATCATCAAGGGCATGAACAATATGCAGAAAAAAGAAGAGGAAGCACCAGCAGAGCCACCGGCCCCACCACGCCAGGAAGTTCTCCTCGAAGAAATTCGCAATCTTCTCGCGAAACAGTCGTAAATCATTAACACGACAAGGGTACATACTCACGCAAGTAGAGTGTGTAACGTGTTCAGGGGCGGCTTCCGGCTGCCCCTTTTCATATCTAGCGGCGCCGCAAAAACACGTACCAAGCGCCGCCGCCGCCATGTTTCGCATGCGCCGGAGCAAATCCGCTGATCAGTCCCCGTGCCTCTGGCAGATCGAGCCAGTTGAGAAAGGCCTGACGCAAGACGCCCTGCCCGGCTTTGCCTTTTCCCGTAATCACAATCACGCATTGAGAGCCCTTGGCTTGTTCGCGCGCTAAAAAGCTCGGTAACACACGAAACGCTGACTCTCGGGTATGGCCGTGGAGATCAAAGCTCGCCGAAATCGCTTGCCGACCGCGGCGGACGGTTCGCTCGTTCTGTCTGTTTTGAGGCGCCGCATAGGCTTTGGTTCGAGAGACCGTCCGCACTGCAGGCTCCGCCTCATCTTTCTTTCTAGACGTTCCGGCAGGTGTGCCGCGTCGGCCAGATAAAGGTGTTACGTTCCGGGAGGCGGCCGCCCAGGCGCGTTTCTCTTTATCTGATAAATTGCGTCCGCTCATAAGCGGTGTTCTAGGGCGTTAGCACAATCGGTCTAGGGTCAGATGCGCGCGCCATATTGGGTTGTCGCATACGCTCCGCGACCGCGGTGGGAAGAAGCACCCACAATCGGCCAGGCGCATTGACCGTATCTGCCGAGGACCCGGCGCGATCCCCTGTTCCAAAGTAGAGATCGCCCCGAACAGCACCCTTGATCGCCCCGCCTGTATCTTGGGAAACCAAGAGGCCAGACCATTCCCCGCCCAGGCCAGGTGCTGTGGTTTGGACGAACATCGGAACACCGCCCGCATGGATATCTAGATCGACAGCCATTGATCCAAGCGGTGTGAGCGGGACCCCAAAGGATCCATTCGGACCCAGCCGCGGATCCCCTTCAGGTTCCAGCGTGAAAAACACAAATCGTGGATTAGCGTTCATCGCTTGGCGCGCCCGCTCCGGTGTTGTTCGGTCCATCCAAGCCCGAATGCCCTGCATGTTTGCTTCACCGCGGGCAATCCAACCGCGCTGCAAAAGCCAGTTCGCCGTCGACCTGAAAGGTTGCCCATTATTGGCGGCGTATGCCGCTCGGAGCGTCCGTCCATCAGGCAGGATCAGGCGGCCTGATCCTTGAATTTGCAAAAAGAAAACATCGGCAGGATGCGCATATGCCAATGGACGCACACCTGCGCGGGTGATGTCTGCGCGTATGGGATATTCCCGGCGGGTTCCGTCCGGAAGCGTCTGATAGACTTTCCCTGAGGATGTCACCAGGTCGCCAGGATCGCCCGGTACGGGTTCAGTGAATGGCGGCTCCGGCCGCAGGCGCGCTTCATAGGTTGGTTCAAAATATCCAGTGAACCGGCTTTTTCCATCCGGTGAAACAATCTCTACCGGCGTAAAGAGCGCTTGCATCACGGCGCGTGCACTGCGGTTATCATTGATCACATCCAGCGCGGCACAAGCCGGCGTCCAGTCTGAGACCCGGCCCGCCCACGGCGCCTTACTCGAAAGCAGACTCTGGGGCGATCTTTTTTCAAACACATCACAACTGCGGCGGAGCGCCGCCAGTCCAGGTGCTAAATTGGACGCTTCCCAGCCTGGTAGGACGTCATAAGCGACCGGCTTCGGCGTCACCGGAAAGGTCGATGGATCCACTTGCGGTTGGGTTTGGACAACAGGTTGCGGCGGCAGTGACCGACCAGAATTGGTGACACAGCCTGATAGCAATAAGAACGCGCCGCATAAGAGCCCGATAATCCTCATGCCGAAAACCTAGGCGTGTTCGGCCAACGAACTCAAGTTACCAAGCTGAGGCTTTTTCGTGACTTAGTCCGCGGTATCAACATCATCGAGAATCCAATTTGGATCGCTCGAGCTTGTTTGCCGCATAAAGGTCCAAAGCTCCGACGCTTTTGTGGTCGTCTCGCCATCACCTAATTCAGACTCATAGTGGACTGTCACGCGCGCCATGCCATCACTGGCCAAAGATGCATCCGTGATTTCAGCTTTGCGGATTCGCAGCAGCTGCATACCTTCGGCGCCGGTCGCTTCTCGTTCAGCGATTGCCGCGTCCCAAGCTTCATACACGTCCGTATCCAAAAGCGGTTTCAACGCGCCGCGATCGCCGCGCGCAAAGGCGGCGACAATCATTTCATACGCACCGCGGGCACCTTGCATAAAGGCGCGAGGTTCGAAGTTCTTATCCGCCTCGAAAATAGCTTCCATTCCTGCAGCAGCCGGACCTGTGAAGGATGGACGAAGTTGAACAACGTCACCGCCTGCAGGCGCTATATTCGCAGGGGTCGGATTTGGAGCAGGCGACGGCATGCGCCCGCGGCCTTCGGGTGGGCCCTCATCTTGGCCAAGAGTCACGAAGAGACGCCACCCCACGAAAAGGGCGATTCCAGCCAAAACAAGAAATTCGATCATAGAAGAGGACATAATTAGCTCTTTTATCAGTCTTTCAGCAGTTCATATAGGTGCTTTTCAACAAGTGCCACCCACCGTTGCGCCACTTTGTGGCACATGTTACGCGCCCTTAATCTTAAGCTTAGAGTGAAGATCGATGACAGACACCCCAGATATGGCAACTCAGCCGCAAAACAATGCTCCTCAGCAGGGCCCAGCCATTCGCGTGCTGAGTCAATACATTAAGGACCTCTCGTTTGAGAATCCTGGAGCAACCGTCCAAGCGCAGCCAAACATTGAACTCGGGATCGATGTCGGCGCCGCGCCGAAGCAGGGACAAGAAGGTGTCTTCGAAGTCGTCCTCAAATTGAAAGCCCGTGCAGGTACGCAAGACACAGCCCTTTTCATTCTGGAAATGGATTATGCTGGAACGTTCCAACTGCAAGGGTTTGGGGCGAATGACATTGAGCCTATCCTACTCATCGAATGCCCTCGCATTTTGTTCCCATTTGCGCGGCGCATTATTGCAGACATTTCTGCTGAGGGTGGCTTCCCACCTCTGCGCATTGATCCGGTTGATTTCGGCGCGCTTTACAACACTCAAAAACAGAGAGCTGCGGCCGCCGCTGCCGAGCAAGCACCTGCTGCGCCAGCTCCAACTGAAGAGCCTCAGTCGTAACGCTTCCAGACTGCATCCTCACCGAGGGTTTCAATAAACTCGGTGTGGGTGGCCTGCTCATCACTTGAAATTTCAAACTTTAGGGGCGCTGGCCGCTGAGCGGCTGGCGCTCGTGTTCCGTCTTGCGCCTGGCTTTGCCCACCAAAATCAAATCGATGTGCACGACCGCCTAAAAGCTCGAGATAGACCTCAGCAAGAAGTTGGCTGTCCAACAGCGCGCCGTGAAAGGTTCGCGCATCCGAATTCACATCAAACCGCTTACAAAGTGCATCGAGACTCGCCGGGGCACCTGGATATTTCTTGCGCGCGATCATGACCGTATCGACCCAGCGTTCTTCCGGGATGATCTCTTTCCCGCAGCGCTGCAGCTCCATATTCAAAAAGCCGCGGTCAAATTTCGCATTGTGCGCGACCAAGGTTGCGTCTCCAACGAAATCTAGAAATGCGTCGACGATGCTTGGGTCTTCAAAGCCCGGCTTATCAACAAGATGATCATCCGTGATACCGGTAATGCGGATTGTCGCTTCGGATACGGGCCGGCCAGGATTGATATAGGTCTGAAAGGTTTTGCCGGTCGCAACGTGATTGATCAGCTCGACTGCGCCAAGTTCGATAATGCGATCATCTTTATCCCATTCCAGCCCGGTGGTTTCGGTATCGAATGCGATCTCACGTACAGTCTCAGTCATCAGATGCCTCCGCCGCCAATCTGTTGAGTAGGTCTATAATGGATTGAACGTGTGCGCGGGCGAAGTCAAAGCCGAAAGATGTGTTGATCACAAAATCAGCTCGAGCGCGTTTATCGGCATCGGGCATCTGTTTCGCTTTGATCTGTTCAAACTGGTCTTCGCTCATTTCACCGCGCGCAAGAACGCGATCTCGCTGGACAGTTTCAGGCGCTGAAACGACGGCAACGTAATCGCAGCGTGCATCTCCTCCTGTTTCAAACAGGAGAGGGATATCCAAGACGGCGAAAAGTGCACCACTCTCAAGAGCTTCTTGGCGGAAGTTCAACTGGCTGAGCCCGACGAGCGGATGAACGATCGCTTCCAAGTCGCGCATTGCGTCAGGATTATCCACGACTTTTGCCCGAAGCGCGGCGCGATCAACGCTGCCGTCTTTGAGGATATCTCCAAATCTTTCGGACAAGGGTCCGACGGCTGCACCGCCGGGTTCATAAATTTCATGAACCGCAGCGTCAGCATCATAGACCGGGATACCAGCTGTTTTGAACATTTTGGCGGTAGTGGACTTCCCCATACCAATCGATCCGGTCAATCCAAGTATGATCATTGCGCTGCCTTTACCGCTCTTTGACATCTTTCGAGGGCCTTCTCAAAATCTGGCATCACGCCAAACCAAGACTTAAAACTAAATGCTGCCTGAGCCACGAGCATGGTTAGGCCATCTCTCACGTGCCACCCCTTCTTTGCCGCGTGCTCCAATTGCGCCGCCGCGATCTTTCCATATGAGATATCGAAGAAGATCCGCCCGTCGCCAGGAGGGAGTGACAGCACATCGCCTGAATACCCCATACTGGTCGTATTGACCACGATCGTTGCAGAATCGATATATTCATTATACAGATTAATTGATCCATAGGCAGTCGACTGGTCGCCTAACTCCTTCGCCAGAGCAGCCGCCTTTGACGCCGTCCGGTTGAGGATTGTCACGGGAAGATTCTGCTTCGTCAGTGCAAAGACGATTGCCCTCGCGGACCCCCCTGCGCCTAATACCAGCACACGCTGATCATCTTTTCCGGTTTGCCCTAGAGCGTGCAAAAAGCCAGGGGCGTCTGTATTGTCCGCATGCCACAAGTCTGGTCCTTTTAAGGTTAGTGTATTCGCCGCGCCAATCTTCGCGGCCGCCTCGCTAGTTTCCAAAGAGGCTGCGAGGGCGTCATGCTTGTGAGGAAGCGTGACGTTTACACCGAGAATATCTCTAGATTCCAATGTTTTTAGGGCTTCGGGGAGCTCACCCGCCGGAACATGCATGGCCTCATAGATCGCATCAATATGCAAATCCCGCAGCCATCCATTGTGAATTATGGGAGATAAGGAATGCGATATTGGGTCTCCGATAACCCCTAGAAGTTTCGTCATGTTGTGAGGAGCCCGCGCACTCTAAAATAGTCTAATAGCGGTAGAAGCGGCAGACCTAGAACAGAGAAATAGTCCCCCTCAATCTTAGAGAAAATTTGGGCGCCCATACCCTCTAATTGATATGCCCCGACCGTGCTTAACAGTGCAGTGCCGCAAGTTTGTATATAGGTTTCAACAAACTCATCACTCAGTACACGGACGGTTAGTTTCGGCCGAGCAAGATAGCGCCAAATTGGCTGGCCATTCTCCGCAATTACGATCGCTGTTTCGAGCGTGTGAGACTTCCCAGAAAGCTTTCGGAGATGTCCGGCGGCAGCGCTCAGATTGGCTGGTTTATCGAAGGCTTCCCCGTCAAGATTCAGCATTTGGTCGCCGCCGATGACAAATCCAGGATTTGCGCGGGACACTTTAACGGCCTTCATCTCTGCAAGCTGCATTGCTTGATCACGGACACTCATGCCGTCACCGCGCATCGCAATTTTGGCTGTCTCTTCGTCGACATTTGGCTTGATCGATTGAGCTTCCACACCAGCGCCCGCCAAAAGAGAACGGCGACTCGCGCTTCCCGAAGCAAGGATGATGTCGGTCATGACACAAACCCTCGTCTTTCATTCAGCTTGTTGAGAATGGCGGCGGCTGTTTCTTCAACGCTTCGACGCGACACATCAATGACGGGCCATTTGTTACGTTGGAACAGGCGACTTGCTTCCGTCACTTCGGCGCGAACAGCTTCCTCATCAACATAAGCAGTTATCGAATTCTCGTTTAAAGAAACTAAGCGTTGCGATCGGATTTGGAGCAATCGCTCAACACCAATTTTTAGACCAACAACCATGGGATGCTTGAGCTCTTCAACCAGAGCGGGGACAGGGATGCCCGGAACGAGTGGAATATTCCCGGCCTTAACGCCGCGATTAGCGAGATAAACACAAGTCGGTGTTTTAGAAGTTCGGCTAACGCCCAAAAGAACAACATCGGCATCGACCAAGCCGCTCACATTTTGCCCGTCATCGTGATTGAGCGCAAAGTCGATTGCTGAAATGCGTTTGAAATACTCTTCATTCAGAGCGTGCTGGCTCGCGATTTTCTCACTCGCAGGAATTCCGAGGTGGCGAGACAGCATGTGAATAGATGGGTCCAAGACTGGAAGGGTTTGGATCCCGCGCTGCTGGCAAAACTGTTCCAGCTTCCGGCGGAGCGCTTCATCTGAAATAGTGTACCAAACCACCCCAGGTGCTGCTTCGATTTCAGCCATAACCCGGTCAAGCTGACGCTCAGATCGGACAAGGTAGTAATTATGCTCAAGTGGAATTGTCCGGTCGAATTGCGCCGCGGCCGCGCGCATCACAGCGTTTAGAGTTTCCCCTGTAGAGTCGGACACCAAGTGTACGTTGAAATAGATCGATAGTCGCATAATCAGCCTGATTCCTTCGTCTCTCCCTCTGCCGGAGCGATACGAATTCGACAAGCCCTGTGGATGCTTTGTGGAATTCCGAGTTGGCCCTCGAATCCGACTCTGAATCGCACAAGTGAACGAATCTGACTCCGTGCGTTGTAGCTCTGTTCCAAACAAGCGTTTCAAAGCACGGTTAATACTTTATTTACCATTGAATCAGGTAGTTAATGAAAGGTTAATAGCGCCCGAATCTGGGGATAGGCTGTGGATACGAACGGGACAAAAGCTCTCAGTTAGTGTTTTCCACGAGACTCCTCGCTTAATAATGATAAGGCCTACGGGTTATTTTTTCTGGGTTTGTAAATCGATATGGCCGATCCTGTTTCTTCACGATTTCTCAAAGTGCTTTCTGGGACCCCATCGTCGCCAGTTCCCATCTGGATGATGAGACAAGCCGGACGTCATCTCCCAGAATATTTGGAGCTCAGAAGCCGGGCCAAAGATTTCCTCGATTTTTGCTACTCTCCCTCAATGGCGGCAGAGGCGACACTTCAACCTATCCGTCGATATGACATGGATGCAGCCATCCTCTTTGCGGATATCCTGCTCATCCTGGATGCGATGGGTCTAGATGTACGGTTCGAGAAAGGTGTGGGGCCAATCGTGGAAACCGTGAAAACAGAGGCCGATCTCAATCGCGCACCTGTTGAAATGGCGATTCAAAGATTATCCCCAGTCTATGAAACGGTGGATCGTGTCAGAGGACAGTTAGATGCGGACAAAGCTCTGATCGGATTTTGTGGCGCCCCATGGACAGTCGCGCTTTATGCCATCGAAGGCCGTGGCGGAACGGATAAAAGTTCTGCGAGGGGTTGGGCTTACAGTCGGCAGGATCTCCTCAAAGCCCTTCTTGATCGATTGGTTGAAATCAGTGCGCACTATCTTGCGGCTCAAGTGAAAGCTGGGGCCGATGCCCTGATGATTTTCGAGTCCTGGGCGGAAGGGCTGCCGTCTGATTTGTTCCAGACTTTGGTGGTTGAACCGAACGCCGCCTTGGTTAAGCGGTTGAGGGATATGGGTGTGACTGTTCCAATCATTGGTTTTCCACGCGGAGCGGCAACGATGATTGAGTCCTATGCAAACCAAGTCGCTGTCAACGGAATCGGGCTCGATACAGCGATCAGTCCCGAACATGTTTTGAACGCGGTGCCAGATTCAATTGCAGTTCAAGGTCATCTGGATCCAGTCCTTTTGATCGAAGGTGGGCCTGCGATGGAGCACCGCGTTGGTGAAATCTTGGAAGCCTATAAAGGTCGGCCGCATATTTTTAATCTTGGCCATGGAGTCCGACCCGATACGCCAATCGCCAATGTTGAACGCGTTGTCGAAATCGTGCGGGAAAAGGCTTAGATCATGTCGCTTTATATTTGGGTCAAAGCGTTTCACATCATTTTCGTTGTCGCTTTGATGGCCGGCTTGTTGATCTATCCGCGCTACAAACTTCACCAGCTTAGCTCGAAGCCCGGCGATGAATTGTTCGAGACGATGAAAGAGGCGTCAAATCGTCTGCGCAAAATCATCCTGAACCCAGCCCTGATTATTGTTTGGGTTTTGGGAATCACAATGTTGGTCATGAACCAAAGTCTTCTGTCCGTCGGGTGGATGCATGTGAAGCTTTTGCTCGTTCTGATCCTTAGCGGGTTGCACGGTTATTTCATCTCGATCGGTAAGAAGATCGATCGCGGTGATGTGGCACCAACGGCTAAGACAATGAAGATGCTGAACGAGGTTCCGTTTATCATTATGATCGGTGTTGTGATCTTGGCCGTGGTGAAGCCTTTCTAAGCTGTCACAGTCCGACCTCTTGACCACACGTTATGATTTGCTCATATGCGGACAAGTTGCCATCCGGCGCGCAGGCTAATTCCAGCTGACCTTTCTCAAAAACAAATTTGGATACCGGCACCCTATGCCTGATACCGCACCCGAACTCGAACTTCCGTCACAAGTTTATCTGCGCGAGCTGAAAGCGAAATCGCCGACCGACCTTCTCGCCTATGCCGAGATGTTGGAAGTCGAGAACGCTTCATCGCTCAGAACGCAGGACATGCTCTTCGCGATTTTGAAGGAGCTTGCAGAACAAGAGGTCGAGATTATTGGCCGTGGCGTGGTTGAAGTTCTGCAAGACGGGTTCGGTTTTCTGCGCTCGCCAGAGTCAAACTATCTTGCCGGACCGGACGATATTTATGTTAGCCCGAAGGTTCTGAAAAAAGCGGGTCTCAAAACCGGTGATACGGTCGAAGGCCCAATTGCCGAGCCTGGTGAAAATGAGCGTTACTTTGCGCTTACAGATGTGAGCTCGATTAATTTTGAGGATCCAGAGAAAGCGCGTCAGAAAGTCCATTTCGACAATCTGACTCCTCTGTATCCAGAAGAGCGCCTTTTGATGGAAGGCCAAGATCCAACCAAGAAAGATCGCTCAGGCCGGGTCATCGATATTGTTTCGCCGATTGGTAAAGGGCAGCGCGCACTCATCGTTGCGCCGCCGCGAACCGGTAAGACGGTTCTCTTGCAGAACATCGCCGCATCGATCGAAGAAAATCACCCTGAGTGTTATCTGATCGTGCTTCTGATCGATGAGCGCCCAGAAGAGGTCACCGACATGAAGCGCTCTGTGAAGGGCGAGGTTATTTCCTCAACCTTTGATGAACCAGCATCGCGCCACGTTGCGGTTGCGGAAATGGTCATCGAGAAAGCAAAGCGCTTGGTAGAACATGGCCGCGATGTCGTCATTTTGCTTGACTCAATCACGCGCCTTGGCCGCGCTTACAACACCTCAGTTCCAAGCTCGGGTAAGGTTCTGACAGGCGGTGTAGATGCCAATGCACTCCAACGTCCAAAGCGTTTCTTCGGGGCCGCGCGGAATGTTGAACATGGCGGCTCACTGACCATCGTCGCGACAGCGCTCATCGATACGGGTTCGCGCATGGACGAGGTTATCTTCGAAGAGTTTAAAGGTACGGGTAACTCTGAGATCGTTCTTGATCGGAAAGTTGCTGATAAGCGGACCTTCCCAGCGATCGACATCATGAAGTCCGGAACGCGTAAAGAAGAACTGATTACCGACAAAGTTCAGCTTCAGAAGATCTACGTTCTTCGCCGGATCCTGAACCCAATGGGGACAAGCGACGCGATCGACTTCCTGCTTGATAAATTGAAGCAGACGAAGACGAATGACGAATTCTTCGAGGCGATGAAGAACTAGCAATGACCCAAAGCCGGGACACGATTTGTGCTCTGGCAAGTGGTCCGCCGCCCGCGGCGATCGCAACCCTTCGTCTGTCAGGTCCTGATGTACAGTCGATCATCGGCAAACGACTTTCGAAACCGGCGCTAACACCGCGTCGCGCAATGCTGGTCGAACTGTTTTCTGAAAGCGGTGAGACAATCGATAAGGGCCTAGCCGTTTTCATGCCTGGCCCCGGAAGTTACACCGGTGAGGATACGCTCGAGATAACGCTCCATGGTGGGCGGATGATCATCGAGCTGGCCCTAAAGTCACTCATGTCGGCCGGCGCCCGATTGGCAGATCCAGGCGAATATACGCGACGCGCTTTCGAGGCGGGCAAGCTAGACCTAACACGTGCAGAAGCTGTGGCGGATCTGATTGATGCGGAAAGTGAAGCCCAACTTGGACAAGCCCTTCGTCAAATGGGCGGGGCTCTGGAAATCCTTTACTCAGACTGGCGCGTCCAGATGACAGAATGTTTGGCGCTCTTAGAAGCCAGTATCGACTTTCCAGACGAAGAAGATGCACCCGATCGGGTTGATGGTCCGGTCGCTGAGAAGATAAAGAAGCTTATCGAGGCCTTGGATCTTGCCCTCACAGAAGGAAACATCACGGAACGTATCCGAGATGGCTTTCGCGTTGCGATCCTGGGGAAGCCAAATGCTGGTAAATCAACGCTTCTCAACCAACTTGCCAAACGAGAGGCCGCGATTGTCACGGATATTCCTGGTACGACCCGGGACGTTGTTGAAGTCAGACTGACGCTAGGCGGGTATTTGGTGTGGATTTCCGATACGGCCGGTCTGCGGGAAACCGATGATATTGTTGAGGCAGAGGGCGTTCGACGGGCGCGGCAGGCAGGGGCCGAAGCGGATCTTCGAATTTGGATGTTTGATGCGCGCGAACCGATCGAAGATGACCTGGTCCAACCGGGCGATATCGTGGTCGTCAACAAGTCAGACCTCGTTTCCCCGGATGTTTCACGTGAAACACTCCTGATTTCTGCGAAAGAGGGCAAAGGGGTCGAACGCGTTGAGGCGTCAATTGTCGATCGTCTCTCCGGACTTACGGCGAATTTGTCCGCGCCAATGATCACACGAGCTCGTCATCGCCAGGGGATCGAACGGGCGAAGACCCATTTGAATATTGCCTTGGATCATTTGAATATGGGGATGGGCGCAGAGTTCACCGCAGAAGAAGTCCGCCTCGCGAGTCGCGAGCTCGGGGCTCTAACCGGACATGTTGAAACGGAAATGGTTCTCGGCGCTGTCTTTTCTTCGTTTTGTATTGGCAAATAGTCTGTTTCTGCGCCGCTGATTATTATATGAGGCGCCAAGGAAAAGGCATTTGAGATGAGCGAAGCCAAAGCTTTTGATGTAATTGTCGTTGGCGGCGGCCATGCCGGATGCGAAGCCGCATCTGCGGCAGCGCGTATGGGTGCGCGGACTGCGCTGATTACCCACAAGATCGAGACGATTGGTGAGATGTCCTGCAATCCGGCCATTGGTGGATTGGGTAAAGGACACCTGGTTCGCGAAATAGATGCCTTGGATGGATTAATGGCGCGGGTTGCCGATCGCTCTGGAATACAATTCCGGATGCTCAATCGCTCAAAGGGTCCAGCCGTATGGGGACCTCGCGCACAAATTGATCGCGCGCTCTACCGCCAGGCAATGCAGGATGAGATCCTCAACCACGAGAATTTGACGGTCATCGCGGATGGGGTCGAAGATCTCATTGTCGAAGATGGCCGCGTCCAAGGCGTGATCGGGGAATCTGGCGAAACCTACAATGCAGGCGCTGTCGTTATTACGACCGGAACATTCCTGAAAGGCATTATCCATCGCGGGGCTGGACGAATCCCGGCGGGACGTGTCGGCGAGAAACCCGCGATTGGTCTGTCTGATCGTTTATATGCGCTCGATCTCCCAATGGGCCGATTGAAAACGGGAACTCCGGCCCGCTTAAAATCAAGCAGCATTGACTGGGATCGTCTCGAAATGCAGCCCGCCGATGCGGAACCGATCCCGTTCTCGTTTGCCACGGCTAAGATTGAGGTCCCACAAATTTCCTGCGGGATTACGTTTACGAACGCGGCGGCTCACAAAATCATCGCTGATAATATTAATCAGTCCGCGGTCTATTCCGGTGCGATCGCGGGGCGCGGCCCAAGGTATTGTCCTTCTATCGAAGATAAGATCCACCGCTTCGCGGATAAGACGCGGCATCAAATCTTCCTAGAACCCGAGGGCTTGGATGATGACACGGTCTACCCTAATGGTATTTCGACCTCGCTTCCGTGTGACGTCCAGGACCGCTTCATCCGAGAAATCGAGGGGCTCGAAGAAGTTGAAATCTTGGAATATGGCTACGCCATTGAATATGACTATGTCGATCCGCGTGCCCTGGATGCCGGCCTACAAGTCAAAGCAATCAACGGATTGTTTCTTGCGGGTCAGATCAATGGAACCACTGGATATGAAGAAGCCGGCGCCCAAGGCCTGGTCGCTGGATTAAATGCGGTTCGTCATACCAGGGGCGAAGAGCGCGCAACGTTTGATCGCGCCGAAGCCTATATCGGTGTCTTGATCGACGACTTGGTGACCCGGGGTGTGACGGAACCCTATCGGATGTTCACATCTCGGGCGGAATACCGTTTGTCTTTGCGGTCAGACAACGCGGACCAAAGGCTCACCGCGCGCGGGATTGAACTTGGCCTGGTCGGACCAGTGCGCGTCGAGATGTTTCACGTGAAACAATCCGCTTTGGAATCAGGTCGCGAGGTTTTGAAGTCCGCGGCGATGACCCCCAACGAAGCGCAAAAGCTTGGCTGGAAAGTCAATCAAGACGGCCAGCGCCGAAGCGCCTGGGAATTCCTCGCCTATCCAACCATAGCTATGACTTCGATAGAGACAGCGTTTGATCAGGTCGCGGCGCTCTCAGACCCGATTAAATCGCAACTCGAAATCGAGGCGATGTATGCGGGATATATTGAGCGCCAAAAAGAAGACGTCGCCGCGCTTCGTCGAGAAGAGTCTTTGGTTCTTCCAGAAGACTTAGATTATGGCGCTGTCGGGGGTCTGACCAATGAGGTGCGGGCCAAACTCGAAACAATCCGACCAGCAACACTGGGTCAGGCGGGTCGTATCGAGGGTATGACTCCGGGCGCGCTTACGGCACTACTCGCATTTGTACGCCGGCGTCCGGATCGAAAGCGGTCTGCGAATGGCTGACCGGGATGGATTTGGGGCAAAAGATCTAGCGAAAGCGGAAAATGTTTCACGTGAAACATTGGAGCGGATCGAGACCGTGGTTGCGGAGCTCGATGAGTGGCGATTCAAGATCAATTTGATTGGGCCGTCCGAGTTTGATCAGGTTTGGCGCCGCCATGTTTGGGATTCCTGGCAACTGTTCCCCCACATTCCTGTGAGCGGGAAAGTCATCGATCTTGGGTCAGGATCAGGGTTTCCGGCTCTTATTTTGGCCGCGGGATTCGCGTCTCAAGAGTCCCACATGACAATGATCGAAAGCGTCGGAAAGAAGTGCGCCTTTCTTCGAGCCGCCGTCCAGGCAGCAGATTTACAGGCAAATGTCATCCAAGGGCGGGTCGAGAGCGTTAACTCTATTCATGCCGATTGTATCACGGCGCGTGCCTTTGCGCCGCTTCCGAAATTGCTGGATTATGCTGAACCTTGGCTTAAAGCTGGCGCATATGGCGTATTTCCAAAAGGTCGTCGCTGGGAAGAAGAATTGACGGCGGCGCAGGAATCTTGGAGATTCGCCTATGAAGCGATTCCCAGTGTAACCGGGGATGGGGCTATCTTGAAGATTTCGGAGGTTTCACGTGTCTAACGCGAATACACGCATCTTGGCCATTGCCAACCAAAAAGGCGGGGTCGGCAAAACAACCACCTCAATCAATCTCGGAACCGCATTGGCGGCGGTCGGGCGGAAAGTCCTCGTGATCGATTTCGATGCGCAGGGAAATGCCTCCACGGGTCTGGGGATTACGCGTCCAGAGCGCCAACTCACGACTTATGACGTGATCGTCCACAATGAATTTCTGGGCGATGCCGTTCTGAACACACTCGTTCCGCGCTTGGATATTGTCCCTGGGGATGAAAACTTGGCCGGGGTTGAGACAGAGCTGTCTAATGATCCGCACCGATCTTATCGCCTCCGCAACGCGCTTCGCACCTATGTCGAACAAGCCGCGTCCCGGGGTAAAACTGAGTATGACTATATTCTGATTGATTGCCCGCCATCCTTATCGGCACTCACGATCAACGCGATGACAGCATCTGACTCTCTTCTGGTTCCATTGCAGTGTGAGTTCTTGGCTTTGGAAGGTTTGAGTCAACTTTTGAAAACCGTGGAGTTGGTGCGGTCTGGTCTGAATCCAGATCTCGATATCCAAGGCGTGGTTCTCACCATGTATGACCGCCGTAACAATCTTTCCGACCAAGTCGCAGATGAGGTTCGTTCGGTGCTCGGCACCAAAGTTTACAACACCGTGATCCCGCGAAACGTTCGTCTTTCTGAGGCGCCAAGTTTCGGCAAGCCGGCATTACTTTATGATTATCGTTGCCCGGGCAGCGAAGCGTACATTCGCCTGGCGTCTGAAATGCTTCAGCGCGAACGCGCACTTCGGGGGTAAGCATGGCGCCAGATCCAGCACGGGGAAAACAAAACCGACTTGGAAAAGGATTGTCCGCACTGATCGGCGAGGTCGAGGGTGTTGGCCTAGCTGCGCCAGAGGATGCTCCTGCAAGTTCTGGGGGTGCTCGCTCCGGTGCGGTTTCGGAATTCGCTCTTTCAGACATTCGTCCGAACCCAGCCCAACCTCGGCGCACATTTTCCGAGACAGAGCTCGAAGAACTCGCGGACTCGATCCGGCAGCGCGGGGTATTGCAACCGATCTTGCTTCGCCCGGATCCAGACGCGCCCAACCAATATCAAATCGTTGCGGGTGAAAGACGTTGGCGCGCCGCGCAAAGAGCGGGCCTGTCCACAATACCTGCGGTTGTCCGAGAGCTTGATGAACTTCAACTCTTAGAAGTTGGCATCATCGAAAACGTTCAGCGCGAAGATCTGAACCCGATCGAAGAAGCTGAAGCCTATGGGGCTCTGATCAAGCGGTTCGGACGCACGCAAGAAGACCTGGCGGAAAGCGTCGGAAAATCTCGTGCCCATATCGCCAATACAATGCGGCTATTAAATCTTGGCGAGAGCTCACGTGAACATTTGAGACAAGGTCGGATTTCCGCAGGCCATGCGCGAGCGGCCCTTGGTGCACCGGATCCAGAACCAGTCGTAGATATGGCCGTCTCGAAAGGCATGTCCGTTCGCGATGTCGAAGCCTTGGTGAAGCGTCTGAAAGATGGAAGTGCGCTCGACACGGTCGCCAAAAAGGTCAATCAGAACAGTAAAGACGTCGACACTGAAGCGCTCGAAGCCGATCTGGCGCGGGTTCTGGGGCTCAAAGTCGATATTCGTCAGGGCCTGTCCGGCGGCGAGCTGAGGATCAAATATGGTGATCTCGAACAGCTGGACGAGCTTTGTCGTAGACTAACAGCGAAGCGCTCTTAAGCCTCTGTATTATATAGGAAAATAATCCATTCTGAGTGTTTTCGCGCGGGCGACTTTACGTGGGGGCACCCTTATTGCGGGCGCTTTTTTGGTTTTCATAAGCCCAAAAATACATAGGCTGGCGTCCTCGCAGACGTCTGAAGAAACGCGCGCGGAGGCAGGACATGGCCGACACTTCTTTTGATACTTCGAAAAAACTCGAGCGACCAAAACTTAGTTATAAGAAGCCAGCTCATCCAGGTTATCTGGAGCGAGGCGATCCCGTGCCCCCAGCCTCGGAGTTAGAGCTTTCAACCATTGATTTGTCGGATACTGAAATCTGGCGCCAGAACAAAATGTGGGATCGTTTCGAACGCTTACGTAAAGAAGACCCGATCCACTACACACCCGATAGTTTCTTCGGGCCATATTGGTCGATCACCCGGCACAAAGATATCATCGCCGTCGACTCCGATCATAAGCGTTTCTCATCCGATTCCAGCAATGGTGGCATCACGCTCAGCAATATGAACGAGAGCATGGTCGGGCGGAGTTTCATTTCTGCCGATGAACCCATCCATTCCGCGCAGAGAAAAACAGCTCAGCCTGCCGTGGCGCCGACCGCTCTGCGAGACTATGAGCCGTTGATCCGATCACGAACCCAAAAAGTCTTGGATGCTCTGCCGGTGAATGAACCCTTTGATTGGGTGAATGCGGTCTCGATTGAACTCACGGCGATGATGCTCGCGACGCTGTTTAATTATCCGCAGGAAAGACGCCGAGATCTCACTCGCTGGTCCGATGTCACGACCAATCCTGCTGACCCGGACATTTGCCCGGGAGGGATGGAACAATGGCGCGAAGAGCTTGGACAGTGCGGTCAGGTGTTTTGGAACATTTTCCAAGAGCGCAGAAATGCTGCTCCGGCAGATGACCTAATGAGCTTGCTCGCCCACGGTGATGCAACCAAGGATATGAACCCGTACGAAATGCTGGGAAACGTTATTCTATTGATCGTTGGCGGCAACGACACGACACGGAATTCTATGTCCGGCGGCGTCTATGCACTGAACAAGTTTCCGGAAGAATATGCGAAATTGAAAGCAAATCCGGCGCTCATCCCAAACATGGTGTCGGAAATAATCCGATGGCAGACGCCGCTCGCCTATATGCGTCGCACCGCGCTTGAAGATGTCGAGATGCATGGAAAGATTATCCGCAAAGGTGACAAGGTTGCGATGTGGTATGTTTCTGGCAATCGCGACGAAAGCTTCTGGGACGAAGATCCGAACCGTCTGATCATTGACCGCAAACAGGCGCGTAATCACGTGTCGTTTGGGTTTGGCATTCACCGCTGCGTCGGAAATCGTTTGGCTGAACTTCAGCTTCGCATTCTGTGGGAAGAAATCCTGGAGCGGTTTGAACATGTCGAAGTTCTTGACGAACCGAGCCGGGTCTCGAGCAGTTTTGTCAAAGGCTATTCCTGGCTGCCTGTGATTTGTCACCCAAAATAAAAAGGGCGACGCAACGCGCCGCCCCTCTTTCAACAGTATCAAGAGTCTATTCTGAGCCGAGTGAGCTCAGGAGAGAATCGACGGCAGCTTCGAGCGGCAGGTCGCGACCGACTTCCGCAAACTGCGGTGCATTATCGACCAGGATATCCGGTTGGAGCTCTTGGTTCTCGAGCGGCTGATTGTTCTGATCCAAGACCGGTAACTGTGGAATACCAAAGACGAGATCTCCGGACACTTGGCCTTCCCACCACACCGCGGTCGCGGTTCCTGGAACCGGCATCCCAATGGTTTGTCCAATGTCAAACAGATCATAGGCATATGGGAACATGTGGGCGTTGGAATAGTTGCCCTCATTCATCACAACCGCTGACGGTTTCGCCCAACGTTCTTCCGGTGCGCCTGCAACAATTCGATCACGGGCCCGGAGGTTGAAGTAAGATTCGCCATCCAAAAGCGTGATCAAATCATCATGGAGCCAACCGCCGCCATTAAAGCGCGTGTCCACGATGACTGCTTCTTTGTCGTAGTTGCGCCCGAAAAGTTCCGAGAAGATTTGGCGGAAGCCCGTATCGTTCATCGACCGAATATGGACGAACCCGATGCGGCCATTCGAACGCTCTTCGACGATTGCGCGGCGGCGATCGATCCATCGATCATATAGCGCCGCGTTTTCTTCGCCGCGAGAATAGGTCCGCACAGCGACGGTCGTATCTTTGTTTCCGATCGTGAGACGTACCCGGTCGCCCGCTTTACGATTGAGAAGTTCAAACGCGTTCTGGCTTCCGGTGATAGATTGCCCATCGATTGCGGTAATGCGATCGCCAACCTCAATATCGAGTGTGTCGCGATCAAGCGGTCCATCGTCCAAGATTTCGCCAATCCGGAGTCCAGCGCCGCCATCGAGATCAAAGATCACGCCGAGGGCGGCTGTTTGGTCGCTCGCGCCATCGCGTCCGCCTCGATAGTACATACCGGTGTGGCTGGCATTTAATTGACCGAGCATTTCGGACATCAAAACAGCAAAGTCCCGATTGTTCGAAATCGCAGCGACCTTTGGCTTATAGGCCGTTTCCATTGCGGCCCAATCGACCCCATGGAAGGCTGGGTCATAGAATTTGTCGTCGACCTGATGCCAAGTGTGATTGAAAATATAAAGCCGCTCCGCATCCGTCCGAAGCCGCATTTCGGCGTTCGTTTCGATTGGAGAGACTTTGATATTGTCGCCCAGCGTGGCTTTTTGAAGTCTGCCATCCGCGAGAATGATCAGCATCGACCCATCGACTGAAATGGTCATAGTGGCAGAACTTGCGCCGAGTGGAGCGACCTTGCTGGCGTTGCCTTCAACAAGATCATTCACCCAAAGATCATAGCCGCCTTCGAATGCAGCGAGATAATAGAGTTTCTGCATATCTGGTCCGAGGACCGCGTCAGAGAGATCAGATGATTGCGGCGTCAGGCGGATTGTCCGGTCTTTGATCGCATCGAAATCGATTTCGATATCGGCGTCTTCCTCACGCATCGCTGCGAGGTTGAGGAGCTTTTCGACATCAATCGACGGCCCCTCGTCTTCCTCTGACTCTTCGTCATCATTCTCTTCATCTTTCGCGTCGCCTGCTTTTTCCAAAGCAGCGCGCTCTTGTTCAGAGAGGTTGAACCGTGTCCAGCTCGCTTCGGTTAGGAAGGCGGCAACAACATCGCCTTCTGATCCCCAAGAGCCATGAGTCCGCTCACCATAGCGATCGGTGAACCAATAGACCAAGTCACCGCTGGAATGCCAAATCGGGGCGCCGTCATAGTATCCGTTGACCGAAATGTCTTTTGGCGGGGCGGATCCTTCCACCGGCGCGAGACCGATATCCGTATAAAAATAGTAGCCCCGCGGAGAATAGTCTGCGGCGATCCACTTGGAGTCCGGTGAGAAGTGGAAACTGATGTCCCCATCCGCGTAGGAGTAGTTTTGCTCAGCGGTAAACAGCGTGCGGAGATTATTTCCATCATTGTCCATCACGCGAATGGAGTCGCGGTTTTCGATGAAACCAATTTTTTCTCCGTCCGGGCTGTAGGCCGGTTGGAAGGCGTTTCCACCTGCGGGTTTGTACACTTGTTTGGTTTCAAACTGCACAGACATGGAGAAACGCGGCGCGTTGTCTTCGGCGATGCTGGTTTCATAAATGCCCCAGCCGCCATCTTGCTCAGCGGCATAAAGAAGTGTTCGACCATCCGGCGCGAAGGAGACCGACCGCTCTTGGCCAGCCGTATCGGTCACGCGTACGGTGTCTGAGAATTCGGTGTCGGTGACGAAAATTTCGCCGCGGAAGACGTAAGCGATTTCGGACCCGTCCGGAGAAATAGCAAACTCAGTGATATTGCCGATAGCCGGGACAGGCGTGTCTTCGCCGCCAATGCGTCCAGCAGGAACTGTAATAGACAGGGCCTCGGAAGCCTCGCCCGGCGCCACTTTCTGGATCACGCCGTGATAGGTGTAGA
>JABSPZ010000021.1 GCA_013213785.1 Henriciella sp. | reverse complement strand
AGAAAAACACTGGACTTTGAGACCCCAGCTGAGCGATTAAATGCGTGTGTTGCGATGACCAATTGAATCGGCAGGCGAGTTTAGGACACTGAAATAGTGCCCGCTCTCTCAGTCTCGCCACCCAAAGGAAACCGTATTTCAGATTCTTTTTGAGAATGACTTGCAAGAAGGTGTCAGCCATGTATTGAGAATGCAAATGACTCGCACTTGCGAATTTGTCCTTACCATGGGCAATGCGCAATCGGATTCTCAAAGGGACTAGGCTGATGATTAGATTAACTCTTAGCGCATCGATTGCTGCGCTAGCGACGTGTGGTGCACTGGCACAAGACGCACCGGAATTGGAGGCGCGCCAGGACACCGTAATCGTCACCGGTCAAAAGATTGACCGGTCTCTTCAAGACACGCCGGAAAGTGTCGCGGTGGTGACGCAACTGGATATTCAAACTCAGAACATTAATGACTTGGCGGATGCGATTTCGCGGACCGCCAATATCGCCACGCGGTTTGATGATCGCGGGTTTTCGATCCGCGGGATCAGCAATGAGAATGTTAGCGGCGCAGGCTTCTCGGACCTTGCCACAATCTACGTCGATGGCGCACCAATCTCGCGCGATGCCGTGCGCGGCGGGCCGCTGAATATTTGGGACATTGAACAGATCGAGTTTCTGCGCGGTCCACAATCAACGCTTCAAGGACGTAACGCTCTCGCTGGAGCGATTGTGATCAATACGGCTGAGCCAACTTATGACTGGCAGGGCCGCGCCCGCGCCGTCGTCAGTTCAAGCGAAGAAGAACAAAGGTTTGGTGCCGCATTTGGTGGGCCGATCGTTGATGACCAGGTTGCATTCCGATTGGGCGCCGAGATTAGCGAGACGAATGGACTGGTTGAGAACACTTTCCTTGGCGGGTTCGAAGATGAAAATGAAACGCTGAACATTCGCGGTAAAGTGCTAATCGAGCCGAATGCAATCCCGGACCTGGAAGTGCGACTGTCCTACACGCATGATGATCGAAAGTTCGGCGAAACAATCGCTTTGTTCGACATTGATGATGCCAATGATAACCGCCAGATCCCAAATAATCGCCCCTATATGGATGACACGATTTATGATCTCGGAGTCGCGAGTATCGATTACGAAATCAACGACCGGTTCTCGCTGAAATCGATCACGACTTATAGCGAGCTTGAACGGGAGCGATCCGGCGATACAGACCGTACGCCTGTTGACTTGGAATTCTTTGGTCAATCGATCGAAACCGACTCCTTCACCCAGGAATTCTTGCTAAGCTATTCTGGCGATCGTTTGGAAGGTGTCTTGGGCGGCTACCTATCACAAATCGATAGCCAGCAATTCTTTGAATCTACTTTCACATTTGATGTTGTTTCACAGGCGAATTTGGGACCCACGGTTGCGGGGCTTGTAACCTTGCAACTCATTGAAGCTGGCTTCCCTCCAGCAGCGGCGCAAGCACAAGGGGAGCAAACAGCGGCGGCGGTGGTTCCGCTTTATGCTGGCGGTTTTTTGATCAACGCGATTCAGCAAAATCCGGTCGAAGTGGAAACTCAAGCGATCTTTGCGGACTTCACCTACGACTTAACCGATTCCGTGCGTCTGTTCGGCGGCTTCAGATATGATGTCGAAGAACAAACGATTACCACGGGTAATGAAGTGAACATTGTAACGCCACTCCCAGATCCAGCCGCATTTCCTCCGATTGCCGCTGTGATCACGCAAGTGAATGGCTTGTTGGTCGCCAATGCGCTCGATGCGACCGAAGAAGAGACGACTTTGCGGTCTCCAAGCTTTGACGCGTTCTTGCCCAAGTTTGGTATTGGGTGGGACATTGATGATAGGCGCAGTTTGAACTTTATCGTTCAACGCGGATATCGCTCTGGCGGTGTCGGCATCAATGCCGCAACGGCTTCATCCTATTCGTTTGATGCTGAATATACTTGGAATTATGAAGCTTCGTTCCGCAGCAAGTGGATGGATGATCGACTGACCGTCAACGCCAACGCGTTCTTCACTGATTGGACGGACCAGCAAGTCAACGTGCAACTCAGCTCAAATACGTTTGACACCGAGACGCAAAACGCCGGCGCATCAGAAGTCGTGGGTTTCGAAATCGAAGCGCAATACGAAGCGACAGATGATCTCGATATTTATGGCTCTGTCGGCGTGGCTGATTCAGAGTTCTCAGACTTCTGCGCCACCGTGTCTATTGCGGTGACGGATGGTCTTGAGACATGCGAGGTTAATGGCGCAACAGGTTTTGATTTTGCGGGAAACACGTTTGTTAACGCGCCCGACTTGACGTTGGCAGGCGGCTTCACTTGGCAGAAAGATCATTGGATTGTGAACGCTAATGCCAATTACGCGTCCGCATCATTCAGTCAGCTTGCACGTCCGCAAGAACAAAAAACGATTGATGAGCGAACGCTGGTCAATTTTCGGACGGGATGGCGAAACGATAATTTCGGCATCTTCCTGACCGGAGAAAATTTGTTTGACGAAGAGTATGTGACATCACTCTTCACCTTCGACCCCGCGAACAATCTGTCTGATCCGCAGTTCGCGCGATTTGGGCGACCACAAACGTTCGCACTGCAACTCGAAGCTTCGTTCTAAAAGGGAATGGCAAACGGAGAGGTCGAATAAAGGCGGCCTCTCCCGCCGTGAAACATGCCAGCTGTTACTTCTTCGCTTTGCCTTTTATATTTTGCCTGTGCTTTGTTGTATCAGGCCGATGATCGGCGTTCGCCGTACGCTCAAATTAAACAATCCAAGCCCATCCGGTTTGGTTTACGTTCAGGCGCAGGAATTGTGTTCGCCATCTCTCTGCTGATTATGGCCCCCTTGCAGGGGTGGCTTCGCGGCGTGCCGATCTGGCTTGGATTACTGAGCTTCGCCTTTGTTTTTGGCTTGTTTCTCGCCGCCCAAAAACCAAGCTGGCACGCGCCAAGTGCAATGATCGCCGGTGGGGTTGGGATCCTTGCGACTGCTGGAGCCATATTATGAGTCCTCTGACGATTGGTATTTTGCTGTTTGTTATGATCTTGCTCGGAGTTGCGACCTGGAAAGCGCCGCGACTGACGAGCATTATTTTCTGGGCTCTCGTTGCCGCTATCCTTTTTGGCGCTGTCTTATTGTTGACGCTGCCCTTTGAGTTTCGTTCGTTAGCCTTGTGGCTTTCACTGGCCGTTCCTTTGATTTGGCTCGGTTTTCAGTTCTTTTGCTATTGGGACAAAAAGGGCTGGCGTGTGGCAAGCGCCCTCATCTCAATTTCAATCGTTAGCGGCGTGATCGTCGCTATGGTTCCCCCACCGGTATAAGGTAAAGACCATGGATCGCGCGCGACATCTCAGAAACTACAATCTTCATTCGTGGACCGGCATTACACTTGGATTGATCGTTTATATCGTGGCGCTGACGGGCACGTTTGCGCTGTTCGATAACGAGATCAAAACATGGGAAGATCCAACCCTGCGGGTTGCGGTCGCGGATGAAACGCCGCCGATCGCAGATGTGTTCTCGACCTGGGTTGAAGAGACGTCAGCTGGCGGCACGGAATTAGAGTTTGTCCGTTTGAACTACCCCACGACCTACACGCCATATTTTTGGGGCTTCATCCAGTACCACGATGAAAATGATGAGCATGTGAACGCCAACCAAAAATGGCATGCCGCAACAGGTGAACCGATTGCTGAGCGGGGCAATGGCCTGTCGTACTGGACGTTGAATATTCACCGAGATTTCATGTGGCCGAGCTTTCTCGGTGGGCGTCAAATCGGCCGCTGGCTTGTCGGAATTATCGGCGTTGTGTTGATGCTGGCCATCCTGTCCGGCGTCATTGCACATACTAAAATCCGAGAAGAGGCCTATTCCATGCGCCTCAAACGCTCGCAGCGATTGAAATGGCAGGACAGCCACAAAGTGGTCGGTCTTTGGGGGCTGCCATTCTATTCGATGATCGCCTTCACTGGAGCGTTCTTAGGGGTCATTGGCCTTGTCTCCCAGCTGACAGCGGCGATTGCCTTCAAAGGCGATATCGAAACGCTTCTCGGGGCTGTTCTTGGCCCTGAGGTAGAGCGATCAGGGGTGCAGGTCCAAATGCTGAGCGCGGACGAAATCGCGCAAATGCGGCACCCGGAATCGAATGCGAAACCTCAAAGTTTCGTGGTTAGAAACTATGGCGACGAAACCTCCGAAATAGACATTTTCTACGCGCCCGACACACAGCTCTCGACCGTTGAAATTATCTCAGTCGATGGCGTAACCGGAGTGCCGATCACCGGCGATCCGTTCAAGGTGCAGCCGGTGGCAGGCCATTTCGTCAATGCGATGTCGCCGCTCCACTATGGCACCTATGGCGGTATCTGGCTCAAATTCTTGTACTTTGCACTTGGGCTGTCGCTGTCTGTAATCACCGCCCTCGGGTGCATGATGTGGATCGAACGCCGCAAGTATGGCAATGACGGCACGAAATCGGAAGCATTCTACAATCGACTGGGTTATTTCAATACAGGCGTGATCATGGGCCTACCGGTTGCAGCGATTTCTATTTTCTATCTCGACAAATTGTATGTGGGAGCAGAGTCGGCGCGCTTGGCGGCGACAGGATCCGTCTATTTGGGCGTTTGGATCATCGGGCTAGCCTATGCCTTCGTTCGCCGGAATGACTATTCGACAACGCGCGAGCTTCTGATGCTCACCGGGGCGCTGGCTATGGGGCTTCCTGTTTTGAATTGTTTAACGACGGGGGACTGGTTTTTCGCGCACTTAAACGCTGATCACAGCACTGCCGCATGGGTGGATGCCGGGATGCTCGTTTTGGGGACGATGACGGTGGTTGCCGGATTTCTCGCTCCCGCTGAACGTAAAGCGAAGCGTCGCCCAGGTGCGAGAACGGCGACTGAGCCAGAAGGCGTTGCGGTGCCTGCTGAATAGAACCGAATTCCTACGGCACCGATCGAGTGAGCCCTCGCCAAATTCGGTCCGTATTCAAATATGATCGCAAACTTCTAAGAGTCCGTTTTAGGGTGCTTTAGGTCGCCCGCTAATCCGACCCAGTTCCGCGCCCGATACACTGCTGCGTATCTCCTCCTGATGAGAGGCTAGTCCGGATCGGCTGGATTGAGGGGGAGAGTGGCGGTCTGGTGGCTGGGCTTGGGGCTCCGAACCCTTTGCTTGGTGCCAGTCGGGGGAGCTCAGCCCGTCTGTCCGATGGCAGGCGGCGAGGGTCGAACCTGTAAGAGCAATCCCCCCGGAGTTGTCCCGGACTAGATCCGTGAGACCAAAGTTGAAAATATGCCGCCATGGGCGCGCTTCGACCAAGCGCATCCGCGCCGTCTCGAGAGAGCGGCAGTTCGCTTCGCGTTTGCTCCAAGCGCGCCTAGTCTCTTATCTCCAGACGCTGAAGGGCGGTCTGAGTATTGGCGCTGGGATTGGGGTCAAGAGTGGCGTCTTCCTCGACCGCGAAGCGGTCTGAGGATCCATCTCGACATCCGGTACATATGGAGACGCATTTGGAGATGGGCCCTCAGACAGCCTGAGGCTGTCGAGGGTGACGCTGGGCAAAATGCAGTGACAATCAGAACTAACCTAATGTGGAGGCAGATACCCGCGCGCTCATAAATGGGCAAAAAAGAAAACACCGGAGCTCAAATGAGCTCCGGTGCCTCCACATACGTCCCTTCCCCCGGGACTGAATGGTTGGTCTTAGACCTTGTAGTACATGTCGAACTCGACTGGGTGAGGGTGCAGCTCAAGGCGCATAACCTCTTCCATTTTCAGTTCGATATAAGCGTCGATTTGATCGTCATCGAACACGCCGCCCTTCTTCAAGAAGTCACGGTCAGAGTTCAGAGCGTCGAGCGCTTCACGTAGCGATCCGCAGACTTGTGGGATAGACGCCGCCTCTTCAGGTGGCAGGTCATACAGGTCTTTGTCCATCGCGTCGCCTGGGTGGATCTTGTTCTCGATCCCGTCGAGACCCGCCATGAGCAAGGCTGCGAAGGCCAGGTATGGGTTGGCGGTTGGATCTGGGAAGCGCGTTTCAATACGCTTCGCTTTTTCGCCGCTTCCGAACGGAATACGGATCGAAGCAGACCGGTTGCGAGACGAGTAAGCGAGCATCACTGGCGCTTCGAAGCCAGGGACCAGACGCTTATACGAGTTCGTAGAGGCGTTGGTCAGAGCGTTCAGCGCGCGAGCGTGCTTAATGATACCACCAATATAGTGGAGGCATGTCTCAGACAGACCAGCATAAAGGTCACCCGCGAAAGTCGGTTTGCCACCAGACCAGATAGACTGGTGCACGTGCATACCAGAACCGTTATCGTTGAAGTATGGCTTCGGCATGAAGGTCGCCGTCTTGCCATAGCTCGCTGCAACGTTGTGGATCACGTACTTATAGAGCTGGAGGTTGTCCGCCATTGTGACCAGCGTGTTGAACTTCATACCGAGTTCGTGCTGGGCTGGTGCCACTTCGTGGTGGTGCTTTTCTGGCTCAAGGCCAAGCTCACCCATGACAGACAGCATTTCAGAGCGCATGTCTTGCTCAGAGTCGACTGGTGGCACTGGGAAGTAACCACCTTTTGGACCTGGGCGGTGGCCCATATTGCCCATCTCGTACTGCTTGCCTGTATTGGCTGGTAGTTCTGTCGAGTCGAAGCTGTAACCTGTGACGTGAGACTCTGTGTTCCAACGAACGTCGTCGAAGACAAAGAATTCGGCTTCAGGACCGAAGTACGCTGTGTCACCAACGCCAGTCGACTGCAGATAGGCTTCAGCCTTTTTCGCGGTCATCCGTGGGTCGCGGTTATAAGCCTGACCGGTGATTGGATCCAGAATGTCACAGAAAATTGCCAGCGTTGTTTGCTGGAAGAAAGGATCGATCTTCGCCGTCGCCAGGTCTGGCTGCAGGTTCATGTCTGACTCGTTGATGGCCTTCCAACCCGCAACAGACGACCCATCAAACATCTGACCATCTTCAAAGAAGTCTGCATCGACCATGCCCTTATCAAAGGTCACGTGCTGCATTTTTCCTTTTGGGTCGGTGAAGCGAAGGTCGACGAACTCTACGTCGTTTTCCTTCATCATTTTCAATACGTTCTCGGCCATAATGCCCTCCAGTTCCTTCCTGTCTAAACTTCCACGGCGCTAAAGGGCGCCGTCACCTGTTTCACCTGTTCGAATGCGAACCGCTTCGCCGACATCCGACACAAAAATCTTCCCGTCACCAATTTTGCCGGTTTGCGCGGCTTTCGTGATGGCCTCAATTGCACCTTGGACACCCGCGTCTGCAACAACCGCTTCAACCTTCAACTTTGGGAGAAAGTCGACGACGTATTCTGCGCCGCGATACAATTCAGTGTGTCCTCTTTGGCGTCCGAACCCTTTTGCCTCAACAACCGTCATGCCTTGAACGCCGACTTCGTGCAGCGCCTCTTTCACATCATCCAATTTGAACGGCTTAATGATGGCTTCAATCTTCTTCATACCCTCAACCCTTCCGATAGCTAGTAATGGGTTCGGCATAGGCGCCCTCTCAGCCGAGTGCGATAGGGGGATTACCTGGGAGCGCACCCGCGAACGGTCTTGCCCAAACCTTTACCACCCCTGCCCTATGATTGCGCAACCTACTCTCAGGAATGATGACGCATGCGTCATTGTTTCATTAAACGTCCTCTGCTATGCCTAGAGACAAGTCAGCAAGGAAGACTGTCATGAACCGCGTTACGCCGTTTATTCACCCCGACCGCCCTATCCCGCGCCGCAAGCCTCTCAAGGCGTGGCGCCACATGCAAAAACTCATCGCGGACAAAGAAGATACGGCACAAGTGTTCCACATTATTGAGGCCTTGAACGGTAAATCGAACCGCAAAGACTTTGCGCGTTTCATGAAATCTGAAACCGGACCCAACTTGCTCGAAAAGCGAACATTTCTTCCTGATATCCTGGACGATCACGGACCGCTGAAGTCGCTTCCGAAGGGATCTGTCGGTCGAGCCTATGTTGAATTTATGGAGAGAGAAGGTTTGACCGCACATGGTCTGGTCGAAGAAAGCCTCCAACAACGCGCGCACCACACGAAGTTTGAAGACGACCTGCTATGGTATTCTGATCGCCTGCGCGACACGCACGATATGTATCACGTTCTGACCGGATACGGTCGGGATGCGCTCGGTGAAGATGCCCTGCTCGGCTATACGCATAGCCAGCATGGTGGCCTGGGTGTCAGCTTCATCGCCTTTATGGGCAATCGTCAGATCGCCAAAGAAGCCCCCAGAGAAGCGCGCGTGAAAGAGGTCCTGGCCGAAGGTCGCCGCAACGGCAAAGCTGCCAAACGTATTATCGAGCAAGATATCGTATCCCTGCTCGATCAGCCTCTCGATGAAGTGCGCGAGCGCCTGAACATCAAAAAGCCTGTGCTCTATCGAAGGGCCCTCGACGTGTTTAAGCAATACGAGCAGGATCCACAGCTGGTTGCTGCATGATTTATCTCGTTCGACACGGCGAAGCCGCCGCAAGCTGGGGCAGTCATCCGGATCCCGGGCTTTCCGATACAGGAAGAGACCAAGCCGATACCGTCGCAAAAACACTTATGAGCGAGCGGATTGCTTACGCGATCACTAGCCCAATGGCGAGGTGCCAGGAGACGGCGTCTTTCTTAGCAAAAAGCTCAGGATTGGCGTTACAAGTCGAACCGGCAGTCACGGAGATCCCTACACCTTCAGAGGTTACAGATCGTGTTCCATGGCTCCGCACCCTTATGTCGGGTCAATGGAATGAAGCTCCGGACTTGGTTCAAGATTGGCGCCGAAACCTCATCGACACATTGACGTCGCTACCCAACGAGACGGTTGTTTTCACGCATTTCGTCGCTGTGAATGCCGTAGTGGGCTCCATAGAGGGCACGGACAATGTCACCGTATTCCGCCCTAATTATTGCAGCGTTACAAAGCTCGACAATACGTCAGGCGCATTTCGTTTGATCGAACGCGGCCAGAGCCTAGAAACCAAAGTACTTTAGGAAAATGGTGGGCGGTAACGGGCTCGAACCGCTGACCCTCTCGGTGTAAACGAGATGCTCTACCAACTGAGCTAACCGCCCTTCCGGGACGCTTCCTTTGCCTCGTCTGGCGAAGAAAAGCAAGACGGCCCCTGCGAGAAAAAACAGGGGCCGCTGAAGTTTTATTATCTGCGATTAATGACGGACAGGCGCACTGCCATCATTTGACGAAGGACGCCCGGCGAGCGTTGCCGCCAAAGCTTCTTCATCCGCTTCTGACCATTCAATTGGAGCAAGAGGACGCACCAAAGCGCGCTCCAAGACTTCGTTGATGTCGGAGACCGGAATAATCGTCAGGCTCTCTTTTACATTCTCAGGAATGTCCGCGAGGTCCTTTTCGTTCTCCTCAGGAATCAGCACCGTTTTGATGCCACCCCGAAGCGCCGCAAGGAGTTTCTCTTTGAGACCGCCAATCGGCAATACCCGACCGCGCAGAGAGATCTCTCCGGTCATCGCAACGTCGCGAAGAACTGGATTACCAGTTAGGAGAGAGACCATTGCTGTCGTCATCGCGATACCAGCACTCGGACCGTCCTTTGGCGTTGCGCCATCCGGCACGTGCACGTGAATGTCGGTCGTATTAAAGGCGCTTGGCTTAATGCCCAGCAAAACCGCTCGCGAACGCACTAGAGATTGCGCTGCTGAGATGGATTCCTTCATCACATCGCGCAGGTTCCCCGTGACCTTGGTATTGCCGCGCCCAGGCATCGACACTGCTTCGATGGTGAGCAGGTCACCGCCGACTTCAGTCCACGCTAGGCCTGTTACGGCGCCAATTTGGTCCTCTTCATCGGCCAAGCCGAAGCGGAACTTCCGGACACCGGAATAATCCGCGAGGTTTTCCGGGGTAACCGTCACTTGTGTGACGCCTTCATTTCCGAGCTCACGCACACCTTTTCGGGCGAGTTTCGCGAGTTCACGTTCAAGCGAACGTACGCCGGCCTCACGCGTGTAGTAGCGCAGCAAATCCCGGATCGAATCTGACTGCACGATCCATTCCGCTTCTTCCAAGCCGTGATCCGCGCGGATCTTCGGTAGCAAGTGACGCTCCGCGATCTCTAGCTTCTCATCCTCGGTATAACCCGCGATCCGAATGATCTCCATCCGATCAAGAAGCGGCTGAGGCATGTTCAAGCTGTTCGCCGTCGTTACGAACATCACGTCGGAGAGGTCGTAGTCGACTTCCAAGTAATGGTCGTTGAACGTTGAATTTTGAGCAGGATCCAACACTTCAAGAAGCGCCGCAGAAGGATCGCCGCGATGGTCCATACCCATTTTATCAATCTCATCCAGTAGGAAGAGTGGGTTACCGGTCTTAGCCTTCTTCAGGCTTTGAATAATCCGACCAGGCATAGAACCGATATAGGTTCGACGGTGGCCACGGATTTCGCTTTCGTCCCGAACGCCGCCAAGCGATACGCGCACGAAATCGCGGCCGGTCGCTTCAGCGATGGATTTCCCGAGAGATGTCTTACCCACCCCTGGAGGGCCCACGAGACACAGGATCGGACCGCGCAGCTTGTTCGTACGCTTCTGAACCGCCAGGTATTCGAGGATACGCTCTTTGACCTTCTCTAGGCCATAGTGATCGTCATTGAGTTGGCTCTCAGCCGCTTCAAGATCAGTCGAGATATCCTTGCGCTCATCCCATGGAAGGGCGAGGAGCCAGTCGAGATAGTTGCGAACAACCGTTGATTCAGCCGACATTGGACTCATCTGGCGAAGCTTTTTGACTTCCTGCTCAGCTTTCGCCCGGGCTTCTTCGGAGAGACCCGTTTCTTTGATCCTGTCTTCAAGCTCGCCAACTTCGTCGCGCTCGCCTTCGCCTTGATCGCCGAGTTCACGCTGAATGGCTTTCATTTGCTCATTCAAATAATACTCGCGCTGGGATTTCTCCATCTGACGCTTCACGCGGTTTTTGATCTTCCGCTCCATCTGCATCATGCCCATCTCGCCTTCCATCAGCGAGAGAACCTTTTCCAGACGGTCTTTGACGTCAGAGAGTTCTAGCAAACCCTGCTTTTCAGAAAGCTTGACCTGAAGCTGCGATGCCACCGCATCCGCGAGTTTACCCGGCTCGACGATATCTGAGATCGTTGAGACCGACTCCGGCGGGATCTTACGGTTGAGTTTTGCGTAGCTTTCAATCTGCTCGGTCACAGCGCGCATGAGGGCTTCAAGCTCACTCGTGCTCGCATCTACCGGTTCGATCACACCGACTTCAGCGACATAATAGTCGCCGCGGTCTTCAAGATTATTAAGCCGGGCGCGGCTACCACCCTCTACAAGGACTTTAACCGTTCCATCCGGAAGCTTCAGCAATTGCAGGATTGTCGCTGTGGTTCCGACAGCGTGTAAATCGTCAGCACTCGGGTCATCCGTTGAAGGATCCTTCTGTGCGACGAGCATAATTTCATTCTGGCCTTCATCGACCATTTCGAGGGCTCGCACAGACTTGTCTCGGCCCACAAAGAGCGGCGCCACCATGTCCGGGAACACAACAATATCTCGCAGCGGAAGAACTGGGAGGGTTTTCGTCGTCATAATTGACTCCTTTGCTTCAGGTCCCGCTCAGCGGCGACCATCACCTTCACCCCGTTGTCGGGTGATTCTGGCGTCTATGTTATTTGATAACCGAGGCCCCGCACTTCAACCACTAAATTGCGGTGGAATTCTGCGAATTTAATACTCAGGCCGCGAAGCAATTAGGACGCTTCGTTCGGTTGAACCTGCTTAGCGTGCACATAAAGGGGCTTGGCATTGCCATCAACCACTTCCGCATTGATGACAACTTCATCAACACCGCGCAGGCCTGGAAGCTCGAACATCGTATCCAACAGGATCGATTCCATGATGGATCGAAGACCACGAGCACCCGTTTTCCGGATAATCGCTTTCTTTGCCACCGCCGTCATAGCATCCGGTGTGAAGGTCAGATTCACATCCTCCATCTCAAACAGTTTCTGATACTGTTTGACGAGCGCGTTTTTAGGCTCTGTAAGGATGGTGACGAGTGCATCTTCATCCAGGTCTTCCAGCGTTGCCAGCACCGGCAAACGACCGATGA
This sequence comes from Henriciella sp., assembly GCA_013213785.1. Taxonomy (GTDB): domain Bacteria; phylum Pseudomonadota; class Alphaproteobacteria; order Caulobacterales; family Hyphomonadaceae; genus Henriciella. The sequence goes on along the minus strand of JABSPZ010000021.1, from coordinate 28,351 downwards.
ATTCTGGGATCAGACCATAACGCTGCAAATCTTCAGGCTCGACAGTCCGCAGGATTTCTCCGACGCGGCGAGCCTCAGGATCTTGCACATCCGCCCCAAAGCCAATCGAGGTCGATTCACCGCGCGATGAGATGATCTTGTCGAGGCCAGCGAATGCGCCGCCACAGATGAAGAGAATGTTCGTTGTATCAACTTGCAAGAACTCTTGCTGTGGGTGCTTGCGGCCGCCTTGAGGGGGAACGGCTGCGACCGTACCTTCCATGAGCTTCAAGAGCGCTTGTTGCACACCCTCCCCTGATACATCGCGTGTGATCGATGGATTGTCTGACTTACGAGAAATCTTGTCGATCTCATCGATATAAACAATGCCGCGTTGAGCGCGTTCGACGTTATAATCTGAGGCCTGTAACAACTTCAGAACGATATTTTCGACGTCTTCACCGACATAGCCGGCTTCCGTGAGCGTCGTTGCATCAGCCATTGTGAATGGAACATCCAAAACGCGCGCAAGCGTTTGGGCGAGCAACGTTTTACCGCACCCGGTAGGGCCGATCAGCATAATGTTCGATTTTGCAAGCTCTACGCCATCCGAGCCGCCCGGATTTGCCAGACGCTTGTAGTGGTTATGAACCGCCACAGAAAGAATGCGTTTCGCATAGGCCTGCCCGATCACGTAATCGTCAAGTACGTCGCAGATTTCCTGCGGTGTAGGCACACCCTCTTTCGCTTTAAATCCGGAGGCTTTGTTTTCCTCGCGGATAATATCCATACAGAGCTCAACGCATTCATCACAGATGAAGACCGTTGGACCTGCAATCAGCTTTTTAACTTCGTGCTGGCTCTTTCCGCAGAAAGAGCAATAGAGCGTATTCTTTGAATCGCCGCTGGAACCGTTTTTATTTGCCATGGGCAACCTCTATGACACGCATGCCTTAACATGCGATTTACTGGAGCCGAATCCCAGCTTCCACTTTTAATTCTAGCCCCCTTACGGGTGCGTGCAAGTCTTAGCTCACATTCCCAGTTGCAGGAAAAGTGCCGCTTAGTCCTCGCCAACCTCCGTTCGGCGCTCATAAACCGTATCTACGATCCCAAACTCTTTGGCATCTTCCGCAGTCATGAACGTGTCGCGATCAAGCTTACGCTCAATCGTGTCATAGTCCTGACCGGTATGTTTTACGTAAATGTTATTAAGCCGCTTTTTCAGATCGAGAATTTCTTCGGCATGACGCTCAATATCCGTGGCGACACCGCGATATCCGCCGGATGGTTGGTGCACCATCACGCGTGCATTAGGCAGCGCGATGCGATTTCCTTTGTTTCCCGCAGCGAGCAAGAGCGACCCCATGCTCGCGGCTTGTCCAATACAGAGCGTTGAGATTGGGCAGCGGATATATTGCATCGTATCGTAGATCGCTAGGCCAGCCGTCACGTATCCGCCTGGGCTGTTGATATAGATGCCGATGTCTTTCTTGGGGTTCTCTGACTCCAAGAACAGCAGCTGAGCACAAACGAGAGAGGCGGTCGTATCGTCGATCGGACCCGTGATAAAAATCAGGCGTTCTTTCAAAAGACGCGAAAAGATATCAAACGCACGCTCACCGCGGCTGGTTTGCTCAATAACTGTTGGGACCAGGTTCACATCGGTCGGGCGCGGATCGAACATAAAATTACCTTCAAGCGGAAATGAATGAGCCAAGAACTGGCAGACGCCGACATATTTGTCTATTCGCCACGAGTTGCAAGGTGTGGATGTCGCTTAACCTTATAGAGATTAACTTCACCGAGGCATTGCGGTGCCGAATTTGGCGGCAAAGTACTTCGCGATTTGTCGCGCGGAGTCCAAATAGGTCTCGCCATTGCTGGTCTGGGCTTGAAAGTCTCCAGACACAGAGTCCGCCTCATTAAGGACGAGTGTTGGCGCATTCCAACGCCCTTCCCCCAAAACCCGCTCTATTGGCTCGCGCGGATGATGGATCCCGACATAGCATATCTCCAGCGACTCCTTGATCGCAGGATAGTAACTCAAAACGCCCCAAAGTTCGGCGCATTCGGGACAGAACTCCCGGCGATCATTATCTTGGAACCCCGGCGGCAGTAGAAATAGTCGATCTTTGCCCATCTTCCTCACTCCATATGCTCAAACTGAGTTGCAGCCGCTTCGGGAAATCGCGCCGCCAGCCTTCCGAACTCATCCTTTGTCAAACTGACGCAAAGTTCGGCATCCCCCATGTCTCCGAAAACTTCGTCTTCCACCTGAGAGTGCTCGTGCAGCCACGCGCGCAAAGCTCCATCCTTGTGGGTAAGACTAGCACGGAACCTTTTACGACCCTGATCTAAAAGCGCTTCAATCGCCAGAAGAAGCTCTGCAGTGCCTTCCCCGGAGATAGAAGAGACGGGCAATGCCAGCAATTCATCGGCGATGCGGTCTTTCTCGGCGTCTAAGCCCAATCGCGTTTCTGAATCCACGAGATCGATTTTGTTCCACACTTCGATCATTGGCGGCAGAGGTGTCTCAGTCAGCTCGGACAATTGCTTTAGGACTTTTAGAACGTCTTGTTTTTGGTCCTCGTCTGATGCGCTTGAACGATCACGAACGTGGATAAGCAAGTCGGCTGATAAAGCTTCTTCCAACGTGGCGCGAAAGCTATCCACCAAATGCGTGGGCAGGTCCGAAATAAACCCAACTGTATCAATCAAATTGGCCTCGCCGATGTTCGGCAGCTCAATCTTCCGGATCGTAGTATCGAGCGTCGCGAAAGGCATGTCCTTCGCCATCACATTTGCGCCCGTCAGGCGGTTGAACAGTGTCGACTTCCCGGCATTCGTATAGCCGACGAGCGCTATGATCAGTCTATCTCGCCGCTTGCGGCCTTCGCGTTGCACACGGCGCGTACGCTGAACATCCGCCAAGTCACGCCGAAGGCGCCCGACCGCGCGATCGATCATACGTTTATCGGCTTCAAGCTGGGTTTCACCCGGCCCGCCGAGAAAGCCGCTACCGCCACGCTGACGTTCCAAGTGCGTCCAGGTTCGCACGAGACGTGATCGTTCATAAAGAAGGCGTGCAAGCTCGACCTGCAACGTCCCCTCTTTCGTGCGTGCTCGAAGACCGAAGATTTCGAGAATGAGGCCCGTTCGATCAATGACCTTCACGCCTAGCCGCTTTTCGAGGTTCCGCTGCTGAATAGGTGTCAGCGCCGCATCGATGATAACCATCGAACAGCCAAAGGCCTTCACGTCCTCTTCGAGCCGCTCGAGCAAGCCTCCGGAAAGCAAGTATCCGGGTGTTGGTTTTCGCACCTGCTCGGCGCGGAGGAACATCAAATCGCAGCCAAGCGCCTCTACGAGACCGGATGATTCTTCCATCCTGTCTTCGCTGGGACGATCTGCGACTTGCGTCCACGGGATAATGATGCCGGCCTTTTCAGGCGGCTGATCAAGATCAATCGGTGTTTGTTTCAAGTGTTCTAGCTATCTTCTTCATCGAAGAGCTGAACGTGCGCACCTGGAGCGATCGTTGAGATTGCGTGCTTATAGACAAGCTGCGGTGGGCGTCCATCGCCGCGCAGCAACACACAAAAGTTATCGAACCATGTGACCACGCCCTGCAACTTCACGCCATTGACGAGGAAGATCGTCAACGGAGTCTTGGACTTACGGACTGCGTTTAGGAATGTATCCTGGAGGTTCTGCTTTTTTTCTGAAGACATTGTTTGCCTGTCCTTCTTTTATAGAAGAGCGGCTATAACGATTGGAAGAAAATGGCAACCGTCTCCAAATCTAGTTTTTCCAAAAAGTTGGATTTAGAGCCGGTAGCAGCGCGATAACCTCTAAACGCCCAAGAATCATGCCGAGAATGACGTAAATTTGGGCCATACCCTCTAATTCAGCGTTCATTCCCGCGAGAATGTGGCCCGCATTCGACAGGCTTCCGATTCCAGCGCGAATTGCATCATCAAACGAAAGTCCTGACGCGCTCAAAAGGACCGTCCCGATCATACAAGCGACGATGTATCCCACGAGATAAACCCAAACACCCATAATCGTACGATCTGATTGCCGGCGCCCCCTGAACGAAAAGTGCTTCACACTGCCGCGATAGCCAAGCTGAGCAAATTCCAAAGCTGCGCGTTTGCTCAACACAATGAGACGGGCCAATTTGAAGCCCCCCGCCGCAGACAAAGCCGAACCGCCAATCAGGACGGGGAATAAGACCAATACGATTGGGAGGCGGGAGAATTGTTGGGGATCACTCAGAGCGATCCCACTGGTTGCGATTGAAGACGTCGCCCAGCCAAGGCTCTCGAACAAAGGAAGCCCAGCGAACACCGCCAGAACCGTCACAAGCAAGAGTGATCCGATCCAGGCTAAGACCTCCGCATCGAAAGGCACTGATAAGAGACGGCCGCGGCCTGCCCCATCAACTGCGATCAGCCCCAGGGTGCCGAGCACCAATCCGGCCCACAGGATCAAAGAATGCAGAAAGCCGGCTTGGGGTGCCATCGCATAGGATAGCGGATCAACCATTCCCGTGGTCACGGCACCGACTGCACCCGCAAGAGCGTCTCTAGGCGCCAGACCAATCGCCAAAAGGAGCGCCGACAGAATCGCTGTGCTGCTGAGCACGAGGATCCCGCTCACGCGAACAACACGCAGAATGGGGTCAAAAAAACTACCCTCTGGCTCGCTGAAGAAGCGGTTTCGGTGCACGCCGGGCCCACCAAGATTGAGACCGGAAAACACCGTGGCTGCAATTGTGATGGTTGCCACCGCGCCCATCAAATGGAGCATAGCTCTCCAAACAAAAATACTCGTGGGCATGGGGTTCGCTATTGGGTCCAGGCGGCTGTGCCCCGTCGTGGCGAGGTTGGAGACGCTTTCATAGATCGCTGCGAGGAAGTCTGGGCTCCCTAGATAGTCGATAAATGGGATCGCTGATATCACCCCGCCCATTGTCCAAAACAGGACCGCAACTGCGAGCCCATCTTTTGCGTGCGCCCGTCGAACCGGCTTGTCGGTTAGAAGGATTACAGTGCCGCCCAATCCACCGACAGCGAAGGCTGTCCCCGCGAACACCATCAATTGCTCGCGCTCTCCAGTCGCAAGAGCGACCGCAAAGCAAACGAAAAACAAGGCCGAAAAACCCAGCGCGATTGCCGACAAAATACGAACGATGGCGAGATGGTTCATTGCTTCACCTGGCCTAGAAGAAGTCGGCGCTAACCCTAAAGAATTGTTCGACTTTTCGGGTGGCGCTCGTTTCGTAGAACAAGAACAGCCGATCGTCTGTCTCGACAACCGTTTCCGGCCCTGGGAAGATCACATCTCCGTTTCGAATAATCGCAGCAGCGGTCACACCATCTGGAAGATGCGCATAATCAACCTGCTTCCCGATAAGAGGCGAGGAATCTAGCGTTACACCTTCCGCGATTTCTGCCGATCCGTCTTCGAGTGACTGAACGGACAAAATTCGCCCGCGACGCAGCTTGGTCAGAATTTTGGAAACACTCAGCGCTCTCGGGTCGAGAACGGCATCAATATCGAGGTCTTGAGAGATGGCCACCAACTCATAAGCGTTCACCAGCGCGTGCGTTCGTTTTGCGCCCAGCTGCTTCGCCAGCTTCCCGATCAGCATATTGGTTTTATCGTCATTCGTAATCGCGATCACGATATCAGATTGATCTGCCCCTGCCTCTTCCAGCATCTCGCGCGAGAGCCCATCGCCATGAATCACTATGGTCTGCTTCAGCGTGGAAACGGCCTTGTCGGCTTGCGCCGCGTCCGCTTCGATGATCCGCACGCGAACACGACCGTCTTTCTCGAGTTCACTCGCGACATAAGTCCCCACATTGCCGCCACCGACAATAACCACGCGCTTGTGAACTTCGACGTCTTTATTGAAGAGCTTGTTCAGCCGCGGCGTCGAAACTCTGGTAACTGCGACATAAGCCATGTCGCCTGGTTGCAATTGATCGTTTCCACGAGGTGCGAACACAGAGGCGCCGCGTTTAATTCCGATGACCCGCGCGCCCAGATTGGGGAACAGGCCCGAAATCTGATCCAAGGCGGTCTCCAATAAGGGACTGTCGTCTTGCACCTTCATACCAAGGATCTGCAACTCACCTTCTTCAAAAGAGATACTAGAAACAGCGCTCGGAGCACGAATTCGCCGCAGAATCGCATCGCCAACCTCGATCTCTGGCGAAATGATGAGATCGATCGGCAACGCTGTCTTGGAGAAAACCTCGCCGTTTGCCGGGTCCAGATAAGCTTGGGCACGAACCCGGGCGATCTTCGTCGGAACTGAAAACAAAGTATCAGCGATCTGACAGATCACCATGTTGATTTCGTCAAAGTGTGTAACCGCGATCAGCATGTCAGCAGCATCGACCCCCGCAGCACGCAGAACATCAGGGTGTGCCGCGTGTCCTACGACCCCGCGCACGTCAAAATCGATCTGAACCTGCTCGATCAGAGCATGGTTTTCGTCGATCATGATGATGTCATGATGCTCTTGCGATAGGTGGCGGGCAATACCCTGGCCCACCCGCCCGGCGCCACAAATGATCACACGCATTTAGCGGGTTTCCGTACGACTCGCCGATGCGTTTACACCAAGCGCCTTTAATTTTCGGTGTAGAGCCGATCGTTCCATCCCGATGAACTCCGCGGTACGGGAGATATTCCCATCAAATCGTGTAATCTGCAGGGTTAGATAGTCTCTTTCGAACTGCTCACGAGCATCGCGAAGCGATAAGCCAACAAAGTCTGCGGATACACCCATACCCTCCCCGCTATCTCCGGGCTCACGGTCTAACGGTAGCTCTTCAACGCTGACCACGCTGTTATTGCTATCCCGTGAGAGGATGAGGACTCGTTCAACGACATTTCGCAGCTGGCGGACATTACCCGGCCAATTCATTGACTGGAGAACCGCGACGGCCTCTTTGCTGAACACACGAGGCGTCAAACCAGACGAGTCCGCAATGCGCTCGCTAAAGTACTCTACCAACACAGGAATATCATCACGGCGTTCTGCCAGAGACGGCACGCCAAGCGGAACAACGTTCAAGCGGTAATAAAGGTCTTTCCGAAAAGCCATCGCTTCGATCGCCTTTTCTAGATCACGCGTCGACGACGACATCACGCGCACATCGACACGCACATCGGAACCACCACCAACGCGTTGGAAACGCTGCTCGGTGAGCACACGCAGGATTTTACTTTGTGTGCCGAGCGGCATATCGCCGACCTCATCCAGCAAGAGCGTCCCACCGTGCGCCTGTTCGAACACACCGATTTTGATCGGCATTCCGGAAGAATCTTCTTCGCCGAACAACTCTCGCTCCATCTGTTCAGGCGCAATGTTAGCGGCGTTCACCGCTACGAACGGACCGCCTGCGCGTCGAGAATGTTCGTGGATGAGTTTTGCACAGAGCTCTTTCCCCACGCCTGCTTCACCTGAAACGAGTACGCGGGAATTGGTGGGAGCGACCTTTTCGATCTGCGCGCGTAGACCTTGCGCAGCACCGCTGGACCCAATCCATTCGGACACTGAGAAACTGTGGGTTCTAAGCGCCTCATTCTCGCGCTTCAGTTTAGAAGACTCGATCGCACGCGAAACGAGGTGGAGTAAGCGGTCCGCTTTGAAGGGCTTCTCTATGAAGTCATAGGCGCCCCGGCGGATCGCTGCGATCGCCGTCTCAACGTTTCCGTGCCCACTGATCACAATCACCGGCAGCAACGGATCGATTGCTTTTAGATATTTCAGGACCGAAAGGCCGTCCATATCACTGCCCTGAAGCCAAACATCGAGCACAACCAGGCTTGGTGTGCGCGAACGAACTTCTTGAATCGCCGATTCAGCCGTGGCCGCCGTCCTCACGCCGTGCCCGTCATCTTCCAGAACCCCCGCGATCAGTTCGCGGATATCTGGTTCATCATCTACCACCAGGATGTCAGTACTCATTCGCATACTCCAAAGTCTGCTGCTCCGCTTCCGAAGAGTCAGTGATACTCAAAGGCAGAACAATTCTTACGATTGCTCCATCAGCCCCTAATTTTGGTTCCAGCAATTGCACGCTCCCACCATGGTCCATGATGACCCTGTTCACGATCGCAAGACCGAGGCCAGTTCCTCCCTCACGGGCGGTCACATAGGGTTCGAGCAACTGATCGCGGGCCTCATCTGGGAAACCCGGACCGTTATCTTCAACTTCTATTAGGATCAGTTCCTCATCTTCACCCGGGCGCACCGCAATACGGATTTGGCCTTGGGATTCATCAGTTTCAGGACGCCGAGCAAGAGCCTCAGCGGCATTCTTCACGATATTCGTAAACGCCTGTCCGAGCAGCCTTTCATCCCCGCGGATGGCGAGCCCTTCAGGCGGCATATCGAGTACGAACTTGAAATCTGGGTTCACCACTCGCTGCGCAAAAACGACATCCGTGATCAGTGCGGCGAGGTCAAATCGACTTGGCGTCGGCTTAGGCATCCGCGCAAAGTCTGAGAACTCCTGAACCATGCGGCCAATATCAGAAACTTGGCGAAGGATCGTGTTGATACAGCGCTCAAACACACCGTCTTTATCGTCAATTTGATCGCCATATCGCCGACGTATGCGTTCGGTCGAAAGCTGAATTGGGGTCAGCGGGTTACGAATCTCATGAGCAATACGTCTTGCCACGTCTCTCCAAGCAAGCTGACGCTGCGCAGAAATCAATCGGGTCGCATCATCCAACGTCACGACATGACCGCCGACAGTGTCCGAAGTAACTTTGACACGAACATGTTTAAGACCATCATTGGCGATCAAGTTGATAAAGGACTCGTCCTGGGGTAGCGGCGTATCAGATGCGTTCACGCAGGCCCAAATTTCAGGGCTAATTTCCGACAACACGCATCCCTCAAGAACACCCATGTTGATAAGGTTTTCCGCAGACCTGTTCGCGATGGTGATGATCCCGGCTGGATCGGTTCGAATGACACCAGCACTCAACTCAACCAATAACGTCTCAAGAAACTGGCGACGCTCTTCAGCTTCTTCGCGCGCCGAAATGAGGTCATCACGCCGTTCGTCCAATTGCTGCGTCATGATGTTGAATGAGTTGGACAGCAAACGTACTTCGTCTTCAGGATCCGGCAGCGGTACGGATACCCCTCTTCGCCCCTCACTAACATCGAGGGCTGCTGTCGCGAGACGAGATATCGGTCGCGATATTCTATCCGCAATTTCTTGCGCCAAGCGCACTGAAAGTAGGAGCGCTAACGCGACAATCTGCAAGTACGATATGACGAACAGCGTTTGGATCATATTGCTCTGCTCTTGAGCAAGTCTGTACTCAGCGCCAGCAGCGCGGGCACGCTCCAAACGCGCGAACAATTCCGGATTAATTGGCCGGGCAAGATAAAGATAGTTTTCGTCGAAACTCTGAAGCTTAATCAGCGCGAACGTGTAACCTTGTTGTTGACGCAAGACAGCAACGATTTCCCCCTGGTCCGCTGCGAGAAAGAAGCTTTCCGACGGGCGCCCATAATGCTGCGGCGCACTCATATTCTCAGCACGCGCGATCGGCACACCATCTCGGTCAATGATGTAAGCGGCAGAGAAGTCGCGATACGTGGCGAGCAAACTGAATATACGCGCAAACGTTTCTGGGTTTGCTTGGAATTCCCCGACAGCGGCATCGACATCGTCTGCAACCGCCTGGGCATCTGTTTCAAACTGAACAGCAAACTCTTCCCCGCTTTCAGCTGAGATCGTTGCGATCTCGTCGACGAGGGTTAGAACTGTCTCCCCGAGCCAAGTATCAATACCTCGTGTGGTCGTGAACCAGAGGAACAAAGACACGATAATCGCTGGGATCATCGCAACCGTTCCGAAAAGCAGCATGAAGCGGCGAGTCAGGCGTCCACCACCAGCCCCTGTTCCTGCCCGTGATTTTCGGATCGCTCGATACCTAGCGACGACCATCCAAGCCAGAACGACAATGATGATGGAATTTATGACCAAGAAGGTCATCAGTGTATCTGGGACTTCTTCGGTAGGACCACTGCGGTCCAACATGATCACGGTGGCTGTCGCGCATGAAATAGCCGCAAGTATGAACAGACCTTGGAACCAAAGCCCTCCATTGCGACGAAGAGTAGCCAGTACGCGGGAAGCCAAATGTGGGACCTCAAAAACACACTGTCGCCAATCAGCAACAGTGATGATTTAGAGCAACACTTTTCCCATACGTCAATCAGTCTTCTGTCATTCCAAGCACAGTCATCCGCGCGCGCAATGTATTTCGGTTCACACCGAGCAGCGCCGCCGTGCGAAGCTTGTTTCCAGACGTCACGCTGAGCGCCAGCTTAATAAGAGGACGTTCCACTTGTTCCAGAACCGACTGGTAGATCTTCTCGCCCTGCTCTTCACCCTTCAGCAGATCGGCCATGACATATCGATGCAAAAGCGTCTCGATCTCGCTTTCGAGCGATGCCTCTGGGCTCAGTTCTTTAAGGGTCTCGGCCCGCAGCTCGCGCTCAATATCGCGTTGAGAGATCGTGCTATCCGGTGAAAGCGCGGCTAAGCGGAAAATCAAATTCTCTAGTTCTCGAACATTCCCGGGCCAGTCATAGGCCATCATCAAGTCCATGGCGGGTTGAGCGATCTGTTTTTGCGCAAGGCCACGAGCTTCCGCGCGAATGAGAAACGCTTTGACGAGTTCAGGAATATCTTCCTTTCGCCTGCGGAGCGGTGGCATCTCGATCCGAACGACATTCATTCGGTAATAGAGATCCTCTCGAAACTCACCGGCCTCCACTAAAGCTGATAGAGGCTGACGGGTCGAAGCGATGATCCTCGCGCCCCCATCCTCGCGCATGAGTTTCACCAATTGCGTCTGCGCCTCTTGGCTCAAATCCCCAACTTCATCGAGGTAAATGGTTGCCTCAGAATCAAAGGCGATTCCGCCTTGGTTTTCTGCGCCAAAAAGCTCAACGCTTACTTCGTGTGCGGGACGAGTCGCCAAATCGAGTGAGTGAAACGCCCCGTTGCGGGTTTGCCCCAAATCGTGAATGGCACGCGCTGCCAGTTCTTTGCCTGTCCCGGACTCACCCTCGATGAGCACCGTCAGGTCAGTGTTCATCACGCGAGAAATGATCCGATAGACGTCCTGCATGACAGACGACCGCCCAACCAACGGCAGTCCATTGCTACCGGTCTCATTCGTGGACTTTTTCGCTGCTGCCGTTGGCTTCGCATCACTCAGAGCGCGCCCAACCAAGTCGGTGAGTTGATCAATATCAAATGGCTTTGGGAGATAATCGTATGCTCCATGCTGCGCCGCGGAGGCGGCGGTCAGAATGGTGTTCTGCCCGCTCATCACAATAATCGGCAATTCCGGACGCACGAGCTTAAATGACGGCAACAGTTCAAAGATCGGCGTGTCTGTCAGATAAACATCGGTAACAACGATATCGCCCTCACCATTACGGACCCAACGCTCTAAAGCTTCCGGCGAACTCGTCGCGCGAACCGTGTACCCAGCCGTCACAAGAGTTTGATTTACTATTAGACGGATGCTCGCATCGTCTTCGGCAAGAAGAACTGTTTTCTGACTCATGATTTTTTTGTTCTCGGCAACGGGAGGAAAAGAGAGAAACGGGTTAATCCAGGCTTGCTGTCGACTTTGATACGGCCCTGGTGCGCGGCTATGATCTCGTTGACCACACTGAGGCCAAGCCCGCGCCCACCAGACTTGGACGACATAAACATATCGAACATGCGAGCTTTCTTTTCAGGCGGGACACCGGGACCGTTATCTTCGACTGTCACGCGGATCGCGCGCCCCAAACGCTCAGATCCGCTTTTGTTTGCGATCGCAAAACTCGTTTCAAAAGCTGTCTCGATTTGGATCTGTGGACTTTGGGTGTGCGCGAGCGTCGCCTCCACTGCATTGCGCAAGACGTTTTGGATCGCCTCATGCAAATGGTCCTGATCCGCTTCGATATCTGGCAGCGATGGATCGTAAAGCCGCACGATAGAGATTTTGCCACGATGAGCCGCTTCTTCGGCTGCAATCACTCGGTCGAGCAATTCGTGGATATTCAATGCCTCTTTTGCCGGCGACGAGAACAACTCAAACGCGGACAATCGAGAGACCAATCGCTCGATCCGACGCGTCTCGCTCAGGATGATATCAATCATCGCGCTTTGATCATCACGTGAATTGCGGGACAGCAATTGTGCCGCGCCAGAGATACCTGCGAGCGGGTTCTTCACCTCATGGCCGAGAATTCTGCCGAACGCCGCGACGCCCGCCGGATTGTTATTCACCACGGCCGCATCGTTAGCTTCGGTCATCCCGATGACGATACTACCATCAGCCAACGGGCGAAGTCGCAAATCCAAGACACGTTGCTTGCGAAGCGACGGCCCGTTCAGCGGAATGGCATGCGCAGAAACATCCCCATTCAACGCCTGGGCTTTGTCGATCAGATCGAAGATCGGGGAGTCGTGAAATAGAATCTCACTCAGAGGCTTGCGATACATGGCTCGCTCTGAATGCCCCAAGAATGCTTGTGCCTCGGGATTGGCCGCGTTTACACGGCGCCGTTCATCTAAGCCCAATAACGCAAATGGAGCGAGCCCAATCAAATCCAATGCCGTCATCATGCCGCCACCTTAAATTTTTGCTCCGTGTAGACATCGCGCAGCGCAGAGATCAGCGTTCCGGAATCGTCTAGTCGACAGAGATCAGCACGAAGCTGTCTCCGTTCTCCCTCGCTCATCGGCAAATCCACTTTATCGATATGTGCTGCCACATGTTTACGAACAATGCGGAGTCCGAGGACGCTGCCATACAGCGCTTGGCTGTCTTCGATTTGTTCGCAAAGACCATCGAGCTGATCAGACAAACTTGGGGCATGGAATTCACGTCCATGAAGCGCTGCATCTATTTGACTCACCAACCAAGGTTGCCCCATCGCGGACCGCCCAACCATCACGCCAAATGCACCCGATGAATTGAGCGCGGAACGTGCATTATCAACCGACCCGATATCCCCGTTAGAAATCACAGGAACCGGCACAGCATCGACCGTATCGCGGATCGCAGCCCAATCCGCTTGACCCTTATAAAACTGGCAGCGAGTTCGGCCGTGAATTGTCACGAGCTGAATTCCCATATCCACCGCCGCACGGCAAAGCTCTGGAGCATTGAGGAGCGTATGATCCCACCCGAGGCGCGTTTTAAGCGTCACTGGAAGACCATTCGCACCTTTGAGCGTCGCACCAATGATTTCTAACGCGAGTTCCGGTTCGCGCATAAGCGCAGATCCTGAATTCCCCCCTGTCACTTGGCGTGACGGACACCCCATATTGATATCGATGACGTCGACACCCGCATCGACAAGGATCTCTGCCCCATTGAGCATATCCTCAGGGCGACGCCCCGCGAGTTGAACAACCCAAAGCCCCTCACCTTCATGCCGGCAGGTTTTACGCACGACATCAGGACGCGATGCTGCGAGCGCTTCTCCGGCCACCATCTCGGATACGACGATTGGTGCGCCATAGCTTACAGCCTGGCGTCTAAATGCAGCGTCGGTTGAGCCCGACATCGGTGCGAGCCAAACCTTCTCTGCCTGAAAAGAAGGCATCTTGATCATGACAAATGTAAAATCACATTTTTGCACTGCACAAAAGTGGAGCACTGGATTTGTACCATGCGTTCCTGCAACACATGTGGCTTTTTTACCGCAACAGGTTATTCAGCCAGCATGAATACAGCTGCGATCATAGTGGCCGCCGGGCGCGGCCAGCGCGCGGGAGGCGATCTCCCGAAACAGTTGCGCTCGCTTGGAGGGCGACCGGTCCTCCAATGGTCTATAGACGCTCTTCGAGCGCATCCTGAAATTGATCAATGCGTTTTGGTGGTCCCCGCCGGTGAGGTCCATAAGTACCAAGCTTTGGTGAGTGGAGAGGTGACGATTACCGAAGGCGGCGAAACCCGCTCAGCCTCAGTTCGGGCCGGTCTGAACGCCTGCAGCATCGGCGAGGATGGGTATGTTCTCATACATGACGCTGCAAGACCCGGCCTGAAAGCTGAGACCATCTCATTGCTGATTTCTGCGCTTGCCGATGCCGACGCCGCAGCCCCGGCTCTTCCGATCGCGGACGCCCTTAAACGAAAGTCCGACCAATCCCTTTCCAACGTAGATCGTTCTGAGCTTTACCGCGTTCAAACCCCACAAGCCTTTCACCTGAGCGCAATTAAGAACGCTCTGGGTGATGACCTTGACCTTGTAGACGATCTTGTGGCCATCGAAGCTTCGAACGGACGGGTAACCCTCGTCGCGGGCGATGAAGCTCTAGCAAAAATTACATATCCAGAAGATCATGCTCGCTTGGAGAAATTGCTTATGCTCGCATCCCCTGCACCACGTTTCGGCACTGGCTATGACGTCCATGCTTTGGAGCCAGGCGACGGCGTGACGCTTTGCGGTGTGAAAATCGCGCACACGCAGAGCTTGGTAGGTCATTCTGATGCTGACGTTGCATGGCACGCCCTCACCGATGCGATTTTGGGCGCTGCGGCGCTCGGCGATATCGGCGATCACTTTCCGCCGTCTGAGCCGCAATGGAAAGGCGCACCGTCTGACCTCTTCCTCAAGCATGCGGTCGACATCGTTCGTGATGCAGGGTGGACGCTCACCAGTTGCGATCTAACCTTGATCTGCGAGGCCCCCAAGATCAAACCGCACCGAGAAGCCATGCGACATCGAACAGCCGAAGTCACTGGACTCTCTTTGGATGCGGTCAGCGTCAAAGCAACGACCACTGAGGGGCTGGGATTCACCGGCCGCAAGGAAGGCATCGCCGCGCAAGCAAGTGCGGTCTTGGTTCCCCTAGCGTCATCACTCTAGGTTCTGATTCATGTTTCCAGATCGTATTCGAAATCTCGCGCTCCTCGTCATGGATGAAGCCATGGAACGGCGGGTAAAAATCGTCACCGCTGAAAGCTGCACAGGCGGCCTCATCGCTGGCTTGTTCACAGAGTTCGCCGGATCTTCAAAAGTCCTAGAACGCGGTTTCGTGACATATTCGAACCAGTCGAAGGCCGAGATATTGGGCGTGGCTGGCGATGTGCTCGCTGATTATGGCGCAGTGTCCGAACCCGTTGCCCGCTTAATGGCGGAAGGCGCGATGGAACAAAGCCGCGCCAACCTCGCAATCGCGGTCACCGGCATTGCTGGCCCCGGGGGCGGCACACCGATGAAGCCGGTAGGCACCGTTCACCTCGCCTGCGCGCGCGAGAACAAAGCAATGATGCACGAGATGCTAATGCTCGGTGATATCGGACGCTATGAGATTCGGATGGCAACGATCGAAGCGGCGCTAAACATGATCCGAGCGCAGATTTAAAATCACGCTAGGGCCTCGCCGCCCGCTGTGTTATTCTAAAAAGAAAACACGGAGGAAACATGGCCTACGACGCCAATACGGAGTTCACACGCTTCGAACCACACCTGCTGTCACCCGCAATCGGAGCAGAGCTTATTGGCGCAGATCTAGCCAATTTTGACGATACATTGGTCGACGAGGTCCGCGCCGCACTTTTGAAATACAAAGTCGTATTTTTCCGAGATCAACACGAACTCACTCGCGAGAAACACATAGAGTTTGCAAACCATTTTGGGGAGCTGGAGATCCATCCGGCAACTCCCAAGGATCAGCCCGATCCAGAAATTTTGAGGATTGCGCACGGACCGAACTCTAAGGGTCAGGAAAACAACTGGCACTCTGACGTAACATGGCGCGCAGAACCATCTCTCGGCTCGATCCTTCGCGCGATAGAGCTTCCTGAAGTCGGCGGTGATACGCTGTTTTCCAATATGGTTATGGCCTACGACGATCTCGAAGACGATCTAAAGGAGCGCCTGTGTAAGATGACTGCGGTGCACGATATTGCCCGTGTTTTTGCAAAGCGCCTCAACAAGGATGCGTCAGCTCTTCACGATAAGTTCCCGCCGCAGGAACATCCTGTCATCAGAACACATCCGGAGACCGGTGAACGCGGACTGTACGTGAACATCGCCTTTACCGATTACATCGTCGGCATGGACAAAGAAGAGAGCGATGAATTGCTCAACTTCCTCTATCGCCGTGCATGGCTACCAGAGTATCAATGCCGGTTCCGCTGGGCACCAGGCTCACTTGCCTTCTGGGATAACCGCGCATGTCAGCACTACGCCGCCAGCGATTACTTCCCGAATGTTCGGATTATGGAGCGTGTCACCGTCGCAGGTGATCGGCCCTATTTCACAGCCTGATATCTTCCCATAGCGTTTTTAAGCGCTTCTACTATATAAGCGCCAAATTCATCTGCTTCGGGCCTTGAACCCGTTTGGAGACTGCTATGATTGACCTCACCGAGCTCGCCGCGCGCGAGCCTGATCCTGCGCCTGGTACGCTAAACTCGCTCGGCTTTGCGAAACCACCATCCGAAACACGCGTCGTTGCCGCAATGTCCGGCGGCGTTGATTCATCTGTTGTGGCTGCGCTGCTGGCCGCTCAAGGCTACGACGTCATCGGGATCACGTTGCAGCTGTATGATCACGGCGCAGCGATTGAGAAAAAAGGCGCGTGTTGCGCCGGGCAAGACATTCATGACGCCCGCAACGTAGCCGACCAAATTGGTATTCCGCACTATGTGCTCGATTATGAGAGCCGGTTCAAAGAACAAGTCATGGAAGATTTCGCTGACACCTATCTTTCAGGTGCCACGCCGATCCCCTGTATTCGATGCAATCAGACCGTAAAGTTCTCCGACCTTTTGCGCACAGCAAAGGATCTTGGAGCAGACTGTCTGGCAACGGGCCACTATATCCGTCGGACCGATGGCGATCTAAACCCAGAACTGCATAGGGCGGCGGATGCAAGCCGGGATCAATCGTATTTCCTATTCGCGACGACAGCTGAACAGCTCGAATATGTGCGCTTTCCGCTGGGCGACTTGCCAAAGACGCAAGTCCGAGAACTCGCAGATCATTTTGCCCTACCCGTGGCGGCCAAACCTGACAGCCAAGACATTTGCTTTGTACCCGAAGGGTCATACGCAAAAGTTGTTGAAAAACTGCGCCCTGGATCGGGGCGCGGCGGTGAAATTGTGCATCTAGATGGCCGCGTATTGGGTGAACATCAGGGCGTCATCCATTACACAATCGGGCAACGCCGCGGCCTTGGTGTCGCCACAGGGGAACCCCTGTTTGTGGTCAAAATCGACGCCCCAGCGCGCCGCGTCATCGTCGGACCGCGTGAGGCATTGCTGACCGCGGGGCTCACAATGGAAGAGTTGAATTGGCTTGGCGATGGCACGCTCGAGGATGCATGCGCACGCGGCGAACCAGCCTTGGTCCGCGTACGCTCGACGAGAGAGCCAGCACCGGGTCGCTTGGGACTTCATAACGGTCACCCAGCAGTCTGGTTCAACAATCCAGAAGAAGGCGTCGCACGCGGTCAAGCGAGCGTGCTCTATGATGCCGAAGGCTCCACGCGCATTCTTGGTGGCGGCTTCATTGCCTCAACAATCGCCGCTGACGAACGGCTCCGCTAAGGGAAAACGCGCATTTTGATTACGAAGCGATTGTCAGTGAATTCCTGAAAGC
This sequence comes from Henriciella sp., assembly GCA_013213785.1. Taxonomy (GTDB): domain Bacteria; phylum Pseudomonadota; class Alphaproteobacteria; order Caulobacterales; family Hyphomonadaceae; genus Henriciella. Next base: position 10,692 of record JABSPZ010000021.1, on the reverse strand, counting down.
TCGAGCTTTGGTCCATGAGCTCATAGCCCCCCTCAATCCAAAGGTTTTTGTTCAGCTTCCAATTGGCGCCTAGGTTCAGATTGATGCGATCGTCTTCGCGATCGATATTTTCAAAATCGAACCGCGCGAGACGAGCACCGCCGTTCAAAGACACTTTGCGCATGAGTGCTTGCTCAACACTGAGACCAGCGGCAGTTTCAATCGCCGCATTGGTTGTAATCAGACCTGGATCAAAGACGCTTCTGTTCGCTGTCGCAGATAAAAGCGTGCGATCGCTGATCAACCAATCGACGTTGCCAGAGAGATTTACGTCATCGATGTCCTCGAATGACTCTTCGTCGTAAACGTAACGCTGATATCCCAAGCCGATATCCCCCCGCAGGGTATCGCCGACGTCAAAATCAACACCGAGAGACACAACTGTTCCGTCATAGTCCCGGTTGAACGCATAAAAGATGTTGGGCGGACTATAGTCTGAAAGCGTTTGAGTCAGCTTCGTATAAACCGCCGCGCTAGAATTGAGCGCGTAGGCGACTTTGAGAGATGCGATCAGTTCATCGCGATCTCTGAAGTCTTGGTCTTGGATGAGGCCGCTTTCCAGCTCCGCATCTTCAAAGTCGTAGGTCTTAAACGCAAGATCACCGCCAACATGCACCCGATTAAAAGTGTTGGTTATCCCAATTGCGCCGCCGGTGCGTGCCACATCCGTAGGCTCAAGCGCCTCTGGGACACTCGAAAGAGCTCGTCGGTCTTCCGCTTCGTCGGCGGCTGTTACCGCAACCGAAAGGCTAGAATTGCCTCCCATATCCAGGCGTCCGCGCAGACTAAAATTAATCGCGGTCCGCCCCTCGCTGGTAAGCTCTGAATATTCTAGGTGGCGGATCTTAACATCGCCCAGCAATTCGTGCCGCGCCCAATTTGAGCGCACCGATATCCCGGGCGCAAAACCAACATAAGAATCGGAAACTTCATTCAGATCACTCGCGACCACATTAGAGCTGTTCCCGGTCGAAACACGACCTCTGGAAGAACATCAACCCCCTGCGCATCAATCGGCAGGGGCGTAAGCGCCTCATCGGTTTTCAGCCGCAAAGGGTCGTCATTCGTGCGATCCAACACATCGAAACGATCTTGTTCCTGGCTTCCGGCACTCATGCAGGTGAGCAGAAGCGTCGCTACGCTAAGCGAGAGAATTTTATCTGAAATCATGAGAGCAACGTCCAAACTCTTGCTAATCTTTGGTCGGATTAGGCCGGATTGTGTTTGGATCGATTTAACTTGGACAGTGAAATCTTTGTCACTCGTTTACCAAGCGAAACGACGGGTGCGCTCCACTTTATGAGGTCTGCCGAACAAACCTACGATCAGCCTCGATGCGGAAGGCATCAATGATCTTTTCAACAGCCAAACGGGAATTCGTACGCGCAAGGAGTCGAAGAACCGGGTTCTTAAATTCATAGTCTATGAAACAATGCACGCGCGTTCTTCCATCTTCGCGAGGGTCAAACTGCCAACGGTTGCGAAGATGCCGAAAGGGACCGCTTTCGAGCTTCACATCGATCTTACGCGCGATGGCGTCGCCTTTGACATAAGTTGAAAACTTCTCATCAAACCCGCTAAATCGGACCGAGGCCGTTCCCAAACATGTGTACGAATCGGCCCTATCACCTTGCTCTTGAGTAACATTGACCCGCGTAATCCATTTTATGAACTCTGGATACCGACGAATATCGAGGACCAGTCCATACAGGTCATCCGCATTGTGTGGGATCAGAACCTGCTCAGAAACTCTAGGCATTTTCGCCGAGCTGAGCTTCTCGCGCCGCGCGCAACCGAGCAAAGTCTTCCCCAGCATGGTGACTGGACCGCGTTAGAGGTGATGCCGAAACCATCAGGAACCCTTTGGAACGAGCGATCTCTTCATAAGCCGCAAATTCATCCGGGCTGACATATCGGTCTACGGCTGCATGCTTTCGAGTCGGTTGCAGATATTGCCCAATCGTCAGGAAATCGATGCCAGCTGACCGCATATCGTCCATCACTTGCATGACTTCTTCTTTGCTCTCACCGAGCCCCACCATCAAACCAGATTTCGTGAACTGGTTCGGGTCGCGCTCTTTGACTTTCTCCAGCAAGCGCAACGAATGAAAATACCTCGCACCCGGCCGAATGCTGAGATAGAGGCGTGGGACTGTCTCTAGATTATGGTTGAAGACATCTGGCTTTGCGTCGATGACTTTCGCTTCCCAGCCATCCTTACGAAGAAAGTCTGGGGTCAAAATTTCGATGGTCGTTTCTGGCGATGCTTCACGAATTGCGTTGATCGTGTGAACGAAGTGCATGGCGCCGCCATCTTCAAGATCATCGCGATCCACCGAAGTTATGACAACGTGCTGGAGGCCCATCTCCGCAACAGCTTGAGCGACTCGCTGCGGCTCATCCTCTTCGAGAGGCGCCGGCTTACCCGTGATCACATTGCAGAATGAGCAGGCGCGCGTGCACGTATCGCCCATTATCATCATGGTCGCGTGCTTTTTGTCCCAGCACTCACCGATGTTCGGACATCCGGCTTCTTCACAAACCGTAACGAGGCCTTTGGATTTTACGATTTCGCGCGTCTCGGCATAGCCCTTAGACGTCGGCGCTTTGACACGAATCCAATCCGGTTTCCGCAATAGCGGCGTATCCGGGCGGTTTCGTTTTTCCGGGTGCCTGAATTGAGGCTTATTATCTATGAGCGTGGCCATGTGCTCTAAATGGAGTGGATCGCTGAAAACTGCAAGCTGCGCTGCGGCATAGCTCCCCTGCCTGTCGCGACGAATGTGAGCAAAAAGTCTTGCGCTGCTCACTGACTGTGACAGTTTGTTGCAAACCGTTAAGAGTTCAACCCAGGGCAGGACCATGACCGAATCCGCAATCCCAGCTCCTCTTGAGTGGCGCGCCAATCGCGCGAAAACTGACATATTCTCGGCGATCATTCGCGCATCCAAGCAGTTCGGCGGCAAGACTGTCGCGATTGTTGACGGTGATGGCACCGAGGTGGATTACAAGACGGTGCTTCGCGGTTCGTTCGCGCTCGGGTCAGCGCTGGGAAAAAAGTTCAAGAAAGACGAAACGGTCGGCGTCATGCTGCCGACCGGCGCCGGCGCATTCATAGCGTTTTGCGCTGTGCATGTGTCAGGACGCTTGCCGGCGATGCTCAACTTCACCGCGGGATCGGCGAACATCAAGTCGGCTATGAAAGCCGCAAAGATCACCAAGATTGTGACGGCACACAAATTCGTAGAACTTGGCGGACTTGAGGCGCTCATCGAAGAGCTAAGCGACGCCGCTGAGTTCATTTATTTGGAAGATGTGCGCGAAGGCCTGGGCTTAATGGACAAAGTCGCAGGCGGTCTTGGTCCAATGATGCCGGGCCTATTTCATGGCAAGAAAAGCCATACCAAACCCGGCGTTGTCCTTTTCACCTCCGGCACAGAGGGCGAGCCTAAGGGCGTTGTCCTTTCTCACCAAAATATCGTGGCGAACGTGGAACAAGTCCGATCCCATATCGGTCTCGACCCGAACAATGATATTGTCTTCAACCCGCTGCCAACATTCCATTGCTTCGGTCTGACGGTCGGCGCGATCCTTCCTCTCATTGCTGGGATCAAGGCTGTGTTTCACCCGAGCCCACTGCAGCCACGTGAGATCGCTGGAAGGATCGAAGAAACTGGCGCCACCATCTTGTTAGCGACCGACACCTTTATTGGGCAATACACCCGCGTGGCCAAAGAAGGTATGATGGACTCAGTTCGACTCGCGGTGTGCGGCGCTGAACGTGTCCGCGATGAAACCCGCGCTTTTGTTCGGAAGAAATTCGATATCGAAATCCTGGAGGGGTATGGCGCAACGGAAGCAGCTCCTGTGGTTGCGGCCAATCAAATGGAATTCAACAAGCCTGGCACGGTCGGACGCTTGATGTCTGATATGGAATACGAACTCGTCCCAGTTGAAGGCATCGAAGAAGGCGGCAAACTCCGCATTCGCGGGCCAAACATTATGATGGGCTATATGCGCTCGTCAGCTCCGGGCGTGATCGAGCCCCCGCAAGACGGCTGGCACGACACGGGTGATATTTGCGTTGTCGATGAGGATGATTGCATCCGGATCATGGGACGCGTGAAACGCTTCGCTAAAATTGGCGGCGAAATGGTCTCCCTCGCTGTCGTGGAAAACTGCGCTAGTGCAATTTGGCCAGATGACATGCACGCGGCCGCCGCCATTCCGGACCCTCGCAAAGGAGAGCAAGTGGTGCTGCTAACAACAGCGAAAGATGCCGACCGAGGCGCCCTACTCGCCTGGTGTCAGTCACATGGAGTGTCAGAACTCTCTGTTCCGCGCAAAGTCTTCCACGTGGACGAAGTCCCAGTTCTTGGGACCGGAAAAACCGACTATGGCGCCGTCAACACAATGGTCCGTACTCTGACGGATACGGCCTAGAACTCGACCTCACACGCCCATCCGTCGAAACCCGGAATTACACCGTCGGGCAGCTCTCCAAGCAAAGTTTTATAATCTAAATCAATATGCAGATTGGTTAACACAGTCTTCCGAGGTCGGAGCTTTTTAACCCATTCGAGCGTTTGTCCGAGATGGGCATGCGAGGGGTGCGGTATGTAGCGCAGCGCGTCGATCATCAAGACATCAAGACCCTCGAGCGCTTCTAAAGTGTCCTCAGGGAATCCATTCAGATCGTTGCAATAGGCGACGTCTCCAATCCGGAAACCGAGAGACCGAATATAACCATGCTCTTGATCGAGCGGCGTGAGTTCAATCGACCCACCGGGCCCGCTCACCTCAAATGGTTCATAGGGCGAAAGAAACGGCTGAAGGTCATAAATCGGAGGATATCCATTCTCGCCATGAAAGACATATTTGAATTTGGCCACCAACGTCTTTGACGTCGCCACATCCATATAGGCTTTCACCTGTGCGCGATTGCGAATGGCGAGTGCACGGACATCGTCTATTCCATGCGTTTGGTCAGCGTGATCATGGGTGAACACGACAGCATCCAAACGCGTGACTTTCGCCGCTAACAATTGCTCTCGCATATCCGGTGACGTGTCGATCAGTACTGTCGTGACCGCTTCTGGATCAGCTATGTCCCAAGCTTCGACAAGCGCAGAACAGCGCGTCCGGCGATTTTTTGGTTCGTGGGGATCGCATGCTCCCCAATCGCCACCAACGCGCGGCACACCTCCAGACGATCCGGTGCCTAAGAGCGTGAATTTGATCCGGCGAGTCCTCATGAGGCGCGCGCAAACAGTCGAAGTGCATTCGTCTCGCACTGAGCGGCCACGTCCTCACGTGTCATGCCGTGCAGTTCTGCGAGCGCATCGGCGACATATGGCAAGTATGCGGGCTCATTACGGCGCCCGCGATATGGCGTTGGCGTCAGATACGGACAATCTGTCTCAAGAATAACGCGGTCTAATGGTACGTCTTTGATCACGGCTCGTACATCTTTCGCACTTTTGAACGAAAGGATGCCGGATACGGAGACATATGCCCCTAAAGCGATTCCCCGCTGGCAAAGATCTGGCCCACCGGTGTAACAGTGCAACAGGATTGGAAACGCCCCGCGTTCCGTTTCTTCCTCCAAGATATCGGCTGTCAGATCGTCTGCCTCACGCGTATGGACGATGACCGGAAGACCAGTCTCACGCGCCGCCTCAATATGGATTCGGAAACTCGTTTCTTGCTGATCTTGAGGGCTGTATCCATAATGTAGATCCATCCCAGTTTCGCCAATCGCAACGACTTTCTCGTTCTGCGATGCGGCGATGAGATCTTCAGGTTTGGTATCTGTGAAATCCTTCGCATGATGTGGATGCGTTCCGACACTGCACCAAATGTCCTTATTGGCGCCAGCGATCTCACTTACGCGCGGAAAGCTATCCAGCCGTTCGCAAATCGCGAGCATTCGCGTAACGCCGGCCTCTCGTGCGCGCGCAAGGACTTCGTCTAAGTCTTCGGCATAAGCCTCTGCGTGCAGGTTTACATGGGTATCAAACATGGGCTCAGGCGCTTACAGCCTTCACGCCATCTTGCAAGACGGAAAATAGCTTCGTTGCTGTTTGTAACGGCGTGAGATTGAGCTCATCAGCTGTCGCACGCACTTGGTGCATCTTGAGCCAAGTTTGGCTGAGCACAGGATCTGCATCCGCCTTCTCTGCAACCCATCCCAGAAGTGTGTCGGTAAAGGCGTTGAGCGACCCCTCATCGACGAGCACAGATGTCAGCGCGGCAGAAACGACACCTCCCGTCGGTTTTCGAACATTCCGGAGCAGAGCGCGCGCCGACTGAACCGCCTTCGCCCCCGCCGTCTGAGACAACTCTAACCCATACCCTGGCCTGCCCGGCGCAAGGTCCATGGCGAGGTCACTATTGCCCTCATGGGCACTCAGAACCGTCTTGGTATCTTCAACTGAAATCGAATAGAGCCGCAAGACCTGGCACCTTGACCGGATTGTCGGGAGGATGGGCTGGGCTGAGTGAGATATAAGAATAAGAAGCGCGTTGTTCGGCGGCTCTTCGAGCGTTTTGAGGAGCGCATTCATCCCTGAAACGTTCATTTCGTCTAAGGCATCAATCACACCCACTCGCCAACCAGCCATGGCGGGACGCAGAGTGAAGAACTGATTGAGCTCACGAATCTGTTCAACGGTAATGTCTTGGCGAAGCTTGCCCTTATCGTTCAGGCCACGCTCAACCCACTTTAAATCTGGGTGCCCACCAGACAGAACCAATTGCATCGTTTTATCGTCGCTGCTTGCGGCTGGGGACTCAGCGCCGAGCATCAGACCCGCAATGCGCCGTGCAAATATGGACTTCCCAATCCCGGACGGCCCCTGGAAAATCCAACCATGATGCAGACGCCCAGAAGCGCGTGCAGCTAAAAAGCGATCCTCTTGGGCGACATGACCATAAAGTGGGAATGCGGCACTCATGAGTGCTCCAATCGCTCGTCAATCACATTCAGAGCATCCGCCAAAACTTGTTCAGGGGTTTGCAGCGCATCTATCACAACGCAACGATCAGGTTCAACCTCAGCGATTTCCAAGAATGCCGCCCTGATACTCGCATGGAAGTCGAGATCCTTTTGTTCAAAGACATCCTGAACCCCGCGCTCTCGACGCCTTTCCGCGAGGTTTTCCGGAGCGCCGTCCAAAACTAGGGTCAAATCCGGACGGGTTTCGCGGACCACCGCGTGTTCGATGTTGATAAGGGTTTCAATATCTTGGCCGTCGACGCGCTGATAAGCCCGTGTCGAGTCAGCAAACCGATCACACAGAACCCAATCACCGCGCTCTAAAGCTGGTCGAATGAGTTTGTTCAAATGATCGTCCCGCGCTGTATTCATCAGCAGGGCGTGAGAGAGCGGAGACCAAGATTCCCCGTCTGGAGGATTGAGCGCTAGAGCTCGCACATCTTCGGCCAGCCTGGTGCCACCCGGTTCGCGAGTCACAATCACGTTTCGCCCTCGGTCTCGCAAGGCGTCCGATAAGCCAGCGATCAAGGTAGATTTACCGGTCCCTTCGCCGCCCTCTAGGGTGATGAAACGCCCGCCCGCTTTCAAGATCTTACGCTCCGCCTTCCAGCATACGGCTAAGGCCTTCAATCGACCGACTGATGAAGCCTAGGCGTGCAACATCTTCTGTTGCCACCAAAGGCAACTCGATCGGGTCTTTACCCTCAATCGTGACGACGAGTGTCGCTATCTCGTCTCCAGCGGTGACGGGCGCCTGGATCAGACTGTCATAGACGATTTCCGACTCCCCCTTGGCAAAAGCCCGACGGTGAGCGGTGACGTTAAGGGACTCAGACAGTTTCACACCGACGCTGCGCGACTCGCCCATCCATACGTCGAGCTCCGCAATCCGCTTGTCGTCAGCCTCGATCGTGCGGGTCTCAAAGGCGGAGAACGCCATTCGCATCAAGCGCTCTGCTTCCTGTGCGCGGGCTTGTTTGCTGGGAAGGCCGTTAATGACAATCGTGCGCCGCGTTCCGTCTCGAATCGCGGATGCAGTCAGCCCATATCCTGCGATGTCTAGGTGACCGGTCTTAAGTCCATCGGCGCCTTCCATCGTGCCAAGCAATGGGTTTCTGTTCGCCTGCGTGTACGAGCCCCATGTGTATTCCGGTTGACTGTACCACGCATAATATTCTGGATAGTCATCGATAATAAGCTTTGCGAGCCGAGCGAGATCTGCGGCTGACACCACGTGCCCCTCGCCCTCCAATCCGGTCGTATTCACAAAGTTCACGCTGGTCAGGCCAAGCTCCTGTGCCCGTTCAGTCATCTCGCGGGCAAACGCTTCCTCTGACCCCGCAATCCCTTCAGCTAAAACGATGCAGGCATCATTGCCCGACATCACGATCATTCCTTGTAAAAGCTCACGGACTGTCGGGCGTTGTTTCGGACTGAGCCCCATTGTGGACGTCCCGGACGGAAAACCACCTCTTCGCCAAGCATCGTCACTGACCGTCATCTGCGTATCGAGTGTAATCTCACCACTATTGATGAGATCGAACACGAAGTAGGCCGTCATCATTTTGGTCATCGACGCTGGCACCATCGGAACATCACCATCTTTCGACCAAAGGATCTCTCCAGAATCGTGGTCGAGGATGACTGCGTACTCAGCTTCCGTATTCAGAATTTGCGCCTGCGCCCATACGGGGAAAACCGCCACAAGAATGGTCAGAGCTGCGTTTCGCAAAGCCTGCATGATGAGAGTCCTTTCGACCAATGAAATAGCCCTTTTTCCTGCGATCGAAAAAGGGCCAGTTCGTGACGAAGGTCAATCTTTGTTGCGGTATGCGCCTCAGCGACGTGTCAGGAAGCCATCTGCGATCCCGGCGCGAGCGAGCGCCGCTCGTTGCACTTCAGCCGCCTCCATTGAGTTAAAGGGACCGATGAGGACGCGGAAATAGTCGCCGCCGTTTACACGCGCTTCTTCGATTTTGACGTCCATAGTGCGATCAAAAGCGAAGGTTAGCTGCTGCGCGTTCGCAATGTCAGCAAAAGCTCCAGCCTGAATGAAGAAGCCACTTGTCGGTGCCACTGTCGGCGCGGTTTGCGCTGCGGCTTGAACGACTGGCGCAGCAACTGGCGCTTGAAGCATCGGTGCCGGATAAGACGGCTCAACTGCGGCAACAGGAGGCATGACGTCGTCTTCGACGGAATTCGACGCAAAGCTATTCGTTTGCACGGGTGCAGGTCCAAGATAATTGAGCTTCACGCGGGCTGAATTGCCTTTGCTTAAACCGAGCACGCTGCCGGCGCGAGGCGACAATTCCATAATCCGTTTTCCATCAAATGGACCACGATCATTCACGCGGACGACAATCTCGCGTCCGTTGTCTTCATTCACAACTTGAACAAGGCTCGGAAGCGGCAGACTTGGGTGCGCTGCCGTCATAGCGGTCTCATCAAAAATCTCGCCATTCGCGGTTGGTTTGCCGTTGAACCCGTCCGCATAAACGCTGGCGAGACCGCTTTCCTGTGCAATGGCAGCGTCACGATTGGCGCGAACGCGGCTCAAGGTAAGGGGCTTGCCCGTACTCGTCGCCGCTTGCGTTTGCAGAGAAGCAATTCGGATTGGCTTGGCGGGGGCGGTCGCAACATCCGCAGCCATACCGGTCGCAGAGACGCCGCCTGCCAGCACTGATACTGGATTTGGCTTTGGCAATGCTGCTGGCGCAGATGATGCCGCCGATACAACAGAATCGACAGGTGAGAACGTAATCGGCGAATCAAATGCAGGGTTAGGTGCCGCCAGTGTTGGGGCCGCAGCTGGCGCTTGGGCCGGCGGCATTTGGACGACCGATCCTTGGGTCGCGAAGAAATTGTCGGGTTGATCCGGATAGCGGAACTCAACGCGCTGATTGCCGTTTACGGCCACAGAACTCGGAGCTATCTGGCGCTGAACCATTTGAGCCGGCATCTGAGTTGTCGTTGATGGTGATCCTGCCTGCGCATAGCGAATCGGCGCGCCGTTTCTATCGGCGTTCGCATTTCCAGCAGCAGCAATGGCGAAGATACTCGCGCCTAGCAGCGCGTAACAAACAGAATTGGAGACTGACGTCTTCATCTCTTACCTCTTTCTGCGGTCCCTACCCCTCTTCTCGGGGTGCGGGCAGAGCATTCGGCTCTTTCTCGATGATGCTACGTTTACCATAGCAAGCTGCATGTACGGTGAATGGGAACAAAAACTTGCACACATCACGGGAAAGATCTGATTAACCATAAACCGACGAAAAGCAGGCAATTTCATGACAGGACTTGCAATCTTTCGCGGACTGTAGAAAAGGAACGCTCCTGCTGCGGAGGAGTGGCAGAGTGGTTGAATGCGGCGGTCTTGAAAACCGTTGAGCGTGCGAGCGTTCCGGGGGTTCGAATCCCTCCTCCTCCGCCATCCAAAACCCACAACCCCCTGTTTTATAAAGCAATATCTCAAGCACCAGCACTTGGTGCCCACATTAATGCCCACACATGGATTCTACTCGAACTCTCGGGGTTGAGCTGAACGGCTTAGGCTGCGATATGAACAGAACGGATTCGGCCTGGCCTGCCTGATCTGACTGGCCCAACCGTAATGTTAGGATCGACGGTTGGTTTTTAGCGGCGTTCATGCCGCCTCC
>JABSPZ010000020.1 GCA_013213785.1 Henriciella sp. | reverse complement strand
GAGGCGGCATGAACGCCGCTAAAAACCAACCGTCGATCCTAACATTACGGTTGGGCCAGTCAGATCAGGCAGGCCATCCGAAGTTCAGAAACCGACAGGCGAGATCGACTATGCTCGGCTTTTTTCATTAGGGGTTCAACTCGAAGCTGGATACCAATCCGCTCAAGAATTGGTTGCAAGAGACGAGCTGCCTGAATTTGATCTAGGAAAGCTAACCAACATTCAGTCAGTTCTTGGGCTTCATGGTCCGTTTATCATGGCCTCGGGAATTGGACGCAATCTGGTGATCGATGCAGAGCGCTACGAGCGAAACCCTGAAGAAGAGCGCGAAATGCGCGAGGCTATCGGAGAGTTCGCAACAGTACTCACGGATCAAGATAGCCTGCTTGATGAAGAATCTCGGGAAGTCTTTGAGACCTTGCCCATCGAAAACGATGAAGCCCCACAATTCGAACGCAGGTATTTGTTTTCCGTTGGCACCGCAAAAAATGCGGCGATCGTTTTGTCTGGTGCGGCTATAGTTGGCGGTGTGGCGGCAATCCCTGTCATCGGAACGGGCTTGGTTGCTCCCACCGGATTCGTCGTGCTCAACGCAATCAAAAACTCCAAAGCGTTTAAAGAGCTGTCAGATACCGTCAGCGAAAAAATCGACGATGTGGCTGAAGTAAAATGGGAAGAACTGCCCATGCAGGGCTTGGAGAAGTTCTACACGTTTGTCCTAGATAACGAGAAAGTGCTGAAGCGAATTGCAGGATCTTCCAAATCGATGAAATGGCTACACGATGTAATTGATTGGCTCAAAGATCGCTCAGATTCGCAAATTGAAGACGGTAAAACATAACTGATATGTGGAACCTCCGCAGCCCGTTAAAACAAATATTCCCCGAAGTTTGGGCGATCATTTTTGTGCTCAGAGCGTTGAAGCAATTCTCCTTATTTCTTTACTTTGGATGTTTATCCAATGTAGTCAGAGTCTTTCAGAAGCGTCGAGAATGCTTCTAATCCAGCGAGCATCTATAGGGGTTGGGCATGAGTGAGACAGATGCGTTGAGGCACGAATGCGGTGTGGTCGGCGTTCATGGTGTTCCGGATGCAGCCAGTTACACAGCCGTTGGGTTATCGGTGCTTCAGAATAGAGGTCGCGATGCTGTCGGAATAGTCTCGCTAGATGGTTATCGCTTCTATTCCGAACGCCATCTGGGACTGGTCTCTCAGAACTTCAGCGAACAAAATTTGTCTCAACTCCATGGACGACATGCGATTGGTCACAATTTAAATGCGCTCTCGCCTTCGCTCCGAAACATTCAACCTCTCTACAATGACCTGGAAAACGGCGGATTTGCGATTGCAATGAATGGCAGCATCACCAATGCTCAATACATACGAAAGAGAATGGTGAGAAGAGGCACGATATTTCAATCGATCAGCGATGTAGAGGTGATCGTTCATCTTGTATCACTAAGTGACCGGGTAACGACCGAGGAGAGAATAATAGATGCACTTTCTCAAATAGAAGGTGGGTTCTCGGTTGTCGCTTTATCTGAAGGCAAAATGTTTGCCGCACGGGACTCAAGCGGTATTCGCCCCTTGATTGTCGGGAAGCTTTCGCAGGGGTACGTCGTCGCATCAGAGTCGTCTGCAATAGACAGCCTTGGAGGCGAAGTAATTCGGGACGTTGGGAACGGCGAGCTGCTCGTGTTCGAAGAGCGCAAACCATTTTCATCACATGCGTTTGGACCGACATTGCCTCATCGGCCTTGCGCACTCGAATATATCTCCTTTGCGAATCCTTCGAGCGTAATTTCTGGTGTTAGCGTTAGCGCTAGCCGCTTAAGCGCGGGCCAATTACTCGCCCAAGAATCGCCGTGCAAGGCTGACATTGTTGTCCCTATTCAGACCGCAGAGCACGCAGCGACTGCATATGCTGAAGCCTTGGGAATTCCACTGCGGTTCGCAGTGAAGCGTATTGAAAACAGGCTCCGCTTCTTAACAAACCTGAGAGATCGAGGAGCAGCTGGAAACACCCACGCCATAGACAAATCGATGGTGAGTAATAAGCGCGTGGTGTTGATAGAAGATGCAATTTTGCGAGGAAATACTACGCAAGCGAGGGTTTCTGAGCTTCGAGCTGCTGGAGCGACCGAAGTGCACGTCCGTGTGGCGAGTCCGCCTATTCAGTTCCAGGACGCCTACGGCATAGACATGCCGTCGGAAGTCGATCTGATGGCGGCGCGACATGGCATCGAGGAGATGACCAACATTATCGGAGCGGATTCTTTAGCCTTTTTGAGCGCGTCTGGCTTACATCGAGCGATCACAAACGGCGAACCTCGGGGCGAAACTCCGCTTATTGCAGATCACTACTTTACAGGAGACTATCCCACTCGCTTGATAGACCGAGATCTGGCGGGTCAGGCCCAAACGAACCAACTCAGTTTTTTGGACGACTCTTCCCAACATCAGCTTCATGATGATTTATTGATCGAAGAATTCGAACAAGTCGATGGAGGAGACGGTTATTTGTTGCAGACTCGAAGCAAGTTACCGCAGATGTCTGCCTTCTTCTCAAAGAGCAAGAGCGATAAGAATAACGTTTCCGTAATGTGGCCTTGGCGACAGAGTGAAGCCACCGCAGTTTCTACTTTCCAAGATATCTGCAGCTCGGAAGCTGGATGGACAAGAGTCGTAAATTTTTTTCTTGAGAACAAACGCTTGGAAGAAATTGATCAGCGAACGGAGATGTATGAACCAGGAGGGTTAATTCCTAACTCTATTCCAGGAAACTGGAAATCAAATGCCTGCTCGGTTTCAATGGATTTATTCTTGAATACGCGCGCGCAATCCAATCAATTCAAGACTTCCGATCCTCTTCGTCGTGCCGATTTTAGTGTCTGGTATTCGACTGAGAAAAGTGGCCTTCAATCGTTAGAGGCTGGGATCAGCGCAAATAGAGCGTTGTTCAAAAAATACCGCGGTAGCCTCGTGAATCTCGTCACAAACTCCCACGAGGACACAGAGAGTAGCCCATTGGTGGCCCAAACATTTGATAAGCTTATAGCCGCATCCCATCTAATTCAATCAAGCACGAGGAATCCATTTTCTGATGCGACAACGAAACACCTATGATGGAGTTTTTGTAGCCCCAGTATTTATCGAGTGTGAAGTTCAGCGTGGTGCAAATGATGAAGCACGCGACCTCATCACTCATCGAGTATCGGTTATTAACTCGATGCGGATTTCATACGACGTACGCCTTTTTCACAAAGGCAAAAACGCTACCAAGACGCTCGACGCTGATGATCGATCAGAATGGAGTCATGAATTCAGCTCCATTTCTATCATTCGCAAAACTGAAGTTAGCAAGCTATCTTGCTTGGATGGTGATTGCGAGGCTGTGATACATACTCACAAAGTTCAATTGAAAAAGCGAAGCTGGAAAAGTTGGGAAACCAAGCAAGTGAATCCGGTATTAGAATTGATAATTTAGCCCAATGACGCTGGCGGAGTTTGTTGCATGTACAAGTCCTGCTTGGATGGCTTTGTTGGTCGCTCTAGTCCCTGTATTTATTGGTGATTTCGTTGACCGTCATTCCGAAATCGTCTCGGAATCCTATCGTCGTTCTCAAATCGGCCCTAACTTGCGAAGTGATATTGCTAAGACTCTGGCGAGCTTTGCAAAAGGCATAGGGCTGGTCTCGGCATTCATAACGACAACAGTGGCTTACTTCATTGGATTGATTTCAATTGCTAGCCAATTTGATCCTCATATTGCGCTCACGATGCTCGCAGCGACTTTGGGCCTAGGGTTCTTAATTTTCTTTACCCATTTGTTTTTGAACTTTGACCTCGATCAAATCGACTCTGCACATGTGCGAAATCCAATTTACAGGCTATCCAAAAAGTCGGCGCGACCTAATCTGGATCCCGTTCTCAGGACGACTATGTATGGGTTGGCATCAGCAATCCTTATTCTCTCGAATCTGATCATCATTTTGTATGCATCGATTTTGCTTCTCTTTCCGTGAAGCCTTCGTTGAACAGATACTCGAAATATCGATTCTTGCTTCGGATGGGATGAACACGGCCTTCACCACGTCCGAGGTCGTGTTCATCCCATCCGATAGAGTACTGTTTGCACCCCACAAACACTGACATTTGCTTTGGAGGGTTTGAACCGGTCCTTCTTGCGCGAGGGATCAATACCCGAAGGGCCAAGACCGATTCATCGGGCTTGGTTCAAGCGAGCCCGCTCCCGTTAGGGACGCGCCCAACATTTGTTGTAACTTACCTGCCTCGATAATCTCGAACTGCATTCTTATCCAAGTCGCTCGCAGGCACTATTTCACTGCGTTCATCTTTGTTCGCAGTGTTTTTGACCAATCGCTGAGGTTCGCAATGTCTTGAATAATTTCATCGGGGTCTGGAGGCTCAACGTCGCGCCCCCGTGATGGGTCATGCGATTCAATGTAATCGCAGCATTTTTGAAATCCCTTGTTGAATTCTTCTACATCCGCCTCTTCCAAAGCCGTGACACGTCGCAAGCCCTTGGTATTGATGTAGTCGCGGTGGCGCATGATCACGCCAGCGAACACGATATCTTCCAAGGCCCGCTCCCAAGCAGCCCTTAACTTGTCATAGATTCCGTGCGCCGCATTTCGATAATTTTCTTCGTCATCAACATCGTAAAGGCGTTTCGCTACTCTCGCTGCTTTTTCGAGCGTATCTACTCTTTGCGGCACGCCCGCGGCTCTCCACGGCAAGTCGGCATTTATAATTCCAACGCCCTCTTCACCCCTAGTAAGATGCGCAAGTTTTAGAGGTGTTGCCGCGTTGACCGCCATTTGGTGCAGATCGTTCACGAAAATAAGATCGTGCGTGAAAACCACGACTTGTCTTTTTTTGGCTTCTTTAGCCAATCGGCTGGCCACACGGGTTCGCCATTTATGATCCAAGGACGTCACTGGATCGTCAAAAAAGAGTGCGGAATTGTGAGACGCGTTGGCTAATTCAGTGAGGTAGGAAGCAAGCGCTACGCATGTTTGTTCGCCCTCACTGAGTACGTCTTCAACATTGGCCTTTGGATTTGCGTAAAGCTGTACGCCATATTGCGGCGACCCATATTTTCCGCCTTTTCGGACGACTTCAACTCGCACACGCGAGCCCGCCAGTTCACTAATTTCTTCCCGAAATCGATCTCTCATCAAAGGGGTTATCAAATCATCGGCGATGGCGTTTCCCAAACGCGTAATGGCTGTTGTTTGCACATCAGATAAGCAGCGTTCCACGAGAGAAATTGCCTTAAGTCTGGCGACTTCTGCGCTGGCTATTTTGCGAAGATGTTCACTTTGCTTGAGATCTTGAAGCTCCTCCAATTCGTCGACTAGCGCTTGGCGCTCTTCGCCCCCAATCTCAGCGAGCAATGACGCTGCATATGCGCGTGTTTCGTTTGCTGCGGCTTCGACTTCAGGAGCCGGAGAATTGGGTAACTCAACGAGATTCTTGGGGAGTTTTTCCTCAATTTGAGAAATTGCTTTCTTTTGACGAAGTCGGGCGATCGCGATGTATCGGAGCACCCTTTTTCCCAGAGATGGATCTTTCTCCATCAGTGATTTTCGATAGGACGCGACCTTTTTTGAGTGAACATCGAACTCGGATAATTCTCTCAGAATTTCGTCACGCTCTTCTTCTGCATCGATAGCCTTAGCTTGAGTATCCTGTTGAACGAACTCCTCAAACCCTATCATGCGTTGTCTTGTGTCGTCGTTGATAGGTTGGTGACAAAGTACGCAGGTATCCCCGGTCTCTGGAGGAAACGCCATTCCGCCTTCCCTAGCAAATTTGGAGTACCTGCGGGCAGACTCCCACAGATCCCTCCAAACTAGTTCGCCTACGCCATCCAAACTCAAATCGCTAAATGCAGTGGTCGCAGCCTTCGACGCAGCTTCGCGAGCGGAGATGGCATTCGCGCTTTTTTCGAACAGCTGATCCAAATAAGCATCAGCGCAAGGCGTGGTTATCGCTTTTAAGTAAGCAGCCAAATAATCTAGGTGAACTGCGATCTCTTGCTGCTTTTGGGCGGCCTTCTTGCCATCTTGTTGCAAGTCATTGCGTAATTGCAGCAGCCTAGCTTCATCTTCATTCGAAAACTCAGATTTGGGCCATGACTCTTCCAAGGCCGTCTCAGCGCTCAAGTTCGACATAATTGAGCCTATGGACGAGTTTGGTGACCAAGTCGGATTTTCAAGAATTGCGTTTCGTTGGTCCCGTAGAACATCTCTTTCGCTCTCCAAGGCCTTCTTGAGCGATTGGCACACGCCAGCCAAATCATCAGGAATATCCAGACCAAACGGGCGAAACCATACTTCATTGTTCTTTCGGATATGAACCGACGCACAATCTCGGTCGAATACCGTGATCGCAGACAATAATGCTGGAGGGCTCCCATCGTCCTCCCACTTGATCGGCGTCGTTGCTCCATCGGCGCGTCTAACGGATAGATCGGCAGTGGCATTTCCGGTTGGTGAAGGCTTGTAAACGTCGGGCATAATTTTGCCCGCATGGCGAGCCCGGCATGCTTTTTTCACGATGCGAGAGTATCCAGATTTTCCCGTACCGTTCGGTCCATATATGATGGTCAAACCGGACGTTGCCATCTCCAACGTTTGACCGGGTGCGAGTTGGTTTACCCCAACAACATTACTGAGAGAGATCAATTGAATGGATTCTCCGGCACCAGGATCGACTGGGAGGTGCTCCGCGGCCAAAGGAATAGGTGTGGACTCTACGGAGTCATCACCGTGCTCCTTTCGGCAAAGTGCGAGAAGGTCTTTGAGGTCTTCTTCGGAAGGTGTGCCATCCACAATGATGCGTCTGAGGGCGTCTTTTTGCCACTCAGGGCGGTCATTCGACCACTCCAATATAGTCTCAAGTACTGTTTTTGGCTGTTCGTCGTTTGCCATACTTACACTCACAGTCATTTCGAGTTCTGGCAAAGAGTGTAATCCAAATTCTCAACGTGATCATTGAGTATTTAGCCTGATTTCTACGAAAGCTGTGAGTCGGTGCATCAAAGATGCGAAGTTGGAGTGGATTGGGAGCATCTGCGGACTAGAAACGTAATCGGAGCATCGCGGCAGGGGGTATCCAACAGGGGGAGGCACGCCCCCTTTGGCAAGGTGCTGGTACTACCAGCTACACCTTGCGCCTGACACTAAACCTGTCATCTGTTCTGATCTCTGCCAATTATGCTTGAAAACTGACCCACGCACTGAACTTCAATTGCACCATCACTGACACTACATTCCTCAATTTTAATGCTGTATCTGTATTTCGCACTAATGCCCTGCTCTAATCGCGCGCTTTAGTTTTTTCAGCCGCTTTCCTCGATTTGACTGGCACTGTCCGTGATACAGCACCTTTTCCATCGCCATCGCTATGCTGTGCTTCGGTCTCTCCTAGCTCAGATTCCTGGTTTTCAGCATCTACGACCAAGCGATTCACGACGCCATCTTCCACATCACTACAGCTCCCTTATTGTTTCCTCTTTCCAAATTCTATTCGTCGGTTATTCTGAACTTCGACTAGGTCAGTGGTGAAGCGCTACCTGCCTCGAAATCGGCATATAAGCCGAAGCAAAAAGACATGTGGAGAAAAACGAATGCGTGACATTAAACACGATGAATTGGACTTGGTGGGCGGAGGCCGTAAGGCCAGTCTGTTTTTTGAGTTCCAATCCAGAAGCCCGCGCGGTGAGATCCTACCTGAAGTTCAAGACTTGCAAATTCAGACCGGAAACAGCGCGATCACGCGCGGTGGAGTTCCAAACTTATTCGGTCTGCGCCGGTCAATCAGAACAGATTGGTCGATCAGTCACTTAAGCGACCTGTTTTAGGGCTGTCGAAGAGCTTCAATTCAGTTTCAAGGGGCCTGTGGCTCAGCAGTTTGGGATTTTCTAATCCCGAGTGAAGAAACACACGCCTATCAGCTTTTAACCCAACTGGTGGAGCACTTGCATGTCCTCAGATTTGTTTCGTGAGGAGGCGCTGGAGTTTCAGAGCGCTTCCAATTCTCGTTTCGGAAAACCCACAGGAGTGTTGCCGCCCTCTTGGGTATTGATCACCCTATTTTTGGCGGCCTTCATGGTTGCGCTTATCACTTTTCTGCTTTCGGTGGATTTTGCGCGTAAGGAAACCGTGCGTGGTAAGCTTCGTGTCGATGGGGCGGAAGCAAAACTCTATGCGCTAGAGCCCGGTCTCATCACCAAAGTGATGGTGGAGGATGGGCAAGCTGTGAACGCGGGTGATCCAATCGCTGAGATCACCTCCGAACGTTACATGAGTGACGGTGGCGCGCTGAGTGAGGCCACGCTAAAACAGCTGGAGAGGGAGCGGACGACGCTTCAGCGCCGGAAGGCCGCTATTGAAACCGCTTCGGATCTAAGCATCCGCGCCGCCGAACAACGATACAACGACGCCAAGCGGCAAGAACGTGAATTGAAAGATCAACTCACTGTTGTGAATCGACGTCTGGAGATTGCTCGAAATCGAGCTAAGGATGCGGAGCAATTTTTAGAAGAACAACTAATTGCTGAACCGCAACTTAATGAACGCTTGGAGGCAGCGGCCTCGTTAGAGCAAATGGTGCTTCAAACGAATGGGCAAGTAAATGAAGCTGTTGCGGCTCAATCCCGCGCAGCGCTCGAAAAGCGACAGCTGCAAGCCAATCGAGATCGGGATCTGGCGGACATTGATCAACGCCTGGAGCAGATGAATGCGCAGATTGAACGTGCGGATGCAGATACGGTCCACATCGTGCGTGCGCCGATCGAGGGAAAGGTCACAGGGCTCCAAGCGAGAGCCGGCGAGCAGGCTATAAACGGCATACCGCTCGGGATCGTGTTGCCCCAGAACAGTGAGCTGATCGCAGAGGTTTATCTTCCGTCTCGTGCAATTGGTTTTGTTGAGCCTAGGCAGATTGTGAAGCTCCAATATGACGCGTTCCCATACCAGAAATTCGGAATTGCGCTTGGTGAAATCCAGGGCGTTGCGAGCACGGCTCAGTTACCGCAAGAGCTGAACGTGGCAAGTCAAACGGGTGAGCCACTTTACAGAGTGTCTATAACCCTCGCCAAGCAAACTGTGGAAGCCTTTTCGAAAGAAATGCCTCTGCAGGCAGGAATGGAATTTACAGCGGATATCGTTCTGGAAAATCGTCGACTTTCGGAGTGGCTTCTTGAGCCGCTGGCTGCAAAATAGGATAATTTTAGTTCAAAATAAATTCATGGCCGAATCTTTGTCGAAAGTCGGCATAGAGTTCCTTCATGAATTACATGCGCTCGTAATCTCTGTGAATTATGCTTTTTTGATATCAAAACAGTCAAGAACGCTCCGCTTGAAACGATTCCCATTTCTAGACCCTGTATGCTATCTGAACATTATAGGAGTTTTCTATCCATGACCTCGCTTAAATCGCTTGCTCCAGTCATTCTTGTTAGCCTTTTTGGTGGATGCGTTGCGCCCCACCCCCTCTCAACAGAAGAAAAGCTGGAGCGACGTCAGGACCTCAACAATTGGGTGAAGTGTGTTGAGGAACAAGAAATTCATGAAATAAAACAAGACGCGACCGGTGAGCCAAAGACCCGGCCCCCTAGTTGTGACTGACGGGGTCGGAGTTTATCACTCGGACAATCATTCGAGCGCCAGACCGCCGAATGTCTAACTGGGTCACGACCCCCTTCGGCGCGAATGCTCTTTCTCTAAGAATCGAAATGGAACCGACACCGAAGACTTTGCCGTCAACCGCAAGTATTTGATCCCCATCGCGCAATCCAGACTGATATGCGGAGAATTTCTGATTGAGTTTACCTACAAAAAATAGATCGCTTTCTTGATCGTATAATAGCTCACCTACCCCCCACTGGTTGTACCCGGCACGTGGTAGGGCACCATGAAGCTCAGCAAACTGCTGAGGGGGTGAAAGTGTTAGCTCAGCATCCTCAAGAAAGTCGCTTCCGACGACGCAAAACCTCTTCAAGTCGTTAGTTTCTCCGGGACTATCCGTTTGCTCAAGCGAAAACACCATTCCACTACCAGCCAACCCTTCGATGGTCGCAGTTTCGTCGAAAACATCGATCACGCGCTGGCTGGCGCTGGCAGAGTGTGAGCTAATCCATTTGAGTGTGTCAGCGGTGGCTAGATGATCATAAAGCGCAGAAAAACGAGGAACAAAAACGGAGGCCCTATGGGAAAATCCAGTATCCAATATACATGCAAAGTCTTGCCCTTGGGCCTGGATAGAAACCATATAAGGCCACCTTGCTCGGTCTTTTTGATCGGGAGCACTGGCAACGGGGCTAACTTTTAGGTCCCCGTTTCTACGGTCAATCTCAACTCTAATCCGCGTGAGAGCATCACGCCCTAATAATGCCGCCGCCTCAGTTTGAAACGAACCCCAGAATGGGTCAGAGGCTTCGCTATCAGCAGCGATCGTGAACGCGGATACCGAGAGCGTTCCACAAAGATCAAACCTTGTCTCTCCGATGTGTCTTAGTAGTTTAAGTGGGGCTCCAAACGTCTGAGCCACAATCACGTCATCGTTGGAGACCTGTGTTCCCTCGGGATACTCACTCGAAACAATTGTAGCTGAGGCACCTGTGTCGAAGTAGAGCTTTGCGCCGTCCACATTGATAGATGGAAGATGTCCTATCTCTGGCTTAATCAGCTTAAAGGAACATGCATTCTTGGGGCTTTCAGATGCGGCCTCCGAATTGAGAAATAAGCCTTGAATCACAACGGCTGTAGCGACTAACTCAAATCGGAGGCTCATCATTTGTTCAGACTTTAGAACCGAACTGTTACAGTACCAAATGTCCCGCTATTCCCGGGTGTGTTTGGTCCACCCTCTGTCGTGGTTGAGACACCGACGGTGACACCATTATCAAATGTGTAATCGGCGCTCCAATCTCCATCGCTATTAGTGTTGAGATTTAGATCGAAATCTCCATCTCCGTCAGTATCGGCGGATACGTCGGCAGACCATGAATCAAGGCCATTTGATCCCCCTGAAGTTTCGACACCTCCAGTCACTGGTGGTCCTGTTTGGTCGGAACTATCGAAACCTCCAACACCAGGTATCGTAAGGCCTCTGCTATCGGTAAATGGACCATCGAGCGGGTTTTCAGTATTGTCCCAACCACCACTCACACTCTTAAGTTCAACTAGATTTAGTTCTCTCATTTGCATATCTCCACATGCAGTTTTCATTAAAATGGGGATTTGCAAAGCTTGCTTGTCCCCTCTCGAAAGCCGGTGCTTCACCACCGGATGCCCGTAGGCATGTGTGAGAAGTTAACCAAGACAAAAACTCTGTCAACACAGATATTTATGAAAGAACAATAATAGAACACTTATCTGTGAAAAAGTCTGAGAAATCTACTTTTCGCGCTCTCAAGAATTGTTTTCACACCCTCAAGTTGAATTATCCCATTTTGTGCAGGCATAGCTTCATCGATAGCGCTCGATGAGAGGTCTTTTTTGTCTAGACCAGAATTTGACTTGACCGTCATTTGTTTTGCTGCGCCCACGGGGCCAGGCTTAAACTCAATCGGCCGCAGCTGCCCTTGCTGTAGCGCTATAACTTTATCCGCAGCCGCTAAAGTTTCGGGGCGATGCGCCGCAATGATGCGGGTAATGGACAGCTTCTTTAGCTGAGCATTGATGTGTCTTTCCGTGTTTACATCTAGCGCGCTCGTTCCTTCGTCCATGACCAACAATCTAGGGCTACGATAGAGCGCCCGCGCCAACATCACACGTTGTTGTTGCCCGCCAGAGAGCGTGGTTCCCATATCGCCGACGAGGGATCGATACCCCATCGGCATAGCCTCGATATCATCATGGATAGCGGCGATCCGCGCGACTTCCCGAATGCGGTCTCGGTCGGGTTTCTCGTCGAACAGGCTAATATTCTCTTCGATAGACCCGCCAAGCAAGGTGTCGTCCTGCATAACCACTCCCATCTGCTGGCGGAGGTTCGATAGCCCCCATTTGCTGGCCTCGAGACCGTCATAGAGGATCTTGCCATGCGATGGCTCGTATAGGCCAAGGATTAAACGGAGTAATGTCGACTTCCCTTCGCCGGATGGAGCGGCCAGTGCCACGAACTCTCCGGGCTCGATCTCCAGGTTAGCCCCTTTTAGGATGTCTGGTTCAAACCTAGCGTATCTAAAGTGCAAGTTTTGAAGCGTGATCTGGCCCTCAAGCTCTCGATTGGACGGCGGCGCCTGCAGGCCTGCTTCCTTTTTGTGGAGCGCGATGTCTGATACGCGCTCTAAGTGCACATCCAGTAGCTTGAAGTTCACATAGGTCTCCAGGAGCGCCATGAGCTTTTGTTCAAACTGGCCCTTATATGCGATAAAGGCTGTGATCATCCCAATGGTCATCGCGCCGCCGATCGCGCTGCTCGCAGCCAAATAGACAACCAAGATGTTGGAAAGCCCCATCAGCGTTTGGCTCACCGCGCTATAGCCAATGTTGACATTGCCCATTCGGATTTGCGCATTGAGTGTATCAGCCGCGAGGTTTCGCCAGAGGCCTTCGCGCTCGTTCTCTATACCGGCAACCTTGACGGTCTGCATCGCGCGCAGGGTCTCTAGAAACTTAGTGTTCTCTTTGGCATCCGCGACGAGGAAGTCGCCCGATAAGCGCTTAGAGAGTGATAGGAATGCAAAGCGAAGCAAGCCGTATAGAACGACAAATCCTACGACGACAAAACCCAACATCGCGTCGTAGAGAAAGATGATGATGCCGAGGAAGATCGCCAAACAGCCATCGATCAGAGCAGCAATGGCGCCATTGGCAATGAAGTCTCTGATCGGGGCCAGAGATTGGAAGCGCTGCTGAATGTCACCGACATGCCTGCGATGGAAATAAGCCAGCGGCAGACGCGACATGTGATGGAAGAGGCTCGCTTCCATATCGAATGCAAGGATGTTTGAAAGGAACTGGAAGACCAAGCCTCGAATGATCGTGGTGATGGCCTCAAAGACCTTGAGAAGCGCAAAGCCTATCGCGATTGCGGCGAGCAGAGACATATCCCCTTTGAGGATTGCCTCATCGATGACCAGCTGCATGTAGTAGGGCGAGAGCAGGACGAAGACTTGTAAGAATATGGAGAGCGCAATGCCCTGCGCAATCGCTTTCCAGGCCGTCCCGCCCAGCTTCACGAGACTGGTCAGTTTGACGGGATTACGCTCTTTTTTGCGCTGGAATCCAGATGATGGCGTGAGCTCAAGCGCAACGCCGGTGAAGTGCTTACTCGCATTTTCTAGGTTGAGTTCAACTTTGCCCGCTGCCGGATCATGAAGTATGATCGACTTGCTGCTGACTTTCTTCAGCACCACGAAATGATCCATATTCCAGTGAAGGATCGCAGGGGTGCGGAGGTCTTTAAGCTCATCTGGCTCGCAACGGACCGCTCGAGCGCCCAAATCCATTTGAGTGGCAATTTCGATGATGTCTTTAAGCGTTGCGCCCTTGAGAGAGATTGGAAACTTACTGCGCAGTGTTGGAAGGTCCGTTTCGCGCCCATAGGCACCCGCGATCATGCCAACACAGGCCAGACCGCATTCCGCTGCTTCAGCTTGGCGCAGCAGCGGCATTTGCCGAACACCGGAAAGATTGAGCACCGACATCAGGCTTGGCCCTCCGTCCGCGACCACCAGAGGTTGCGTTTACAAATGTCTTGTTGCCAAGGCGTGCAAAATCGCCCATATGTGATGTAGGTCACAAATGCATCTCCACATGCAGTGATCTTCCGTCCCGAGGTTGCTTCACCAACCTCGGGACAATTCATTTTCGGGACAGAACCAAATCGTTTGTAAAACGAAAGTCAATGCAGATTTTGTACACTCTTGATTTGATTTAAAGTTTCTTTGTGGAAATACCGATTTACGAGAATTCTGGAAATAATCCAAAATCAACCCATTGCGCGCAGTGTAATGAGGCGGCGCGTATCCCCCGCTCGCTCGAGAGTTTATTATTTTGACTTCATCAATATCGAATTTTCAGTATCACTTTGAATAACAAGGTCGAAAACTCTATTTGGAGAGCAAAAATTGAAAATGCCGAGCAATCGACGCCTAGCTAATTTCTTTCTCTTTATCATTCCGTTTGTGATCGCTCAGATCATTTACTTTAAGCGTGGAGAAGTTTTTCTACACGAATTAGCCGACATCGCCATTGCGGCGGGGTTCTTTTCTTTGCTGGCCGACGTCCTAACCTCCTTTATGTTTCGCCATGAAAAGGGCGACAGCAACTGAATGTTGCCCGTGCCCCACTGGACAAAATGTAAGCCACTCTGGCACTCTGAGAAACTTGAATTGTCCTCTCATGCGGAGGTGAGCACCCACGCATAATGATGGACCGATGAATCGGTAAGACTATTAGGTAGAGTTTAAATATCTATACAAAGTCGACCTACCGACACCAAATTCGTGCGCTGTTTGTTCTACGTCATTGCCGCATTGCACTGACTTAACAGCCAGCCTGCGAGCATTTTCGGTCAGCGCTCTTGGTCTTCCAAATTTCACACCACGTCTTTTTGCTGCAGCCATCTTCTCTTTTGTACGTCTTGATATGAGCGCGCGTTCGTACTCCGCATCTGCAACGGAGTACGTGAACCACTTTCGACCTTCTGGTGTTGTTGTATCGATATTCTGATAGATGGAGTGAAACGCTACCCCTTCTCGGTGCAACTCATCTAAAAATAACAGCCCTTCAATCGTAGATCTAAATGCCCGATCAATTGCGAGCACAACGAAGGTGTCGCCGGGCTGAAGTCGTGATCTCGCTTTCATCAAGCCAGGTCTATTTTTGGCGACGGCGCTAATGGCGAAGTCTGAGTAAATCTCGTCACAGCCTGCGCATTTAAGCTGATCCTCTGATTGAAACGTTGTCTGCCTGTTAGCGCTAACGCGGGTGTATCCAATCCTTCTCATGGCGGCTTCCTTCCTACTCAGCCGCCCCGTGATTAGATTATCTGTCTCACAAGCCTTCCTTTGTGAAACAGCTGCATTTTGGTCTCCGTGTTCAACAAAAATGGGCGTCTGAAGCTCGTGCCTAATCTACGCCAGATTGTCCCATTAAGGAACCTTTTTGAGACGCCTGAATACCAGCGTATGCACGGTACTATTAGCAATATTTATTGCAGGTTCAGCGATGGCACAGATGGAAGGTTTACGCTTTTCAGAGAACTCGAGCCGCGAGGCCATCACATGGTCGAAAACCAATCCCGGCATCGCCGTAAACGTAATCGTAGGTACAGACTCTAAGATTACGCCGAAACAGATTGAGCATGTTTTGGATCAAGAGTTTGCCGAGGCAGGGGTGTCGAATGTAGTTTACTTTTATCGCCAAAATGATGCGCCCTCGACCGGGGTAGTTTATTATTATTCCGGGGCCTCAGATGGTCCGTTCATCTTAAACGAAGCCAGAGATGCAGCTCGAAAATCTGCGTCCCAGTACCTATTCCAGCAAAGCGACCCGGCACTGCGATATAATTACCCTGATTAGCGCAAGAATGCGTTTTCGGAGACTGCGGCGCTCTTCGACAAAGCTTGGTCTTCCAAGCTATCTTGTGCAGCGTCTATCGCTTTTCCCTCCGCGCTATTCTCATCGGTCGTGGTCAGCGCCTGTGTAACTCGCTCATGCGTGGCAGACTCTGTAAATTCTCTAATTGCATTCCCGCGCTGTTCCCCAGAAAGTGAGGGGTCGCTGAGTGTGGAGTTCAATGTCTGCACCAATTGCTGATCATGCTTCCACTGCGCCCATTGTGCCAGCTCGCCATATTCAGGATGGTCTTTGTATTCGTCCTTGATGCTTCCATCATCATTTAGAGGCTCATCTATCAATGCCTGTTCAACGCGAGCGCGATACTCTTCGAGGCTTTCATCCTCCAGGCGTTGCGGCATTAGCTCGGGATCTAGCAATCTAAGCGCGAATAGCTCGCGCCATTCCTCACCGTTATCGATTGCAAAATCACGCTCCGCATCATTGATTGATGTTTGCAGTTCATCGATCTGTCGCTGAATTAGGTCCAGCCAAAGGGTATTGTCTTTGTTGCTAGGCTTGTTTTTCTTTTGTTGCGTTCCGCTGACCTGCTGCACACCGTCTAGAAGCGTTTGGTTACTGCTGCCATCACCTGTTTCAAGTCCTGATTGTGCACGGGAATAGCGAGCAAAATCTTCGGCGCGGGTTTTGGCTTCCTGCAGCCTACTGATGAATTTGAAATCGGTCTCTTTTTCTAGCGGATCGAAGCTCACACACACTCACTTTCTCTTCTTTCTATTTTACCAGAAACGGGACTCAAAGTGCAAATTTGGGGTGAATGCACGGCTTGGGCTTTGCGGATCTGACATTGAAGCGGTTAACCATAAAAGTAACAGTTTCTTTTATGATCGCACAAATGAGTGTATCTAAGGAGTTGTCAGTCGGCTGTTTGATGGTCGCCGGTCTAGCGTAAGCGCCCTTCGCGTATTGAGGGCCCGGATCTGTCAAACGTGTAAAGTTTAAGGCTGGTCGCTCACATAGCCCGTGAATAACATCGAGGAACAAAATGCCGGCTAAAACAAAGTCAGTGGTAGGGGCGGCGGCTCCTGTCATCGATACTGCCGATCAAGCCATTTCTAGTGTGGATCACCGCGATCAGTTCGACGCGGAGTACAACTTGGCACTGCGGACATTTATCCCAATGCGGATAATGCCTGCAGATGATGAAACATATGAAGGGCTCGAGGCCATTGTTGAATGGAACTTCGATGTGTTCCGCAAACGGCTAGTCGACGACTTAAATAAGTTTGTCCCAGAAGAAGTTGTGAAGGCCTTGCAACCGTTATCTCCGGCGATCGTGCTTGATTCGCACATTACGGAGCGTGTGAACGAATGGATGCCGCCGTGTCAGTTTAATGATGACAAAGCCTTTTTTCGTGCCAAGCGCGTTATTGTTTCAATGCTCGTCCAGTATTTTATATTGCAACCACAATATAAAATTGACAAAAATGGCTTGTCTATTGTAGATTCCGGGAATGCGGGGGAACAGCAGCCTGCCGCGACCAAAGAAATTACCGATCATGAAAAAGATATTTCCGAGCTAACTACTCGCGGAACGAAACGTATCCGTCGAGCGAAGCGCACGGCTACAAATATCAAGAACGACCCAATCGAAACCCTCACCGTTCGATTGCCCAGCTCAGTAAAAAAACAATTCAACGATTTTGTAGAAGCAAGACCGAAACTTTCGAAAACCCGAGCCGCTCAAGAGGCTTTACTCGAGTTTATCGAAAAATATGAAAAATAGCATAACGTACACATTGTGGTTGACACAATGTGTACGTTATGATGAATGTGTTTGTAGCCGGATACGGAGCACTCGCCCGTCTTTCTTTGCGCTACAAACATGGAGGCCCTCATGGGGCTATTTTCAAAACGACCGGAAAAAGAAAAACCCGTTGCCACACAGCAGCGCAAACAGCAGATGGATTGCACGAACTGCAACGGCACCGGTAGCGTCACAAAGGCCTTGCCCGGAGGCGGAGTTACATCTGCAACCTGCTTGGCTTGCCATGGCACAGGCAAAGTAGCTGGTTGGTAAGAAATCAGCTGAGCGGCGGTGTCCGGGAAGGTTACAGCTCCCGGTCATCGCCTTCCAATTGGCAGTCTCTGAAAACTACGAAAGGACATCACCGTATGGCTGATGAATTTGATCCGCGCAAGGCGGAGGAAGATATACGCCCTAACGGGTACATTTCAGATGGTTTTGGGCCCCTGGGCGAATACACCCCAGCAGACGATTACAAGCAACAAAACAAGATAGGCGATAACGAAGCGAAGTTGCTCTTGTTAAGCCGTCTCGGCGGAATCGCAGGATTTGTTCAAAGCACGCGCCTTTTCTTGGCTCATATCGCGGGCGAAACACCCGAAGGGTTCTTATGGGTTTTGGGTGGTTTGACGGTTCTTTCAGCGATGGTTTTTGTTCGGAATGGAGTTTTGAGCGCGCTGGTGCTCGCAGGTTATCTAGCTCTTGGTGTGGCCCAGAATTTCGCCGCAGCGATTGAAGGTGATATAGAAATCGCATGGAGCTTCATGGCCCTTAATGCAGTGTTCTTCATGGCATTCACAGCCGCTGCTTGGGCGGGCTGGCGACTATATAAGGATCATGACTATCCCAACCCGTTTGAGGAGTGGGATTGATGTTACGCAAAAACACTCGCCCATCGCCGAACGCTCTCCCGCGGACGAGCGAAGGAAAATGGCTAGCACGCAGCTTCGCGCTCATTCTTACTGTGCTGGCGTTACCTTGGATATTGAGAGCAGCGGTTGGCCTCTTCGAGATTTTCGGTGCGGCACACTATTCAGAAGATGAAGGCGCGGTGGTGCAGCTATTTCTGATGGCTTTCCTCACTATGCTTTCGTTCTTTGGGACGTCGATGCTGTTCACTTTCGTTGGGCGGTATGGTCTGCTCCGGTTGCTCACCGTTCGCACGATGAACAAGCGGTGATGGTAGATAGTTTTCACAATGCGCGCTTTCGACACGGAAGCGCGCGCTTCGCCTCAATGGAAGACATTCACCGCGGTGGTGCGTTCAAGGCGACCGGAGCGGACATTTTCGCCGGCTTCGCTGGTGGACAACCTTTGCTTTATAATGGCGCAGCAGGCGGGTTTATCGTCGCTGGTCCACGGCAAAACAAATTCACCAGCTTCCTGATGATGAATTGGGCTCGCGGTGCTTCGCACCTTAATCGTATCGTTCTGGACATCAAAGCGGAAGGATATCTCACTACCGACGTCATGGCCCCGGAAGATCGGCACTTGATTGGCTGGGCGCCTTGGGAGATTCCGGGTGTCGTATCATCCAAGATCAATGCGGTCGAACACATGACCATCGAGAACCCGCACGTTGAGGATGAATCGATCAACCTCGGCGAAGTCGCGTGCCCAACCTCAGGTGATAAGCGCGCCGAGTATTTCGAGCGGCGCTCACAAACGATTGTTTCGTCAAAAGCATTGGCCCTTACTGAGACTTTTGGTGTCCTGGATTTGGGGCGGTTGTATGAAGCGAGCCAAATGCTCATTGCTGGTGGTGATGTCTGGAAAAGCCATTTTGCACCGATCATGAAAAACTCTCGTTTCCAAAGCGTTCGAGATGGACATGATGAAATCACAGAATTGATCAATGGAGATGGCGGCGGCTTCGATGGTATTCGAGGAGAACTCTCGAAGAATTTTGCAGGACTAGCCTCCAACCGTTTGCGCGACAGTGTTTCGCCACCGTTCGATTTTTCGCTGTCTGACCTTTGCAATTCGGATCAAAAGTATGCTCTTCATCTGTGCCCGAAGCCTGAGTTCTTGGGGCAATCATCGCTCGTAATAAAGCTCATGTTTTTGTGCGCGAAGTCCTTTCGCGCCAACAGACCGGACGCCCCACGACAAGCGTGGTGGGTGGATGAGGCTAGTCAGCTTAAAGGCGCTAAGTTCATGCTCGATGCATACACGATAGGCGCGGGATCGTGGGGCATAACTCCATTCACCGTATGGCAAGACAGTCGTCAAATGAATGAGTTGGCGCCTGGTGCAGAACGGATTCTGCCTGCATCCGCGGGGCTGCAGATTTATGCTGGTTTAAGAGATTTTTCGACCGCAAAACGTCTTAGCGAACGGATCGGCTGTGAAAGTCTCTCTTATGATGACGAGGTAGCGCAGGCCCGCGCAGACCTAGAATACAATGAAGCCATTCGCGATCTCATGAATGGTGAGGATATGCTGCATGCTGGTCTGCGCGCGCAGCATTTTGCGGACTCGCGTCACATCCAATCAAAAATGCGGCGGCTCCTCAGAAGTCCAGATGAAATTCTGAACACCCCTTTGGATCGCTCCTATGTCTTCATGGATAAGGTTCCTGGAGCGATCTACGCTACTCGCAAACCGATGTACCAAATCCCATGGATGGCTGGGCGGTATCTTGGGAACCCGTATGGGCCAATCCCTGCAGATCGTGTTGAGATCATGACTCCGAACGGGCCGGATATCCGCCGCGTGATCACAGAGCGCGTTCCGGAGCGTTATGCCCACTTCCCACAGCATTCGCATGGTTATTGGTCTTACGTTGAAGGATATCGGCCGTGAGTAGAGAGAGGAATTTGCCGCTATATGAACGCATTGAGCGTGTAACGCCAAAATTCGAGCATGAGCGCTGTCCTGAGACCGTCATTGCCAAGCGTCAAATGGAAAAGAGCGAACATCAACGGCGTATCGAAGCGATCGCACGCAACGAGAAGCATATTGTTCAACCGTCGCGCGTTTGGTTGCGCGCAGAGCTTAAACAGTATTTGCAAAAATCTTTGCCACGCGCTCAACCCACTTTGAGGCCAGAACTTCCGGGGCGCTATACCAATGACCGAAGTACGTTCCTGAAAGAGCAAGCGGGCGCTGATGCGAACGCGCGCCTTATGAATGACTTGGTAGGCAAGCGAGACAAGGCGGTTGAGCAGCGCGCACAAACCCGAACATTGCGTGAAGAGTTAGCGGCGCTCAATCCTGAGCGAGGGCGCGCTCCACTTGATGATATTCAGCGTCGGACCGAGCGGCTGCGCGATAAAGCGCGCGAAAATTTCAACGATGCGACGGACGCGTATCGAAAGCAGGTGAGATCAAAAACGAAAAATGAATATCGCGAGCGCCGGGTCATTCGACGTCGCGATCAATAACTACGACCTTCAAAGAAAGGAGAATACCATGAGTGAAGGACCACCGGGCCAAACACTAAAGAAGGACAACGGGCCTGATTTTGTGAAGACAGACGGCTCCAGACGAGTCTCGACTTGGATGAATGAGACCGAGAGCGGTTTACGCGCATCCAGCATCTTCGAAAAAGGCTACGAAAAAGACGGAGAATGGCAGCGCACCAATAGAATGAGTTTGGCTGATCTTCTGCCAACTGCACGTTTGTTGGAACAAACATATGATGAGGCGCGAGCGTACCAGCGTGATTACAATCGCAGTCAAACTGATGCGGCGCAAAGCAAGGACCGAAAGAAACCCCGAGATAGATCGGCCCGCTAGTTGTGGGCCTAAAGCAATTTAGATTCTTCTTGACGACCAGAAGAATATGTGAGCAAATGTTCACTATATGTTCTTTTGCTCAATCAGTGTGATTTGAGCTCATCAAGAAGAGGAAAGGACGAAACTGCATGACATCAAACTAACCAGATAGGACAACAAAAACGATGGCAAAGGACCACGATAAGGAGACACCACACCCACCTCCAAAAACTGAGGGAAAGCGCCCCACTCTCACCGTGGATTATGAGCGCTACGCTGAGTTGCTAGAAGGCTCAGATTTGACGGATGAGCAGAAGCTGGAACTGCTTCAATCGCTCTGGCACATCACGGTAGAGTTTGTTTCGCTTGGCTTTGGGGTTCACCCAATTCAACAAGCGCAAGCCGATTGTGGAAAACATCACGAAAGCGCAATTGATCAACGCGACAGCAGTTCAAATGCGATAGAATTAAAACAATCAATATTGGGTCAATTTATCAAAGCGACCGATCTCGAACGAGATGGGCAACTGGAAGGAGTCGAGCAATGAATTTCGAAAAGGACCATATCGACTACCAAGATCCCGCGGTCAATTATGAGGCCGTTTTGTACCTCAGAGTTTCTGACCCCAAGCAAGTAAGTCGGGGAAACGGCCTCCAATCCCAAGAGACAAGAGCGCGTGAATACGCCAAATTCAATGACATTCCCGTAGTGCAAGTTTTCAGAGATGAAGGGCTTTCCGGTTCAATGAGAGACCGCCCGGAAGCCCAAGCAATGCTTCGTTTCCTGAGAAAAGCCAAGCCTGGAACTCGATACGTCGTGATTATCGACGAAATTAGTCGACTTGCCAGGGACTATCGTGTTCATTTCGATTTGCGCGAGGCCATTGAAGAGGCAGGAGCGTTGCTGGACAGCCCGACCACAAATTTCAAGGCGATCCGGAGCGCCGATAGCGATTTTGTTGAAGGTATCCAAGCGCTTGGGGCTCAACACTTTCGTCAGAAGAACGCTGAAACAGCGCGGAATAGAAAATGGGCGCGCCTCAAAGCCGGTTACTGGCCCTACACGGCTCCGCTTGGGTACAAGTATCAGATGACAAAGGAGCACGGCAATTTGCTTGTTCCCAATGAACCTTTTGCTTCCATCCTTAAAGAAGCCTTCGAAGGGTTCGCGTCTGGAAGGTTTGCAACACAGGCAGAAGTGAAGAGGTTTTTCGAGCGACAGCCCGAGTTCCCGGGGAAGATTGCAGGTGGCTATGTAAGAGCACAGCGGGTCACTGACTTACTGACGCATCCGATTTATGCAGGCTATGTGGTCTGCGAGGTGCTCGGTGTACCATTGACCAAAGGCCAACAT
The DNA here is from genome assembly GCA_013213785.1 of Henriciella sp. GTDB lineage: Bacteria > Pseudomonadota > Alphaproteobacteria > Caulobacterales > Hyphomonadaceae > Henriciella. The sequence goes on along the minus strand of JABSPZ010000020.1, from coordinate 20,553 downwards.
AAGCCACTGATTTCTTTGAGCACGTTCGAAAAGATACAAGAACGACGTTCTTCCGTAGCTATCGCGCCTGCTCGCCAAGACATCAATGAGGACTTCCCACTACGAAACTTCGTGACGTGCGCAGACTGCGGCGATCCGTTGCGATCATGCTGGTCCAAAGGAAAATACAAACGGTACGCTTACTATCTCTGCCAAAACAAAGTTTGCGAAAGTTACGGCAAATCAATCCGCCGAGATAAAATTGAAAGTGAGTTTGTCGATCTGCTCTCACAGCTCCAACCATCTCCCGCGCTATTCAAAATAGCGAAGATGATGGTCGATGATGCTTGGTCACAGTTTACCCATCAAGCAACGGCGGTTCATAAGTCCCTCAAACGAGAAATCACAGCACTTGAAAAACAAATTGACGGTCTGTTGGACCGTTTGGTGGACGCATCGAGTCCAGCAGCAGTACGTGCGTATGAGCGCAAAATCGAAAGCTTGGAAAAGCAAAAGTTCCTGAAGGCAGAAAAACTTGAAAATGACGTCCTTCCGGTGGGGGGGTCGTCAAGCATTCTAGAACTCTGCCTACGATTCCTTTCAAGCCCCTGTATTATTTGGAAAAATGGTGACCTTACCCTTAAGAAAATGGTTCTAAGAATGGCGTTTTCGGACAGGTTAGCGTACCATCGGATTGAGGGATATAGAACTCCCCAACCCTCTGTTCCGTTTGGATTTTTTGAAAAAATCGACCAAAATTTGCAAATGGTGCGGCCGAGAGGACTCGAACCTCCACGGGTTGCCCCACAGCGACCTCAACGCTGCGCGTCTACCAGTTCCGCCACGGCCGCACGCCGGGTAGAGCGGGCCATATACGCGGCAGTGCCCCGATTGTGAAGCAAAAAGTCTTCGCTATATGCAGTGAGATGACAGAACGCGCGAAAGTCGAGTGGGCGATCAGCCAATCTCCGGTTCCTTATGAGGCTGCCAAGGCAGCCATGGAGACCCGCGCCCGCGCGATTCGAGAAGATGGCGCGCCGCAATTAATCTGGCTGTTAGAGCACCCTCCCCTCTATACAGCGGGCACGAGCGCCAAGGCATTTGATCTACGCGCACCGGACCGATTCCCCGTCTTTGATGCCGGGCGCGGCGGCGAATACACCTATCATGGCCCGGGTCAGCGCGTTGCCTATGTCTTGCTAGATGTCGCCGAGCGCGGCCGCGACGTCCGCGCATTTGTAGCCGATCTTGAACGCTGGATTATCGAGGCCTTACGTGCCTTCAATATCGACGCGGGTGTGAGAGATGGCCGAGTTGGGGTATGGGTCGATCGAACACAGCCTGGCGGCCAACTGAAAGAAGACAAGATTGCCGCAATCGGGATTCGGCTGAAACGCTGGGTGAGTTTTCACGGCATCAGTCTGAACGTAGAACCGGATCTAGAGCATTTCACCGGGATCACGCCCTGCGGTATCGATGACCCAAGATATGGGGTCACCAGCCTCGTTGATCTGGGTCTGCCTGTTGGCCTGCCCGACGTGGATGACGCGCTTCTGCGCGCGTTTGAACGCGTCTTTGACGTTTCAATGACGCCGGGGCAGCCGCTGGTTTAGGCGTATAGCGAGCTCTCAGACCGAGATCCTGTCGTCGTCCGACCATCCGGTGACGCAGGGCCATGGCGTGGGCCTGCTCCATATTCATTGTCTCCAGGATCAGACGGGAAGAACCCTAGATAAATGATATAAGCCAACGCCAGGAATATCGAGATCAAGCCAATCAGAATGTGGATGCTCGAAGGGTTGGCTGTAATTGCATGGGACAACACCAAAACGATTGAAAACGCAATTTGGGCGATGAAAAAATACAGTGCCCAGCGACCGCTTCGTCCCAAGTCATGGAATCGCTTTACTGCAATAGAAAAACTGACCCACTGAAGCGGAAGGTTAGCAACAAGTCCAATAAAAAAGCTCATGAGGAGAGGGCCTGTTTCACCTGTTTGGTTAGCGTTCTCTAACGCGTCTTGAAATGAAAAACCCAGGACTGCCAAGGTAATTGTTATAGGAATACTGGCGATCACAACTACCAGAGTACCGAGCCAAAACTGCAACCGCCGAATTCGACCGTGAAGACTGAAGAACCATTGTTTCCATGGCATCCACGGCGTTTTTGGAACGCTTGTTGATGTTCGCTCTATTCCGCCAGCGGTGGCCGCGAATGTTCCAAAATTCGGTGTGCGCGCGACCCACAATAGGCTCCAAATCATGATCAGCGCATTCAAGCCAACGATGATAGAATTGAAGCTGCCCAGATTGGGGCGAACGATGAAGGATTCTTTGCTGGGTAAAGGATTGTCAGCGGTCGGGCCTTGATTCCAACCGCTCTGTCCACCGCGTCCTTGTCCGCCGCGTTGACGTTTGTTTTCGCCAGCGCCTTCACCGTCTTCTTTGGCAGCCTCTGCCTCTTGTCGGGCCTTTTCGGCTTCAGCCTGCTGCACACGTTGCTCTTCTAACCGAGCTTCGCGCCAAGCGGCAGGGTCTTCGAGGAACTCGGCGCGCTCCTGATAGAGTTTGTCATACTCAGCGGCTTTCCCGATCATTCCACCTAAAAACAGGAGTGTAGCTGCAATGAGTGGGAGCAGAACGATGGTCGACCAGAGCGAGAATTTCCGCGCGTGGTTCAGCCTGCGCGTGTGAATAACGTACGAACAGATCGACGTTATTGCCAGAACGACCGCAACGAAATAGCCATGAAAGACTGACACACCAGAAGTATCTGCGCCGGCAATGCCGAGGATCGAAATGATGAATCCAAAACCAACCCAGGCGAACAATCCTGTAAAAAACAGAACAGTCCAGGCACGTGTGAAATGCAGCTTTGGCGACTTACCCGTCGGATTGAACAGCGTGTCCAACCAATTCATGCGGGACGGCAGCTCTTCTTCGTTCACGATCCAAGGGCGATCTGGATCCAATACAGCGTGGGACGTCTGGGAGGCGGCGGCATCGCTCATGGCGAAATCATCCTTCAAGTATGCTCTTATCTGAGGCGCTTATACACACCTAAGAAAATTTATCAATAAACGATAATAATTTATCGACACCCGGGAATTATCAGAAGCCTGAAGGGCCGGTCGTCCCGGGGACTGGACCATGCTTGTTTTCGCGCGGCTCAGTTTTCAAAGCGCCGACCACGAGCGCGAGAATCAGGTTTGATCCAATGGTCGTGAGAATGTTCAGTGGCAGCATCTTGTCAGACAAGATCTCTGTCCCCTGCATGAAACCTGCAAAATCACCAGCTGCGAGCCGCTCGCTCATCTCTTCTTGGATCTCGACCATTTCAGATGTCATGAAGAACCCTCCAAATACCAAGCCAAGAATAAACGCTGCGAGCATGGACCCCAACCAGAGCCCAATCACCCACCACGCAGTTGTTCCGGCATCATGAAGGCGCTTTCCGAAAACACAGATATAAGGAAAGATCAGAAGCAAATTTATAAACCCGACCATATTGCTGACCATCGTGCTGCCAGCCACAACCAACACGCTCGCGACAGTCAGAACGACCATACCCTGCAAAAATCGCGTTCTCGCAATGCGCCCGTTTGGGTTGAAGAGAAGATTTCCCATGGCGAACACCTCCGTTTCGCGGGCAAGCTAGTTAAATTCGCCTACGAAGCAATGGCCGTCGTCAGATCTATTCAAACTCGATCATGATTGCATCTGCCGCAACGCTATCGCCGGCCGCAACATTGATGGCTTTGACAGTACCATTCGCTTCGGCACGAATGATGTTCTGCATCTTCATGGCCTCAACGATACACACCGCCTCGCCTTCCTGAACATCTTGTCCAAGCTCGACGTCCACGGACACAACGAGACCCGGCATTGGCGAAATGATGAGTTTCGACAGGTCTGGCTTTTCTTTTTCCGGCAGGCGTTTGTGCATTTCTGCCACGGCTGGGGTGCACACGAGGGCTGTGAGGTTCACGCCGCGATGACGCACCACATATCCCTCGGTCCGGTCTGCGACTTTCATAGCGATTGGCTGACCATCCAGAACCCCTTCTACAAGCGGTTGACCTGGCACCCAATCGGTCACGAACGTGTGGTTCTTTTTGCCGATCTTGACGCTCGCTTCGCCTTCACCAAGCTCAAGCACGATCGGCACATAGTCGTCGCCGAGGATCACAACCCAATCTTGGAGTAGCTCCTCGACCGGCGACATACGCCCAGTCGTCTGGCTGGCGCGGCGCACATATACGCCGTGCACATAGGCAGCGACGGCGGTGAGCATGATGGACTGCTGTTTGGTCGGCGCCGTGCCTTGGAAGCCCTCTGGGAACTCGTCTTTGATATAGGCCGTGGTGATGTCGCCGGAACGGAATCGTTTCTCCTCCATAACGGCGGCACAGAATGGCATATTGTCCTGAATACCTTCGATGTGGAAACGGTCCAGCGCTTCAGCTTGAACATCCAAAGCCTGATCGCGGTCTTTGCCGTGGGTCACGAGTTTCGCGATCATTGGATCATAGAACATCGAGATCTCATCGCCCTCACGCACACCGCTATCCATACGGACCGTGCCGCCAGCCAGCGCCCCTTCCATCGGCGGAATGAAGCGTTTCAAGCGTCCGATCGATGGCAGGAAGTTGCGATACGGATCTTCTGCATACACGCGGCTTTCAATGGCCCAGCCATTAATTTTCAGTTTTTTCTGGTCTAGGTTCAGCTTCTCGCCATAGGCAGAGCGCAGCATCTGTTCGACTAGGTCTACGCCAGTGATCATCTCTGTCACAGGGTGCTCAACCTGAAGGCGCGTGTTCATTTCGAGGAAGTAGAAGCTTTTATCCTTGCCTGATGCCACGAACTCAACGGTTCCCGCGCTGTCATAGTCGACGGCTTTTGCGAGGGCGACAGCCTGCTCGCCCATCTTTTTACGCGTCGCTTCGTCGAGCAGCGGAGATGGCGCCTCTTCCAAGACTTTTTGGTTACGGCGTTGGATCGAGCATTCGCGTTCAAACAGATAAACGCAATTGCCGTGCTTATCGCCCATGACCTGGATCTCGACATGGCGTGGCTCGAGAATGAACTTTTCGATGAAGATCCGGTCGTCACCAAATGACGCGGTCGCTTCGGCTTTTACCGCCGGATAGCCTTCTTCGACGTCTTTATCGTCATAAGCGATCCGGATGCCCTTACCGCCGCCGCCTGCAGAGGCTTTGATCATGACAGGATAGCCGATCTCACGGCTGATCCTCACCGCTTCTTCGGTGTCGTTGATCAGGCCCATATGCCCAGGAACCGTCGAGACATCCGCCTCTGCCGCGAGCTTTTTCGAACTAATCTTGTCGCCCATCGCTTCAATCGCGTGCGGGTTCGGCCCGATAAAGACGATCTTTTCTTTCTCGAGACGCTTTGCGAATTCAGGGTTTTCAGACAGGAATCCAAAGCCAGGGTGAACCGCTTCGGCGCCTGTTTGTTTCACCGCATCGACGATTTTATCCATGACGAGATAAGATTCGGCCGCAGGAGACGGCCCAATATGGACGGCTTCATCCGCCATTTCGACGGCCATAGAGCCCGCGTCGGCATCAGAGTACACAACGACCGTTTGAACCCCGAGGCGCCGGCATGTTTTGATCACTCGAACTGCAATCTCACCGCGATTGGCGATCAGGATTTTTTTGAACATTTACAAGCCCCGAGAGTCTAACATCAATAATCTGATGCCGGACTTAGAGGCCTCAACAATGCTTGTCGAGCCTGCCGCTTGGTCAAAGCATGCTAGCGAGCGCTCTAAGCGGCCTCGACGAGGCCTGCTGTGAAGCCCGGGGCTTCTTTTTTCAGGAACTCGATCAGTGCGCGTTCAGCCGGTGAGATTTTATCGTCCCATCCAAGACGCTCCTGCAGCCAAGACGTCTCAGCTTCATCAACGTGCTCAGCCTCTCGCAGAGCCGCGTCCGCAGCGGCTTGCCGGGCTTTGGAAGCCTTTTTCTCGCTATTCGTGAGGTGAGAGAACCAGCTTCCAGATGCGATAGATGCGCCAATGCCAGCAAAAATTCGTCCGGGCTGAAAGCTTGTATCTTTCAGCCAAGCCTCGCGTGCCAGCGCATCGTCGACAGATTGCGGTTCAGGATGCGCTCTTGCCATTAGATGGTTTCCGACCGCGCGCGCGAATAGATCGTTCCAAGTCTCTGCATTCCGAGCGTCACAAATCGCGTCATTGGTTTTGAATAGGATCGCCGCTTCGTGCTGGGTGACCCAAAGGCCGCCCTGTCCGGCGCCCGCGAACAGCGCGTGGCGCATACGCTCGACCATGTTTAAATTCGCTAAGCCATCTGCAATGATCCGGTCGCTGATCGCCTCAAGCGTAAAGAGTGCCAGCTTCTCTGGTGCTCCGCTCGCATGGCGCAGAACCGTCAGAAGCAGATCGATCTCATCAAGACCGGGTTTGTCGCCATCGACCTTTATTTCAGCCAGCAGCCAATCAGCTTCTTCATCGGTCACCCAACCTTCGGGCGCTTCGCGGGTGAGAAGAAAGTCTTTCAAGGCTTCCTGAAAGCGGTTTGCCCATTCGACATCAGCGTTTTTCAACACATCATTCATACGGAACAAAGCTTCCGCCTCGCCACGGCTAACAATGCCGTCTTTATAGGTTTCATTGACGATTCGGAGTGCTTCGGCCTCTGAGACCTCTCCAAGCTTCTCGACGCTCGCCATCATAGCTTTTGTTTCCTGACCCATAGGACCCTCGCAAACATTTGCTGGTCACACTGGCAGAAAGCCGTTTCTAATGCGTTTACGCGCGTGTTGGCTCAATATGCAGGAAGCGTGTAAACAAATGCAGCAATTCTCGCGGCATATCTTTCGGCAAAAGCCCGTCCACAGGATCATCATGACGGATGACCATAGTATGCCCTTTTGGATCATCGACCCGGAAGTAATTCATCGCCCATTCCGGGAATGCGCGCTCTGTGATGTTCTCGCCCAGAATCTGGACTACGCCGAAATGGCGGCCATCGGTTAGAATTCGATTGTAGATCTCCTCGACTTCATCACGCGCGCCCTCCAGCGCTTGCATGAAGTGTCGACCGTTATGAGCAAGGAACCCCGTTATCCGGCGCTCATGATTATTGGATGCGGAAACATCCAATATGTCGGCAATATCAGATTGGCCGAGGTCTTCTTGGGCGGTGCTTACATATACGAGGCGATACATGCTCTCCCCGATACGGAAGCAGCATATAGGCGCAATGAGATACAAGCCGAACGTGTTAAACAGACTGCAGTTTGCCGCAGTGCGAGTAACGCTGATTAAGTCTGGAAGTTTTCGCCAATCGCTGTCATATAGAGAGCCTATCGAATACAGAGTTCAGAAAGCAGAATCCGGATGACCGAAGCAGACATTATGGTCCCAATGCGCACTGGTGAAATCCGCATCCATGATGCGGAAGGCTTTGAAGGTATGCGCAAAGCGGGTCGCCTGGTTGCGGAATGCTTGGATATGCTTGTCGACGAAGTGAAGCCAGGCGTCACCACAGGCCACATCGATGATCTTATTCGCGAATTCGTATATGATCACGGCGCGCAGTCCGCGACGATCGGCTATCGCGGCTATCGTCATGCGTCTTGTATTTCTCTGAACCATGTCATTTGTCACGGCATTCCGGGCGATCGCGCTTTTAAGGACGGTGATATCGCGAACATAGATGTGACGGTTATCGTCGATGGTTGGCACGGCGACCACTCCCGGATGTATGCCGCAGGTGAGCCGAAACGGATCGCCTCGCGTCTGATGGATGTGACCTATGAATCCCTCATGGCCGGCATCGCGGCTGTGAAACCAGGCAATCGCTTCGGAGATATCGGTGCTGCGATTTCCGAGATCGCTCGCAAAAACCGCTTTTCCGTGGTTGAGGACTTTTGTGGTCACGGCCTTGGTCAGCTCTTTCACGACGAACCGAATGTTGTGCATAGCGCACGTGCGGGCACTGGCCCGGAGCTTAAAGAAGGCATGTTCTTCACCATCGAACCTATGCTGAATGTCGGTCGGAAGGATGCTGCGATCCTGAGCGATGGCTGGACAGCAGTGACACGAGATCGAAAGCTATCCGCTCAATTTGAGCACTCTGTTGGCGTTACAGCAGATGGATGCGAGATCTTCACGGCGTCACCTAAGGAATTCCATACGCCGCACACGGCGGGTCGTTGAACCAACCCTCAGCGAAGCCACATTGGCGGGGACATCGCGATCGCTTGCGCGGAAAACTCATTCGCCGCGGTGCTGGAGCTCTAGAAGACTACGAATTGCTCGAGACGCTCTTATTCGCGTTTATTCCACGGCGCGACGTGAAACCGATTGCGAAAGCTCTGCTGAGAAAATTTGGATCGCTCTCAGCCATCCTAGCAGCTGATCCCAAAATGCTTGTTTCCGTAGAAGGTGTCGGCGAAACCGTCGCCGCTTACATCAACGCGACGCAAGAGATCGGGGGCCGAGCGGCGCGCGAAAAACTCACTAGCCAACCCGTGATTTCAAGCTGGGCGGCACTCTTAACCTACGTAAGAGGCCAATTGCAGCATGAAACGCGTGAGCAATTTCGCGTTCTGTTCCTCGATCGTAAAAACCAAATCATAGCCGACGAACTCATGGGTCAAGGCACCGTGGATCAGGCGCCAGTTTATCCCAGAGAGATCGCCCGCCGCGCCATCGAGCTGTCGTCCAGCGCCATAATCATGGTCCACAATCACCCATCAGGTGACCCCAAGCCATCGCGGGCGGATATTGATATGACCCGCGAAGTGATCGATGCGCTCGCCCCACTCGAAATTGCGGTGCACGATTCACCTAATTGCCGCGAAACAAGGTGTCACGAGCTTGAAAGAGCAAGGCCTGATCTAGCTGAAAATCTTACAGGAAAGGCGCCCTCCCCCTGCGAAAAGGCTTGCGCGCAACAGCGGGGCGACTACCGTAAGATTTTAAGAGATACAGGCGCTGTTCAAGGCGCTTTTTTTGGGAGGCTTTGTATGAGCGACACCGCAACCGCGGCGGCGAACGGACATGAAACGGGTTATGGCTCCAAAGGCTACCGAACCTATGTCCTCTTAGCGTTGATGGTGGTCTACACCCTCAACTTTATCGACCGCAATCTGATCGGCGTGCTCGCAGAGCCCATCATTACCACCTTTAACTTAAGCGATACGCAATTCGGCCTGCTCGCAAGCTGGCCGTTCGCGATTTTCTACGCCGTTATGGGCCTGCCCATCGCGATGGCGGCAGATCGCTTCAACCGTGTGAACATTATCGTCATCTGCATCGTCTTGTGGTCCGTGATGACGGCTTTGTGCGGGATTGCAGCTGGTTTCATAACGCTGATGCTGTTCAGGATTGGTGTCGCCGTCGGTGAAGCGGGTTGTACACCGCCTGCCAACTCGATCATTGGCGATTATTATCCGGCTAAGAACCGCGCGACGGCGCTCGGGATCTATTCCATGGGCGTAACGTTAGGCGGCGTTTTGGCGTATCTCTTTGGTGGGCCTCTCGCGGAGCTCAGTGGGCCAGCATTCGGAGCTTGGCTAAACAGCATTGGCGTAGGCGGCCTATTCTCCGGCATTGATTGGCAAAATGTTGAAGGATGGCGGATTGCATTCGTCGTTATTGGCCTACCCGGCATTGTTATAGGCGCCATTCTTTGGTGGACAGTTCAAGAACCGCCGCGCGGATATTCCGACCCGCCAAATGCTCAAAAACTCGAGAAGGCCTCAACCAAGGAGACGCTTCAAGAACTCGCCTCCAAGCCAAGCTTCTGGTGGATGTCGGCCGGCGCTGCCCTGGTTGCCTTTGTCGGCTACGGTCTCTTCACCTTCCAGATCCCATTCCTGATCCGTGAGCACGGCTTGGGCGTTCGGGAAGCCTCGATCAATTTTGGCGCGCCATTGTCTGCGCTCGCTGCGGTCGGAACATTCTTGGGCGGATATTTGACCGATAAGTTCTCGCATCGGTTCAGCACAGCCGTGGCCATGATCCCGGCAATCGGACTGCTTCTCGCGGTACCGCTCTACATTTTCGCGTTCTACGCCACGAACCTGACCGTCGTCTTCATCGTTTGGGGCATCGCAGCGATCTGTCATTACGCCTACCTTGGCGCGCAATACAATATTGGCCAGGGCGTCGTCTCTGTTCGTTCGCGGGCAACCGCGATTGCGATCCTACTGATCATCGTCTCCATCATCGGGAATGGGATCGGCCCGCAATTCGTGGGCATCATGAGTGATGTCTTCACCAGCATGAACCTCAGTGGAGAAGGCCTCAGCGCTTCTCTCTGCGCCGCGCGTGACGGGCTCACAGAAGAGCAGCTCGCAAGCTGCGCAACCGGACGCTCGGCTGGGCTAAAACAGTCGATCTCCGTAACCACGCTTTGGTTCATCGTTGCCGCGTTCTGCTTCTGGATGTCCTCTCGCTATCTTGAGCAAGACTTGGTCGCAAAAGCGGAGACAGCATAATGGCCGAGGCTGCGACCGATACTCCAACCGCAACAGATGCCAGCGAAGGCTATGGCAGCTCGGGCTACCGCGCTTACGTTCTTTTCGCGCTGATCGTTGTCTACACGTTCAATTTCATCGATCGTACTTTGATCGGTGTCTTGGGCGAACAAATCCGAGAAACCTTTGGCCTCTCAGATTTTATGATCGGGATCTTGTCGGGCCTCGCTTTCGCCGTGCTGTATACGCTGCTCGGCATTCCCTTCGCGATGCTAGCGGAACGCAAGAACCGAACGTCGATCATCGCGATTGCCATGGCCTCTTGGAGCGCGATGACCGTCGCGTGCGGCATGGCGCAAAACACGATGCAGTTTGCCTTGGCAAGGATCGGGGTCGGGATTGGTGAAGCCGGGTGCTCACCGCCCTCGCACTCTTTGATCTCAGATTATTTCCCGCCTGAAAAACGATCCTCAGCACTCGGTATTTTTGCGCTGGGTATTCCGATCGGGTCTATGCTCGCGGCGCTGGGCGGGGCCTATATCGCGACACGCGGCGGTCTTGATTGGCGGGACGCGTTCATCTGGATGGGCCTGCCGGGCGTCATCGGCGCGATCATATTCAAGCTTACAGTCAAAGAACCGCCCCGCGGTTATTCCGACCCAGGCGGCGCAGCAGCGGCCGCAGCGCGGCAGATGCCGTCACCGTTCAAAGTGTTTGGCGAAGTCTTCCGCAAACCGACCTTCTGGCATGTCTCCATGGGCGGAGCGATGGCCTCGTTTGCAGGCTATGGCATTGGCCAGTTCGTGGCGCCGTTCTGGATGCGCGCGCACGGCTTAGACCTCATGACCGCCGCGATCATTTATGGCGGTGTTCTTGGCATAGCCGCTGGGATCGGAACGTTTGGCTCAGGTGTGGTTGCAGATCGTGTTCGTGGACAGCACCCGAATTCAGACAGTTGGCTCCCCGCTATCGGAATGACGGTATGTGTTCCGCTGATGATTTTTGGCTACAACACAACAGCCTTCTCATCTGGCGCGACCGCCATCTGGTTAGCGATACCGGTTCTCGCGATCGCAGCTGTCCTTCGCTACACCTATTTGGCGCCGATGTTCGCCGTGACGCAGAAACTCGTCGAGCCTCGCATGCGCGCGACAGCAGCAGCGCTTCTGCTCTTCGTCGTCAATCTCATCGGCTACGGCCTCGGGCCACCAGCCGTCGGTTATATTTCTGATCAAGGGACGAAGTATCAGCTCGCCCAACTGGACTCTCCAATCTCAGCTGGCCAGTGTGGCGGAATTGAGCGATCGCTCCTCGCAACGCGCAAGGGTCGTGACGGTGCATTGTCCGGCGCCGCTTTAGAAGAAGCTGTTGCGAACAATGACTCATACTGCAAACCCGCGCGGGCAGTTGGAAACCGCGTCGGCGTTTCAGTCGGATCGCTGTTCTTGCTGTGGGCTGCCTTTCATTTCTTCTTGATGGGCCGGACCATGCAGCGCGACCTGTGGACGCCAGATGAGTCGCCCGCTACAGCCTGATTTATGGCTGTCTATACAAACGTATCTGACGAAGATCTCGCACAATACCTCACCGAGTATGATCTCGGTGAGGCGATTGCGTTTAAGGGCATCGCCGAGGGCGTTGAGAATTCGAACTACTTCCTCGAGACAACCAAAGGTCGTTTCATTCTCACGCTTTTTGAAAAGCGGGCGAACCCGGCCGATCTCCCCTATTTCATCGAGCTGAAACAGCATCTCGCGGCGAACGGATACTCTTGTCCGCTCCCAGTTGCCGCGAAAGATGGAAAAGCACTGCGAACATTGGCGGGTCGCCCCTCCGTGATCATTACCTTTTTACAAGGTCTGTCGCCGCGTGTCCCGAACGCCGTTCAGTGCCGTGAGCTCGGGATTGGTCTCGCGAGACTTCATCAGGCTGCCGCAAACTTCGCTATGCAGCGGGAAAACAGTCTTGGTCCATCAAGCTGGCGGGTCCTTTGGGAGGGCCGCGAGCAAACGGCGGAGACGCTTCAACCGGGGTTGGCGGAAAAGATCGCAACCGACCTGAAAAGCGTCGCCGAGGCCCAATCCTCGCTCAGCTCACTACCACGTGGGACCATCCACGCCGATCTGTTCCCCGACAATGCCTTTTTTCTGGGAGACCGATTTACAGGCGCGATCGATTTTTATTTCGCCTGTACCGATGCACTCGCTTATGACCTCGCCGTTTGTGTAAACGCTTGGGCGTTCGAAAGTGATGGCGCTTTCAATTACTCAAAGGCCGCGAATTTGATCGCGGGCTATCAAAGCGTTCGGCCCCTTGATGCAGATGAGAAGGCAGCCTTTCCAATCCTCTGTCGCGGGGCGGCGCTTCGGTTCTTCTTAACCCGGCTCGTGGACTGGACCGATACGCCTGATGATGCGTTGGTTAAGCCCAAAGATCCGCTCGATTATGCAGATCGACTACGCTTTCACCGAACTACGCGATCAATCAGTGACTATGGTGGTTAGACGTTTTCCCTAAGTCACCAATGGACAGGGCGAATCGCCAAGCTAATCTCGATTTCAAAGCCTGCCCAATAAGAGGTGGTTAGAGGAAACGAGCCATGCATCCATCACATCACGCGAAAACTGATCCGGATCACGCCGCCTATATTATGGCAGGCAGCGGAGAGACTGTGACCTTCGGCGAGCTAGAGACCCGCTCCAATCAAATTGCGCACGCGTTTCGAACACTGGGGCTCAAGCACGGTGACACACTGGCTATCTTTGCCGAGAACAGTCCGCGCTATTTTGAGATTTGCTGGGCGGCGCAGCGGGCTGGGCTTTACTTCGTTTGTATTTCCTCACGGCTTACAACGCCGGAAGTTGAGTATATCGTCAAAGATAGCGGCGCGCGCCTCCTCATTTCGTCGGCGGGACTAAAGACTGTCGCGCATGACGTTATCAGCGTCACCGACCTAGAAGCTTACTGGTCGATTGATGGCCCGATCCAAGGCTATGAACCGCTAGAGGGCGTGCGCGCCGGAATGCCAGAGACGCCAATTTCTGATGAGCGTGCCGGAACGGATATGCTTTACTCGTCAGGCACAACCGGACGGCCAAAAGGCATTCGCCCACCGCTCCCCGAAGATACTGCCATCGACGGAACCAACGCGCTCACTATGATCGCGCAAGCACTCTTCAAGGCGAGTCCGGACGGCACTTACCTTTCGCCCGCCCCGCTCTATCACGCGGCGCCGCTGCGCTGGTGCATGGCGATGACCAAGTTCGGCATGACGCTGATCATCATGGAGAAGTTTGATCCAGAGAGCTATTTGGCTTTGGTCGAGAAATATAAAGTCACGCATACACAGCTGGTTCCGACCATGTTCGTGAAAATGCTGAAACTGCCGGAAGAAGCGCGCGCGAAGTATGACGTCTCCAGCTTGGTCGCCGCCGTGCATGCGGCCGCCCCGTGTCCGATCCCGGTTAAAGAGCAGATGATCGAATGGTGGGGCCCGGTCATTGAGGAATATTATGCCGGCTCCGAGGGCAATGGCATGACCTGGGCAAACTCAGATCAATGGCTTGCCCATAAGGGGACAGTCGGCGCCCCAATCTTCGGAGAGCTCCACATTTGCGATGAAGCTGGCGACGAAGTTGCGCAAGGCGAAGAAGGCCAAATCTATTTCGGGGGAACTGCGCCTCCCAATTATCATAATGACCCGGAAAAAACCAAAGGCGCCCTCAACCCAAAGCATGCGGATTGGTCTTCACTCGGCGATGTCGGCAAGATCGATAAAGACGGGTTCCTATACCTAACCGATCGCAAGGCGTTTATGATCATTTCAGGCGGTGTGAACATCTATCCGCAAGAAGCAGAGAACATTCTGATCACGCATCCCGCGGTCGCCGATGTCGCCGTAATCGGCGTTCCGAACGAAGAGTTTGGCGAGGAAGTCAAAGCCGTCGTCCAACCAATGGACGGCGTAGAAGCAACAGATGAGCTAGCAAACGAGCTGCTGGCTTTCTGCCAAGAGCGCCTCGCAAAGATCAAGTGTCCGAAATCCGTTGATTTCGATCCGGCCCTACCGCGCCACCCGACAGGCAAGCTGTACAAGCGTCTGGTCCGGGACCGTTACTGGGGCAACAAAGACAGCCGCATCGTCTAAGGAAACACTTGCGGAAACCATCGCTAAACGCCACTAATCATTACAGAAACAAATCCTCAGGAGGAATTCATGGCTGATCCAAAATCTGTACAATATGCTGACCTAGAGAGCCTTGTCGGTGAAACACTCCCGCCGTCCGATTGGTTCGAAGTCGACCAGTCTCGGATCAACACATTTGCCGATGCAACAGGCGATCATCAATGGATCCACGTGAACGAAGAAATGGCCGGGAAAATGTTCGGTTCTACAATCGCACACGGCTATCTGACTTTGTCTTTGATCCCTATGTTCGGACCTCAGGTCCTTCGCGTTGAGGGCGTCAGCCGCGGTATCAACTATGGTGCCAACAAAGTACGCTTCACCAATATGGTGCCCGTGAACTCGAAGCTTCGTCTGGTCCAGACCGTCAAAGAAGTGAACGAAAAGGCCGGTGGCAAGCAGATGATCTCTGAGTGCACGATCGAAATCGAAGGCCAAGAGCGCCCAGCTTGCGTCGCTGAAACCATTTCGGTTCTCTACGGCTAAGAACGACCTATATCGAGTGGGCGTTTCAACAGAGAGGCCCACTCATGTCGTCTTCCCAAATGTCAGGTCGTCAAAAAATCAAACGTTCGGATGCCGAATGGCGAGACCTTCTCACGCCGGAGCAATACCGTGTGGGTGTTAAAGAAGGCACCGAGCGCGCCTTCTCGACTGGAAACTTTGAGAGTGAGAAGCGCGACGGAGTCTATCATTGCGTCGGTTGCGACACACCGCTTTGGTCCTCAGAGCACAAGTTTGACAGTGGCACGGGTTGGCCAAGTTACTGGCAACCCATGAGCGATGATGTGATTGAGACCAAGACAGATTTCAAACTCATCTATCCACGTTCAGAGTGTCATTGCGCTGTTTGCGGACTGCACATGGGGCATGTTTTTAAAGACGGACCGCCGCCAACGGGCCTACGCTGGTGCATCAATGGCGTGGTGCTGAACTTTCGTCCTACGGAATCTTAGGATCGAAGCTGGACATCCCACGAGACGAGGTTAGCTTGCCGCTATTCGATAAATAGCGGAGCAATTAATGCGTCTTTCTTTCCTCCTAGCCGGTGTCGCCGGTTTCGCCATTCTGGCTGGATGTAACTCCACGTCATCGCTTGAAACCGAACCTGTAATCGTTGATACCCCGCCGCCAACTGCCGAAGCCGAGGACGCCTCTGTGACACTCACCCCACCCGTCGCCAAGCGCGAGATGAAAACAATTGAACAAGTCGGCCGCACGCGGGTCGATCCATACAATTGGATGAAAGACGAGAACTGGCAGGAGGTAATGCAGGACCCAAGCGTTCTGCGGGCGGATATTCGCGAATATCTTGAGGCCGAGAACGCCTTCACGAAAGCAAAACTCGAAGACCCACTGGAAGGTCTGAAAGAAGAGCTCTTTCAAGAAATGCGCGGGCGCATCAAAGAGGATGACAGCTCCCTGCCTTCTGTTCACGGGCCCTATGCCTATCTGACAAAGTTCCGCACTGGCGGCGAATACCCGATCATCGCTCGGAAAGCGGCAGCGGATATCTATAACGCCGACGCTGAAGATGAAATTCTACTCGACGGCGACGTGATGGGCGAAGGCAAAGCCTATTTCTCGTTCAATGATGTCGAGCATAGCCCGAACCACAAGCTGATCGCCTATGCGGTCGATGAGCAAGGCAGCGAGTTCTACACGATCCGATTCAAGAACCTCGAGACGGACGAAACCCTGCCAGATGAGATCGAAAACACATATGGCTCATTTGTCTGGGGCGCGAATTCAGATCGCGTCTTCTGGATCGAGCGCGACAATGAGGGCCGGCCCGCTGCTGTCCACATGTACAAACTGGGCGGTGAGGGATCGACAGAGATCTACCGCGAACAAGATCCAGGCTTCTTTATCGGTGTAAGCGAGTCGCAATCGGGTGAATACATCTTCATCGGCGCGGGCAGCCACACCACGTCAGAAGTTCACTTCTTTAAATCTGATGAGGAGACGCCAAACCTTCAGGTGATCTCACCACGCGAAACCGATCTCGAGTACAGCGTCGAGCATTGGGGCGACGACTTCGTCATCTCGACCAATGCTGATGACTCTGTCGATTTCAAGGTCGTTACGACGCCTGTCAGCGCACCAGGAAGAGACAATTGGACTGACCTGGTCCCTTATGAAGCGGGCACTCTGATCCTCGGCATGGATGTCTTGAAAGACCACCTGATCCGCCTCGAGCGCAAGGATGGTCTTCCGCGGATCGTTGTTCGTGAGCGCGAGAGCGGCACAGAAGAGACGATCGCTTTCGAAGAAGAGGCTTACGCGCTCGGCACCTCGGTTGGCTATGAATATGACACGACGCAAATGCGGATCAGCTACTCCTCGCCGTCTACGCCGTCTCAAACCTTTGACTATGACCTCGCCACCAAAGAGCGGGTTCTGCGCAAGGAACAAGAAGTCCCATCCGGTCACGATGCGAGCGACTATGTCGTGAAGCGTGTTCTCGCACCGGCTCGCGATGGCGAAGGCGTGCCGGTCACAATTCTCTATCACAAAGACACCGCCATCGATGGCTCCGCACCGATGTTGCTCTATGGCTATGGCTCATACGGCATCACGATCTCTGCCCGTTTCCGGACAACGCCGCTCGCACTCGCGGATCGCGGTATGGTCTATGCGATCGTGCATCCTCGCGGCTCGATGGCGAAAGGTTATCAGTGGTATTTGGATGGCAAGCTGAAAAAGAAGGTCAACACCTTCAATGACTATGTTGATGCCGGAAATCACCTGATTGGCGAGGGCTATTCTAGCCGCGGAAACGTTGTCGGCATGGGTGGCTCGGCAGGTGGTCTCTTGATGGGCGCCGTCGCGAACCAAGACCCGGAGATGTTCGCAGGTATTATTGCTGCCGTGCCGTTCGTAGACGTCATCAACACGATGTCAGACGATACGCTGCCGCTCACACCGCCGGAATGGCCGGAATGGGGGAACCCACTGACCAGCGCGGAAGACTATGACACGATGATGGCCTACAGCCCCTACGATCAGACGACCAATCTGCCCTACCCGGCAATGCTGATCACCGGCGGCCTCAGCGATCCACGCGTAACCTACTGGGAGCCAAGCAAGTGGGCTGCGAAGCTTCGCAATGAGGCCCCAGAGGCCGGACCTTACTTCCTGCGCATCAATATGGAAGCAGGCCATGGCGGTGCGTCTGGCCGGTTTGAGGGCTTGAAAGAAACTGCCCTCGAGTACGCGTTTGCCTTAGCAGCGGTCGGCAAGGCCGGCGATGTCGAGCTGGACTAGTCGAAAACAGAGTTGAGCGGGCGCCGCTGCCCGCTCAACTCTCGCAAAGCGTACTTGAACAAAGGTTCTGATATGAAGACTCCAGCAATCCTCGCTGCCGCCGCGCTCAGCATGACGGCTTGCATCGCCGCCCCTGTGAGCGCTGCCCCCGTAGAAACATCTGAACCGTCTACGGTTCCAATGATCCAGATCTACCATCTTGAAGGTCGCCGATCAGAGCGAATTGTTTGGCTCTTAGAAGAGCTCGGCATGCCCTATGATTTGAACTATGTGCGCGGCGATCTGCGAGGATCGATGGCGATGGTTCACGCGTTGGGACATGAAATGCCGATGGTTCCAACAGTCGTCATTGAGGATCAAATCCTGGTGGAGTCGGGCGCGATAATAGATACAATTCTCGCCCGTTATGCACCGGGGGAACTGACGCCTGATATTACCAGCAGCGATTATCCAATTCACGTCATGTGGATGCACTATGCTGAGGGCTCACTCGCAGCTCGCCTGTTCAGCGATTATAGAGCTTGGCGCACAAACCCTCCGACTGAGCGGTCCATGTTCGTGGATAGCGAAGCGGTCGTACAATTCGCTGAGAACCACCTGCAAGCAAATCCTTGGTTCGGTGGTGCGGAATTCTCATCCGCCGACATCATGATGCTGTTTCCATTGAATGTGGCGACGGGTCTCAACCTGGTCGATGAAGCAAAGTTTCCGGCAATCGCCGAGTGGAAGACAAAAGTCGAAGCGCGCCCCGCTTACCAGCGCATGCTAACGGCGGCCCGCCCTGACGGGATGATCGGAAGACTACCGCCGGTTTCAGTGAGGCCGCCCTCGGAACGCAAATAGCTGGGTCCGATAACAAGGTAATAAAAAAAGCCCCGACCATCTGGCCGGGGGTATAGAAATATCCAAAAATTAATTACACAAGGAGCCCGTATCTAGCGATGCGGGCCTCTTTTTGCTTCATTGTTGGATGTAGGGTTGCAGCATCGCTAGAGCGTTGCTGCCCTTAGAAAGTATTGACGACGAATGAACCCATCTGATCACCAATCTATTCGAAAGCAGTCGGTTGTTTCCGCGCTACGCAAATTTGCTGTTGTTCGTGGTTTCATTGGTGCGCTTTCACTGTTGTCTCTACTAGCCACTATATTAGATATCGACGCCTCGGAGTTCTCGAGAGTTGTTTTTGCCGTACTGACCCTTTGGCAGTCATTTACCAGCTACATTGCAGATTCTATTGGACTGTTTCCTTTTATTCCTGAATTCTCAAGCCATCAAATCAACGCGCTTGTTTTCTGTAGCGTAGTGTCGGTTCCAGGTGTCTTAGGCATTTATGATATTTACATCGGTGACGACCAACTCAGTCTGGAGAGAGTTCTTATCACTTTTGCTTTGGGGTTCATCAGCTTCGCCGGTCCTTTTTTGGTCTTTACGGCGTTTTTGAATCCAGCGGAGGTCGCGAAGACTAATTTGAGCGACTTAGATGTAATCGTTTTCGCGACATGCTTATCCGGAATACCACTAATAGGCGCCCTGGTGGTTAAGGGGTTTCGTGAAGGCGTACTTTATCTAATTGGGGTCTTACTGGCCCTTCAAGTGTTGTACTTCGCGCCAGTAGTTGGTGAAGCTCTACAGTCATGGTCTGATCAGGTTCTTTCGCAGTCGCCGTATGGCCGCTCGATCGACCAATTGGAGTGAGTAAAAATATCTGAGAAAAAACTAGGCTAAAGTTTCTTTATCCTATCGTAAACTCGATTGCAGATCAGTGCGCACGTGTTCTTTCATGGCCTGCTGAATGGGCTGAGCGTAAATTCTCTCATACTGATCTCTGGATTCTACTTTTAATTTTTGAACCATGCTTACTAGTTGCGCTGCCCCTTCGAACGGCTCGTAAAAACGAATGCCGTCAATTGCCTTTGCTCCCTTCTGTCCTATCGGAAATTCATGACCAATAAGAAGATAAGACAAATTTGAAATCCTAGCACACGATTTCGCTGTTGGATGGCTCGACCGCCGTTTGACAAGCCATTCACACCCATCGGATATGTTTTTGATTTCGGTTATCCAATAAGGGGGGGATGGTTGATTGTAAAAAGGAGCGCAATATCTGGGATCTTTGTTAGTGGAAAAAGGAGCGCGACATCCGGCATCTTTGTAAGTGGATAGCAGTTCGCTTAGCTCCACAAAGTCTTTGGATTCAAAGTCTTTTGTCATACGCTCGAGCAGGAATTCTTTAGTTTTAACCGGACCTTTTCTTAGTACTTTCCGATACCGATAGCCATACTCATCCCGAAAAGTAAAATAAGCCGATTCCGCCCAAGGAGTCCGCTTAAGGACCGCACTGTGACTGCTTTGAACGACGTGGTCCGGCCAAACAAACATGACCAAATAAATCAATAGCGCAAGAAGCGCTGTGGCTATCACGCCCTGACCCGTCCATAAAATCCGCTTATTCATAATGCACCGCCTTCAATTCTACCGTTTAAGGTTGAGTGAAAGCATTTTGTTTGTCCAGCGGATTCTGGTCTGCTGCGGAATACTATGAATCGCTCAAGTAAGGTCAGTGCCAATGGCCTGCCTGATCTGACTGGCCCAACCGTAATG
The DNA here is from genome assembly GCA_013213785.1 of Henriciella sp. Classification (GTDB taxonomy): domain Bacteria; phylum Pseudomonadota; class Alphaproteobacteria; order Caulobacterales; family Hyphomonadaceae; genus Henriciella. The sequence goes on along the minus strand of JABSPZ010000020.1, from coordinate 42 downwards.
TTAGGATCGACGGTTGGTTTTTAGCGGCGTTCATGCCGCCTC
>JABSPZ010000019.1 GCA_013213785.1 Henriciella sp. | reverse complement strand
AAACGAGATTGAAGATCGCCCGTCGGCGTTTCGCTATCCGCGCGGCGAAGGATTTGGCGTCGAAATTCCTGATCAGCTGAAGCCGCTGGAAATCGGAAAAGGCCGGATTGTCAAAGAAGGTACATCCATCGCGATCCTTTCTTATGGCGCGCGTTTGCAAGAGGCTTTGAAAGCCTCCGAAATGCTGGCGGCGCAGGGCCTATCTTGCACAGTCGCGGATGCTCGGTTTGCAAAACCGATCGATGCCGAGCTCACCGAGCGCCTTGCGCGCGAACATGAAGTCCTCATCACTTTGGAAGAGGGCGCGAAGGGTGGATTCGGGGCGTTTGTCTTGCATCACCTCGCAGATGTTGGCGCATTGGATTCAGGCCTGAAAGTCCGCACGATGCATCTTCCTGATGCTTTCCAAGATCAGGATAAGCCAGAGCTGATGTACGAAGAGGCTGGTTTGACCGCACGCCACATTGCAGCCCGCGCCATCGAAGCGCTCGGCCGCGGCGATATCGCTGAAATCGATGGATTTGCACGCGCTTAGATTACGAGCGCAGTGATCGCCGTTTTTCGGCCTTAGTCACAGGTCACAGCCTGTTGTCATTGGATACGAATGACAAGAAGAGCCCGTATGACCTTTCGAACTTTATTCTTTGCGAGTGCTCTGTTGGTGGCGGCGTGTGAAACGGTCCCGGCAACCTTCGATCCTGTTTTATTCGATACCGAGATTGAGCAGATCTCGGACAATCCGAGCACAGTTTCTGCTGAGGCTGCGTTGACGCGCCTTCTCGCTCGCCCTGACCTCACACCAGAGCAACGTGTCGAAGTCACCTATCAACGCGCTGCGAAACGGTGGGATGGAAAGTATGATCTCCCCGGTGCGGTGGCTGATTTTGAGTCCTTCGTTACGCTTGCGCCCGAGGACGCGCGGGTTTCAGCAGCAGGGCGCGACAAAGTCTTTGCCGCAACTGAGATCGAGAACGCCCAGCGCCGCCTCGCTGGCCTTCAAAACATCACGGACTGGTTTGATGATAAGGTGCTCATGGGCGATTTGGAGGAAGGGGCGGCACGTTACAAAAACTCCGGCCTGACCCCAACGGACCCACATCTCTATATGCTTCGAGAAGCCGGATACATTTGCGAGGGCGAAGACGACCCGGTGCATCAGTATGGCGATTTGCCCGACTATGCGAAGACCGCGTCCTGGTGCCCCGCGCCTGCTGAATCCTGATTTTCGCCTTAGTCTTGCCATCGCAGCTCGCCAGCAAGACGGTATGGAGAAAAGGGATCAAACCATGCGTTCTATCATTGCCGTTTCAGTCTTAGCCCTCACTGCAGCCTGCGCTTCAAGCACAGTCGACACAGCGCCAGTGGTCGTGGACGCGCCGCCAGCGGCCGAAACCTCGGAGCCGAGCGTATTTGATCTCGCCATGGGCACGGTCGATCAATTGGTCGAGGCCGGAAATGAACAGGCTGCGATCCTTCGCTTGGAGCAGCTGATCGGTAAGCAAGATGCAACCGAAGATGAAAAAGCGAGTGCGTTATACCGCATGGCCGAGCTGAAACTCGGTGAAGGTAACCAAGTTTGGGGCGGCATATCTGCTCTGGACGAGTTCCTCGAAACCTATCCGGATCATCCGAACGCGGCTGCCGCGTCTGAGCTTCGCGATTATGCGCGCGGTGAAGCAACGAGCCTAAATGGACGACTTGAGATGGGCGGCGTTTCGCCCATGGAAGAGTTTCAATTCCGGTTCCGTCTAGGTGAGCACCAAGAGGCGGCTGATATCATGCTCGCTAACGCTCTGACGCCCGGCAATGAGTATATTTTGGACATGTATCAGATCGGATATTTGTGCGACAGCGCCGAGCTTACAGGTCCGATGTACAATCTGACGGAACCCGATGGAACGGACCGCACGGTTCGCTTCTGTGATTTCGGAAAATAGGCGAAGAGGCCAGGGTGACAATAGAGGTGTGATCTCTGCGAAATGTAACTCGCCTTACTGGGGAAACTGGCATACGGTTTGCGAGGTGCTGGGGAGTGTAGAGTTATCGTGAGCCACCTCCATGCAGTCGTTTTTGACGATTCTTTTAGCCGGTATTGCAACATTTTTTGCCTTCGCCATGATGCCGGCCGACCCTGAAATAGATAATGAGATTTTGGCGGAAGCCGATCCGCCAATCATCGTCGCTGAAACCACCGCGACCCCCGTTTTTGTGATCGAAAGAGTTGAACCTCTGGTTCTGGCGCTCGATGATCCTATGACACTGGAGGCGCTCGCCGATTTTGAATTCGATAGCTTGGGCGTCGAAATCGACTAGATCGCCCGATCTTTCGCGCAAAACCGGCGCAGAAACGAAACAATTTCAGACCTGCCGCAGCGTCGCCCCTTCCGTAGGGGCGGCGCATGCCGCATATCCGGATAGAACAAAGATACAATATCCGGAGGAACCCCATGGCCGTAGCAGCGCTCCCTGAAGGCTGGCCCGTCATTTCAATCGCGCAAGCGAACGCGGCGATTGCCGCATCCGACTCGCCGCTCAAACTCGCGGATGGCGTGGTCGGCGGGGTCGAGATGAAAGTCTATCCGGATGCGCCGCCAACCATTCGGGCAATCTTCCAACTCGCGGAGCCCCAATTCGGAGCGCGCGACTATCTGGTCTATGAAGATGAGCGCGTCACCTATTCCGCTTTCGCGCGCGCCGTAGAGCATTTCGCAAAAGCGCTTCAGGACACCTACGGCGTCCAAAAGGGCGACCGGATTGCTGTGATCATGCGGAACTATCCGCAATGGCCGGTTCCATTCTTTGCGGCGCTTTCGATTGGCGCGATTGCAACGCCAATGAATTCCTGGTGGACCGGCGACGAGCTTGAATACGGGTTGAAAGATAGCGGCGCGAAAGTCGCGGTGATCGACCCGCAGATTATGGATCGTATTCGCGATAGCTTGCCAAACTTGCCAGAGCTGAAATCCATCATCATCGCACGCGGCGGCGAGAATGAGACGGATCCACGTGTCACCACTATGGACAGCGTCGTTGGACCCACGAGCAGCTGGGCGGGGCTCGCACAAATCGGTCTGCCGGATGTTGATCTCGGCCCCGACGACGACGCGACCATCATGTATACATCAGGGACAACCGGCCGCCCGAAGGGCGCGCTGGCAACGCACCGCGCGATCATCGCCAACATGTTGAACTCTTTGTCCTGCCAGATGCGGATGCTGCTGCGCCGTGGGGAAACCCCGCCTGAGCCAGATCCAAACGAACAGAACGCAACACTTCTGGCGATCCCATTCTTTCACGCGACAGGGGCGTTCGCGATCCTGATCCCGAGCATGCTGCAAGGGGCGAAGATCGTCGCGCAATATAAGTGGGATGCCGGTAAAGCGCTGCCGATCATTGAGAAAGAGGTCATTACCAATGTTGGCGGCGTTCCAGCCATCGCTTGGCAATTGCTAGAGCATCCTGAGCGCGACAATTACGATCTTTCGTCGATTAAAGCGGTCTCTTACGGCGGCGCGCCTTCTGCGCCCGAGCTGGTCTCTACGATCAAGAAACGCTTTCCGGAGGCGGCGCCCGGGAATGGCTGGGGCATGACCGAAACATGCGCGACGGCGTCGCTCAATATTGGCGAAGACTATGTGAACCGCCCAGACAGCGCCGGGCATCCTCCAGGCGCGGTTGAGCTGAAAATTGTTGATCCAGACGGCAACACTCTCGGCCCCGACGAGGTCGGTGAGCTTTGGTGCAAAGGGCCAATGAATTGCAAAGCCTATTGGAACAAGCCGGAAGCCACGGCTGAGACCTTTGTCGATGGCTGGGTTGTCACCGGCGATCTCGCGCGCCGCGATGAGGAAGGCTTCCTCTATCTGGTTGACCGCGCGAAGGACATGCTGATCCGCGGCGGCGAGAACATTTACTGCATCGAGGTGGAGAGCGCGCTCTACGATCACCCTGCAGTTATGGACGCATCCGTGGTTGGCATTCCGCACAAAATCCTCGGCCAAGAAGTTGGCGCGGTTGTGCAGCTGAAGCCGGATATGAATGTCAGTGAGGATGAACTTCGCGCCCACGTTCGCAATCAAATCGCGGCGTTCAAAGTGCCGGTGGAGATCCAATTCCAGGATGAGCCGCTGCCGCGCAATGCGAATGGCAAAATCTTGAAACCTACCCTGCGGGATCGTTTCGAGCCGCGCAGCTAGTAATTCTGCCTCCCAAGGGTAATCTCCGCGAGAGGGCTATCGGGAGGCCAGCATGTCAAAATCCATCTTCGAATCCGTTATTGCGGGTTTGAGCGCAGCCTTTGCGGTATTGTTCGCCATCATCGTCGTGCCACCTCTGCTCCAGAGCGGAGATGTGTTTGGGGCGTTTGCTGCAGGTTTCGTGAACCCCTTCTCAACGGGGTATTCGCTCGATGTCATCTTGTGTGCGTTGATCTTATTCGCCTGGATCATCCACGAGCGCGGGGCCGCTGGCATCAAGCATGGGTGGATCGCAATTCCATTGTCTTTTGTCCCTGGCGTTGCGACGGGGTTTGCCTTCTATCTAGTTCTCCGTTCAAGACAGTTGGCCGCTCATGACAGATGAAAACGCGACCTATCAAAAGGCGAAGTCCGGTCAGCCATTGGCGCTCGAAAAACGCGATACGACGGAAGACGGTCGCCGCTTTTCGCCATCGATTGGTCGGAACAAGGACGTCGTTCGCGATGCGTTTTTGAGAGTGATGCCTGTGCAGGGCTCGATTTTGGAGATCGCTTCCGGCACGGGCGAGCATGGCGCTCATATTACAGCGGCTGCGCCAGATCTCGCATGGACTTACTCTGATATCGATCCGGTGAGCCAAGCCAGCCAAGCGGCTTGGCGGGACCATGAAGGGCATCAGCGTTTAAGCGGGCCGCTCACCGTCGACACGACTGCGGATCATTGGGGCGATGCTGAAACACAGGCGCCATGGGACGGTTTGTTCTGCGCGAACATGATCCATATCGCACCCTTTGCTGCCGCCATTGGACTGATCAGCGGGGCGGGTCGACTGTTACGCCCGGGCGGCCGGTTGTTGATCTATGGCCCGTTCGCACGCGATGGCGATATCGCGCCATCCAATGCGCGGTTTAGCGAGGATCTGAAACGCCGCGATCCGTCCTGGGGTGTGCGTGATTTGGATCTCGACATTCTACCGTTGGCTCAGCGGGCCGGGCTCGAACTTCTCAAGGTCATCGATATGCCCGCCAACAATTTCAGCGTTGTGTTCGAGAAAGCCTGAAACGCTTAAGCTGCCGCGCTTTCATTCGTGCCCATGGCTTGGTGAAGATCCCCCAGAATATCCTCCACACTCTCCAGTCCAACCGAGAGGCGAACTAGGCCTTCGCTGATGCCGTGTGCTTCTCGCTCATCTCTCGTATAGGTCGAGTGCGTCATGCTTGCGGGGTGCTGGATCAAGCTTTCCGCATCGCCGAGACTGACGGCACGCCGCACCAAGCGCAAGCGGTTCATCATCTCGATTCCTGCGGCGTAGCCGCCTTTAAGCTCGAACGCGATCATGCCACCAAAGCCATTCATTTGCCGCGCGGCGAGTTCATGCTGCGGGAAATCGGACAAGCCCGGATAGTGGACGATGGCGACGCTGGAATGCTGTTGCAACGCTTCAGCGATTTGCTGCGCACTCGCGGCATGTCTCTCAACGCGGAGCTGAAGCGTTTTGAGACCGCGTAAGATCAACATCGCATTGAAGGGCGCCAAAACGGCCCCCGTCATATCTTTAACCCCGACCATTCTCACCTCAGCCATATCCTCCGATGAGCCAACCGCAATGCCTGCGACGAGGTCACCATGCCCACCAAGATATTTGGTCGCTGAGTGAACGACGATGTCCGCCCCGTGTTCAATTGGCCGGGTTTGCACGGGCGTTGCGTAAGTGTTGTCGACAATTGTCTTGGCGCCGTGACGCCGTGCGATCGCGCTGATCGCCGCGATATCGACCAGGCGCATGTTTGGATTGGCCGGTGTTTCGAAATAGACGACTTTGGTGCGGTCAGAGATGGCCGTTTGGAGCGCCAGCGGGTTGGTCAAATCAACATGCCGAACGGTAATCCCAAATCGCCTCAAGCCATGCTGAAAGAAAGCGAAGGTGCATCCATAAAGCGTCTTGTCGGTGATCAGCTCATCACCCGCCCGGAGAAAGCTCCACAGAACGGACGTGATTGCGCCCATGCCGGAGGCCATGGCAACAGCGGCTTCGCCGCCCTCTAGCGAAGCCATTCTGCGTTCGAGCAAGTCCGTCGTTGGATTAGATATTCTTGTATAAATGTGCCCCTCGGACTCGCCTGCAAATCGAGCGCCGCCTTGCTCTGCTGTCGCGAATGCAAATGTTGATGTGAGATGAAGCGGCGGCGTGAGCGCGCCCTCGGCCTCTAGCGGGTCATACCCATGATGGATCGCGCGCGTGGAAAAGCCAGTCTTGGTGTCATCAAACATAATACGCCTCCGTTCACGCTAGAATAGTCCAGAGCTTGGCGCAGGGGTTTCCAAATATGATCACATAATCCATAATAATTGGCAGAATTTGCTAAGGATATGCTCGTGGATAGCAAAGACCGCCAAATTGTTCAGGCCTTACAGGCCGAAGGTCGCCTCACCAATCAGGATCTTTCTGACCGAGTGAACCTATCTCCTAGCCCTTGTTTGAGGCGCGTGCGTTTGCTCGAGGAGCAGAACGTTATCAAAGGCTATACCGCGCTGGTTGATCAGAAGACTTGGGGACTGCCTGTAACGGTCTTCATCCGGATCAAGTTGGAACGACATGGAGACGCGGTGGTTTCCAAATTCGAAAAGGCGATCCAAAATATGCCGCAGGTCATGGACTGCTGGCTGATGACGGGACGATCCGATTACCTGCTGCGCGTGATTGCGTCCGATCTAGATAACTATGAGCGGTTCGTACGGCGCGAGTTACAACGCGTCCCAGGAATTGCGAGCATTGATACCAGCTTCGCTTATGGCAGTGTCAAACACGCTCAGGTCTTACCTGTGCCGGCGGTCTAAGACGCGTCCTGTTTCGCTTTCCACTGCGCGCGGATTTCTTCGGTGCGGTTATGATTGCCGTCTGGGCTCCAGCCCGGTGCATTCGCGGCGCGCTTCAGCCAAGTCAAAGGGCGCAAGCCATCTGACCAACAGTCTTTCAATAGTCCTCCAAACTCGTGATACGCGACGACAATTGGATTGTACGTATTCAGCGGTTTGACGATGCCATAGTCCGGCTTGTCATCGGCTTGCTCGGGAATGAACGAGCCAAACATCTTGTCCCAGATGATGAAGACCCCAGCATAATTGGCATCGAGGTATCGTGGATTGGTCGCGTGATGGACGCGGTGATGGCTCGGCGTATTGAAGATGGCTTCAAACCAGCGCGGACACTTATCGATCGCCTCGGTGTGGATCCAGAATTGATAGACCAGGTTGATCCCGCCCGCGATGCCGATAAAGGCCGGGTGGAAGCCAAGAAGGACAAGCGCCCATCCCACAACAATCAATCCGGTAAACGGGCCGAACCAAGGCTGTCTGAGTGCCGTTGTGAGATTGTAGTGCTTACTGGAATGATGGGTCACATGCTCCATCCAGAACCAGCGGACGCGGTGCGCGAAACGGTGTTTCCAGTAATAGACGAAGTCATACAGCACGAACACGATCAGGAAGCTCCACCATGTGTTCGGAAAGGTCATGACGCGATAAGGCCAGACCAGCATCATAATCCAAATCGCGGCGACACCTGTCAGCGTCCCGACAATCGCGTTGCCGAGCCCCATTGTCATGCTCGTAATCGCGTCGGCGGTCTCATAACGCCCTTTGGCGCGACCGGTTTTCACCGACCACCATTCAATTGCGACAGAGAGCACGAAGAAGGGCGCGAAGAGCGCTTCAATTGGAATATCGCCGGGCATGGATCTACGCCGTTACGCCTTCTTTCGCCGCCATACGGATCATATCGCTTGCTTTCTCGGCGATCGCAATGGTTGGCGCATTCGTATTGCCGCTGACCAGACGCGGCATGACTGAGGCATCGACGACGCGCAGGTTTTCAACCCCGCGGACACGCAGTTGGTCATCCACGACGGCCATCGTGTCGCCGTCGGCGCCCATCTTACAGGTGCCGACCGGGTGATAGATTGTGCCGCCAGTTTCGCGGGCGAACTCCAGCAGCTCGTCATCTGATTGCAGCGCTTCTCCCGGCTCCAACTCATGCTCGATGTATTGTGCGAGCGCCGGTTGCGCCGCCAGCTCTCGGGCCCATCGCAGGCCAGCCACCGCGGTTTGTTGATCCAGCGGGTCGTGCAGATAATTCGGTTTGATCGCCGGGTGCGCGTCGTGATTCCCCGATTTGATATGCACGCTGCCACGGCTTTCCGGCCGCAGCTGACACGGCGCGATTGTAATGCCCGGCTGCTTCTCAAGCTCCATATCGCCGGTCTCAGTCATCTTTTGCAGATCCATCGTGGCCGGCAAAATGTGGTATTGAACATCTGGCGTCGCGAGTTCTTGGCGCGTCTTGATGAAGGCGGCGACGTGGGCAGCAGAGAGCGTCAGCAAGCCTTTGCGCTGGATGAGGTATTTGAACACTTCCCCAATCATCGCCAGGCCGCGCGATTGTTGGTTCACCGAAGGGCTGCCTGGTTTCATGCGGTAGCGATTGCCGATCACGAAATGGTCCTGCAGGTTCTCGCCAACGCCGGGTAGAGCAGACACGATCTCAATCCCATTCGCGTTCAGGACCTCCGGATGACCAATACCGGATAGCTCCAGCAGTTGCGGACTGTTGATCGCGCCGCCTGCAAGGATCACTTCACCGCGCGCTTTAGCGGTCTTTGTTTGTCCGTTTTGTGTGTACTCAACGCCAATGGCTTGTTTGCCTTCGAACAGGACGCGGGCCGCGAGCGCCTTGGTTTCGATCTGCAAGTTCTGGCGTTTCTTAGCCGGGTTGAGATAGGCGACAGCGGCGCTGCAGCGGCGACCATTTTTAACCGTCAGCTGATAATAAGCCACGCCTTCTTGATCCTCACCATTCACATCGCGGTGGGACAGACCCATGGCTTTACCCGCTTCGATGACGGCGTCTGAGACAGGGTGCTTCTCGGTCACGTCAGACACGTTGAGCGGGCCGCCTTTCGCGTGACCGTCCATGCCATCGCGCTCTTGGTGCTGACTGCGTAGGAAGTAAGGGTGCAGGTCATCATAAGACCAACCACGCAGCCCCAGCTGCGCCCAGCCATCATAGTCCTGGCGCTGACCCCGAATGTAGAGAAGGCCATTGATCGAAGATGAACCGCCTAGAACCTTACCGCGCGGCCAAGTGTGAACGCGGTCATGCGTGCCTGGGTCTGGCTCTGTTTCATAGAGCCAATTGACCTTTGGATCTTTCAGCGTGGTCGCGTACCCAACCGGGATATGGATCATCGGGGAGGTGTCTTTGCCGCCAGCTTCAAGCAACAGAACGGTCGACTTTCCATCCTCGGTTAGCCGGTTCGCCAGCACACATCCGGCGCTGCCTGCACCTACAACGATATAGTCAAACTCAGCCATTCTACGCTCCTGTGCGATCCACTTTGGGACGGGGTATTTTAACGAAAGATGACACATGCGTCACGCTTTCAAAAGGGGCAACGCTGCGTCACGCTTGACGATTGCGAACAGAAATCGCTTCCTGTCGCCAGAACCAAGATAGGAGAGTGCTATGACAAGCCTCGGCGATTACGAGCATATCAAACTTGAGCAGGAAGGGCAGATTGCGATTCTGACCCTAGATCGCCCAGACAAAATGAACGCCTTCACCGGCAAGATGATGTACGAAATGATTGATGCGTTCGATAAAACGGACGCCAATGATGATATCCGAGCGGTGATCGTGACCGGCGCGGGCGACCGCGCATTTTGCGCTGGGGCTGACCTGTCAGAAGGTGCCAAGACATTTGACTATGAAGCGCGCGCCGACACTGGCGAAATTGGACGTACCAACAAGGTCGACATCCAGCGAGATGGCGGTGGTCGTCTCACGCTTCGGATCTTTGATAGCTTGAAGCCCGTGATCGGCGCGATCAATGGCGCCGCGGTTGGTGTCGGCGTGACCATGCAGCTGCCAATGGATATTCGGATTGCATCTGACAATGCCCGTTTCGGCTTCGTGTTTAACCGCCGCGGCATCAACCCGGAAGCCGCCTCGAGCTGGTTCCTGCCACGCTTGGTTGGCATTCAGCAGGCGCTTGAATGGTGCTATTCCGGCCGCGTGTTCCCAGCTGAAGAAGCGCTGAAAGGCGGCCTTATTCATTCTGTCCATTCTCAAGCGGACCTGATGACCGTCGCTCGCGCGATGGCGAACGAGATTGCGGAAAACACTGCCGCTGTTTCGACGACGCTTACCCGTCACATGATGTGGCGCATGCTCGGTGCGAGCCATCCAATGGACGCCCATATTGTCGACAGTGCCGCGATCTATTCTCGTGGTCAGACAGATGATGCCCGCGAGGGCGTCATGAGCTTCCTAGAGAAGCGTAAGCCGGTCTATCCGGTGAAAGTCTCTGATGGCATGCCGAGCTTCTTCCCGTGGTGGGAAGAGCCAGAATTCGACTGGATTGGCGAGTAGGCCTTAAGTCACTGCTGCGTCGAGCAAGAGGTATGTCGCCAAACGGGCGCTCGCATTCTTGTTCGACGCATGCGTGTTCTCAAGCGCATTGAGCGCGTCTGACTCTTCGAGCGCTAGGAAGTCGCGCGCGAGCGTCATCATTTCCAAATTCCCGCGCAGACGCTGGCGGACGCGCTCGACTTGGCGGCCGACCTGCGCATTGATCGCAGAGCGTCGTTGATCTTCGCCTTTACGGGCTGCAACCGCGATTTTCTTTTTGTCTTTCGGACGGAAGATATCTGTCAGCTTGATGCCGGAATCCTGCAGCTGTCCGAGAAGCGCTTCAGCGGTTTCTTCACGTGACAGGATTGAGCGCTCGTCGCGCTCCATATCGGCGATGATGTCACTGAGAGACTCACCCGTTCGTGGCGGCCTTGCGGAGGCGACAGGTTTTTCCAGCCGAACCGGCGCATCGTCGTCGCTGAAGACATCGTCTGAATGATCTTCGGATCCGTTGCTGCCATTGGACAGCACTAACGCTTCGTCATCGTCAGAAGCATCCTCTTCCGACATCGCTTTCGCCATACGATTGGCGCTCGCTTCGAAAAGATCTTCTTCCACCGCTCGCGACGGAGACTGCACCACGGCTTGCGCCTTTGGCTCTGCCTCGGCCTCAGTCTCTGGTTCAAGAATAGGATCTGCCGCCGGCTCAGCCTCAAGCGTTTCGCTCGTCACGCGAGTTTCAAGCGACTTTGTCTTCTGCAGGAGCGCGTGGCTCGTATTCGTGGCGCGGCGTTCGGCAATGTCCATTTCGGCGCGCGCCGCCATACCCGCAGCACGGACCGCTGCTGCGGCTTGTTGGCCAGCTTCCTTCAATTCCGCGAGCGCACGCGCGGCGGATTCGGAGGCTTCGAATGTTTGGTTCTGGATTTGGCTGCTCGCGTCTTTCGCGCCGTCTAAAGCGATCTTGACCGATTCCATGAGGCGGTCGCCCGTCGTTCCTGCTGCTGCTGCCGCGAGTTCACCTGCGCGGGCAGCGGTCTCAACTGTTTTGCGAGACTGTTCCAGTTTCTCTTCCATGCGGGCGATGGCGAAGAGCAGGGTCTCATTGCGCTCACCGGCTTCAGCGGCAAGCGTGTCCATTGCTGAAATCTTTTGAGCGAGGCTTCGGCCAGTCTGGTCGAGGCTTGTCAGTCGGCCTTGAAGAGCATCCTCAGCGGCGCTGACTTCGGTCGCAGCAGCTTTCGCTGAATCGACCATTAGGCGAGCTTGTTCCGGAATCGCTTCGTTCAAGAGATCGGTCTGCTCACGCAAGTCTTTGGCGAGCTGCTCAAGACCATTGCGCTCATTGCCAAGCCGCGAGGCGAGCTCACGTGCATTGTCAGCGCTGGCATAAGTTACCGACTCAAGGCGCTGACGCTCATCTCCGATTTCGGCGGACATAGCTTTCATAGCGGAGAGCGCGTGCCCCATGGACCGATCGACCTCAGCAGAAGCGCTCGACATTTCACTGGCGAACGTTTTGGCTTCATCCGCCATGGTCTCAGCCGGAAGCAGGAGACGCGCTGCGGCTTCCAATACGAGGGCATTTGCCGCGGTGGAGCGCGCTTGCTCCCGCGCCATCATTCCAGAAAGGACGAGCATCAGGCCCGGCAAGATAATCGCGATCAAACCCGCGACGACCAGCGTTGGGTCGAGTTCGCCAATCGTTTCTGCACCGAGCATTGCCACCGTGCCAACCAAGGCCGCGACCCACCACAAGAAGGCCAGTCCCAGACCGCCCCAAGCGAGCCAGCCAGAAGCTTTCTGCGCCGCTTGCAAACGTTCAATTGCGTCGGAAGGGTTCATTTTATCGGGGGTAGGTGCGTCACTCATGATCTTCAGTATACTCTCGACTGGGGCAAAAATGCGAGACTCCACAGCATTTCAACCGTGTCATGCTTGCAATGGTTACACCAAATTGACATTTCACGGAATAGGTTCTGTGTTAATAGGCTGTATTTGTTGAATTATTCTGAACATTAAAGCGTCGCAACTTACGAGCTTCAGCCGTGTTCTGCACACAATTGAGCCATTTGGGTTCCCCTGAAACGCGATTTTTTACGAAGATAGCTCCACCGAGAGGAGAATATCCCCGATTGCGATGCGTCGGTACTGGCCTAACGCGCGAGGCTTGGGCATGGTCTCAAAATGACTCGATCGATCTTGATCTATGCAGCTTTACTGGCCGTGCTTGTTCTCGGATTGCAATGGCTTGAATACCAATACATGGCGCGATCCTTCACGACCGAGATCTACATAGTTTTGATCGCGCTCGGATTTGCCGCGCTTGGACTCTGGCTCGGTCGGGTGCTCACCCCGAAAGCAAAGGCAGACGCCTTTTGCCTAAATCAAGCGGCATTAGAGACACTCGGAATTACAAAACGAGAATACGCCGTTCTTGAACGTCTGGCCGACGGTCATTCCAACAAACAAATCGCTGACTTGCTGCACGTCTCGCCAAACACGGTGAAGACGCACATCGCGAAACTCTATGAAAAACTCGACGTCAATCAGCGTTTGCAAGCGGTCCAGAAAGCCAAGGATTTGCAACTCATCCCGTAGGGTGATTTCCTGGTCATTCGCGAAAATCACCCAAACGGGCGATAGCGGATGGGGCAGGGTTCGATCATGCATTGCGACATGATTTTGAACCTAAGGGAGAAAACTATGTTTCGTATAATGCTTGTCTACGGCGCGATTGCTGGCGTCGTGATTATAGGGATCATGCTCACAGGAATGATGCTGAGCGATGGCAGTGGGTCACAGCTGCAAGGCTATCTGACCATGATCATTGTCTTGTCTTTGATCTTTGTCGGCATCAAAAGGTACCGCGATAAAGAGCTTGGCGGTGTCATTAAATTCTTGCCGACCTTTGGTCTGGGGACCGGTATCGCAGCCGTCGCCGCCGTGTTCTATGTCGTCTCATGGGAAACCAGCCTGCACCTGACAGATTTTGCTTGGGTCGAAGCGTATGTTGAGAGCACTGTTGCCGGATACGAGGCGAAGGGCTTTGCCGGAGAGGAATTGGCAGAAAAGGTCGCCAAGCTCGAAGAGATGATGGCGGGATACGAAAATCCGCTCTTACGTATCCCCATGACATTTGTGGAGATTTTCCCCGTCGGCTTGCTGGTCGCCTTGATCAGCGCGGCTCTCCTCAGAAATCCAAAGCTGCTGCCTGCAAAGGCTTAGTATCTGAATTCATCACAGAGAATTGCAGGCCCTTCGGCTTAGAAGGGCTTGCTTTGTTGTGTTTGCAATGGTTTTGCAGGCCAACCAAACTGGTTACGCACAAAAAACGAAAACGTGTCGATTGACACATTTGGGAATCGAACCATGTTCAGGCCGTTTGCGCGCTCGGCGGCGATGGCGAACACGGCTCAAGGAGAGGACTAACCATGGCAGCGCTGGACACCCATTCAAAAATTGATCTCATCGGCTTCAACCTGAAGATGCTGGCGCGGGGCCAAAAGCGCTCGCTTTTGATCAGCGCAGGCGCTGCAGAGGACAAAGAGTTTCTGCTCGAGGCCTGCCGCAAAATGTCCGACATCGGGGTTGGTCTTTATGCGACGCCTGGCACGCACCGCTTCTTGGCTGAGAAGGGTGTCGAGTCGATCGCAGCGCGTAAGATTTCCAGCGACGAAGAGCCAAACATCAAAACGCTGATCCAAGACGGCAAAGTTGATTTCGTAGTCAACATCCTGACCGGCGACTCAACTTATGATGAAGCCTCTGATGCCGCCAGCATTCGCTCGCTGTCTGTAAAGCACGGTATTCCGCTCTACACCGACCGCCAGGTCGCCCGCGACACGATTGAATTGGTCCTGTCTGACCTCGAAGAAGGGACATACTCTTATAAAATGGGCGGCGAAGATCGTCCTTGGGATCTGCGCACCCGTTTCCTCGAACTGGTTCGTGAGCGCGGCGGCTGGTCTAACCATCACGGTCATTTCGACAAGGCCTATCTCATCTCTCCAGAGAACCTCGCTCTGGGCTTCGCCGATATGGAAAAGAAGTGGGAACTCTATCGTCACCTAAAAGAGAACTACACGCACGAAGATCTTGTCGAGCGGATCTCTCGCGCGCTGCAGACCGTTGTCGACCAGGGCTCACAATATTGCCGCACCATGGTGGATGCGGACAGCATCATTGGCCTCAAGCCGATCCATGCGGCCGTCGAAGTGAAAGAACGGTTCAAGGATAAAATTCGCTTTGAAATCGGGGTTCAGCCGCTTGAAGGCGTCTTGGACGAAGCCTCTCGCGAACAGTATATCGAGGCTTGTAAGCTTGCTGATTTCTGCGGCGGCCTGCCGTCCCGCGATCGCCCGCAAGAAGAGAAGCACCTAGACATCGTCATGCAAACGGCGAAAGAGCTCAACAAAATGGTTGAAGTCCATGTCGACCAAGAGAACAACCCGTTCCAGCACGAGACAGAACTGCTCTGCTTGAAAACCATCGAGCACGGCATGCAGGGCCGCGTCTACGGCATTCACTCCATCTCGGTGTCTGCGAAAGATGAGAGCGAGCAAGACCGGATCGCGGCGCTTTGTAAGGAAGCCGATGTCGGCATCGTCATCTGCCCATCCGCAGCGCTCTCAATGAAGCAGCTGCCAATGCAGGGACCACTTCACAATTCCATCGGACCCTTCGTTAAGTTGAAAAACGCCGGTGTCCGCACCTATCTCGGCATCGATAATATCGCCGACCTGTTCATGCCGATCGTGGACGGCGATATGTGGACGGAAGTGCGCATGCTGATGGAAGCGTGCCGTCACTATGACCTGGAACAAATCGCTGACTGGGCTTGTGAGCCACCGCTTCACGTGTTGAACGAGCAAGCGGCTAAGGTTGCGGCCGAGTAGGGGATAACCCTGCGGCCAGAGGAAGCATTGGTTTGCGCTTCTGACTTTGACATATACACAGGTAAGAGGCGGACCGTGGTGGCCCGCCTTTTTCTTAAAGAGGCCCCATGCTCGCTGAGATTGGACAGATTGCCCTAATCCTCGCGCTTTTAATCAGCGCGCTGCAGGGATGGCTTGGGCTGCAAGGTGCGCATCAGAATGACCGCCGCGCGATGGCGTTTGCCGACCGCGCCGCGATTGCGCAGGCGATGTTTTGCGTGCTCGCCTTTGCGCTGCTTGCGCATGCCTTCATGATCTCAGACTTCAGTGTGAAATTGGTCGCGACCAACTCCCATACGAGCAAGCCGATGATCTATAAGTTCAGCGGCACATGGGGGAACCATGAGGGCTCCATGCTGCTCTGGGTCATGGTGATGGCCCTGTTTGGCGCGGCCATGGTTTGGTTCGGCAAGACGCTGCCATCTGGGTTGCGGGCGCGGGCGATTGCCATTCAAGGTCTAACTACGACTGGGTTTCTGGCCTTCCTGATTTTCACCTCCAATCCGTTCGAACGCCTATCGCCGATCCCTGCAAATGGCGTAGGACTAAATCCGCTTTTGCAGGACCCCGGTTTGGCGCTTCACCCGCCATTCTTGTATCTCGGCTATGTCGGCTTCTCAGTCGCGTTTTCATTTGCCGTCGCGGCTCTGATTGAAGGCCGGGTCGATGCGATGTGGGCCAGATGGGTGCGCCCCTGGGTGCTGATGGCATGGAGTTTCCTGACCATTGGCATCGTGCTTGGCAGTGTCTGGGCCTATTATGAACTCGGCTGGGGCGGCTGGTGGTTCTGGGACCCTATCGAGAATGTCAGCTTCATGCCGTGGCTCGCGGGAACCGCGCTTTTGCACTCGACCCTCGTCGCGCAAGCGCGGGGAAGTTTTATTCGCTGGACGCTCTTGCTGGCGATCACAACCTTCTCGCTCAGCCTGGTTGGAACCTTCATTGTTCGATCCGGCGTGCTGACCAGCGTTCACGCCTTTGCCGTCGACCCTGACCGCGGGATCTTCATTCTAGGACTTCTGATCCTATCGACCGGCGGCGCTTTAACGCTTTATGCGCTGCGGTCGAACCGGATTGCCCATGGCGCTAGCTTTGAGTTTGAAAGCCGCGAGGCAGGCCTGGTTCTCAATAATATCTTGCTTGTCGTTTCGACTGCGACCGTCTTTCTGGGAACATTCTATCCGCTCGTGATCGATGCCATGACTGGCGACAAAATCACCGTCGGCCCGCCATATTTTGAGCGCACGTTCGGGCCGATCATGGCGGTGCTCATTCTGTTTATGGCTGTGGCCCCGTTGATGAAATGGCGCAGCGATAGCTGGCAGCGCATTCGCAAAACGCTTCTGATCATGGCCGTCGCCGCAATCCCCGTGACGATTGCGGTCATGATCTTTGGGAAGACAGTATTTGGCGCGCTCGGGATGGGGCTTGCGGTCTGGTTGTTCTTCGGGACAGCAGCGAATTATGCACGCAAACTTCGTGTGGGCGAGACCAAGAGCACGCTCGGAAACCTGCTAAAACGCTTCGCACTTTTACCTGGCGCGACGCATGGATTTGCGCTCGCACATCTCGGTCTCGCCGTCTGCACCGTCGGCGTTGTGGCCATGGGCGTTTGGGCGGATGAAGAAGTGGACCGCCTCAAAATCGGCGAGAGCATTTCCGTGTCAGGCTATGAGTTCCGCCTGGAGGGCGTCGACCGCGCACAGGGCCCCAATTTCATCGCCGAAACCGGGCGCGTGGTGATCGAACGCAATGGCAATTTCGTTGCGACTCTGAATCCTGAGCAGCGCATGTATCCGGTTGAACGGAACAATACGACCGAAGGCTCTATGGAAATCGGCGCGCTTCGGATCCTCTATGCGGCCAAGGGCGAAGGAAACCCGGAAGATGGCTGGGTGGTGAGCGTCTATTATCATCCTTTGGTGATTTGGATCTGGATTGGCGCGCTGATGATGGCGGTAGGCGGATTGGTCTCTGTCGCTGATCGGCGTCACGCCTTTGCGGCAGGGCGGGCGAAACCACCAGCCGCGCAACCTGTAGCAGCGGAGTAGAGAGATGAAACTATCGCGCCTGCTTCCCGTCGGCCTGTTTGGGGTCTTGGTGATCTTTCTGGCAATTGGATTGACCAGGGACCCAAGCGTTATTCCAACCGAGATGATCGATCGCGAAATGCCCACGTTTGAGCTGTCAGAGCTGCGCGATGAGGCTGTCACGGTGAGCCAAGACGATCTGGTCGGAGAGGTGACCCTGGT
The DNA here is from genome assembly GCA_013213785.1 of Henriciella sp. GTDB lineage: Bacteria > Pseudomonadota > Alphaproteobacteria > Caulobacterales > Hyphomonadaceae > Henriciella. Next base: position 39,524 of record JABSPZ010000019.1, on the reverse strand, counting down.
CAATGTGTTTGGCTCTTGGTGCGTCGCCTGCCTTCAAGAGCACCCGACCTTGATGGAGTTGTCGCGCGATAACACGGTTCGGATTGTTGGCATAAATTGGCGTGATGACCGCGAGGATGCGCTCGCCTGGCTTATGAAGCATGGTGATCCTTATGAGGCGATTGTCTTCGACGCTGAGAGCGAGCTTGTCATCAAAATTGGCGTTACAGGCGCGCCAGAGACGTTCGTGCTCGATCCATCTGGCCGCATTCGCTACAAACAAATCGGCCCAATCACACCCGAAGTTTGGACCAAAACAATCCGCCCGGTGATCGACGCGATGGAAAGTGAATCTGTATCATGAGGGCGCTAATCGTTCTTCTCATGGCGGCGCTTTGGTCGGTCACGATTGCTGTCGCCCAAGATGGCAGCGCGGAAAGCCCGGAAGAAGTCGACGCACGAACCGAGGCGATCTCGAAGACCCTCAGATGCGTCGTCTGCCAGAACCAATCGATTTATGATTCCAACGCACCGCTTGCCGAAGACATGCGCAACCTAGTCCGCAAACGTGTCGAAGCGGGCGATACCAATGACGAAGCGCGCGAATATCTGCGTGAGCGTTATGGCGACTACGTGCTGATGTCGCCGCCATTGCAAATGAACACGATCTTGCTTTGGACCGGACCTATTTTCCTCGTTCTGATCGGCCTCATCTGGTTCCTCGCACGTTTACGATCCGGGCAAGCCCTGCCGGACCGCGCGGGACTTAGCGAAGCCGATAAAGCCCGCGTCGCGGAAGTATTAAGCGAGACGCCGAGCGCCAAATGATCTGGGTCATCTTCTTCACTCTATTGCTCGCAACGGTCGCCTATTTGGTGCTACCGTTCTTGCGGACTGTACCTGAAGCCGGGCCGGGCGCCCTGGACGAAGCTAAACAGCAGCGCGCAACGGTCGACCTCGACGAGGCCGCAGGACGGCTCAGCCCCGATGCCGCTTTGGAAGCGCGTGATGCGTTGGATCGCCGAATACTGGATTTGCTCGATGCGCCGGAAAAGATCGCGTCAGAGCGCAAGCTAAAGTCAGCCGTGGTCGCCATCGTTCCAGCCGTTCTCCTGCTCGGTGGTGTGGGCGTCTACACGCAAGTGGGAAGCCCAGGCCTCCAGCCCATCAGTTTCGCAGAATATCAAGCTCAGCAAACGGCTGCATTGCCGGATACATTGGATGGCCTGGTGGTCGAGCTTAAGGATCGCCTTGTAGCCGATCCCAATCCTCCGCCGGATGGTTATGTCCTATTGGCGCGCTCTTACTTGCGGCTTGGTCGGATCGAAGAAGGGCTCGCTGCCTATAATGTCGCCATCGAGCTGTCACAGGGCGATGAGAACATTGTCGGCGAGCGTCAGCGCGTTTTGCAGATGCTACAAGAACGCGCCGCTGCCCCCGCAATAGACCCGGAGGCCCGCGCCAGAATCGAAGCCATGACTGCGGATGAGCAGGCGGCGATGATTGAAGGCATGGTTGAAGGACTGGCCGTGCGCCTAGAGCAAGATCCCAATGATATTGATGGCTGGTTGCGACTCATCCGAGCCCGCGTCGTCATGGCAGACTCGGATCAAGCGCGCTTGGATTTGGCGTCCGCCCAAACAAATTTTCCCTCTGGAACGGAAGAGGGCACTCTGCTGGAGAACCTTGCTGCAGAGCTCTTACCGCCGGTCTCTGACCCCGCTGAACAATAAGCTGGGCTGCGCACGATAAGGGATGGGTGTTGACATCGCTGTCACGTATTGCGTAGGGCTAGGGTAAGGACGAGCACGCACTCGCTCCAGGGAGGATTATAAGTCATGTCATTGGACACCATCGATCTGGTGATTGTCGGCCTATATGCGGTCGCGCTCTTCGCCATTGCTATTTTTGTGTCCCGCGAACCTGCGGGCGAGACTAAGGACACCGAGGATTACTTCCTCGCTGGCAAGGCGCTGCCATGGTGGGCGATTGGCGCCTCATTGATTGCCGCCAACATTTCAGCCGAACAGATCATTGGCCAATCAGGTCAGGGCTTCGTCGTTGGTCTCGCAATCGCCGCGTATGAGTGGCAAGCGGCCTTGGTTTTGATCATCGTCGCGGCTTTCTTCCTGCCGATTTTCCTGAAGCGCGGGATCTACACGATGCCGCAGTTCCTCGAGACTCGGTTCGGGCCAAGCGTCAAGACGATTATGGCGGTGTTCTGGATCTTCCTGTTTACCGCAGTGAACCTGACCACAGTCTTGTATGGCGGCGCTTTGGCGATCCAAGCCGTGACGGGCCTCGGCGTGTTTACAGGCATGGCCATGCTGGCCGGTTTTGCGCTCCTTTATTCTCTTTATGGCGGTCTCAAAGCAGTGGCGCTGACCGATATCATTCAGGTGGTCATCCTGATCCTTGGCGGCTTTGCGATTACGATCCTCGTGCTCTCAATGGTCGGCGGGGACCGCGGCGCCATGGGCGGTCTCAACACGCTCATGGGCGAGCTCCCGGGGCATTTCGAAATGATCCTCGACCGCGATCATCCAAGCTATGGCGATCTGCCAGGCATTTGGACACTGCTCGGTGGTCTATGGGTGCTTCACTTCTCTTACTGGGGCTTCAACCAGTACATCATTCAACGGGCCCTCGGTGCCGAGAATTTGGCAGAAGCGCAAAAAGGTCTCGCCTTTGCTGCGCTCTTGAAATTCCTCATTCCACTGATCGTCGTAATCCCGGGTATTGCTGCGCTGTGGCTCGCCCAGAATGGGTTGCAGGGCCTTAGTGAAGAGGCGCTCAGTGCGAAACCAGATAGCACTTATGGAGCCCTGATGGCGCTGATGCCGGTCGGTATTCGCGGCTTGATCTTTGCGGCTCTGGTTGCGGCGATCGTCTCGTCACTGGCGTCTATGATCAACTCAATCTCGACCATCTTCACGATGGATATCTATCGCGATTATGTCGCCAAAGACCGCGCAGAAGGCCACTATGTTCTGATCGGCCGGGTGACGGCGGCCATCGCGATGGTGATCGCGCTGTTTCTTGCGATCCCGCTACTCGGCGGCGGCACGAGTATCTTCCAGACCATTCAGGAATATACGGGCTTTGTTGCGCCAGGCATCGTTGCGGTCTTCTTGCTCGGCTTCTTCTGGAAGCGGACCAACACGGCGGGTGCATTCGCACTTCTCATTTCGTCAGTCGTGCTGTCGCTTCTCTTCTTCACAGCCTCCGGGTCAGAAGGCGGGGGCGTTGCTGGTGTGCTCGGTCCGATCTTTAATCCGATCCTCGGCCTGGCGGACTTTGACGTAACCAATATGCCATTCGTTGTGCGGATCTGGTTTATCTTCCTGATCTGTGTGCTCATCGGTGTGGTCGTGTCCCTGCTGACGCCGCCGCCAGAAGAAGATCAGCCTGTCCAATTGGGTGATATTAGCTTTGCAACCAACACGACTTTTAAAGTCACTGCAGGTGTTGCGATTGCCATCTTGCTCGGCCTCTACGTGGCCTTCTGGTAAGTCTTAGCAGCGTCGCCGACCGGGTGACGCTGCGAGAACATTTGCCAAGGTCCCATCCGTGCGCCAGTTAAAGCGCTACAACTGTTAGGAGGGTGCCATGGCAACTGGCCGCGAATTTGACGTCATCGTTTATGGATCAACGGGCTATACAGGCCGTTTGGTCGCTGAGTATCTCGCCAAGACTTATGGAACTGGCGGCGAGGTCACTTGGGCCATGGCTGGCCGTAGCGCGGATAAGCTGGCCGCCGTCCGTGATGAAATCGGCGCACCGGCAGACACACCTTTTGTAGTCGCGGACGCGAATGACGCAGCAAGCTTGAAAGCCATGGTCGAACGGGCAGGCTGTATCTGTACAACTGTCGGCCCATACCAGCTTTATGGCGAAGCCTTGGTTGAAGCCTGCGCAGCAGCCGGGACCGACTATGTCGACCTGTGCGGCGAGCCGGCTTGGATGCATGAGATGATCAAAAAGCATGAGAGCGCTGCGCAAGCGAGCGGCGCTCGCATCGTCTTCTCATGCGGCTTCGACTCAATCCCATTCGATCTCGGGGTCTGGTTCACGCAGGAAGTGGCGAAAGAGCGTTTCGGTAAGCCTGTCCCGCGCATCAAAGGCCGTGTCCGCAAGATGCAAGGCACGTTCTCTGGCGGTACCGCGGCGAGCTTCAAAGCGACCATGGCGTCTGTCGGCAAAGATCCATCTCTGCTCGGCGTTCTGCAGAATCCGTTCAGTCTCACCATGGGCTTCCAAGGCCCAGATCAGCCACACGGTATGAAGCCGGTTGAAGACGCCGATATTGGCAGCTGGTCGGCGCCGTTCATCATGGCCTCGATCAACACCAAGAACGTCCACCGCTCAAACGCGCTGATGGGCCACTCTTATGGCGAAGATTTTGTGTACGACGAAATGATGCTGACGGGTCCTGGTGATCAGGGCAAAGCGGCAGCGGAAGCAATTGCCAGCATGGATATGATGGGCGGCGACGATGGCCCGAAACCAGGCGAAGGCCCAAGCAAGGAAGAGCGCGAAGCGGGCTTCTATGACGTCATGTTCCACGGCACCTCTGCCGATGGTCAGGTGATCATTGCAGGCGTCACCGGCGATAAAGATCCAGGCTATGGCTCAACCTCTAAGATGATTGCCGAAAGTGCGATCTGTCTCGTTAAGGACGATACAGGCACACCTGGTGGCATCTGGACGCCAGCGCCCGCCATGGGCGGTCACATTGTGAAGCGCCTGACGGAAAAAGCCGGACTGACTTTTACCGTCGAGAACTAAGACGAAACCACTTTGACGGTTGAGGCCGCGCGACTTGCTTTGGCTCGCGCGGCCTCAATTGTATCCGCGTGCGCGATTGCGACGCCCATGCGTCGTTTCTTATATGAGACTGGTTTGCCGAACAGGCGGATCTGCGTGCCGGCTGCGGCGAGCGCGTCCGCAACGTTTTCAAACGCCACGCCTTCAGCTTCCACACCGCCATAGATCACAGCGCTGGCGCCGGGACGGTTGAGTGTTGTATCGACAGGAAGCCCGAGAATGGCGCGGGCGTGTAGGGCGAACTCACTCTGGTCCTGCGTCGACAAGGTCACTAAGCCCGTATCGTGCGGGCGCGGGCTGACTTCTGAAAACCAGACCTCATCGCCTTTGACGAACAGCTCAACTCCAAACACGCCCAGGCCGCCAATATCATCGGTGACTTTCTGCGCCATGCTTTGCGCGGCTTTCAGCGCGGCGGGGCTCATCGGCTGAGGTTGCCAGCTTTCGACATAGTCGCCGCCCTCTTGGCGATGTCCCACGGGCGCGCAGAAACTTGTTCCATCGCGGTGGCGAACTGTGAGCAGTGTAATCTCATAGTCAAAGTCTACGGCGCCTTCGACAATGACACGGACCTGATTACCGCGCCCCGCTGTGAGGGCGTGATCCCACGCGGCTTTGATCTCGTTTGCGCTGTCGACTTTGGACTGGCCTTTACCGGAAGAGGACATGACGGGTTTGACGAACACGGGATACCCAATCTTGGCGGCTTCGGCGGCAAGTGTGTCCGCATCACTGGCGAACGCGTAAGGGCTTGTTTTCAAGCCGAGGGTTTCGGCCGCGAGCCGCCGAATGCCTTCGCGGTCCATGGTCAATTGCGTGGCGCGCGCTGTCGGGATCACGGTTGCGAGGCCGTTTGCTTCAATCGCAGCCAACTCATCGGTCGCGATTGCTTCGATCTCGGGCACGACGAGATCAGGCTTTTCTTGCTCGATGACAGCGCGCAGGGCGGCAGCATCAATCATATCGATGACATGCGAGCGGTGCGCGACCTGCATCCCAGGTGCATTGGCATAGCGATCACAGGCAATCACCTCGACCCCAAACCGCTGCAGCTCAATGACGACTTCTTTGCCAAGCTCACCGGCGCCTAAGAATAGAACCTTTTTGGCGTTTGGAGAAAGCGGCGTTCCGATCCGTGTCATGAGGTGGTCGCTGGTTTGTGGCGCTTCTTGATCGTACCGGAAAAGTTGAGGACCGGGCGTCCGTCGCCGGTGATCACGCCGCGCACAAACGTGATGGAGCGTCCACCGCCCATGACCTCGCCGCGGGCTTCGATGAGTTCCCCTTCGAGCGCGCCTGACAGGAATTCCGAGGTAAAAGCCACGGTCACGCCATAACCGTCATTCTCGCTATTATGAGCCAGCGCGAACAGCGCGAAGTCGGCAAAGGTCATCAAGGCGCCGCCATGCACAACGCCGCCAGCATTCATATGCTTGCGCTGCGCGCGGAAGGCGGCGATCATTTTGCCGTCGCTATCTTCCTTCAAATAGAACGGTCCCGCGGTATCGTGCTCAAAGGGCTCGTTGGGCCAGGTCGACCATCCCGCAAATTCGCCCTCAGTGATTAGCTTGGCTTCCATAAACAGCCCTCCTTGCACCGCAGTGATAGCGCGGATGCCACAATTCGCCAGCGTGACGATGCGTCAGGGTTCGACTTGGCGCGTGGCTTCGCTATTGTAATCTCTAGGAGGAACTGATCCATGGCTTTTGATCCTGAAATTCGCGATGCATTGATCGACCAGGTCCGTCGTTTTGTGTGGGAACGCTGTGTCCCGGCAGAGGCGCAAGTGGCTGAGGATGACTTGGTTCCGAGTGAGCTTGTTCAAGAGATGAAAGAGCTGGGCCTGTTCGGCTTGGCGGTGCCAGAGGCTTATGGCGGTCTCGGGCTCGATATGGAGACCGAATGTCTGGTCGGATTTGAGCTTGGTTGGACGTCACCAGCCTTCCGGTCCGCGGCTGGGACAAATATCGGGATTGGCTCACAAGCGCTCGTCCTGTTCGGAACAGAAGAGCAGAAAGAGAAGTATCTGCCCGGCATCGCCAGCGGCGACATCGTCACCAGCTTTGCGCTGACCGAACCTGAAGCCGGATCGGATGCGGCGGGCCTACGCACCAAAGCGACAAAGGACGGCGACGCGTACGTCCTGAATGGCGGTAAGCGCTACATCACCAATGCGAATGTCGCGGACCTGTTCACCGTTATGGCGCGCACCAATCCAGACGAACCGGGTGGCAAAGGCGTTTCTGCCTTCATCGTCCCGCGCGACACGGACGGTCTGTCGGTCGGAAAGCCAGAAAAGAAAATGGGCCAACAAGGCGCGCATATCTGCGACGTCAATTTCGACAATGCGCGTGTCCCGGCAGAGATGATGGTCGCAGGCGAGGGTGAAGGCTTTAAAGTCGCGATGAGCGTGCTCGATAAAGGCCGTCTCCATATTTCATCAGTCTGTACCGGTATGATGGAGCGCCTGATCAGCGAGATGGTCAACTACGCGATGGAGCGAGAGCAGTTCGGTAAGCCGATCATGCAGCACCAGCTGATCCAAGCGATGATTGCGGACAGTCAAGCCGAAGCCTATGCCGCGCGCTGCATGATCTTAGACGCAGCCCGAAAGCGCGACGCGGGAGAGCCAGTCACGATGCTCGCCTCGTGCTGTAAGATGTTTGCTTCAGAGGCAGTTGGCCGCGTCGCCGATCGCGCCGTGCAAGTGTTTGGCGGGGCAGGCTATGTTGCAGATTATGGCGTCGAACGGTTCTTCCGCGACGCCCGTATTTTCCGCCTCTATGAAGGCACGACACAAATCCAGCAGATCATCATTGCGCGCGAACTGAGCCGCGCTGCAAAACGCGGAGAAATTTAAATGGCTGACACTGAGCACGAGTTTGCGCCCGAAGACGTTGGCCTGAACGCTGAGCGCCTGGACTATATCGCCGACTATTTTGACAAAGCCTATGTGAAGGACGGAAAGCTGCCTTGCATGGCGACCATGGTATCGCGCAACGGCCAGGTTGTTCACGAAACCTATCGCGGAAACACACATCTCGACGGCGGCTCAGCGATTGGACCTGATACGATCTTCCGCATCTATTCGATGACTAAGCCGATCACGTCAGTGGCTGCGATGATGCTCCACGATGAAGGCATCATTCGGCTAGATCATGAAATCTCGCGCTACATTCCTGAGTTCGCGGATACGCAGGTCTGGGATGGCGGCGACCTAAAAGATTATAAGACCCGTGCGCCAGATCGTCCGATGACTGTCAGAGATGCGTTCACGCATACGACGGGCGTCACCTACGGCTTCCTGTTTCAGCATGAAGTTGACGCACTCTATCGTGGTGAGAAGATCGGAAACCTCGGTGAAGGAGACGGCGAAACCCTCGGCGAGATGTGCGCCCGAATCGCTAAACTCCCGCTCGTGTTCAGCCCGGGTGAGCGTTGGAATTATGGTCACTCGACGGATATTCTGGGCCGCGTTGTCGAAGTTGCGAGTGGTCAGTCGCTCGATGTCTTCTTCCGCGAGCGCATATTTGAGCCGCTCGGCATGGTCGATACGGACTTCTATGTTCCGGAAAGCAAACTCGACCGGCTAATGGCGTGTTATGCCAAGAACCCGATCACGGGTGAAGTCACGATGAGCGATGGGGCAGGGGCGGATAGCAAAGCCTATAAGACCCAACCCAAGCTTCTAAATGCAGGGGGCGGCCTCGTCTCAACCCTGCGCGACTATCACAGATTCTGTTTGATGCTGTTGCAAGGCGGTAGCCTTGAAGGCGCGCGCTTGCTGAGCCCGAAAACGGTTGAGTTCATGCGGATGAATCACCTGCAAGGCGGCAAGACGATTAAAGAGATGGGCGATCAAACCTTCTCGGAAGCGCGGATGGAAGGTAACGGGTTTGGCCTTGGTGGATCGACTGTTGTCGATGTCGCTGAGACTCTTACGCCCGGGTCTCCAGGGACCCTTAGCTGGGGCGGTCTCGCGAACACATTCTTCTGGATTGATCCGGTTGAAGAGATCATTGCGATCCAAGCGACGCAGATGATCCCGACAGGATGTTACCCAATCCGACCGCAATTCCAGCAGCTGGTTTACGCTGCGGTGGATTGGTAGCGCAGGACGCGAAACATTCTGTAAAACCACGTGTTCATTGGGGTATTTTCTACCGCAAAATAAGAAAATCCACGCTTTAGTGGGCATGTCAGCGTTGTCAGGCTTGCCAAGTCGCAAAAAAATCCCATGTTCCCCCGCGTAAGTCCCGAAAACGCGCCGGTGCTTGGTCCGGTAGACAGATAGCGGGTCACCCACCGGAGGATTTGAATGACGAAATTGGACAACCCGTTCCACACTTATGTAGAAGACCTATTCGCCAATCTTGGCCGTATCCGAATTCGGAAAATGTTTGGCGGCGCCGGGGTTTATTCGGGCGAAGACATGTTTGCACTGATCGACAAAGATCGTGTGTACGTGAAATCAGACGACACGCTGAAAGAACATCTGGAATCAGAAGGCGGAGAGTCGTTTGAATGGACCAACCCGAATACCGGGAAGACCATTCGCATGAGCTATGTCTCCTTGCCTGTAAATGCACTCGACGATCGCGACGAAGCTTCAGCTTGGGGGCGCAAAGCACTCGACGTTGCTATTCAAGCGCGCCGCGCGAAGGTGAAATCTCCGCGCCGCATGACCTTCTAAATTTGGTCGCCTAGCTGTTCCGGAAGTTCGCGGGACGCTTTTCTAGAAATGCCTGCACGCCTTCCCGGAAATCGGGTTGGCGGCCCGCCGTTCGCTGCGCAAAGCGTTCGGCTTGAAGTTGACTGTCAAAGTCATTGTCTTCCGCCTGCCAAACCAAGTCACGGATCATTGCCAGCGCTTGCGTCGGACCATCGGCCAACCGTTTCGCATAGGCCTGCGCCTCGTCCATCAGTTTGTCGTCCTCGACCACGCGGTTGATCATGCCCCATTCAAGGGCTTGCTCGGCGGGGATCTTGTCTCCGAACAGTGTCATTTCCATCGCCTTCGCGCGGCCCACCATACGCGGCAAAAGGAAGGTGGATCCGCCGTCTGGAACCAGGCCAATACGGCGGAAGGCTTGTAGGAAGTAGCCGCTTTGACCTGCTATGATGAAATCACCCATGAGCGCGATTGAGCACCCGACCCCAGCTGCTGCGCCGTTCACAGCCGTGATGATCGGATGTGGATGTGTGCGCATTGCTTTGATGAACGGATTATAGTGAGAATCGAGCGCCTTACCGGCATCTGGCTTGCCTTGCGCCGGTGCGCCGTCAGGCCGCGCAGAGAGGTTCGCGCCAGAACAAAATCCGCGGCCATTTCCGGTTAGAATTGTACAGCGCGCTTCGTCAGCAGCGTTTTCGATTGCCAGCGATAATTCCTCGATCGTGTCGATGCCTGCGGCGTTCATGGTCGATGGGTCATTGAAGGCGATCGTCGCGATATCGTCGACGACCTCGTAAGAAATCTTCTTGAAGCTCATGGCACTCTCCCGTTTTATGCCAATCTATTCAGCTCTGCGGCGGTGAAAACCGTGACGTGGGGGCAGGCGGATTTGTTTTGTGTTCTGGCGTTTCTAGGTTATCCTTTACGTCAACGATAATACGCCCCGGAGGATCAAATGGCATTGGACGGACTTTCAGCAGATGGCATGGGTGCCATTCTTGCCAAACAGAAGGCAGCCCACATACGAGACGGCATTCCGTCTGCGGCGCAGCGCGAAGCCTGGATCGATAAGTCCGTCGACCTCTTGGTGACGCATGGCGACGCGCTCGCAAAAGCCATGGCGGAAGACTTTGGGCATCGCTCGGTCGACCAGTCAAATTTGACCGACATTGCCGGCTCAATCGGCGCCCTCAAATTCTCTAAAAAGCATATGCGCAAATGGATGCGTCCAGAGAAGCGCGGCGTGGAATTCCCGCTCGGCCTGCTGGGATCTAAAGCTCAAATTCAGTATCAGCCGAAAGGCTCTATTGGCATTATCAGCCCTTGGAACTTCCCGGTGAATTTGACTTTCGCGCCCCTCGCAAATGTCTTTGCGGCAGGCAACCGCGCGATGATCAAACCATCAGAGTTCACAGAGAAAACCAGTGAACTGATGGCTGAGCTGATCGCTAAATATTACACCGAGGAAGAAGTTGCGGTCGTGACAGGTGGCCCTGATGTCGGCGCTTCATTCACGCAACTCCCGTTCGACCATATCGTCTTTACGGGCGCGACCTCAATTGCGCATCACGTGATGCGTGCCGCGGCGGACAATCTCGTGCCGCTCACGCTAGAGCTTGGCGGCAAGTCTCCTGTCGTCTTGGGCAAGTCTGCGGACGTCCAAAAAGCGGCGAGCCGGATCATGGCGGGTAAGACGCTGAATGCTGGCCAAATCTGCTTGGCGCCAGACTATGCCTTCGTGCCGGAAGAGAAGACCGGCGAGTTTGTCGGGGCAGCGCAAGCGGCGGTCGGCAAGATGTTTGCGGATGGCCTGAAAGACAACGAGGACTACACGTCCATCGTCAATCAGCGCCACTATGACCGCCTCAACTCTTACCTAGATGATGCGCGTGAAAAAGGCGCTGAGGTGATTGAGATCAATCCCCAGAATGAGAATTTTAGCCAGCAGCCGCATCACAAGATGGCGCCGCATATCGTACTCAACCCAACCGACGATATGAAAGTCATGCAGGACGAGATTTTTGGCCCCATCCTGCCGCTGAAATCATACAATGATACGAAAGACGCGGTCGCTTACATCAATGACAATCCGCGCCCGCTCGGCCTCTACTATTTCGGAGATGATGCGAACGAGCGCGACATGGTGCTCAACAACACCACGTCAGGCGGCGTGACGGTCAACGATGTGATCTTCCATGTCGCGCAGGAAGACCTGCCATTTGGCGGCGTCGGCCCATCCGGCATGGGTGCCTATCATGGCCGCGATGGCTTCTATGAGTTCAGCCATAAGAAGGCGATCTATACCCAGACGGGCAATGAGATCCTCGCCATGATGCGCCCACCTTACGGCGAAAAATTCCGCAAACAGGTCCAAGGACGCATCAAGAAATAGGCACCAGCCTTTGTCTCAAGGAAAGCCGTCCTTCAGGGCGGCTTTTTTAGTTGGTGACCGGCATGTGTTCCGCCAAAAACGCATCCATGGCGCGCAAGGTTTGCATCCGCGTATCAGCTACGGAAAGCCAATGGTCTTCGCCCTTCAGTTTGACCAGCTCGACCTGTTTATCGGCGCGTTTTAGAGCGCTGCGCATCCGCGTGCTTTGTGTGAATGGGACCACAGTATCATCATCGCCATGGATCAGGAGAATGGGCGCTTTCGCATTCTCTGCGAAATTTGCTGGGGAGATGGATTGCAATTTCTTTCGCCGCGCATCGCCTTCCGCCATGACGTCTTCCCAATAGCTAATGACCCAGTGATCTCTGCCATGATCGCGTTTTTCGGATTGCAGCATTCTGTTCAGGTCGCTAACCGGCGCGACCGCGATGACACATTTGTAGAGGTCTGGCGTAAACACCGCGCCCGCGAGCGCCGCATATCCGCCATAGCTTGCGCCGACAATGCAGACATTCTCCGGATCAACATAGCCAGCTTTGACGAGCGCGTTGACACCATCGGTAAGGTCACTCTGCATCTTACCGCCCCATTCGCCGCGGCCCGCGTCTTCGAATTTTTCGCCGAAACCGGCCGACCCCCGAAAATTAGGTTGAATGACGAGATAGCCGCGATTGGCAAAGAACTGCGCCACCCAATCAAAATCGAACCCGTCATATGACCCAGGTCCACCATGCAGCAGCATGATAGCGGGGATCGGGCCGGACTGACCCGGGACGAAATTTGGAGGAACCGTGAGGATCGCTTGGATCGTTAAACCGTCCTGCGCTTTATATTCGATACTCAGCAAGGGCCCGATCGCCTCGTTTGGAATGGCGGGGCGGGCGCGTCCTGCGATTTGGAGCGTGTCTGTTTCCACCTCATGCAATAACCAGACATCGCCAATGTTTGCATCGAAGGCGCGATAAAGCACGGTGTTGCGATCATCGGTCCAAGAGTCGAGATAGATCGTCGCCTCTGGCAGCTGCGCCAAAACACCCGACACACTTTTCTCGAGCGCCGGATATAGAAAGGCGTAGCTTGGCTCCACACCCGCATATCGCAGGCCGAGTATTTTGCGATTAGCGTCCGAATAGATGCGTTCAATCTCTGTTTTGTTTGGGGGGAACACGGGACCTGAAACTTCATCATCCAGGCCAAGCTTCATCAATGTATCGAACCCATCCTTGTCGTCTTTGATGAAGACCAGCCCACTTTCATCCGGCATGACGCCCAGAATAGAGACGGGAAGTATCTCATCTTCGACTTCGAAGATCGTTTTCCATTTTTTGTCGACGTAAGCCTGAACAGAGTACAAGTTTTTCTTATTGTTATAGCGCTCTCTCGCGAGGACTCTGCCTTGCTCGCCGACAAACCAATCCCGTGTATCATTTGTGCCTTTCTGGTAGCGCAGACCGCGGGGGTTCTTAATGTCGACCTTGAGAAGGTCATAGGTCGGTGAACTGCATTTTGGGCCCATGTAAGCTGGCATCAGAATCTGCTCCGGAGCGCTTCCGTGCCCGATAATGCCACCTAATCCGCTTTGCGCAGGGAACATGTCCTTCGTGCCTTTGAGCAATTGCCGGACTTTTTGCGTTTCGAGGTTCATCACGAATGCGCCGGAGTACTCATACTCCCCTCGAAACCCATAGGTGCTCGTCGTTTTCGCGGCGTGTAAGATCAGGTGATTGCGGTCGTAAAACTCAAGCCCGCGCGCTTTGCTGTTCTCTATGCCGAGTTGAACAGGAGGATCCCCCTCCAGGCTGATGATGGCGACGCGTGTGCCTGCTTCGAGGTTCGCGATGGTTGCGAGTTTTGATCCATCTGGCGAGAGTTCTGCCGATGAGATTTGAGGCAAGGCGCCATAGGCCTCTATCGGCGGACGCGGATAGTCTGATTGCGCGGTGGCGAGACTGAATGAAGCCGCAAAAAAAGAAATGGCCGCAAGTAATGTAGGCCGCATGAGTCTCTACTTCTGAATATAGAGGCAAATTAGATTCGTATAATATTAGCGCAAGCGAAACTTATTTTAAAAAGGCCGGGACGTCGTCGCCGAAGCCTTTGACTTCGTCTGGAGCTGGCTCGAGGATAAGGTCGTCATCTTTGCGCTTATAATCGCGTTTCGGACGATCTTTGCGATCGCGTTTTGGCTTTGGCGTTTCGGTTTTTGCCTCTTCACGAGCGGGCTGTTCAGGGCTCGCCTCTTCGGCCGGTTCGCTGCGCTCTTTGCGTCCGCGTGCGCGTCCGCGACCTTCGCCTCGCTCGCCGCGGTCTCGGCGGCGTCCGCCTCTTTCCCCGCGGCCGCGTCGTCTATCACCATCGGTTGGAAGTTCTTCAAGCTCCTCAGCGAGGCCTTCTGGCATATACTCTTCGACGTCGGTCTTAATCAGCATCATCACGCCGCGCCAGCCTTTGGCATCGTCCGGCCCAACAATCGTGAAGCTCTCACCCTCACGTCCAGCGCGGCCGGTTCGGCCGATACGGTGGACATAGTCTTCGTCTTTCGGCGGGGGCGCATAATTGAACACGTGGCCGACGTCTGGGATATCCAGCCCACGGGCCGCAACATCCGATGCAACCAGCAATTGGAGCTCACCGTCTCGGAATTTGTTGAGCGTTTCCATCCGGGCGCTTTGTGGCAAGTCGCCATGAATCGGCGACGCGCTAAAGCCATGCTTGGTCAGTGACTTCGCAACGATATCAACCTCGCGCTTCCGGTTACAGAAGACGATGCCATTCTTCACGTCTCGGCTTTCAATTACGCGGCGCAGCGCGGTGCGTTTCGCTTTGTCATCGCCGCGCTCGATTTTCACGACGTGCTGTTTGATCGTCTCAGCCGTCTTCGATTGGCGGGCGACTTCGATCCGGATTGGGTCTTTCTGGAACGTCTTCGCGAGCCGCGCGATCTCTTTCGGCATGGTCGCAGAGAAGAGCAGTGTCTGTCGGCGCGGTGGCAGGAGTTTACAGATTTTCTCGATGTCTGGGATGAAGCCCATGTCGAGCATGCGGTCGGCTTCGTCGATGGTGAAAACTTCCACGCCGGTCAGCAAGATCTTGCCGCGCTCAAACTGGTCGATCAGACGACCTGGCGTCGCGATCAAGACATCAACGCCGCGGGTTAGTTTTTGTTCTTGCTCCTTAAAGCTCACGCCGCCAATCAGCAGCGCCATATTCAGCTTAAGGTCTTTTCCATAGGTCTCGAAATTCTCGGCGACTTGTGCGGCGAGCTCGCGGGTCGGGCAGAGGATCAAGCTGCGTGGCATCCGAGCGCGTGCGCGGCCCTTTGCCAGGCGGTGCATCATTGGCAGGGTGAAGGCTGCGGTTTTGCCGGTGCCCGTTTGTGCGATGCCCGTGACGTCGCCGCCCTTTTTAATGACAGGGATCGCTTGTTCCTGGATCGGGGTGGGATGTTCATACCCCGCCGCGTCAATCGCAGTTTGGATGCGGGGATCGAGGTTTAGCTCAGCGAATGTAATCTTTGGTTCGTCAGTCAATGTGTTGTCCAGCTGGAGGGTCTATAGTCGGTCTCATCAAGCTGCTCCGAATTGAACAGCGGGGCCGACTTAGAATCACTGCGCCGGCAAACATGTTGCGCCGCACATAGTGCAAAAAAGCCCACCGGCAAAGGTGGGCTCTTCAGTCTCTAAAAGAGTGTGGTTTTTCGGTTGCCTTTGATTCGGCAGGATCCGATTAGGACGCGTCAGCCAAGTTTTGGTTCGCAAAGTCCCAGTTGACCAGATTGTCCAGGAAGCTCGACATATAGTTTGGACGAGAGTTTTGGTAGTCGAGATAGTAAGCGTGCTCCCAAACATCCATGGTCAGAAGCGGTGTGACACCGGCTTCTGTCAGTGGTGTTTCTGCGTTCAGCGTCTTAACGATGGCGAGCTTGCCGTCCTTCATGACGAGCCAGGCCCAACCTGAGCCGAACTGACCGCCGCCGGCTGCTTTAAACTGTGTCGCGAACTCGTCGTACGAGCCGAAATCACGATCGATCAGTTCTGCGATCTTGCCGTGAGGCGCGCCGCCGCCGCCTGGTTTCATAGAGTGCCAGTAGAATGTGTGGTTCCAAACCTGCGCCGCATTGTTGAAGAGACCCGCTTTTGCCGCATCGCCGGCAGCTGACTTGACGATATCTTCCAGTGACGCGTCTGCGAGGTCTGTTCCATCAATCAGTTTATTGAGGTTTGTGACATACGCATTGTGGTGCTTGCCGTGGTGGAAGTTGAGCGTGTCTTCTGAGATATGCGGGGCAAGGCCGTCGCGGCCATAGGGTAGTTCTGGTAGGTCAAAAGCCATGTCATTGGTCTCCTTGAAGAATTTTATCGCTGTTTCTGCGCAGCGTTTGCCACAGATATGGGTTCCATGACCAGTCCTGCCAGTGATTCTCTGAAAGAAATTGTCGCGCGTTTGGATCAAAGGATTCAAACTGTTGATGAAGAACGTTGGTTGTCCAGCCGTTACGCGCCGGATGAAGCCCGGCACGCGCTGATCATCCTATACGCGTTTTACTATGAACTCGCGCGCGTTCGCGTGGTCGTGACGGATCAAACAATGGGGCAGATCCGGTTTCAATGGTGGCGCGATGCCCTGGAGGAGTTGCAACGAGGCGAGGCGCGCCAGCACGACGTTGTGCTCGCGCTCGCATCCATGATGCCAAAGCTTCAGGATGGTTTTGAACTGCTTGGACAATTGATTGATGCGCATGAGGCGGCTTTCTTTGCGGAAGACCGCAATACTGAACCAGAAGATCAACTGGTGGGTGTCGCAACGAAATTATTCGGCGAAGAGTCTGCGGCCTACGGTGATGTCGCGCGCGAGTGGGCGGCGCTTCGGCGAGGCGACGAAGTGGACCAGATCCAACCCAAGCAGAGAGTCAGCTCTGCGCTTCGCCCGGCGGTGGCGCACTTGCGACTGCGACATGCATGGAAACAAGGGCGGAAACTGTCCGCGCTTCAGAAGCGGTTAAGTGTCTTGTGCGCAATGCTAGGGGCGCGCGTTTAGCTGTTTCGCGACAAAATAGTGAACAGTGTTCACTTTTTTTGGATCCGTACTAAATAGAGACGCGATAAAGATAAAAGAGGCCTCCCATGCTGCGTAAATCTGTTCTGGTTTCACTCTCCGCACTCGTCTTGGTGCTGCCAGGTCATTCGGAAACATTGCAAGATGCGCTCAACGCCGCCTTTCAAACCAATCCATCTTTAGATGTGCAGCGCGCTGAACTTGGCATTGCGCGTGAGCAGCTCAGTCAGGCGCGCGGCGCCCGGGCTCCAACGGTCGATTTGTCAGCCTCCGGTGGCTATGAATCGCTCGATAGCAATCAACCAATCGCATTTAATGTGGGCGATCGCCCGATCGCGTCTGCGCAATTGCAAGCAACTCTGCCACTCTACACCGGCGGCCGGATCTCAGCGGGTATCAATCAGGCTCAGGCGGGTATCTTGGCGGCCAATGCGCAGTTTGACGGTGTTTCGCAGGACCTCATCTTGAATGTCGTGACCTCTTACGTCGATGTGCTGCGTGACCGCGAAGCGATTCAAATTCGCGCCAATAGTGTGGCGCTTTTGGAAGAGCAGCTGCGGGCTGCCACTGACCGATTTGAAGTTGGATTTGCGACCCGCACCGATGTGAAACAAGCCGAAGCCCGCTTACAGGGCGCCAAGGCTGCGTTTTCGGGCGCTGAAGCCCAGCTAGAGGCCTCTCTCGCTGTTTATGAAGTGTTCGTTGGCCAACCCGCCGGCGATCTTTCGCCCGTCGCGGATGCGCCTGCGATCCCAGACACTTATGAAGCCGCGCTTCAGTCAGCGCTTGCCGAGAACCCCGATCTGATCGCATTGCGTCAGGCAGAAAAGGCAGCAGAGCAGGCGGTGCGCAGCGCGAAAGGGGAAAGCAAGCCGAGCCTTTCCTTGGTCGGAACCGCCAGCGCGCAAGAGACCTTCGATATCGAAGCCAGCGTGATCACACCGACTGGTGTATCGACCTTACCGGCAGACAATTATCGTGACACCCAAGTCCGACTCTTGGCGCAAGGCAGTGTGCCCTTGTTCCAAGGCGGCATCCTCCGTAGCCGGGTGAGCGCCGCCCGCTTAGAGCGCGAGCAAGCGCGGTTGCAGACAATCAATGCGGAACGCCAAATCACGGCTAGCATCGCGCAAGCATGGTATGGCAACATCGCTGCAGAGCAGGCGATCACAGCGTCGGAGCTTCAAGTTGAAGCGGCTGAGATCGCCTATGAAGGCGCGCAAGAGGAGCTGAGTGTCGGAACCCGGACAACGCTTGATGTCTTGGATCAAGAGCAGCAATTGCTGGACGCCCGACTCGGATTGATTGATGCAAGGCGCGATGCATTCGTCGCGGCCCACCAGCTTTTACGAGCCATGGGTAATCTCGCCTACTAGGCGAGTTAGGGATAGCAAGAATCGCGTGCTAGTTTACTAAGTAATCCCTTGTTAACCGACCTGAAGTAGCCGGTTAATAGAAACAAACTCAGTGGACGTGGATATGGCCGAGCAAGCCCAAAAAGAACCGACCATGGAAGAGATCCTTTCTTCCATCCGCAAAATCATTGCCGATGATGATGCACCAGCTCCGGAACCAGAAGCCGAAGTCGAGGCGACCGCGGACCTTGATAGCGTGTTCGAGGATGAGGTAGAGGCCGAAGATCTGACCACGGTCGAAAGCGAAGAAGACGTTCTGGCGGCGATCAGTCAGTCTATGGAGGACATTTCTGATGACGGCGCGCCTGAGCTCGAAGCGGTAGAAGATGACGGACTCGATTTCGTTGTCGAGGAAGATAATTTTGAGAGCTTCGAAGAAACAGATTTTGAAGGGGTAGAAGACTTTGTTGAGGCGGAAGTCGAACCTGTTGAAGAAACGTTCGAACCTGCTCCTGAGCCTCAACCAGAGCCCGTGATTGAAGAGGAAGCTCCAATGGTCGCAAAAACTGCTCCGCTAACTGATACTGCCACCGTAACCGCCGCTGCTGGCGCACTCGGAAAACTGCTCACGAACGTCGAGTTTGGCGAAGAAGCAGGCGGCACAACAACGATTGAAGGCTTGGTGCGCGAAATGATGCGCCCAATGCTGAAAGAATGGCTCGACGAGAACCTTCCGGGGATTGTTGAGAAGCATGTGGAAGCAGAAGTGCAGCGAATTGCACGCATGGCTGGCTAGACCCACACAATTCCTCTGCTAAAGAGACGGGCGCGCCAGAAATGGCGCGCCTTTTTCGATTCTACAAAGACCGACCGGACCGCATACAATGATCGACCAGCGTTTTGACCCCAAAGCCCACGAACAACGCATCTATAAGCGTTGGGAAGATGCGGGCTGTTTCCGGCCGAGTATGGACACATCTGCCGAACCCTATGCGATCATGATCCCGCCGCCGAACGTGACCGGCAGCCTGCATATGGGCCACGCGCTGAACAACACGGTTCAGGACATCCTCTGCCGCTTTGAGCGGATGCGCGGCAAGAATGTCCGCTGGCAGCCCGGCATGGACCATGCAGGCATCGCGACTCAGATGGTCGTCGAGCGCCAATTGGCGGCCAGCGGCAATCAAGACCGCCGGTCTATGGGGCGTGACGCTTTCGTCGACAAAGTCTGGGAATGGAAGGAAGAGTCCGGCGGCACCATCCTGAACCAACTGAAACGCCTCGGCGCATCCTGTGATTGGGAGAACACCAAGTTCACGCTCGACGATGAGATGAACGTTGCGGTGAATAAGGTCTTCGTTGAGCTCTATAAAGAAGGCCTGATTTATCGCGCCAAGCGCCTGGTCAATTGGGACCCGCATTTCCAGACCGCGATTTCAAATCTCGAAGTCGAGAATAAAGAAGTCGACGGCCATATGTGGCACTTCAAATACCCGCTCGCGGGTGGCCAGACCTATACTTATGTCGAGAAGGATGAGGACGGGAATGTCACGCTGGAAGAAGAGCGCGACTATATCTCGATCGCGACGACGCGGCCTGAAACCATGCTTGGGGACGGCGCGGTCGCGGTTCACCCGAGCGATGAGCGCTACGCCCCGATTGTCGGAAAACTGTGCGAAATCCCGGTTGGGCCTAAAGAGCATCGCCGCCTGATCCCGATCATCACGGATGAGTATCCAGACCCGGACTTCGGCTCAGGTGCGGTGAAGATTACCGGTGCCCACGACTTTAACGACTATCAGGTCGCCAAGCGCGGCGGCATTCCGATGTACGCGCTGATGGACGAGAAGGGCTTCATGCGCGCCGATGGCGATGACTATTCCGCCGTTGCGGCCGTCGCTCAGCGCATTGCGGAAGGCCAAGAAGAGTTCGACGAAGCCAAGATCGCGGCGATGAACCTGGTCCCGGATCAATATCGCGGGCTGGATCGCTTTGAGGCCCGTAAAGCCGTCGTTGCGGACATTACCGCGGAAGGCAACGCGGTTATGATCGCGGATCCAAAGCATAAGGATGAAGAGACAGAGGCTCCACTCATCCCGTATGTCGAGAATAAGAAAATCATGCAGCCGTTCGGCGACCGCTCCGGCGTGGTCATCGAGCCGATGTTGACCGACCAATGGTTCGTCGATGCGGAAACGCTGGCTAAGCCCGCGATTGAGGCGGTGCGTTCTGGCAAGACCAAGTTCGTCCCTGAGAACTGGGACCGAACCTATTATAATTGGATGGAGAATATCGAGCCGTGGTGTATCTCGCGCCAACTCTGGTGGGGACACCGGATTCCGGTTTGGTATGACGCAGATGGCAACCATTTCTGCGCCGAGACCGAGGCTGAGGCTCAAGCGATGGCAAGCGGCAACGTTGAATTGTCTCAAGACGAAGACGTCCTCGACACTTGGTTCAGCTCCGGCCTTTGGCCGTTCTCGACGCAAGGCTGGCCAGAAGAAACCGATGGCTTGAAGACCTTCTATCCCGGCGCGACGTTGGTCACGGCGTTTGACATTATCTTCTTCTGGGTCGCCCGGATGATGATGCTCGGCATCAAGTTCATGGACGGGGCAGTGCCGTTCAAGGACGTCTATATCCATGCTATCGTTCGCGATGAGAACGGGAAGAAGATGTCCAAGTCTGAGGGCAATGTCATTGATCCAGTCGACTTGATTGACGGGATTGAGGCCGACGCTTTGGTTGCGAAACGGACCACTGGTCTGCGCCAACCTGAGAAAGCCCCGCAAGTCGAGAAGGCAACGCGCAAACGCTATCCGAAAGGCTTCGACGCTTACGGCGCCGATGCGCTGCGCTTCACGCTGGCTGCTATGGCGACCAAAGGCCGGGACATCAACCTCTCCGTTGAGCGGGTCGCGGGCTATCGCAACTTCGGCACCAAGCTTTGGAACGCCACGCGCTTTGCACAAATGAACGAGGCGCAATTTGGTGCCGACGTTAACCCGCAAAGCCCTGAATTGTCGATCAATAAATGGATCTTTGGCGAGTTGTACAAATGTACGGCAGCTATCTCTGAGGCGATCGAAGACTACCGTTTCAACGACGCGGCAAGCGCGGCCTATCACTTTACCTGGGACGTGCTGTGCGACTGGTATCTCGAACTGTCGAAGCCGATTCTCAGCGGCGAAGATGCTGCAGCCAAAAAAGAGACCCAGCTGGTCCTCGGCTGGATCCTCGAGCAGACCTATGTCGCGCTACACCCGTTCATGCCCTTCATCACCGAAGTGCTGTGGGAGCAGACGGCAGAGCGCTCTGACTTCCTGATGCAGCAAAGCTGGCCAGGCCTAAAGGGTGGTTATGAAGACCAGGCCGCGGCCGATGAACTTGGCTGGGTACTGCGGATCATTTCGCAGATCCGCTCGGTCCGCTCCGACGTCAATGTCCCAGCCGGCGCGAAAGTTCCGGTGAGCCTCACGGGCGCCAATGCGGAGACGGCCCGCTGCGTCGACGCACACCGCGACGTCATCATGCGCCTCGCGCGCCTCGAGAAGTTTGAACTCGCCGACACCGCGCCTGCTGGATCGGTTAAAACCGTGGTCGACGAGGCCACCGTGGTTCTCGAAATCGCAGACCTGATTGATGCGAGCGAAGAGGTTGCGCGCCTCGACAAACAGCTCGGTAAGCTTGGCGGCGAGATCACCGGCCTGGAGAAAAGGCTCGGAAATGAGGCGTTTGTGGCTAAAGCGCCTGCAGAGGTCGTCGCGGAGCAACGCGAACGCCTCGCTGACTTGCAGGGCATGCGCGACAAGCTTAGCCTCGCACGGGAGCAACTCGCCGCCATTTAAGGAGATCGCCATGTTTCGCACTGTGCTTGCCGCAATAACTGTTCTGATTGCTGCCTGTCAGGGACCAGTTCAGGAAACAGTTGAGGAGGTCGCTCCCGTCTCCGGCGAGGATCAGCCGGAATGGCGCCTGGTCATCCATGGCGGCGCAGGTGTGATCCTGCGTGAGAATATGACGGCCGAACGGGAAGCAGCTTACACGGCAGCGCTCGAAACCGCGCTTGAAGCCGGGGCCGAAATCCTACGAAATGGCGGCTCCGCTGTGGATGCCGTGCAGGCGGCTGTTATCCCGATGGAAGATGATCCGCTCTTCAATGCCGGGCAGGGCGCTGTGTTCACAGCGGCTGCCCAACATGAGCTTGATGCCTCGATCATGAGCGGCGCTGAGCGCGATGCCGGCGCGGTCGCCGGAGTGAAGCGCGTGAAGAACCCGATCTTGGCGGCGCGCGCCGTCATGGACCAATCTGAGCATGTCATGTTTGCCGGTGACGGCGCAGATGCGTTTGCGGAATCGGTCGGCCTTGAGCTGGTTGAGAATTCCTATTTCGACACCGACCGTCGCCGCGAGTCTTTAGAGCGCGTTTTGCGCGAGCGCGAGCGGACCGATGCTGACCGCCACGGCACAGTCGGCGCCGTCGCGATTGACGCTGACGGTAATCTGGCCGCTGCGACCACAACCGGCGGAATGACCGCCAAAGCCGCGGGTCGGATCGGAGACTCCCCGCTTATCGGTGCTGCGACCTATGCCCAGAACGGGGTCTGTGCTGTGTCTGCGACTGGCCACGGTGAGTATTTCATTCGGGTCGCTGTTGCGAAGACAATTTGCGCGCGGGTTGAACTGGCGGGTGAGAGCATCGGCGAGGCCGCGACCAGCGCGCTCGATCAAGTCGCAGAGCTTGGCGGGGATGGCGGCGTCGTCGTGATCGGCGGTAACGGCCAATATGAGTATGTTTTCAACTCAAAGGGGATGTATCGCGGCATGATCGACCCCGATGGAATGGAAACAGCCATTTTTGAGCAAGAATAGCCCTTTTTGAGCGGGTGACAGGATCGCGCTGAGCCGCTAAGGCTCGGCGCAGTAAAGGAATGCCGATATGAGTAAAACTTGGGATAAATCCAAACTGCCTTCCCGTCATGTAACGGAAGGGCCAGCCCGCGCCCCGCATCGCAGCTATTATTACGCGATGGGCCTGTCGACCAAAGACATCCAAAAGCCCTTTGTTGGCGTGGCAAGCTGCTGGAACGAGGCGGCGCCTTGTAACACCGCTTTGATGCGCCAAGCGCACGCGGTTTCAGAAGGTGTGAAAGAAGGCGATGGCACCCCGCGCGAGTTTTGCACCATCACTGTGACAGACGGCATCGCGATGGGCCATGAAGGCATGCGCTCGTCGCTGGTCAGCCGCGATTGGATTGCCGACACCGTCGAGCTCACTATGCGCGGGCATTCCTATGATGCGCTGGTTGGCGTGGCCGGGTGCGACAAGTCTCTGCCAGGCATGATGATGGCGATGCTTCGCCTGAACGTGCCCTCCGTCTTCCTCTACGGCGGCTCAATCATGCCGGGCAGTTTTGAAGGTCGCGATGTTACCGTACTCGACGTGTTCGAAGCGGTTGGCGCCCATGCGGCTGGCTCCAATGATATGAGCGCCGACAAATTGCGCGCGCTCGAGAAAGTCGCTTGCCCAGGTGATGGCGCTTGCGGCGGTCAGTTCACAGCCAACACAATGGCCTGTGTCAGTGAAGCAATTGGCCTTGCGCTGCCGCTTTCGTCTGCGATGCCTGCGCCTTGGACAGACCGCGATGGTTATGCCCGCGAGTCCGGGAAAGTCGTCATGGACTTGGTGGCCAATAATCTGCGCCCACGTGAGATCTGTACGCGCGAAGCGTTTGAGAACGCAGCCATCGTCGTGGCGGCGACAGGCGGCTCCACCAATGCGGCGCTTCACCTGCCAGCGATGGCGCATGAGTGCGGCGTTGAATTCACGCTCCGCCACGTTGCGGAAGTGTTTGAACGCACGCCTTATGTCGCTGACCTGAAGCCAGGCGGAAATTATGTCGCCAAGGATTTCGGCGAAGCGGGCGGCGTTCCGATGCTGATGAAAACGCTGATGGATGAGAAGATCGTCAATCCAGACTGTTTGACTGTGACCGGCAAAAGCTGGGGCGATTATCTCGAAGACATGAGCTTCGATGAGACCCAGAAAGTGATCTATCCGGCAAGCAAGCCGATCACAGAGAATGGCGGCGTTGTTGGCCTCTGGGGCTCACTGGCGCCAGACGGTGCGATCGTGAAAGTCGCTGGCTTGGAGAAGTTACAATTCACCGGCCCAGCCCGTGTGTTTGATGGTGAAGAAGCCTGTTTCGAAGCTGTCTCGAACCGCGACTATAAAGAAGGCGAAGTTCTGGTCATTCGCTATGAGGGCCCGAAAGGTGGCCCTGGGATGCGCGAAATGCTCTCCACCACAGCGGCGATTTACGGCCAAGGCATGGGCGACAAAGTGGCTCTGATCACTGACGGTCGCTTCTCTGGCGCGACGCGTGGGTTCTGTATTGGTCATGTTGGCCCGGAAGCCCAAGAGGGCGGTCCAATCGGTCTGATCGAAGATGGCGACATGATTACAATTGACGCGGAGAAAGGCACGATCGACGTCCGCCTGACCCCAGCAGATCTTGAAGACCGTAAGCGCAAATGGAAGCCGCGGGTCACTGCTTATGGCAATGGCACGCTCGCAAAATTTGCGAAATTGGTCGGTCCTGCCCATCTTGGCGCGGTAACCCATGAAGGGTTTGCCGGAGAACGCCATGTCTACGCCGACATCTAAAGGCCCTTGGGACCAAGCGCCTGAAATTGATCCTCTGATCCTGCTCGCTATGCGCGGGCTGCCCAGTGATTTTGCGGATTTTCCGCGGGTCTATCAGGAAGAGCTTCGTCCCGCTTTGCAGGCGCAAGAAGCTGAACGGCAAGTCGCCGCCAAGAACTCTGTGCGCTGGTCATGGGTTGGCGGCCTTGTTGCGTTACTGGGTGCGATCTTCGGCCTTTTCGTGTTTCGCGTTCCGCAGCTGGCCATCGTCGCGGGCATTATCGGATTTGCCGTGCATGGGGCAGGGCGTGGTCCGCTGAACCAAATCGGCAAACGCGCCAAAAAGATGATCGTCGATCCGGTCGTCGCCCGCTTCAACATGGCGTTTGATCCGGATCCTGGCGTGCAAGAAAGCATCGTGGATTTACGGGGCGCAGGCCTGGTGCCCGACTGGGATCGATCGGCGTTTGAAGACCGTTTGACCGGCGAACGCAATGGCGTGGATTTCGAGTTCTTCGAGGCGCATCTTGAAGAACGCCGCCGCACAACGGATTCGAAAGGGCGAACCCGAACCCGCTGGGTCACCGTGTTTCGGGGGCAGTGTCTGCGTTTCCAGTTCCATAAAACATTTCACGGCCAGACACTGGTGCTGCGCGATGCCGGCATTCTCAATCGCTTTTTAGGGCGACGCGGCATGGACCGGGTCAAACTGGAATCCAACCAATTCGAAGATGCGTTTGAAGTGTTTGGAACAGATCAAGTCGAAGCGCGCTTTTTGCTAACGCCAGATCTGATGCAGCGTCTGATTGAGCTCGAAAAGGTGTTCCGAGGCGGCAGATTGCGATGCAGCTTCCACAACAATGAGCTGCTGATTGCTTTGGAGGGCGGGGATCTGTTTGAGCCCGGGTCTATGTTCACCCCGCTCGATAATCCCGACCGCGTGCGCGAACTGCTCGATGATTTCGCAGCGATCTTCAATGTGATCGATAGTTTCGCAGATCCGGAGCAAGTGGCTCGCGCAAAGCGGGAATCGGATAAAGATTGAGCTGAGCCAGATATGGTCACACTTTGGACCAGATCTGGGCGTGTACGTTCAGGTAAGCTTCAGCTCTAAATCGATAGAGAAAATGACATGAAACCAATGATTTCCTCCTTGAGCGCCTTCGCGGCTATTGTTGTTTTAGCGATCCCACACGCCAGCGCCTTAAGCTGCGCAGAGCAAGCGGCAGATTTGCAAACCCGGCAAGTCAAAGCCCAGAAAATTGCAGAGGCGCGCCTTGCCCTCGTTGAAGAAGTTGAAGCAGCGGGTGACGCCTGGGACGATGTTGAAATTCATCGCCTCGCAAGCGAAGGTCATGCCGAAACCGCTGACGAAGCGAAAGCTGTCTACGAAGGTTTGAAAGCTGACCTCTTCGAAAAAGAAGTCTCCCTTCAGGACATGGTTGTCTCACTCAACCAGGATGTCGCAGCCTATAATGAGAGCTGCGCGAAAGACCAAAGCTAGTCGCGCAGCGTCACAATCACTGGAACATGATCTGACGGCTTCTCGAGCCCGCGCGCTTTGCGGTAAATCTCGACACTTTCAAGCCGATCCGCCGCTTGCGGGCTGAGCAGATGGTGGTCAATGCGAATGCCATGATCTTTCGGGAAAGCGCCGCCTTGATAATCCCAAAACGTGTATTGGTGCCCGCGATTGTCCGCAGCTTCGAACGCCTCCGTCAGGCCAAGATTTTTCAGGCGCCGGAACGCATCGCGGCTTTTCGGCAAAGCGAGCGCATCGTCAGACCAGACCGTTTCATCCCAGCAGTCTTCGGCGCGTGGAATGATATTATAATCCCCGCAAAGCACGAGTGAGTCTTCGGCGCTCATCAGTTCGGCTGCATGGGTTTTGAGGTGGCCCATCCAATCTAGCTTGTAGTCGTATTTCGGGCCCGGCGCTGGATTACCATTCGGCAGGTAAAGCCCGCCGACGCGGACGGGATTATCGGATAGAATAAGCGCCTCAATATAGCGTGCTTGTTCGTCATCTTCATTGCCAGGCAGGCCTTTGACGACGTCCTCCATCGGGAAGCGCGAGAGCATCGCGACACCATTATAGCTCTTCTGACCGTGGGCTTCGATATTATAGCCGAGCTCTTCGATTTCCATGTACGGAAAAGCGTCTGTTTCGCATTTGATTTCCTGCAGGCAGACGACATCACAATCGATGGCTTTCAGCACCTCCAACACGGTGGGGAGGCGGGCTTTGACGGAGTTTACATTCCAGGTCGCGATTTTCATGCGACCAGCCTTAATCGGGATTCTCGCCTATGTCATCGCTGATCAAGCGGGCAGAAAGCTGAATCTGCGTTTGTCGCTATAATCCCAGATCCGGCTGTCTTCGAGCGTGCCAAGGCCAATATTGTGGATGGCTTTCCAGCGTCCTTGTCGATCACGCTGGCTGGACAAAATTCCAATATGCGGAAGCGCGCCCCCAACGCGGCAAGTCATCAGGTCGCCGGGTTGCCAGTCTGAGGCAGGCAATTCGTGGCCATAGCGTTCGAGCCAAGTCTCAACATTCGGCACGCGCCTGTGGTCGATGTTACGATCGGTTTGAGTGAGCCCCCAGCGTGAGGGATAGGCGCCAAAGTGCGCGGCCATATCGTTGTGAATGTGTTCTTGGAAGTCGAACTCAAACGCTTCGCGATAGGCGCGGATGATCACGTCAATACAAACCCCGCGATCGCGTGGAACATCACCGCCGGGATAATCGAGCGCGACATAGGCTGGGTCATATTCGGTCGTCACCCCGATTTGAGACCGCGCATGAACGATCAGTTTCGCCGCCTTGGTTTCGCTCAAGCCGATGACATTCGGCAAAAGCGGGACGGCAAAAATACTCTGCAAGCAGGTTCGGCGACTCATTTCCATGCCCCGAGTTTTGCCGGAGCAGTGTGGCTTCAATTTGGTCGAAGCGAGACCTTACGAGCGCGATTGCAGGTACTTATTCGCTATTCAACCGGATGATGGCGTTCAAGAAACGCTTGGCTCTCCGAAATCACTTTTTTCGAGAGGCGGAGTTAAACAGACCATGGTCATCGCCCTCAATCGCCACAAGCTCTGCGCGAGGAGCGCTGCGCGCAAACATTGAGGACTGGTAGTAAGTAACCGTAGTGTCTTCTTTGCCGTGAATGAGCAGCAATGGTGCACGATATTCGCTTACACGATCCCTAGGCGTTATCGCGCTCTTTTGGTCTTTCGGCGTTTTGTAAATGTCGCCCAAATATTGTTCCCAATAGGCGAGGCTCACAGGGCCGGTATAGATCAACTCAAATGGGTCTGTGACGCCATTGATCGAGATTGCGCACTTCGTCCGGTCTGCGTCTAGAAGGGCTGTCATCAGTGCGGAATAACCTCCATACGACCACCCCATTGCGCAGTGGCCATCTGACGCGCCTATGCCTTCCTCAATAAGCTTTGTTGCGCCGTCGATAACGTCCAAAACCATTTTTCCACCAAACTCGCCATAACCGGCATCCCTGAAGTCACTTCCGTAACCCGCGGATCCTCTGAAATTTGGTTGGAGAACCGCGTAGCCCGCACACGCTACGGCCTGAGCTAGCCAGTCATAACTCGCATCATCTCTCGCTTCCGGTCCACCATGTGGCATGAGCACAATTCGAAACGGTCCGTCGGCGCGCGTTTTTCCTGGCGGCAGGGTCAGATATGCCAGAATCATCAAGCCGTCTCGCGCAGGATAATCATATCGCGAAACTTCCCCCAGACCTTCTGCGCTCAGCCAGGGGGGGGGCACCGCCAATCGGCGAAATAGACGAAGCAGCGCTATCGAATAGGAAATACTCGGCAGGCAAGCCGATATTGGTCGCCCTGACCACAAACAAGCTTCTATCCTTGGTCCAACTGACGAGTGTGATCGAGTCAGCGTTGAGCGCGAGCTTGGCTTCATTTGCAATGCTCTGAAACTGCTCATCGAAATAGAATCTCTGAGAGAGGTCGTTGGTATATCGATAGCCAAGGATCTGCCCGGTAAATATGTCTTCTATCAAGCTCACATCGCCAACCGCTTCACCATCGAAGCTTAGGGGTGATACCGAACCGTCTTCCAACGAAATGTAGTGGGGCCCAGTTCGATCCTGATTGTCAAAATTCACAATCAAGCTGGTCTTATCTGGCGACAGACCTTCTACGTAAAAGGTTGGAATTTCGACATCTTCTTCTTCATAGATCAGCTTTCGACCGTCTTGAGTTGCATTTACCCGCATCCTTTTCGCCGCGACATCAAACAATACCTCGTCGTAGCGATTGCCGTTGGCGTCAAAAACGACGTCGATCACACTCCGTCTGATGCGGTCGTCGATCTTGGCTTTTCCTGTTTTCAAGCTGACATCGTAAATCGTGTACCCATACCCGGACACCATTTTGATTGTCTGTGGATCGTCGACCAGTAGAGAATCAATGTGTGTCATTGAGCCGGCCGACTTTTGATTGCGCATAAGAAAGACGGTTTTTTCTGTCTCGATATTATATGATAGAAGACGCCGCAGAGTGACGTCCCGTATTCCGTCAGTCGTATTGAGTCTTTCAAACACACTTACATACTGGAGTAGGTGGCTATCACTTGCCCAAAAAAAGCCTGTGAGCTTTGCCCCCTCGGGAGGGATTAGCAGTTTGGGCTTATCACCACTATCCAACTCGTAAATACAAATCGCTCTAACGCCACTCGGGCTGCAGCCTAGGGCCAACCGCTCGCCGTCCGGTGAGATTTGTGCAGCCCAAGTTGGCGGAATTGTTCCAAATTTTTCTTCAATCGTTTGAGCCAAAGCTTGAACAGCATTCATAACCAATAGAATGGCAATCAGAAGTTTAAAGCGAATCCGCATTTTAGTTTTCCGAGGTTTGACGCAGTAAATATTTCTGCTGAGACGAAAACAGTTTCTCTTCTCGGAGACAAGAGGCAATATCTATATTTGTAAAACCGACCTAAGTATTTCAGGGAATTGCTGTTGTTTTTCTGGCGAAATTCAATTCTCGGATGCGCCACAAGACGCAGCTACCCTCTTGAGTTGAAACAAGTCAGTCAATTGGGCCGCAGGTCATAGCGTCTTGATTGGCGATGATGCCGGGCATGTCAGACGCGTCTGCCGCGAAACGACGGACCAGCATGATGCCTTTTGCTGTTGGTGAAACAACCGTGGTGCCGCCAAGCGCGTCTGTGTCTTGCCCCTCCAAAGCGAGGACAAAATCAAACGAAGAGCTTTCCAATTCCAAATCGTTCACGACAAAGAAATTGTCGGAGTTCTGCTGGTAGAAGGAGAGCGACCAATAGCGCGGCCAAGTTTCGCCTGCGACGCGGACAGGACCATCGCTCAAATCATAAGCCATTGAACTGATAATGCTGTCTGGATTGGCACGGCGCGCGGCATTAGTTCGCGGCCCATAGACCTGATTGTGGAAGCAAGCATTCCAGCTCCCCACACCGGCCGCGATCCGAGCTTCGATCGTCGACATGACTTTCTCGGGTGCTTTCTGGATGACCATATTGCACGTGACAAAGAATGTGA
This sequence comes from Henriciella sp., assembly GCA_013213785.1. GTDB lineage: Bacteria > Pseudomonadota > Alphaproteobacteria > Caulobacterales > Hyphomonadaceae > Henriciella. Next base: position 9,034 of record JABSPZ010000019.1, on the reverse strand, counting down.
CAGCAGCAAGCGCGATCGCGGCGAGGCTATAGAATAGAATACGGTTTAGCATGACACACGCTCCACGGTTGGGAGCTCAATGTTTGGCAGGCGCGCCCGCGTGGCATCGCTTGGATTATAAACACGGAGCATCAGCTCAAATGTCTTATCCGCTGTCTCCTGAGAGGGAAGCCAGGCTTCCTCTTGCGGCGTTGGGGCAACCTGGATCACCCAAGTGCCATCGTCCGCTCTCAGCACAGAAACACTGTTCCAGCTCGACCGGTTCTCGGCATTTGGGACATAGTGTTGTGTGATCGTGTCGTAGAGCGCAAGCGACCACCATCTTGTATCGATTGGCGGCCCTGTGATCCGATATGCACACTGAGAGCGTAATGGCGCGCCGTCATCATCTTGCTGGGTGACGAAATAGACGGCTTCCTTTGCCGACAGTCCAAGCGGGCCGCCAAGCGCGACGCGGGCGCGCTCAACGCCTGAAGCCGCTGCAGCCCCGATTTTATCAGAGAAGAGCCAAGTGCCATTCACGTCTTCGAACGTGTCAAAGATCGAGGTTTCGCTGGTTAGGCTTTTCACTGTCGTCGCGCGCGCGACAAAAAACGTGGCGGCTACGATCAGAATAGCGCCCACGAGTGCGATCAAATATTTCAAAACGGCCCTCCCGTGCCTCACTCCAATATTGCTATCGGAGAAATGCGGATCTGACCAGAATGTTGCTTGGGCGAGCCGGGGTTGCGCTTAGAAGCCGCGTAGCTCGGCGAATTCATCAAGGCCTGCGCGCGCGGTATAAAGATCATTCACCGGATCGGACTTATCCGGAACGCCGACTGCGATGCCGCACCAAACCATCTCGTGTTCGCCGAGATCCAGATGCGCTTTCAAGCTCGGCCGCAGGATGCCCCAGCACTCTTGCATACAGGTGCCCCATCCGCGTTCTTCCGCGAGCAGGCAAAGCGTCTGCATGAACATGCCGGCATGTCCCCATTGGCCGTGGCCAACCCGCTCATCCATGACAATGAACAGCGCGAGCGGAGCGTTGAAGAACTGATAGTTCCGCGCAAACCACATCATCCGCCCCATCTTATCCTCGCGCGGAATGCCGATCTTGCCATACATCTCCTCACCTACCGCCCGCCGACGCGCGTTTTGAGCGTCTGAGATATATTCAGGATAGATCGGATAATCGGTCGGTTCCCCGCGCGGGTTCTCGGCGAGCTTCGCAGAGGCCAAATCGACCACGCCTTGTTTCGCGTCACCGGCTAGCGCGATCACGCGCCATGGCTGCAGGTTGCCGCCAGATGGTGAACGCTGCGCGTCTGTCAGCCACTGTTTGACCTCGGCTTCCGGTAAAGGCGTCTCGAGAAAGGCCCGTGTTGAAATCCGTTGCTTGATTGCCGTGCTGACATCCATAGAAGCGCTCCCTGATCTTTGTCTTTGCTAAGACGTAGCGTGGATACTCCGCGCCGCTAGGGGTGTCGTGGCGAGAGCTAGCTTTCCTGAAACAAGGCCAAAGCCGCCGCCGTCATGCTGGTAACGCCCGTTTCAATTGTCGGCTCATAGTCAGGGGCAAAGAAAGGCGAGTGCAGAGATGGCAAGCCGAGCTCGCTGTCTTGCGCCGCCGCCCATTTCTCTGGCTCCACAGCGCCGACCCAATAGATCAGGCTCGGGATTTTGGCATCTGTCCGGCTATACTCGCTGAAGTCCTCACCGCCCATCACCGGCGGAGCTTGTTCAATATTATCCGCACCAATCGCTGCGCCGATGGCTGCGGCGGCTGTCGCAGCAAGTTCAGGATCATTGTAGGTGGAAGGGATGCTGTCCGGTTCGATGAAGATTTCAGGCTCCGGCGCGCCGAAGGCCATCGCTTGCGCTTTGGCAATCCGCTCAATGCCCTCCAACAACATGGCGCGCGTTTCATCGTCGTAAGAGCGGACGGTCAGTAACAGCTTAGCCTCATCGGATATAATATTGTGCTTGGCGCCCGCTTTGAACGAGCCGACCGTCACGACAGCGGGCGTTTGCGGGTGCACGTTCCGAGAGACAAGCGTTTGCAACGCCATCACAATTGAAGATCCGACAATGACCGGATCCTTTGTCGTCTGTGGATAGGCGCCATGACCGCCGACACCTTTAACAGTGATATCGACACTATCCACGTTCGCCAGCGCGTAGCCGGATGAATAAGCGACTTTACCGCTCGGCAAGCTTGCAGACACATGCAGCGCCAAATTGTAATCTGGCTGCGGAAAGCGATCGAACAAGCCGTCAGCGATCATCGCCTTGGCGCCATTGCCCAGTTCCTCTGCGGGCTGAGCAATCATGATCAGGGTGCCGGACCAATCATCCTTGGCTGCGATTAAATTGCGGGCTGTGCCAACCCAGCTCGTCATATGAATGTCGTGGCCGCAAGCGTGCATGACGCCATTGCTCACGCCGGTCCAAGTCTCATCAATCACGGTCGAGGCGTGCGGGACACCTGTGCGTTCTGCCACCGGCAAAGCGTCCATGTCCGCGCGGATCAAGATGGTGGGACCGTCGCCGTTTTCGAAGACTCCGACGACGCCATATCCGCCCACGCGGTCCCGAACCTCGCCATTGTCGCGTAGGGATTTTTCGCGCGTCCAAGTATCGCCCAGCCGGGTCGAAACTTTAAACCCCAAGCTCTCCAGCTCTTTGGCCATGATGGTTGAGCTCTTCACCTCTTTGAAGGATAGCTCCGGGTTCATGTGGAAGTAAGTGTAGAGATCGATCAGGTTTGTTCCGGCGGTTGGCATATCAGCAGTGATCTCGATTGGGGCTTGCGTGAGGTCAGCAGTTTCGAGGCTCGGCGTTGCAGCCGCTGTTTCCGATTGTGTTTCTGATGGGCTAGGGGCTGCGCATGCTGTTGCAAATACAGCGAGTGCCAGCGCGCTCGTTACCGAATTAAATTTAAACATAAGGCCCCGCTTATCAGGAAATTAAGGTCATTATGCCAAGGTGGCGGGAAGTTTCGATCGAAGCAAGCCCGCGGGCGGGTTTCTCACACTTTAGGGGTCAGCATGACTTTTCGTCACCGTATCAAAGCATCGTTTCTCGCGCTCGGACTGATTGGCCTGGCCGCTTGTAGCAGCGAACCCGTAGACCCCGCCGTTTTCGATGCCGAAGTCGCTCAGCTGGCCGAAAGCGGCGACATGTATGGTCAGATGTTTGTCGTTCTGAAAGAGCGCCGCCCTGAAATGTATACCAGTTTCAGGCGCCATGCGTTCCGCGAGTATGGTCGTGGACGCACAGCCCGTGAAGCAGGGTATCTGGCCGGGCGTCACATGCGCAACCAGCTGAACAGCGAGCTGTTGCAGCTATCCCGCGCGGCGAGCGATGAAGACGTCAAAGAGATGATCAGCATCACAATCGCGTCGTTCGAGCATCTGAGCGAAGAGGGTCCAAAAGACTGCGAGCGCCTGATGCAAGGCGAGGAATTGGAGCAGGTCAAAGATTTTCCAAACGAGCTGCGCAAACGCGAAACTCAGCTCGTTATCGATCTGCTGAGCGCCCCTCAAACGGTTGCCAATCGGCGCGCGGCATCGCGGAATGAGGTCACCAATTGGATGATGAACCTCGCGACGCTTGAACCGTCTGTCGGTGTTATGGTGAACCACCTGGCCGATGAAGGCGAACGCGCCAAAGGCGCTGACAAAGAGATCTGCGATGGCATGGTCACTTTGTATAAGCGCCTCAGCTACAAGAGCTCAGAAGATCGCGGCACGCTGTTCCGAGGCATGGCTTTAATGGCGCTGCAAGACCAGCAAATCCGCCGCAACCATGCTGGCGAAGAGAGTAGCTAAGGCATCGTCTATCGGCCCAAAAATAAAGTTCCTCTTCTTAAGGTGAGTTGCTAAGGTCTCATCCAGAGATGGAGGGACCAGCATGTCCGAGACCCCAACACCACAGACAGAGCCGAGCACCGCGCAACCGGCTGCCCAGCCGGCGAAGACGCAAGCAACGGGATCGGTTCAAGAGGCGCTGAACCAGCTGTCTGAACTGAAAGTCTACACCCACTCTCCGATCCTCTACTGGTGGCCGATTTGGGCGCTTGGTCTCTTATTCGGTCTGGTTTCGATGTTCGTATCGGGGGAGGGGACGGAAGCAGCCGCGCGGGTGCAAGGCCAGACGTTTGTCTTTGTCTTGGTCTTCGTCATCTTCTCAACCACAGTGAAGCTGCGCGGTGCAAACTCGGTCATTCTGGGGCTTATTCTTGCGATTGGTGGGATTTTGCTCGCGACTGCGAACCTGTCCGGTCCAATCGCTGAGTTCATTGGCGGTCTCGATATTCGAATGAGCACGCCCTTTTATTGGTTTGTCGGCATTACCGTCTTTCTGATGTGGGCGGTGATGATTTTCGGGTTCGATAAAGTGAAGTTCTATGAGATCGCACCTGGGCAAGTTCGACAACGCGTGTTTTGGGGAAGTGGTGACCGAGCGGAGAGCGGCGCGAATGCAAGGTGCCGCTATTTGAAAGATGATTTCCTGCGTCACCGTATGCTCGGCCTGGTGGTCACGGGCGACATCGAAATCACCCTTGCGGATGGTGAGGTTTGGTATCTGCACAATGTCTTATTCGCGAAGCAGAAAGCCAACCGGATCAATGAGCTGATTGTGACACGGCCTGTCGATTAGCCTTGATGTGGCTGATTTTTGTGACTCAAACTGTACATTTGAACGGTAAAAACTCGTCCATTCTCGCCGCTCTCGTCACTTGATGCCGTGCAGGATCGAGTTCGTTCATCATTCGACCCAAGTCGCTGGGGAAGCCGTTTAGTGACGGGTATGCCCGAGGTGCGTCGGAAGCGCATCCAACCCCTCTGAGCGCTTCGGAGAGCCGATTTCAACACGGCGCACTCGAGGAAGCTGTACTCGTTTAGTGCATCGGCAGACCGCATCATAATCGTACAAATGGACGATCTTTGATTTCCTCAAAAAGAGAGTTCTGAGTTTATTCTGGGAAGACCATAATCGACACCGTGGCGCTTGCGGAAAAGGCCTCCGTGAAATCGCTAGACCCGACATCGGAGACGCGGATGCTGAGCTTCCGCGCGCTCCCGCAATCGGGTGCTGAGGACGCTTCAAAACCTATTCGCTGGTCCTCCCTCTGAGCATCTGTAACGGCCAGTTCGATCGATGGTTTCGCGATTGAATTCTGGTATACTTCGACCGTATATGGGTAGTGTTTGCCACCACTCGTGAGCGGGTCTGCGGTGAGTTTGACGCCGTAAGAGGAACCTCTCTCCATATAAACGCACGCGGTGCTCTCTTGGTCCGCGATGGCTGCATCTCCGGCCGTATTCTCGATACTGATATCCGACAAACCTGAGATCCGGATCATTTTCGGCGCCTCAGAAAGCTCGACATTTATCGTGAAAGAGTCCTCAGATGTGGTTCCTAATGACCCATCGGCCGCGGCGCCGTTCCCTGCGAAGGCGCTGACGATTGCTAGCGCGCAAAAAGCTCCCCCAAACTTCATTTGGTTTTTCATATCAAATATTACTTCAATAATATTGGTTCAATATTTCATTCATGATGAATAAAATCCACAAACCTGAAGTATAGTGGTTGTTTAATTTTGTGTGTGCGTAAACCTTTCGCCTGAGTGCTGGTCTCTCGCGTGGTGCGCATTTTCTATTTCAATAAAAGGCGCTGCAGCTCTAGGCGTCTGGGAGGAAACAAATGTGCCTAGGGCTGCAGCTGAGGTGGGCAAGCTAAAAGGAGACTCAAGCAGCCTGCCGGGAAGATTTAACCTCCAGACCCGTTCCTTCTTCAGCGGATCCTCATAGGTTTTGAGAACTATTCTCAACTTGGAAATCTGTATGCGCAGGATTATGCAATTGCAAGTCATTATCAATTTGAAATTACACGACGTCTCGAGTTCGTCGCGCGGGGCCCGTGCAAGCATCGTTGATTGCGAAACAGAGTCACCGCGATTGCCGCCCCGAAACGTCGGGGCGGGGCGGCGATCGCAGTCACTCTGCGTGCTGGATCTTCTGAACCACGTCGCGAAGCATCACATCTTCGGTGCCGCGCAAAGGCGGCAGTGTGATCGACACATCTGGTGTGACTGGGTGAGAGATCGTTTCGCCATTTGGACGGATAATATGTGCCTTTGGGTATCCCACTTTGAAATTGGAGTAGGGGAGCGAGAAGTGCTCCATAGCGCCATAGGTTGTCGCCATATCTCTTGTCTCTTCGCCATAGATCGTTCCGAAGTCATAGTCTTGGATCATGGCGGCGACGGTGACGGCGTTTGAGTAGCTGTATCGATTGATCAGGACATGAATGTCTCCCTCGAACCGCGCGCCCTCTCGAGGAGCGGTTTCAGGAATGTCGAACAAGACCAAGTCTCCGTTCTCGGCGCTTGTGAAGAGGTTAGCAAACTTTTGCGACACGCCGCCGGCCGCAGAGTCCCTGAGATCGAGCCGGGCTTGGTTTGAGGCTGTGGTCTCATCACTAACACGGATCCTAAACTCAGAGGCGAACTGAAACGGTTCTGTCGCGAACCAAGCGATCACAGGGTCTGAAAAGGAGGAATCACCGCCAGGATTGTCTCTTAAGTCGAGGATGACATGGTCGGTGTCACTTTCCAGGAAAGACGAGAAGGCCGCGTCGACGAAGGCCTGGTAGGCCGCCAAGGCCTCTGCATTGTAAGGGTCCCCGGAGGCACCCGCCTCATAGTCAAAGAACGGCCCTGGGCGAAGATATCCGATGCCGTCAGCGATCTGTCTCGACTCACGACCTGGCAATTCAAACCCAGGCTCTAGAGTGATATTTTCTTCCAAGGCGTCCAGGGGGAGGGCCGCTAGGATCACCTCGAGCTCCGCGCCATCTCTATCCACGGTCACTTGGTATTGCGCGCGTTCGCCATAGGCCAACCAAAAGTAATAGAAGTCACCTTGCCCCATGAGCGAGTAAGCGAGCGCGGGCGTTTCAGCTGAGATGAATTGCGTAATCTCCTTTAGCCAGACTGGGTTTGCTTTGCTGTCAATGGAGAGAATGCGGTCACCTGGCTGAATGCCGCTGTCTGCAGGCGCGGACGCAACGATGACTTCACCATGCGAGACACTCAAGCTCAGTGGAAACAGTTTGCCGTCTCGGGCCATATAGTCGGGCCAGGCGGGGCTAAGACCCTCCAATCTCGTATGGCCATGGTTTGCAAGGGCAGCGAATTTCTGGAAATCGCTAAACAAGTCTGCCTCAGAAACGGGCGACTTATATCCCGCTTTCAACTCTTCATAGTGCCGATCGAAAACGGCTTTTGGCGTTGCCGCGAACAAGTCAGCCTCTGCCGATTTTAGGCCAGAATAGAGGCGTTCCAGATCCGCTTTGGCTTGATCCGGCGTGAACTCCTCTGCTTGCGCGCCCGCGATAAGCGAGGCACAGATGAGAATTGAAAGAGACGTGCAATGAGCGCGCGTTGAAGTGGTTAGGGTTTGAAACATGGAAAACTCTTTTAATAGCCAAATGGGATCCGCGGCAAAGGCGGGGTTCGTTCGATGCCGTCTCATTCCCGGTTCCCCAAAAAAGCGCCATGACCACCACATCCTTTCGAGGTGACCTTTTTATTTCTTCAATAATTCAATGGTTTAAAAACTTGAAGTCACGCAATCTCATCATTGGTGATTGGACAATTGATGCGCCAAGCAATCGTATTTCCGGCAAAGGAAAGACGGTGGAGCTTGAACCGCGCGTCATGGATCTCTTGATGCTGTTTGCGGCGCGGGCGGGCGAAGTGATCTCAAAAACCGAAATGATTGAATCGCTTTGGGATGAGGTTCACGTCAATGATGACGCGCTCACGCGATGTATCTTCAAGCTTCGCAAAGCGTTAGAGGATGATGCGCGGTCTCCTGAATACATCGAAACCGTGTCTAAGCGCGGATATCGGTTGATTGCAGATGTTGCAGGCGACGATATGCCAGGCGCCGCAAAGCCAAAAGTTGGTTACCGGATGCTGCTCGCCTTCGTGGCGATCTCGATCGTGCTCGGGGGCCTGTTCGTTTTGACGGAACGACTCACCGCACCGCGCACGCCCGAGATGGATCTGAACAAAGACGATGTTTTGATCGTCCGGGCGGATGGATTTTATAGCCAATTCACGCGCGCGGATAATGAAGCGGCGTTGCGAATATATGAGGCCGTGCTGGCGGATGATCCCGAAAACGCGAAGGCGTTAGCAGGGCTCTCCAATGCGATTGCGCAGCGGGTTATTCGATACCAAGGGCCGGGCAGTGAGGGCGAGCTGGGACGGCGATCTCTCACGGAGGCTTTAGAGAGCGGTTGGCTCAATCAATCCGAGGCGAAAGAACGATTAGAGCGCTCAATCGCATTGGCGGAGAAAGCGACAGAGTTTGACCCGCAACATACGCGCGCCTGGCGCGCACTTGGCCTGGCGCAATCAGCGCAGCAACGATACGAGCCAGCTCAGCGCGCGTATGAGAAAGCCTTGGTCATCGATCCGGAGGATTGGGGCACAATGATCAATCTGTCCGAACTCAGTCGATTGACCGGGCAGCCTGAGAACTCTGTGTTTTATCTTGAGCAAGCGTGGCTTTCGATGGAACGAAAATTTGTTTCAAATCCGGTCGCTATCAGACCTTGGCACAGCTCAATCGGTCTTGCCGTCGCAGAGTATCATGCTGAAGCGCAAGCCTGGGAGGAGAGCAAGCTTTGGTTCCAGCGCGTCCTTTCACGCGATCCGTTAAATGCCGAAGCCGTCCGCGGTCTCTCAAACATCTTGCGACGCCTAGGAGACGCACCGCGCGCTGACCTCATCTGCGAAGACTTAGAGGCCGCAACCGGGACAGCGTGTTGATCTTCCGAGGAGAGGTTTAGTTTGTGAGCACCTCATCCCAGGAAAAATCGTGTAGCGGTTCAGCGACCGTGAGACACTTTGGTAGTTTTGCTTAAGGAGGATTTTTGGCTCATCGCACCTGACCCAAGGAGTGAAGATGAGCAAAAAATCCGAAAGTGCCGAGCAGCACATAAAATCGGTGAAACGCCGCACACGGCGTAA
>JABSPZ010000018.1 GCA_013213785.1 Henriciella sp. | reverse complement strand
TGATTAAACCAAACCAGATGAGCCAAAATCTCCTGTTCTAAAAGTATCAGAGTGTCTCAACCGTTTGAAAACGGACATATTTCGGCAGGAAGACCCCGCATTTCCACTCTGTCCGCAAAATGATTGTCCAATGTGCAACTTTCGGCGGGGGCGTTATTGGCCTGCCGAAGCAGAATTCTGGCTCAGACGATAAATAGAATAGCGAGGCTTGCCCTGATCCTGCTTGCTTAATGGATGGGTGGACAAGCTGTAAAGTAACGGGCTAGACGACTCGGAATGGACCGTTTGGAAAAACTCTGCGCCGATAAAGGCCTTCGCATGACCGAGCAACGCAAAGTTATTGCTCGGACACTTTCTGCTTCAGATGATCATCCCGATGCCGAGGAACTGCACCGCCGGTCGAATGCGGTTGACCAAAGCATCTCGCTCGCGACCGTCTATCGTACCGTAAAACTGTTTGAAGAGTATGGCATCATTGAGAGCCACGATTTCGGAGATGGCCGCGCCCGCTACGAGGAAGTTCCCGACGAACACCATGACCACTTGATCGACGTGAGATCAGGAAAAGTGATAGAGTTCCACAATGAGGAAATCGAGCGCCTGCAATTGGAGATAGCCCGCTCGCATGGATACAAGCTCATAGACCATCGCTTGGAGCTTTACGCCGTGCCGTTAAAAGACGGCGAAGAGTAGGTTTTCTGGTTATACGACTATACTGCGCCCCGCCTCAGACGCGTCCAAAAAGTTGCTGCAACGCTCCGGCCTGAGAGGAAACATTAGGCAGGAGAGTTGCAGCAGTAGTGAACAGGCCAAAAGGAGACTCAAGCGGCCTGTCGAGGTTTGGGAGCTTCTATGCGCAGGACTTCAGCTGTCAGCCATGCGTAGTGTTTCTCGAGCCGCATGACCACGTCGATGTCGATATCAGGGCGCGAGGCGAGCTCTTCGCGCCACGCCTCAATGACGCGAACTTGGGTTTTAAGCCAGCAGACCATGGATCCATCATCGAGAGGTAAGCACATAGCGATCTCCTATTGCCCGAACTGCCAAGAGGCGGTGATTTTTAGATTGGTGCCGGGCTGAGGAACTCCAGCAAAGACACGCTCATATTCTTCGTCGAATACGTTATCGACGCCGACGTCCAAACGGAGGCCTTCAACAAACTCGGGTCGGTAAGTGGTATAGAGGTCCAGCACGACATAGCCATCCCTCTCGTCTTGAAGGGTGAAGCCGCCCGCTCCGTCTGAAATGCGTTGTTCGAAGTCTGAGGCATGCTGCACGCGCGCGCCGAAGCGGCTGTTCCACTCCGGTACTTTTACGCCGAGATTCAAGGCGATTCGGTCAGGGGTTAGCGATCCCAGGTCAGATCCATCAGATAAGTCCGTACCTTCAATCGTTGAGAAGCTCGCACGGGCGAAGAAGCGATCAGAGTCATAGTGCAACTCTCCTTCCCAGCCTTCGATTTCGGCTTGATCGACATTTGACGATTCCGAAGTGCCAAACGTACAGGGTTGGAAGAAGGGCGGAGCAAAACAGGTCGCATCTGGCACTGCATTGACTGAAAGATTGATCAACTCGTCAGCTTCGGTTTCAAAATAGCTGATCTTGGCTTGCAGCCGATCAGATTCGGTAAAGATCTTGCGGAAATCGATCCCCGCTCCGAACTCCAAGGTTTGCGTTTCTTCGGGGACCAAATCCGGATTTGGGATGAAGTTGTTCGGCGCAAACTCAAACGATCCCATCGCGGGATTGAAGAGGACTGGGTGAGGGATCAAGAAATGCACGCCATCTAGATAAAGCTCGTTGATCGACGGCGCACGGAAGCCTTCAGAATAGGACCCGAAGAGGCGTAGCCACTCGGCGCCCTCTGGGGCGAAGCTCGCGGCAAATCTCGGGGAGACCGCGTCATCGGAGTTGTCTTGATCCGGTGCGATACTCGAGCTGCTTTCAAACTCATCATATCGCACACCCGGAATGACGATAAATTGTCCCGCGGGCGTTTCGACAACCGCTTCCAACTGAGCGAACACACCGGTAAATTCACTCTCGCCATTTGGGACGCCGCCGCGCGTGCCATTTGTGGTTTGGTCATCAGTGCCGACTTGCTCGTCTTTGAACCAGTCGCCGCCAATGGTGAGGGTCATGTCCGCAGCACCAACCGCGAACCGCGAGGCATTTCGAATATTAAATCCAGTCGTTTCAATGTCCCGGACTGTGGTGCGCGGGATTGTGGCATCAAACTCATCAACGTCACTCGATGTCTGATAGAGATTGAAGCCGAGGTCGACCCAATCGTTCGCCTCAGGATCGAAGGTGACACCAAGTCGGAACGTATCCGTCGTGATGTCCTTTTCGACGTCGCGATCGAGAACCCCATCGCCCGTCCCCGCGACGCCTTGCCCGTTGTTGGGTTCGATCGCTGTGTTGGTGAACCGCTGCCAAGAGCCCTCTAAGGTGAGCGCGTCGGTGATGGCGTAACTGCCTTTTAAGAGCGCCGTTTGGATGTCGTCATCTGATGGGAGGTCAGCCCCCGAGCCCAGTTCAATGTCTCCGGACTGGCGGATGCCGAAGCTCGCAATCCCGTCAAAAGCTCCTTGGCGCGTATAGGCTGTGAGGGACGCGCTCGTTTCCTCATTGACGCTCTGATAGCCGAGCCGTGCGCGAGCGCCCCAGACTTCGTCGTCTGCTAAGAGATCGTCCGCATCGACGCTCTCAAAGGCGAGCACACCGCCGACTGCGCCAGAGCCATAAAGTGCAGAGGCAGGGCCGCGAACCACTTCCGCGGTGCCAATAAGCTCTGGGTCGACAAAGAACCGGCCATCATGCGCCGACGTGAAGCTCTGACGCGCGCCATCGAGGAGGATCAGCACGTTTTGACCTGTCAGACCGCGTAATGTGGGGAGTTCGCCCGTACGGCGTGGTCCGCCAACAAAATCCAAACCCGGGACATCGCGCAGTGCGTCCGAGATGGTTGAGGGCGCAAGCGTATCGAGGGCTTCGCGATCCACCACTGTGACTTGCCCAGGATAGTCAAAAACGGGGAGGGGATTTGAGGTGCCGTACACGGTCACCGCCTCTTCGCGTAACTCTTCTTCTGATGCGTCCGTGTCTTGTGCGGCGGCAAATGGCGCGAGCGATAGTGCAGTCGTAGCAACGAGTAAGGCGCGTAGGTTTTGGCGGTTCGTTCGGAAGATCATTTCGCGTTCCCATGCAGATCGATTTTTTGAGAATAAATCTCATTTGCGAGAATTTCGGTATACGTAACTTTCCGCAATTGCAAGTCATTCTCGATTGCATTAATGAGGGGTGCACCATTGCGGCCTTGCGGCCAGAACGCTTTTCAGGAGAACAACCATGCAATTTTCCCATGTCGGTTTTTGGTCCGCGACGACGCTTGCAGCAATTGTCGTGACAGGGTGCGCAACAGCTATTGCGCCTGAGCCAGCAGGCGAAACTGTCGCTGTAGTACCGTCTAATTTTGAGCAGGATCGGCAGTCTATCCTGGCAATGGCTGGCGACTACAAGGTGACGTTTGATTTTACGGAGACGGTTTCGTTCGTTGAAGGATATGAGCTGAAAGAGCCGAAACTATCCGGCGGTCACGAATCTGTGCGCATCGTCGAAGATCGGGGCGACTTTATCAGCATGCAACACCTCCTCGTCGTTGGGCCAGACGAATCGCCATTCGTGGTGAAGCATTGGCGACAAGACTGGAAATACGAACCCGCGCGCGTCTTGATCTTTGTGGGCGGGAATGCCTGGGAATGGCAAGACGTCCCAGCATCTGATCGCTCGGGAACATGGTCTCAAACTGTTTATCAGGTGGACGATGCACCGCGATACGGCGCTGTCGGTGCGTGGACGTATGAAGACGGCATTGCGGAATGGACACCGCCGCAAGAATGGCGCCCACTCCCGCGCCGCGACATGACTACACGAGATGATTACCACGCTGTGGATGCCGTCAATCGCCACGTCATCACGCCGTGGGGCTGGGTGCACGAGCAAGACAATTCCAAGCTGATTCTGAATGGCGCGCCGCAAGCGCTTGTCCGCGAGGTCGGCATCAATACCTATCGCGCGTTTGATGATTATCCGGTTGAAGCCGCGGAAGATTATTGGGCGGGAACCGAAGACTATTGGGCCGGTGTCCGCGCCCATTGGACAGCGATCGAAGCTGCAAATGAGCGCTTCGCAATCACGATCAAAGGCGAGACTGAACCGCTTTATATGCCGCTTCTCGAGCTCGCAGGGGCTGTGAATGATGGTGAAAAAGATCTCGAGCCCGCTTTGGTGGAAGCGCGCGCAATCATTGATAGCTTTGTGACGCCAGAAATTGGCGAGTTGGCGGATCGGCTGCGTCCCAAGACGACCCTCGCGAGTTTGAATTAAGCATGATGCGCGGTTTGCTAATGTGGGCGGCGCTGTCGGGATTCGGCAGCGTCGCCATGGCGGACACAGCTTATATCGAGCCGTCGACGTTTACGCCCCGGATCGACCAAACGATTACGGTCGAAACCTCGTTCAACGATTATTGCTGCGTGCTGAAATATCCGGTTCGTTCCGACTCCTTCGCCGTGATACATCCGGATGGTCGGTCAGTTGAGCTAGATCGCTTGGAGCGCTTTGCCAATAGCACAATCATCGAACAGATGATCACAGAACAAGGCACGACACGCATCACAACCGGGGAACGTCTTGGCCGGAAGGGCGGAGAATACGTTCTGCTCGATGGGAAATATTATATGATCAATAGTGAGGATGCGGACCCGATCGAAGTGCCGGAAGGCACGCCGGTCTTATCGTCCCAAACAGCAACTGTCTCAGACACCTATGTGACACTTGGCGAACCGAGCTGGGAGAGTGTTCGTAAGCCAATTGGGCGCTTGCAGATTCAGCCGCAACAACATCCATCCGCTCTGGAAACCGGCGATACGTTCGATATCATCATCACGTTCGACGGTACGCCTTTAGCGAGCCAAGACCTCGTTCTCACGCGCAGCGGACAGAAGGATAGATCGGGCGATGAGGGCTTTGTGTTTCAGTCTGACGAGGTAGGCCGAGTTGCGATCCCATTGTTTCAATCAGGAACGCATCTGATCATGACCCGAATGCAAGCGCCTGCGCCTGAAGGAGCTGAAACGGACATTCGCAGTTACACAACGTCGCTGACATTTTCGGTGAGTTAAATTGTAAGGACGAGATTTTTAAACGCGTTTCATTGGAGGACGAAATAGCGAGGGTCGTCAGAAGAGGTTTTTGCGTTTAGCGTCTAATTATGGATCGCTTCTCTTTCGTAATGTTACTGTTCTCGATTATCGTTGGTCTAGGCAGTACCGAACTTCTCAGAAATGTAGCTCGTCAAATCCAGCTGAGCCACCGAACCAAATTTTATTGGGTACACGGACTTCTAGTCATCGCTGTTTTCGTTGCTCTATTGCAGCAATGGTGGGAAGGCTGGGATCAGAGGAATGTCGAAGCCTGTTCGTTTGAGGTCATGTTGTTGATGTTGGGGGGACCAATAGGTCTCTACATCATCACGCACCTTCTGTACCCTAAACAGCTCGACGGTTTGGACCTCAAGCGTTTCTATTTTTAAAGTCCGCGCACACTTTATGTGATTGCGGCCGCGACAACGATTGTCGGCACGGTTTATCGACCAGTGGCATTTGGCGACACTATCGTAGACCCTGACAATGCAGCGTCCGGGATTATGGTGCTCATATTTCTATTGCTGGCTGCGACGCGCCGAGAAATCGTTCACACAATTCTCGTTCCAATCATCCTCGCGGCGATCTTACTCGACGTGTTCATTTTTATCCCGACCATTGAGTAAGAGCGTTGTTCCTTTTTTAATTCCCAGGAATACGACCGCTAAGCGCAGCAACGCGCGAGTTAATCGGCGGCTTAATCGGCAGCCCCATCTAAGACGCTCATGATGTTCATTCTGAGCTTTTTTATGAGTCGATTGTGCGATCTCGCTCTCGTTGACCACGGGGTGGGAAAAGAGCACAAAAATTTTCTGAGGTAGGGGTGGCGTCAGTAATGAATGCTCTTCGCGCGTGACAAAACTACAACTTACTCTTCAAAAAAGTAAAAATAGATCATACAAACAGAAGCTTACCGCAACTAGGGCGCTGTCAGCTTTCTCGAGATCATCTATTTTCCAACTGTATAAAAATTTTTCGAATGAGCTGTAAAGTTTTGAATTATAGGTGTAAAACTTGATAAAATGGTGCCGCGTAGGTGACTTGAACACCCGACCTCCGCATTACGAATGCGATGCTCTACCAGCTGAGCTAACGCGGCTTACCGTTTTTTTTTGAGAGCGCTCGAATACCGCTCTGGAAATCGCTCGGCAAGTGAAACCTGCACGATTAGCGACCGCTTTATTCCTCCGGAACGTAATCCAGTGGCGGTGTCACAACGTCTGTGCGCGGTGGTTTGATCGTGTCTTGCTGTTTGTCTGGCGCGGGCAGCGCAACAGGTCGTCCCGCTTCGAGTTCCCGCTCTGACGTTTCATAGCGTGGATGGATCAGCGTGCCCGCATCGCCGAAGGCATAGACCATGCGGGCCCAGTCGCGATTGGCGTATTGGAAAGCGCCGCCGCGAGGATCGATGTCTGACCATTCTGGCTCACGTGCTGCGGTGACGGCCATACGGCCCCAGCGCTCAGCCTCAGTCAGGTCGCCATATCCGCGCAGGGCCTTCTCAAGCAGCAGACAGAGACGCGCCGTCGGCTTTTCCTCAACCAGAAGAGCGAGCGCTTTGACCGCATTCAGCCAATTGCGGGATTGCATGGCGAGTTCGGCGCCCAAGATCCGGCTCTCTCGGTGATCTGGATTAGCGGCGACAAGGTTTTTCAGACGTCCTTCGATCACGCTTGGCGCCGCATTGGTTTCAAGGCGGCGCGCCAATTGTGAGAGGGCAGGGTGAGGACGAGCTTTCCAGCCGAGTTCCAGGACGCCTTGAGCCGCTTTAATCTTCTCGTCGATCATGAGTTGCCGGGCGCCATGCCATGCGGCGGGCGGGAAGGAAGGGGCAGACCGAATGGCTTCAGCGAGCAGGCGCTGTGCTTCTTTGCGTTCATTATGCTGAAGCGCTGCGGCGCGTGCTGTGTAGAGGACGGCGCGGCGGCGGCGCAGACTGTCGCCGCTAATCTGGCCGCGCTTTTCGCCGGTGCTGAGCGTCTGCAAGGCTGCGTCCCAGTCACCATCAGCGACTTGGCTGTCGAACAAGGAATTGAATGGCCAATCAGCGCCTGATTTTAGTTCCAGCGCCTCACGCGCTCGTGCAACGGCTGAAGTGGCGTCACCGCGTGCGCTGGCGGCTGAGGCAGCACCGCGAAGCCCTGCGAGCTGACCGCCTGGCAGACGGGTAAGCTGTCCCCACGCCCGCTCGGCGCCTGACCAGTCATCAGAGATCTCGGCAGCACGTGCTTCTAGCAAGAGCTTCAGCCGGTCATCTTCGGCGTATTGAGCGGCTTTCTTAGAGAGCTTTTTGGCTAGGTCTGCATCGCCCGCCTCGGCCGCAAGTAGGCCGTCTGCAAGCGCTTTGTTCGCGGCCTTCACTTTGGAGGCGCGGCGCGATTTCCCAAATCGGCTCGGCAGGGTCACCAATCCGGTCACTAGAGACCACGCGAGCGCCAAAGCTGCGCCAACCAGCAAAATCGCTAAGAGCGCCCAGACGAGCTCAAACTCGTACAAGGTTCCATTGCCGAGGTCTAAGGTCATCCCGCCTGGAAGCCGCGAAGCCCAAAGGACAAAGATCCCAGCCAGGACGATCAGTACGACGATTAGGAATAGGATGATCATGGGCGTTCTTCCGCAATCATGGTGAGCCGAAGAGCCTCTAAGGTTTCTTCGAGCAGTAATCGATTGTCGGCATTATCTAGCCAATCTGTGAAGACAGGCTGAAGATTCGCATCCAGGGCGCGGACAGACTGAATTGTGTTGCCTAGGTCACCGGCCTGCAGTGCGGCGGTGGCGGCGTCCAATTGATCGCCCGTCGTGACTTCACCTGAATGGCGGACCTGAATGCCGTCCCCGAAGAGGCCACGCATCCATCCGCTGGCGCCGCCTTGGTTTTGGGCATCTTGGTCGAGAGCTTTCGCCCGCAGCGCTGGGAAGGCCGCGCGCAGATCGGCGATGGTTGGGGTGGCTTCAGATGCAATGCTGGAAAGGCGTCCAACGGCTTGATTGTTCGGCATAGCCGCAGAGAGGCGTTGATGTGCCGATAAAAATGGGCGCCCGCGCCGCGCGGCGGCTTCAATGGCAGACAGGGCCAATGCCGCTTCGGTGCGCGCATTGCTGCTGTCGGCAGCTGTCAGCGTTTCAGTTTGAGCCTGTGTTTCAAGCTCAGCCACACGTGTCCTCTGTGTTTCCAGCGTCGCATCATATGCGCCGAGCTGCGACACGAGTGCGTCCTCTAGTGAAGCCACCCGGGTTTGGAGCGCGCTTAGGTCTGCTGGAACGGCGCTCGGGGGTGTTTCAAGATCTGTCTCGGAGTCTCGTTCGTCGGCCAGGCTGGCGATACGCGCTCGCTGTAAGGTGGAAATATCGGCCTGGAGGGTTTCGATATCGCGCTTCAATGTCCGTATATCGGTGACCGTTCGGGTGCGGTCGGCCTGTAAGCTATCGGCCCGGGACTTAAGCGTATCGATCTCAGACGTTGTGGCGGCGTTGGTGCCGGCCTGAGCGTCATCGATGGATTCCAAACCCGCTAGCTTATTTTCCAGCTGCTGAACGGTGCCAGCACCAGGCTTGAATCCGGGGACATATCCAGCGCTCGCCGCAGCGAGCAGAAGCGCGCCCCCAGAAACCAACCCTAGAAGCCCAAATGCAAACCAACCCGGTCCTGATTTTAGAGTGGTCTCTTTGGAATCGCTTCGAATAGCGGGTTCGAATTCCGCATCAATCGGCGCCTCATCTCCCGAAGATGGGGGCAGGGATGACTCGGACATATTAGGCGCTCCAAAGTGAGAGTTTTCAAACCTGTATATTGAGTTGCTTCACGCCGAAAGTGTGGCGAGAGCGATCTCTAAAGCAGCGAACAGGCCGTCTTCTTTCGGCGCTTCTGCCTTATAGATGGCGTTCAGATTCAGGCGTTCAAGCGGCTGACTGGCACGCTCCGAGATGGCCACGCCGATACAGTTCGACAACGCGCGCGATGCCGCCTGGGCTGCAAACGCGGAGGCGCCTTTTTCCGAATGGACAAGCACAATGGAGGTTTCGTTTTGGTCCATCAGCTGGGCGACTGGTTCTGGTAGAGACCGCGCAGGCTGCATTTCATAGATCGGCGCAAAGACTGTTTGATGCCCATTCGCCGAGAGTGTTTCTCGCAGAACTCCGGTCGCTGCCGCATTGGCGACATGCAGCAGAGGACGTTCCGACGGAGGTGAGCGTTCTGCAATGAAGTTCGCAAGATCGACCGCGTTCCCGGCAGATTCCTGTACACTCTCAAATCCCTCATC
Organism: Henriciella sp.; assembly: GCA_013213785.1. Classification (GTDB taxonomy): domain Bacteria; phylum Pseudomonadota; class Alphaproteobacteria; order Caulobacterales; family Hyphomonadaceae; genus Henriciella. Next base: position 48,243 of record JABSPZ010000018.1, on the reverse strand, counting down.
GCGGGCCGCTTGCGCCGTTGCTGGGCCAACGCACCAGGCTGACAGGTGTCGGTCGCTGCGCCGCGCCGCATAGGTGCGGACGCCATTCGCACTCGTGAAGACCAAGCCCGATAGATCTGAAGGTTTCGGCATTTGGCTTTCTGGCAACTCAACCAAAGCCAGCATCGGGGCGAGAATCGCTGTCAGCCCGCGCGCTTTCAACCGTTCAACCGTCTCCGTCGCACCGGGCTCTGCGCGGGTGACGATGATAGGGATGTCGGCCAATCTCATCTCGGCGCACTAATCTTCGAACACCGGAAGGTCACCGCCCGCTTGGTCTCGGATATTCTTGCCGAGATCCACACCCAACGCGGCAAGCTCCTCCATCGAGGCGGAGAGCAGCGCGGATGCGCGGGCGCTCCATTTGCGCTGGCCATCCGGGGCTAGGACTTCTCCGATCAGGTGCCAGGTGCCGTCGCGATTTATGAGTTGCGCGGCCATCGCAGTCCGGCACGAGCCGTCGAGCTCGGCAAGGAAGGCGCGTTCCGCGGTCGTCATCGCACGCGTTGCGGCGTCGTCGATCGCGGCGAGCGCCTCAGTGAGGACCGGTGTCAGCTGATCTGGTCTCGCCGCGACAGTGATGATGCCTTGTCCGGCTGCGGGTAGAAGATCGGTGATTGGAACCGGCGTGGCGAGATCGCTTAAACCTAGCCGGTCTAATCCGGCCATGGCGAGAAAGGTCGCGTCAGCCTCACCCTTTTTGAGTTTCTCAATTCGAGTTTCAACGCGGCCTCGGAACGGAACGACCGTTAAATCTGGACGCAGCGCAAGGGCTTGGGCTTCACGTCTGAGGCTCGCAGTTCCAAGCACGGCGCCTTCGGGCAGATCTTGCAACCGTGTGACCCCATTCGCGGTTAGAAATCCGTCTCTGTTGTCGGCGCGTTTCGGAAAGGCCACGAGGGCCTGCCCAGGTGGCAGGAAGCTGGGGACATCTTTCAAACTATGTACGCCAATGTGGACGGAGCCATCGTCAACGGCTTGGTCAATCTCTCGTGTGAACAGGCCTTTGCCGCCGGAATTGATCAATCGCTCCGTGGTGAGTTGATCGCCTTTGGTACTGAACGTCACAATCTCACCGACAAGCGCGCCGTCAGAAACCCTTTTTAACTCACGTGCGATAAGGTCTGCTTGATAAAGTGCGAGCGGTGAGCCGCGTGTCCCAATGCGAACGGTTTGAGCGCTGGTCATTGTGGTTCCATTCTTGCGATGGGAATCAGCTAAGGTTGAACGTCTAATGGTGCAAGGCAAAGCAAGCAGGATGTCGAAGTTACGCTACTTGGTCGCGGGATTGGCCGTCTCGCTCTCAGCCTGTGGGCCAACACGGGTCGAGCCGGTTGTGATGGATTCCTCGTTGCCGATCTCGAGCCCACCCGTTTCGAAATGTATCAATATTGGAAGCGCGCTCGAAGCGCCGAATGAAGGGGAGTGGGGATATACCGTTCGCCAAGCAGACTTGCTGCGCATCAAACAGGCCGGTTTTGATACAATTAGATTGCCGGTAAAATGGTCGGCGCATACGAGGCTAGACGCCCCGTATCAGATCGAGCCAAGTTTCCTCGCGCGCGTCGATGAGATCTTATCTTGGGCAGAGCAAGTTGATCTGAAGGTCATTTTGAACGTCCATCATTATGACGAGCTCAACGAAGATCCGGAAACTCATATTCCGCGGCTTGAAGCGATATGGGACGCGCTGGCAGCTCACTATGCTGGCGCACCGGACTCCTTGATGTTGGAGACGATCAATGAGCCGCATTCCAACATGACGATAGAGCTGACTGATCCGTTGAATAAACGCGTGCTGGAGCGCATTCGGCAAGATCATCCAGACCGCTGGGTCATATTGGGGACGGCCTCGTGGGGTAGCTTGGACGCGCTTGCTCAGTCACGGCCCGACTATGATCCAAAGGTCATGCTGACCTATCACGAATATTCTCCGTATGACTTTACCCACCAGGGAGCGCCTTGGGCAGACGCGCCCGCGACCGGTATTCGCTGGGGCACGCGCCGCGACGTGAGAGAGATGATGGACGAGCTTGATAAGGCTGTTGCCATTCGCGAGCGTCTACGCATGCCGATCCTTGTCGGAGAGTTTGGGGTCTATGAGGAGGTGCCGGTTGAGCATCGCGCGCGCTGGACGCGTACGCTTCGCCAGGGCTTCGAGGCGCGCGATCTGGCCTGGTGCTATTGGGATTTTGCTGGCTCGTTAAAGGCCTATGATATCGATCGCGAAGCCTGGCTGCCTGAAATCAAGTCTGCTTTGCTGGACGAATAAGGTTCCAACGCTGCCTTGAAACGCCTATATCGCGGCGATGTCTGATCCCATTTGCATTCTTGGAATTGAAACCAGTTGCGACGAAACCGCGGCGGCTGTGCTGCGTCGAGCGCCTGATGGGTCCGTCACGATCTTGGGTGAAACCGTTCATAGCCAAATCGATGAGCATGCGCCTTATGGCGGGGTCGTGCCGGAGATTGCGGCGCGCGCGCATGCCGACATTGCGGATTCCGTTATCGCCAAGACCTTGCAAGACAGTCAGACCGAACTCGCCGATCTTGATGGCATCGCGGCGACCAGCGGTCCCGGCCTGATTGGCGGGGTCATGGTCGGGATGATGACTGGGAAAGCCTTGGCGCTGGCGGCCGATAAGCCTTTCATACCGATCAATCATCTTGAAGGGCATGCGCTCTCGCCGCGTCTCGCTGACCCCTGCCCATTTCCCTATTTGCTGCTCCTCGTGAGCGGCGGGCATTGCCAGTTCATTTCTGTTTCCGGTCTCGGCCAATATCAGCGGCTCGGCTCCACGATTGATGATGCCGCTGGGGAGGCGTTTGATAAGCTCGCGAAAACGCTCGGGATTGGATTTCCAGGCGGTCCGGCGGTTGAGCGGTTGGCGATGAACGGCGATGCGAAACGGTTCCCGTTACCGCGGCCTCTACTGAATCGGCCGGGCCTTGATATGAGCTTCGCGGGATTGAAAACCGCTGCGGCGCGCATTGTTGAGGCTGAAGATCTCGATACACAAGGCGTCGCGGATCTGTGCGCATCCTATCAGGCTTCAATCGCGGAATCTCTTTCGGAGAAAACCCGGCGGGCTCTACTCGAGTTTCAAGCGGGCGATCCAGGAGAGACCCGCCTCGTCGTTGCGGGCGGTGTTGCAGCGAACCAATCTATTCGATCGGCATTGAATGCAGTGGCCGAAGCCGCTGGTGCAACACTCATTGCGCCGCCCCTGCGCCATTGTACCGATAATGCGGCGATGATTGCCCTCGCCGGTGCGGAGCGATTTGCCGCCGGTTTGGTTGATGACACAGGACTGGCATTCTCAGCGCGTCCGAGGTGGCCGCTGGATGAAGCGCGTGCAAAAGCAGACCCCGCCTATGGCGGCGGCAAGCATGGGGCAAAAGCCTAGTTAAAGATTAGAATTTGAAGGCAGACCGCAAGCGAATGCCCGCTTCGATCTCTTGATCTTCCCAGCGATTGGCATCGTCGAGTTCTTCAGCACCAATGCTCAACTCGCCTCCGACAGAGAAGCGCGGTGTGATGCGGAATTCAGCTTCTGCCAACATTTCTTCACGAGGAAGAGGGGAATCGTTCTCTCGGGATGTGAGATCCAAGCTCAAGCTCCAGCGATCGCCTTTGATCCACGCAAGGCTAAATGTCTGCGAAGGTCGGTCTTGCCAAATCGGCGCCATGAAGTCGGAATCACCAAAGGAGAAAGATTGAAACCAGTCAGGCTCGGCCTGGTCAGTTTCAGACAGTGTTGGTGCTGGCATTTCAGGCACGTCTTGCTGGGCCATCGCCGGAAGGGCGAAGCCGCAAAATGCTCCAAGTGATGCCAATAGCAAACGCATGAGTTACTCCTGCGCATCAGATAGCAGCGACATTGATTAATAGAACCTTAATTTCCAGTCACTTGAACAATTTCTTGTGAGAGTGTGACCTCAATGACAACACCTTGTGCGCTCCACTTTTGCAGAGGCGCTTGGAGGTCGTCATGCAAATATGCGACGGCAACGCGTGCATCGCGCCCAAAGTCTCGCGCCGCAGCCAGTCGCCAGCCTTGCGACTCCAAGTCAGAGAGTTGATCTTCAGATTCTCCATATTCTACTGAAAAATCAATATCATAAGCCTCTTTGAAGAGGCCGGTGGTCCAGCTGGAATAGTCGCCATTTGGGAGACCATTGTCCGAATTTAGCCAGGATGCTCCGACAGTCCAATCGCCCTTTTCGATACGTGTTCCTGCGGACCAGGTCTGCATGTCTTCGTAAATCGGGGATAATTCACTCAAAGGGCCGCGATTTGAGACTTCGGCGTTTGACCAGCCGAGACCAACATCAAAGCGCCAATCTGATTCGCGAAACCTGTGCGTGCCATTTAGGGCTAGCTCTATCGCACTGCGAGTATCGGACGCTAACCCTCCAGTCCCTGCAGCGGGACGTCGATCTAGTCCGTCCGCATCCGCTTCAGGCGTAAAACTGATGCCTGCACGCAGCCCAATCAGACGCGGACTGGCATAAGAGGCTTTCAAACTCGGGCCCGTGAGGTCATGGCGCGTGCGCGTCACAGCAAGTCCCGTCGGATCGAGAAGACTGCTGTCCAGGCGCGCATGCGTGAGCGCCGATTTCGGGCCTTCGAAGAACCGCGCTGCGACGCCGCGATCTTTTCCGACGCGAACCTCGCCATAGCCGCCATCGATCTGAACGTATGCGGTCTCCAGGCGAGCGCGTGTATGGCTTTGATCGAGCGAGGGGGCTGAGGAGAGGCCAGAGAATGCCCCAACGGGCGCCCCTTCATCGGTCCCAAACCCTCCAATGGCGCCGGGCCGCATTGAATGATCGGCTTGCAGTCGAAGTGCGCCGCGGGCTCGGATCCGTACGCCATTCTCGAGGACAGTTTCCGCGAGCCCCATGAAAGATATTTCACCTTGCAGCTTTTCCGCGTCAGCATTTGCGTTGCTATCTATGTGGGGCGAAACCAGCAGAACACTTTCAAAGTCTAGCTCGGCCTCCACCGCCCCCAGCCCTTGCGCGGTGGCGGCGGACGGCAGCAAAATCAGCACCGCGCAAGGAGCGAGTGTTTGCTTCAACAATGGCTTCTTCCTTCCGCGTTTCGAGATACAGCAAATGGGCACTGGTAGGCTCTGTATCAGGTGCTATAGAGACTGTTAATCAACAAGGTCTTGCCAACGGGAAATGACGATATGAAGGCAGTTTCATCCCTCATCGCAGCAACTTTCGGTGCTCTCGCGCTCACGGGTTGCGTCTTCGGTGGCAGCGATAGAGCAGAGACCGCTGCGGTCGAAGAGATTGCAGGCGGTGCCAATCCTTATTTGTGGCGCGCGAGTTTGGACACGCTTCAATCTCTGCCGCTCGTCAACGCAGATCCGTTCGGCGGAACCATCATCTATGATTGGCATTCGTTCGAAGCCGCTGGTGATGAGCGCATCAAGGCGACTGTGTATATTCTCGACTCCCGGCTCCGCGCTGATGGCGTTAAAGTCAGCGTCTTCCGTCAAACCAATGAAGACGGCACTTGGACGGATGCAGGCGTAGACCCGGAAACTGGTATCCAGCTTGAGAACGCGATCCTCGTGAGAGCGCGTAATCTCAAAGCATCTGAACTCGACTAATTTAGACATTGATGGGGGAGGCCATGGCCTCAAGATACAATCCGCAAGACGCGGAACCCAAATGGCGTGAAGCTTGGCAAAAGGCTGAGTTGTTCAAGGCCAAAACACCCGCCGAGGCAGGGGACATGCCGAAAGCCTATGTGCTTGAGATGTTTCCCTATCCATCCGGTCGCCTGCACATGGGGCATGTGCGAAACTATGCCATGGGCGACGTTGTAGCACGGCACAAAAAGGCCAAAGGGTACAACGTTCTTCACCCGATGGGGTGGGATGCGTTCGGCATGCCGGCTGAAAACGCCGCGATGGAAAAGAACGTCCACCCAGGCGAGTGGACCTATTCCAATATCGCAGCGATGAAAGCCCAGTTCGAAAAGCTTGGCCTGTCTTTGGACTGGTCACGTGAGTTCGCAACTTGCGATCCCGATTATTACGGTGAGCAACAGCGCCTGTTCCTGAAATTCATGGAAAAAGGGCTGGTCTATCAAAAGAAAGCCAAGGTGAATTGGGACCCCGTCGACAATACGGTGCTCGCGAACGAGCAAGTGATTGATGGCAAAGGCTGGCGCTCCGGCGCCCCGGTTGAGCAGCGCGAATTGGTCCAATGGTTCTTCCGCATTACCGACTATGCTGAAGACTTGCTGGAAGAGGTCCAAAAGCTTGAGCGGTGGCCTGAAAAGGTCCGCACGATGCAGGCCAACTGGATTGGTCGGTCCGAAGGCTTGCAGATGCGCTTTGAGTGGGCGGGTGATGCACCCGCCAGTCATGCGGACGGGATCGATATTTTCACCACGCGCCCTGACACGCTTTATGGCGCTAGCTTTGTGGCGCTTTCCCCAGATCATCCTTTAACCATCGAGATGGCCGCCAATAATGCGGATATGGAGGCTTTCCGGGCCGAATGTGCCAAGGTCGGCACTTCGGAAGCGGATATCGAAAAAGCGCCCAAGATGGGCTTCGATACGGGGCTAACGGTCAAGCATCCGTTCGCTGAGGGTCAAACGCTTCCTGTCTATATCGCGAACTTCGTTTTGATGGGCTATGGCACGGGCGCGATCTTCGCTTGTCCTGCGCACGACCAGCGCGACTTCGACTTTGCACGTAAATACGATCTCCCGATCCTGCCGGTGGTAAAGCCGTCCGATAAGGATGCGGCGTCCGGCGCGTGGGTAAATTCGGGCGACGGCGCGGACATGGACGCGGCTTACACCGGTCCTGGCTCGATCATGAACTCAGACTTCCTGGACGGGAAAGAGATCACCGAGGCGAAATCGCTGGCGATCAGCAAGATTGAGGGAATGAACCTTGGCACCGGCACGGTGAACTATCGCCTGCGGGACTGGGGTGTGTCGCGGCAGCGCTATTGGGGGTGTCCGATCCCGGTCATTCACTGCGATACGTGCGGGATTGTGCCCGTGCCTGAAGAAGATCTGCCGGTGAAGCTTCCAGATGATGTGAGCTTCGATAAGCCTGGCAATCCGCTCGTGCACCATCCGTCCTGGAAAGACTGCACCTGTCCGAAATGCGGAAAAGCGGCGCAGCGCGAAACCGATACACTGGATACGTTTAATGATTCCAGCTGGTACTTCGCTCGCTTTGCAAGCGTCGATGATCCGGCCGAGCGCGCCTATTGGCTGCCAGTGGATCAATATGTTGGCGGTGTTGAGCACGCAGTTCTACATTTGCTGTATGCGCGCTTCTTCATGCGGGCGATGCGCGATGTCGGCGAAGTTGATTTGCCAAGCGGGGAGCCTTTCGCAGGTCTGTTCACGCAAGGCATGGTGACCCACGAAACCTACAAAGCTGAAGATGGTCGCTGGCTGCAGCCGTCAGAAGTTGAGCAACGCGGCGACGCTTGGGTCGAGCTTTCATCTGATAAGCCCGTTACGGTCGGCGCGATCGAGAAAATGTCGAAGTCGAAGAAGAACACAGTCGACCCTGACAATATTATCGCAACGTTCGGCGCCGACACCGCGCGCTGGTTTGTGCTCTCGGATAGCCCGCCAGAACGCGATGTAGAGTGGACTCAGTCTGGCGCTGAAGGTGCCGGGCGGTTTGTTCAGCGTGTTTGGGGCGTTTTCAACGCGCTAGAAGGTGCCGATCCAACGTCAGAGGGTGGCGAAAGCGACGCGGCCAAAGCGCTGCGCCGTGCCTCCCACAAAGCGGTTCACGCGATCGATAAAGCCATTGAAGAATTCCGCTTCAACTCGTCGATTGCTAGCATTCATGAATGGGTGAGCACGCTGAAAAAGGCGGAGCAGGGCGGTGATGACTTGATTGCGGCGCGGTTGGAAGGCGCGTCTATGTTGGCGCGTTGCTTGATCCCGTTCATGCCGCATCTGGCTGAAGAGTGCTGGCAGATGATTGGCGGCGAAGGCCTTTGCTCAGCCGCAGCATGGCCAGCTGTCGATCAGGCGCTCCTCGTCGAGGATAGCGTCACAATGCCAATTCAGGTGAACGGCAAACGCCGCGCAGAAATCTCGGTGTCTAAGACGGCGAGCAAGGATGACATTGAAGCCACAGCCATGGCGGAACCGGCCCTGCAATCCTTTATCGAGGGTAAAACCATCAAGAAAGTGATTGTCGTTCCGGGTCGGATCGTGAATATCGTAGTGTGATGAGACAGTTTGCAATCGCTCTTTTCGCCCTGACTTTGTCCGCTTGCGGGTTCACGCCGCTTTATGCGGGTGGGGCTGCCGGCGGAAACATCGCCATCGATCAGATCGATGGCCGGGCCGGACAAGCTCTGCGAAAGGCGCTTTTGCAAGAGCTGGCGCCTGGATTGCCGGGGCTTGAGGACTCCGCAAATCTCACAATCGATCTCGATGAGCGGATCGGCCGTCTTGCGTTGCAACCGGACGAAGCCGCGACTCGGACGGACATCATCGTCAGTGCGCGATATGTCTTGGCCTATGATGGCGGCACGCTTTCCGGGAACAGTTCTGCAGAGACCAGCTTCTTGGTGCCAGACGCGCCATTCTCAGACATTACCGCTCAGATCGACGCGACGGATCGTGCCATGCTGCTCTTAGCGCGCCGAATTGCCGACGATCTGCGGATTAAAATGGCCAACGTAGAATGAAGCTCCAAGGCACAAGCGCTGAGCGTTTTGCCAAAAAGCCCGATCCTGCCTGTTCGTTTGCGCTGATTTTCGGTGAGGATGAGGGCGTTGTCGCTGACACCGCAAACGCGCTGATTAAGTCTTGGGAAAAAGCCGATCCTAGCACGGTTCTGACGCTTGAAGAGGATGATGTGAAGCGCGAACCGGCGCGCCTTTTCGATGCGCTGGAAGCTGTCTCCTTGCTGGGCGAGGGGACGATCATCCGCATTCGAACCAAAGGCGAGAAGTTGTTTGCCCTTATGAAAGAGGTGCTTGAGCTTCCGTCCGAGCGCGTTGCAGCGAAGCTCGTTTTGCAAAATGGGTCGCTCAATACGCGCTCAAAGCTGCGCACCGCGTTCGAGGCGGCGCCGAACGCCGCAGCGCTTCATCTTTTTGCGGATAGCGCCTCTGACATGTCTGACCTGGTCGGACGGTTTCTTTCGGAGCGATCGGTGACGATTGATCCCGACGCCTTATCCGTTTTCGTTGGCGGCTTGCCGGGGCATCGCAGTCTGGCCAATGCCGAAATGGAGAAACTGGCGACTTATGCTTACAATCTGGGCCGATCAGTCGCTGTCGATGATATTCGCGCTCTGTGTGAGACCAATGCCGATGAAAGCGCGCGTACAGCGGTTCTAAAAGCGCTCAGTGGCGAACCTGAGCAGGCGCAAGCCGAGATGGACCGCGTGATTGATGCGGGGCTGTCTCCGATCAGCCTGGTGCGGATGTTCGAAATGGAAGCCAGCCGGATGCTGGAGGCCCATGCGCTGCGGGGCGATAGTGGCGGCGGTAATGTCGGCATGAAGCTCAAGCCACCGGTTTGGAAATCTGACTGGCCAGCCTTTCAAGCACGCCTTCGAAAATGGCCGGCGCCGCGCTTGGTCCGATTGGTCGAGCGGCTTCACGATTTGGAACTGATGGCAAAATCACCCGGCGGCGCAGGCATGGCGGAAGCAGCGACCCGCGAGCTTTTCATATCCCTCTACAAAGCCGCGGCGCGCGCGGGCTAAGAGCGCTCAAGAAACGGTGACTGGAAGTTTCCGTTCGGATTTGCCAAACAGGCGCAGGAGGACGGCATGAGTAGTTCGCTGAAAATTCTGTTTTTATCGGGTGTGATTGCCCAGTTTTTCGTACCGGTCCTGACGCAATTGGGGATGGGCGAGACGATTGGCGATCGCGCGGTAGCCGACGGCATCCCGCCAGAGCTTCCTTTGGGCATCTTCTTCTCGATCTGGGGCGTCATCTTTCTTGGGCTTTTCGTCTTAGCGCTCCAAAACCTGCTGTCGCCAAAACCAGCGATAGAGGCCCTGATCCTGCCTTTAACACTGGCGGTGTTCGGGAACGTTTTTTGGATGCTAAGTGCGCAAACGCTTGGTCTCGTTTGGTTAGATTTTATCCTGCTTTTACCGATCTTGGCGGCGACCTGGTGGGCCGCATATCGTCAGGATCGCTTCGCTCGGTATGACGGAACACCTCTGCGCATCCTGATTGGACTCACGGTGGGCCTGTTTGCAGGCTGGCTGACCGTGGCCGTTTCGATCAGTGTTCCGGACTTGGGACGCTGGTTGCTGTCGCGCGGGCCAACTGATGCCGTTTGGCAGTCGCTTTGGATGACGCTGGTTCCAGCGGTCATATTAGCGATCGTGTTTGCCAACCATGTGAGCCGAAACCTTTGGTACTTCGTCGCCCTCGGTTGGGGCCTGCTTGGGATCGTCGTGAACAATTGGACGCGCACGGGCGCAGGTTGGCTCGCCATTATCACAGCCGTGATTGCATTATATGTGTTGTTCCGCCGCCTAAGGTTCGGCGCGCGTGGAAGCTATCCAGATAAGCTGTCGACCTGAGCGTTCAGCGCTTCCACCAAGCTGGCGTCGATCGTACCCGATGTTGGAAGACCTGAATCGGCTTGGAAGGCGCGGATAGCTGTGCGCGTGCCTGCACCGGCAATGCCATCAGGCACACCCGCATCGTAACCGAGTCCATTCAGCACTGTTTGAACCGCTTCGACTTGGGCGCGGCTCGCGCTTTCCCAGGCTTGCGATGCAAAAGATCCGTTCGCAGGGCGGTTTGACGGTGAAACAGCCCAACCGGACGCCTTGCGAAGCGCTTGCTGCGCTTGATCAAGGGGCAGGGCTTCGCGCAAGGTTGCCACATTGCCCGGCGCACTCGCGTCACCATTCATAGACGCAACCTCATACCAATAAAGCGCCTCTGTCTGGCTAGGTGAGATGCCAAGGCCGTTTTCGTAAAGGACAGCAAGGTTGTACTGGCTGTCGACGATTCCAAAGTCGGCGGCTTTTCGGAACCACTCCGCTGCGGCGGCATAAGACTGCGGGCCGCCTTCGCCATCTGCGAAGAAAACTGCCAGGTCGTGCATCGCTTTTATATTGCCGCCATTTGCGGCGCGTTCAGTCCATGCCCGGGCTTCAACGAAGTCTCTCGGAACGCCTAAACCGCGTTCATGCAGCTTCGCGAGGCGGTACTGCGCGGCAGGTAGGCCTTGCTGAGCGGCGCGATTGATAAAATCAGCCCCAACAGCCAGATCTTGCGCTTCGAGGCGGGCTTCACCCCACTGAAACTGAGCAATTGCACTGCCATCTTCGGCCGCTTGCTGAAGCGTAGGCGCGCTCGGGATGGTGGGGAGGGCGATTGGGATTGGAGCAGGCTCAGCGATCGGAGCAGGCAATTCTTCAATCCCGGCGACGCTGCCTTCTTCTTCAAACAGTGCCTCATCCAATTCGGTCGGAGCGGTTTCCGCGAACTCTATTCCGGTGAGAGAGGGTTCTTCTGTCTGTTCTGCTTGCGCTTCGGCGAGGCTAGATTTTGTGATGATGCTTGGTGTGTCGTTTTCCGCGACAACCTGCTTTCCGCGCAGTGCGACCCAGCCGCCCGCGCCGGCCGCGGCGATTGCAAAGATCGAAGCGGCTGCAATCACAGGGATCTTTTTGTTCGAGCCACCAGATGCTTTGGCGGGCATGGAGGCCGCAGAACGCCGTCCGCGTTTGTCTCGGCCTTGCTCGCTCGCAGCCGCAATGGCTGCGGTGCGCGCGCGGCTCAAATAGTCTTTCGTCTCTTCCGGGGTATCGTCTTCGATATCCGATGCGTCCGGGTCATAGGGCTCTGTGTTGTGCGCGAGCTCCTCTTCGTCAGAGTCCGGTGCAATTTCTTCCAAAACCTCGCCGTCAAATGCGAACACATCGGAGTCGCGGGCTTCGTCTTGCGTCTCGTCCCAGCTGCCTAGCTCTTGCAAAGGATCCGTTTCATCCTGCGCGGGCTCTTCAAGGATTGGGTCGAATGCTTCAGGTTCTGCGGAAGCGGTAAGATAGTCTTCGTCTGCATCGGCAGCGTCTGCTTCAGCATCAAGATGTTCCCAGACGTCTACATCGTCATCGGCATCTGTTTCTTCGGGAGCGCTCGCGACGGGCTCATCGTCGAAGTCGGGCAATCCAGAGATGAAGTCTTCATCTTCTTCAAAATCTTCGATTTCGGCCTGAGCCGCCATGACGGGTTCAGGCTCAGAAGCGACGATCTCTTCAACCTCTTCCTCTGGCTCGATCTCATTCATCTTGAGCGGGGTCGTATCAATCTCAAGCTCTGGCATATCTGGCAGGGCTTCGGATGGCTGTTCCGCATTTGGAGGGGTTGTGAAATCTTCAAGGGCTTCAAGGCGAGAGGCCAAGGATACGATAGCGCGCTGAACTGGTGAGACCGCCGTAACGGTCTGGTTCTGCATCTCAGCAAGTCGGTCTGAAATATTGCAAAGCGCGTCTGACAAACGCGCCTCTTGTCGTTTTTCAGATCCTGCGACGCGCTCAGTTAAGGCGCGCTGCCCCTGTTCCTGACGGGCGTGAACATGCTTAATCGCGGTCGCGACTTGCTCGCCAACTTGTTCGATTGCGGACGCGCTACGGCGCTCACTTTCAACAACGCGCTGGTCCAGGGTCTCAGAAAGACCGGACACTTGCTCGCCGACACTTTCAATCGCAAGCGCCGTTTGTTGCTCGGCCTCTTTCATGTGCTCACTAAGGGAAGCGACTTGAGCACCGATCTCATCGATTTGGGCTGTGACAGGTGCGGCTTCGAGCGCATTCACCCGCGATTCAAGCTGGCCCATAAGCTCTGGGCTTGCGCCAGCGGCGGCGCGCTCGATTTCATCTGCAAGTTGGCGCCGGGAGTCTTCAACATTCTGCCGGAGGTCTGCGGCGAGTGCATCAAAGCGCGCTTCCAATTCTGCCTTCCAAGCATTGGCCTTTTCAGGGCTCGCCATTTCCGCAACCGAGTCGATGCGCTCATCGAGGCTGGCAAAAGTATGTTCAAGCGCTTTTAGGGCGGTATCGGTTGTTGTTTCTGCGCGGTGCAACCTGTCCTGGATCCGCACCAGAGTGCTTTCCATCGACGTGATCGCGCCTGAGACGTCACCTTCGACCGCTTTTACGCGCGCATCGACGGTATCAACTTTGGTGGCGAAAGAGGTCTCTAGCGCTGAAACGCGAGAGGCGAGCTGTCGCGAAGCACCTTCTGAACGCAGCTCAGCTTGTTCGACTGCTTTCTCAACCCGCTTCGCAGCATCAGACAACGTCGATTCAACTTTAACTTCCATCGACTCAACGCGTTCATTGATGTCGCTGAAGCCAGCTTCGACCCGTCCGCGCATGGCGGTGTTTTCATCCTGCGTGAGGCGGCCTTCTTCATAGACGTGCGACGCAAGCTTCCCGAGTGCGTCCTCAAACGCTTTCATCGCTTCGAGATTTTTAGCGCTGCTATCGTCTGCTTCGAGCGTACCAACTTTGTCTTGCAGGGCCTCGTGCGTTTCGCGCAGCTCGTCGATCATGCGCTCGACTTCCGCGGCCATTGCGGAGGTGGAGTTCTCCGTGTTTTCTAAGCGCGCGAGCAGACCCAGAACAGACTGATCGATCCCGGTGATGGCGAGCGTCGAACGCGCTTCAACCGCTTCAATGCGCTGCGCGAGTCCGTCTAGAGGGCTGTGCCGCGGCGCGGCGCTAGGGCGTTCGTAAAAGTCCCGGGGGCCAGCCTCGCTGTGCCCTTCGAGCAGGAGATTGTTAATGTAATCGCCGAGAGTGACACCTTTCAGACGCGCTTTCTCTTTCGCGATAGCGCGCGCCCGATCGTCGACCCCTTTGACGCTCCATGACCCGTAATGGCTCATTCTCGGTACTCCAGAACTCGGCGCGAATGATTCGAAAATACACGCCTAAATAGCTACTCAATGAGAAGTGATGGCGCGATCGCTCTTAAGACGGAGTTAAAAAGGTAAACGGGGGGCGTGAATTTCGAAAGGTTTGTTCATAGTTCTGCTTACGTAAACGTGAGCCTGACGTTGACGTTCGCGTAAAGACAAGGCATAGTTGCACACATGCCTGATACCGTAACTTCTCTTTCTATCGCTGACTCTCGTACTTATTCGATCTCAGAATTGGCCCGAGAGTTTGGAATCACCCCACGCGCTCTGCGCTTTTACGAAGACAAAGATATGCTGCACCCGGCCCGGGATGGCATGACGCGCGTATATTCGCATCGCGATCGCGGCCGCGTTAAAATCATTGTCCGATTAAAGCGCCTCGGTCTTCCGCTCGCAGACATTCGCGAAATCCTTGACCTTTATGGGCTTGAAGATGGCCAGCGCGCCCAAATGCGCATGTCTTTGGTGAAGTTCCAAAACCAAATCAAAGAGCTGGAGAACCAGCGCGAAGACATCGAGATGGCTTTGCAGGAGCTCCACAATGGCATCGAGTGGCTGGAAGAGCAGCTCGATAAAATTGGCCCGGGTGCCGCTGAGGCTGAAAACCTGAAAGCTTATGACGCCGTTGCCCGCAAGCAGCTCGACGACGCGTAAGAGATTACAGTTCAGCCCGCATGAGTTGAATGACCTTTCCAAACCGTGGCGCTAAAGCAAGCGTCACGGTTTCATAATAATATCTGAGGGATAACCAGATGCCACGTTACGACGCTCCGATCCGCGACATGCAATTTATTTTGCACGATGTGCTGTCGATCCAGAACTACTCCAATCTTCCTGGCTTTCAAGAAGCGACACCAGACTTGGTCGACGCGATCTTGGAAGAGTCTGGCAAGTTCGCCAAAGAAGTCCTGTTCCCGCTAAACAAAGTCGGCGATGAGCAAGGCTGTATCCGCAACGCTGATGCGAGCGTTAAGACGCCAGACGGCTTCCCAGATGCTTATAAGCAAATGGTCGAAAATGGCTGGCCGCTCCTCGGAAAGTCACCTGAAATGGGCGGCCAGGGTCTGCCTTATGTTGTTGGCATGGCGACCAGCGAGATGACGTCGTCTGCAAACATGGCCTTTGCGATGTATCCAGGTCTGACATCTGGCGCGTTTGAAGCATTGATGGCCGGTGGCTCAGACGAGCAAAGAGCCAAGTACGGTCCAAAAATGGCGTCTGGCGAGTGGGCTGGTACCATGAACCTCACCGAGCCGCAGTGCGGAACAGATCTCGGTTTGATCAAGACCAAAGCCGTGCCGCAGCCAGACGGATCTTACAAAATCACCGGCCAAAAAATCTGGATCTCAGGGGGTGAGCAGGACCTGACTGAGAACATTATCCACCTGGTGCTGGCGCGCATCGAAGGTGCGCCGGAAGGCATCAAAGGGATCTCTCTCTTTGTTGTTCCGAAATATATCGTCAACGAAGACGGCTCGCTGGGCGATCGCAACGAAGCGTCTTGTGGCGGCCTCGAAGAGAAAATGGGCATCCACGGCAACGCGACGTGCGTCATGAACTATGATGGGGCAACCGGCTGGCTCGTTGGCGAAGAGCATAAGGGCATGCGCACCATGTTCGTGATGATGAACGAAGCGCGCCTCGGTGTTGGGATGCAGGGCCTCAGCCAAGCTGAAGTCGCTTACCAAAATGCCGTCGATTTCGCGAATGATCGCCTGCAAGGCCGGTCTCTGAAAGGCGTCCAGGCGCCGGACAAGCCAGCAGATCCAGTCATCGTTCACCCGGACGTGCGCCGTATGTTGATGGATCAGAAAGCCTTTATCGAAGGCGCCCGAGCGTTCACTTATTGGACCGCGCTTTATGGCGATCTGCACCACAAGTCGCCGGACGAAAAAGTCCGCGAAAAAGCGAATGACTATATGGCGCTGATGACGCCGGTCTTGAAAGCGTTCCTGACCGATCGCGGGTTCAAAATGGCGAATGAAGCGCTGCAGATCCATGGCGGGTCTGGCTTTACTCAAGAGTGGGGCCTTGAGCAGTTTGTCCGCGATTGCCGGATCACCCTGATCTATGAAGGCACAAACGGCATTCAGGCGCTCGACTTGGTCGGCCGTAAGCTCGCTGCCAATGGCGGCCGCGCTGTCTTCAGTTTCTTTGCTGAAATGGATGACTTCATCGGCAGCCACGAAGGCGACGCTGATCTTGAGCCATTCATCGAGGGCTTGAAATCTGCCAAGGCGCAGCTTCAGGACGGAACCAACTGGCTGATGCAAAACGGCATGACCGACTTCAACAATGCCGGTGCCGCATCGTCTGATTATCTTCAACTCTTCGGCCTGACAGCTCTCACCTATATGTGGGCACTGATGGCGAAAGTTGCGTTGGAGAAAAAGGGTGATGACCCGTTCTATGACGACAAGCTTGTGACCGGGAAATACTATGTGTCTCGCGTGCTTCCAGAAGCAGCGTCTCACCTCGCGAAGCTGAAAACAGGTGCGGATCTGATGATGGCATTGCCAGCGGACCGCTTCTAAGCATGGCCTTTTCCGTAGCACCAACGCTCGAGACGGAGCGTTTGGTGCTACGGCCTTACCGCGAAAGCGATTTCGAGGCGTTCGCCGCCTACTTCGCCTCTCCGCGATCAATCTATACAGACGGGCCCGTGTCGCGATCCACGGCTTGGGACTTGTTTACGGCAGGGTCCGGTCGCTGGATGATTGCGGGCCATGGCGCTTGGACGATTGAACGCAAAGCGGACGGCTCGGCTTTAGGTTTGGTTTCTCTGAACACGGCGATCACGCTACCTGATCCGGAACTCGGTTGGATCCTGTGGGAAGGTTATGAAGGGCAGGGCTATGCCTATGAAGCCGCGCTAAACGCCCGCAATTTCGCTTTTGAGATTTTGGGATGGTCCAAGCTGATCAGTGGAATTCATCAAGACAATGCCGCTTCGATCCGCCTCGCGGAACGCCTCGGCGCAGAGCCCGATACCGCCTTGGTCTTGGAGGATGAACCTGAAACGCTCTTCTACCGCCACAAACCTCAGTAGAACACGGGTTTTGCATGCAACTTCCCGTTACGTCACGACTGGTCAAAACACGTCTTTCCGCTTACATTGACGTGAACGTAAACGTCATAATTAAATCTCAGGAGCTTGCTCATGTCTGATGTCCTCAATGTACCACTGTCGCAATGGCGCCAGGACGAGGAAATCAAGATCTTTAATGAGGCTGTGTCTCAGTTCTTTGAAAAGGAATTGAAACCGCATGTTGAAGACTGGCGTGAAGCCGGCGTCGTCCCTCGGGACGTTTGGTATAAAGCGGCAGAGCAGGGCCTTTTGCTCGTCTCTGGCCCGGAAGAGTATGGCGGTGCGGGCGGTGATTTCCGTCACGATGCGGTGATTATTGAACAGCTCGAACAACAAGGCATCGCTGGCTTCGGGATTGGTCTGCACAACGCAATCGTTGCGCCTTACATCATTCATTATGGATCTGAAGAACAGAAACAGCGCCTCCTCCCAAAACTGGCGTCCGGTGAGCTCGTCACCGCAATCGCGATGACAGAGCCGGGCACAGGCTCGGATCTGCAAAACATCAAAACCACCGCGAAAAAAGACGGCAATGGCTATGTGATTAACGGGTCTAAGACTTTCATCACCAATGGTCAGACGGCGAACCTGATCTTGGTCTGCGCGAAAACGGATCCAAGCAAAGGCGCCAAAGGCATTTCAATCCTGATGGTCGAAACCGACGAAGTCGATGGCTTTGAGCGCGGCCGGAACTTGAAGAAAATTGGCCAGCCCGCCGCGGATACGTCAGAGCTCTTCTTCAACGATGTAAAAGTCCCAGCCTCAGCCTTGCTCGGACCAGAAGAAGGTCAAGGCTTTATTCAGCTGATGCAGCAGCTTCCACAAGAGCGCCACATTATCGGTATCCAAGGCATTGGCATGATCGAGCGCGCCCTGCGCGAGACCGTTGCCTACGTCAAACAGCGCAAAGCGTTTGGCGGCACGATCATGGATTTCCAGAACACGCAGTTCAAACTCGCCGAATGCAAAACCGAAGCGACCGTGGCGAAAGTCTTCGTCGATCATTGTACGGAGCTTCTCCTTAAAGGTGAGCTCGACGCAGCAACGGCGTCCATGTCGAAATACTGGATCTCTGATCTGCAGTGTAAGATCATCGACGAGTGCCTGCAGCTTCATGGCGGCTGGGGCTATATGGACGAGTATCCAATTGGCCAAATGTACCAGGATGCGCGTGTGCAGCGCATCTATGGCGGCGCGAACGAAGTGATGAAAATGCTGATCGCGAGGACGCTCTAAGCTTGCCGGATCGCCACCTCCTCACCGAAACGTTTCCGCAGCCCGCGGAAAGCTCAAAGTCCCTCGGCTTTGAGCTTGTCTCGCTCGATATGAGTAAGATGGAAACGCGCGTCCGGTTTGAGGGTAAAAAGGAATTCACGAACCCAGCCGGCTATATCCAAGGCGGATATCTCTCGGCCATGCTGGACGACACAATTGGAATGCTCGCAACGGTTAAAACCGGAACGCGGGCCTTCCCCTCAACCATTGATCTGCACACAACATTTTTACGACCGGTGCGTGTCGGCGCGATTGAAGTCGCTGCCCGGCTCCGCAACATTGGTCGACAAGTGATTTTCGCGGAAGCTGACCTATATGACTCGCGTGGAAAAGAGGCCGCGCGGGCCAGAGCGTCACTTGCCATCAATCCCATGAAGGCACCCGCGCGATAAACCGTTTAACGAGTTAAAGACAGGAGACCCCTCCCATGACTGAAGCCTATATTTACGACGCTGTGCGAACCCCGCGCGGCAAAGGCAAAAAATCTGGCAGCTTGCACGAAATTACCGCGCTAGAGCTCTCAACCCAAACTCTGGAAGCGATCCGCGACCGCAATGATCTCGACACGAAATACGTCGATGATGTTGTGCTCGGCTGTGTATCGCCGGTGGGTGAGCAAGGCGGCGACATTGCAAGGATTGCGGTCTTGAACGCAGACTATGCAGAAACCACTGCAGGCGTCCAAGTTGATCGTTTCTGTGCTTCGGGTCTGGAAGCCTGCAACATGGCGGCCGCGAAAGTCATGACGGGCGAAGCTGACATGGCAATTGGCGGCGGTATCGAAAGCATGAGCCGCGTCCCAATGGGTGCGGCTGGCGGTGCGTGGTCGTCTGACCCGCAGATCGCTCTGAAATCTTACTTCTCACCACAAGGTGTTGGCGCTGACACGATCGCGACCAAGTGGGGCTTCTCCCGCGATGATGTTGACGCGTATGCCGTCGAGTCGCAGCGCCGCGCAGCGCAAGCTTGGGAAGAAGGCCGTTTCTCAAAATCAATCGTGGCCGTGAAAGATCAGATGGGCGGCGTTCGTCTCGATCATGACGAGCACATGCGCCCAGAGGCCGATATGCAAAGCCTCGCAGCGCTGAATCCTAGTTTTGCTGGCATGGGCTCTATGGGCTTCGATGAAGTGATCAAACAGCGCTACCCAGAACTGGAAGCGATCAACCACGTTCACCATGCGGGGAACTCTTCCGGTATCGTGGACGGTGCGTCTGCGGTTCTGTTCGGGTCGAAAGAAATGGGCGAGCGTCTTGGTCTGAAGCCGCGCGCACGTGTGAAGCAAATGGCGTCGATCGGCTCTGAGCCAGGCATCATGCTGACAGGTCCAACCGATGTGACACTGAAAGCGCTCAAAAAAGCTGGCATGGATGTCAGCGACATCGATCTCTACGAGCTCAACGAAGCGTTTGCGTCTGTTCCGATGCTGATGATGCACTTGCTCGGCATTGATCATGAGAAAATGAACGTAAATGGCGGTGCGATTGCGATGGGCCACCCACTCGGCGCGACGGGCGGCATGCTGCTCGGCACCATGGTGGATGAGCTTGAGCGTGCGGACAAAGAAACCGCACTCGTAACGCTCTGTGTGGGCGCCGGCATGGGCACCGCGACGATCATCGAACGCGTTTAATTCAAGTGGGGAGCGCAGGACTTCCGGCTGGGATTGCAATCGGGGTGGGTTTTGGCACCGCGATTGGCGTTTCAATCGGAAATCTCCCTGTGGGCATCGCTGTCGGCATTGCCTTGGGCGCTGCATTAGGCGCTGCGCTTTCCGCCTCTAAAGATAAATCGGGTGACGACACCCAAGAGTCTCAGGAAAAAAACAAATGAACCTCGAAACATTCTCTTTCGACATTGATGGTGATGGCATCGCGCACGCCGTCTTTGATGTGCCCGGGCGCAGCATGAACACGCTGACGGGCAAAGCGATCGCAGACATTATTGCGATCACCAAAGAAGTTGCGACCAATGACAAAATTACCGGCCTGGTGATTTCTTCTGGCAAGGCCTCTGGCTTCTGTGCGGGCGCTGACCTCGGCGAAATGAACCAGCAAGCGGGTGGCGGCAAGCCAGAATCAGAAATGTCTGAAGCTGAGCTGAAAGCCATGCAATTCGAGCGCGGTTTCTCGCTCAACAAAACGCTGCGTGAGCTTGAAACATGCGGTAAGCCAATTGCGGTTGCCCTCGATGGTCTCGCCCTGGGTGGCGGTTTGGAAGTTGCGCTTGCGGGTCACTACCGCGTTGCGGCGAACGACAATCCGAAGATCCAGTTCGGTCTTCCAGAAGCCAAAATCGGCCTTCTGCCAGGTGCTGGTGGGACACAACGTCTGCCGCGTTTGATTGGCGTTCAAGAAGCGTTGCCGCTGATCCTTCAGGGCAAGAGCTTTAACGCTGAAAAAGCCCACAAAATGGGCGTCGTGAACGAGCTCGCGCCAAAGGCTGACACGGTTGCGAAGTGTAAGGCTTGGATCAAAGCGAACCCAGACGCCAAGGCGCCTTGGGACGAAAAAGGCTTCAAAATGCCAGGCGGTGTTGTGCACCGCTCCCCAGGCGCAGGCCAAGTTGCGACGATGTCGAATGCGATGCTCGCTGCGAACACCTATGGCAACTATCCGGCGCAGAAGAACATCCTGTCTTGTGTCTATGAAGGAACCCAAGTGCCAATCGATGCCGGTCTGCGCATTGAGACACGTTACTTCATCAACACGCAGCAGCGTCCGGAAGCAAAAGCGATGATCCGTTCGCTCTTCCTGTCCATGCAGGAACTGTCCAAGGGCGGTAACCGTCCAGCGGGCTATGACAAAGCAGAGTTCAAAAAGATCGCTGTGGTCGGTGCTGGCCTGATGGGCGCGGGCATTGCCTATGTCCAAGCCAAAGCTGGGATCCCGACCGTTCTCGTCGATGTTTCGAAAGAAAATGCTGAGAAGGGTAAAGATTACTCTCGCCGCTTGGTTGAGAAGGACCTGTCTCGCGGAAAAACCACGCAGGACAAGGGCGACAAGCTGCTCGACCTGATCACCACGACGGACTCTTATGACGACGTCAAAGGCGCTGACTTGGTCGTAGAGGCTGTGTTCGAGAACCCCGAGCTGAAAGCCAAAATCACCAAAATGGCGGAAGATGTGATCAGTGCTGATGCGATCTTCGGATCGAACACCTCGACCCTGCCAATCACCGGTCTGGCGGAAGCCTCTTCTCGCCCAGAGAACTTTATCGGCATCCACTTCTTCTCACCGGTTGAACGGATGGGTCTGGTTGAGATTATCACTGGAGAGAAAACCAGCGAAGAGACGCTGGCGAAATCAATCGATTACGTTCTGGCGATCCGTAAGACGCCAATCGTCGTCAATGATAGCCGCGGCTTCTACACGTCACGTTGCTTCGGCACGTACACGCAAGAAGGCATGGCGATGCTGGCCGAAGGCATCAAGCCAGCCATCATCGAAAATGTTGGCCGTCAGTCTGGTATGCCAATGGGTGCGCTGGAAGTGTCCGACTCAGTCGGTCTCGACACTGCGCTGAAAGTTGGTCGCCAGATGGCGCAGGCTGCGGGCGTTGATTACGATTCAAACGAGCTCGGTCAGATGATGGCCTGGTTGGTTGAGGATCAAGGCCGTGTGGGCCGTAAGGCCGGCAAGGGCTTCTACGATTATAATGAGAAGGGCAAGCCAGCCCGTCTTTGGCCGGACCTGAACACACGCATCGATGTTACTGTAGACGAGTGCCCACCAGAGCTGAAAAAGCACCTGACCAATCGCTTCCTGGTCCGCCAGGCGGTCGAAGTTGCGCGTTGCTTTGAAGAGGGTGTCATTACTGATGCTCGTGATGCCGATATCGGGTCAATCCTGGCCTGGGGCTTTGCGCCTTATACCGGTGGCTGCGCTTCTTACATGGACTTGATCTGGGGCATCCCAGAGTTTGTTGCTGAGGCTGATGCGCTCGCCGAAAAGTATGGTGATCGATTTAAAGTCCCGCAGCTCCTGCGCGACATGGCGGCGAATGGCGAGACCTTCTACTCGCGTTTCCCTCCGGGCGGCGTGAAGCAAAAAGCCGCTGCTTAAGAGCTAGAAAAAAAATAGTTGCGAAAAGGCCAGATTTTTATCTGGCCTTTTTTTTGTTTATTAGGCGCGAAAAGGTAGCTGAGGTCGCTCGAATACAAACATTAGACGTTTTTATTTGCGTAGGGACACTCATGAAACTCGGACTCAAAGCGACTCTTATCGCCGCATTACTCTCCACGACGGCTTGCGCCACGGTGACCAAAGGAACCGAAGATACGGTTCGACTGGAATCAAACCCGCCTATGGCGCAAGTGACGATTGAAGACACACGCTACATTCTACGTGATGTGACCTGTGTGACGCCTTGTAAATTAGAGCTCAATCGCAAGTGGGCGTATAATGTGACCTTCGATAAAAAGGGCTACGCGCCACAGACCCATCTCTTGGAGCCAAAACTGTCAGGGGATGGCGTGGCTGGCATGGGGGGAAATATTCTCTTGGGCGGGATCATTGGCGCTGGCGTTGATGCCTCAACCGGTGCAATGAATGATCTGAAGCCGAACCCTCTTTTCGTGACGCTTCAGCCAGACGGGTCAGACAAACCGTTTGCGAAGTTTCCTGGAACAGATCTTCCGATTGAGCCGATTCCGTCTCGGAAGTAAGAACTGCGCCGCGCGTTCATGCGAACCGTAAAGTAAAAAGGCCGGAGCAGTGCGCTCCGGCCTTTCAATATTTTAGGCGCCGCCTTCGACAATTGGCGTGAGCAGGATTTCGACGCGTCTATTGGCGATCCGACCTGCTTCGGTTGAATTGTCCGCAATCGGCTTTGTTTCGCCCATCCCGATCGCACGGAGGCGGACAGATTGGACGCCGCTATTGATCAGGTAGGACTGAACTGAAGCGGCACGGCGCTCCGAAAGCTCTTGATTGTAAGCGTCCGCACCATCCGAGCTGGCATGACCGACAACATCGACCGCAGTCTGAGGGTACTCAATCAGCGTGCTGCTGACATTCTCTAGCGGGCCATAGAAGTCGCCTTTGATCGCCGCGCTGTTCACGTCGAACGTAATACCAGACGGCATATTCAGCGCGATCTGGTCGCCAACGCGTTGTACCTCGATGCCGGTGCCTTCTGTTTGACGGCGTAGCTCGGCTTCTTGGCGATCCATGTATACGCCGACGCCAGCGCCTGCGAGACCGCCAACCACTGCGCCGATGGCAGCGTTTCGTTTGTCGTCTCCGCCAGCCAGCATGCCAACACCAGCGCCGATGATGGCACCGCCTGCAGTCGAGCTGAGCGTGCGGTTAGAGACGTTTTGACAGCCAGCCAATAAGGCCGCAGCCGCGAGTATTGTGAGCGTAGTTTTCATGAAAGGAACTCCCCAGTTTCGCGGCTACATCGCCGCTCAGAGTTGGAATCACCAAGTGAATTATTCGCAATCCATGTGGCTGAGGGGTGTCCTAAAGCCGCGGTGATTGACTAAAAATAGCGCCTCAGCGCTTTCTTGGTTTCAAAAATCCTATGCATAATTCGTGGGATCGTATTTGCCCTAACACCTGTTTTCTGAACGAGACGCAACTGAACGAAAGGCAACGAAACGAGGCCGAAAAGCCTTGATTCAGCCCTGTTTTTGTTGCGCGGGCGGGGTTAAGTAGGACCCAGTTACAGGAGTGTCCCAATGTTAACTGTCCTTGCTTCAACGCTCGCACTTGCGCTGGCATTTGGCCCACAATTGCAGATCAATCTCCAGGCCGCTTTGGATGAGCCCCCAGCGGTTGAAGCTGAAGTGGGTGCGGAGGAAACTCCCGTCAGTGTGGATGCTGTTCCTGAAGCCGAAGTCTTGCCATTGGAAGAAATTGAAGAAACGATCATTGAGGAAAGCGAAATCGCTGAGCGTGAGGTCGCGGTTCTCGAGGAGGTTGCAGACTCGGCCCCTGAACCAGAAACCGATTCCGGCGAAGTTCCTGCTGCGGAGTGGCCAGCCATCTTGGACGCAGCGAGCACAGCGCTCGCGGCCGCAGAAACCGCGACGGGTAAGTTCATGCAAACCAATGCTGACGGAACCCTCTCAACCGGAACATTCGCATTGAACCGGCCTGGACGGATGCGGTTCGATTATGATGATCCAATCCCGGTCCTGATTGTGTCAGACGGTACGACTGTCGCTATGGAAGACAGCGAACTTGAAACTGTCGACCGGATTCCGATTGGGACGACGCCGCTGGGACTGATCTTATCGACGGATTTGAATGTAGATGAGGATGTCGAAGTCTTGAACATTTTGCGGAACGAAGAGCGTGTGGGCATCCGCGTGAGCGATGCGAGTGGTGAACTTGAGGGCACGCTCACCATGGTTTTCGACAAGGCGAGTTATGACTTGCTCGGGTGGTTGACCGTCGACGGCAATTTCCAAACCACTATTGTCGACCTCGTCGATGTTGAGACCAATGTGCGAATTGATCCGCGTTTGTTCCGACTGAACGAAGACGATGACGAAGAAGACGAGCGATAATCCACCACTCTAAAAAAACAAAACCGGGTCGGCGATTCGCCGGCCCGGTTCTGCATCTGGTCCGCGTGCGTCCCCTAGTCTCGCGTAAACCCCGCAGTTACAACAGCTGTACGCTTGTTTTGAGCCGCGATTAGATGCTATACATACCATCGGTATGTTGTGGGTCAAGCTGAAATAACGGTTCTCATGGGGCGTCGATCAAAATCTGATGCAGAAGAAACGCGTGAGCGATTGCTCGCTGCTGCGAAAGAGCGATTCACGCGCGACGGCTACGCTGCAACATCGATCAATGATATCTGCAAAGACCTCGATATCACAAAAGGCGCTTTGTTCCACCACTTTAAATCGAAGCAAGACTTGTTCACTGAGATCTGGACCCGCTTGCAGGTTGAAATGGACCAGGAAGCCCGCGACGCCGCCGTTGCGGCGCGGAGTCTCACCGATCCCTATAGCGCTTTCTTGGCAGGGTGCCGTGTTTATCTAGAGCATGCGGCTCGGCGCGATTACCAAACGATTGTCCTTGTGGATGGACCGTCCGTCATGGGCCTCAAAGGGTGGTACGAGCAAGATCATGATCTTGGATCTGACAATGTCGGGGCCGGGGTCCGCTATTTGGCCAAAAAGGGGATCGTCGCAGAGCATCGTGTGAAAGCCCTCGCCATCATGCTGCAAAATGCTTTGAACGGCGCAGGTTTCGCGCTCGCGCGCGAAGCCGAAGGCATCACCGCGGAAGGCGTATACGACGCTTTCGAAACCCTGGTGAAGTCGATCCGTTAGGCTTTCATCAAATCCATAAAACGCTTGAAGATGTAGAAGCTATCTTGAGGGCCAGGGCTCGCTTCAGGGTGATGCTGCACCGAAATGATCGGCTTGCCCGCAACTTTGAGGCCGCAATTGGTCCCGTCAAACAGAGACTTATGGCTCTCTTCGACACCTTTGGGCAGCGTCGCAGTATCCACCGTGAAGCCATGATTCATGGATACGATTTCGACTTTACCGGTTTCCAGATCTTGGACCGGATGATTGGCGCCGTGATGGCCTTGTTCCATTTTCATGGTTTTCGCGCCCAATGTGAGCGCGAGGAGCTGATGACCGAGACAAATGCCAAGGATTGGCCATTCGCTCTCCACCAATGCGCTCAATAGCTCACCTGATCGTTCAAACGTCGCGGCAGGGTCGCCGGGTCCGTTGGCCAAGACGATACCGTCAGGATTCAGCGCTTTAACGTCGTCGAATGCGATATCGCCGCTGACCACAGTCGCGCGCGCACCGACTTCAGCGAGGTTGCGCAAAATGTTCTTTTTCACGCCAAAATCGACAACCACGACATGCTTTTCGGCGTGATCTTGATCAGCAAACCCAGCTGCAAGGTCCCAAAGGCGTTCAGAATGGTCGATTGCCGCGTCGACATCGACGTTCGCCGCAAGGTCTGCCGCTTCGAGTCCAGCCCAGGCTTGAGCCGCTTTAATCAACGCCGCTGTGTCGATTTTGCCATCTGGAGCGTACTGAATCGCGCATTTCTGCATGCCTTTTTCGCGTATCAGGCGAGTCAGGGCGCGCGTGTCGACACCCGATAGGCCGACAATACCGCGTTTCGCCAGCCAAGCATCGAAATGGTCTTCCGCGCGCCAGTTCGATGGCGGGGTGATGGGGTCTCTGAACACAGTGCCAACCGCAGCTGTCGAGGCATTTCCGCTGGATTCTTCATGATCTTCGGGATTGGCGCCAACATTCCCGATATGCGGGAATGTGAACATCACGACCTGCTGCGCATAAGAGGGGTCGGTTAGGATCTCTTGATACCCGGTCATCGCGGTGTTGAAGCAAAGCTCACCCACAGCAATTCCAGCCTTTCCAGAGCCTGTGCCTAAGAAGACAGTTCCGTCAGCAAGGGCGATTGCGCCACTCGCCTGACTGGCGAATTCGGATTGATTTTTGTCCATGTAGCCCTTATCTCCCACGTTTCGCTGGACTCAGCGCCCGCCTGTGGCTTTAACGGTTTCTCAGGCAAACGGGTGGCAAATAGAGTGCTGCGGCCAGGACCGTCAAGCGGTTTTGGACCTAAAAGGCGGCTTTTAGAGGCTTATAAATGGGTCAATTGGATCAAACCGTCCAAGTCACACTCCGAAATCGCATAAATACCGCGCTCGGCACAGCTGAGTCCGAGGATGCGAACAGTGTGGAATCGCAAACATTGCGCTTGATCAAATGCGCCATGGATGATCGCGACGTGATTGCGAGAAGCCGTGGTGAGTGTTCTGGCTGCGATAATGAAGTGATCTTAGAACTGCTCGAGACAATGGTCTCTCAAAGAGAGCGTGCCATCAAGCAATTCGACGATAATGGCCGAATCGCTGAGGCTGAGCGCGAACGCGATGAAATCGAGATCATCTCAGACTTTTTGCCAAAGCCGCTCATGGGCGAAGACTTAGAAACCGCAGCAGCGGCCATCGTGACGCAGCTTAGTGCCTCTAAGCTCAAAGATGTCGGTCGGTGCATGACCGCGCTGCGCGAGAAGTATCCCGGTCAAATCGAATGCGGTCCCGCCAGCAAAGCTGTTCGCGCGGCGATAGGCTAGCATCCCTATAAAAATTGAAGCATGACTATCCTTCTGTGCTGCGGGAGAGCTTGTCATGAAATCACTTTTGGTTGCGATCATCGCCTTGGTTTTGGGGGCCTTGATTGGTGTGTTCACCTACACCCGCTTCGTCCCGCCGCCTTTTGATGTCATGGCGCGCGCCGCAGCGTTTGAAGGCGATAGCGACTATTTCTTCCAAAATGCTAGCGAGATTTATCCAACGCGTACGGTTGCGAAAGCGGCGGCGACCGAGCCGCTCCCTCGCGATGAAGGCGCTTTAGACGGGTTTACCTACGAGTATGAAGGAACCACCCGGACGCTGGCCGACCTGTATGAGGACATGGAAACCTCGGGCCTCGTGATCGTTCATGACGGCAATATTGTTCATGAAAGCTATGGGCGCGGCGCCTCTGCAGGAACCAAGTTCACGACCTGGTCTTTGGTGAAGTCGATCACATCGACGCTGGTTGGGGTCGCAGTTGCGGACGGTAAAATCGACAGTGTCGATGATCAGCTCGTCAAGTATCTGCCAGAGGTTGAAGGCACAGCTTATGACGGTGTGACAATCAAACAGGCGCTGCAAATGTCATCTGGCATCAAGTATGATCCAAATCTCTGGGATGGGGTCATGGATGATACCATTGAGTTCATGACGGAAAGCGTTGTGATGGGGAAGTCTCCCGCTTTTGACCTTGCCATCGAGTATAAGCGCGACAATGAGCCGGGTACCAAATTCAACTATAACACGGCCGAGAGCCAAGTCCTGCTCGAGTTGATTCGACGCGCGACGGGCATGGACGCCGCGGACTATCTATCAGAGATGATTTGGCAGCCGTTGGGCATGGAGTTTGATGGTGCATGGATCATCGATAATGCTGGCCAAGATGGCGCTGAGATTGGCGGCGCGTTTTACAATTCTGCTCTCCGCGATTGGGCCCGCTTCGGACTGTTCATCGAACAAGGCGGCGCATGGAATGGCGAGCAGATCCTGCCCGAAGACTGGGTCGATCGCGCCACGGTCTCTGACGAGGCCCATTTGAAGCCGGGTGTCGTCCACCCTAACCCAAATCGCGGCTATGCGTGGCACTGGTGGACCTATGCGGATGGCACGTTCACAGCGTCTGGCGCAAATGGACAGACGCTTTATGTCGACCGCGAGAATGACATTGTCGTTGCCCGCTCAAGTGCATGGCCTGAAGGTTATGTGCGCGCCTATGATGATCAGAGCTATGCGATGTACAAAGCGCTCGCGGATTGGTTGGATCAGCCTGCGGTTGCCGTCGAATCTGAAGTGAACGCGTCTGAAGCGCCTTAGGCGGCTACGACGAACCGGTTTCGGCCCTTGTCTTTGGCTTCATAGAGCGCGTCATCGGCGCGGCACAGCACTGAACTTACTGTATCGCGGGGGTGCGCAATGCCAACGCCAACGCTGGCTGAGATCGGGATGGTGAGGTCGTCTAACATACAAGGATTTGATGCGACCTGAAAGCGGATCGCTTCCGCCATATGGTGGAGCTGCGGGACAGCGTGGAATGGAACCAGGACACCAAACTCTTCACCGCCCAATCGGGCAACGAAGCAATCTTCGTTCACGGCCGCTCGTATCTGATTGGACGCGTGAATAAGAACCTGATCGCCCGTCTCGTGGCCATGCAGGTCATTGACCTGTTTGAAGTGATCCAGATCGATGATGAAAATGCCCAATCCAGAATACTCGAAATCGGTCTCAGCAAACAGATTGTTCGCTGTGTGCATAAAGGCGCGTCGATTAGCGAGACCGGTCATTTCGTCTGTGCGAGCGAGGTGCGCAATCGCCAGCATCTTCTTGTGATTTCGGTAGCCCTGATGACCGATGATCGCGGAGCATAAGGGGACGATAAAGAGCGGTAGAAAGAACGCGGTGCGGAGGGCCCGGTGATGGATTTCAGGCTCATAAGCTTTGGTCGTGAACCAAGTCACGCCCACAGCAATGCCGACCGCGATCACGAGGATGACCAAACCGGTCAGCATCGTTGTCGCGGCGAATTCGTGCTCCGTTGGCACGTTGTACGGGTCAGATTGATTTTTCAACGCAGAGTCCACCTAGCCCAAGATATAAGACAATCACGATAGGATAGCGTTTCCAGATTAGATCAAATTGGATCTATCTGATGAAAAACCCGCCGCTAAAATCCTTCGCGCTTGGCGTTTCCCGCGCTATATTAACCAGATGAGTGGCGCTATTCGGATTCCTGATGGTTTTGTGGACGAGTTGAAAGCTCGAATCCGCCCCTCGGACGTGATTGGCCGAAAGGTCAAACTCAAGAAACAAGGCAAGGAGTGGGTCGGCCTCTCGCCTTTTACGAATGAGAAAACGCCCAGCTTTTACGTCAACGACCAAAAGAAGATCTTCAAATGCTTTTCCTCTGGCATGGGCGGCGACGTTATTTCCTTCGTCATGGAGATCGAGCGCCTCTCTTTCATGGAGGCGGTCGAGAAGCTTGCGGATGAAGCCGGCATGTCGCTGCCTAAAGCGACGCCAGAGAGCCAGGAACAATATGATCGGCGCCTTCGCCTAATCGCTGCGAGTGAGGCGGCCGCTGCGTTCTACGAAGCGTGCTTGCGCGCGCCCGAGGGGGCTGAGGCGCGGCGATATTTGGAGGGGCGAGGCCTGCGCCCGCAAAACTGGGGGAAGTATCGTCTCGGGTTTTCCCCCGATGATTGGCGCAAGACGTTCGAGCACCTGAAATCGAAAGGCTTCTCTCAAAGCGAAATTGTTGAGGCGGGCCTCGCGGTTGTGAAAGATGGCGGCGGTGATCCGTACGATCGGTTCCGCGGGCGCCTCATGTTCCCAATCGAAGATGCACGCGGGCAAGTGATTGCGTTTGGTGGCCGTGCGCTGCAGCCGGATGCAAAGCCGAAATATCTCAACTCTTCCGACACACCACTCTTCCACAAATCGCGCGTGCTCTATCGCTACAAAGCCGCGAGAGAAGCCTTCGGCGGCACCGACGAAGGCGGCTTGATCGTCTGTGAAGGCTATATGGACGTCATTGCGCTGTGCGAGGCGGGCTTTGGTCATGCAGTTGCGCCGCTCGGAACCGCGCTTACCGAAGAGCAGATCAGCCTGTTATGGCGGGCGGGGCCGGAGCCGGTCCTTTGTTTTGATGGCGACCGGGCTGGCCTCGGTGCGGCCAATCGTTCGATTGAGCGGGCCTTGCCGGGATTGCAGCCGGGCCGGAGCGTCTTTTTCTGCCTTCTTTCGGACGGGATGGATCCGGATGATTTGATCCGGGAACAGGGCCCGGGCGCGATGGGCAAAGCTTTGGACGGGGCCTTGCCGCTCGTCGAAGTGCTCTGGCGCCGCGAGCGAGATCTTGAGGCCGTCGATACGCCAGAGCGCCAAGCAGGTTTGGAGAAGCGCCTTATGCAGGCGGCGAGTACGATCCAAGACGGCGCGGTGAAGTCGGCTTATGAGCGCGAGCTAAAGGCCCGCATGCGTGATTATCTTTGGCAACAAAGATCCGCTAATCGGGGCGGCCGACAGATGCCGAATCGCGGGGGGCAAGTGGTTCAGCCAGCCTTGCGCGGCGGTCCTCCTGCCAAGACCAGAGGGCTCGGTTTGGTTGTGCGAGCGATTGATCACCACCACCTTGCCGAGGTTGGATTTGAAGCTCTGGCGGTCGCCGTTTTCCCAGATCCTGACGTTTCGGCCATACGAGACGCACTTATTGGCGAAAATACTACAGAAACAGGTGTTGACCGAAAGACACTCAGCAACCATTTAGAGGGTCTTGGAAAATTGCGCGCTGCAGAACTGTTAACAAAGTATCCCGACATCCCAGAAATACCGCAAGGCGGTTCAGAGGAGCGGGAATGGCTGATCGCCCTAGAGCAGTATGCACGCCCAGATGGCGCGGACGAACCGGGCCGTATCGCAGGAGAGGCTTTTGCCACTGCTGAGGATGCGCGTCACCGGCATCGGATCGTCGCAGAACGTCGGGCTCGCACGGCGCGTCTCAATGAGGCAGCAGAAAAGGCAGATCAAAGCTGATCTCCTTTTACGGAATTGAAAGTGTATGTTGCGACAGCGTTCGCAGCGGACAGGAGCAATAAATGGCGAAAGCCAAAGCGGAAGTACTTGAAGAAGGCGAAGACCGTCCGGTCCTCGACCTCAGCGACACCAAAGTCAAAAAATTCCTCAAAGACGCAAAAGCCAAAGGCTATGTGACGCTTGAGCAATTGAACAAGATCCTACCGGAAGACGAGCTGTCGTCTGACCGGATTGAAGACACGATGGCGATGCTTTCTGAGCAGGGCATCACGGTTGTCGACAGTGAGGAAGAAGGCGAAGCGGCTGCGAAGTCGACCGCCGTTGCCACCACCAGCACGACGGGCGCTGTCACGAAAAAGGGCAATGCACGCGGCTCTGATCGTACCGATGACCCTGTGCGGATGTATCTGCGTGAGATGGGTGCGGTTGAGCTCCTCTCTCGCGAAGGCGAAATCGCGATTGCGAAACGCATCGAGGCCGGCCGCGATGCTATGATCCGCGGACTGTGTGAATCGCCTCTAACCTTCGAAGCGATGATGGTTTGGCGCGACGAGCTCGTGAATGAGCGCATTCTGCTGCGCGACCTGATCGATCTCGAAGCAACTTATGGCGCTGAGAATCCGGCTCCCGAAGAAGACGAGCTCGACGAAGAAGAAGCCGAAGCCCGCGAAAACGAAACCGTTGAAGAGCGCCACGCTCGCGAAGAACGCGAGGACGAGGAAGAAGGCGCTGCTATGTCTATGTCGGGCATGGAAGCTGAGCTGCGCGAAGGCGTGCTCGATAAGCTCGACGAGATTGCGGCTGGATTCGCGAAGTTCCGGAAGCTGCAAGAGAAACTCGTTGGTCGGCGGATGGAAGGCAAAGGCCTTACTCCGAAAGACCAAGAATCCTATGACGGGATCTCGCAGAATATTGTTGATGAGCTCAAGACGATGCACATCAACAATGCGCGGATCGAAGCTCTGGTTGAGCAGCTTTATGCGATTAACAAGAAGCTGATGGGTCTCGAAGGCCAATTGATGCGTCTTGCCGATGCGCATGGTGTGCCGCGTTCAGAGTTCCTGAAGAACTATTTTGGCCGCGAACTTGATCCAACTTGGGTCGAAGATGTCGCTGCTATGTCGAAGAAGTGGGAACGCTTCACCGAACGCGAAGCCGAAAAGATCGAAGCCATTCGCGGTGAGATCCAGATGGTGGCGCAAGAGATCGGTATTCCGATCGATGACTATCGCAAGATTGTTCAGCGTGTCCAAAAGGGTGAGCGCGAAGCCCGGATAGCGAAGAAGGAAATGGTCGAGGCCAACCTTCGTCTCGTGATTTCCATCGCGAAAAAGTACACCAATCGTGGCCTGCAATTCCTGGATCTCATTCAGGAAGGCAATATCGGTCTGATGAAGGCGGTGGATAAGTTTGAATATCGCCGCGGGTATAAGTTCTCGACTTATGCGACTTGGTGGATCCGCCAGGCGATCACGCGCTCTATCGCGGACCAAGCCCGCACGATCCGTATTCCGGTGCACATGATTGAGACGATCAACAAAATCGTCCGCTCGCAGCGCCAGATGCTCCACGAGATTGGCCGCGAGCCGACCCCGGAAGAGCTCGCTGAAAAGCTTGGCTTGCCGCTTGAGAAGATCCGTAAGGTTCTGAAAATCGCGAAAGAGCCGATTTCGCTCGAAACACCGATTGGTGATGATGAGGATTCGAATCTTGGCGACTTTATCGAAGACAAGGCGGCGCTTCTGCCCGTTGATGCGGCGATCCAGTCGAACCTTCGTGAGACCACAACCCGCGTCCTCGCGTCTCTGACACCGCGTGAAGAACGCGTTTTGCGGATGCGTTTCGGGATTGGCATGAACACCGATCACACGCTCGAAGAGGTCGGTCAGCAATTCTCGGTCACACGCGAGCGTATTCGTCAGATCGAAGCGAAAGCGCTGCGCAAGCTGAAGCACCCAAGCCGGAGCCGCAAACTGCGGAGCTTCTTGGACACTTAAAGCTCAGCTAAGCCTCATTCATCAGGACCCGCTGCGAGGACACTTGCGGCGGGTTTTTTGTGGCTCTTTTGGACCAAAAACTCCATCAGATAGGCATTTGGCCAATTCAGGATCATCAAGAACCCAGAGAATGGCCCCAACGGTGTGAAGAGGGCTGCGATAACGAGCAGGATTGCAACAGCGACTTCGCCTCGAAAAATCCAAACCGTCTGACGGGTCAGCAAGATCTCTTTCTCAGACAATCCGATCTTGTCTGCCTTGCGGACGGCGTGGCCGTACATGAAGCTCATCAACGTATAGATGACCGCATATCCCGCTCCGAAAAACGCCATGCTCCTGGCGGAATTGGCAATGTCCATTTCGGTTTCCATGAGCTGGGTATAGTCCCCGGTTGCAGAGCCGATCATGTACCAAAAGAAGCTATCGAAGATAAAGCGGAGCGGATAGGCCGTGA
The DNA here is from genome assembly GCA_013213785.1 of Henriciella sp. Classification (GTDB taxonomy): domain Bacteria; phylum Pseudomonadota; class Alphaproteobacteria; order Caulobacterales; family Hyphomonadaceae; genus Henriciella. Next base: position 14,338 of record JABSPZ010000018.1, on the reverse strand, counting down.
ACAGGACCATGAGAAGCAGAGCCGAATTGATCAGGACAATCGTATTGTCGGCCAGTGCATAGCGCCTGAAGAACACAAAATGCGAGTTCCAGATCATAAATAAAATGACGAAACTCGCGGTCACCGGAATGATTGAGACCAGGAAGTGGACCAGTTCAGAGAAAGTCTGCGGCGGAGCCCCCCCGAACAGCATCATACCCAGCGCAAGAGCAAAGATGATGTCTGACAGGTTCTCAATCCGCGTCACACTCTGCCCGCGCCATTCAAAATTCGGGTCGTGATCTAAGTGTTTGGCGATTTCATTGCGCATGAAGCTTCCCCCTTCAGGAGTCGAGCTTAGCGGAAATCACGCAAAGAAAAACCCCGGCCAATTGACCGGGGTTTCTCGATTGCGATTTGAGGTCGCTCTACAGCGCGTCGGTCAGCTCTGGGACCGCGTTGAAGAGGTCTGCGACCAGGCCGTAATCAGCGACTTGGAAGATTGGTGCTTCCTCGTCTTTGTTGATTGCGACGATGATTTTAGAGTCTTTCATACCCGCCAAGTGCTGAATCGCGCCGGAGATGCCGACGGCGATGTAAAGCTCAGGTGCAACGATCTTACCGGTCTGACCGACTTGGTAATCGTTTGGCGCATAGCCTGCATCAACCGCTGCGCGAGACGCGCCAACGGCCGCGCCGAGCTTATCAGCGAGTGGGTTCATCAGACGCTCAAACTCTTCTGCAGAGCCGAGTGCGCGGCCACCAGAAACGATCCGCTTCGCGGCGGTCAGTTCTGGACGATCGCTTGCGACAATCTCTTCCGAGACGAAAGAAGACTTGAATGGGCCGCCTGGTGCGTCGACGGTTTCAACCGCTGCTGAGCCGCCAGCGCCGGCTGCTTCAAAAGCTGTCCCGCGAACGGTGACAACCTTCTTCGCGTCTGACGATTTCACGGTCATGATGGCGTTACCAGCATAGATCGGGCGCACGAATGTGTCCTGGCCTTCAATGCCAACAATGTCAGACAGCTGCATTACGTCGAGTTTCGCCGCGATGCGTGGGGTTACGTTTTTACCCATAGTGGTCGCAGGTGCGAACAGGGCGTCATAACCGTCCATCATTGGAACGATCAAAGCTTCCATAGCTTCGGCGAGTTGCTTTTCATAAGCGTCGCCATCGGCGTGTAGGACTTTGCGAACACCGTCGAGTCCGGCAGCGGCCGCAGCAACGTCAGCTGCGCCTTTACCAGCAACAAGGACGTCTACGTCGCCGCCAAAAGCTTTCGCCGCGGTGACAGTTTTCGCAGTCGCATCGGACAGCGCCGCATTGTCGTGATCAGCAATTACAAGAACAGCCATTATACAGCTCCCGCAGTTTTGAGTTTATCAACCAGAGCGGCGACATCTTCGACTTTCTCGCCGGCTTCGCGGACCGGTGGCTCAGTGACTTTCACCACGGTCAGGCGTGGAGAGATGTCGACGCCGTAGTCGCCTGGCTCTTTCATATCGATTGGCTTTTTCTTCGCCTTCATGATGTTCGGCAGAGACGCGTAACGCGGCTCATTCAAACGAAGGTCGGTTGTGACAATCGCAGGACCGTCGAGCGCAACTGTCTGAAGACCGCCATCAACTTCGCGGGTCACATTGACCTTGCCGCCATCAGCTTTGACTTCAGACGCGAACGTGCCTTGTGGCCAGCCGAGCAGGGCGCCCAGCATCTGACCTGTTTGGTTGCTGTCATCGTCAATCGCTTGCTTGCCGAGAATCACCAGATCCGGGCTTTCTTCTTCCACCACTTTGGCGAGAAGCTTAGCGACACCGAGTGGCTCAACATCGTCGTCCGTCTTGATCAGGATGCCACGATCCGCGCCCATCGCAAGAGCGGTCCGAATGGTTTCTTGCGCCTGCTGTGGTCCAATAGAAACGGCGACAACTTCAGTCACCGCGCCAGCTTCTTTCATCCGGACGGCTTCTTCGACAGAGATTTCGTCAAATGGGTTCATGGACATTTTGACATTGGCCAAATCGACACCTGTCTGATCCGATTTTACGCGGACTTTGACATTATAATCGATGACCCGTTTGACAGGCACGAGGACCTTCATGGGCGACTCCCGAGTTTCTTCACTTGATAATGCTTGGCAGGTAGCAGGACCGCCAAGAAACACAAGGCTTCCGTTGACGTTAGGGTCAATTTATCGCGGTATTTTGTAACGTCTTTCTAAAACCCTGCCGGGGCCGCCAGACCTGAATGACTGATACAGATCGCCTGGAAACGCTCTCCCATCTCAGCTGGGTCGGTGAGCTTTCGGATACCTTCATAGAGCTCTTGGGCTGTATCAGGGTGTGCTTTGGCAAGCTGATTGAGCCGCGCTTCAGCGCCCAAACCCAGCAAAAGCGTGCTCTGAGACACAGGGCCTGAGACTGAGAGATCCGCCGGTTCGCAGAGCCGTTTGAGGCGAGCAAAATCGACATCACAGGTCAGATCGCTTTCGCCAGGGGCAACGAGTGGATCAATTTGTTTCCCCGCTTTGTAGGATCGAAGCGTGTCCTCGGGCGTGCCGTCCGCTGAACCATAGTCGATCAGAAGCGCTCTGCCTGGGGTGTTTGCGAACAGGTCCGCACATCCATCCGCAAGCGTCTTAAGTCCCGGCTGAATTTCAATTGTATCCAAGCTCTGATCAGGATTGATCTCAGGCGGCAGAGCCTCTGCGTTCAGCCCGAATGCTAACTCGCCGGCTTCATCGAGGCCGATCACCCGCTCATGCCAGGCGTCACCGACCCGCGCATATTGCTGTACTGGCAGGCAGTCCAGCCACTCATTCGCGATCAGTAAGACCGGCGTGTGGCGCGGGATGTCTTCAAACTGATCTAGAAAAATCGGGGCTTGGCCGGCAAAACGATCTGCGAGCCGGGCGCGTAAGACCGGGCTCGGGTCGATGAAATGAAGGTTTGCGGCTTGCGTAAAACCAGGCACAAACCCCGCCGCTCGCCAGGCATCCGCCATCAGGGTGCCGCGACCCGGACCGATCTCCACCAGATTGAACGCATCTGGTTTACCGAGCGCATGCCATTCATTGGCGAGCCAGAGCCCGATCAGCTCGCCGAAAATCTGACTGATCTCTGGCGCGGTAATGAAGTCTTCGCCAAGGCCAGGCCGAGTTGCATAATAGCCATGCTGACGGTCATGCAGGCAGAGATCCATATAAGTTGCGACCGAGATCGGGCCGCTCGCTTGGATCATTGAGGTGAGGCGTTGTTTGAGTGAGGTCACGCGGTCGCAGAATTCGGAGACTTCTTGAGCGCCGACCAAACGAGCCAGGCCCCGCCGATCCACATGGGAAGAGACAGGATTTGCCCCATGGTGATCCATTCCGGTAGTCCGGTAATAAACGCATCAGGCTCACGAAACTGCTCGGACACTGTACGGCCAAAGGCATAGAAAATCAGGAATAGACCTGCCACGAGGCCCGGGCGTTGTAGCGCTTTGAAGCGCCAAACGAGGATGGTCAGAACAATTGCCGGGAGGAGCCCTTCCAATGTCGCCTCATAGAGCTGGCTCGGATAGCGCGCGACTTCATCGCCGCGATAGACCCACTCTCCCGACTGCCAATTGTAAGCGCTCGGCGTGGACCCGCGGACATAGCCTTCCGGGAAGATCATCCCCCAAGAGCTGCCTTCCGGCGTTGGGCGGCCGTATAGCTCTGCGTTGATAAAGTTTGCGTACCGACCAAGGAACAGGCCGATCGGTGTGACCAAGCCGGCAATATCGCCGATGGAGAGCATCGGGACTTTGCGCTGGCGGGCCACCAACCAGATTGCAACCGCGACGCCGAGCAAGCCGCCATGGAAACTCATGCCGCCCTCCCAGATCCGCAACAAGCTGACTGGATCTGCCATGGTCTGATCCCATTGATGGGGCAGTTGGTAGAATAGGATGTAGCCGATCCGACCGCCCAGAATAACGCCTAGGGTCGCGTAGAAGAGAAGATCATCAATATCATCATTGTCTGCTGGGCTTTTCCCGCCCCATAGCGCAGGGCGTTTCGAGAGCGCCAGGGCGTAGCGCCAGCCAATCAGCAAGCCGCCTATATAGGCGAGCGCATACCAGCGAATTGGAAACTTCCCGAGCCCTAAAAATCCGAGGTCGATCTGGAACAGCGCAGGCGAGAACTCCGGGAAGCTCATGGCGGATATGGCTAGAAGACTCATGCGGCGGTCTTTCCTGTCGGCATATTGTTTCCCATCTGCTAGGGACAAATGGTAATCGGTTCAAGACGCGCAAGGGAGTCGTGACATGTCTGCTAAGAGCCCCATCCTAGATGATCTCGCAGGGTTGATGACCGGCGCTATGGGCGCAGCGCGCGCCGCCAGTGAAGAAGTTAAAACGGCAGGCGAGTCTCGTATTCGCGCAATGATCGCCGATATGGATTTGGCGAGCCGCGAAGAGGTCGAGGCCCTGAAAGCCATCGCGGTCCAAGCGTTTGAGCGCGTTGAAGCGCTCGAGAAGCGTTTGGAAAAGCTAGAGAAATAAAACTCTCCACTGCTTTTTAACCAAGACTCTTGCGCGATGAGTCGGGCATGAGTAGCCTGCCCCAAGGCAAGAATGCCTCATTGATTCGGAAGGGGGAGCCCATGAGCCTGTCCGTAGATCGTTCCCAGACAATGGAAATCGATGCGCTAGAGCTTGTCGAAAGCTGCTTAACCGAAGCGGGGTGGGAATTTCAGCGCGATGAAGACGATGAGACGCTTCAATGCATCGCGAGCTCTAAATGGGGCGATATGGGCGGCATGTTTGCCAACCGCCGCGAACCCCCGGCCATGCATTTTTCAATCACGCTCGACGTGAAACCGACCGAGACGCGCCGTCAAGCTATCGCTGAACTCGTCATGATGGCGAACGAACGCCTTTGGCTCGGACACTTTGATTATTGGGCGGAAGAAGGCGTGATCATTTTCCGCCACGCGCTGCCAATGCTGGACCGGGTCGAGCCCGATACAGGTGAAGTTCGCGCGGTTATGGCGGCGGGCCTCGATGCGGTGAACATGTTCGTCCCGGCGTTCAATTTCGTCATTTGGGCGGGTAAGACACCGCGCGAGGCGCTTGAGGCGGCTCTGTTCGAAACTGCTGGCGAAGCGTAAACCGCTCGGCTACACCGCTCGTCCAGACCGTCAAAGACGAGGACGAGCATGACAGACACACATATCACTCTTGTGGGCGCGGGCCGCATGGGCTCAGCTTTAGCAGGCGGTTGGCTCAAGGCCGGGCATGACGGCAATATCGATATTGTTGATCCTAGCCCTGCAGAGATTGTGCAGACATGGGTGGATTCAAAACGCGTTCGCCTGAATCCTGATCCGAAAGCATCTGATGTGCTGGTCGTCGCCGTCAAACCGCAAGTCTTTGGTGCATTGGCTGATGAGATCGCCTCCCGCGTAGGCCCGGACACGCGTGTCCTGTCGATCATGGCTGGCGTGACGTTGGAAACGCTCGAAGCGCGGCTCGGAACGCCGAATGTTGCCCGCGCGATGCCAAATACGCCGGGGCTGGTCGGTAAGGGTGTTACAATCCTCTGCACGAAGCCGGGGACCGCCGACAACGCCATCTCTGAACTCAAGGCGCTGTTGGAACCACTGGGGCAGGTTGAAGGTCCGATCGGCGAGGATCTTTTGCCCGCCGCGACAGCGGTTTCTGGATGCGGCCCAGCCTATGGCTTCCTGCTCGCCGAGGTTATGGCCGCGGCAGGCGTCGCGCATGGTCTCGATCTAGACCTTTCCATGCGGCTGGCGCGCAAAACCGTGGAGGGCGCTGGTGCCCTCATGGAAGGGGCAGACGAAGACGCAGCGACCTTACGCAAGAATGTCACCTCACCGAACGGAGTGACGCAGGCGGCGCTTGAAGTCTTGATGTCGCCCGAAGCTATGCCATCTGTCTTTGAGAAAGCCATTGGGGCAGCCATTGCCCGCGACCTTGCGCTCTCAAAGGAGACCGAATGACCCAAGATGAGATCATCGAAGCTGGCATCAAGGCGGCGTTCAAGCTCGCAGAGACGGGAAAGTGGGGCGATCTCACACTTGCGCAAATCGCAGAGGAAGCCGGCCTGACACTGAACGATTTTCACGGCGTTGCCGACAAGGATGATCTCTCGGCTAGGGTTGAGAAAGTCTTTGATGCCGGGATGAGTTCAGAACCCGTCGATGCGGATGAGACGGCGCGTACCCGCTTGTTTGATGTCATCATGCTGCGGTTCGAAACCATGGAAGACGTTCGCGATGGCGCTATGTCCTATCTGCGCTGGCGAGATCGATCGATTGATGGTTTAGCGCTTCGGCTGAAAGCACGGGCTCAAACCGCGAAATGGTCTTTGGCATGTGCAGGACTAGATGGATCAAGCTCGATCCCGCGCGGCGTTCAGCTCGCTGCTTTAGGCTGGGCGATCTCACAGGCCGAGCGCGCATGGCGACAGGAAACAAGCGCAGACCTGAGCCGGACCATGGCTGCCTTAGATGCCGAACTCATCAAAATTGAAGAGCGTGCTGCGTGGATCAAAAACCGCGGCCGCAAGCCCAAGCCGGATGAGCCTGTAACAGAAGAAGCCTAGTAAGGCAGTCTCAACCGAACGCGAAGTCCGCCTAGCGGACTATCTTCCAAACGAATATCCCCGCCATGCGCCCGCGCGAAATCGCGTGCCAGCGTGAGCCCGAGCCCTGTGCCTGCGACGTTCTGTGAGCGCGCATCATCCAACCGATGGAACGGACGAAACGCATCTTCACGTTGGTCCGCCGGAATACCGGGGCCATCATCATCCAATAAAATCTCGGCCATGCGCGGGCCTTTGATCAGCCGCACCTCGCAGCGCGTGCCATACCCGACACCGTTTGCCATCAGATTGGTCAGGGTGCGGGTGAGGGCCATCCGGCGCACAGTAACCGAGATCTCATTCGCTTCGATCACTCGAGCCCCATCGATACGTTCAGCGACTGTGCGCGTGATATGATCGAGGCGGAGTGCCTCGGCCCGCTCGCCTTCTTCGCCGCTTGCAAAGGCGAGATACTCATCCAGCATCTTAGACATATCATCGAGATCAGTGCGCGCGCCGGTAATCTCCTCGGTCTGCTCCATCATCGCGAGTTGGAGCTTGAGACGGGTGATCGGGGTGCGAAGATCGTGGCTGACCCCGGCGAGCATCGCAGTTCTCTGATCCGTAAACGCCATTAAACGCGCGCGCATATCGGTTACAGCTCGCGCGGCGTCTCGAATCTCCGTCGCCCCACTTGGCCGGAAGCCGGGTACGTCGCGTCCACGCCCGAATGCTTTTGCGGCCTCGGTCAGGCGTAGAATAGATCGTACTTGATTTCGCAGGAACGCAAAGGCGAGCCCAAGCATGATCAGGGCGCCGAATAGGACCCAAACAATTGTAAAATGGGTGTTTGCAGCGAGCGCACGTTTTCTGTCGATCAGCACGCGGACAGTGTCTGTCCCAGCTTCAATCCTAAAGTCCAGCACCCGTCCGGTTTGAACTGTGCGGACTTCGACGGGATGACGGGTGACCGAGGCCAACTGTCCGCGAAGCACTTTGCTGTAGCCAAAATTCTGCCGTGAATTTTCGGGCCATCCCATCGCATTTTCATAGGCGCAATCAAATCGAAGGCCGAGTTGGTTTTCCACCAAGACTTCGCGTTGTTGACTGTGATCCGGAGCCGCGCAGATATCGACGATCAGACCGACTTCGCGCGCGATAGACTGGGACAGCTTTTCATTCACGTCGCTGATATGTTCTTGATAATAGTAGAGCGAGAAGAACGCGAAAATCGCAACCACAGGCAGAGCGACCAAAGCGGCAAGCCGAGCATAGAGCCCTCGGGGTGTGTAATCGCGAAGTCGAAATCCGCTCATCAGACTATCTGTCCAAAACTAACATCATATTGGTTCGGTCCTTATGGACGATCTTATAGCCTTTGCTAAGCAAAAGCGCTTCGCAATCGCGTTCCCAGCGATTGGCATGGCAGGCTTCCATCACAATCGCTTTCGGATAGAGGTCGGTGGGGGCTCTATCGAAGAATGGGAACAAGATACCATCTTCGAAGCCTTCAACATCGATTTTTAGCAAATCGAGTTTGCTCGCACTGCCTGTTTCTAAAAGGTCTTGCATCGGGGTGACCGGAACATCGATCGTGGGATCGCCATCGCGGACCCGCGCTGATGCTTGTCCTGCGGCCGTCGGTGGCGTCGAGATGGTGAGGGTGCCTGGCTTATCCCCACCAACCGCCGTGGGCTTGAGGACGAGGTTTAGCCGCAGGGCTAGGTTCGGGTTTAAGGTGAAATTCGTTTGTAACCGATCGAACATAGCGGGCTGAGGCTCGGCGCAGATCAGAGTTCCTGATTGCATTAGCGAGGCCACGAATAGGCTGAACACGCCGGCATTTCCACCAATGTCTAAGAACACCCCATTTTCGCGGGGCATATGGGTTCGACAGAAATCATACTCTTCGCGGGCGTATCTTTTAGGGCTCAGGAGCGCTTTGATTTCTGAGTTGTTTCCCGTGTGATACAGGCGCGCGCGGCCGCCATAGAGACCAACGTCTAATGGCTGATCGGGATTGAGCCTGCGGATACACTTTGCCATGAGCTTCCGCATCCCACCTCGCCCAAAAAATGTGTGGCGAGATAATCCAATAAGCGCGCTAGAAAGCGGGCCAGGGCGATAATCAGGGGCGCGGTCGTCCATGTTTGTCCTTTAGATCCAAGCGCGTGCTTTGGGTAGGCCGTGCGTCAGTGCAGATCGTCTTTTAAGATGGCGAGAGCATCTTCTCTCAAAATTTCGGCCATCAAGCCAAAACTGTCCGCCATTGGAGAGGTCTTGCGCCAGATCAGAGAAACGCGACGTTTCACGCTCTTATCCCTCAAAGGACGAAGTACAAGATCCGCATCGCGCCGCGCTTCGGACAGAGCGTAGATCGCGGGCAGGATAGCCACGCCCGCGCCCGTCGCCGCCATATGTCGGATCGCATCTAGGCTTGTTCCGGTGAACACCGAACTGACGTCTGCGCCAGCGCGAGAGGCGAGGTCACGAACCGAAGCGCTGAGGCGATGGCTTTGACCAACGCTCAAAATCTCGCTGCCTTTTAGGTCAGACGGATCTAGAGGGCCTGTTCCTGCCAAGGCGTCGTCAGGGGCGGCACAAACCCAGAGATGCTCTTCAAACAGAAGTTCGCTCGCCAGATCTTTGTGATCCTCTGGGGTCGAGATGATGCAGTCGAGGGTTCCATCGAGCAATTGTGCGTTCAGCCGATCTGTCCAATGCTCTTCGACCAGCAAACGGAGCTGCGGATAGGTGCGGTGTAAGTCCTTCACAACAGGCGGCAGTAAGTAGGGCCCCACCGATGGCAGGACGCCCAATCGAATGCGTCCTGAGAGCGTGTTGTCGCCGGTCTTCATGGAGGCTTTCAGATCCTCCACGTCACGTAGGATCAAGCGCGCGCGGTGCACGAATTCTTCTCCATGCGGAGTCATGAGCGCACCATTTCGACCCCGTTCAAACAGCTGCACGTCGAGTTGTTGCTCAACGTCTGCGATTTGAGATGACAGGCTGGGTTGGCTCACGTGCAGGCGTTTTGCAGCTTCGTGAAAACGACCCGTTTCGGACACGGCAACGATGTACTGAAGCTGTCTAAGCGTAGGGCGCAATTTGGTAGTCTTTATCTATCAATACGGAAGTTTCTTTAGATTTGAATTATCGTTAGCGTCAACCAAATTCTGAGTCATCATAACACGAAGGATACGATTATGTTTCGTACTCAACCCAGTGTTTCCTCCCAAGCAAGCGAGCTTAACGCGACCTTTGTTCCCGCTGAGCTGGCCGTAAACGAACTCAATCCCGCAGACAGTTTTGTAACGTTGGAGCCGACTCCTAAACATGAGTCTCGGCGCGGATGGCGTCGCCGGCGGATTAAGCGCGGCAAGAGCTAAAAGTGTTCAATGCCAGAGATTGATCGTTGGGAGAATGAAGGCGGGCAAGTGAATGCAGCCAAACCGGTGGCGCGGATCAAGGCATTGCAGCGACGTCATCTGCAGCTTGATTCACAACTGGACCGAGAGCTCACCCGTCCCAATCCCTGCTCGATTGAATTGCAGAGATTGCGCCGCGAGAAGCTCTATCTGAAAGATCAGATTTTTCAGATTTCGGGTTAACCGCCCGTTTTTTCCAGGGCCCGTTGAAAAGCGGGCCTTGCTGAATTTCGCGCAAGGTATGCGGCAAGATTTGGATATGGTCCGATTTCGCCGAGCCGTTCAGCCATTTGCGCGATATAGGTCGTGCCAATATCTGGCGCTGTGAAGCGATCACCCATGACGAACTCACGGTCGGAAAGGCGTTCTTCCAAGTATCCGAGCTGAAGCGCGGCTTCGCCAGAGGCGAACATGTCGAAGACGGGCGGTTTGTCTTCCATACGGCTCAGCAACAGTTTCATCAGGAGCGGCGCGAATGCGGAGGCTTCTGAATACATCAACCACTGATTCCATTCGCCCTTGGCTTTAGGATCTGAGCCCGGTCCAAGCTTGTTCTCAGGATCAAACTTATCCAACAAATAAAGCGCAATCGCACCTGACTCTGCTAAGATGAAACCGTCATCTTCAATCACTGGCGACTTACCGAGTGGATGGGCGTTTTTCAGCTCCGGCGGCGCGCGGCCCATTTCATTGCGGACATAGATTTCAAGCTCATAGGGCGCGCCAAGCTCTTCGAGGAGCCAAACTGTGAAGACGGAACGTCCCACGCGGAGATGGTGAACTTTTAACATGAGGATCCCTTCGGTCAGTCTGGCATCAATCGGTAACCGATACCGCGTACGGTTTGGATGTGAATGGGGTTCCTCGGGTCAGGTTCGATTTTCTTGCGCAACCGGGTGACCTGCACATCGATGCTGCGCTCCGTGCCATTCGAGGTTTGCGCGGCCAGCGCCTCTCTAGACACAGGCTCTCCAGGATTTTTCGATAGAATAGACAGCAGCTGGTGCTCACTGTCGGTCAGCCGAATATTCCCACTGGGGCCGGTTAAAAGACCTTTCGCGGGCTCAAACACCAAGCCTGACATTTCGATCTCTGTCGGCGGCGGTTCAACGTGGCTGCGTTTGAGGATCGCTGCAGTTCGCAGCGCCAATTCTTCAGGTTCAAAAGGTTTCGGAAGATAATCATCTGCACCAAGTCGCAGGCCCTCTATCCGATCACTGGCTTGCCCGCGCGCCGTTAAGAGCAAGACCGGGGTCTCATTCCCATCATCCCTCAGCGCTTTCAACAGGCTGAGACCATCCTCGCCCGGCATCATGATATCGAAAATTGCCAGATCGAAGCTGAACGTTTGAAAGAGTTTGCGCGCAGCCGTCGCATCCGCTGCCGTGGTGACGGAATGCCCGCGCCGCGACAAGTATTGCTTCAATAGATCCCGAATACGATCATCATCATCAACCACAAGCAGGTGCGACTCTGCGCTCATATTAGGGCCTCCAACACACTACGAGCGCCGCCAACTGCGCCGGATCCGGCGGTACGATATGCCTGACGCAATCGGTCTCGCATTGCGATTGTGGCGGGGTCGGTGACCCGCTTGCCTTCATGGCTTAAAAACAGTTTTCGCGTTCGCCTGTCACCTTGGGCGCTTTGACGGCGTTCGAGTAGGCCTCGTTTTTCAAGATCCGCAATTATTCTGGCAAAGGTTGGTGTTGTGGCATCGAGTTGCTCGCGCAGTGTATTCACCGATTGCCCGGGTTGAAAGCGCACCGTGATCAAGACACGGGCGGCTAAACTCGGAAGAGAAAAGTCGCGGGCAATCTCACCAGAGGCCTTCATCAGGGCTCGCTCCCCCGCCAGGAGCAATGCAATTCCGTAATCCAGCTCTTCGTCTCTTAAGAAGAGTCGCGGGTCGAAACCCGGAGCATTCGCGCGTATTTGGTTGACATCCACCATGGTGATCTGAGAATGCCCGTGAATTGGGTAAAAGTGCAAGACAGGAAAAGAGAATGGCAGACCAAGCCTATGATGATCGTGACGGCTATATCTGGATGGACGGACAGTTCGTCCCATGGCGCGACACGAAAGTCCACGTGCTGACACATGCTATGCACTACGCTTCCTGCGTGTTCGAAGGCGAACGAGCCTATGGCGGCGTTATCTACGCGTCCCGGCGCCATTCAGAGCGTCTCGCCAACTCTGCGAAAATTATGGGGTTTGAGCTCCCCGTTAGCGTCGACGAGCTCGAATCTATCAAAGCCGAGACCCTGGCAAAGTCTGGGCTGGAAAACGCTTACGTCCGAGCCTTTGCCTGGCGCGGCAGTGAGATGATGGGCGTTTCGGCACAGAGCAATTCGATCCATCTTGCGGTCGCGGTCTGGGCTTGGGGCGACTATTTCGCGGACAAGATGAAGGGCATTCGGATGACCCACGCGATGTATCGCCGTCCGGATCCACTCACCGCGCCCTGCCATGCGAAAGCAGCAGGCCTTTATATGATCTGTACGCTGTCAAAACATGCGGCCGAAAACGAAGGGTACGCAGACGCGCTTATGCTTGATTATCGCGGTCAGGTCGCTGAAGCGACGGGCGCCAACATCTTCTTCATGCGTGACGGCGCCATTCACACGCCAACGCCGGATTGTTTCCTAAATGGCATCACCCGCCAAACTGCAATCAAACTTGCCAAAGCGCGCCAGATTGAAGTGGTGGAGCGGGTTATCATGCCGGACGAGCTCTCGACATTTGATGAGTGTTTCATCACGGGGTCCGCTGCTGAGATTACCCCAGTGGCCGAGATTGGCGAGCATACGTTCAAGCCTGGGGATATGTCCGAAGCGCTGGTGAATGATTATGCCGATTTGGTGTATCGCCGCATCGATTTGCCTGAGTAGCGCCACACAACAGCCTCTGCTCAAAAGTGCGGCACCAATGCTTACAGGTGTGTCACGTTTACCACGAATTCTGCGGATATTCGCCGGATGAGCGAGTTTTATTGGACTTTGTGCCCTTAGTCTCTCTAGCGGTATTACAGGAGTAAAATTGCTACTAAGAGAGGGTACCCCATGCGGAGAGGGCATAAAAATCCTAACTTGAAAAAGGTCCTAATTTCGAGTGCTGCGTTAGCGACAGCCGCAAGCACATTGGTGCTGTCGGCGACAGCGCAAGAGGAAACAGACGAAGAAGCGGCGGTCCAAGAGACCATCGTTGTCACAGGGTCTCGTATCCCAACGGATCCAAACCTAGCGTCTTCGACTCCAGTGCAGTCGATTGATGAAGCCGACATCCGCCTATCGGGTGAGCTCAACCTAGCGGATGTCGTGAACGACATTCCCGCTCTGGTGTCTTCTTTCACAGGTGCCAACACACTGACCGACGGATTTGCAGACGTTGATCCTGGCGCGAACATCCTGAACCTTCGCGGTCTGGGCGGTGAGCGGACACTGACGCTGGTGAACGGACGTCGTCACGTCGCGGGTTTCCGCGGTACCCAAGCGGTTGATATCGGGACAATCCCGCGCGCACTCGTTGAGAGCGTCGAAGTCACCACGGGCGGCGCATCAGCTGTCTATGGTGCTGACGCTGTTACCGGTGTTGTGAACTTCATCCTGAAAGATGATTTTGAAGGCATGCAGTTGGATGCGCGCGCTGGTATCTCCGGCGAGCAAGACGCTGAAAACTTCGCCGTTGATTTGGTCTGGGGCCAAAACTTCCACGAGGACCGCGGTAATGTGGTCGTTGCTTTCACAGTCGAAAAAGACTCTGGGATCACGCACGGTGACCGCGATTGGTCACGTGATAACGGTATCGACACCACTCAGACAAACCCAGCGACATTGACCGATCCAAACGCTCCATCAAGAGCTGTGATCGCAGACCCGCGTTTCTGGCTGACTTCACAAGAGGGTTCAATCGCGCCGGGCTTCGGCGGCCGTGATGTCACTTATGTCGACCTGAACGGTAACGGAATAGCTGACTGTCAGGAATCAGAAGGTGGCCGCGTCGGCTTCCTCGCCGGGTGCTGGCTGACTAACCCAGATGGCACAGCGCGCGTGAACCAAGACGGTGTTGTCTTGAACGGTCTGTGGGGCATTGGCGGCGACGGTGGTCGATTGAACTTCAATCGTGACTCGCTCTACCCGGCGACAGATCGCTTCGTTCTGAACATCAACTCGAACTATGATCTCTCAGACAAAGTCTCGCTTTTCTTCGAAGGGAAGTATGTCCACGCGGAATCAGAAACCTTTGGCGAGCAAGACACGTTCTACGACACTTTGGCGATCCTGCCGGATAACCCGTTCATTCCAGCTGAGCTGCAATCAGTTGCGGATACGGTTGGCTATCTCTTGCTGAC
>JABSPZ010000017.1 GCA_013213785.1 Henriciella sp. | reverse complement strand
TCTCTTGCCCATGGTTCAACTCCATATCAGAGCCGATCCTAACTCAAACTATGGGCCAGTTTTTCTGGTGCAGACCACCGTCACCCCGATATTCAAAGATTCTTCTCCACTGAGGATAGAGCGCACCCAAGTTCAGAAAAAGAGCTGAGTGCTCTGATAGAATATCGCAATGACGCGGCACACGGTGGCCTTACTGTGGATGACGTTCTTTCAGTCGACACGCTTTGTGAGTTTGCAGATTTCATCTCCGTATTGTGTTCAGTATTATTAGAATGCGTTCTACGGGCTGCCATCTCAAATGGTGTGGCGAAAGGCTATGCCTGCGAGTGTGGAACCATAACAGAATCTTACCGTGAAGGTTCAGTAATTGTAGCGAATGCGTCGGGTGAATTTGTAGTTGGAAAGGACATCTATATCTCGAACGACGTCTCATGTGCTGAGCACACAATAACGAGCCTGCAAATACAGGATAAAGACGTACAGAAACATCACGCATCCGCGGCAGTAGAGATAGGAATAGGACTTAGCGGCCGCGGTAAAGTTGGGCAAATTATCTATCAATTGGTCTAATAGCTCACGCTCAGAACCCTACCTAAGATGCATAACCGACCGATAACGGATTTATCCCGTATGTATTTTTAAAGGCTTTTTGAGACGCTCTTGCGGCTCCAATGAAGCACCAAAAGAGACCGTGAGAAAAGGCCCGCAGAAAAAATCCACGGGCCGCTTCTATTTGTTCTCGGATATTTCTATACCCCCGACCATCTGGCCGGGGCTTTTCCAATTCAAAGGGTCAGATCCTAGTGCAGGAACTCAAACAGACCCGCAGCGCCCATGCCGCCACCGATACACATCGTGACAACACCGTATTTCGCTTTGCGGCGTTGGCCTTCGAGCAGGATAGAGCCGGTGCAGCGTGCGCCAGTCATGCCGAATGGGTGGCCAATTGAGATTGAACCGCCATTGACGTTGTACTTCTCAGGATCAATGCCGAGGAAGTCACGGCTGTAGAGACACTGTGAGGCAAACGCTTCATTCAGTTCCCAAAGATCAATGTCGTCGACTTTCAAGCCATGACGCTCAAGCAGGCGTGGAACCGCTTTGATTGGGCCAATGCCCATCTCGTCTGGGTCAACACCGCCAACATTGAAGCCCATGAAACGGCCAAGCGGCTGGATGTTACGGCGCGCAGCTTCTTGCGCTTCCATGACGACAACAGCTGCCGCACCATCAGAGAGCTGCGATGCGTTACCGGCAGTGATGTACTTACCCTGCTGAACTTGCTGACCGCCAGAGAACACAGGCGGCAGACCTGCAAGCGCTTCGACAGTGGTCCCTGGACGGTTACACTCGTCGCGATCGCAAACCACATCTTCTTCCGTGATTTCGCCGGTCTCTTTATTCTTCAGCATCATCTTCGTGGCGAGCGGAACAATTTCCTCTGCCATGTGGCCACGCTTCTGGAACTCAGCCGTACGACGCTGAGACTCAGCTGAATACTCGTCCTGAGCTTCGCGGCTGACGCCATAACGGTCCGCAACGATCTCAGCAGTTTCGATCATGGTCATCCAGATCGCTGGCCATTTTGCCATCAGCTCGTCTTCTGTGTAGCGGTGCAGGTTCATGTGACCTGAACGCGAGACCAAAGAGAGGCTTTCAACGCCGCCGCCAATAGCGACAGGCGCGCCTTCATTGATAACTGTGTGCGCTGCGTTTGCGATCGCCTGCAGACCAGACGAGCAGAAACGGTTGATCGTCGCGCCAGAAGTTGAACTTGGGCAACCAGCCCAAAGCGCAGCGTTACGTGCCACATTGTGCCCAGTCGCACCTTCAGGCTGCGCTGAACCGAGGAACACGTCTTCGACAGCTTCCGGCTCGACACCGGCACGGTCCAAGGCGTGCTTGATGACGTGACCGGCCATTGTGATCCCGTGAGTGTTGTTAAGAGAGCCACGTCCGGCTTTCGCAAGTCCGGTGCGGGCGGTGGAAACGATGACTGCTTCGCGCATTTGAGAATTTCTCCCGTGGGTGGTCTATGTTGCGGCGCACCCTACTGAAGCGAGCAAGCCCCGGCTAGGGGTAACGTTGACGTAAAGTGGAACGACGTCGCGGAAACCCCTTCACGAACCTGTGAATCACGCCTGGTTTGCCCATCCATAAAGGGGAGAAGACATTATGGGTTTATTCAAATTCGCGCTCAACAAGGGCAAAGAGATCATCGCAGATCGTAATAAGGTGGCGGAAAAAGCCATTCGCAAAGAAGTCGAAGACCTTGGTCTGGACGACGATCTGGGCGGCGACTTCAAAGTCACGGTCGAAGGAAAGCAGGTCAAACTGGAGGGCAAAGTTCCGGACCAAGAGACCAAAGAAAAGCTCGTCCTGGCCGCTGGAAATGTCAGCGGCATCGGCGAGGTCGACGATTCGATGAAGGTAAAGTCGAAAGCGAAAGTCGGTGAATCTGTGATGCACACGGTAAAGTCAGGTGACTCGCTCTCAAAAATCGCGAAGAAGTATTATGGCGATGCGATGCGTTACCCGGACATCTTTGATGCCAACACGCCAATGCTCAAGCATCCGGATAAAATCTATCCAGGCCAGGTTCTTCGCATTCCCGGGGCCTAGCGCGACACAAAGGAAACCGCCCATGCTGCGTCTATCACTTGCTTCAATTTTGACGCTGGGACTTGCAGCATGCGCGGAAGCCGGGGAGCCTAAAAACACATCGGCAGAGGCTGCGACGGGATATTATCAACCGGGTTCAGAAATCCCGGCCTCGGCCGATCTTAGCCGCGGCGACGTTCCGCGCGACGAATATGGGCGACCTTACACCTACGAAGGGCTTGGAGAAGCGCTCCCGGAATTCACGGGTGCGTTATCAAACGGTACAAGTTTCTCCTCGACCCTGCTGGAGGGGCGTTGGACGGTCATCGAAGTATGGGGCATCTGGTGTCATGATAGTCGAAACGATGCGCCCTACGCGGCGGCTCTGTCGCGCGCGCTCGCCCAAGACCCTGATGTGGACTTCATGTCCATCCATACGCCGCAAAACGCAAGCCGGGCCGATAAAGCCTATCGAAATTACGGTTCAGTTTCGGCGTGGTTTGACGAAAAGGGGTGGTCTTTCCCTACACTGGTCGACACAGACGCCTCAATTCGCGAGACACTTAGAATACGCTGGACGCCGACCTATTTGGTCGTTGCACCAGACTTAACCGTGCAAGGGTTCCGCACGGGACTCGCTGATGCCGGGGATATGGCCGTGAAAGACTTCGTCAGAAACATCTCGGAAACGAGACGCGCCTGGGCCGATTCGTAGCGTTTCTAGCCTGAGACGCGTCGAACGAAACACTTTAAGAAGGAAACCCTGTCACTCGGAATATGAAAGCGTATTCTGACATGGCGTAATTCTCGCTCGTACACCTGTCCGAAAATCTCGTAAAATCAGATATATATAACCGTTATTTCATCAGATTTCTCACATTTAGACCTATCAACATTCCGTTTCGTTTTGGTATTAAAGTGCCGTAAGCCCATTCTACAAAACGGACCTCCCAATGCTGCACGCTTCTACAAAAAAGCTCATCGACCGCCTTGCGGAAATGACGGATCTCGCAAAACTTGATTGGACGGATGGTGAGGATGGCAACATCACCTACGCCACCGAAGGCTACAGCGTCTCACTGACGGAATCCCCGAATGAAGTGGTCATCAACAGCAAGGATGGCAAAGAGCTTGAGCGTGCGGGCGCGGAGGCCTTAGCAGCTACACCCGCAGAAGATGGCGGCACATATGCAGACATCGTCGCAGCGATGACCAAAGAGGCCGCGCGCGTCGCACGTGGGACCGAGACTGCAATCTCCACCCTGCTCGCCGGGATGGAAGATACGCCGGCCGAGCCTGATGCTGCCGAAGCTAGTGCGCCGGCGGACGCGGATTCGGAAGAAGACCTTCAAGAAGATCCAGGCGACGAAACCGCTGTTCTCACTGACGACAGTGTTGAAGCGGTCTCCTCGGAGACTGAGCCTTCCGCTGAAGCAAAAGATCAAAGCTCGACCGAAGCAGAGGAAGAGCCCGAAGCATTAGCCTCTGTTGAAACCACTGAGGCAACAGACATCGACGTCGATCCTGCAACGGAGGACTCAAGCGAGCCCACAGAGGATTCGGAAGCGGAGGCCTTCGCCTCAGATGAGGCTGTGGCCGCTGAAGACACCCCAGCTGAGGAGACAATCGAAACGGTTGAAGAGACCGCCCCTGAGTCCGAAGACGAAGTGACTGAGGCTGTGGTGCGTCTGGCGGACGAGGTCAATCAGAAAGAAGAGAGCGGGCTTGATGCCGCTGCTGCATCTGCTGTTGGCGCCGTCGCACTTGCGGCCGGGCTAACAACGCAAACCGAAGAAAGCGAGCCTGAGGCCGTTGAGCCAGACCCGATCGAGGCAGACCCGGTGACCACTTTCGCGGTCGTGGAAGAGGCCCCTTCGGAAACGCCAACCTATGTTCCCTTTGGACTAGAGGATGGTGCTGAGGCCGAAGCGGCCAGTGAACCGGAAGCCACAGAAACCGTTGCTGAGCCAGCTGCTGAAGCTCCTGTTGAAAGCGCAACCGTGTTCTCAATCGCCGGCGCTGACAGCGTAGAAGCTGTTGAAGAACCTGCGACGGAAGAATTACCAACAGAACCAGCCGTGGCATGGTCAACAACGCCAGCCACCAGCGAAGAGACGGTTGAGGAACACATGGCCGAGACGGCCGAGGAAACCGTCCAGGACGCCCCCAGCAAGGCGGAAACAGAGGCTGCTCCGGAGACAACACTCGATGTCCCGCCACTTGCAGCAGCCGTATCTGAGGTGGAAGACACAAGCGACCCAGCACCGGCCGACCCAACACCAACGGAAACGGCGCCCGAGCCCGTCGCTGAGGCCCCTCAACCCGCAGAAGCTCAAACCTATTCTTTGAGCGGGATTGGCGCAGGCTTTGGACTTGGCGCTCTCTCTGCGAAATCTGAAGCTTCTGGCATTCCAGGCCCGAGCAGCTTTGGCGCAGCTGAGGAAGAAAAAGTGCTTATTGATGCGACCGAAGATGTGCTCCCGGAAATCGACGGGAAGCCAGCTTTGCCAGCCGGAGTTGCCCCGCTTCCAACCGCGGCCAGTGCGGAAAGTGAAAAAGCGGCGGATTCTGAGTCCGAAGATGGAGACTCTGACATCCTGAAGCCTCGTACGCGCTTTAACCCCTGGGACTGACGAATCTCAAAGAAGCTTAAATCGAACCAAAGCGCCTCCTCTCGGGCGCGTTTTGCGCATCTAGACGTGGCATGCGTGCCATACCAGCGCGCAATGCAAACTTTTTTACACACCAACTTGCGTTTGAATCTTGCCCAAACCGCAAACGGAGGCCAATTGCGCCACGAAGGCGTCTTATCGCGAGACGTCCCGAACACTGACAAAGAGTACCAAGCCTATGTCTCTAAAGCGCGCCCTCCTTATCTCCGCAGCCTCGATTGCAGTTTCTGGCCTAGCTGGCCTGCCAGCCATGGCTCAGACAAACGGCGACGCAGACGCAAGACGCCTTGAGCCAGTCGTAACGACCGCGCAGCGTGTCGAACAAGACGCCCAAGACGTTCCGGTTTCCATCACCACGGTTTCGGGTGAAAAACTCGACAATATCAAAGCTGGCGGCGCCGATATCCGGTTTCTTTCAGCACGCGCGCCCAGCGTCATCGCAGAAAGCTCATTCGGACGGGCGTTCCCGCGCTTCTATATTCGCGGCATCGGCAACACAGACTTCGATCTGAATTCATCGCAACCCGTGTCTTTGGTTTACGATGACGTACCTTACGAGAACCCGATCTTGAAAGGCTTCCCAGTCTTTGACGTCGAGGGCATCGAAGTATTGCGCGGTCCACAGGGCACTCTTTTTGGACGCAACACACCAGGCGGCATCATCAAGTTTGATAGCGTTAAGCCTGGCGACGACCTGAATGGTTATGCACGAGCATCTGTTGGCTCATATGCAACCACCGAAGTTGAAGGCGCCGTTGGCTTCCGAGTGAATGACAATCTGGCTTTGCGCTTTTCCGGTCTGGTTCAGCAGCGCGACGATTTCGTCGATAACCGCTTCACTGGCGAAGAGAATGCCTTCGAAGGGTTCGAAGAAACAGCAGCCCGCGTCCAAGCACTTTGGTCTCCGGTTGCGTCCACAGACATCCTCTTGAATGTTCACGGTCGCAACAATGACAGTGACGCCCGCCTGTTCCGCGCGAACATCATCGATCAAGGCTCGCGCGGCCTGTCGGACGATTTCGACTTCGACACCGTCTTTTTCGATGGCCAGAACGAGCTGAAGCAAGAGTCTTTCGGCGTCACCTTGCGCGTTGATCACGAAATCGATGACTCCGTGGATCTGACCTATGTTTATGGATATGAGACCGCCGACGTGTTCTCGCGCGGCGACATTGATGGCGGTTTTGGAGCGGCCTTCCTAGGCGCTGGTAACTTTGGACCAGGCTTCATCCCATTCCCATCGGAGAGCGCTGGCGGGGTCGACGACCTCACTCAGATGACCCACGAGCTTCGTGTCGCATATGATAATGGCGGCCCAATCCGCGCGCAGGCAGGGTTCTTCATCTTTGATGAGCGCGTGAACATTTCATCCTTCAGCTTCGATACGCTGGGCCCAGGTCAGCCTGTGAACGGCGCAGCGCTGCGTAACCAAGACACAGACTCAACAGGCATCTTTGCATCAGTCGCGTACGACGTCTCTGAGCAGTTGACGCTTGCAGGTGGTGTGCGCTTCACCGACGAAGAAAAAGAGTTCACTGCTGGACGCTCAATCGGTCCATTTGGCTCCGGCGCCCTCGCCCCACGCTCTGTCACTGTTGGCGATGACCAGATCAGCTGGGACGTGTCTGCGACATACCAATATTCTGAAGACATTTCTTACTATGCGAAGATTGCACGCGGCTTCCGTGGACCATCGGTTCAAGGTCGCCTTGTCTTCGGTAACACAATCTCAGACGCTGATAGCGAGACCGTATTATCATACGAAGCTGGTGTGAAATCGGAGCTTTATGACAATCGTATTCGCGCCAATGCGAACGTGTTCCTGTACACGCTCGAAGATCAGCAGCTGACGATTGTTGGCGGCCTCGATAACACGGTTGCTCTGTTCAACGCTGACGAAAGCCAAGGCTACGGCTTTGAAGCGGATGTTGAAGCTTTGGTCACAGACAATCTCGTCGTCACCGGCGGATTGTCTTACAACAACACCGAGATTAAGGATGACGTCCTTCTGTCACCAGGATGTGGTGCAGGCTGTACTGTGCTCGATCCTGAAGTGGTTGTTGATGGTCAGACCTTCTTCAACATCTCTGGCAACTCGTTCCCGAACGCGCCTGAGTGGATTGCGAACGTCACAGCGCGTTATGGCATTCCATATCAAGGCGGTGAGCTCTACGTGTTCACCGACTGGGCCTATAAGGGCGACACCAACTTCTTCCTCTATGAGAGTGTTGAGTTTGCTGAAGACGGCTATTGGCTCGGCGGCCTCCGCGCAGGTTGGGAAGGCGACAATGGCGTTGCCCTTTCAGCGTTCGTGCGGAACCTCACCGACGAGCTGGTTCTCGAAGGCGCAATCGACTTTAACAACCTGACGGGCTTCGTGAACGAGCCACGCACTTGGGGCATTGAGCTCGGTTACAAGTTCTAAGCGAAACATCGCATCAAAAATCAAAAGCCCCGCCGATCTGGCGGGGCTTTTCTTTTATTCTGCTGGGACACGTTGGGGGTGCTGCCAACCACGCCCTCGCAACATCCCGATAAATCGTCGGATCGGTTTCATCGTCATGATCCGGTAGACCGAAGGCGTGAAATAGAGCGCGAGGATGGCAGATCCTGCCACGCCCCCCGCAATCCCTGTCGCCAGCGGCATCCAGAAAACATCACCTTGCAAGATAATCGGCACGAACCCGCCCATCGTCGTCAGGGTTGTCGCCACAATGTGCCGGGTCGCGGCAACAACAACTTCGCGCTGAGCGATGATGTCATCATTTCGAGCGGCCTCATTCCCTGTGAGAAGCGCGAGCACAACAATCGTCCCGTTGATCGAGATACCGAGAAGTCCTAGCCCGCCCAAAATCGCATTGAAGCCGAGCGGTAGATTGAACATCCAAACCCCGCCAAATGCGAGCCCCATGGACATGAAGCCAACCCCCATGACCAAGAAAGCCATACGGAAGGAGTTAAACACGAGTGCGACAGCGCCGAGCATCACCAAAACCAAGGGCACGGCCAGGCTCGCGAGGTTTGCCATCGCCTCGGACTGGTTGCTGGCTGATCCACTCTCAATCCAGTCATAGCCCTGTGGCAGCGTGAACCCCGACTCCTCCAAGGCTTGTTTGAAATTCTGATTGATCGGATCTGGCAGCGCGTAAGGCTCGACATAGGCAAAGATCTGGTTCACCCGCCGCCCGTCTAGGCGCCGAATGGTCGCTGTTTGCGGCTCTAGTTTCAGCTCGCCTAATGCCGATAGCGGCGTGCCCCCGCCCATCGCAGCATTGCCAACCGTCTTGGATCGAAGATCAGAAATCTCTGTGCGGCGATCCTCTGGCGCAATGACGCGGACCGGGATCTCTTCGATGCCTTCGAGGATCGAGCCTGCTGGTACACCTTCGAGCTCCGCACGAATATCGCTGGCAAGCCCGGTCAGGCGAAGCCCGGACATCGCGGTAGCGGTCTCATCCGCTTCGAGCGTGACAATCGGTGCGCCCATCTGCAACTGAGACGTCGTGAACGTCACGCCAGGCGTTTGGGCTAAGATCTGCCGAGCCTGGTTGCCAAGATCGTTCAGCACCGCCAGGTTTTCACCGCGAATATAAAATGCAATCGGTGCAGGGGTGGGCGGACCTTGCTCAAATGGTGTCGCCAGGATTTGCGCCTGCGGGAACTCGCGCCGTAGAGTGGCTTGAATGTCGCTCACCAAGATCCGGGTCGTTTCATTATTCCCAAGCTGGACAAAGCCACTGGCATAGCCAGCGACGCCCTCCGTATTGTTGAAACTGTTATAATAGACGCGCGGCCCAGGCTCACCGACCACGAAATGAATGCCTTCAATGTTCGGATACTGATCGCGCAGGAACGTATTCACTTCCTGGGCGATATCTTGCGCTTCATAGATTGTCGCTTGCGGGTTCAGAGTGATGTCGAGCTGAAACTGATCACGCTCAGTCTGTGGGAAGAATTGGCTCGGCAATTGTCCTGCCAAATAGAAGCCAATCATCACCGGAATGATACCCAGCAAGAGGCCTATGACAGGATTACGCAGAACCCGTTCAATGCTCCAGCGATAACCGTCTGTAATGACATCAAACTTTATCCCATCGCGCCAGAACCAGCTGCGTTCACCGGGCTTTCGGGGCCGGTCCAGCATCCCTGCGAGTGCAGGAATAACCGTCATCGCGATGACAAATGACATGATAACCGAGAAAACCACCGAGGTGCCAATCATACCGATAAACTCGCCGGCGGCGCCTGGCATGAAGGCAATCGGCGCGAACGCCAAGGCCGTTGTCAAAGTCGATGCGAAAAGCGGGCCGAACAGCTTTTTCAGCGAGCGATCAATGGAATCGAGCACCGAGTGGCCGTGCAGCCTTTCCTGATCATACTCGTCGACGACGACGATCGCATTATCGATCAACAGACCCAACGAAATCACCAGTCCTGTCACCGACATCTGGTGCAGCGGATAGTTGAAGAACTTGAAGAGCGTCAGAACCAAGGCGACGGTCAGCGGCAAAGCCATGCCGACCACAATTGCGGCCCGCCAGCCCATAACGAAGAACAGCACCGCAAAGACCAGGAACGCGGAAATCAACAGGTTTTGCGCGAGGCCATTCAGGCGCGATTCTGTGTACGTGCTTTGGTCAAAGATGGGCGTCACAGAGATATCGGACGGCACGGTTACCGCAAACTCTTCGACCATCTGCCACGCCGCCTTGGCCCAGACGTCCACACGTTGATTGGCGGAAATATATGCGGTCACGAAGACGGCGCGTTTGCCATTCGAGAAGGCGAGCTTTGTTGGCGGATCTTCAATGCCTTTCACGACCTCCGCCACGTCCCCGACGCGCAGCGCTGTTCCGTTCGCAGATTGAACCAAAGGGATTGAACGGATGCGTGCAACGCCGTCAAACTCACCGCCAATCTCAAGACCAACATTGCTGCGATCCCCGCGCACCTCGCCCGCTGGCGCCTTGGCATCCGCTGCGGCGACCAATCGCGCGGCATCGTTCAGGGAGAGTCCAGCAGCCGCCAAAGCCTCCGGATCGGCGATGATCCGAACTTCTTCTTCCGGAAGCCCCATAATCTCGGTTTCTTCGGTGGCGTTCAGTCCGCGGAAGCGGTCTTCCAACACTTCCGCAAGACGGGACATCACAGCTAGACTAGGTTCGCCCTCGCCTTCCCAGGTCAGCGCCACCGTCATCGTCGCCGCACCGACATAGACGCGTCGAACAAATGGCGTGGCAGCGCCCGGCGGCAGGTCCGGTTCCGCCAGTTGAACTTGCTGCCGGATCAAGGTCCAAGCATTGTCTACCTCAGCCGCATTCAAGCCTTCATCAATTTCAATCGAGATCTGGGAAACATTCGCCCGGGAGCTCGACTCGGTTTCCGAAACTTCTGGCAGCTCGAGCAGGCGGCGCTCAATAGGTTCGGTGATTGTCGCTTCGATCCGCTCGGCGTCCGCGCCCGGCAGGGTCGTCAGAACAAAGCCATAGCGCTCAATCAGAGTCGGGTCTTCTTGCCGCCCAAGCGTCAGGATCGCGAAGAACCCACTGATCAGGGCCACAATCACGGCCAAAATGGTCAGGCGTGGCAAGCGATAGAACAGAGTGGTCATTTGGATCACCCGTTCCCAGCCACCAGGCCGACCGTACTGACATCGTTCGGCGTCACGGGCTGCCCAGGCGCGATGCGCTGCAACCCGTCTACAATCACGCGGTCTCCATCGCGCAGAGATCCGCGCACAAAGACGCGTTCACCGTCTTGGTGGAGAATTTCGACAATCCCAGGTTCGGCCTGCCAGCCATCGCCATCGCGGCGGGCCTTATAGATCGACCAGAGCCCACGATCCGCCTCAGTTAACGCAGAGATTGGCAGCCATAGACCAGACTCATTTATCTCGCGGTCCATTCCGAGCCGCACAACAGCGCCAGCTGCGACGAGGGTCGCATCATTGATATCAAATACAGTCGCGACCGTCCGGTTGCTCGCTTCGATGACGCCGGTCACAGATCTGAGGGTCGCTGGCACCGTCCCTTGATCAGATGTCAGGTCATAAACAGCGCCTATTTCCAGCGTGTCTGCGAGCGCTGCCGTTAGGCCGATCCGTGCCTCAAGCACCTCTGTTTCCACCAGTTCAAACAATGGCTGTCCTGGGTTCGCGATCGCCCCTTCATCAGACATGCGAGAGGTGATTGTCCCCGAGAAAGGCGCTTTGATACGCGCTAAATCGATCTGCACGCGCAATGTATCCGCATTGGCTTTTGACGCCGCGATACGGGCATAGGCTGTGTTCGATTGCGCGCGGGCTTCGTCGACCACCTGGCTTGAGACATGGCCGCGTTCGAGGAGCGCGATTTGGCGATCGACTGTGGTTTCGGCCAAATCAAAGGCGGCTTTCGCTTCATCGACGACCGCTTCGGCCGATGCGAGTTGGGCGCGCAAGCTGCGCGTATCGAGTGAGGCCAGCACTTGGCCAGATTCAACTTTGTCCCCGATATCAGCGCGAATAGACGCGATACGCCCACCGCCAGAGAAGCCAAGCTGACTTGTTCGGCGCGGCGTCACGATGCCGGTAAACTTCTCTTCGGCGCGAAACGCTTGCTCCAGATTTGCAGACACCGTTTCAACAGAGATCGGTACGGGTCGACTGGTCGGAACCAGCGGGCCTTCCGAAGAACGGTTTTGCAGCACGAAAAAGGCCAAAACTGCTCCAATCACCAGCAAGACCAACAAGAAAATTAGGCCTTTGCCGAACGTCGGACGGACTTGTCTCTCCGCCATTTCATAATCCTGCATGTGTTCACTCATTGTGCATCTCCAATCCACGGATCACCTGATCGGCGTGGAACAAAATGAAATCTTCGCGCGACATGGTCGCTTGATCTGCCTTTAGGGCTGGGAAACTTGGGATGTGGACGATCATCATGGTCAAACCATGCATAGACGCCCAAACAGACTTCGCTGCGAGCGAGGGGTCAATCTCTGATCGGAAGGCGCCGTTTTCCACCCCTTCAGCGATCATTCCGCGCAGCACATTGAAGGCTTGGCCCTTTTTCGACAGCTCGAATCCAGGCTCGTCATCAACCGGCGCGACGCGATTGTCTGCGGCCTCTCCTGCGAACGCGGCAGCGTAATGATAAGGCTTCTCGACGGCGATCATGACATAAGTAGCGACACAGTCGCGCGCGCGCTCATTGAACGGTGTCGATGTGTCAGCAATCCGGTGTACGTTCTCCAGAATGAGCTCGAAAAACGTCTCTTTCAGTTCGTCGATCAGTTCGTCTTTTGACTTGAAGTATTTGTAGATCGCGGCCGGCGAGTAATCGATGTTTTCCGCTAAGCGCCGAATGGAGAGGCCCTCAACGCCTTCACGCGCAAATACCCGTTCTGCCGCAGAGAGGATGCGTGCACGGATTTTATTACGCCGCCGTTCGGCTGGGGAGGAAACAGTTGCAGTCATCTAGAGGCCCCTTTGAACGAGAGATAGTACGCGCGTTCAGAAAGTAAACACCGTTCACTAAAATAATCTTTCTGGCGTTTTTCCTAGGAGCCCCTATGTGCGAAGGATGACGTCTATTTTCCCGCCTGCCCCGCCGCTTGGGTCTTCCATGCTTCCTGCCAGAGCCAGCGCCGAAGCGCGCAAACTGATCGCGCTGCGACGGTCGACCAGCAAACGCGGACTCATCGCACCGGGGCCTAGCCAGGAAGCCTTGAATGACTTTCTTACGGTGGCAGCCCGGGTTCCGGATCACCGAAGACTGGCACCATGGCGATTTTTAGTCTTCGAAGGACAAGCCAGAGCGGACTTTAATGAGCGCGCGGTTGAGATCCAAAAGCAAGAAAATCCCGAAGCGACCGAGACAATGCTCGCAGACACTGCCGGATATTTTACCCGGGCGCCTGTTGTCATCGCGGTGATATCGTCGCCGGATGTTACTCACAAAACGCCCGTCTGGGAGCAAGAACTGTCCTGCGGCGCCGTTTGTCATAACCTGCTTCTAACAGCGAATGCGAGCGGATGGGCCGGATGCTGGCTAACGGAGTGGATTGCTTTCAGCGAAGGCATAAACACGCTCCTAGGTCTCACTGAACACGAGCGTGTGGCTGGATACATTTATCTCGGCACAGCCAAGGAAAATCCGCATGAACGCCTCAGACCTGACCTCACATCGAAGATCCAGCGCTGGACCACTGAACAGGCGATATAAAGTAAACGTCTGATACAGTTTTGCAGGAAGGCTTGCCATGAATTTCGCTAAAGCTAGCGCAGCGGCTCTACTTGCCTGCATCATGACGGCTTGTGCCGGACCGGCCCCCTCCGATGAACCCTCGGGCCTCTTTGAGCTGGGTGAAACCACGGACTTCACATTTCAATCAAACGACCTCGAACTTTCGGGTATTTTCGATACGCCCGACAAACGCCCCGCGAAGGCGCTGATCCTATTCGTTCACGGTTATGGCGGAACGGATGTTCGCGCCAATCAGTCTTACGGAGATCTCAGGCGACGCTTCGGAGAGATCGGAATCGCCTCCGCCGTTTGGGACAAGCCAGGACAAGGCCGAAGCGAAGGCAGCTTTGACATCAATCAGTCAGTTTATGAGAGCGCGCAGGAAGTCATTGATGCGGCTGAGGCGTTGCGCACCATGAATGCACCCGGCAGCGAGAAAATTGGCATATGGGGGATCAGTCGTGCGGGCTGGATCGCTCCGCTTGCGATGCAACAAGACCCATATTTGGACTTTTGGATCTCAGTGAGCGGCGTCGTCGGCGAAGACAATTTCCCATACTTGCTTCTATCGAACCTCCCGCATGAAGGCGGATCTGTTGCAGACGCCGAAAAACTCTCTGCGGAATGGCAGGAAGGCTGCGCCTTGCAACGGTCAGGTGCTTCTTATGATGCGTATTTGGAGGCAACTGAGGCTCTGAGAGCCAACACCTATTTCCTTCAAATGCGAGGGCCATGGCAAACGCGTGCGCAGTATGAAGCACAGCAGACCGTTTGTGCCGACGGATCGTGCGAGGGGATTGATGACACGTTTTGCTCTTACATTTACGTGCCCGAGTTCGATCAAACGCTCAGCGCAGTCGACGCAGATGTTCTAGCGCTTTTTGGTGAGAAAGATCTCAATGTCGACTGGCGTAAAACGCTTGCACTCTATGAGAAGACGATTGGCAAAAATCCTGACGCCTCATTGACGACAAGGGCATTTCCAGACGCAGATCACAATCTCAACATCGCAGAGACCGGCAGTCTTCAAGAGATGCTGACCATGATCTCGCGACAAAAGACTAACGGGTATTATGATCTACAGATCGAATGGCTCGAGACTCACGTGCTCGAAGACAATTCATCTGATTAGCGCGTCGAACTGGTTAGCCGATCCCGAATAGGGCCTCACTCTCGGCCAGCATAGCTTGCCCGCCTTGGGTGATGCTTGCGACAGCTCCCGGCGCAGCTGCGAGTGAGGTTTCCGCGAAGAAGCCAGCAAGCGCCGTCATACGACCGCGAATTTGACCGCCCTCAGCGCGAGCACCGACAGCGCCCTTGGTCAGGAAGTGACCGCCAATCACATCGCCCGCAAGCGCCAGATAAGCCGTCGCACCGGCGAGAGCGACATCGCGGTCCTCGGCCATCATGCGCGTCATCCATGCTGTAGCGTCTTTGAGCGCGCCATTGGCCTCACTCAATCGATCTGCGACTTGAACGAGGTTCGGATCATTCGTCTCACGTGCCTCGCGCGCGGTCTGGTCTATCTCTGTGAGCATCGCCGTCATCGCGGCGCCATCCGCCATGGAGAGCTTGCGCCCAACCAGATCGATCGCCTGAATGCCGTTAGTTCCCTCGTAAATCGGTGCGATGCGCGCATCTCGGTACAATTGCGCGGCGAGCGTCTCGTTCATAAAGCCCATGCCGCCATGCACTTGCACGCCAAGCGAGGCCACTTCGACGCCCATATCTGTAGACCATGCTTTCGCGATTGGGGTGAGCAATTCTTCTCGAAGACGCGCCTCTTCGCGCTCCTCAGCTGTTTGGCCGGTTTCGGCGAGGTCTGCCGCAACACCGGTCGCATAGCAGATCGCCCGCGCCGCCATGACCTTTGCCCGCATCGTGGTGAGCATGCGGCGAACATCAGCGTGGTGCAAAATTGGCGCTGCGCCGGACACACCGGGCGCTTTGCCCTGTTTCCGCTCTTGAGCGTATTCAAACGCCGTCTGCCAAGCGGCTTCGCCAACGCCGACACCTTCCAGTCCAACATTCAAACGAGCCGAGTTCATCATTGTGAACATGCAAGCGAGGCCTTTATTCTCCTCGCCGATAAGCCATCCGCGCGCGCCATCATACTCCATGACGCAGGTTGGAGACGCATGGATGCCCACTTTCTCTTCGAGGCCGATACATTTGACGCCATTCTCATCGCCGAGGCTGCCATCTGCGTTCACAATGCGCTTAGGGACAATGAAGAGCGAGACACCGCGAGAACCTTCCGGGGCATCTGGCAAGCGCGCCAACACCAAGTGGATAATGTTCTCGGCGACGTCATGATCGCCCCAAGTTATGTAAATCTTCTGACCTGAGATTGCGTAGGACCCATCGCCATTTGGAAGCGCTTTTGTCTTGAGCGCGCCAACATCAGAACCCGCTTGCGGTTCTGTCAGGTTCATCGTGCCGGTCCATTCCGCGCTCACCAGCTTGGGCAGATACATCGCCTTCTGTTCATCTGTGCCGTGGGCCAAGAGCGCTTCGATCGCGCCAAAACTTAGCATCGGACACAGGGCAAACGCCATATTCGCGCCGTGGAACATTTCCATCACCGCTAGACCGAGCACTTTTGGTAGGCCTTGGCCGCCCCACTCTTCTGGCGCTGACAGTCCCATCCAACCGCCATCACGGAATGCGGCATAGGCGTCTGCAAAGCCGGGCGCGGACTTTACCCCGGCTGGTGTCAATTGCGCGCCAGCTTTGTCCCCAACCTGGTTCAGCGGCGCCAAAACATCGCGCGCAAGCTTGCCTGCCTCGTCGAGAATCGGCTCGATCAATTCAGCATCATAACTCTCAAATTCAGGGTGACCTTCGAATTTTGACAAGCCCGCCAAATGGGTCAATGCAAAGGCGATATCTGTAGCGGGTGCAGTATAGGTCATTGATCATGCGGCTCCGGCATAAGAGTTATAATCCCCGCCCTCATATATTGCGACTAGCCAATAGAAAATCCCACGCTACCTTTTGGCGCAGTACACACGGAAAACTCTCAAAGGAGCCTCCCATGCGAACTCTTGCCGTTTCAGCAGGTCTATTAGCCCTCACCCTCCCCGCGCAAGCTGCGCCAACGCTAGAAGGCGTTGCATCAGGTCTGTACGAGCTTGAGAAAACTCACGCCTTCCTGACCTGGACGGTGAAGCACAATGGAATCTCCGGATACACGGTCAACTTTACCGATTTTGACGCTGACATGGTCTTTGACGCTGAGACACCAGCGAATTCGCAGCTATCAGTCTCAATCAATCCAGCTGCGCTGAATACGAACTATCCGGACCCTGCGAAAAAGGTCGAGTGGGAAGAAGAGCTCGGAACTGATCCTCGCTTCATGAACGCTGGCGAGTTTCCAGCGATCACATTTGCTTCGACAAACGTTGAACAAACCGGTGAGTTCGAAGGAACAGTCACGGGCGACCTTACGTTTCTTGGCGTCACCAAGCCTGTCACTCTTGATGTGTCCTATGGCGGTGTTGCAAACCCACCTTGGTTCGGTCAGCGCGACGTGATCGGCTTTACCGCGACAACCACCCTCAACCGCTCAGAATTTGGTCAAACCTCGATGGCTGGCGTGATTTCAGATGAAGTTACGATCGAATTTTCTGGGGAATTCCTGCAAGCCGAGGAATAGGACCCAGGAAAAGATAAATTTCCAAGCAAGAGGAAAACCGAACGATGAAGATTAGAACGTCTATTGCCGCAGGTGCTGGGGCATTGGTCTTGGCGGCTTGCGGCGGCGCAAGCGACGAGACTGCGACTGTTGAAGCGGCTGAGACACCTCCAGTCGAGGCTGAGATACACCCGCTCCTAGCTGAAGTGGCAGCGGCCACCTATTCGCTCGAAAAAACGCATGCCTTTATGACGGTGAAAGTCGGGCATGGTGGCGGGATTTCGCAATATCGGATCAGTTTCCCTGATATCGATGCGGATCTCACGTTTGATCCAGCAGCGCCAGAAAGTTCTGAGATCACATTCTCCATCAATCCGGCGGTCGTCGAGACAAACTACCCTGGCGACTACAAAGCTGGACACGCCGATAGCCAGTGGGGAAGCTGGAACGAAGATGTTTCCCGCGATGCAAAATGGCTGAACTCTGATGCGTTCCCACAAATCACTTTTGTGTCGACTTCAGCGACTAAGACAGGTGATCTCTCGGGCACTGTAACAGGAGACCTCACTCTTCTCGGCGTCACCAAGCCGGTGACACTGGACGTCACATATAATGGCGTGGCCAACCCACCTTGGTTCGGTGAGCGCGATGTGATCGGTTTCGATGCCAGCACCAAAGTGATGCGGTCAGACTTCGGCATGGGCGCTTACATTCCCAATATCGGGGACGAAGTGACAGTAGAGTTCTCAGGCGAGTTCCTGCAGGACGAATAGACCATGAGCGCGCAATCGGAACGATATACGAGCGTTGCAATCACGCTGCATTGGGTGATCGCGATCGCAATCCTGGGGATGATCTTCGGGGGTTGGTATATGACCGACCTCCCAGATGGCGCCCCAGGGCAGTATTTCCTGTATCAGATGCACAAGTCGGTCGGGATCACGATCTTGTTGCTCTCGATTGCGCGTATCATTTGGCGGGTGATGAACCCTCCGCCAGCTCTCCCTGACGATATAAATGGGCTGGAAAAAACCGCGAGTCATCTCGTTCATCTCGGGTTCTACGGGCTGATGATCCTGCTCCCGTTGACAGGTTGGCTCTATAGCTCGGTCAGCGTCAAACTCGATGTCCCTACCGTTCTTTACTTCGCCATTAGCTGGCCAGACGTGCCATTCGTTGAGGGATTAAAGACTGAAGCCGCGAGCGGGGTCGTCAATTTCATCCATTCAAAACTGGCTTGGGTCACGCTCGCTTTGTTGGCCCTGCACGTTGCGGGCGCCGTGAAACATGAGTTGAGCGCCGAAGAAGGTGTCCTCAAACGAATGCTCCCGGGCTTGTTCGGCAAGACCGACAAACCGAAAACACCCGGGCGCGGTGCTGCCACGGCCTTTGGAAGCGCGATTGGCGTATTAGCAGCGGTCACCCTCACACCGCCGGTCGTTTCTGCACTTGCTGGATCAGGCGCTCCTGTCTCTGCGGACGCGACGTTTCAACCAAACTGGATCGTCAACACCGAAACCTCTTCGATCACATTCTCGGGCACGCATGATGGCAACACCTTTACGGGCGAGTTCGCCAATTGGGATGCCGCCATTCAGTTCGACCCAGATGCCCCAGCTGACGCCGAAGTCCGCGTCACGGTGGCCATGGCGAACGCGACCGCCAGCCAAAAACTCTATGAAGACAGTTTGCCATCCCCGGAGTGGTTCAATTCCGCAGCCTTTCCGACCGCAAGTGTCGAAATTCTCGATATCACAAGCACGGGCGATGCGGCATATACCTCAACCGCGCGTCTCACTTTGAAAGACATCACGGTCGATACCGCATTTCCTTTCACGCTCAATATAAATGACGATGCGGCGCAAATGACCGGCCAAGCTGTGTTTCAAAGAAAGCCTCTAGATCTGGGGCAATCATCTGACCCTAACGCAGATTGGGTCTCCGAAGACATCACCGTCGATGTCATCGTCGAAGCGACACGCGCGAATTAGCGCTCTCGCAATTTGAGACTTATATTATCCCTCACGTACGACGAATGGTCTTGCGAGAGAGGATACTTATGACAGTCATCAGTGCGCATGAAGAACTCCATTATATCCACCGGGCGGGCTGGCTCCGCGCGGCTGTGCTGGGAGCGAATGATGGCATCCTGTCCACATCGAGCCTGATGATTGGGATCGCTGCTGCTGCGGCCTCAGCGCAAGACATTCTACTTGCAGGCATTGCCGCGCTCGTCGCGGGGGCGCTGTCTATGGCGGCAGGTGAGTATGTCTCTGTCAGCTCCCAAGCAGACACAGAGAAGGCAGACCTGGAGACCGAGCGCAAAGCACTGCTCGATAATCCAGATGGCGAGTTGGATGAGCTCGCGCGCATCTATATTGCGCGCGGACTGCCTGAGGACTTGGCCTGTCAGGTTGCTGACAAGTTGATGGAACATGGCGCGCTCGAGGCGCATGCGCGTGATGAGCTTGGCATCTCAGACTTGTCCAAGGCACGTCCTCTGCAAGCGGCTGGATCTTCGGCGCTGAGTTTCACAATTGGAGCCGCCCTACCGATTCTCGTCGCAGTGATGGCGCCGCACGCACATGTGGGAGTCGCAATTGCCGCCTCCTCTCTGCTGGGTCTGGCCATCCTGGGCGTGCTTTCGGCAAAAGCTGGCGGTGCTCCTCCGCTGAAGGCCGTCGCGCGCATTGTGTTCTGGGGCGCGGCCGCGATGGCCCTCACTGCGCTGGTTGGACGGCTGTTCGGCGTTGCAGTTTAGCGCGCCGCCCCATAAGAGCGCTGCATGAATGCTAGGATCCTGTCTGGCACGGCTGATAACATTGCTGCAGCCGTTACCGTCCTGAACGAGGGCGGGTTGGTCGCTATGCCGACAGAGACAGTCTATGGCCTCGCTGCGAATGCTTCTGACGGCGTGGCGGTTGCAAGCATCTACGCCGCCAAAGGGCGCCCGCAGTTTAATCCCCTCATCGCGCACGTCTCTTCAATGGAAATGGCTTTGAAGGAAGGTCATTTCAGCATCCATGCTCGCGCCCTCGCAGAAGCGTTTTGGCCGGGACCGCTGACCCTGGTTTTGGACGTTGCAGAAACGGGCGCGGTCTCAGAGCTCGCACGCGCCGGACTCGACAGCATCGCCCTACGCATGCCGCGTCACCCGATTGCGAGACACCTCATCGAAGCCTTTGGCGGTCCGCTTGTTGCGCCATCTGCCAATCCCAGCGGCAAGATCAGCCCAACCCTGTCGCAGCATGTCGCTTCAGATATGGGGGACAAGGTCGATCTCATTCTAGACGGCGGTGCCTGCATGGCTGGCGTGGAGTCGACCATCATTGATGCGCGCGGCGAGCGCCCTGCTCTGCTTCGTCCTGGTAGTTTAGATCCTGCAGAGATCGAGGAAGTCTGGCCGGGTCTTATCCGCCCAGCGCTTAATCCTGATGCGCCGCAATCACCGGGACAATTGCTCCGCCATTATGCGCCTAAAGCCAAGCTTCGCCTAAACGTGAAGGTTCCTGATACGGGTGAGGCTTATCTCGGCTTTGGCCCAATGGAAGCGACGCTGAATCTGTCGACCACAAGCGATCTCAATGAAGCAGCCGCCAATCTCTTCGCTATGCTGCGGGATCTGGATGCTCGATTTGATCGCATTGCTGTCGCGCCGGTACCAACCAAAGGATTAGGCGAAGCGATAAATGACCGCCTTACGCGAGCCGCGAAATAGGCGTAGAGTGCGCCCATGGACCTTTCATCTGACTTTCTAAGCGCTGCAAAAAACCTGCTGGGCGACAAAGGCTGGCGCATGGACGCAGAAAGCCTCGAAGATGTTTCAACGCCTTGGCGCGGCACGTATCAAGGTCATACCCCTTTCCTCGCCTTGCCAGCATCAACGCAAGAGGTGTCCGCACTGGTCAAACTCTGCGCTGAGCACAAAGTCGCGATCACTCCACAAGGCGGGAATACGGGCCTCGTCGATGCCGGAACACCGCACGGTGAGATCACGATCTCGCTCCGCCGCATGCAGACTGTCCGCGTGGTGGATCCGTTCAACAACTCGATGATCATCGAGGCTGGCGCGCCGCTCGTGATTGCGCAAGACGCTTCAGATCAAGCCAACCGCCTGTTCCCACTCTCCCTGGGCTCCGAAGGCACTGCAACAATTGGCGGATTGATCTCCACAAATGCTGGCGGGGTGGCGGTGCTGCGCTACGGCATGATGCGCGACCTGATCCTAGGCCTAGAGGTTGTGCTGCCCAATGGCGAGATTTGGGACGGGCTCTCCGGGCTCCGCAAGAACAATACAGGCTACGATCTCAAACACTTGTTCGCAGGAGCAGAAGGCACGCTCGGCATCATCACAGCGGCAACACTGAAGCTCTTTCCAAAGGTTGCGCGTAGCTCGGCTTGGATCAGCTGCAAAAGTTCGAAAGACGTCGTCGAATTGCTGGCCCTCGTGCGCGACCATGCTGGCGATACAGTGACCAGCTTCGAGATCATCCCGGCCAATGCGATTGAAATGGTGCGCTCTGAGATGCCGGAGGTTCGTGACCCGAACCCGTCAGACTTGCCTTGGCGGGTCCTCTGCGAGATCTCTATGGCGAAAGAAACCCATGCCCGCGAGACGATGGAACAGGCGCTCGGTGCTGCATTCGAAGTGGGGCTTGCTGAAGATGCACTCATCGCTGAGACGCTGGTTCAATCAAAGAGTTTTTGGACCATTCGTGAGAGCATTCCCCTCTCAAAACGCGCTTATGGGACGTCCATCAACCATGATGTTTCTGTGCCGGTATCTCAAATACCGAGCTTTTTGGAAGCAACCCAAACTGCGATCCTAGATCTCTCTCCAAGTGCTGAGATTGTCGCGTTTGGACATGTCGGAGATGGCAACCTGCATTATTCTGCGTGCGAGCCGAAAGATGCGACGCGCCCAATCCTCAGTAATTTCGCCGCGAAAATTACCGAGATTGTGCACGATCAAGCGATGGCATTTGGCGGGTCTATCAGCGCCGAACATGGTGTTGGAAGATTGAAGCGCGACGAGTTGGAAGAAATCCGGCCGATGGCTGCTACTCAGGCAATGAAAGCGATCAAGAAAGCCCTCGATCCAGCAGGTATCATGAACCCAAACCGGGTTGTATCCGTGGACTAGAACTTATGGGGGAGAGCTAATGTGCGGTCGCTTTTTCAGACATGGCGTGAGCTGGGAAGAGTATAGTTCCTATCTCAACCTGTTCGAATATGCGGGCATCGACCCGCCTGAACCGGCCTACAATATTGCTCCGACACAAATTGCGCCGATCGTCCGCATCGCTATGGAGGACGAGCCAGTTCCGCAAGGCGAGCGCCATCTCGCCCCAGCCATGTGGGGACTGGTGCCCAGTTGGTGGCGCAAACCGCTCAGCGAGAAGAAATTCTCGACGTTCAATGCGCGCAGCGAAGGCGTCGCAACCTCCAACACGTTCCGCGGAAGCTTTCGGCACAAGCGGTGCTTGGTGCCTGTCAGCGGCTTTTATGAATGGACGGGGCCCAAAGGCAAAAAGACGCCCTTTGCAATCGGTCTGCGAAATCGTCGATGGTTCTGCTTTGCAGGGCTTTGGGATCGCGCGACGATCGACGGCTCAGAGATCGACACGTTTACGATCCTGACTACCACGCCGAATGACCTCATGGCCGGTCTTCACACAAGAATGCCAGTCATCTTGGACCCAAGCGATTATGATCGGTGGCTGGATACATCCTCGCGCGACGTGGAGGATCTCTACGAACCGTTTGCGAGCGATGCCATGCACGCATGGGCGGTTGGCCCAGCGGTGGGTAACGTTCGCAATCGAGGCATTGAGCTGACCGAAGAGGTTTAGCCTAAGACTTCACAGCCTCGATCAGGACATCACAGACTTTGTTGACTTGGTCGGCAGAAAGATAGGGATGCATCGGTAAGCTGAGCGACTCTTCCGCAGCGGCCTCACAAACCGGCAGACTGCCCGGCTCCGCTAAGTGAGAGAAGGCCGGCATCTGATGGATCGCCATATCGTAATAGATGCCGCTTGGGATGCTCGCATCTGAGAGTTTGGCTCGGACCTCGGCGCGGTTGGGCACGCGCACCGTGTAGAGCCCATAGCCATTCTCTTGGCCTTCGAGGGATGTTTGTCGGCTAATGACGCCTTCGAGACGCTCATTATAGATAGCCGCCGCCGCGATGCGACGCTCACGCTCGGCATCAAAGAGGGTCAGTTTTTCAAGGATCACCGCACACTGAATGGAGTCGCAGCGGCCATTGATTCCGACCCGCACAGACTCTTTGCGATTGTCGCCAGTACCGTGCCATCGAATAGAGCGCATACGCTCAGCGAAGTCTTTGTCTTGGCACAAGATCGCGCCGCCATCGCCATACCCACCGAGCGATTTGGTTGGGTAGAAACTGGTCGCGGTGATCTCAGCAAGATTGCCGACCCAGCGGCCATTATCTTTGCCGCCAAAGGCCTGCGCCCCATCCGCGATGACCCGCAGACCATGGGCATCCGCCACTGCTTGAATGGCAGAATAATCCGCTGGCAGGCCATAAAGATCGACCGGCATGATCGCGCGTGGTGTCAGCTTGCCTTCAGCTTTGACCGCGTCGATTTTCCGAACCAGATCTGCTGGGTCCATGTTAAACGTGTCCGGATGAATATCGACGATCACCGGGTATCCGCCGGAGAGCAAGACGGCGTTCGCCGTCGCATTGTAAGTAAACCCTGGAATGAAGACGGCATCGCCTTCGGCAATCCCCATCGCGAGCAATGGCATCACCAAGGCTTGCGTCCCTGACCCAACTGCGACCGCATCGGCAGCGCCCGTCACTTCGGCCAGCTTCGCTTCACACTCAGTTACCTCAGGACCACCGATGAACCGCCCGTGATCGAGAATATCGATCCAGCGCTGCTCCAGCGCCGGGCGGATTTGAGCCTGCTGCGTTTTCAGATCAAACAATTGGATCGGGGCATCGGCTGGAAGCTCGATCAACTCGGCTGATTGAGGGTCTGAATAAGCCATGGCTTAAGCTCCTATTGTGTGAAGGGCCGAGAGCTCTGCTTGCTCGGCCATATGAACTGCAAGGGCAGCTTCGCGTCCTGGAACAGCGCACGGGCGCGTCTCAAGTGCGCTTTCGAAAAAGGCCTGATCCGCTGCGCCCAGCGGATCAGGCATGGAGTCAGAAACGTCCCCTCTGACTTCAAAAGGTGTTGTGTTTTCAATCTCGCGCGTCAGGAAGTTGATCGCGATCGATCCCGATGGATAGGTCAGGACCATGCGGCGATCTCGCTCGGAATGACACCGACTTGCAGTCACTTCGGCGCTACCCACGGCAAAGTTCAAACGCGCTGTTGATTCATCAATATGATCGGTGTGCGCGCTGCGCCCTGTCGCTTCAACGCTGAGCGCAGGTCCCATCAGCTTGCCGACCATGTCCAGGTCATGGGTCATTAGATCCCAAATCACAGACACATCGCCCGCGCGGCCATCTGGTGCGGGTGGTCCCATGCGCCAGGCCTCAATTCGGGTTGGCGCTTCAGGGATTTCAAACAAGCCCATGGCTTCCAAAACGAAGCGTTCTTGATGCCCGACCTGTAGGACTAGACCTTTTTCATCGGCAAGCTGCGCCAGTTGGTCCGCCGCGTGTCCGGTCAGCGCCAGTGGCTTCTCGACCATGACATGGCAATTCGCGGTGAGCGCCGCACGGACGACGGCCTCGTGATAAGTTGCTGGGCATGCGACCAGGACAGCATCGCAGGCCTCAAACAGGGCCTCCTGAGACGCGAAGCTTTTCACGCCGTGCTTGTCTGCCAGCTCAGCGGATCGGACCTGGTCGGGATCAAACACACCTACAAAGTCAGTCTGATCGGATCCTGCGATTTTACCCGCATGGTATCCGCCAAAGACACCGGCACCGACAAGTCCCGTCTTTAATCCTGACATGGGCTACTCCACTCTCTGAGCGCTCCATCGCATTTTGATCTGGTTGGTTGCAACTGAACATATCGGTAAGGTCCATCAAAACGCATTGCGAAATCTTTCAACCGCCCCTTTGCTTCCCAAGCGGTATCGTCCACATAGCTGGGAAAACCTTCAGGAAGGATCTCAAATGAACGCCATCACCTCTAAAGACTGGACCCTCGCGAAACGCCCCGTGGGGGAACCGCAAACCGATGATTTTGCGATGGTGAGCAATGACGCACCAGCACCAGCCGAAGGACAGATCCAGGTTCGAAACTCATGGATGTCTGTCGACCCATACATGCGCGGACGGATGTATGATCGCGAAAGCTATGTCCCGCCATTCCAGATCGGGGAAGTGCTGCAAGGCGGCGCAGTTGGCCGGGTGACCGCATCCAACCACCCAGACTATGCGGTTGGGGATCTGGTTCAGTCTATGGCGGGTTGGCGCGAAGCTTGGACGGCTCCTCCAGAGGTCGTCATGGCGCAAAAACTACCCGGTGATACCGGCCTACCGGACAGTGCTTTCCTCGGGATTGCCGGCATGCCAGGCCTCACAGCCTATGCCGGAATCCTCCGCGTCGCCGAGTTGAAAGAAGGCGATGTTGTCTTCGTTTCTGGCGCTGCTGGCGCGGTTGGCTCTGCCGTCGTCCAAATTGCGAAAATCAAAGGCTGCACCGTGATCGGTTCAGCAGGCGGCGAAGAGAAGTGCGCTTTGGTCAAATCGCTCGGCGCCGACGCTTGTGTCGATTATCGCGCTGCTGGTGACTATCAAGGCTTACTCGCTGCGCTGCGCGAAGCTGCACCAAAAGGCATCGACGTCTATTTCGACAATGTAGGCGGCGACCATTTCCAAGCTGCGATCGAATGCGCGCGTCCGTTTGCACGTATGGCGATCTGCGGGATGATCTCTCAGTATAATGACACTGAGCCACGCCCAGGCCCAAACAATGTCATTCAAATTGTCGGCAAGCAGTTGCAAATTCGAGGCTTTATCGTCTCAACCCATGCGGACATGCTGCCGGACTTCCAGCGCGACATGGTCACTTGGATTACAGGCGGTCAAATGAAGTTTGAGGAGACCGTGATGGAAGGCATCGAGAATGCTCCGAACGCCTTTATGGGTCTCTTCTCCGGCAAGAATACAG
This sequence comes from Henriciella sp., assembly GCA_013213785.1. Classification (GTDB taxonomy): domain Bacteria; phylum Pseudomonadota; class Alphaproteobacteria; order Caulobacterales; family Hyphomonadaceae; genus Henriciella. The sequence continues at coordinate 44,445 of JABSPZ010000017.1, read as the reverse complement.
GCAAAATGCTGGTTAAACTCAGCTAAGCCCTCACCGCCATGCGCCAGTCTGTTTTCGACTATATCGACAATCTAGACACGCTTTTAGCCGTGATTGTCGGAGCCTTATTGGCAACGGGCGGCGCGATGGTGGCAGAACTTGTTCAAGATCGGCTGGGCCGCAAACGCAAAGAGCGTGAGGCGGCCCGCTTTTTTGGAGAAATTCTAACCTCTGCAGACCGTGTCCTGGATCGTGCGTTTGCCTCGTTGGAAATTGGCGAAGAATGGGGACCTGTCTCGAAACGACTTTTTCGAACAGCGCTGGATGAAACAGCGGTGTATGAGCGAAACCGCGAACGTCTCTTCGATATCCGAGACATCCCGCTCAGGCGCGCCATTCACCTGCATTTCTTAGAGGAGACTGTTCCACTCGTTGCACTTGTCGAAACCTGGGATGATATCGACGAGATTGAAAAGGAGCTCACCGCTTCTGATCATCTCAGTGAGTCAAGGCGACAGTATTTGGAAGGCGAACTCGTGAAACTGCGGGATGGGCGATCCGGTGCCCTGCAAACAACCAAGAATAAACATGCGGAAACTGAACAGATCTTTACACTGTTAGAGCCGATTTCCGGCGTGTCGTTCTGAGTCATGGCTCGTCTCTTTGACGCTTATATAATTGTCGATTGGAGCGCATCCGCGAAACCTGTCTCAGGTGCAAACTCGATTTGGGTTGGCGTACGGGCCCGCGATGCACGGCTGAAGTTTAAATTTACGAGCGCCAATCCACGCACCCGATTAGAAGCAAGGGATTTGATCGCCCAGCTCGCGGAAAAACTGATCAATCGCGGAGACAAAGTTTTCATGGGCTTCGACTTCGCACTCGGCTATCCATCCGGCACAGCGGATGCGATCGGATTGGATGTGAAGAACGCGCCGCCCTGGCGCGCGATGCATGAGCACCTCACTTCGAAAGTCAAAGAACGCGAGGACAATTCCAATGCGCGCTTCGCGCTTGCAGCAGGTTTGAACTATGCCATCTCCAAGGGGCCACATCCGTTTTGGGGCGCACCTAAGAAAGACGTCGTCTCAACCCTCTCTATGAGAAAGGGAGACTTTTCTTTGACGGAGTCACTCGCAGAGCATCGGATTTGTGAGGGCTGGATCAAAGCGAACTTCAAGGCCAATCCAAAATCAGTCTGGCAGCTTTTAGGCGCCGGGTCTGTCGGGTCACAAGCCATGCTAGGTATTCCAAACGTCTCATTTCTTCGCGAACGAATAGCGCGCTCCGCGATCTGGCCGTTCGAGACGGGATTCCGGACATTCACCCCAGAGTTACTCGAAAATACCGACTGTGTGTTCGCAGAAATCTACCCCAGCACCGTTCCAATCGCCCCAAAACCAGGAGAGATTCTGGACGAAATACAGGTCAAAATGCTCTCTGAACGCCTCGAATCACTCGATTCGGCGGGTGAGTTAGCGGACGCATTTGGTCCTCCCAACTCAATTTCTCATGGAGAAATTCACAGAATTACCGCCGAAGAAGGGTGGATTTTGGCAAAATAAGGCTGAATCGCCCGTATTTATTGGCTTTTCGGGATTCACGACGGATTCGAATCATGAACAATGCCCCCAACGGCAACTTCCGCCGTTGAACTAAGGGAGAGCCCAATGAACAAGGGTGAACTGACCAAAGCAGTCGCAGAAGCAGCTGACATGTCTCAAGCCGAGGCAGGCCGTGCTGTGGACGCTGTTTTTGATTCTATTGCAGGCGCGGTAAAAAGCCGTGATTCTGTTGCTATTGCCGGTTTCGGGACGTTCGTTGCGAAAACGCGTGGCGCTCGTGAAGGTCGCAACCCAGCGACTGGCGAGACCATCAAAATCAAAGAGAAAACTTCAGCTGCGTTCCGACCAGCTGGTGCTCTCAAAGACATCTAAGGTCACTCGCGAAAGCGATCCTACTAAACGGCGTGCTGCTTTTCGCGGCGCGCCGTTTTCCATTCCAGCAGTCCCCACTGCAAACCGCCGGCAACCAATAGCGTGATCGTCACCGCTTCCATCATCCCTTGAGCACCCCGCTCCAGAGTGACGCCCATGAAATAACAGAGCGGGATCATCAGCAAGAAGAATGACGCTAAGTGAATGGCTGACGGCACCCACACGATCCCTTGCGCGCGCAGCGCCATGGACGCCGTCGCCTGCAGGCCATCAAAAGTCGTCGCGAGCGCGGTATAGAAAAGCAGGCTGGAAATCGCGACCGCCAGCATGGTTCCATCGATACTTGCTTCCGAATTGACGAGCAGCAGCGCAACGCCGTCCTGGAAGATCAGGATCAGGATGGACAAAAATACGCCCAACACGAAGGTTGCGACCACGCCGAGCCGTGACGCGTCTTTCACGCCCTGCATGTCGCCTCGCCCATAATGTTCTGCGACGCGCACGCTGGTGGCGGTGCCGATGCCTAGGAAGAACATGAAGCAAAAGCCCATGACTTGGACGGAATAGCCATACACCGCGTTTGCCGCGACGCTGATAAAGGCCGCGATCGTATAGGTGAGGTTGAAGCCGCCCCATTCCGCAATGTTGGAAACCGCTGTCCCGCCGCCAACTTTAATTTGCCGCTTGGCTTCATCTTCGGGACCGGGTTCTGATGGTTTAAGCGCAGGCGTGAGCCAAAGTGCAAATCCAATCAGCGCGAGGGTAATCGCCCAGCGTGAGCCAACCGTCGCCCACGCAACACCCTCGCCGCCCATTTGCGGCATCCCCCACCAGCCAAGCACCAAGGCGAGATCGATGACCAGATTAACACCAACGCCGAGATAGGACGTGATCGTGACAATCAAAGGCCGACGGAGCGCTTCGAGATAGTAGCTGCAGACGGTTGATATCATGAAGCCCATGAGGCTCAGCGCCAGAATCTGTGTCACGATTGCTGTCTCATCCGCAAACTCCTGCGGCGTCATCAACGCGCTAATGTCCTCATTCGGGTTGATCTGAACAAATAGGAAATTGAAAAGAGGTGTGGCGAGGACATAGACTAGCGCCGTAACAATGATCCCTATCCCGATTGCCCACGCCATTCCGCGCCGGAAAATTCGCCCAGACAGATGCTCCTCGCCGCGGCCAACCATTTCGGATGTCAGCACTTGCACGCCGAGCAGGATGCCCATGCCAAAACCGAGCGTGATGCCGATCGGCAGCCAAGAATTCAGAATGAAGGCAAGTTCATGCTCTTGGCCTTTGATCTGGCCAAGCACAATCGCATCCGTCAGGCCCATGAGCATCCACGCAAGTCGTGAGATCGCAATCGGCCCTGACAGCCGCAAGAGGTCTAGAATTTCAGAGGCCCGCGCCCAAGCGGGCCATGCCCGCTGGGTCATGGTAAAAGTCCTGCTTATCCGGTTACGCGTGATGGCATTGGGGAGGCGTCCTTAATCTCAAGGAGCTTCTCTGCGATCAGGAAGGCAAGTTCAAGAGCCTGTTCGCCATTTAGGCGAGGATCACAATGAGTGTGATATCTCGATGACAGGTCGGCTTCTGAGATCGCTTGCGCGCCGCCAATACACTCGGTGACGTCCTGGCCGGTCATTTCAAAATGAACCCCGCCTGGGACACAGCCCTCTGCATTCAACACGTCAATAAACCCGCGAACCTCAGTGAGGATGCGGTCCACCGGCCGGGTCTTGAACCCTGAATCCGTTTTCAGCGTGTTGCCATGCATTGGGTCACAGGACCAAACGACCGTGCGGCCGCTCGCTTTAACAGCGCGCGCGAGCGGAGCGAGCCCCTCTGAAACACCCTCTGCACCGAAACGGGAAATCAGCGTGATACGCCCAGCCTCGTCATCTGGGTTCAACGCTTCAATGATCCGCAAGAGTTCGTCTGGCTCGAGGCCCGGACCGCATTTCATGCCGATTGGGTTTTTGACACCCTTGCAGAATTCAACATGAGCATGATCCACCTGACGCGTCCGGTGACCGATCCACAGCATATGTGCCGAAGTATCATACCAATCGCCTGACGTGGAATCGATCCGCGTCATGGCCTCTTCATACCCCAGCAGAAGCGCTTCGTGAGAGGTATAGACCTCCACCTGCGCCATCTGCGGCACACTTTGAGATGTCACACCGCAGGCCCGCATGAAATCGAGCGCGTCAGAGATCTTGTCCGCCATCTCACAGTAACGCTCTCCCAGAGGAGACCGATCCACAAAGCCAAGCATCCACTGATGCACGTTAGCCAGATCCGCATAACCGCCGCGCGAGAAAGCGCGAACCAGGTTCAGCGTCGAGGCAGACTGTGAGTATGCTTTGATCAAGCGCTCTGGATCAGGCGTTCGAGACGCTTCTGTGAAGTCCATCCCGTTAATATTGTCACCGCGATAAGATGGCAGCGTCACGCCATCAATCTCTTCAATCGGTGAGGAGCGTGGCTTCCCGAATTGACCGGCGAGGCGACCAACTTTGACGACGGGTTTAGACGCCGCATATGTCAGGACGACCGCCATTTGCAGCATCACACGGAGTGTGTCGCGGATATTGTCGGCACTGAACTCTTTAAAGCTCTCTGCACAATCACCGCCTTGCAGCAAGAAAGCTTCACCGGCAGCGACGCTGGCGAGGCGTTGCTTCAATGTCCGAACTTCACCCGCAAATACGAGCGGTGGAAACGCAGCCAAGCGTGCCTCAACATCAGCGAGGTGATTGAGATCCGGATAGTCTTCCGGAATGTGCTTAGCTGGGCGATCGCGCCAGCTGCTTGGCGTCCAGGTCATGGGTTTCTCCTTAAGGTCGCGCTTTATGCACAGGCAATCCTCGACAATCAAGCGTTCGAACGCGGATATGACATGAAAGTGTGGCCGTTCCGCGCTAATCACGCTAGCAAATAGAAAACACCTCCCAGTCGGATTTTTCTGAATGTCGCAGCTCTTTATTGCTCATGGTCATCGTGATGTGGACTCTGTTCTCCATGTTCATGAGGCTATGCGGCGAGCATCTATCCCGACTTGGTATACCCCGCCCGGAAGTAAGGAAGTCGATCCGGAGTCCGTGAATGAGGCGATCGATAGCGCCTTTGGCATGGTCGTCTTGGTCTCTGCCTCCTCCATTCGATCGAAAGCCGTCGAAGCCCAGCTCGCACGGGCGCAGCGCCTAGGCCTGAAACTCTTTCCCATACGCGTCGACAATGCGCGCCTCTCAAAACCGTTTAAGTCCGCTCTGGCAGATCAGCTGACAGATTCCCTAGGTGATAAAGGCGCCCTGGAACGTCTCGTCGAGGCCGTAAAAACACGATACGAGCGCCGCTGCCCTGTCATCGCGGTGATGAATCTGAAAGGCGGCGTTGGCAAAACTACGATTGCCAGTCAGGTGTTTGGCGCTTGGCAAGCAAACCTTGGCGGACGGACCCTACTGATCGATCTCGATCCGCAATACAATTTGACCGAAACCTTCTTTGACATGGAATATGCTGACGCGAGCTCTGCCCGCGATAAGTCAGTGATTTCTCTCTTCGAGCGGTCGCGTCTGCATGCCTATGACATGACATCGCCAGGCGACAGTTGGTCAAAGATCAACACGGAACCGTTTGACCCGGTGAACCGTGAAACGATCGCTCATAATCTGCTGACAGGTGATAAAGCCCCGGAAGGCCGTTTCGATTTGATCTCCGGGCAATTTGAGATTTCCAAGTATGCGTTCGCCAGCAGCCCGGAGGCGCTCGCCGTCGTCGGCGCCAATTTTCGGCGTATGATCGACTACTATCGCAGCGAGTACGATCTCATCGTCTTCGACACCAATCCGAACGCCACCTTCCTCACCCGGTGCGCCTTAGAAGCAGCGGACCGCGTACTGACACCCATGCATCCGGACATTTACTCGCTGCGAGGGGTGAAGCTGCTCAATCAAGTTATCCGCGAGCAGATCAGCGAAGACAAACGTCCGGATCTTTCCGTTTTGTTCAATACGGTTGGACGCTCGGAGCAATCGAACTTTGAAGCAGATGCGCGCAACGGTGCATTCGATGAGCAAGCAGGATATGCTCTATCGAAATCGCTGCTGGCCAGCGCACTGCCTCGATCGGGCCATCTGGTCGTTCGCGGCGCTGGGTCTGAGGATTTGCCATGGCAGCGCCTGGTGATCCATCGCGGGCGCGGCGGTGGCCTCAAACGCATCCGGCAAAGCCTCACCGGGATCGCTGGTGAGCTCAAGCAATTGATGGAAGACTAGTCTATTTGCTCTCTCGGTGCGTTGAGCGCCTCTGATTGAAGCATCATTCGCAGCAAGCACGCCTGCAATCCCAAAACGACGAACAGAGCGGGAAGTCCGCCGACATTTGAGAGCATCCGTACGCCATCAATCCCGCTAAACGCGACCATGATCCAGGCTAAAAGACAGAGTAAGATAACCCATAGGATCTTGAGGCGCGGCGCGCTTGGCTCGGTCTCATCTACTTCGTTCATGGCGTGTGTATGAGTTTTGCAGATCTGAGAGATGGCTTCGGTATTGCTGTCAGCCGCGGTCACATAAGAGATGAACGATAGCAACAGTAAGACGGGAATCATCAATGCGCTCATAGGCAACTCGCCGAGCGCACGAAACATCACCGATTCCGGCCCGTTGGCGTCGAGTGTCTCTTTCAAAACGCCGCCTTGGGAGAGATCTATGTCCATTGCGAACACGCCAAATGCGGTCATCCAGATCATTGAGAAAATGGCCGGGAGCAAAAGGTTCACCAGTACGAAGGCGCGTACAGAATAGCCTCTCGCGATACGCCCTAGAAACATAGCTGTGACCGGTGCCCAAGCGAGCCAATTGGCGAAATAGAATGTGGTCCAACCCTTCGCCCACTCATGGTCGCTGCTGGCAGCCCCGATCATTAAGGAGCGATCGAGGAACTCGCCGCCATAGCCTATGATCGCTTTTCCGCCCTGAGCGATCATGTCGCCCGTTGGTCCAAAGACCAAGATGAACCCGATAAAGGCGAAGAAGAACCAGATATTGGTGACGGACAGAATACGGATCCCTTTCATAAGACCCGTGAGCGAACTCACCAACACGACGAGACCGATCCCAACTGCCACCAAAGCGAGCGAAACAGGTCCGCTTGCCAGGCCCGTAATGTCTGCGATCCCGCCTGATAGGAGTAGCATGCCGGCCCCCAGAGAGGCTGCCATCCCCATGACGAGCGCCAGCAAGATGGCTGCATCAAGAATGGCTGCAATCGCGACCGGCAAAGGACGACCCAGCAAAGCGACGAAAGGCCCTGAAACCGAATAAGGCTTGCCCAGATTATGGTAGGCGAGCGCGAAGGTCAGCGCGGCAACCGTGTAGATCGCATAGGGTGAAATCGTCCAATGCATGAACAGACTGACAAGACTAAAATGCTGAGCTTCCGCGCTTGCCGCCGCAATGCCGCGCGCCGCACCACCAGGATCGTAGAGGTGAAATAGAGGCTCTGCCATCGCCCAAAACAAGATGCCCGTAGCGATGGTCGTACAGAGGGTGATCGAGAACCAGCTCCACGGCTTCAAGATTGGTTGAGCCCCTGCTCCGCCAATCGTGACGCGCCCCAGCGGGGACACAACCACGGCAATACAAGTCAGCACAAAGCCAAACACGGCCCATGAGATCAGGCTGGAAAACGTCGCGAGGATCCAGTCATTCATCGCCTTGGCGACAGCAAAGAAACCATCGAGATTGATCAGACTGGCGACCGCCGCGCTGACGAATATCGTCATCGGCACCAAAATAACAAAGAGGCGCAAGGATCCGTCCCGCGCCTCTTTTGATAATCCGATCCCCGCCAAAACTTACCCGTCCAGGCCTTCAGGTTGCCCGACGACAATGAACGTGAAGTTCTCAGGGCTCAGATACTCAGCCGCGACGCGGTTTACATCCTCAAGCGTCACCGCCTCAACCATCGCGTTGCGCTTGTCGAAGAAGTCGACGGGAAGTTCATCCAGGCGAACGCCCATCATCCGGGCGGCAATCTTAGCATTTGAGTCAAACCCAAGAGGATAAGAGCCAGTGAGATAAGCCTTTGCAGCCGACAGCTCTTCCTCGGTCATGCCTTCCGCGACCATGGCAGACATATTCTCTTTAATGCCCTCGATGAACTCGCCCGCACTTTCATTTTTGGTTTGGCCGCCGCCACTCCAAAGCTGGATTTTGTCGGCGCTGCTCACTTGTGTGTAGATGCCATACGTCAGGCCCTTGGCCACGCGCAGATCTTTCATCAAGCGGCTTTCAAACCCGCCGCCGCCGAATGTGTAATTGAGCACGACGGCTGTGTAGAAATCCGGGTCTTCGCGGGTCATGGCAGGTGCTGCGAAGGTGACAAGGCTTTGCGGTTGCGGCAGATCAATGACCACGGGCGCACTCGCTGGCGCCGCAAGTACCACATCATCGGTTTCAGCGGTTTCGCTCGATTCCGGTAATCCTGAGACCGCTTTGTCAATCAATGGTGCAAGCTCTTCTGGCGACATCGCCCCCACCGCCGTGACCAGCATGCCCTCTTGCACCATCAACAGGTCTTTTTGCGCCCGCATGGCGTCTTGGGTTAGCGCCGCAAGACTCTCGGCATCCGTCTCACGCGCATAAGCACTATCAGGATAAAGGGCTGCCGCACGCGCGCGTGCCGCCAAGAATTGCGGGTTCGTCTCGCGGGTTTGCAGGCTGACTTCCTGCTCTCGCTTGAACCGCTCAAATGGACCATCATCAAAGCGCGGCTCCGCAAAGGCGAGCGCGATCATGTCAAACGAGGCGTCTGCATTGTCCGTCAACATGGAGGCGTTGCAGTAAGTACTCTCATTCGAGGCGCCGCAAGAAAAGCTCATATTGAGCTCTTCCATGCCCTTGAAGAATCCTTGAGCGTCAAGCTCTCCGGCGCCTTCATTCATGTGATAGACCATCGCATTGGTCAGCCCTTCCAGGCCTTCCGGATCATTGGTTTCGCCTGCTGTCCAGGCCATACGCAGCGACAGGATCGGAATGGACGGCTCTTCGACTAGCCAAACAGAGACACCGCCTGGCGTCGTGAATTGTTGGATTGTTGCGAACTCACCATCATGAACTTCGACGTCGAAGCCTGGTGCCGAGGCCCCATTTCCGTTGTCGGTTCCGTTCTGGTTTGCATCTGTACAAGCAGAAAGGGCCAGGGCGAGCGCTGCGCCGCTAAAAAGGATCGAGCTGCGCATCATTAGAGCTCCCCGTCTTCGGGCAGCAACTGTGCCTCAATATAGTTATTGCCATCCGCAAAGACCGACCGAACGGCCTCGAGGGCCTGATCCGTCGTGACGGAGCGAATGTCGTCAGAATAGCTCAGCAGCGTTTCGATATCGCCGCCAATCGCGAGCCAGCTCCCAAACAGGTTGGCCATGCTTTGTTGGCTGTCGCGCGCATAAATAGATTCAGCCGCTTTGGAATTGCGAACGCGAACGACGTCTTCGTCGGAGAACCCGGCTTCCAATTGTTTCGCGAGCTCGGCTGTGACGGCCGCTTCCAGCTCTTCCATCGTCACGCCTGGGCTTGGCGTCGCGTAGATCACCGCAGGCCCATCATCATGCAGACCCGTCCAAGCAAATGTACCGGCGTTCACAGCAACTTTTTGCTCTTCAACCAGCGCAACATAAAGAAGGCTCGTATTACCGCCGCCCAGCACATCCAGCCCAACATCTAGCGCATAAGCGAATTCTGGATCACGCCTTTGGCTCGTCCCATTATAATAGCGGTACCAGACCGGCTGGCGTACTTTCGGATCGCTGTGGGTAATTTCCTGGATCTCGGTGAGAGGTTCAACCTCCGCCCACTTTCTCGATCCATCGACCAGGCCGGAAGGCTCGATCTGCCCATAGTGCTCTTCAGCGAGCGCGCGAACTTCTTCGCCAGATACATCCCCTGCCACCACAAGGATCGCATTCTCTGGGGAATAGTATTTCTTGTAGAAATCGATGCCATCTTGAGGGGTTAGCGCCTCAACCTCATCCATCACGCCGATGACCGTGATCTCATAGGGGTGTCCTTCCCAGAACGCGCCAAGGACTTGCTCCTGCAGGACCGCGCTTGGATTGTTGTCGATGCGTTGGCGGCGCTCTTCGCGCACAACGTCACGCTCGGTGATGAAGCTTCCTTCTGGGTCTTCATCAATGATCAGATCCGTCATCCGCTCGGCTTCAAGCGCCATCATCTGACCGAGATGCTGTTTCGCGACGCGTTGATAGTAAGCGGTATAGTCCCAGCTGGTGAAGGCGTTGTGCTGACCGCCTAAGCTGGAGACGATGGAATCAAACTCGCCATCTTCCAAGTCATCAGTGTCTTTGAACATGACGTGCTCAAACAGGTGAGCAATGCCAGATTTGCCTGGATCCTCATCGACCGCGCCGACTTTATACCAGACCATATGAGTGACTACCGGCGCGCGGTGATCTGGCAGGACTACAACGTCCATACCATTGCTGAGTGTGAAGGTTTCAGGCGACCAAGCCTCAGACGTGTCGTCCGCAATCGCAATACTGCCAGACAATGCTAAGGCAGTGAGACCGCCGGAAATCCAATACTTCATTCAATGCTCCGTTTGCGCGTCCCTGTGATTGGTGTTGTCGGGGCTTACGTCCCCGGCAGTTTCAACCGGTCGCCGCTGCCGCGTTCAATCGTGATATCACCACCACCTGTAGCGCTATCTTCGCCGTCATTGTCTGATCCGTCTGAGTTCATCACGCGATCAGAGAGGCTTTGAGACTTACGAATAATGCGAGCCTCTTCCCAATCTACTTGTTGGCGGATGACAGGGCTTACGGCATTCGCACCAGCCGCAGCCACCAGAGCGCGTTCTGATGCACTCGCATCCTGGCCAATATCTGTACCAAACGCCGATGCTGTGCCGGCCCGCGTTGGATCAACTTCGAAAGGCTGGCCAGCCCCCGGCTCAGGCGGGCGCAGGCTATAATCCGGCGGGATCACCAATGGCGCCTTTTTAACGACGCGAAACTCATCCGGACTGTTGGTGCCGCCAAGAGAGGCGCATCCGCTCAACATGCCAATCGCCACCCCGGCAGAAAGTATAATAGCTGTCTTCTTCATGGCGTCCTCGCCTATTCCTCGTTTACGGCCCCAGCCGTTTTCTCTTCTTGCGACATTAGAAACTGGTCAGCAAAGAGCAAGACCGCGCCAACAGAAATCGCCGCGTCTGCAACATTAAAAACGTAGTTGAAAAAGTAAGGTCGCAGAATTCCGCTGAAATCTAGAAAATCGACCACCGCGCCAAATCGCACGCGATCAATGACATTGCCAAACGCCCCGCCGATCACGAGCGCCAGCGCGATGCCCGTGAAGCGACGCGTCGCTTGGAACAGCCAAACCGTGAAACCAATCGCGATCCCCGTCGTCATCAGAACTAAGAACCAGCGCATAAGGCCTTCTGATTGCCCGATACCAAAACTGATCCCTCGGTTCCAAACCATAGTGAGATCAAAAAAGGACATGACCTCAATTTGCCCGCAGCGCTGTGTTTGATCCAAGCACCCCAAAGCATTGAACTTCGGCTCGCTCAGGATCAGCCACTTGGTCCACTGATCCAGGATCACAATGATCGGGATCGCAAAAAACAGGGCGTAGCGGAAAGGCTTCGTCATTCTTATCCTCTGATTTCCCGAATAGCAGCCGCATCGCGCGGAGTCACATCAGGAAACTCAGGGTCAGCACTCGTTGGATCGAAATATTTCCAGCTGCGGGCGCATTTAATCCCGCTCGCCTGTCCTGGCAGAACGGCGACACTCGCCTCCTCTGGGAGATTGAACGCATCAGCGGGTGCGTCCTCCGCTACCAGCTTCGCTTGCGAGGTGATGAAAATGTCTTCAGCCGCTTCACCTTCATAGGCCGCCATTAGGTCTGCATCCTTAATGAACACAGTCGGTGCAGCTTCCAGTGACGAGCGAATGCGCTTTTCACGGCGCTCGACCTCAATTGCGCCGGTGACAACGCGGCGGACGCGGAAGATTTTCTCCCAGCGCGCCGCAATCTCGTCGTCTTTCCAATCGAGCGGCGTTTCCGGCATTTGCAGCAAGTGAACACTGTCTGCCTTGTCAGCAAAGACGCTGAGCAAGAAGGCTTCTTCGGTCGTGAAGGGCATGATCGGTGCGAGCCAACCGAGCAAACGCTCCAGGATCGCTGCCATAACCGTACGCGCTGACCGGCGGCGAACGTCACTAGGCGCATCGCAATAAAGGCTGTCTTTTCGGATATCGAAATAGACCGCAGAAAGATCGACTGAACAGAAGTTCAAAAGCGCGGACATAACCCGTTTGAAATCATGCTCTTGGTAGGCTTTGCGGACCAGATCATCGAGCTCCGCCAGACGATGCAGCACCCAGCTCTCAAGGCTTGGCATCTCAACCGGGAGAACAGCTTCTTCCGGCTTATAGCCGTCCAACGCGCCAAGCAGATAGCGCAACGTGTTGCGGAGACGGCGATAATTCTCAACCGCGCCCTTGATGATCTCGTCAGAGATGCGCAGGTCTTCGGTATAGTCCGCGCTGGCGGTCCACAGACGAAGAATTTCAATACCGTACTGTTTGGCAAAGTCGGCTGGATCGATCGTATTCCCGATCGATTTCGACATTTTCTTACCCTCGCCATCCACGATCATGCCGTGCGTGACGACTTGTTTGAACGGGGCCATACCGCGCGTTGCGCAGCTTTCCAGCAAAGATGACTGGAACCAACCGCGATGCTGGTCAGAGCCTTCCATGTATACGTCGGCGACGCCGGTCTCATCATCAATGATCCCGCGATCACGGAGAGCGAACGCGTGCGTCGTGCCTGAGTCAAACCAGACATCGAGCACGTCATTGACTTTATCCCAGCCAGCTGGGTCGTCGAGAAAATCGCTGACTTTGGCAGAGAACCATCCTTCGACGCCCTCTTCACGGATCTTTGCAAGGATCTTCTCATTCACTGCAGCCGCGTCAGCCTCAGAAAGCGCAGCCGTGTGCGGCTCACCCTTTTCGTTGACGAGCAGTGTGATCGGGACACCCCAATTGCGCTGGCGGGAGATCAACCAGTCCGGGCGATCCGCGACCATGGATTTCAGACGATTATATCCAGTTGGCGGCACGAACTTGGTTTGCTCAATGCCTTCGAGCGCCATCTCACGCAGCGGGCGAGAGCCATCTTTGCCGGGCGTGTCCATGGCGATGAACCATTGCGGCGTTGCTCGGCGGATAACCGGAGCTTTCGACCGCCAGGAGTGCGCATCGCGAATGCTGGTCATCCCGCGGGCAAGCAGGTTGCCGCTCTCCGCGAGTAGTTTGATGACTTCCGGATTGGCTTTGCCCTGCTCGCCGCGCTTCTTGCCGGAAGTACGGATGATATCGAGCCCTGCCAGCGGTGCTGGGACGTCTTCGATATAACAGCCATCTGGATCGACGATCTGGCGGATTTGCTGTGTCGTGCGGCCGGATTCGACCCAGACATTAAAGTCGTCCTCACCGTGCGCTGGCGCGGTGTGCACAAAGCCTGTACCGGCGTCGTCAGTAACGTGATCGCCAGCAAACATTGGGATATCGTGGCCGAAGAAGCTGTCGTGCGCGTGAAGCGGATGCGACAGGGTCTCTATGCTGGAGGGGTCGACGTCGGAAACGCGCGACCAAGACTTGATTTTGGCATTGTCCCGCACGCTTGCCGCGAGCGCGTCTGCCACGACCAGCAATTCACCGGCTTTGGCATAAGGTGCAAAGCCAAGTTCTTCCTCGGTCATCACGTCTTCGACGCGATAAAGGCCGTAAGCGATCCCGGCATTGTAAGACACCGCCTGGTTGGCGGGGATCGTCCATGGGGTCGTCGTCCAGATGACCACGGCCGTGTCGGCAAGCTCAGCGGGCCCTGATTTTACCGGAAACTTCACCCAGATCACCGGCACTTTCCGGTCGTGATATTCCACTTCCGCTTCCGCCAGCGCGGTCCGCTCAACTGGCGACCACATCACGGGTTTCGCCCCGCGCACCAGTCGCCCGCCCATCGCAACGCGCAAGAATTCACGCACCGTCGCAGCTTCTGAGTTGAAGTTCATGGTCATGTAAGGATCGTCCCACTCGCCTTCGACGCCGCAGCGACGGAAACCCGCTTTCTGAAACTCGATCCACCCCGCCGCATATTCGCGGCAAGCCCGGCGAAACTCGTCGCCCGGCACATCATCTTTGGTGCGGCCTTTGGAGCGGAACTGCTCTTCAACTTTCCACTCAATCGGGAGACCGTGACAGTCCCAACCTGGCAAATAAGACGCATCATAACCGCGCATCTGGTGATTGCGGACGATGATGTCCTTGATGATCTTGTTCATCGCGGTACCGAGGTGGATCGGTCCGTTCGCATATGGCGGGCCATCGTGCAGGATAAACGGCTCTGCACCGCGGTCCTTCGCATCGGCGCGGAACCGCTCATAAAGCTTCATTTCATCCCACTTTTCGATCCACTTTGGCTCGGCCTTTGGCAAGCCGCCCCGCATTGGGAAATCGGTGGTCGGAAGGAACAGTGTGTCCTTGTAGGGATTTTCTGGTTTTTTCGGTTTGTCAGTATCGGCCATTTGGTCGTCTTCGGATCAGCGTGTGAAGAAAGGGCTAAGGGCTCCCCGGCCGCGAGCCCCTAAGGGCGGACGACCGGGCCGCTAATTCGAATAATGATTATGCGCGCGGCTTTGCTCATGAGGGCCGCTTAGCAGGGGTCGTAGGCCCTGTCATCCCGCCAGATGATTCCGAGCATCCTCAACATCGCGGTGCATTTGCGCGACCATGTCATCAAGGACGTCAAATTTCAGCTCAGGTCGCAAATAGCGAACCAGAGCGATCTCCAATTGCTGGCCATAAATATCGCCTTCGAAATCGAAGATAAAAGTCTCGAGCAGCGGGTCGCGAATTCCGGTGGTCGGAGTCCGCCCAAAGTTTGCAACACCAGGGCGCCACTCGCTCTCTCCTGCAAGACGCGCGCGAACGGCATACACGCCATGTCGCGGGTGGATCAGTTCTCCCAGATGCAGGTTTGCGGTCGAAAACCCAATCGTGCGCCCGCGCTTTTCACCATGCTCAACAATGCCATCAACAACCCAGTCATGACCGAGAATCTCAGCAGCCTTTTCTGGAGCACCAGCGATTAAAGCTTCTCGAATCGCCGTTGATGAGGCTTTCGCGCCCAAGGCCTCAATTTTCTCAATAATCGTAACGCCAAAGCCCAAAGCCCGGCCGAGCGAGGCCAAACGGCCGGCATCACCCATGCGTCCGCGTCCGAAGCGGAAATCAAAGCCAACCGTTACGTGTGAGGCGCCAATGCCCTCTTTAAGTACGTCTCGTGCAAACGCCTCATCCGTCATCGCGGCCATATCTGCATTGAACGGCAGCTCGAAAATCGCAGCAGCACCAATCTCAGCGAGCCGCGCATTGCGTCGCGCAGGCCGGTAGATTCGAAACGGCGGATCGTCCGGGCGGAAAAAGGCGCGCGGCGGCGGCTCAAACGTTGCGATACCCAGCTTACCGCCCGCGGTGGCGGCGCCTTCAATTACGGCACGGTGTCCCGCGTGGACGCCGTCAAAGTTGCCCAAAGCAACGGAGTATCCGCGAGCGGAGTCTGGAACGTCTTTATAATGGGCAATGACCGTCATTATGCGTCTCGGCTTGGCACCATGACCATGGCTTCGCCTGAAATGGCGGCTTTTCCGTCAACGCTGCATGTGACTTTGAGCGTTACGCGATTGCCGCGCTCTTTCATCTCGGTCACTTCGACCTTCACGATCACTTCAGAGCCAATGTAAACCGGGCGACGGAAGCGCATGTTCAAGCCAACAAAGATGGACCCTGGACCCGGAAGATCATTTCCAAGGATACCCGAAATGTAACTCGCGGTCAGCGCGCCATGGGCGATGCGTTGGCCAAACTGAGTTTGCTTGGCGAATTCCTCATCCATGTGAAGCGGGTTTCGATCGCCCGAAACCTCGGCGAAAAGATCGATGTCTTTCTCGGTAATCGTGTGCACCGTCTGGTGCGTCATGCCGATCGACATGTCTTCGTATTTGTAGCCTTCTTTATACGTCATGGCGGATACGTCTCCATTCTCGTTCACGGCGTGTTACAGTGTGTTTCAGGATTCGTCACCATGTGAGTTTCGGCATCGCCCATTTGGCGATCACCGAATAGTCATTCAGCAAGTCAGCAACCTCATGCTCAAAGTTTGCGCCATGCTCTTTGAGACCGGTCCCGACGTATAAACCATGAAACGTCTGATTGAGCGCGCCGCGCATGTCCGTTGCAGGGCTATCGCCAATACAGAGCGTCCGTTCCGCCGCTGCTTCAACTCCAAGATCAGCGAGCTTTGACAAAGCCAGTTCATAGATCGGAGCGTGCGGTTTGCCCGGGTAGATGACCGTCCCGCCCTCTTCTTCGAAAACTTGCGCAAGCGCGCCGGCACACCAATGCAGCTGGTCGCCAATTCGCACGCGAATATCGGGATTGGCGCAAATCATATCCATGCCGCGGTCCGCTGCTTCGGCCAGTCGATCACGGTAATCATCCGGATGATCATTAAGCTGATCCTCAAGCCCAATGCACAGCACTGCATTAGAATTACGCTCATCTCCAAACTGAAGATCCAAGCCTTCATAGAGATAGCGATCATGCTCCCAGCCTTCATCTGCGCCCATGCGCCAGAACACGTCCCCAACGCGCTGGCTCAGCACCTCACGCGTCGCATCGCCGGAGGTGACGCAGTCATCATAAGCTTCGGGTGGGACGCCAAGAGGATCGAAATGTCGAAGCGCTTGCTCTTTCGGGACAGGAGCATTGGTAATCAAGCATACCGCACCGCCTTGATCACGAAATCGCACGAGGGCTTCGCAAGCTTCTTCGAAAGCATAGCGTCCATTATGAATGACACCCCAAACATCGCAAAGTATGGCATCATATTGGTCGGAGATAGCGGCAAGCCCGCCCGGAAAATGTGGTGCTGTCATGTCGGCGAGTTAGGTGCCGCTGCACCGTGCGTCAATCTTAAGATGCGCGTGAGGTCAGCATCCGCACCAATTCGGCAGGCGGCGCTGTTTCTTCCATCAAAGATGATTTGATCGGACGCGGCGCCCCGAAGATGTGCCCCTGGCCGTATGGAATGCCATATTCCAACACTTCAACGACACTGACCTCTTCTTCGATCTTCTCAGCAATCAGCGTCACACCATAGCGTGAGCAAACGGCCGCCACTTCTTCGCCCGCGATCTTACGATCAGCGGATGAGTTGGGGCGCGGTCCAAACGGATCTCGGAGCTGATCAATCAGATCACCACCATTAAATTTGACGAACCGAATTCCAGCATCCTGGAGGCGTGGAAGGTCGATATCGATGCTCTCTGCATGATCGATAGAGAAGCGAAAGCCAAGCGCGGTCAAACGCTCCATCGCTTCGCGCATTTGGCGCGAGCGATGCTCGAACCGACTGGCGCGGATCTCAAAAATGAGGGCACCCGCAAGATCCCTGTTCTGTTCCATATGGTTTAGGAAGAACGGGAAGAAGTGCGGATCCTCAAGCGAGTGCGACGACACATTGCAGAAAACACCGACGCGGCGGTCACGCGCTGCCAATCGGCGCACAACTTCCACAGAGCGATACAGCATCATATTGTCGAGAACGCCCAGTAGATTGGCGCGGCGGGCCGCATCCAAGAAATCAGCTGGCAAGATCAGAGAGCCATCCGGATCCCGAAGTCTCGTGAACCCTTCATAGAAAGATACACGGCGCTGCGGCAGCGATACGATGGGCTGCAAATGCAAATCGACACGGCCATCTTGGAGCGCGTCTTTCACACGCCGAAGGACGGCGTCATCCTGCGGTGCGACATCCCCCGTCACCTCCGCATCCGCAAGCTTTGTCTCGAAACTGCGCGACAGGCGCTCAATTAAGGTCTCTAGCTGACGCATTTCGCTGACCAACGCATCACGGCGCTCGGTCAGTTCTTGTTTGACGGTTGTTTCGATCGCTGCGGTGCGGGCTTCAACAACGTCCATTTGCTGAGCACTTTCGCGCTGCAAACTTTCAAGCGCGTCGACGCGAGTAGAGAGATCATCCGACTTGCCAGAACGGGTCGCAAAAAGATGCACTTGGCCAATCAACGCGGTTACAATAGCGCCAGCACAAATCGCGAGAGGTAGCTCGATCGCAGCATAGGTATGCAGCGCCCAACCAGCTCCAGCCCCCATCAAGGCATACACTAAAAAGACCAAGGCGATCATTTCTCACAGCCCCTGTGAATTCGATAATCTTAACAAATAGGCGCTAAATGTTAACGAATTGGTAGCAATAGGGCTGATTTGCAGTGCGTGCCAAGATCAGTTTATTCCGTCCACAACATTTCTTTCCTCATCGAGGAATTCGCGCAACGCTTGCAGTTTTGGGAGCATGGCTTCCAGGTCCGAAATGTCCTGAGATTTCAAGACAATATCTGCGAGCGGCGCCATCGCCTGTAGGCCTTTGCCCCGTGCGGTTCGGCCTGCTTCGGTTAGGGTGACGATTTTCTGCCTGCGGTCTTCTTTGCTTGCCACGATCTCGATATATCCCTTGCGTTCCAGCTTTCCCAAAATCGCGGTCATGGACGGCTTCGTCATTTGAAAGGCTTTCGCCAAATAGGTTGGCGTTTTGCCGTCCCCAAGCCTGACAAAATGGTTGAGCACGCCGAACTCCGAAGGGTTTAAGTCCGGCGCCAGCACTCTAGAGAACCGTGCTGTGCTCAATTGCTGGATGATCCCAATCTCATTGAACAAAGTGAAGATCAGGCGGTGCGGGTTGGAATCGCTCATGTAGCTGAGTTTATCAGCTTACTTTCAATCGGCCAGCGCGGGCTGGCAGCAGGGAATTTTGTGTAGCCGACGCGCCCAAGCATATGGATGACCCCATTTGGCTGAACATTGAGCTCTGTTCGAATGGCCTCATACGGTTCAGCCATTTCGGGGAACTCTTGTAAGATCTGACTGAGCGGATGGACACATACGCCATTTTGCTGTGCGGCAAGATTCATGCGCACCCAAGCTTGGCCGGCTTCCAACTGGCTGAGGCGTGTATTCTCTTCGGCTTTCACCCAAACAAACCCTTGCGCTGAATGAATGATTGGATCGTACATTTTCAGGCCTTCATTATAAGCCGTGGTGCCGGGCGTATCGAGATCCTTGCGATTGACGATACCGGTCATTTTAAAGAGTCCCATAGGAATCCCGCCCATATCGATGCCGTCTGGATTTTCGACCACTTCGCGATTGCCAATGCGCATCAAATCAACACTCTCGCGGCGGGTGACATCTGTTGCCAACTCGATTTGAAAGCCTTCCCAGGCGAGGCCTATAATTCGATCGCGCTGCGCAGCGTCGATCGCACCTCCAATGTCCAAGGCGCCGCCTCCACCAGCGATGATTTTGTCGATCGCCTCTCGCGCGACGGGCCGTGCAGTGTCGTAAGGTTCTTTCGTAGATCGACGCTCTAAGATGCTTTCGAACAACGGATCAGTTTGTATTCCGGTCTGTCGGACAAATCGTACCTGCGCGATTCGATTGCCATTCAGGCGTGGATAGGCCTGCCCATCTGGGAATGGTGTGATTTCAGCCTGAAATCCTTGCTCAGCAGCCGCGATACGGAGCAGCTCAAGCATGCAACCAAATCCAATCGTGATCTGACGATCGAACGGATCTGTGTGCGGCAGGCGGCGATCCAGATCGACATAAACGTCGATCCGGTCATCGCCGACGAGATCAAATTGCCAAGGCTGCCGGTTATGCGGATTGGGGGCAAGAATCGCATAGGCCAGCGCATCGAGACGTGGATCTCCCAAGCTTTCACCGGCTTGCTTCCAGGGCGCCCTCGCCTTCGCGAGCCCGGGCCCGTTCGCGGTTGTCACGGTGCCAACCCCGCCAATAAGAGCCGCCGCGCCACCCGAAATAAGCAAACTGCGTCGATTGATCATAACCATAATCCTTGAATTTATATTAGTTAATTTACTAACTAATATAAATTCAATTTCTGGTCAAGTTCATCGTGACCTCTGGGCCACAGTCTTGTGTTCATTCGGATTTATTACTCGCTTCTCGCAGTCCTGGGTTTGACAGCGTTGACGGAGATTTCTACGCATGGGGTCTGATCCCGACACACCCACGGTCCACGGTCACTTTTTGACCGGATGGGGGCGTCTCGGGGGAGACAGGGGTTCCGCGCAAGCGGGACCCCGTCGCTTTTTCTAGGCTACTCTTTTACAAATACGGCTCGCTCGAGCGGCCAAACATCTGCGCCTGTTTGCGGGTCGCACAGCACTGCATAGTCCACCTCCGGCACGGTTTCGCTCTTACAGCTAGACAGCCAAACACGCGTCGCTTCGAGATAGTCTATCGAATACCCTGCTGTTGAATGCACCACGACCACATCGCCCGTATTGAAAACGGTGTTCTGCTGCGCTCCTGAAATCGTTCTGAGTAGAGCCGCGTCATAGCCCCCAGCCGGAATGCCGTCTTCTACGATGCGCAAAGCATCCGCCATTTCGTAGGCTTGATTGAGCCCGGCCACGAAAGCATCCACACCGCTCGGACCGACAACGAGCAAGGGCGCATCTCTTCCCGCTTCCCAAGATTGGTTGCGAACCTCGGAGAGACCGTTGGTATCCCCGGCGCGCAGCGAAAACAGCATCACGGCGTCTAAAAGCTTGAGGTCTTCCGATGAGAGAGCTGACGTTACGCCCGCGGGCGCGCCGAACAAGATTCGTTTTCCGCCGATCGATGCGAGCGCGCAAGGATGATCACCTGTGACGGGTCCGCACGGGATCAAAACGAACTGATGCGGCTCGATAACGAGTTCTGCGTCTTCCGTGCTTTGATGCCCGCTACACGCAGAAATCAGAAAAGCAGACGCAAGCAAGAATGAGCGAAACGGCAAACGCATAAATCAGTCTCCTGCCGAAACGGACTAATTCAAAACCGTTACCTTTTTCTCAGCCACAATTTCATTTTCCATATGTCCTAACCCGGAGACCTCTACACGCACCCGATCGCCTGCTTTGAGCCATTTTGGAGGGTCAAATCCAGCCCCTACACCGGCCGGTGTACCGGTAAAAATAACGTCTCCCGGCTCCAGCGTGAACGCCGCAGTGAGGTGCGCAATTTGTTCAGAAATAGAGAACGTCATGTCGCGGGCATGCCCGCTTTGGCGGAGTTCTCCGTTGACATAGCCCCGCACTTCAACCGCGCCAAAATCGTCGATCTCATCGGGCGTCACCAAGAACGGCCCGAAGGGTGCGTGCGTGTCGAACCCCTTTCCCATGATCATAGTCTGGCTCGCGCGTTGCCAATCTCGCACGGAAAAATCACAGCCGCAGCATAGGCCTGCTATCAGCTCCCACGCCCTATCTGCGGGCACATGCCGACCTGTTTTACCGATAATGGCGACAATCTCGGCTTCGTAATCGAGCTGCTCAGAGACGCTCGGCAAATCTACTTTTGCATATGGGCCGTTCGCCGCCGTCGCTTGTTTGTTAAACCATTTTTGTACGCTCGGAGCAGCGTTCGTGATGAAGGACACAGATTCCTTGGCGTGTTCGGCGTAGTTCAATCCAATTCCGAGGATTTTTCTCGGCTTCAAAACGGGCTGGACGATTTGCACATCTTTCAATGGAACTTGCTCGCCGTTCGCCGCAGACTGGGCAGCAGCCTTCAAATCAGCAAGCAGATCCGCGACATCCGTAGCGCTCGTCAGATGAACGTTTTCGCCCTGTATCAGCCCTGCGCGGGTCCCCTCTTTCCACTTAACATTGACCCATTTCATTGGCGTGTGACCTCTTCGCTACGATTGCACGAAACCGGATGATTTCTGTGAGAGTTTCAATTGAAGCATGACCTATAGAAGTCTAACCCTGTCGCTCTCGCTGGCGGGATAATAGAAAGTAGAGTTCAGATGACACAAGGCCTTCGCGCCCAAGAAAGCACACTCGCGGATCTATTGTGCAGCGGTATGGAAATGGCGATGCCGCCTTACCAGCGCAGCTATTCCTGGGAGTCAAATGAAGCTCAAGCGCTGCTATCCGATCTCCAGGATGTCAGCGAAGGCGACGAGAAACACTTTATCGGTGCGATCGTATTGGTGAAAGAAGCCGACAGGTATCTGATCGTAGACGGTCAGCAGCGCCTGACCACGCTTACAATTCTGCTCAGCGTCCTCCGGGACATGGAGCCCGATGAGGCTCGGAGAGAAGAAATCCACGCTCTGATCGCAGACGTGGACGGCTCAGCCGCCCCTTTGTGGCGCATCTCACTCAATCATATTGATGGTCCCTATCTGCGCGAGGCGATCCAAACACCTGGTGCCTCCCTTCGGTCTGATGTTGAGCCGAACGATAGCGAGAGCCAGCGGCGGATGAAGCGCAACCTTCAGAATTTCATCAACACAGTGCGCGATATGTCTCCTGAAGCGCAACGCGCGCTGGCTGAGACGATCAGAAATCGCATTTTGCTCGTGAAAGTGGTCGTGGAAGACTGGGACGGTGGTTACAACGTGTTCCGGGTTCTCAACACGCGCGGAAAATCCCCCAACACGCACGATATTATCAAAACCGACCTTCTTGAGAACGCGAACCTGACCCCGGAAGAGGCAGATAAGTTCTCCCGCGAGTGGTCTGAACACGAATCGCGCCTTGGCGGCTCTGGCTTTGATGACCTGCTCAATCAGATCTCAACACTCTATGCGCGCAAGGCGAGAAAAGGCGCGAGCGAGTTTCGCAAAGCCGTGATCAACAAGACCTCTGGCGGTGCGCGGCAATTCCTGAGCAAAGAGCTGCCCGCCTATGTCGATGCTTATGTGACGATTTCGACCGGAAAAGGCACGTTCGGGAATATGACCGATCAAGTGAATGAATGCTTGAACCATTTGCGCCTGATCGATCACCAATTGTGGCGGGCACCGGCTCTGAAATTCCTTGTGAACCACAATGGCAGCCCAGAGAACGCATACGTCTTCTTCAAAAGCCTGGAGCGTTTTGCCTTCGGCGCGATGATGGCCATTACCGATCAACGCAGCCGGCAGCGCCGGTACCAAAAAATCGCGGACAATGCGGACAATGTGCGCGCACTGTTCGCGGAAAACGGACCTCTATCTCTGTCGAGAGAAGAACGCCGAGAGATCTCCAACCGATTGCGAAGTCGCTTTGGTGCCTTTTCACAGCGGCGCGCGATCGCGCTTCGAATGAATGCCGAGATTGAAAGCGGGCAAGCGCTCGGACCGGGTGATGGTGCAACCGTCGAACACGTGCTGCCGAAAAACCTCCCTGAGGAGTCTCCCTGGAAGAATGCTTGGCCGAATTCTGCCGTCCACCGCGACTTGGTCGACACGATCGGAAACTTCGCGCTGCTTTCTTCGGCAATCAATCAAAAAGCTGACAACCTCTCCTTTAATGAAAAGAGAGATCTCTATTTCGCTCAAGGTGATCCGGAATTCGCGCTCACGCGGGACATCAAAGATAAGGTCGCCTGGACACCAGAAGTGACCCGGAAGCGCACCGAACATCTTTCAACGATTATGGAAAACGCTTGGCAACTTGATAGAGCGATGCCGGTTATCTAGCGCTTGCGAGCAGTTTGGCGGCGCTAGGAGAGTGACTCTTCGAGTTTTCGGTCAGCAGCGTAATCTGCCAATTTGTCGGCTGCATCACGAGCTTTGTCGATGCTGACGTCTAATTCGGTAAGTGCATAAGAGGCCGAATTTACCTCTTCAACGTCCAGATCAGAGAGCGTCGTGACGAACGTTCGGCGCGCTTTTTTCGCCGTAACAAGCGCGCTTTCATAGCTCAGCAAATCCGCCCGAAGAGCCTTAGCTGTAAGCCCAGCGCCGAACAGCTTTTGAACTTCCATTGTTGCGACATCGAGACCATGTGCGGCGCTCTCAATATCGGACTTAACGAACGTGATTTGATCCGTACCGACGGGCGCTTCAGTCGTGACGAGCTTGAGGTAAGTTCCCTCAGATGACGCGTCTGCATCGCTCGCGCCGTCCATTAAAACGCGCGCGAAACCGAGCAGACCGGTGCTTTTCTCAATCCAAAGCTTACGCTCTGCGAGGTCGGTATAAGCGTCTGAGACTTTTCGCAGACTGCTTTCAGCGGCAGTAAGTTCGGTTTCTACAGTCGCTTCTGAGGCCACCATTGAAACAGTTGCGCAGCCGGTAAGGCTCGCCGCTAGAAGGATAGAAACAAGTACACTACGCATTCCGGCTTCTCACCTGCCTAAATTCATCCCTCACCTGCAATAACACATACAGATGAGAAAAACGCCGTCCATACCCTTTATTCATAAGCTAACTGCCGATAGGTGAAGAGGTCGTGAACAAAGGCAAAAAATGCTTAAACTTTATCCACCGATAGAAGCGCGCCGTACAGGTTTCTTGCGCGTCAGCGACCTACACGAGATCCATTGGGAAGAATCAGGCAATCCTGAAGGCCTGCCCGTGATTGGAATTCATGGCGGCCCAGGGGGCGGCTCTAGCCCCGAAATGCGCCGATTCTTCGATCCGACCGTCTATCGCATCATTTTGATTGATCAACGCGGCTGCGGGAAATCTACGCCGCATTCCGAGCTACGCGAAAACGATACCTGGAATCTGGTCAGCGATATGGAAGCGGTGCGTGAGCATCTCGGGATCGAAAAATGGGTTCTGTTTGGTGGATCGTGGGGCTCCACCCTTGCACTTTCATATGCCGTGACCCACACAAACCGCGTCTTCGGGCTGATCCTACGCGGCATCTTCCTGCTCACTCAGTCGGAAGTCCGCTGGTTCTATCAAGAAGGTGCAAGCCGACTGTTCCCAGATTCATACGATCGCTATGTCGCGCCAATCCCAGAAGCCGAGCGCGACGATCTTTTGCATGCCTTCCATCGACGCCTGACCGGCGATGATAAAGCGGAACGGCAAAAGGCGGCGAAGGCGTGGGCCTGCTGGGAAGGGGAAACGATCACCATCCAAGGTCCCACCAGCCGGCCGAAACGATTTGAAGAAGACGATTTCGCCGACGCGTTCGCGCGCATTGAGTGCCACTATTTCGTGAACAAAGGCTTCTTCGAAAAAGATGGTTGGCTGCTGGAGCAAGCCGCTGAAAAGCTCGCGGACATACCAGGCAAAATCGTGCATGGCCGCTATGATGTCGTCACGCCGCTCTCCACGGCTTGGGGTCTGAAAAAGGCCTGGCCAAACGCAGAGTTGGACATTGTCCCGAATGCGGGACACTCGAGCCTAGAGCCTGGTATCGTAGACAAACTGATCCGCAGCACCCGTGATTTTGGTCGACGCTTTCGGTCTACCTAACGGGAACACCTACTCAGCACATCACGCTTGATTGTTTGAAACTATCAAAATAATCCGGATTTTGTATTCGCCTTATTGGTGTGCCGAACCATTTCCAAGAGTGTCAAACTTGGGAGTGACATTCAATGAAACATCTTTTGCTGGTGGCCTCAGCTAGGCCGCCCTTGTCGCCTGTGCGAACGTTGAAACAACAGACGCGCCAGAAGAGGCTGTTGAAACGGCCGTGACTGAAACCGAAGAAGCCGTCGAGGACGTAGCAGAAATCGTCGAAGCAGCCGCACCTGAGCTCTGCCTCGATGCAGGCCCGCAAACGCCGCGCGATATTTCAAATGTTATGGGATTGAACACGGTGACGTTCCCGAAAGCACCGACTTCGAGCGCCATGAACCTCTGCAATATCCACACTCACACCAATGCCGAGCATAAGGGCCCAGGCTTTAGTGTCTTCGTCGACGCGTCGGACAACGGTGGGTACGCCTGTAACGAAACAACCGATCTTTCCGCAGCGGAGCTGGCACCATCTGAGGGCGCTTATAAGGGCGTTGTTCCAGGTCAAACCATCGAAGTGCACTGGGTGCACACAACTTGTGACGCCACCCCAGGCGAGGGCCTTGGCGCATGCGTTCCAGAGGGCTGCACGGATCCGCTTCTACGTGTTGAAGCGCAAACCTTCCTGGTCGTGAACGACGCAAATGCGCTGGATTTCACAGAAATGGCCGCTGTCGTGGAAGAGAAAGGCGGCTTTTACCAGGCAGGTATGATCCCGTCAGATACAGGCACACCTGTCACCTTCCCGGGCTCCACCACCGGTCCAAGCTATAGGCAGGCTGTGTGCTTACCAGCTCAAGTGACGTGGAACGTTCGTCCAATGTGCGCACAACTGGATATCAACTCGCTGCACAAATGGGCTGCTGAAGGAAACGTCTTCAACGAGACAAAGTCCCACGGCGTCCGCCAACTGGTCACAGCTCCAGAATTGCTGTCGCCAATTCAATAGTCATTCCGTGGCCATATCTGGCGCAATGAAAAACCTATCCTAAACAAAAACCCCGCCTCAGTGATGAGGCGGGGTTTTCCTTTTAGGCTTTTTCGGCCTCTAGAATTTATCGATGATCCCGAACACGAGGATCACGCCGATGGCTGGTGGCACGATCCAGCGGACCGCGAATCGCCATAGGTTCATGACCGTTCCTTCGCCAAACTCTGATGTCAGCATATCACGGCTTAGGACCCAGCCTGAGAAGACCGCAACGAGCAGACCACACAGCGGCAACATTACGGTACCGGTGATCATGTCAGCAAAGTCGATATAGTCTGCGGAATAGACGTAACCTGCTCCGATCATAAACAGTACAAAGCCAACGCCGAGCGCTGCGCCCCAGCGGTTCACGCCTTGGCGCTCTTCCAACCAAGAAACACCGACTTCCATCAAAGAGATGGACGATGTCAGAGCTGCGAACAGCGCCAGCGTAAAGAAGGCGCCGCCAATGAGAGTTCCCATCGGCATGGCCTCGGAACCAAATGCAATCGGCAGTGAAACGAAGAACAGGCTTGGACCACCTGCCGGGTCTGCACCGAACGCAAACACGATTGGGAATATGGCAAACCCTGCGATCAAGGCCACCATCGTATCGGCGCCTGCAACGATGGCGGAAGACTTTGGAATATTGGTTTCCCGCGAGAGATACGCCCCGTAAGTGATCATCAAACAAGATCCGACGCCGATTGAGAAAAAGGCTTGTCCGACCGCAGCCAAGAACGTGCTGAAGGTTACTTTGCTGAAGTCAGGTTGTAGCAAGAATGCCGCTGCTTTTGCAGCGTCACCATTGATCAATGCAAACGCAACAATGCCCAATAATAGGATGAAGAAGAGCGGCATCAGTATCGTAGCTGCCCGCTCGATCCCACCTTTAACGCCGCGCGCCACGATGAATGTGTTCACCGCTATAAAGCCACCGAGACACCAAAGGATCATGCCGCGATTGCTGATCGTTTCACCAAAATTGGCGCCTGATGATTCCGCCGTAAAGCCTTCAAATCCACCAGAAAATGCCTGCGGGATAAAGGCAATCACCCAAGCCGAGATCACCATATAGAAGGTCAAAATGAAGAACGCCGCGAGGGATCCGACCCAAGCCACAAAGCCCCAATTCGCGCTCTTACTTTCGGCGCGCGCCAAGGAGTGAATACCCTCCACAGCGGACATGCCGGATTTCCGACCCATGCCGTATTCGGCCATCAAAACGGGCAGTCCAAAGAGTACAACGCATGCGAGATAGATCACGATGAACGCACCGCCGCCATTCTCACCTGCTGTAAATGGAAAGCGCCAAAAGTTCCCTAGGCCGACGGATGATCCAACCGCGGCCATAATGAATCCAAAGCGCGAGCCCCACGTATCTGTCTTACGACCGATCGCTGCCATAAATGTCTCCTCCCAGGGAATGATTTTGGCCGAACACTAGCCGTAAGGCAGCAAAAATCAACGCGATCACTGGGTTTCAGAGCAAGATTCATTGCTAAAATTGGCTGAAGATCAAGCGCCTGTATTGATCGGGTCTTTCCGGCCAAGATGTACTGCGCCAACCAATCCAAAACACGCCGCGGTCGTAATCATAACCGTTCCGCCATAGGATAGAAGCGGCAAGGGAACGCCCACAACCGGCACCAAGCCGAGCACCATGGCAACATTAAACAAGATGTAGAAAGCTACTGTCGCAACAGCGCCAGCCGCTGCAAACCTGGCGAAGAGACTTGCCGCACGCAGCGCAATGGCCATCCCCAATCCTAAGATCAACATCCATAAGACCAGAACACCGCTGGTCACCAAGAAGCCAAACTCCTCCGCCAACACGGTCAAAATGAAATCCGTGTGTTGTTCTGGAATATAGTCGAGTTGAGACTGTGTACCCTCCATATATCCCTTGCCGGTCCATCCCCCGGACCCGATCGCAATCTTGGCTTGTTCAATTTGATAGCCGTCATCCATGACGTTGACGGATTGGCCCGTCAGCTGTGCGAGATAAGTATCGACGCGTTCGCGTTGATAGTCCTGGAGGACAAAGAAATAGATCGCTGGAATACTCGCCACAGCGGCCACACTGATCGCCATAATCACGCGCCACCAAAGGCCAGCGAGAAAGATCAAGATCCCGCCGGACGCAAATAAAGCGAGGGTCGTACCGAAATCCGGCTGCCTAAAAATCAAGGCCGCCGGCAACAGGATCAAACCCAAGGCTGGCAAATGAATGAGGAACCCGCCAGAGTAATCATTCCATCGTTTATGGTAATAGGCCGCCAATGCGAGCGTGAGCGTCACTTTCATAAACTCAGATGGCTGGACCCCGATCGGCCCAATCTGCAGCCAACGCTGCGCACCGCCGCCGGTTGTCCCGAAAAACTCTACGCCCACGAGTAGGATGAGAGTTGCCAAATAGCTTGGCCAGGCCGCCCAAAACCACCAACGGACGGGCACCATAGCTGTGACGAGAAGCACGACAAACGCCACACCAAACCGGGTCGCTTGGCGCATAGGCAAGCCGGCTTCCTCTGGATTGGTGAAGGTTGCTGAATGCAAGATCGCGACGCCAATCATCGCCATCGCACAAATCATCAGGATCAACCCCCAGGGCAGCGCCTGAAATTGGCTCCAGAGTGATTTTCGCGAAAAATCGAGCGTATTGGACCGGATTGTAACCAAGCCTAGCGCCCCCCGCCACCGGCGCCGCCGCTTCCACCAAGAGACGCTGTTCGCGTGTAGGCAGGGGTGCGGCGCGCATCGAGGCGAAGCGCCTCCGCGATAATATCGCGAGCCACGGGCGCTGCGGCTTTAGACCCGCCCTCCCCGTGTTCAACAATGACAGAGATCGCATATTTCGGGTCATCATGCGGCGCATAGGCGACAAAAAGAGCGTGATCTCGAAGGCGGCGATCAATCGCACCACCTTTTAGGATCCCGCTCCGGCGTTCGGCGGCAGAAATTCGGCGCACCTGCGAGGTTCCGGTTTTGCCAGCAAGCCTTGGCCCGCCCAGCCCCAAATCACCTGAGCGCAATGCAGTTCCGCCCGCTTCGGACGTCACACCGTACATGCCGGCCTTCATGCGCTTCATAAATTCGGGATCAAGCGGGGCATCAAAAGGGATATCGCTCTCTGGGCGTGGCCCCTCACCGATGATCCGAGGTGTAATTACCTTGCCTTCCGCAGCAATCCGCGCGCTCATCACGGCGAGTTGGAGCGGCGATGTAGAGACTTGCCCCTGACCAATACCAACGTTCAGTGTCTCGCCTTCATACCAAGGCTCCCCGCGCGTGGCCCGCTTCCACTCATCGTTCGGGACAACGCCGCTACGTCCGCCGGTCAAGCCAAGCTCCCAGCGCTGACCAAATCCAAAACGCTTGGAAATGTCGGCAATTTTCTCGATACCCATCCGTCTTGCGATTTCATAGAAATAGACGTCGCACGAGCCTTTGATCGCCCAGTGCATGTTGACCGACCCATGACCACGGTGCTTCCAACAGTGCCAGGTATTGTTCCCGAATCGATAGTGGCCTGGGCAATAGATCCGCTCATTCGGATCAATCACACCGGCTTCTAGCGCAGCCGCCGCAACAACCATTTTGAAGGTCGAGCCGGGCGGATAGGTGCCGTCATAGGCTTTGTGATAGAGCGGAGAATACTCAACATCATCGCGTAGGACCGCGTAGTCGGCAGACGAAATCCCATTCACGAAATCATTCGGGTCGAAGGCCGGTGTCGACACAAAGGCGAGAATATCGCCGGTTTCGATGTCCAAAACGACAGCGGCGCCGCTCTCTTTTCCGAACCGATCAATTGCGAACTTTTGGAGCTCCGCATCGACCGTTAGATAAAGATCGCGCCCGGGTTTCGGCGCGAGGCTTGGGTCGTCAAACTCTCGAATAATCCGGCCAGCTGCGTTGGTTTCAAGCTTCCGGAAACCCGCTTCTCCACGAAGCCATTCCTCTGCGAAACGCTCAACACCGGATCGGCCGGTGCGCATGTCAGGGTGTTTAAACAGTCGGCGAACAGCTGCGCGCTCTTGGGCGTTGGCGCCTTCGCTCAGGCGCACCAAATCCGTTTCACTGGCTTTTGCTACATAGCCGAGAACGTGTGCGAAATCGCGGCCTCGCGGGTAAGAGCGCGTCGGCGCCATCTCAACTTGCAAGCCTGGCAGACTAGGCGCGAGGACAGAGAGGCGCGAGAAGTCCTCATAAGAGAGCTCACTGCGAACAATGGTCGGCTGGAAGCTCGCATGGCGACGGGAGTCGCGGATCAAGCGAGCTTGTTGCTCTGGGGAAATCTCGATCTGGTCGGATAGCTTCGATAGCAGCCGCGCAATATCGTCAGATTGCTCACGTACAAATGAAACCCGTCCAGCTTGGCGATGGGCCGCCAGCGGCCGCCCGAAACGATCGAGAATTCGCCCGCGCTGCGGCGGGGCAAGGTCCAAGCGAACGCCATTTTCAGCCGCCGCAACTTCAAACCTCTCATGCTCCATGATTTGAAGCTGGAAGAGACGCGTGATCAAACCGCCAAACAGCATAGCGCCGCCGCCCGCAGCGATCATGGCGCGGCGATTAAACATCGCATCAACGGGTCTTGTTCCTCTCACGAGACAGCCCCTCCTGAAACACCGCGTCGAATTCCGAGATCAAAAAGCGGCGCGATCAACATGTGCACAACAAGAGTCGCGAAATATGCTGTCAGCATCGGAGTAACGCGCGCAGCATGTCCGGATGAGACGCTGGCCACGAGCCATACGAGCATGATGCCGAAAAACAAAGTTACAACGGGGAGAACAAAGGTCAGGATCGGTGACCGTTCTGTATCCGCCATTTGCGACACAATCACAGCGAGACCATAAGTCAGCAGATTGGCGAGCCCGTGGCTGCCCCACGGCGCTTGCGACGCGTCCTGCGCAAACCCGAACAGCACGAGAAACACCATTGGTCCAAAAGCGATACCAGATCGCCCCCACCCCACGGCTGCAATCAAGCCAATGTACGGCCATGACAATTGTACACCGAATAAGCTTTTTGGGGTCAAACCAACCAGACCGATCATCGCCACAAGAAGCACACCAACGATCAAACGGGACCTAGGCCGGGCATTCTCCCAGCGAAGGGCCAGGAAATCAGCAAACCCGCCAAGCCCGTTCATGACGGATCTTCCTCGGCCAAAGCAGATAACTCTGTCTCGATCGGACTTTCTTCAGGCGGAGAGATCGTAATGATGGGCTTCAGTCGAACATAGCTGAGCTGCCCTGTGAGCATCGCCAAATCAACGCGAATATCCTTGCTATCATCACCGCGCACATGACCGACCACAACGCCGCGCGGGAAAAGTCCGCCTTCGCCCGATGTCAGGATGCGCTCGTTCGGCAAAAATGCACCCTGTTCCGGGAGATCAGTTAAGTGACCCAACCCGTCGCGACCACCGAACATAATGGCGCGCAATCCACTCGCTTCGCCCATGACCGGAACACGGCTGTTAAAATCGGTCACCTTCAAGATACGAGAGGACCGCTGTCCAACTTGCACGACCCGGCCAACCAAACCGCGGTCATTTTCAGCGTAATAGCCTTCCGCGACACCGTTCGTGGCGCCAGCATTTGCTAGAAGCGCCTCTGCGAACGGACCATTCGTTTCAGCCATAATCCGCGCCGTAACTTCCGCACCGCCAGGTTCGCCCTGCATGTTCAGAATGTCTTCATAGACTTCCAGACGCTCCGCCATGGTCAGCGCGAGCGCCTTATACTGCGCCAGTTCGCGCACACGGGCTTCCAGTTCAAGGAGCTGTCGTTCCTTGGCAGACGCCCCGCTCAAGCGATCAATCAAGCTCGGGCGGGTCACATGGAATAGTTGGTCTGAGGCTGCCGTTCGGATCGGCTCGACACCTTCACTCAGGCGCGGAGAGGTTTGCAAAAGCAACAGCGCCATCAGGCCTGCAACAGCTATAAAGAAGCCGTACCGACGGAGCGGTCTTTGACGATATCCCTTGCCGCTGCTGCGAGGCATGGGCAGCTTCCTTCCTCTATGAGCGCAGCTTCGGCTGCGTCAATCAGATCAAACCTCTGGTGACAGGACGTTCTTCATGCGCGAGAGGTTTTCGAGGACGAAACCACACCCATTCGCAACACATTTCAATGGGTCTTCGGCAATCATCACCGGAAGACGGGCCTGTTCGCGAAGGACAACGTCCAAATTCCGCAATAGCGCACCACCACCTGTCAGTACGATGCCGCGATCCACAATATCGGCAGAGAGCTCTGGCGGCATCGCCTCAAGCGCGATCCGAACGGCTTCAACGATCTCACCAACTGGGTCAGCGAGCGCTTCAGCCATCATTTTTTCATTGATTTCAACTTCGTTCGGCACGCCATCGCCGGTCGCGCGACCGCGCACCGTAACGGTCATACCATCGCCGTTCTCAGGCGCCATCGCGGTGCCGATTTGTTTTTTGATCCGCTCAGCTGACATTTCACCAACAAGAATACCCTGATGCTTGCGGAGGTAATTCATGATGGCTTCGTCCATCTTGTCACCACCAACACGGACAGAGCGCGAATAAACCTGGCCACCGAGCGACAAGACCGCGACCTCGGTGGTCCCGCCACCAATATCAACGACCATAGATCCAGCAGGCTCTTCAATCGGAAGACCAGCGCCTATCGCGGCTGCGAGCGGTTCATCAATCAGATGAACTTCGCGCGCCCCTGCTGCCAGAGCAGACTGGTGAATTGCGCGGCGCTCAACATTCGTGGCTGAACTCGGAACGCAAATGATAATAAGCGGTGAGACAAAGGCTCGGCGATTATGCACTTTGCGAATGAAGTGCTTGATCATTTCTTCCGCGACTTCGAAATCCGCGATCACGCCATCACGCATCGGACGGATGGCTTCCATGTTCAGCGGAGTTTTGCCAAGCATCTTCTTGGCGTCGTCACCAACGGCATAAACCATCTTACGGCCGCCCTGGTTCATATACGCAACCACTGAAGGCTCATCGAGCTTGATGCCTTGACCTTTTACGTAGACCAGCGTGTTCGCTGTCCCGAGGTCGATGGCCATGTCTGTGGAAAGAACTCCGAGTAGGCTTCCGATCATTTTCTCACGCCGCTTTTTCTTATGCACGGTCCGCCATTGAACACGCGCAGCATTGATAGTCTGATCAGCCCTGTACCCTCATGCCGTTTAGATTTGATTAAAGCAAGTCAAAATAATTTGCCATGCGTACGATCCGTACACATGGCAAATTATCAATGTTTAAAGGCTTATTCAGCGTGAAGTTGTGATACACGTCTCGTTAACACAAACGCTTCGTTTGTTAACGTTTAAGCCGCTTTTCGCTTCAAACGACGCGCTTCCAGCTTATTCAACGCGTGAATATATGCCTTCGCCGCAGCCACCAAAGTGTCTGGATCTGACGACCGACCTGTCGCCATGATGCCCTCACCTTTTAAGCGAACATGCACGTCTGCCTGAGCATCAGTCCCGCCCGTGACGGCGCTCACTTGGAAGAGATCAAGCTTTCCTTCGTGCGGAATGATCGTCCGAATGGCGTTGAACACAGCATCGACAGGACCATTGCCTTCAGAAGAGACGGAGTGGCTTTCACCATCGACCAGAACGCTGAGGTCCGCGGTCTGTGGCCCTTCAGACCCCGCCACGACGCGCAAACGCTCAAACGCGATACGCTCACCCATGGCAGACAATTGATCATCAACGAGGGCGATCAAATCGTCGTCGAAAACATGTTTCTTACGGTCCGCGAGGTCTTTAAAGCGCTTAAACGCTTCGTTCAGGCTATCTTTGTCGAGCTCATAGCCCAAACTCTCGAGCTTATCGCGGAACGCGTGGCGGCCTGAATGCTTGCCCATTACCAAGCTCGTTTTCGAGACACCTACGTCTTCCGGCCGCATAATTTCATACGTTTCGGCATTCTTCAGCATGCCATCCTGGTGAATGCCGCTCTCGTGAGCGAAGGCGTTCTTGCCGACGATCGCCTTGTTGTATTGCACCGGAAAGCCAGTAATCCGGCTCACCATATGGCTGGCAGAAGCCAGTTTTGTCGTATCCAGACCTGTTGTGAATGGCAGATCATCACGGCGCGTATTGAACGCCATCACAACCTCTTCCAACGCGGCATTCCCCGCGCGCTCACCGAGGCCATTGATTGTGCACTCCACCTGACGCGCGCCGCCTTGTACACCAGCAATCGAGTTCGCGACGGCTAGCCCCAGATCATTGTGACAGTGCGTGGACCAAATCACTTTGTCGCTGTCCGGGATCGTTTCACGCAAGCGACGGATTAGGTTGCCATACTCTTCTGGATGAGAATATCCGACCGTGTCCGGAATGTTGATCGTCGTCGCCCCTGACGCGATCGCTGCGTCGATACACTTACACAGGAAACCAAACTCTGTGCGGGTTGCGTCTTCCGGGCTCCATTCAACGTCATCGACGAGGTTTCGCGCCTGTGCGACAGACCGACCAACCGCCTCAAGTACAGCATTCGGTCCCATTTTGAGCTTATGCTTCATGTGCACCGGACTGGTCGAGATAAACGTGTGGATCCGCGGCTTCGCTGCATTGCGCACCGCTTCAGCGCAGCGATCGATATCGCCGGGCGTCGAGCGCGCTAAACCACAAATCGTGGCTGTTTTAGAACGGCGGGCGATTTCACTCACCGCCTCAAAGTCGCCGACCGAAGCAGCGGGAAAGCCAGCTTCGATCACGTGGACGCCCATTGTTTCGAGGAGTTCGCCGAGCGCAAGCTTCTCATTATGGGTCATGGATGCGCCTGGCGACTGTTCGCCGTCACGCATGGTTGTGTCGAAAATTACAATATCAGTTGTATCGGTCATCTATCTGGCCTGGTGATGTGAAGAACTTTTTAAGGTCTATCCCCTGGCCGTGGACGTGCGCTCTACGACGCCGTCGCTACCGGCCAGGGGCCGATAAGGAGGAGTAGGTCCAGAAGAGGCAAATTCTTGCGCATGGCCATTGCAATGCGGCGACGAGCCGGCAGTGTCAACAGCCTAATCTGCGCTAAGCGCAATATTTTCCCCTTTACGACGCCGATGCCGCACATAAAGGAAACCACCCACAAAGACCGCGACTGCCGCTACCGCTGCGATGACTGCCGTCCAGATATTCCCCTGGAGCGCTGATTGTATCGCCTGCAGCCCAAACGCGACCAGCGCGATCTTTGGAATAATACCAATCCCCATACCGGCGAGATAATGCAGGTATTGCGCGCGGATCGCCCCAAACAACATATTGACCATCACGAATGGTCCGGTTGGCGCATTTCGGACAACGGCGCTAGCGATAAAGGCATTCTTTGCCACAAAATCCGCGAACCGCTTAAGTCGCCCCTGCCCTACGCGCTGCAGGGTCGCCTCACCAAACAGGCGCCCGAGCCAGAATGTCAGCGTGCCAGAACAAAGCGTGGCAACCCATGACCAAACCGCGCCCCAAACAGGACCGAAGGCATAGACGCCAATCCCAATCAGCAAGAATTGCGGCACACCTATAAACGCGCAGCCGCAAAAGGTCAGTATCAAAGCCGGAACACCCCACGGCCCGCTCGCGAACTGCATGATCGCATTCTGCAGAGCTTCGATGTTTAGGAACTCGGTGTAGCGACCAAACAGGAATAGAATGATGATCAGGGCAAAGGCTGCGGCAGCGAGCCAGAGCCCCGTTTTTCCCTTTTGGCGCTCAGGTGAGGAATTGGATTCCGTTCCAGACATCTGGCTTCCCTGCTCTGAGTGTCCAAGTTCGTCAAGCGGTTGCCGGGAAGACGCTCAAGCCTTTCGCTTCAAAAACTTCAATCCTGACCAGTCAGCATCAACCGCGCAGACTTTCACATCGACCTAGCCAAGTGGCAGGATATGATCCCGCAAGTCCTGCTCTGTCAGGTCTTTGAAAAGCGCCGAGCTCTTTTTGGGCCAGGACATCCAAATCATCCCGCCAGGCTTCACGCTCGCCAATGCGCGCTCAAACATAGGCGCGACGTCTCGACGGCGTGCACAAAAGGCATGAACGATCTCGGCAGGCGCCGCTCGGCGAACGATCCGAACACCCTCGGCCCCATCGACTAGCTGGGTATAATGATCCGGCGCACGCATGCTCAAACAGGTCATACCGGGCTTCATCCCCAGCTTTTGGTAAAGTGGTTTGCCTGAGTATCCTGCCGTTTGAGCCATCAAACCTCCGCCAGTTTAGCCTTATATTCCTGCTCTAATGGCAAAAAGTGCTCCCAGAAATCGCGACCGACACCGCCCGCGAGTGTGTCGCCGAGAATGTCCAAATGCGTATGCCACCCGGCTGATGCACCTGACTTATAATCAGAGGTGATCACTCTTTCATGACGTAGATGCAACCGAACACCCGCTTCGGTCTCAGTCAACTTGATGACCACTTCCGTCGGCGCTTCAGCCTCTGCAGATGGCCATGAGAAGGCAAGATGATGCGGTGGTTCATACACGCGTACGATGCCCGTCATCTTTTGATCGCCGCTGTTTTGGTGACTGTCCGGTGTTGGGTGTTGAGAAAGCAAAGAGTGATCAAACTGAAACTGGATTTCCCCGCCGACTTCATTTGAAACCACACCCGCACAGAGCCATTTCTTGCGGAGTTCCGACTTCGTCAAATAGTCCCACACGCGATCAATCGGTCCCGGCAAATCCCGATAGATTTCGAGCACGGCGTTCTCCGGATAAGTCGCATAATCACCCATTTGCATCATCCTATTCGTTTAAAGCAGTTTCCAAAGCTTCCAAAGCTGAGTTCCAGAAGGCTGCATGCTGCTCGAGCCACGCCTTCGCTTCTTGCATCGCGCCAGGCTCCAAATGACAGAGGCGTTCACGGCCCTGCTTCTCCCTCCGGATCAGTCGAGCGTCTTCGAGAATACCCAAATGCTTCGATGTGGCGGCGAAACTGATCGCGAATGGCTCAGCCAGCGCGCCAATCGTTTTGGGACCGCGGCGCAAATCCTCCAGCATCGCGCGTCTCGTTGGATCGGCCAGCGCACGAAATGTTTGGTTCAGGACATCATTATATTCAACCATATAGATGAATATATCAGAGGAAGGATTTTATTCAACCAAAAAGTTGAGCATTAAGCGTCAGCGAGCATTTTCTCACTCATAGACCAAAGCTGGTCCGCCTTTTCGTTATCGCAAATCCAGGGACGCGCGTGCTCCCATCGCTGACTATCAGGTCCAGCAAGCTGCGCGATATCACAGTCTTCGCAATACTCGCCGCCACGTCCCTCAAGTTGTGGCGACGTTGCTGCCCACGTCGCCGTCGAGGCGCCCTGCTCCGGCGTTTTGAACATGGCCTGGATGGCAGGCGGAACGGTACCGTCTGGGTTCATCCAACCCATGGCCGCCATTTCTTCTACGCTGAGATGGCGTTGCAGAGGCGTGAAAATACCGCCCGGATGGACACCAAACGCTGTGACGCCAAACTCATCCCAGCGGCGGTCTGCGCCGAGCGCAAACAAGGCGTTCGCAGACTTGGCCTGCGCATAGGCACCCCATTTATCATACTCACTGTTCTCGTAATGCGGATCTTCCCAATTCACGTCGCCGCGAATGTGCGCTGTTGAGGAAAGAGCCACAACACGCGAGCTTCCCGCCTTTTTCAACGCAGGCAGCAGGCCTTGCGCCAGCGCCATATGTCCCAAGTGGTTGATGCCGAATTGGCTTTCCCATCCAGGGCCGACGCGCGCGAGGGGACAGGCCATGATGCCGGCATTATTGATCAAGATATCGAGCTGGCGACCACTTCCGACATAGTCATCGGCAAACTTCCCGACCGAGGCGAGATCAGCGAGATCCATGCTCGCAACTTCAATCTGTCCATCAACCTCCGCGAGGGCTTCCTTGGCTGCATCCGGACGCCGCGCTGGGACCGTCACATGCGCGCCAACGCCCGCCAAAGCGCGAACTTCTTCAATGCCAATCCCGCTATATCCGCCGGTAACGATCACGTTCTTGCCGCTTAGATCCAAGCCTTTCACAACATCTGCGGCAGGTGTTTTTGCGCCAAAGCCCGAGCCGATGGGTTTCTGATTTTCGTGTGACATGAGATCCTCCGCTTTTCTTCACGGTGGCAGCGCAATGACTGTCTGGCAAGACTCGACAGAAAAGCGCCGCATTCCTAGTTATCTTGTTACACATGACACAAATCACGGAGCGTTTCATGTTGGTTAGATTATTCGCCCTTCTGATAGCAATGGCGATGCTGAGCGGCGCGGCCTCAGCTCAGTTTGGCAAACCAAAACCAACGCCAAAGAACGCCGATGAGTATTTCGCAGAACGCGCTATGCGTGATGCGGCGCGTTTGACCTTCGGTGCTGAGGACCGCGACATCATCCGTCCTTCAGATGGCGTTGACCTAGCGCGCGCGGAACGCCGGATGGAAGAAGCCTTGGTCATTTTTGATAAGCTTTGCACGGACCGCTCGCTCCCACAGGATCAGTGGGCCCGGAACTGTTTCTCGCTCGGCGAAATGTATCGCCGTGGCAATGGCACCGTCCAAGATTATGCCAAGGCCAAAACATATTATGACGCCGCCTGCCTTGAAGGGCGCCATCCGGAAGCTTGTATGCAACAGGCCTATACGTCTCAAAAAGATGAGGATGGCAGTGTGGATCTCGAACATGCACGCGCCTTATACGAGCAGGCTTGCAGCCTAAAGGACCCAGGCGGCTGCGCAGGGCTTGGTAATATGATGTATATGGGCCTAGGCGGACGGCGTGACCGACCGACCGCGACCCGTCTGCTGCAAGAGTCCTGCGCCAGCGAATACGCTTGGGCCTGCACACGCCTCACCGAATACGGCTTACCCACACGGCTCGACCGCTTCTAAAATAACAACAGCAACGCGTTCTTGTTGACCCAATAAAATTATGACACTTCTGGTGTCATAATTGGGAGGCGAGAATGCGAACATGGATGGCGGCGCTCGGCGGAGCGCTCTTATCGGCCTGTGGCCAAGACCCAGCAATTCCCCCTACGCCTGAACCTACTGCAGCGGCTATCGAAGCGGGCCTCCCGTCTCCAGGCACAGCAACCGAAGCAACGAAGCAAGCCAATGCCTCCCTCGCGGCGCGGCTTGATCTAGCGCCCGGCTCTGACGGTGAAGATGCCCGCCGTGATCGCATCGCGTACATCGAAGACGAGGCTATTCTCGGAGATGACGGCTCGGTCGTTTGGGCCATTCCGCAGTTTGAATTCCTAGACGGCAATGCGCCAGAGACCGTGAACCCTTCGCTTTGGCGGCAATCCCAACTCGCAGCGCATCACGGCCTCTTCAGAGTGATGGATGGCGTGTATCAGGTGCGCGGCTATGATCTCTCGGTCATGAGTGTAATCGAGGGCGACACGGGTTGGATTATCGTCGACCCCCTCACCGCAACTGAAACCGCAGCCGCCTCGCTGAAGCTTGTAAATGACACACTCGGCGAGCGGCCCGTGACAGGGGTCCTCTACACGCACTCTCATGCGGACCATTTTGGCGGCGCGCGCGGCGTTATCTCGGACGAGGATGTCGCCAATGGCGTGCCTGTTCTTGCCCCGATTGGATTTTCAGAAAGCGCCGTGTCGGAAAACCTGATCGCAGGCAATCAGATGGGCCGCCGTTCAACGCTAATGTTCGGTAATACGCTGCCCCGCTCTACGACCGCGCATGTTGGGTCGGGTCTAGGACCCGGCCTCCCGAACGGGACGATTAGCTTACTTCTTCCAACCGAAGAGATTGAAGGCCGCGGAACAGTCCGCGTCATTGATGGTGTGACCTTCGAATTCATCGATGCGGCTGGCACTGAGGCGCCAGCAGAATTTATGTTCTACCTGCCTGAGAAGCGCGCGCTCTGCACGGCTGAAGTTGCAACCGCGACCTTCCATAACGTGCTGACCCCGCGTGGCGCGAAAGTTCGAGACGCGCTCAAATGGAGCCGCGCGATCGACTATGTTCTGGCCGAGTATGGCGAAACCAGTGACGTCGTCTTTGCCTCCCACCATTGGCCCACTTGGGGCCAAGAGAATGTGGTTCAATTCCTCGCCAGTCAGCGTGACATCTATCGCTATGTGCATGATCAGACGCTGCGCAATGCAAATGCTGGCGCGACCATGGTCGAGGCGGCGGAAGCGGTTGAAGAGCCCGCTTTCCAAGCCGATGATTTCGCGACAAGAGGGTATTACGGCACGCTCAATCACAATGCCAAAGCCGTCTATCAGCACTATTTCGGATGGTGGGGCGGTGTTCCAGCAGAGTATAATCGTCTGCCGCATGAGGTCACCGCCGAACGCTATGTTGAAGCCATGGGCGGGGCCGCTTCAGTGTTGGAAATCGGGCAGAATGCCTTCTCGTCTGGGGATTACCGCTGGGCCGCAGAAGTGTTCAACCACTTGGTGTTTGCAGAACCGGAGAACCAAGAGGCGCGGGATTGGCTATCGGCCGCCTATGAACAGCTCGGCTTTCAAGCGGAAAGCGGAGCTTGGCGCAGCTATTATCTGACCGGTGCCGCGGAACTTCGCCGCGGACTTCCCAATGTTGGCAACCCGCAACTTGGCAATGCAGATTTTCTGAGAGCTGTTCCATCGATCGATTTGTTCGATGCACTCGCGGCCCGATACAATCCGTCGAAGATTGACCGGGACCCGTTCGCGATTGTGTTTGACTTTCCGGACACGGGCGAGACCATCTCGCTTCTGGTAGAGAAAGCCGTCATCGTTCCGCGCGAAGGGACAATCGAAGATCCCGCGGCCACCGTCACGATCGACCGCCTGAATTTTGATCGATTAGTCTTGGGAGATGCCAGCCCGCTTGGATTGGTAACGACAGGTAAGATGAAAGTAGGCGGCAAACGCGGCGCTGTTTCCGCGATGTTCGATGCACTCGATCAGCCGCCTTTCTGGTTTAACACGGTTACGCCTTAAAACGGGCTCAGAAAACTCGCCTATGGCGCGAATATTGCTTCTCATCGAACAGAAAGTCGAAGGGAAGCAATATGAAACGCCTAATCGCCACAAAAGTGTTCCATCGTGACACCAAGTCCGATCAGAGAGAGCGTACCATTATGGAGTATGGCGATCCAGTCACGGTCGAACGCTCCAAGGAATTGCTTGCTCGGCTTCGCCTCCGCGGTCTCTCAGAGGTGCATCCGGTTGGGCTTTAGTCGCCGTCCCACCCAAAGACATCCTCTAATCCGACGTCGAACACACGGGCAATTCGGAAAGCGCTTTCCAAGCTGGGCGAGTATTTCCCTTGCTCGATCGCAATGACGGTTTGGCGCGTGACCCCAATTTCTTTCGCCAGGGCTGACTGGCTCATTTGATCCTTCGCCTCGCGCAGTTCTTTGACGCGATTGGTGATCGGTGGACGCTTCGCCATATCAGATCGCCCGATTGTAATTGAAGACTTGCCAGCCCGCACGCGCCAGCTCGCTCAAGATTAAAGCGGCCACCAGGGAATGGAACAGAAGCGCTACACTCGAATGGAAAAACCAAGCCGCCATGCAAACAAAAATCAGGGCGGACATAATGTGCCCCTGCAGGCCCTCAGACTTCATCCGAATGAGGCGGTCGCGTTCATCGCCGTCAGCAGGCGCCGTGTTTTCTGGATCAGCTTTTAGTTTGCGTGCACCTGGCCACATGCCCAGCATTGAGACGCAGAATTGCAAGACCATATAGCCGATCCAGACCGCGAGGCTTGGTGCGACCAGGCTTCCCGCGGCGAGAGACTGCCAGGTCACAATCGAAAAGTAGAAGACGCCTCCGATGATCGACCCAAGCGCGAGGACGATGGTGTTCCTTTCCCAGAATGACATGACTCAAGCTCCTCTGCGATAATAGAGGATCTGAAAACCAAACTGGGCGATCTGTGCGATAATCAAATTCGCAAAGACAAAATGGAATAGTAAATTCGCGTCGCCGCTCATGCCCACGCCTAGCAGGGCGCCAATCATTAGAGCCCCCATCAAGCGACCACTCTGGGCCTCGCCTTTATACTGGATGAGTTTGTCGCGTTCATCCGGCCCTTCGCCCGCTTCAGATGGCCGAGAAACTGATATGATAACCGCTGCCACGATGGTCAAAACCACCAAAAACACCGCATATCCAAACATA
This sequence comes from Henriciella sp., assembly GCA_013213785.1. Classification (GTDB taxonomy): domain Bacteria; phylum Pseudomonadota; class Alphaproteobacteria; order Caulobacterales; family Hyphomonadaceae; genus Henriciella. Next base: position 1,961 of record JABSPZ010000017.1, on the reverse strand, counting down.
AGAGGCAGGTCTGGCGGTGCAACAGCGCCGAGCGCCGCCGACGCCTGAAAGACTGTGCTAAAGTACGTTACGCCCGTGACGATCAGAACCACAACCATGGCCCAAGCCATCTTTTCTTGAAATCCCATTAGAGACCCCCATGTCAAAAATCTTGTACACCCCATGTAGTAAAACATTTTTGACATGTCAAACATTTTTAACTCAATATCGCGAATTCCTCTGAATCCACCTTTGACAGGAGCGCTTGGAGTGGTACCTCCCGGCCCTCAACCAAGGAGCCCAATTCATGAGTGATCTCCAAACGCTCGCAGAAACCGCAAAAGCCTGGCCGTTCGAACAAGCGCGCGCCCTACTCAAACGCCTGCGCAATATGGAGAAACAGGGCAAACCGAAACAGGGGCCCGTGGTGTTCGAGACCGGCTATGGTCCGTCTGGCTTGCCGCATATCGGGACCTTCGGCGAAGTTGTGCGCACAACGATGGTAAAAACCGCGTTTGAAGCGCTGACCGGCGGCGACTTTGAAACCAAACTCATCTGTATCTCAGACGATATGGACGGCATGCGTAAAGTGCCGCCAACCGTGCCGAACCCGGAAAGCCTCGATCAATATCTGCAAAAGCCGCTAACCGATGTGCCGGACCCGTTTGGCACGCATGACAGCTATGGCGCGCATATGGGCGCGCGGCTCTGTTCTTTTTTGGACAGTTTCGGCTTTGAGTATGAGTTCTTGTCGGCCACCGATTGCTATAAAGACGGCACGTTCGACCCGATGCTGCTGCGCGCACTCGAAAAGTTCGACGAGATAATGGGCGTCATGCTGCCAACCCTCGGCGCAGAACGTCAGGCGACCTATTCGCCTTTCTTGCCAATCTCACCGACGACTGGCCGTGTACTTTACGTCCCGATGAAAGCGATCGATGCGAAGGCTGGGACGATCACGTTCGAGGATGAGGACGGCACGGACGTCACACTTCCTGTCACAGGCGGCAATACGAAGCTGCAATGGAAGCCGGATTTCGGCATGCGTTGGGCCGCGCTCGGCGTCGACTTTGAGATGTTCGGCAAAGACCACCAAGACAATGCCCCGATCTATTCCAAGATCACGCGCATCCTCGGCTGTCAGCCGCCACAACAATATGTCTATGAACTCTTCCTAGACGAGCACGGCACCAAAATCTCCAAAACCAAAGGCAATGGCATCGCCGTCGAAGAGTGGCTGAAATATGCGCCGCAGGAAAGCCTGTCGCTATATCAGTTCCAGAAACCACGCGTGGCGAAGAAGCTTTATTTCGACGTCATCCCAAAGGCCGTGGACGAGTATCTGACCTTCCTGGAGAAATTCCCGAGCGAGGAACCAAAAGCGCAAATCGGCAATCCGGTCTGGCACATCCATGACGGCAACCCGCCAGCAGAGACGTCGCCCGTCAGCTTTGCTCTGCTGCTCAATCTGGTCAGCGCCGCGAACCCAGAAACCCGCGAACAGCTGTGGGGCTTCATCTCCCGCTATGCGCCAGAGGCCTCACCCGAGAGCCATCCGCTTCTGGATAGACTGGCAGGCTATGCGATGGAATATTATCGCGACTTCGTGGAGCCAACCAAATCCTACCGCGCCCCGGATGAGCAAGAACGCGCCGCAATGGAAGACCTGGCGAAACGCCTGCGCGAATGGAGCGACCCGGTCGATCAAGGTGAGCTACAAACGCTGACCTTCACCGTCGGCAAAGAGCACGAATTTGAAAACCTGCGCGGCTGGTTCCAAGCCCTCTACGAAGTCCTCCTCGGCCAAAGCCAAGGCCCACGCTTTGGCGGCTTCATAGCGCTCTATGGCGTCAAAGAGACCGCACAGCTGATCGAGGATGCCCTGGCGCGTTGATCTGAGCGTCTTGTGTGGATGGCTCCTGCATTGCAAGGTCTTTTTCGAGTTTTCGGCGCACCTTGGTCTGGTACTGACCTGTGTCCGG
>JABSPZ010000016.1 GCA_013213785.1 Henriciella sp. | reverse complement strand
AACCAAACGGAGGACCATGAAACTACGCCGCTTGCATCATGCAAGATCTACTGATTAAACCAAACCAGATGAGCCAATCTCTCCTGATCCAAAAGTATCAGAGTGTCTCAACCGTTTGAAAACGGACAGTCCGAGCCAACTCGAAACTGTCCAAGTGATCTCGCCGGATCAGGTGGATTACTAACCTCTCAATCCCGCTCGCGGGGATGCCAGTCCGCAGGCAGGCGTGCTCTGGGGTGACATTCGTGAGAATATTCCATCCGGCGTCTTATTGCGGTTTGCTGAAGGGTTCTCATCACCGCCTCATATTCACAACATTACATATCGCGCGCTCGTTATTCGCGGTCGTTATTAGCGGAGAAGTACACAATGATGATACCAGTGCAGCAAACATGTGGATGGGGCCGGGAACGTTTTGGACGCAGCCTGCGGGCGAAGTTCACATCACATCCGCACGTCCAGGATTAGGCGGAACAGCCTTCCTAGAGATTCTGGAGGGGCCGTATCTGGTGCAGCCTGGTGATCAGGCATTCGACAATGGTGAGCGTCCTCTGAATTTACTGCGTTCAAACATGATGTGGATGAGTGCAGATGAGTTCAAATGGATTGCCGCTGATGCAGACAGTCCGCAAGTGGCCCTGCTTTGGGGGGGATCTGAGCCAAGGTGCGCCCAGTGGATCTATGCTCAAACTGCCATCCGGCTTTGAAGGACGTCTCTGGTCTGAAGATGACCTGATTAAGGCGGTCACGATCCAAGGCGAGATTGTTCATGCCGTAGACGGCCTCCCGGAGATAACGCGCCTGGAGCCCGGCGGATACTTCTCCTCGACCGAAAGTGTTCAGCATGATGTGCCATGCGACAGCCAATCTGAGTGCCTGATCTATGTGCGCACCGCGGGGCAGTTTCGGGTCCGGTAAAGGATCGGATTGAACAACCCGCAGTTAGAAGTGTTGGGCTCAGCCTGGTTGCGAGAATGACACGCTAACCGACACGCGGTTTGCCCCTTTTTTCCTGCTCTGCCGCCCATTGCTGTGTGTGCAATTCAGCTCATCGATGAGCGTCACAGGCCCTAAATACAGGCGTTTCGCGGCAGTTGGCACGTCTCTGGCATGACCTCGGCTTCAATTTTTGTCGTAAGTTAGAGGGACAACATCTTTGTGATGTCACGCAGCAAGGTCTCAGTCATTATCCCCACGTGCGATCGCGCGTCACTCCTTCGAGAGAGCATTGATGCAGTTTTGGCGGATTTGCAGCCGGGTGATGAATTGCTCGTGGTCGATGACGGATCGAGCGACGACACCGTCGATGTTTTAAAGTCTTATGGCAGCGCGCTTCGCTTTGTTTCAACACCCAATCAAGGCAAATCGGCGGCGCTCAACCTTGGGCTTGCGCAAACTGAAAACCCGCTCGTTTGGATTGTAGACGATGATGATCTCATCCTCCCCGGCGCCCGCCAGACGCTTGTATCGCTGATTGAAGACGAAGGTGTGGACATCTCCTATGGTCGTTATGACCGCTTCGTTGAGCGGCCTGGCGAGGCTCGCAAAATGCTTGGCACGGGATACTGGGCTGATTGTGAGCCGAGCGATGTTTTGCTCGCAACTCTACAAGACTTATTTATCCATCAACCGGGCATGATGGTCAAAAGATCACTCTATCAAAAAGTTGGTCCTTTCGATGAAGCACTGACGCGTTCAGTAGATTACGAGATGGTACTCAGGTTGCTGCAGCAAGGGAGTGTTGCTGGAACCAATGAGCTGCTCTTCCTGCAACGCGTTCATGATGGACTACGTGGCCGGGGAAATAGCCAAATCAGCGATCGAAATCAGGCTTGGATTGATTCTGACAAAACCATTTTTAGAGCGGTCCGATACTCGATCCCGCTCGCCTCATATGCACATTCAGAAGACATTTCAAAGCCGAGTGTAAACCGCATCGCTCTTTTGAACCGAGCGGTTGTTTATGCACGTAAGAAAATCTGGGCGTGGGCAATTCAAGATTTTGCGATTGCCGCGGAGTTGATGAGCGAACCACTCACCAGTGAGGAACGCTCAATCATCCGAAAAGCGGTCTTTTCAAAGTATGGATGCGCTGAGCTCATCGAAGATGAGGCAATCGCTGAAATACTCTTGACGCGTTTAGAGGGCTCGGTCGCTGGGAAACAGATTCTCGCAAGCTTGGCGCGTGGTTTGATATATCACGTTCGGCTGAACATTCAGTCCGGCAATCTTCGCGCGGCTGCTCAATACACCCTGCGTATTATGAAGCTTCTCTCCAAGAGTAAGTCTGCTGCAAAGCAGATGTTCAAGTTCGAAATGCTCAAAGCGGCCCCAAATCTGTTCGTGAGATTACGAAAGCTTCGCACCGATATCGGAGCCCTACCATTTCGCAATTCGCGTCAGCTCGTGACCCAACAGTTTTTCGAACGCAACAATCGCGCTCCCGATCTCGACCGACCGAAAGGCCTGAGCGAGAAGATCAACTATATGCGCTTGCGCGGTGCCACTTCTTTACAAACTCAGTGTGCGGATAAAATTCGCGTCAGGAGTTATGTCGAGGAAACCATAGGCGAGCGATATCTCAACAAGGCTATTCTGTGTACGTACGATCTCGCAGATATTAATCCAGATAAGATCAAAGAAGAGCGGTTTGTTCTGAAAACCAATCATGATCAAGGTGGAGTGATTTTGTGCCATGATCGCTCTAGTTTTGACTGGCTTGGTGCTCAAATGTTTTTGGCTGAACACCTCTCATACAATCACTGGCATCGACATCATGAGCCGGCCTATAGAGACATTAAGCCCGGCATTCTTGTGGAAGAGTTTCTCGGCGACCACACCAAAACTCCAAAAGAGTACAAACTGTTCTGTTTCCACGGCCAGCCTGCTTTCATCATGGCTATGGGGCAGCAGAACGGCGTGCGCACAAAGACCTTATACGATCTCAATTGGCGGCGGCTTCCTTTCAAACGTTTTGACTTCGAGACCTCTGAAAAAGAGCTTCCTCGGCCAACTCATCTACACGAGATGTTGAATATATCAGGGCGTCTATCGAAGCCGTTCAAATTCTGCAGAGTTGATCTGTACGCGTGCAATGGCGTGCTCAGGTTTGGAGAGCTCACCTTTACCCCGGATGCCGGACTATCGGTGTTTGAGCCAGCAGAGTGGGAAGACAAGCTTGGGGACCTTTTGTGCGTTTCCCCGCCATCTTTGCGCCATTTAATGGGAGGAATGAAGCTTGAGCATTAAGTCGCGTCTTAAGTTTATTGCCCGCCATGGGCCAACTTACCTTCAACGTGCCTCCAAAGCAGGGTTGGGCAAGTCCTCCTTTAGCGCGCAGCCTATACGGGATGTTCTCGCTGGTTTCGATCCAATCGAAGCTGATCTTTACCGGCAGTTATACGGCAGTACGGACGGCTTGATCTCGAATTATTATCGAGAAACCGATCTCTTTAGTCCCAACGGGTATTTTGGTTGCGTCACGACGATCAAATCTGTCTTCGCATCCGTTCTCGAGGCTGAGGGCATTCCGACACCAGAAGTCTTTGCGGCAGTCCAGGATGGGAAGATCACTTGGCGCGCGAATGGTCGCCAACGGGCAGAGAGCCATCTGAAACAAACCGAGCGACTTGTGCTGAAACCAAACATTGGGAGCCAGGGCGAGTCTGTTCGTCTGTTGGACTCTTTGGAGGCGTTCGAAGAGTATTCCGGCGGGAATGCGATCCTAACTGCGTTCGTCCAGCAAGGCGCGTATGCCCAAGAGATTTTTCCTGGGGCGCTTAATACAATACGCGCAGTCTCAGTGAGGAATGACCAGAACCAAATGGTTCTCATGGCGGCTGCTCATCGTTTTGGTACGGCCAAATCTGTACCCGTAGACAACACCCATGCTGGAGGCCTGGTTTCAAACATAGATCTGGAAACGGGTGCTATCGGAAAATCTATGAGCGCCGGTCAAGGTAATACACTCACGCACCATGCTGTGCATCCGGACACTCAAGCTCCGATTGAGGGCGTCTTTGTTCCAAATTGGCAGCAAGTCACCGAGCTTGTTCAACAACTCGGGCGGGCAATGCCATACCTAAAGTTCGTCGGCTGGGACATCGCGATGACAAAAGATGGCCCAGTGGTCATAGAGGGCAATTCCCAGGCGTCTCTGACGTCTATCCAGTATTTTGAGCGCCTCTCAGAAAACAAACAAATGTGCCAGCTACTCGCAGCACACGTTCCAAATTGTGACTGGTTACAGGAGGTCGCGCGCGATGGGCATTAGGTCACGGATAAGATATTTCCTACGAAACACGCCAAAACAATTGGAGAGAAGTCGTCAGCGCGGAAACGCAGCATCGTCTCATTTGCAGCGCACGATGGATCTGCTCCAGGGGTATGATCTCGTTCAAGCCGACATTTACCGACAGGTTTCTGGCAGCCGAAGAGGCATGATTGCGAGTGTTGAAGAAGAACAAACCTTTTCTCGGCTCAACTCCTATCCCGGCTACATTCTCGATAACAAAGCCGTTTTTGCGAAGCTGATGGAGGCGAATGATATCCGCGCCCCGAAACTCCTCGCTGTATTTCGAAGCGGTGAGTTGCGTTGGGAAAAAAACGGTATGGAGAACGCCGCAAGGTATCTCGAACGAGATGGCGGTGTGATCATAAAGCCGACCTTTGGGACACAAGGCAGCGGTGTTGAGATTGCGCGCTCTATATCAGAGATTGAGGCTTTCTCGGGTGTCGATTCCATTGTGACCGAGCTGATCAGTCAGCAGTCATATTCTTCCGATATTTTCGCAGGGTCGCTCAATACGATACGAGTTTTGTCAGTATGTGATCAAGCAGGCGAGCATATTCTCGCTGGCGCGGTACATCGGTTTGGAACGAGCCGATCTGTTCCCGTCGACAACATGCATGCTGGAGGACTTGTTGCCGAAATTGACCGAGAAAGCGGCGTTATGACGACGGCGCTCGACCGGCGTGCGGATAATTCAGTTGGGTGGATTGAGCGCCATCCGGAAACTGGAGCGATGATCAAATCTGCACAAGTCGCGGACTGGGACCTGGTCAAAGACCTTGTTAGAGATCTTGGGCAGGCTTTTTCATACTTTCCAATCATTGGGTGGGACATTGCCATCGCGCCAGACGGCCCCGTTGTGATTGAAGGTAATGCCTATCCCGGGCTCGCGCTTTTCCAGATGTTTGGGCCAATTTCTAGGGACCCATACTTCGAAAAGTTGATGTCTCAATATTTCAGCGGCCTGAAAGCCAATTAACTGGGTTTGGGCAGCGCCCATTTACCCATCTTTGAGGTGGAATTTCTGTATGCGATCAAAGCCAGCTTTATAGGCGGCTCGTATCTCTTCCTCTGGGCCTTTTTTGAGCGCGTAGGTAATGATGAACAGGCGGCGCGGGGTCGTCGCTGTGTTGCTCGCGCTGAAATGAGGCGTCAATGCGTGGAAGAACACAATGCCTCCTGGCTTAGATATGAAGGCAAAGCGCTTCTTTCCTTCGAGAGCCGATGGATCGACGTCCAAAGCTTCTTCCTTAGGCGCAGGGAGTGTCGAGCCATGAAGTCCCTCGTAAAGTTCAAGTGGGCCGTGTTGGTCTGTGACATCGTCCAAACAGATTGCCACCGATAGAACTTCATCAGGTTCCAAGCCAATATTGCTCCAATATGCGAAATCTTGGTGCGGATCATAACCTGATGTTTGAGGAGCCTTTGTGATCAGCTTGTCTTTCAACACAAAACAAGTTCCCCCTAGCAGTTCTTCCGCAAATGATTTGATCTCGGAAGCCTCACATAGATCGGCGTACGCTTTTGACTGGAGTCGAACATGTTCGAGGCGATCGGCGACGCGGCCTTCGACTTCATGGTCGCGGTAGAGGACCGTGTCGTTTTGCGTGGATGCATCCGCGAGAATCCACATTTGCTCCCAAGCTTTGAGCAAAGACGCAGTTTGCTGCGATGGAATACGTTCAGGCCATAAAACAAAGCCTTTTTCGGCGTACTCTTTGACCAACAGATCTTTGTCAATTTGTGTGGCTTCGGTGATCATTTCTGAGCTCCAATAAGCGATGCGACGCTAGCGCTATATTCAGTTTGCGCCCCCACGACCTTGAGGCCGTTGCGCGTGTAAAGTCTTTCTCCGGCACCGCCTTGAATGGCGAAAACACCGATATGTCTGCGGCCCGTCATCGATGCATATTGATGGGCAAATGCGACGATCGCTGCTCCGCAACCTGCGCCGCGTATCCGAGGGGCGGAAAAGAGATTCTTCATGCGAACAAGATCCCCCTGTGTGGAGAGTGAAAAGAACCCGGCCGGTTCGTTCTCCACCTCAATCAGGAACCCTTTCATATAGCCCGCTTCGATCTTTCGCCTTTCGAGCTCGACATACACATTTGCAGGTGAGTCTTTTCCATCTGGCCTAGCGGAGTCCTGGTTCAAAAGGGCAGTTTTAATAGCATCGTCAGTCCGCGATATCGGTCTGATTTTGATACGATCTGGGATCTGCCTGCGCGCGTTTTCGTCGACTTCTGCATAGTATGCTGCCTCGACACTGGGCTCGCAGCCGTATGATTCTAAAATGCCATCCTGGCGCTGGCCGGGTAGATAGGTTCGAAACTCGTTTACCTTTAGCTCGGCAAGCCGTTGCCAAACGCTTCGCAGATTGTCTGGGTCGGTGGTGTCGCATTCGACAACACAGGCGGCTGAGAGGCCTGGGCAGCTTTTCATTCGAACAATTCGACACGCGCCAATGTTTTCTATGCTGGCGCCGGCCCGAAAATAGTCTCGATCATTACTCAGCAGCCTTTCACTTTGGCGCTTTGTATCTTCACGCCTATAGAGTGCCTTTGAAGCCTTAGTATCCAGCCCGTGGTCAAAATTCGAAATCATCTCATTATCTCCACACCTTCAACACTTAATCGGTGTGTTCTGAGATCTCGCTGCAAGCGGTGGGCCAGCTTAAGGTTAAGCCTCAGATGACCTCGCTGAGAGTGTTGTTCATAGGAGGAAGTAGCGACGCAGCCTGCGAGTGGCACTATTCTAGCAAGAGCAGCTCTTATGACAGCAGACCTCAAGCCATCCAAAGTGACTTATGCCGCCCTGAAAGGGGCGCTCTGGTCCGGAATCGGTCAGTGGGGCGGCGCGGTTATCGGTTTGGTCGCCTTCATTATCAATGCTCGAATTCTTGGACCGAGCGTGATCGGTACGAATGCCTTGGCCGTCTCGATGGTCGCGTTCGGGAACTTGGTTGTCGCCGGTGTTTTAGTTGAAGCGCTGATCCAAAGAAAAACTCTATCGGATGAAGAGCGTAGCGCGGGATTTTGGATCTCCGTCCCTTTCGGGCTGCTTGGTACTATCGTCTTCCCAATTCTGGCGATTTTCGTGCCAGGGAAGGCCGGGGAAATCCTCCCTTATTGCGCTCTGGCTATTCCTATTAACGCGCTTGCTGCCGCGCCGGTCGCGATATTGATGCGAGATCTACGCTTCAAAATGCTGAGTGCGGTAGAGCTGCTCGCCGTCACAGTTTCGAGCACGGTCGGCGTTGGGATGGCCCTAAATGGGTTTGGTGTTTACAGCCTGGTCTTTATGGAACTGATCCGCATAAGCATCCGATGCGTCGGCGCATATGCGGTGTCGTCCTATCGACCACAGCTCAAGCCGAACCTTGAGGCGATTAAATCGGTCGGAAAGTTTGGGGTCGGGGGGCTTCTATTGAGCTTGGTTGGTACCGGGCAAGCTCAAATCCCACGATTGGCCATCGGTTACTTTCTTGGGGAAGCAGCCCTCGGTGTGTTCGCCCTGGCGACGCGGCTCTTCAATGTGCTGTCGAGTCTGGTGCTTGGACCTCTGGGGTCGGTCGCTCTGAGCGTAACGGGTCGCTTGCAGGATGACTTAGAGACTTTGAGAGACCTGTATTTAAAATCGATCCAATTTGTCTCGGTGATTGCGATGCCGTGCTTCTTAGGCATCGCAGCAGTGGCTCCAGTCCTTATTCCTCTGGCTTTCGGAGATTCTTGGACGGCCGCGGTCGTACCAACCCAAATGCTCATGCTGCTCGGGATGCGGTTTGCTATGACTGCGAACTATGTCGCGGTGTTGCGAGGTGTGGGAGAAACACAGCGTCCGCTTATCGTTCAAGTTACAGCGCTGATGATAATCATTGCGGGTATCCCATTTGTTGCGCCGCTTGGAATTGTCGCTGTGACGGGTCTGCTCATGGTTCGAACCTTGGTGACTTGGCCTCTTGGGTCATACTTCTTGAAGCAAAAAATTGGCGTCGGCTTATGGCATCAGTTGAAGGCTGGGGCAGGGGCGGCCATTGCATCTATTCTCATGGCGTGCGTCGTTATGATTTGGGTGACGCAGACAACAGAGACCCTGGGCGATGGGGTCCGTTTGGTCGGGGGTGTGGCCATCGGCGCGTGCGTTTACATGGCTCTTCTTCTGATTTTTGAGAGGAATTTTGTTGCATCAATTCTAGCCAGGTTTAGATCGCCGACGGGCCCGGTACAGCCGGCTCATGAAAGTTAATGCTTTTGGGATACGCCCTGATTGAAGCGGGGCGGACTTGAAAAAAGTCAGTAGATTACGAGAACGTCCACGTTGACCATTCGATCGGTTTCAATCCTCCTCATTTGCCTTGCGCTCCCGGTCTGTTTTGCAAGGGCTGAGACGGTGCGCATTTCGAGTGAAACCGCGTCTGATCGATTATTGCAGCAGATTGAAGATCAACTCGACAGCCAGAGCGGCGCGGAAACAGAGTTTGAAGCGCGCAGGCAAGCGCGCCGCGCAGCTGAGCGGATCGAAAACTATTTGAACTCGAAAGCGTATTTTGCGCCCGAAATTTCTTACGCTGTCGAGCCGGGAGATCGTCCGGTTCCAAGCGTGAATGTGGAGCCTGGGCCTCGCTTCGTCATTGGCGCGCTCAGGACAGATATGGGCGGTGCGAAATTGAGCGATGAGGCATCGGAAGCGGTCTCAAACGTGTTGCTTTTGCAAGCCGGTGACGTTGCGGAGCCGGCCGCCGTCATTGCGCAAGAGGCTGGCGTGGTCGCAGCGCTCCGCGTGTCTGGATATGCTGAGGCGCAGGCGGAGGAACGTCAGACGCTTGGCGATCGCGATGCGGCAACGCTAGATATCGAATACAAAATCGATGTCGGACCGCGGATTATCTTGGGCGACGTTATCTATCCCGGCAATACGCGCACGCGGCGGGATTATCTCGATAGACTCATCCCTTATGAGCCTGGAACCGTCTACGATCCGAGCGTGCTCCGCGCGTTCGCAAGGCGTTTAAATGCGACACGTCTCTATGGTCTCTCGAGCGTGCAAATCTCGGAGACTGCCAGCGAAACTCTTCCGAACGGGGACGAGGTTCGTGATGTTGTCGTCCAACTTCAAGAACGTCCGCGCTACACGCTTACATCGGGAACCAGTTTCTCCACCAGCGAAGGCCCTGGTTTCACGGGCAGCCTGACACGGCGCAATGCGACGCGGCGGGGAGATACGATTACAGCTACGGCGACCGTTGCTACGCTCGAACGGGCGCTTGGAATTGATTGGCGGATCCCGAACTTCTTGGCCTTTGATCGGACTCTCGTGCTGACAGCAGAGGGAGGACGAGAGGAAACAGATGCGTTTGATCGAGAGTCCCTAACGCTGTCTGGAGCTTATGAAATTCGAGCCTCTCGGAAACGGTCCTTCACACTCGGAGTGGGCAGTGAATTCACCCGGGAAGAAGATGCGTTTGAACAGCGTGATCAACAAATATTGAGTGCCACGATCGGTGCGCGATTTGACTATGCGGATGATCCTCTAGACGCCACTTCCGGTTGGCGTGTGGATACCCGCGCCGAACCAGGTGTCTTGATCGGTGATCGCGAGGCGCAATACCTATCCTTAAACACACAGCTCAGCGCCTATCAAAAGCTGGACGAGGAGGCGCGGTTTGTAGTGGCGTCTCGGTTGCGATCCGGATTTGTGTTTGGCGCCGCTTTGGAAGAATTGCCTGTCAGCCGACGCTTCTTCGCTGGCGGCGGCGGAAGCGCGCGCGGGTTCGATTACCAGTCGGTTGGGCCACGCGCTACCGACGGAACTCCGACAGGTGGCAAAGGTTTGCTCGAAGTCTCAGGCGAGATGCGATGGCGCCGAGATGGACCACTGGGCTTTGTTGCTTTTCTAGATGGTGCCAGCGTCGTCGCAAATGAGTCGGCAAGCTTCAATGATGTGCGATATTCGGGTGGGATCGGCGTTCGCTATGACACGTTGGTTGGACCGATCCGATTTGATCTCGCGACACCGCTGGACCCACGAGATGGTGACGATCCAGTGCAAGTCTATGTCAGTATTGGGCAAGCGTTCTGATGACATGGCGTTCAATCTTTGTCGGCCGATGGCGGCGCGCAGGCGTGATTGCTGGCTTGGTGATCGTCGGCTTGCTGATCTGCGCGCGAGTCTTCCTGATGACGCCGATGGCGCATTCCATCGTTGAAAGCCGCGCTGAAGCGTTGTCGGTTCGTGGGCAGACGATCGCGCTTGATCGCGTCCACGGCGACTTGTTCTTCGGTGTTCGGGCAGACCGGCTCAGCATCAGGGATGATGATGGTGTTTGGCTTGAAGCTCAGGATGCGCGGATCTCCTGGCGACTTGTTCCGATGATTTTCGGACATCTCGATCTGAGAGAGATACGCGCTGAAAGTATAAACGTTGAGCGACGCCCGAACCCGGCGCTGGCATCGGGGCCGAGTGGAGCGGCGCCTTTTGATAAGTACAGCATCGGCAGTCTTTCGATCGCAGAGCTGTCGCTCATGGAAGGCGTGGCTGGACCGGCCCAAACCTATCAACTTGCCGGACGTCTTGAGGCAGAGGGATGGGCTGGAAAACTCCACCTCGACCTGATCCCGACCGGTGGCCGCGGGGATGAGGTTCAGGCCGATATTGTGTGGGGCGGGGACGCTCTTCTGGAAGGGGAGATCGACCTAGCGGGAGCCCCCGACGGGGTTATCGCGCAAGTTTTAGGGTTACGTGCAGGTGAGGGCGTGACGGCGAGCTTGAACGCCTCTGGCGGTCTTCTAGGCGGAGAATTGGTGGCGCAGGCACAGATCGGATCTGAGACTGTTCTGGACTTAGAGGGGAAAGCAGACCGGCGCGATTACAAGGCCACTGGGCGCATCGATCTTTCGCGGTTGCAAAGGTTCCAAAGCATTGCGCAGCGCATCGGAGGTGAACTTGAGTTCGAAGCTAGTATCGATCCGACCCGACGCCTCGCGGCGAGTGTCACAGCGCCAACCGGCATCACGCAAATCACGGGTGATCTTAGTTCTAGCGACGAAGCGCGATTGCTAGAGAATTTCGTCTTCAACGCGACCGGGTTGGATGTCCAAAGGCTTAGCGGAGTCTCTGGGCTGAGTGCGCCAGAGCTCAACGCGTCTGGGCGTCTGAGCCAGGCAAACGGCAAGGTCGCTTTTGAAGGGCGCCTTGATGCCCCAGCTCTGTCTTATAGGAGCTACCAATTTGGCACCGTTGCGAGTGAAGGTTTGATTGATTTCATCAGCGGGACGATATCTGTCGGCACCAATTTGGATTTCGTCCTGAAAGACGGTTTTCCCGCAAATGCAAAAGCCGCGCTCGGGACATCCGCTATGGCTAGTATTGACGCGCACTTTTCACTCCCTCGATCTCTGCTGTCGATTGATGGCGCTAGTTTGCGCGGCGAAAAACTCTCATTGTCGGGGAGGGGGACGTTGCGGCCCGGCGGCCCGGTCGCGCTTACCGGAAGTTTTGATCTGCAGGATGTCTCAATCCTAGAGACTGTGTCTGGTCGCTTTGAGCTGAACGGTCATAGCGTTTCTAATCTTGGGCTTACGTCAGATGGAACGGCGCGCCCTTTGGCGTCGGCACCGCAACTGCTCCAAGAACTCGCGCCAACGCTCGACTATAAAATCAATGCGAGCCGCCGCGATGCTGTCATCGCGCTCGATCACGCTGAACTCAGATCAGACGCGGTCTCGGCGACAATTAGAGGTGATATTGCACCCAACGAGATTGCACTGATGGGGCAAGCTGAAGCGCGCCTAGACGCCCAGGTCGAGGGCCTAGACGGGCCGCTCGGATCACAGTTTTCGATATCCGGGACACCGGATGAGCCAAGCATATCCATTTACTTGAATGGTGCTTATCAAGACGATCCGATCTTGGCGGAGTTGAACGGGCAGGTTCAAGATGGGCGCTTGGTCTTATCCGAACTCTATGGCGAGTGGCGCCTACTGGTTGCGAGCGGAAATGGCGCGATTGAGTTAGCTGCGTTGCCGGACTCTTCTTTGGAGCTCAATATCAATGGACGTGTTCCGAACGTTTCAGATTTGACCGCTGAAGTCTCTTATAAAGGACGCGAGCTGGCCTCGCAGGTTTCAGTGCGCGGTTTCGAGGCGGGTGAAACTGTTGTGGATGAAGCTAAAGCTCACCTCTCCGGCACGTGGCCGCAATTTGAGGGTGCCGCGACTTATCAGGCTACGGTCCCAGTCTCGGGGGCGCCGCAAAAGCTTGTTGGAACTCATCCGCTTGAACTCGATGCTCAAGCGCGATCTTTGATCGTGGGTGGGAATGCGACCATAGGTGACCAAACCATCACGATGATATCGCCTCTGCTCATTTCGGTGGACCCTGAGATTCAGATGGAGGGTGTCTTTGCGGCTTTCGGCGGGGAAATCGATCTCGACTTTGCTAATGCCGGCGCACGGCCATCTCGGTTAACGCTCAAAGAGATCGCGCTCGCTGATCTTACAAGCTTGGTGCAACGGCCAGGTCTTACCGGTACAATGAACGGTGACGTTGATGTGCGGCTCGGCGAGCAAGGTCCAAGCGGATCGGGTTCTTTGCGAATTGTGGATCTCTCACGTACCGGTCTAGATCGTGCGCGAGCCAATTTGGTCGCTGATGCCCAACTCTCAGATGGCCTCTTGATAGCTACTGCAAGCGTTACGCCGTCAGCAGAAGATGTCTCACTTGAAGCTTCTCTCAGCACAGATCTCATCGATACTGGATCGGTCATGTCCATTCGGCAATCGCCTGGCGCGCTCACCCCGATTAGAATAACGGGCTCAGGCGATATTTCTCCACTCTGGGCGCTGGCCGGGCTCGATATGCGTCTCGAAGGCCAATTTGGCCTCAATCTTACAAATGGGGAGGGGCGCACTTTTGGCTTTTCTGGGCCTATCTCTCTCACAAATGGGACCTTCGAAGACGGGATTACCGGGATTTACCTCGAAGAATTTGAAACCGAACTGCAACTCGATCCTGAAGCGATCACGGTAAAGCAGGCGACTGCCCGCGGGGCGCGCGGTGGTTCAATCACGGCAAGCGGGAACTACCGCTTCAACGGTGACAGCGATCTCTCAGCAAACCTCACACGGTTACGGGCGCTGCGCCGGGAAGACGTCTCTACCACACTGTCCGGTCAGGCAAGCATTGAGCGCAGAGATCACCGGACCCATGTGGAAGGCGATATCCAAGTTGATGAGATGCGCATCGATCTCTCCAAACTGCCGCGAGCGGGATACACGGTTTTGGATGTCCAGTTCGATGACGGAAGCGAGAACGACAATACGGATCAAACGCCGACCCGAGAGGCAATATCGCTGAATCTCGACATACGTGCGGACCGCCGTGTCTTTGTCGATGGCACGATTTTTGAGAGCGAATGGGGTGTCGATGCGAACGTGCGGGGCTCTCCCGGTGACCCGATTTTAACCGGCGCGGCGACATTGGTGCGCGGAGAGGCGAATGTCATCGGCCAACGGTTTAATCTGTCTGAAGGGCGAATTCAGTTTGCGGGTCCACCATCCGATAGCGAGCTTTATCTACAAACTGACCGAACCAGTGATGGCGTCACCACAACGATTACACTGAGTGGCGAGGTTGCTGATCCAGAAATTACTCTAGGGTCCGATCCCAGCCTACCGGAAGATGAAGTTCTGGCGCGCGTTCTGTTTGGGCGATCACCTTCAAATTTGAGTCCGCTCCAGGCCGCCCAGTTAGCAAGCGCAGCCGCGCAAGTCGCTGGCGGCGATGCGTTCAGCTTTACGGGTGAACTACAAGATGCGACGGGGCTAGATCGTCTCGACTTCGGACTTGATGATGAAGGGCAAGCCACGCTGTCTACGGGCAAGTATCTCGCAGATGATGTATATCTCGAAATCGAATCCGGCGCGACCGGAGCGCCAGCGGTTGCGCTGGAATGGACGCCGTTAGCGAACGTAGAGGTGGACGCTGAAGTCGACCCAGAGCTCGGTCCGAAAGTCGCGATTCAATGGAAACGAGACTTCGATCGATTGCCGGGTGAGCCTCGCAAAGACTAGAGCGCATGATGCAGCCGTAGGTAGTATTTTGTTCACTCAAAAACGAGATAGTCGGCGTTGAACTCTTTATCTACGAATTGGATTGGCTCATGCGGGTGGCGCTTTGTTTTGCAACCATGGTCGCGGTTTCGGCACCAGCCGCAGCGAATAGCGAAGTCTTCCAGATCAATCGTGATTATCTATGCGCGACGCAGACAGCTTATTACGCTGCACCTTTGCTCTCCAGCCATGGAGAATGGACGCAAGCGCCCACTCGGTTTCAAATGCGAATTCAGGCTTGCGAGACATTCTGTTTGCCTCAGAAAAGCAAACAACCGCCTTTAAGCCTACACGTGATGGATAGTGGTCAGACATGGGGTCAGAAATTTGAAGGGTATCGGGGACAAGCTAGCTTTCATTCTCTGAGTGGGGGCTCCGTGACAGTAAGCTCGACCAATCTCTCTTTGACGCGGATGATGATTGGATCTCTGCCGGGGGCAGAGAACCAAGTTTCTTTCGTGCTTTCTGCGACCTGTCATCCCATAGACGATGCGCCCGCGTATCTCCCCAATCAGTAAGCGGCCCGTCTGGCGAAGACGGCTAGCTTTTCTCTTTGACGCTGCTATTCGAAAGACCAATGGCGTGTAGAGTGTTCAGGCTCGCCAAATTGGAGTCGCAGCAAGATGCATCTCGCAAACCGTGTTCTGGTGACCGGCGGCGCCGGATTTATTGGCAGCCACCTCTGTGAAAAACTGATCGCAAAAGGCTATGAAGTCCTTTGCGTAGATAATTTTTTCACGGGCGCGCGGTCGAATGTGGCGCATCTAATGGACAGCAAGACATTCGAGCTATTGCGTCACGATGTGACCTTCCCGCTCTTTGTTGAAGTTGATCAAATCTACAATTTGGCGTGTCCAGCGAGTCCTATCCACTACCAATTTGATCCGGTGCAAACGACTAAAACATCGGTGCATGGCGCCATCAATATGCTTGGCCTGGCGAAAAGAACGAGAGCTCGAATTCTGCAAGCCTCAACCTCGGAAGTGTACGGTGATCCAAGCGTTCACCCTCAGGAAGAGAGCTATTGGGGGAATGTGAACCCAATCGGCCCGCGGTCTTGCTATGATGAAGGTAAGCGGTGCGCCGAAACTTTGTTCTTTGATTATCACCGCCAACACGCGCTCGACATCAAAGTCGCACGGATCTTCAACACCTATGGGCCGAGAATGCATCCTAATGATGGGCGTGTAGTGTCGAATTTCATCGTGCAGGCACTTAAAGGTGAGGATATCACGCTATACGGAGACGGCGCGCAGACCAGAAGCTTTTGCTATGTCGATGATTTGGTCAATGGTCTTATCCGTTTGATGGAGAGCCGAGAGGACGTGACCGGGCCGATTAATCTTGGCAACCCGGGAGAGTTCACAATCCGTGAGCTTGCCGAACACGTGCTCGACCTCACCGGGTCTGGATCGAAGCTGGTTCATAAGCCGCTACCGCAGGACGATCCAAGACAACGCCAACCTGATATCACGCGCGCGAAGTCTCGGTTAAACTGGGCCCCGACAGTCGAACTGCGTGAAGGGCTAGGTAAGACGATCACCTACTTTGATGACTTGCTCAAGCGCACGAGCTAGAGCATTTGAACCGTCAGAAAGCTGGAAACGACGAGCATTATGAAACGCGCACTCATTACTGGAACGACAGGTCAGGACGGGTCTTATCTCGCAGAACTCCTATTGGAAAAAGGCTACGAGGTGCATGGCCTAAAACGACGTGCATCTTCTTTTAACACTCAGCGTGTGGACCATATCTACCAGGACCCGCATACCGACGATCAGCGCTTTATTCTGCATTATGGTGATCTGACAGACACATCGAACCTGACGCGGCTGATGCGCGAGGTTCAACCTGATGAGGTCTATAATCTCGGCGCGCAAAGCCATGTTGCGGTGAGCTTTGAGGCCCCAGAATACACCGCGGATGTTGACGCCATCGGGACGCTAAGACTGCTGGAAGCCATCCGCTTTTTGGGGCTGGAAAAGAAAACCCGGTTCTATCAAGCCTCGACATCTGAGCTCTATGGCAAGGTGCAAGAGACACCTCAGCGGGAAACGACACCCTTCTATCCGCGCTCACCTTATGGTGTGGCGAAGCTCTACGCTTATTGGATCACCGTGAACTACCGAGAGGCCTATGGGCTCTACGCGTGCAATGGTATTCTTTTTAATCACGAGTCTCCGCGCCGTGGGGAGACGTTTGTTACCCGTAAGATAACCCGTGGATTGGCCCATATCGCGCAAGGCTTAGAGAGCCGTCTCTACCTCGGAAACATGGACGCATTGCGCGATTGGGGGCACGCAAAAGACTATGTCCGGATGCAATGGATGATGTTGCAACAGGATGAAGCAGAAGACTTTGTGATCGCCACCGGCAAGCAAATCTCTGTGCGCGATTTCGTGCGAATGAGTGCGTTAGAGCTTGGGATCAAGCTGCGTTTCGAGGGCGAAGGCGTCAATGAATATGCTGTTGTCGAAGAAATTACCTCCGACAAAGCGCCCGCAGTTTCCGTTGGAGATCGAATTATTGAAGTCGATCCGCGTTACTTCCGACCGGCCGAAGTCGAAACGCTTCTCGGTGATCCTTCGAAAGCAAAAGCCAAGCTCGGTTGGGAACCTGAAATTACGGTTGAAGAAATGTGCGCCGAAATGGTCGAGGCTGATTTGAAAGACGCGCAGCGACATGCCTTCTTGAAAGCGCATGGGTATGACGTCCCGGTTGCCACGGAGACTTAGCCGGATGTCTGCGCGCCCCAGGATTTATATTGCGGGCCACCGCGGAATGGTCGGCTCAGCTTTGCTCCGAAGACTGAGCGAGATGGATGCGGGTGAAATCGTTACGCGCACACGGCAAGAGCTTGATTTGACCGACCAAGCAGCGGTGAAGGCTTTCTTCGCAACAGAGAAGATAGACCAGGTCTACCTGGCTGCGGCCAAGGTCGGCGGTATTCACGCCAACAATACCTACCCGGCTGACTTTATTTACGAGAACCTGATGATCGAGACGAATATCGTACATGCGGCGCACATGTCGGATGTTCAAAGTCTCCTCTTTTTGGGGTCATCCTGTATTTACCCGAAACTAGCCGAGCAGCCGATGCGTGAAGACGCTCTGTTAACCGGGCCGCTCGAACCAACGAATGAGCCTTACGCGATCGCCAAGATCACAGGGATCAAGCTTTGCGAGAGTTACGCGCGGCAATACGGGCGGGACTATCGCTCCGTGATGCCGACGAATTTATATGGACCGGGTGACAACTTTCATCCTGAGAACAGCCACGTTGCTCCTGCGTTGATGCGCCGGTTTCATGAGGCTGCTGAAGCGAAAGACCCTCAGGTGACCGTCTGGGGCAGCGGGACCCCGATGCGAGAGTTTTTGCACGTTGATGATATGGCGGCTGCAAGCATCCACGTCATGGACTTAGATGCGAAGACCTACGCTGAAAACTCAGATCCAATGCTCTCTCATATCAATGTCGGGACGGGCGTCGACTGTACCATCCGCGAGCTTGCAGAAACGATGATGGCTGTGACCGGATATGATGGCGAACTTGTTTTTGACAGCACCAAGCCTGACGGCACGCCGCGCAAACTCATGGATGTCACCAAGCTAGAGAAGCTCGGCTGGAAAGCGTCCATTCCGCTCAAAGAGGGGCTTGATCAAACCTATCAGTGGTTTTTGAGCCAAAGTGGACAGATCAAAAGCGTCTAAGTGACGTTAGAGCGTCATTCCGCCATCCACGAAGATGGTTTGGCCGCAGACATAGGAGGCCAACGGTGAGGCGAGAAAGAGCACACCGCCCGCGATTTCCTCTGGCTGGCCAGTGCGGCGCAAAGGGATAGATCGCAAAGCGCCCTTGAGACGATCGGGATTATCCGTCGTAACTTTCGTCAGCTTTGTATCGACCAAACCGGGGGCGACGCCATTCACTCGAATCCCATCACGTGCATAGGCTTGGCCGAGCGACTTAGTCAGGCTGATGGCTCCGGCTTTAGACGCGGCATAAGCAGGATTACCGATGTTTGCTCGAATGCCGGAGACTGAGCTGATAATGATAATCGAGCCTTCTCGCTCGCTCAGATCTGGCCGAAACTTCTCGCTACAATGGATCAAGCTGTCGAGATTGACCGCCATGACTTTGTCCCAGCCCTCTTGCTCAAACTCAGCGCGTTTGTATGCGACAATGCCTTGCGAGAGCACCAAAACGTCGAGCGTTCCGATCTCTAGGTTAGCCTCAGCGATCGCCGCCGGAGACCCCATATCGACTTGCTGATAGGTAAGGCCGGAGAGATCCGACCCATCGGCGGCGTCATAATCCTCCGCCTTCGCGCGAGTGCCCCAGACTTCGACATTTGCGCCGCGAGCCCGAAAAGACTGAGCAATGCCATTGCCGATTCCGCTTGTGCCGCCCACGACGAGGACGTTCTTGTCCGTAAAATCAGTGTCGCTCATCTGCATCCTCCGAGGCTATTTTTTCAGTGAGATGACATGGTCTCCGCATGGTCAAGCAAATCAACCTGCTAGGCAGAGAGACAGATTTTTTATTTGTTTTGGAAATTTCCCTGTTCTCAACGATTTACCTGGTACAGGGTTTGGTCATGGGCAGGCTTATTGCAATATCGAATCGGACCGCGGCTGATCCAGGTGCGCGGGCAGGGGGACTGGCGGTCGCCGTCTGGGAATCTTTGAAATCAACCGGCGGTGTCTGGTTTGGCTGGTCAGGCGACATTGTCGAAACCCCGACCCGAAGTTTGCACACTATGAAAGATGACGGGGTCGAGTTTGTTCTCACGGATCTCTCACAAGAAGAGCATGATCAATATTATCTGCACTACGCCAACTCCGTCCTTTGGCCTGTCTTCCATTATCGGATCGATCTTGCCTCATTCGATTCAGACGCGTTCCAAGTCTATGTGAGTGTCAATCAGCGTATCGCAAACATGGTCGCAGACCGATTGCGCCCTGGCGACTCGGTTTGGGTCCATGACTACCATTTCCTTCTGATGGGCGACTCGCTGCGTCGTGCGGGATGGGATGGCCCAATTGGCTTCTTCCTCCATATTCCATTCCCGCCACCGGAAGTGTTTCGAGCTCTGCCAGATCACCTCTGGATCGCGCGGGCGATGTGCAACTACTCCGTTATCGGTTTCCAATCCGAGCAGGATCGCTCCAATTTTACGCGATATTTGATGGAAGACTGCAAGGCGACCAATCTCGGAGATGGCCGGTTTGAGGTCTTTGGAACCACGGTCAAAATCGAGGCCTATCCCATTGGGATTGATGCGGAGAGTTTTGAGGCCGCTGCGAAGACTGAAAAAGCGACCGAGGCAGCTGAACGTATTGGCCGATTCTTAGGTGGCCGGTCTCTCGTAATCGGCGTCGACCGTATGGATTATTCCAAAGGGCTGCCCCAGCGATTTGAGGCTGTGGGACGCTTGTTTGATGACTATCCAGAAACGCACGGCAAAGTGTCCGTAACTCAGATCGCACCGCCCTCTAGGAGCAAAGTCGAAGAGTACAAAGAGCTGCGCCAAACGCTGGATGGATTAGCTGGCAGGATCAACGGTGACTATGGCGATTTGGATTGGATTCCGCTTCGCTACCTTGCTCGGTCCTATGATCGTGAAGAGCTTGCAGGGCTATTCCGCATTGCGCGGGTCGGGCTGGTCACTCCGCTCCGCGATGGCATGAACTTGGTCTGCAAAGAGTTTGTGATGGCGCAAGATGAGGAAGACCCCGGCGTGCTCATCCTGTCAGAATTTGCAGGCGCAGCGGAACAATTGAAAGCGGCCTTGCTGGTCAATCCGCACGATACCGGCCGTCTTGCGGAGGTTATCCATCATGGGCTGACCATGCCTTTGGAGGAACGCAAAGATCGCTGGCGTGAGTTGAGACGTGTCGTCATGGAGCAAGATATTACGTGGTGGCGTAAGAATTTCCTGAAAGATCTGGATGCCCTCCAGAGCGGTTCGGCCTAAACGCAGACTATGGTTTCTCAGATTTCCCCCACGCAATTGGCGGCGGCGACCTCCGTGCAGGATTGTGCGCTGTTTTTGGACTTTGATGGTACGCTGGCACCGCTACAGGATGACCCGGACACTGTCGCACTCCCAAGCGGTGGCGCAGAGGATTTGGTCAACCTAAACGCAGCTCTCAACGGCGCTCTTGTCTTGATAAGCGGACGGGACATTCGTGATCTCTCAGTCCGCACGCCGGAGAGTATTCTCCGAGCGGGAGGGCACGGGTTAGAAATCTGTTTGCCAGGGGAAGCTCCGCGAATCGAAATAGAGGTGATCGATTCCAACTTCAGAGCGAAAGTCGAGAAGCTAATCGCGCCTCACGCCGGAGTTCGCGTGGAGGACAAAGGCCCAGTCCTGGCGGTGCACTTTCGACAAAATCCCAGCGCTGAGGCGGATCTTCTCAAGGCGCTGCAGATGCTGGCGGAGGACTTGCCGGAATATAAGGCCCAGCACGGAAAAATGGTCATCGAATTGAAACCCATCCGTGCGAACAAAGGCATAGCGCTTGCGTCTGTCATGCAATCGACTCCTTTTGTGGGGCGAACCCCCATCATGGTTGGAGATGACACGACAGATGAGGATGCAATGCGCGTGGCAACTGACCTTGGCGGCTTCGGCGTTAAGGTCGGAGAAGGGGAAACCTGCGCAAAGTTCCGATTGAGAGATCCGGATGCAGTTTGGGATTGGCTGAGGAGACTGGTCGATGAGCACACTTGAGCTTGGAATTATTGGGAATGGCACCGTTGCGGCCCTCATTGACCCGAATGCGTCGGTTCAATGGATGTGCCTACCACGCCTCGATGGTGAACCTGTATTCAACGCGCTGTTAGGAGGTGGAGGACACTTCTCAATCGTGCTCGCGGATCAGGTGAGCGCGACACAAACCTATATTCGCAATACTGCGATCCTCGAAACGATTTTGACGGATGCAGACGGGTCTTCGATCAAGATCACAGACTTTGCGCCGCGTTTTGTTGACCGCGGTCGCGTGTTCCGCCCAACCTCTATGGTCCGGCGCGTTACGCCGCTCTCCGGGATGCCCCGCATCACGGTTTATTTGCGTGGGGAAACGGGGCACGGCGAGCGACCAATTATTCGCCGGCGCGGCGTGTCTCACATTCGCTTCCCAAACGAGGATGTCGACTTTCGCGTCACCACCGATGCGCCGATCTCTTACATTATGGACGAGCGCGAGTTTGTTCTCGATCAAGAATTAAGCTTCATTCTCGGTCCTGATGAGTCTCTATCTGATAATCCAGATTCCATGGCTGCGGATTGGTTTCAGCGGACGCTGCATGAATGGAAAGCTTGGTCGCGGCGACTGGCGACGCCGCCAGAATGGCAAGAGGCGGTTATCCGCGCGGCCATCTCGCTCAAGCTCTGCGTTTACGAAGAGACAGGCGGCATCGTCGCGGCGCTGACCACGTCGATCCCTGAGCATGAAGGGTCTGAGCGCAATTGGGACTATCGGTTCTGCTGGCTACGAGATGCTTACTTCTCAGTCACAGCGTTGAACCGGCTATCGGCCGTCGGGACGTTGGAACGTTATCTCGGTTATTTACGAAATACAGTTGCGCATACAAAGGGCGGGCATATCCAGCCTGTCTATGGCGTCGCTCTTGAGGATGATCTCACTGAAGAGATTGCGGACCGACTTCCTGGCTATCGCGGGATGGGCCCAGTCCGGATCGGCAACCAGGCAGCCGAACACATTCAGCACGACGTTTACGGCCATGTTATTCTGGGTGCGGCGCAGGCCTTTTTCGATGACCGCCTTCTGACCAAAGCGGGCGAGCTAGAGTTCGAACATTTTGAGCAAGTCGGTGAGCGTGCCTTCCAGGTTTACAACACGCCTGATGCGGGCATTTGGGAGTTTCGCGGGATCGCCCACGTGCACACATCCTCTGCTATCATGTGTTGGGCGGCCTGTGACCGACTGGCGAAAATTGCGGAAAATCTCGGTCGCGATGACCGCGCGAAATATTGGCATGCCTGCGCCGACGAAATCCGCGAGACCATTCTGGAAAAGGCTTGGAACCCAACCCGAAACGCCTTCACAGCGGCGTTTGGCGGCGAAGACATGGATGCTTCTGTTCTGCTCATGGCGGAGATCGGTTTTATCGACCCAATGGACCCCCGCTACGTCGCCACAGTGGACCGTATTGACGAAGAGCTTCGCGTGGGGAGCCATGTTTACCGCTACCGGATGGAAGACGATTTCGGCAAACCGAAAACCGCCTTCACTGCCTGTACCTTCTGGCATATCGATGCGCTCGCGAGGGTGGGTCGGAAAGACGAAGCCCGCGCCATGTTCGAAACGGTCCTCGCAACGCGGACCAAGCTTGGGCTGTTATCAGAAGATGTTGATACTGAGACGAACGAGCTTTGGGGGAACTTCCCGCAAACTTATTCCATGGTCGGCATCATCAATGCTGCCTCACGCCTCAGCAAGCATTGGGATGAAACCGTCTAACGGGAAACACTCGGTTTTTCTGCAAGACTGAACAGAGCCTCAATGTCGAGCGCGGCTTCGACACCATCTGCCAGCTCTTCTAACGCGCCCTCAATGGCGGATTCGTAGTTCAGGTCGCTTGATGCTTTTGCGCCAAGGCGATCGAGCCAAGCGTTTCGAAAAGTGTCGTCAGCGAAAGCCCCGTGGAGATAGGTTCCTTGTATATGCCCATTTGACGATCGGGCACCGTCCTCGCGATCTTGGATCTTGGAGAATGGGTGGCACGTATCATTGCCCGTCGTTTCGCCGGTATGAATTTCATATCCTGTGATAGCGGCGCCCGTTTCGACAGATATTGCCTGCGCCTGCGCCACCCTTTTGGAATTGGTCATAATGGTTTCGACATCAAGCAATCCAAGTCCCTCGGCGTCGCCTAGTGGACCGTCATAACCGCCTGGATCTCTCACCCGTTTGCCAAGCATCTGATACCCGCCGCATATCCCGAGAACATGCCCGCCCGTATTTGCGTGGGCAATAATATCGTGATGCCAGTTCTGCGTTTTCAAGAAAGCGAGATCCGCGAGCGTCGACTTTGTACCGAACAGAATGATCAGGTCAGTGTCACGTGGGATTGGCTTTCCTGGAGGGACCCACTGGAAGTCGACATTTGGCTCGAGTTTCAAAGGGTCGGCATCGTCAAAGTTCGCGATGCGTGACAGCATTGGCGCTGCGATTTTGAGCCGGCCTGAATTAGACTCAGATGGTTTATCTAAGATCACCGCGTCTTCCGCGGGCAGCTTGGCGGTTGCGTGCAGCCAAGGGATGACCCCTAAACAAGGCCAATTGGTTCGGTCCTCGATGAACGTCACGCCGTCATCGAACAGGCGTGGATCGCCCCGAAACTTGTTGACCACAAAGCCTTTAATCATGGCTGCATCGTCAGGTGAGAGAACATTTTGCGTGCCGACCAAGCTCGCAATTAACCCGCCTTTATCGATATCTCCAATCAAACAGACCGGGACATTAGCCGCCCTGGCAAAGCCCATATTTGCGATGTCGCGTTGTCGTAGATTTACCTCAGCCGGACTGCCAGCGCCTTCGACCAAGACCAGATCGTGGGTCTCGGATAGTCGTGTAAAACTGTCCAGGACGGCTCCCATGAGCCTATCACGCTTGGCGATATAGTCGGCTGCTTCCATTGTGGTTAGGGCTTTTCCTTGCAACACGATTTGTGCGGCGCGATCTGATTGCGGTTTGAGCAAGACCGGGTTCATATCGGTGTTTGGCTCAAGTCCAGCTGCGCGGGCTTGTAGAGCCTGCGCGCGGCCTATCTCTCCGCCGTCTGCGCAAGCCATTGCGTTGTTGGACATGTTTTGGGGTTTGAAAGGTGCGACTGAGAGACCTCTGCGCTTTGCGGTCCGGCAAAGCGCTGCGGTCAAAACGGATTTGCCGACATCCGACCCCGTGCCTTGCAGCATCAGTGCCTTTCCGCTCACAGTGCGCCTTCCATAATGATGCGGGTGTCTGAGATTGTGGCAGAGACGCCGTAAACCTCGGCGAGACGCTCTGCGGTGAGCGTTTCGTGAACGGGGCCGTCCGCGATGATGCGACCATCCTTCATCCAGATCAAACGGGAGGCAAATCGAGCGGCTAGCTCGATATCGTGGAGCACGAGTAGGGCGCCGCCACCCTGATCAACATAGCTCTTTATCAGATCGAGAATGCGAAACTGATGTCTTGGATCAAGCGCCGCGATCGGTTCGTCTGCGATAAGAAGCGGGGCGTTGGCGGCAAACGCGCGGGCACAATGCATGCGTGCAAGTTCGCCGCCTGACAATGTGTCGGCTGAGCGGTCTTGTAACTGCGTCAGGTCGCAAGCCGAAATCGCGGAGTCGACGGCGGTTTGGTCTTCATCAGACAGTCGCCCGACTGTTGCACCATGACTATACCGCCCGAGCGCGACGACATCTCGAACACGGTTGGGCCAAGCGAGGGGACGAATTTGGGGCAGATAGGAGACCTTCTGAGCCCGCTCCGTCGGTGACATCGACGAAACGGCATGGCCATCCAATTCCGATGTGCCTGCTTCTGTTTTGATCAGGCCGAGCGCACCGCGAATAAGACTTGTTTTTCCCGCGCCATTCGGGCCGAGCAAAACAACCAATTCACCTGCATTCAAATGTGTAGATGCACGATCCACCAAAAGCGTTTGCTTGGCGCGCAGGGTCAGGTCTGAAATCTTGAGACTAGTCATGTCCGGCCCGCCTTTGCATCGCGATCCAGACAAAGGCAGGCGCGCCTAACAGGGCCGCGACTACGCCTAACTTCAACTCTGATTGGCTCGGTAGGATGCGAACCAGGATATCCGCTAACATCAGTAAGAGCCCAGCAAACAAAGCGGACGGAGTTAGAGACCGGGCTGGGTCGTGGCGCGTGAATGGCCGGATGACGTGCGGTGCGACGATGCCAACGAATCCAATTGCGCCTGCGAGGGCAACTGAGGCACCGGTTGCTAGCCCGGCACCTAAAACAGTCAGGATCCGCTGATTTCGAAGGTTGAGTCCCACACCGCTTGCCGCTTCCTCGCCGAGCGTGAGCGCTGATAGCCCGCGCCGCGATACGAAAAGGATCGCAGTTCCGGCGATCAAAAACGGTGCGGCGAAGCCGATATCGTTAAAGCTGCGATTAGCAACAGAGCCGAGCATCCAATTGATCATATCCGCAAGCGAGAAAGGGTTAGGCGCCAAGTTCATCATCAGGCTCATCAACGCACCCGCAAAGCTTGAGAGGCCGACTCCGATCAGGATCAAGGTGATTACTGACTGAGTTCGGATCGCTGCCAGCGCAAGCAAGGCGGTCGCTCCCAGTGCTCCGATAATTGCAGCGAGCGGTAATGCCCAAGGACTCAGGCCGACGAGTCCGTAGTAAATTGAGACCGTGGCGGCCAATGAGGCTGAAGCCGAGACCCCTAACACGCCTGGTTCGGCAAGTGGGTTGCGTAATAGTCCTTGAAGCGCTGCGCCGCTTAGCCCGAGCGCTGACCCGACCAAAAACGCTGTAAGCGCGCGCGGCAGACGGATTGACCAGACAACGAGGCGGTCTCCTACATCTGCTCCGCCAAAAAAGGCGGCAAGTACGCGATCCGGTGGCAGCGGGGTTGAACCAAGAAGGCACGAGAGAAAGAGGGCGATCACGCACCCGATTGCCAAGCAAGGGATCAACCCACGTTCCACGAGGGACGACGGGTTCGCTGGCTGAGGTTTAGACTGCGGCCCTGACACTCTTTGCTTCCTCTCACGCCAAATCGGCGTACCCATTCACGACAATGAGGCCAAGGCAAACAGTCACCTGGACCCAGTTAAACTCCTTGCCGTTTCAGAGGAGAGGTATCACACCTTCCCGACCGCTGAGACTGTTCCCGGCCTCCGGACGAACGACGCGATGGCAGGTCTCCTGGCTCACCCATCTTCGCTTCAGGCCGCCTTCCCAAGACCGAGGTCTCAGTGGCATGTGGCCTTTCGCTCCTGGCTCACAGTTGCGGGGACAGCGCCGGGTTTGCACCGGCTTCCCTCTTAGCCGCTTGTTACAGCAGCACCATCTGTGCTCTTAATGCGTTAGCCCCCATGGCTTGTCAAACGGCAGGTCATAGGCCGCTTGTCTCAATGTTTGCTAGAAACGACTAACCGAGGATCGCGACTGTTGCGTCGGATTGGAAGCCGTTGAAGTCAGTCGCCATGGCCTGCCCATAGGCGCCAAGGTGACAGATCTCAATCCAATCGCCTTCGCGCGTGTCTGCCGGTAGGTTGAACGGCCCAGCCATCATGTCGAGGCTATCGCAGGTCGGCCCGAAGAACCGGAATGCGCTCATCTCATTACTGGTTTCACCTTCTCGGTGAAGGCGGACAGGATACTTCCAGGCGCACTGGGCAGCATCGAAGAGCGATCCATAAGACCCTTCGTTCAGGTATAGGTCTTGGCCTTTGCGCAGCTCCACGCGGGTAAGCGTTGAACCGCCTTCACCGCACAGCGCGCGACCTGGCTCCCCGATGATTTCTAGATCGCCGAAACCGAAAATTTCAATCCCTTTGCGGATGCGAGCAAAATAGTCCTGCATTGGCCGCGGGGTCATGCTGGGATAGGCGACCGGGAATCCGCCACCGCAGTCGAGGCTATCGACTTGAACATCCGCTGCCTCTAGAAGGCCGTGAACATAAGACAGCGCTTTAATGTAGTCCGCCGGATCCATGCACTGGCTGCCGACATGAAAGCAGACGCCAAGTTTCGCCGCGACAGGTCGCGCGCGCCGCAGGAGGTCCACCGCTTCACCGAAGTCAGCCCCGTACTTGCCGTCGAGGGGCATGGTCGCGGAGCCGCCTTTTGGCAGAGCGAGGCGTAGGTGCAAGTGCCGGTCTGCGGCGTCATTGGTTTCAACCAGAATCTTGCCGAGCTCCGCAGCGCAATCAAATGCGAAGTGGCGTACACCAACATCATAGGCATGCCGGATGGTCCGCCGAGACTTCACCGGGTGCATCAAATAGAGCTCGGCATCGGGGCAGCTTGCGCGCACGAGATCGATCTCGCGAATAGAAGCGACGTCGAACCCGCGCAGGCCATTGGCCCACAGGATTTTCAGCACGGCCGGATGCGGATTGGCTTTGACCGCGTACAAGACTTTGCCCGGGAAATGATCGAGAAACAGATGCGTTGCTGCTTGAATGCGTTGCGGATAAAGCGCGTAGATCGCGTCATCCCCCTCATACGCGGCTATGGCGTCTTCAACAGAATTGAAGGCGGGTAGACCGAACGGGCGGTCAAAGTCTGGAAGAATGGTTGGCTGCGCAAGGCGCGAAGATTGAGACTTAAACATGGGACGAAAGTTCCGAAAGCGCAGCATATGCCGCGTACAAAGATCAGGGTCAGATGCGAGGCTAAAAGGCACGCATCCGGCTCAGTCGGAATTTGGCGGGCAAGTGGCCCGCTACGGCCTTATAAGTTCAGCCACGGCCGCCATATAATCGGCGTCCTTGGCAAAAGTCCTGTGTACAGTGGTGGTGTCAAACGCAACATCGATGCGCTTGATCAGGGGAACTGGAATAGGTGGGCGCGTGCCCTTCAGGGGATGGGTCATCCAAGTATCCTCGCAAAGCAAGATCGGCTCGAAACCGACATTGAAAGAGAAGACAGTTGGGCTCCCCCGTACTGACAGCTCAGTTGAGCTCGTCGTGGTTCGCTTACTTGTCAGCGGCGCACATATGAAATCCACAGCCCCTGGTCAAGGATATTTGTTTGCGGGGACAGGTGAGAAGAGAGAAGTTGAGGTGTCTCGCGCTTATTTCTCGGATTTAGGCGAACGCCGGTTTCATCATTTATGGCGCAGAAGCGGACCAAGGTCTGAAACATCTCTAGTTGGCATTATCCTCTAGCAAGATCAGCACCTTGATATCAACGCATGGCGCTTCGAATAAGCGGAGTTGCGGTCTGGCGGAGGATATCGACGAGCTCAGGATCCATAAACTTATACTCATCTGGAATATCGAGCACATGAAGCGTCTTGTAGCGAACCTCATCGCGAAATTGCGCTTGAAGCCGCGACTTATGTTTATCTTCCATGACGAGAATAACATCCGACCAACGGATATCCGCCACCGAAACCGTTCGTCTCGCTCCACGTACCGTGCCAGCCGAGCGCACCGCAATACCTTGTTCCTTCCGAAACACTTTTTCGGCGGTTGGGCTGCGCCACTGGTTCATTGAGCAGATGAAGAGAACATTTGTCATGACGGCATGGTTTAACAGGTTCCGCCGCTCTTGGCATTGGGTGCACGCTGGATATCGCATGTTGCTGATGAGTTGACCGGTTCAAAGCGGAGAACAATTCATCCTTCACAACCAATTTAAGTGCATCGCGCCATACGCGCCTTAAACAGGCAGAATGCTGTCTCTTTGGAAGACCCCCGTGTTAGGATCGCTCATTTTTTCGATTTGGCGGGCTGATGCACGTCGAAAGCTCGAGCTCGCATCGCCTTGGGTGTCGCCGCAAGACAGACTTCTCGAAGTGGGGTCGGGGCCGGGGAGTGTGCTGTTCGAATTTCGGAGAGCTGGATTTCAGATAGATGCGATTGATGTGACCGACACGAGTTACTCAGCATCGCTTAGGCCAGAGCTCTATGATGGCGAACACATGCCTTACATAGAGGACGCTTATGATACGGCCCTTTTGCTCACGGTGCTGCATCACACACCCCAACCGGATGACATTCTGCTAGAAACCGCGCGTGTCGCGCGGCGCGTTATCATCTTGGAGGACGTGTATGATGGGGCGTGGCAAAGGAAGTATAGCAAGGTCGCGGATTCGATCACGAACCTGGAATTCTTTGGTCATCCACATAGCAACCGTTCCGATGCCGAATGGCGCCAGAGCTTTTCGCGACTGAACCTCAAATTACTGCACGCAGAGGTTCATCCGTTCGCCGCGTTCTTCAAACAAGCGCTATATGTGGTCGAGACATCCGACGCCTAGGCCGCGTTAGCGAGACCACCAGCCGCGTTTTTTCTTCTTTGGTTTCGCGGTGGTTTCGAGGACGGGTTCTGTTGAAATCGGCTGAGCGGGAGCCTCAGACACCAATTCTGGTTCCGGCGCTTCCTGCTCCGGTGCAGGTTCTGGTTCGGCCGCTGCGATCTCAACCTCTTCTGGCGCTTCAGCTTCTTCGACCAGCTTCACCGGAGGGTCTTCTTTCGGTGTTTCGTCGGCTACAGTTTCGCCGCCGTCAGTGGTTTCTGATTCTGCCTGCGCTTCGTTTTCTTGAGGCGCACCATTCTCGTCACCGCGGCGTTTGCGACGACGACGACGGCGGCGCTTTTTGCCTTCTTTCGGTTCGTCTTCGCCGGTCTCCTCAGTCGCTTGTGTTTGTTGTGCTGGTTCTGCGCTGCGCGCTTCTGGGACCGCGACGGGTTTAGCGTCTAGGCCACCTTCAGCTGCTGGCGGAAGATCATCTGGCTCATCGCCGAGAAGGTTCGAGATTGAAAGAGCCAAACCATCGAGCAGGGCGCCGCCATCAGATGGAGGTGCGCCTGGATCCATAGCCTCATTGTCTTTGCGACGACGGCGTCCACCGCGTCGACCGCGACGGCGACGCTTGCGCTTACCGCCTGATTCTTCGCCATCCTCTTCGGAGTTGGCCGTTGTCTCGGCCTCATCCTCATCCTCGTCATCTTCAGCATCTGGCAGGAGGTGATCATCCTCGTCGCCCTCGAGGAAGTCGGCGCGATTGAATTTCTGGCGTCGACGGCGCCCGCTGGAAGACTTGTCAGCGTCGAGTTCGAAATCGCCAGGGATCATGGTCGCTGAGGACTTGATCGCGATTGTGTAGCCAACGTCTTCTTCGATGGCTGACAATTGATCGCGTTTCGAGTTGAGCAGATAGAGCGCCACATCGGTCGGCGCGGTGACGGTCATACCGCGAAGACCGCCGCCTGCTGCGCGTGCTTCAATGGCGCGCAAGAGTTGCAGGGCTGCTGATGGGATGGAGCGGCGACGTCCCGTGCCATCACAAGCCTCACATTTCTCCGAGGTGGCCTGTAGAACGCCTGCGCGGCGGCGCTGACGTGAGATTTCCATCAAGCCGAACTGAGAGATGCGATTGTTTTGGACCCGGGCGCGATCAAGTTTCAGCGCCTCTTTCATCTTCTTCTCGACGGCGCGATTATTCTTGTTCTCGTCCATATCGATAAAGTCGATCACAACGAGACCCGCGAGATCACGCAGGCGCATTTGACGGCAGGCTTCCGCGGCTGCTTCCAGGTTCGTGTGGAGAGCGGTCTGTTCGATATTCCGTTCTTTGGTCGATTTGCCGGAGTTCACGTCAATCGCGACGAGGGCTTCAGTTTGGTTGATGACCAAATAGCCGCCGGACTTCATCTGAACGGTTGGTGAGAAGATTGAGTCGAGTTGGTCTTCAACACCTTCTTTGACGAAGAGCGGTGCAGCGGCGGTCCACCGTTTCACTTTCTTCGCCTGTGTCGGCATCAGCGTTTTCGCGAGATCTTTCGCCTCACGGTAGGCGCGATCGCCTTGGACTATGACTTCTTCGATCTCGCGATCGAACATGTCACGCATGGCCCGGTGTACCAGGCCACCTTCTTCATGGATGCACTCAGGAGCAACTGATTCCATGGTCTTGCTACGGATTTTCGCCCAGAGCTTTTGGAGATAATCGTAATCGCGGCGGATCTCAGATTTGGTCCGCTTCGCGCCCGCCGTTCGAACGATCAGGCCCATGCCCTTTGGCACAGCCAATTCATCCATAACCGCCTTGAGGCGTTTGCGATCATTACCGTTTGGAATTTTGCGAGAGATGCCGCCGCCACGTGGCGTGTTTGGCATTAGCACGGAATACCGCCCAGCGAGTGACAGGTATGTGGTTAGGGCTGCACCCTTATTGCCGCGTTCTTCCTTTACGACTTGAACGAGCAGGACTTGGCGACGCCGGATAACTTCTTGGATTTTGTAGCGGCGCGTGATCGACGTGCCGCGAGACTTGCGAGCACCGCGGCGACGGCGTTCAGCTTTCGCGCGGGGTTTCTTCTCTTCTTTGTCCTCGGCGTCGGAATCGGTTTCTGCCGTATCATCGTCAGCGCTAGCTTCAGCGACTTCACCGTCTGTCTCTGTGTCGGCGTCATCGGACTCAGCATCCGCCTCAGTTTCCTCTGCGTCGTCAGCATCCTCATCTGAATCGTCGGCGTTCAACTCTGCGTCGTCATCTTCGGACTCGTCATCAAGATCGATATCGCCATCATCATCGTCGATATCATCATCAGCGGCTTCCGCGGCTTCGCGCGCTGCTTCTTCGAGCAGGGCCTCGCGGTCCGCTTGCGGGAGTTGGTAATAGTCTGGGTGGATCTCGCTAAATGCGAGGAAGCCGTGGCGATTGCCACCATATTCTACGAAACAGGCTTGCAGCGATGGCTCTACTCGCGTGACTTTCGCGAGATAGATATTGCCTCTTAATTGTTCGCTGCCGGTTGTCTCAAAATCAAAGTCCTCGACACGTCCATTGTTGACGAGGGCGACACGGGTCTCTTCCTGGTGGACCGCGTCGATCAGCATAGTTTTGCTCATTGTAAGCTGCCTTGCAGACTGGCGGCGCTAACGCTCGTTTATTGTTTGAGCGATGGCGATACGCGCCAGCAAATTTGTTGTTAGGGACAGGAAGCAAACCAGCCCGGCCAGCTCTATCCATAGAGCGGCTCTGAGTTCTGATTTTGGCGACCTGTAAGCTCATATTATCCGTTCCGTACCGGCGATAGTGCAGGGGATTAGGCCTGTTCACCCGCCTTTCGGGGATTCTGTTTGGGCTCATTGCTGAGCGTGTCCCTTACATGCCCCCTTTGGCCTTCAATTAAAAGACCTAAAATGCGGGCATGCGGATGTTTCTCGTTTCGATACAGAAATGAGCTTCAGGCAAACGCTTGATTGTGGGTGAGCTGATGGAAACTATTTGAAAGAAATCTCGTAAACGAACCGAGCGCGATCTTCGATTGGCATGGAGACCATCTTACCAGTCACGCCTTCAAACTCGCCAGCCCCGCCGATGATCGGATAGGTTGATGGCGTCGGTTCAGTTTGCTGAACGCCCTGTCCGGCAAGCATTCCGCGTCCATCCAGACTAATAACAAACGAGCAGAAGAAGTTCTTCTCAGCATCCAGTTGCGTGCAGTGACCTGATCCCGTGCCGATTCGGTCGCCCGTTTCGTCCTGCATATCTGAATTGCAGACGATCTTGTCGCCGATCCCATTCACGCGGTCGAACGAGATATAACCGTCTCCGGACGCATCATTATAGATCGTCATCGTCTCGACATGATCATCTGCGACTGCGGTAGGGCTGAAGGCCGTCAAAATGATACCGGAAGCGATGGCGATTTTAGCGATTTGGTATGACATTTGTGATCCCTTCATGAGCAAGGAATAAAGTGAAGCATCATCCGGCGTTCATCGCTACGGGGTTAGAGAAAATAGAAACAATGGGATAATAAACCGCTGTCGCGGTGTGGTGATACGAAGTCTTTTTGATGCGATTTATGAACGTCCTTCTCACGGCTCTTTTGGTCGTATTTGCTCCGCTATTTTGCGCGGCGCAGGTTCAATCCGTCGGTGTTGCTGGCGATGGTGAGTTCACCCGCATTACAATCATATCACAAAACCAAATCAGACCGGATGTTTTTCTAAGAGACACCGAGGATGGGTTGGTCATCGAAATGGTCCCAGAGACCTTCCAGCTCGCCGCCGCACCTTTTTTTGCGGAACCGACGGGCGGTGTGAACGCCTATACGCTCGATACTGACCGGATCATTTTCGAGCTTGAACAGCCGATGATGATTATGCGGGAGATAGACCTCCCCCCCGCCGGGAGCGAGCAGCTCTATCGATACATCCTAGACCTGTCCGGTGTTTCCCTTGCGCGGTTCCAGTCTGCAGCGCGGCGCGATGCATCGCGTTTCGCGCGCTTTGAAGCGGAGCGCTATGCCGCCGCTGAAGCTGCGATACTCTCACCTCCGACAGAAGCAAACACATTCGAAGACGCTCAGCCAGCTGCCGTTCAACCAGAAACGCCTTCCGCCAAACCCGCCGGGTTTGGGGCCTTGATGAAGATGGCGGCGCAGCAGCGACGCGTTATCGTCATCGATCCAGGGCACGGCGGTAAGGATCCCGGCGCGATCGCCGTCACCGGGGATGAGGAAGCAGATATTGTGCTCTCCGCATCGCTGAAGCTGAAAAGCTTGATCGAGCAAGACGCGCGCTATGTCGTCAAGCTGACGCGCGAAACCGATGTCTATGTTGAACATGAAGACCGGGTCTCTATGGCGCGCGATTGGGGCGCAGACCTCTTCATTTCAATGCATGCCGACGCTGCTGGAAAGCCGACCGTGCGCGGAGCGTCCGTTTACACGATTTCAACCCGCGGCGAAGCCCGAATCGACCGTACCGCGAAGCGATTTGGTTGGGATATGCCGTTTGAAGATGGAACGCCCGAGGAAGTCTCCGACATTTTGCAAGATCTAACGGTCCGCGAGACCAAATCCAATTCTGAGATCTTTGCGGAATTCCTGGTCCCAGAGCTAAAACAGGCGGGTCCGTTGCTACGCAACACGCATCGCCGCCAGAACTTCTTTGTTTTGCTGGCGCCCGATGTTCCCGCGGTCTTGGTTGAGATCGGTTTCTTGACCAATCGCGATGATGCGCGTCGGCTGAAATCTGAGCGAGGGCGCCGTAAATCAGCGGAAGCGATCAAGCGCGCAATCGATGCCTATTTCGATCGCCAAGATTTATTATTCGCAAGCAACTGACGCGACGCCTTTTCGTAGATCCAGAACCGCCTTAGTCTCGCCGTGAAAGCGTGGAATCAGCACGCTAAGGGAAAATGCGCGAGAGACCTGATATGTGGGCCACCATCAAACAAAATGTGTTTACCTGGCGAGTTCTGTTTTGGACCATCGGTGCCGGTTTTGTTTTGGGTATTTTGGCGATCATCGCCTTCATGATCTGGATGGCGGCTCTTGGTCGGACCGTCCCATCGGTAGAGCAACTTGCGGAATATAACCCACCAGTGACCTCACGCGTCCACGCTGGCGATGGCACGCTCATTTATGAATTCGCCGATGAGCACCGCGTCTTCATTCCATACGAAGCGATGCCGGAACATGTCATCCACGCCTTTGTATCTGCCGAAGACAAGAAGTATTTTGAGCATGGCGGTGTCGATTATGTCGGCATGCTGCGCGGGATCATCAACTCGGCTCGTAACCGTCTAACGGGAAGCGGAGGATTGCAGGGCGGGTCGACGATCACCCAACAGGTGGCCAAAGTTTTCCTACTGACTCGGGATCAGACCATCGTTCGTAAAGCAAAAGAACTAATTATCGCTCGGCGGATGGAAGAGGCGTTCAGTAAGGAGCACATCCTCGAGCTGTACTTGAACGAAATCTATTTGGGCGGTCGATCCTATGGTGTTGGCTCGGCGGCGCTGAACTATTTCAACAAGTCACTGCCCGAACTTGATTATTCAGAGGCTGCCGTTCTGGCCTCGCTGCCCAAGTTCCCCGGCCGTGTGAACCCGTACACAAATCCAGAGCGTCTGCTTCAGCGCCGCAATTATGTGCTGAACCGGATGACCGAGAATGGCTACATTACTGAAGAAGAAGCCACGGCGGCGAAAGCAAAACCGCTGAATACAACGCGCCGCTTGTACGGACCGGAATATGCCGCTGCGACCTATTTCGTTCAAGAATTACGGAAGCAACTGATCGATCTCTACGGAGAGGATGAGCTGGAGCAGGGGGGGCTCTCAATCCGTACGACGATTGATACAAAGCTTCAGCTGGCCGCCCAAGAAGCTCTTCAGATCGGGCTCGAGACCTATGACCGACGATACGATTATCGCGGTCCAATTACGGCCGTTGATCCACGCGCGGACGATGTTCTTGAGCAACTCAATGGCGTGACACTTCCCGGTGGATATGGATCTTGGGAACGTGCAATGATTGCCAGCATCTCCGATGAGGGCGCAGAGCTCTTGCTCGGTGATGGAGCGAAGATCGGCATTCCGGCTGAGGATGTTGAATGGGCGAAGACTTATGTGCGCGGCGGCGATCAAACAGGCCTGCGTGCGGGCGACGTCGTACTCGCAGAAGTCAGTCGCCAAGCGCTTAGCCCGGAAGAAAGCACGCCAACACGCGAAGGTGCGGCGGCCGACGATGATCAAACAATCGTTCCCGTCGAGCCGATCATGGTTCCGGTTGGCCAGGCCTTATTGAAGCAAATACCCGAACTGGAAGGCGCCATTGTTGCGCTCGATCCGCACACTGGACGTGTCCTCGCAATGATGGGTGGCTATTCTTTCTTCAAAAGCCCATTCAACCGCGTGACCCAGGCGCGCCGCCAGCCCGGCTCTTCTTTCAAGCCGTTTGTTTATGGCGCCGCGTTGGAGAAAGGCTACACGCCGTCCGTGCGGATTCTAGACTCGCCATATGTTTACTATGACGAAAATACGGGCGAGGTTTGGAAGCCAGAAAACTATGCGGAAGGCCTGAGCTATGGCGAGGTCACGATGCGGGTGGCGCTCGAGAAGTCCTACAATC
Source organism: Henriciella sp. (assembly GCA_013213785.1). Lineage (GTDB taxonomy): Bacteria > Pseudomonadota > Alphaproteobacteria > Caulobacterales > Hyphomonadaceae > Henriciella. The sequence continues at coordinate 36,019 of JABSPZ010000016.1, read as the reverse complement.
AGGTGACCGCGCGTGTCGCAACCGATATCGGAATGGAAGCGGTATCTGAGTTCGCAGAACGCTTTGACATATATGATCGCTTGCCGCCTTACCCCGCCATGTCGCTCGGATCTGGTGAGACATCACCTTGGAGGCTTTCGAAAGCTTATGCTGCCCTCGTGAATGGCGGGAAAGAAGTCACCCCAACTTTATTGGACCGTGTGCAGGATCGCCGAGGCGTCACGCTTTACAAACACGATCAGCGTGAATGTGAAGGTTGCGACGCGACCGACTGGAACGGCTTGGAGCCGCCAACACTTCCAGATGATCGTAAGCAACTCGTTGATCCCATTATCGCCTATCAGATCGTCCATATGCTCGAGGGCGTTGTAGAGCGTGGAACCGGACGTCGTGCGCGTCGCGTCGGAAAACCGCTCGCCGGCAAAACAGGCACGACCAATGATTACGTGGACGCCTTATTCTTTGGATTTTCTCCGGATCTCGTTGTCGGGATTTGGACTGGCTTCGATACGCCGCGCACGCTAGGCGAAGGCGAGGGTGGGGGCTCAGTCGCCGGCGTAATTTTCACCGAGTTTATGGAACGCGCGCTGACAGATGAAGCGCCAATTCCATTCCGTATTCCGCCTGGGGTTCGCCTGGTTTCTGTCGATGCTGCAACAGGCGGTATCCCGACATTCGATAGCCAAGAGATCATCTTGGAAGCATTCCGTCCTGGCACCGAGCCTGGGCGTGCATTTGCCGATACGTCTAGCCTCAGCCTCTCTGGAACAGGGGATAGTTCGATCTTCGGCAAAGACCCTGCACCGATCGGTCCGCAAATTGATCCGGAAACGGGCGAGCTTATTGAATCGGATGTGATTGTTGAGGATATCGACGAGGACATTTATTGACCTGAAAGCAAAACGCCGCCATCTCCACCGATCGGATAAGCTTCAGGGAAAAGCATGTCAGCAGAAATTCTCGCCCTTGCGGATCAAATCAAGCAGTCTTCAGAACTGCTGAGGAGGCGTCTTTGACTGGGACGTTGCCTCTAAAAGACTAGACGAATTGAACGCCCTATCGGAGCGCCCTGATTTTTGGGACGATCCCGACGAAGCGCGCAAGCTCATGGCCGAGCGACAAAAGCTAGAAACCGGCATGCAGACGGTTGTCGAGCTCGAAACCGAAGCCGCCGATGGTCTGGAATTGCTGGAACTCGCGGAAGGTGACGAGGACATGCTGTCCGATGTCGCGGCCAACCTTCGCCGCGCTGCGGAGAAGGCCGAAAAAGCAGAACTCGAAGCGCTCTTATCCGGTGAAGCTGACGGCAATGATTGCTACATGAACATCAATTCTGGCGCCGGCGGCACGGAAAGCCAGGATTGGGCATCTATGATCCGGCGGATGTACGTGCGGTGGTCTGAACAGGCTGGGTATAAGGTTGAAGAAGTCGAAAGCCACGAGGGTGACGAAGCCGGTATCAAATCGGCGACACTCCTGATTAAAGGTGAGAACGCTTATGGTTGGTTGAAGTCAGAGCAGGGCGTACATCGCCTCGTTCGTATCTCGCCATTCGATAGCTCGGCGCGGCGCCACACGAGCTTTGCCTCCGTTGCAGTATCGCCAGTGATCGACGACTCAATCGACGTAGAGATTAATCCGTCGGACGTTCGAACCGATACGTATCGCGCGTCCGGCAAAGGCGGGCAGCACGTCAATAAAACAGACTCCGCCGTCCGTCTGACGCACGAACCCACGGGGATTGCGGTCGCTTGCCAATCGGGACGTTCGCAGCACCAAAACCGCGCGACAGCTTGGGAAATGCTGCGTTCGCGTCTGTATGAAGTTGAGCTTCAAAGACGCCAGCAGGCTGCGCAAGACAGCCATGACTCAAAGACGGAAATTGGTTGGGGACACCAAATCAGATCCTATGTGCTTCAGCCGTATCAATTGGTCAAAGATCTACGCACCAATCACGAAACCTCAGACACGGGCGGCGTATTGGATGGTGATCTTACGCCGTTTCTGAGTGCGGCCCTTTCGCATGCTTTAGGAGACTCTGAGGCAAACGAATAAAAAAAGCCGGATCAGTTGATCCGGCTTTACAAAACAGTTGTTTCTAGGACCTACGCGTTTCCGGCAGTGCCTGTTGTCGGCGTGACAGAAGCGCCGGTGACAAAGCCAGTCGCGGGTGCAGCAGCTGCAGGTTGAGGCGCCGCGGCAGGTTGCGGTGCACTCTCTTTCAGCGGGTTCTCCTCGCGTTTTACTTGGCCTTCAAAATTCGCATCAGGCTGGATGATCAGCGCGGCGTGGAAAATGTCGCCTTGGACAGATGCGCCGGTTTCTAGTTCAACGCGGCGAGAGCGGATCGATCCGACGATCTTGCCTTTGACGCGGAGCGTTTCCGCTTTCACTTCGCCAAGGATTTCGCCGGTAGAGCCGACAGTAATATCGCCTGCAGTAATGTCGCCTTCGACTTTGCCATCCACTTGGAGGGCGCCGCCGGTTTTAATTGTGCCTTTAATTTCCACATCCGAACAAAGGATAGATGCCCCGACGCGTGAAGCTGGTTTAGAGGAAGCGCCTCGAACAGCGTCTTGTGCTGGAGAAAAGCCTGGTGGGGTGTCGCCTTTAGTCTTCGTGAACATGTTTGCCTGCCTTAATGAACTCTACTGGATTATACTGCTTGCCATGGAACAGCACTTCATAGTGAAGGTGCGGACCTGTGCTGCGACCGGTCGAACCCATGGTACCGAGCTTATCTCCGATCACGACCTCTTGTCCCTTCTTGGCCACTATCTTGTTTAAGTGGGCATATCGGGACACGAAACCTCCGCCATGATCGACGTCTACGACGCGGCCATAACCAGATTTACGTCCTGCATATATCACAGTTCCGGGGCCTGCTGCAACGATTGGTGCATTCCAACCGGCGCCCATATCAATTCCGCCATGCCAGCTCGGGCGTTTCCGGAAGGGATCAATTCGCATACCAAATGGCGACGTGATCCGAGATGGAATTCCGATTGGCGTCGCTAGAGGTAGGTTCTCAACGAGGTTCTCGAAGTAACGAGCCTCTTCCATACGAGCGGCGACTTGGGCAACTCTTACGGCAAAACGCTCTTCTTCTGGGGTATCAAATTGGCCAGACATCAAGCCTGAAAAGCTAACTTCAGGTCCGCCCATATTCTCGCCGCTCGAAATACGAGCTGCTCCGACTTTCGTCAGTTGAAGAATACCGCGCGCTGCTTCGGCGCGCTCGACAGCCATCTCTTCGATATCGTTCAGGAAGCTATCTTGCTCACCGCGGATCCGTGAGACGTCGCCGCGCAAACCAACTTGGGGGAGTGTTCTCTGGACCTCAGCGAAACGTTGCGATTGCCGAGCGTCTGCCTCATCAATCGAGGCTGTCACCAGGAGGGATGCCGAGTTTCCCCTTAGCGCTGAAACCTCTAATTCGCCGCCCGTTTGGAGCGCTTCTAGCATCGTCGCCAAGGTCTCGTGTCGGCGCTGGAACTCAATTGTTGCATCCTGGAACGCTTCGGTTCGCTGTTCGAGCTGTGATGTCGAAAGCGCTTCCTTCGCGCGGAGGTCTTGAACCCAACGTTCGAGGCGATTGACTTCAGTCGACGCTGTGCCAACCGTCATCGCCTTCTCGCCAAAGATCACAGTTGCAGATGCGAAAAGCGACCACCCAACAAGAGCAGCCGCAGCGCAGGTCAATACAATCTGTTGGAGTGGGGAAATCGTGAAATAGCGAACCGTCCCACCACTGCGGTGGTAAATCTGCCGCTCTGGAAACGCACGGCGAATAAAGTCTGAGACTTTTCCGGTTGATTTCATTCTACGCACCTATCCGCAGGCTAAGACTCCGTCTCGGGGAAAAACTCGGTCTTGATTGGTGATGGACCACAGTAACCTCATTGTGATCGTGTCGAAAAGCCCCCTTTTGCGTAATTTGAGGCGAAAATTACGCTTGGAGTGTAAAATTCGCCTTAAAGTATTTTTATTTGACGAATCAGGTCCCCAAAATCTCACGAGTTGTCTCAAGAACTGCTTCAGCGTGTCCTTTGACTTTGACCTGCCGCCATGAGGCACCGATCGACCCGTCTGCTAGAACCAGGAAAGTCGAGCGTTCTATGCCCATGTACTTCTTTCCATACATGTTTTTCTCGACCCAAACGCCAAATTGTTCGCTGGCATCTGTGTGCTCATCGCTCGCGAGAATGACTTTAAGGTCCTTCTTCGTCTTAAAATTTGTGTGACTTTTCAGGCTATCTTTCGAGACGCCAACAATTTGCACGCCGAGTGCCTGAAATTCAGCCAGACGCTCTGAAAAATCGATCGATTCGGTTGTGCAGCCGGGGGTATTGTCGCGTGGGTAAAAATAGACGACATGAGCCTCGCCGCTCGGTGCACCCAGATTGACAGATTCTTCATCGCTGACTGGAATTGTGACGTTCGGCGCCTTATCGCCTTTTTCTGGTCGGTTTGTCATGGCATGTCTTTCGTGTCTGGCGGGACGTAACCCGGTTGATGTGCCGTTCAGGCAGTGTGTTGATTACATGGAGCAAATGACTTGGTTCGCCAGACCACGAAAGTCATAATTTTAGAAACACTCGGCGTCTTCTCTCTTGTGGTGATGGCGGCGGTTGCGATTCTTGCCTTCATGCTGGCCAGTGGCCCTGTCGAATTGGGTATCTTTCGAGACGATGTTGAACAGGCCATTACCCGATCTCGAGATGGTCGGCCCGTCACAGTGGAACGTCTCACACTGCAATGGTCACCCTCGGAGCGCCGCGTGTTTGTCGTCGCCGATGGATTTTCACTAAAAGATGGAGAAGGGCGCGAGGCAGGTTTTGCCCAGCGCGCAGAGCTGACCTTGGATGCTGGCAGCATTTTTCTCGGACGGGTCCAGGTCCTGGATGCTGATCTGCAGTCTGGATGGATTGAGGTTCAGAACACTGACGGGAATTCCTGGACATTCGGCGGCGATCCATTGCCGGAGATTCGACCGGCAGCGCTCCCGCAAACACCAGAAGAGTGGCTAGAGCGGACCAATACACTGTTGAGCGATGTCCTCGTAGGACTGCAGGTCTTCGATAATTCCTTCGAACTCGAAAGCCTGCGGTTGAGCGATTTTGACCTGCGCGTTCTAGACCAAGACAGAAATTCGATTGGTGCAATCGCGGGAACGTCGGCGGAGATTAGTCATCCTGGCTCGGATGTTTCTATTCAATTGTCCGGATCCGGTGAGGGGCTTGGTCTGCCCGAAATTTTTAGCGTCTCCTTAGATACATTCGATGGCTACCAATCGATGAAGGCGGTGTTTGATGTTGGAGTTCTGCCGATAACCGACTTGATTGAGCGATTTGGTTTCTCAGGCTTCGATGGCAGCGATCTGCGACTGAGCACATCTTTCAAAGCAGATGTGACCCGTGACGATGGATTGACTCAACTTGGGTTGGTTGTGTCGCGCGAAACAGGTGTTCTCCAGCTCGATGCGATGAATGAGACCATAGAGGATGTGTCCGCATCGCTGTCTTACCTTCCGGCTGATGATCAAGTGCAGATCGATTTCCTTCAGATCGCGTCCGACCGGATTAGTGGTCGGTTTGATGGAGGGCTCACCAATGTATTGGCCAAGAATGCGCTGCGCCGTTTGGAACTCAATTCAGATCGCCTCCTAATAGACATCACCGAAATTTTTGAAGCGCCATGGTCGGTGTCCAACGTGGTGTTTGCTGCGGATATCGCGGACGACTTCACCATCCTCTCCGTTGACGCTTTGGAGGCTGATATCGATACTGCCCGATTGCAAGCGAGCGGCGAAATCGATCTGAACGTCGAGCATGAAACTGGTGAGCTCCCTTTCACGCTTGATGTAACCGCTGAGCTTGTCGGTGACATTAGCAAAAAAACCATCTTGGCATATTGGCCTATTCGGCTCGGACGCGGTGCGCGCAATTACATTATCGAACGTCTTGAGTCCGGAACAGCGACCGAAGCGACAGCCCGCCTCACGCTAAAGCCTGACAGCATGGCGGCAGGGTATTTGAGAGAGGAAGATCTCTCCGTAAACTTCGCATTCCGAGATGGCTCGCTCAGGTTTCTCACCGATATGCCGCCTGTCGAGAATGCTGTCGGTACCGGCCGCGTTGGTGGAAACAGCCTCGATATTACCGTGATCAGCTCAACCTATGATGATTGGGTCATACAGTCCGGAGCCGTCGAGTTCCCCGCTTTCAATCCGCGCGGCGAAAGCTTCACAGTATCAGCTTATGGCACAGGCCCCGCGGTTTCTGTTTTGCGACAACTCTCAGACTCTCGCCTTCGATTGCAGGAGCAAACGGGTTTCGACCCAGAGCGGGTGAGCGGTGAGGCGACGGCGTCGTTCAAACTAACACGACCCGCCTTGAGCAATGTTCCGCTCGAGGATCACATTATGGAAGTTCGCGGTGAGATCCGAGATGGCGGTTTGAAGGCCGCCGCCGGTCCTTTCGATATCACTGACGCAAACGTCAATGTCGATGTTACGCTTGATCGCATGATCCTTACGGGCTTTGGAAACATGGGCAGCTCCCCGGTGCAGTTCACGTGGCGCGATGCGTTTGATGATGATGGCAATCCCGCAGATCTATCAGCAACTGCTGTGCTGACGTCGGACCTACTGAATGTATTCGGTCTGGTTGGGCGAGCTTTCATTACCGGCGAAGTGCCAGCGGAGATGCAAGGCAAAGTTGGCGCGGACGGACTGCAAACAGGCACCTTTGCTTTCGATCTAAGCGAGGCGCGTCTCGATATCGCAGAGATTGATTGGGTAAAGCCGTCTGGTGAGACGGCGCGGGCCACACTCAATTACACAGGGGATTTGCGCGAGCAGGCGGCTGCTCTGCGCTTTTCCGCATCAGATGCAACGATCGATGGCGACTTGCGCTTGCAGAATGATGGCCGGCTGGAGTCATTGGTCTTGCGTGAGTTGTTCATTGAAGACTCCGTCGATGTGGCCGGTAGCATCTCTCGATCTGACGACGGTTTTGAGATCGAAGTCGATGGCGACTATTTGGATATTTCGGGCATCCTCGCCGATCTGGGAGCTGTCGGAGATGTTGGCGGAAACAGTGAAGGACTCGGGCTGCGTCTCGCGGCGACGGTGGATCGGTTACGTTTAAGAAGAAACCTCGACCTGGTCGGATCCTCATTGAATCTGAACCTATCCAGCACGAATGGCTTCCAGTCTTTGCGTGCGAGCGGAAACACCGACAATGGTGCAACCTTTATCGCGCGTTTGGACAATGAAGGCGTCAATCAACCCTTAGCGCTCGAACTCAAAACGAGTGATGCGGGGTATCTCGCAAGCGCTTTCTTTGGTGTTGATTTCATCGAAGGAGGAATCCTTGACTTGCGAGGCGCGCTCGCGACTTCAAACAGACCTGCACGCCTGAGAGCGACAATTGAAGACACGCGGCTCATCAATGCGCCATTCTTCACACAGATCCTATCGCTCGCCTCCTTACGGGGACTAACCGATACGCTTTCCGGAGACGGAGTCTTGTTTTCACGGATTGAAGCGCCGATCACAATTGGGGGTGGTCGCTATGTCATTGACGGCGGACGCGCCAGTGGTCCAGCGCTTGGTCTAACCGTGAACGGTTGGGTCGGAACCGATGGCCGCGGGATTGATCTGAACGGCGTGCTCGTGCCGAGCTTTGGCGTAAACTCTGTGCTCGGCGGCGTGCCGATCATCGGTGATTTAATTGTCGGACGAGAAGGTGAGGGGATTTTCTCGATCACCTATTCGGTCACCGGGACACTGGAAAAGGCGCAGGTTGCAGTGAATCCGCTCTCAGCTGTAACGCCCGGTATTCTAAGAAGAATATTTGAGAATCCGTCGGATATCTCGATCCCATCTGCGATCCCAGTAGACCCGAATTTGAAGCCGCCGACCGAAAAACTTCCGGACCTTCCGGATGAGGAGATCCTCTCTCCAACACCCGGAAGTGATGGGGAAGGTTAGACGGGTTTGACCAGCGCGATGCGCTTTTTGCCAACCTGCACTTTAAAGGCTTGCACGTCGTCCAAGATCTCACCCCAAGCATGGGCTTGATCAGCTGCGATCTTTGCACCGTTCACGCGCACGGCGCCCTCATTCATCTTACGGCGTGCTTCTCCATTCGAGGAGACAAGCTCACCCGCGCGCAAAAGCGCGGTGGTGGTTGGGCCGTCTGCGAAGTCTGCTTTCGCGATCTCAAAGGTTGGAAGGTCTGCAGAAACGCCGCCGCCGGTAAATGCTTTGCTCGCTGCCGCTTCAGCTTCTTTTGCGGCCTGATCACCATGAAGCATGGTCGTCGCCGCATTCGCCAAGGCGATCTTGGCTTGATTGATCTCTGCACCTTCGAGCGCTTCGAGCTTGGCAATTTCGTCCATCGGCATGTCGGTGAAAAGCTTCAAGAACCGTCCGACATCGGCGTCTTCGGTGTTGCGCCAGAACTGCCAGTACTCATACGGGCTCCGCTTCTCGGCATTCAACCAAACCGCACCATCAGCCGTCTTACCCATCTTCCCGCCTGACGCGGTCGTGATCAGCGGGCAGGTCAAGCCAAATCCTTGATTGCCATCCGCCTTATGGATGAGGTCTGTTCCGCCAACGATGTTGCCCCACTGATCGGAACCACCCATCTGCAAGAAACAGTTATGGCGTCGCGACAATTCCAAGAAGTCATATGACTGGAGCAGGAGGTAATTGAACTCGAGGAACGTATACGGTTGCTCATTCGTCAACCGCCGGGCCACCGTGTCCTGCTTCACCATTGTATTGATGGTGAAGTATTTCCCGATATCCCGAAGAAACTCGATATAGCCGATCTTACTCAACCAATCGTCATTGTTGACCATGATTGCATCGGTTGGACCGTCGCCAAAGGATAAGAACGGCTCAAACGCCTTCTTAATTCCAGCAATGTTCGAGGCGATTTGATCCTCGGTTAGGATCGGCCGCGACTTCTCTTTATCCGTCGGGTCTCCAACTTTGGTTGTGCCGCCGCCCATCAATACGACGGGTTTGCCGCCAGCCTGTTGAAGGCGGCGGAGCATCATAATCCCAACCAGAGAGCCAACGTGCAAACTGTCGGCTGTCGCATCAAATCCGATATAAGCAACTGGCACACCGCTCGAGCAATAGGCGTCGAGTTCTGCTGTGTGGGTGGCTTGCTTAATGTAGCCGCGTTCCTCTAGCGTGCGCAGAAAGTTGGATGTGTAGTCGCTCATTACATTCGTCCTTGGTGAAGCGGCGCGGTTAGCATGGGATGGCAGGGGTTTGAACAGCTCAGCGGAAAAATTTGAGCCGATTTGGGTCGCGGGCTTTATGTCTGGCACATCGATCGATGCCGTGGATGGGGCGCTGATCCGTACGGATGGCGTGGAGGTTCTTGAATTTGGCCCCACGATTGAACGCAAATATAAGGCTGGCGAACGTCAAGTTTTACAGACGGCGACTCAAGCCGCGCTCGACTGGAATTGGCAGGGACCGCAGCCTGAGAGTTCCTTCAATGCCGCGCGAGAAGTCATTGTAGAAACGCACGCGGATGCGTGGACGTCGCTCAGAGAACAGTCAGGCGATCTGCACATTGAGTTGGCCGGTGTCCACGGCCAGACCGTTCTGCACAAGCGCGCGACGTCAAACGAGCGCGGCGCAACGCTGCAGCTCATGAACGCGGCAAGCCTTCAAGCGAAAATGGGTGTTCCGCTCGCGTATGACTTTCGCAGCGATGATGTTGCCGCGGGCGGCCAAGGCGCGCCGCTCGCGCCAGCCTATCATCAAGCGTTACTTTCTGGTCTCGGGCACAAAGCAGCGGCTGTCCTCAATCTCGGCGGCGTGGCGAACATAACCGCCAGTCTGCCAAATGGTGAGATGCTAGGCTTCGATACAGGGCCCGCGAATGGGCCAATTGATGAATGGGTCGAAGGCCACGATGCGGGCACGCACGATGCAGGCGGCGCGCTTGCCGCACGCGGTCGGGTACACGAAGGATTGTTGGCGCAGCTGCTCGATCATCCTTGGTTTGATGTCCCAGCGCCGAAATCTCTCGACCGCTATGACTTCAATGCCAGCATGGTGCGAGGACTGTCGCTTGAAGATGGAGCCGCGACGCTTACGGCGTTTACCGCGAACTCAGTCGCAAGAAGCCTCAACCAGCTGCCGGTCATGCCGGAGCGCTTAATTGCCTGTGGCGGCGGCCGCCATAATCTTACGCTGATGTCGATGCTGAATGAGTTTGTGCCATGTGATGTGGTGAGCGCTGAGCAAGTGGGCTGGCGCGGCGACTCGATAGAGGCAGAGGCGTTTGCCTTTTTGGCTACGCGAACGTTGCGCGGCCTTCCTATCTCTTGGCCAAAAACGACTGGGGCGCCCAACCCGCTGACGGGTGGACGCCTCCAAAAATAGAGATCAAATCTCTTAGCCTTGCGGCGTATTGTCTTCCGGCTTTAACGGTAGGGCACGTGGGATAGGTGGTTTCCGGCTTCCAGCTTTTGCGGCCGCAGCTTCAGCTTCGCGGCGCAATTTCTCTTCATCTTCGATCAGACGGCGATCAACATAGGCAGAGCAAAGATCGATCAGCTCGTCATGCTTGTCTTGGAAGAAGTGATTGGCGCCTGGGATGCTGGCTCGCTCAATCTCTTCGCCTTTTTGAATGCGCACTTTCGTGAGCGCGCGTTCTACGTCTGAAGGTTTTGAGATCGCGTCGCTCTCACCGGAAATGATCAGGCCTGACGCTGGGCACGGTGCGAGGAAGCTGAGGTCATAGTGGTTGGCTGGCGGCGCGATGGCGAGGAAGCCATCGATTTCTGGACGGCGCATCAGAAGCTGCAGCGTAATCCAAGCGCCAAAAGAGTAACCTGCGCACCAAACGTAGCGCGGGCTCTCGGTGAGGTTTTCCATATAGTCGAGAACGAAGGCTGCATCTTCGAGCTCGCCAACGCCTTGGTCATAGACACCTTGCGAGCGACCAACGCCGCGCGTGTTGAAGCGAAGAACGCCAAAGCCCTTTTCCTCGAACATTTGATAGAGGCGAATGGTGATCGGGTCCTGCATTGTTCCACCGGCGCGTGGGTGCGGATGAAGGATCAGCGCAATAGACGCTCCTTCATATGGCGGCGGTGTGTAACGGGCTTCGATCCGGCCTTGGGGGCCTTGAATAAGCATTTCTGCCATGGTGCGTGGTCTCGGCTTCTAGCGCAAAATCTGGGGTCGAGCGGCGGCTATAGCGAATCTCTGACAGCAAATGCAAATTTTTCTGCAGACTGTCGTCGCCGGTGATATATGCGGCTGTATGATTTACGCCGATTACAATGCAACTGCGCCAGTTCGGCCGGAAGCGAAAACCGCTATGTTGGCAGCGCTTGAGGTCGGCGCGAACCCGTCCAGCGTCCATGGCCCGGGCCGCGCGGCGCGCAAGCTTTTGGAGCAGGCGCGCAGCCAGGTCGGTATCGCAATCGGAGCACGCGCACAGGATATCATTTTTACGAGCGGTGGCACGGAGGCCAATGCGCTAGCTCTGCATGGGGTCGCGGCGCAGCTAGAAGGAAAATGTACGCTGTTGGTATCTGCCATTGAGCATGAGGCCGTTGCAAAGAATGCCGGCTATGCCGGGGTCGCAATCGAAACGGCTTACGTGACAGCGAACGGTCAGCTGGATCTCGATTGGCTGCGGGAGCGTTTGGTTAAATGGGATCAAGACCGGGACGGCACGCCCGTGCTCGCGCTGATGATGGCAAACAATGAGACTGGCGTCGTTCAGCCGCTTTCAGAAGCGGCTGCACTGGTGAGAGAGGCGGGCGGCTTAACCCATTGTGACGCGGTGCAAGGGCTCGGCAAACTGATGGTCAATGTCGGCTTGCTCGGTGTCGACTATCTCGCGCTATCGGCACACAAAGTTGGCGGCCCGCAAGGGGTTGGTGCGCTATGGGTCCGTTCGGGCGCGTCTCTGAAGCCGGTCTTGTTTGGGGGCGGGCAAGAGCGCTCTTTGCGCTCAGGCACAGAAAACCTTAGCGGCATTGCTGGCTTCGGCGCCGCCACTGAAGCCGCGATCCGGGATATGCCGAAACTCCAAGCTCTATCGGTCGCGCGGGATGCGATGGAAGCGAAATTGATCTCTCAGGCAGGCGTCACCGTGTTCGGAGCAGGCGTCGAGCGTCTCGCCCAAACATCAAATTTCGCGATTGCAGGCTTCCGTGCAGAGACGCAGGTAATGGCGATGGACCTTGCCGGCGTCGCCGTTTCATCTGGTTCGGCCTGCTCAAGTGGTAAGGTCAAACGCTCGCTCGTTTTGTCGGCGATGGGCGTGGATGATGATCTCTCGGAGAGCGCGGTGCGGATCAGTTTCGGTTGGAACACAGCGCCTCGTGATTTCGACGACGTGGCGGAGGCTTGGCTTGAAGCTGCGCGTCGCACGGTTTTGAAAACCGCTTAGACAGGGATGCCTGCGCCTGATCTTCAATTCTCCGATCAGCGATTGGCAGACCTCTATGACCTCGGAAATGCTGGCTCTGATGATCGTGACTATTATCTAAGTCCCGCCGGAGAGGCGCCTCAGGATATTCTCGATCTAGGCTGTGGCACTGGACTATTAAGCCTCGCTTATGCGGCGAAGGGGCACCGCGTGGTAGCGGTCGATCCTGCGCCAGCGATGCTGACGGTCGCAAAACGCGCTCCCCTGCGTGAGCGCGTCCATTGGATTGAAAGCACCTCAGAGGCCTTTGTGACGGATCAGACGTTCGACTTGATCGTTATGACGGGACACGCGTTTCAGGTTTTGCTGACGAATGCGCAGGTTGAGGCAACACTGGCCAATATGGCGCGACACCTGAAACCAGGTAGTCTTGTTGCGTTCGAGTCGCGTAACCCGACGCTCGATTGGGATTATATTTGGGGACGCTCTTATGACATGGAAACGCCGCACGGCAGCGTGCGTGCGGTCCGGCGTATGATCGACACCTCTCTCGCGCCCGAATTTTTGAGCTTCGCTTGGGACTATCAACTCCCCGATGGTGTTCTCACATCAGACAGTACGCTGCGCTTTCTAGCAGCGGACGCGATCATTGAATTTGCAGACAAGGCCGGTCTCAAAGCCGAAACTGTGCTTGGCGATTGGCAGGGCGGGGCGTTTGATCCTGATCTTTCTCGCGAGATGATCTTTAAATTACGTCGCAAGGGTGCTGAATAGGCGGCCACATAGGAGGTATGAGTTTGTTTTCACATATGATGGTCGGATCAGACGACATTGAAAAATCAAAAGCGTTTTATGACGCAACCTTTGTTGCCTTGGGTGGCAAACCAGGGATCGTCGATCCAAAAGGGCGCCTCGTCTACATACACAATGGCGGCATTTTCCTCGTTACCAAGCCCATCGATGGCGAGCCTTGCACGCACGGCAACGGTATGACGATTGGCTTGGCGATGGAGAGCCCAGAACAAGCTGATGCTTGGCATGCGGCTGGTGCGGCAGCTGGCGGCAAGCCGATTGAAGACCCACCGGGATGGCGTGAAGGCGGCGGACAGCGCATGTACCTTGCTTACCTGCGCGACCCAGATGGCAACAAGCTCTGCGCGCTGCATCGCGGGTAGCACCCTGCAATACACCAAATCCAGCGGCGGTGGGCTTGCGTAACAAAGGCATGAACCAAGAGGTCTTGCCATGCGTTTCGCTTTGCTCATCGTCACTATTTTGTCCGTGTTGCCCATGACAGCGGGTGCGACTGAAGAACCGCCGCATCAAACACTGCTCAAAGATGGCAAATACGAGATTCGCCAGTACGAGCCGATCATTGTTGCTGAGGTCGAGATTACCGGCGACATGCGCCGTGCGGGAAACTCAGGCTTCCGGCCCTTGGCAGACTTTATTTTCGGCAACAATACCGCCCGCTCAAAGATCGAGATGACAGCCCCGGTGACGCGCGTGAAGTCTCAAAAAAATCTCTATGACCGCCCCGGTGACGCGCACGCTCCAAGACGATATTTGGACTGTAGCTTTCGTCATGCCGAAAGAGTGGACGATAGATACGCTACCCGTTCCAAACAACTCGGACGTCAAAATCCGTGAAGTGCCGGGTGAATTGATGGCGACGGTCAAATTCTCCGGAGTGGGGCGGGAAAGCGTGTTCGAACAGAAACAAGTCGCGCTCGAAACTTGGCTGTCTGAGCAAGGTTATGAAGCGATCGGTGCGCCGCGATTTGCAGGCTATGATGCGCCTTATGTGCCTGGCCCGTTCCGCCGCAATGAGGTGATGATTCCAGTCACCATACGCCCCGCAGATAGCTAACCGCGACATTCGCACCTTTTCGTGTCGATTGGGGGTGAAAAAATGGGTTAAGTGCTCCATATACTCCGCAAATGCCTAGGAGCACGGCACGGTTTTCAGCCGTGGCATCGAAGAACACGAGGACAAACGCGTGGACGTTAAAGTCAAAGACAGTATTGACGAAGGCACTGTTGCGGCTGCGAAAGCGCTGGAATCTGAGAACTATTCGGCCGGTTTTGCGACAGAAATTGAGACCGAGTACGCGCCCAAGGGTCTTAACCCCGACATCGTAAAGTTCATCTCCGACAAAAAGGGTGAGCCGGAATGGCTCCTCGAGTGGCGTATGCAAGCCTACGAGCGCTGGCTCACGATGGAAGAACCCGACTGGGCGATGGTACGCTATGAACCAGTCGATTATCAGGACATCTATTATTACGCCGCGCCGAAAGCTGGCGCGAAGTACGAGTCGATCGATGACGTCCCAAAAGAAATCCTAGAGACCTATGAGAAGCTCGGTATCCCGCTTCGCGAAGCCGAAGTACTGCTCGGCGTGGAAGGCGCGGCTAAAACGGCAATCGAAGCGCGGACAGAGGGCGATCGCCCGAAAGTCGCTGTGGACGCCGTTTTTGACTCCGTATCTGTTGCGACCACGTTTCGAGAGGAACTCAAAAAGGCTGGCGTGATCTTCATGTCGATCTCCGAAGCGGTTCACGAGCATCCTGAACTGGTGAAGAAGTATCTTGGCACGGTCGTTCCGCAGTCAGACAACTATTTTGCAACCCTCAACAGCGCGGTCTTCTCTGACGGTACATTTGTTTACGTGCCGCCGGGGGTGCGCTGCCCAATGGAGCTCTCCACCTACTTCCGGATGAATGCGGAAAATACAGGCCAGTTTGAGCGGACACTAATCATCGCAGATAAGGGCGCTTATGTTTCCTATCTGGAAGGCTGCACGGCACCGATGCGCGATGAAAATCAGCTGCACGCGGCCGTGGTTGAACTCGTCGCTCTCGAAGATGCTGAGATCAAATACTCGACCGTCCAGAACTGGTGGCCAGGCGATGAGAATGGCAAAGGCGGCATCTATAACTTTGTGACCAAGCGCGGTGATTGTCGCGGTGCTCGATCGAAGATCAGTTGGACCCAGGTCGAGACCGGGTCGGCGGTCACGTGGAAATATCCGAGCTGCGTTCTGCGCGGCGACGATAGTGTCGGCGAGTTTTATTCCATTGCTGTCACCAATGGTCGTCAGATGGCGGACACCGGCACGAAGATGATTCACCTCGGAAAGCGCACACGCTCACGGATCATCTCGAAAGGCATCAGCGCCGGGAAGTCAGACAACACTTACCGCGGCCTCGTCTCGGTGAACAAAAAGGCCGACCAAGCGCGCAATTTCACGCAATGTGATAGCTTGTTGATCGGCGACCGATGCGGAGCGCACACCGTGCCATATGTTGAGAACCGACGTGCCGATGCCCAGCTCGAGCACGAGGCAACAACTACGAAGCTTTCAGACGATCAGCTTTTCTATGTTCGCCAACGCGGCATTGGCGAAGAAGAAGCGGTGGCGCTGCTTGTGAACGGGTTCGTCCGTGAGGTTCTGCAAGAACTTCCAATGGAGTTCGCGGTTGAGGCGCAAAGCCTCTTGAAAGTTAGTCTTGAAGGCAGTGTCGGCTAGTCGCTTTAAAGTGCAGCGACCTTAGTTGAATGCTGTTCCAGGATTTCGATCAGGCTGTCTGGCGACGCATACGGGACGAATAGGTCTCCCGCATTCGCGAACACGATCGGTAAGCCCAAGCGGTCGGCTTCTTTGACAATTGAGGCTTTCCACTTTTCGGTCGTTTCAGTTCCTGACAAGATCACCGCATCTAGGTCTTTGAGGTGGGCAGGGTTCCATTCCGTGTCATCAATCAGGGCAGACCGAAGCTCATAAAAGTACAGGTCAGGCTGAAGCTTTTGTAGGAACATTCCTGCGGTCAGAAAATCGCTCTCATTGGCTTTGATGTAAGCGATATCTCCAGCACTCTTTTGCGCGAATTGTCGGTAGAACCAGAGTGGATCTCGGCGCAAGACGGCGCGTAGCCCGCGTACAGCTATTTTCAGGCCGCTCCTCGACAACACAGTTTGGCGGATCATGCGCTTCAACCATGCGGGGCGAATAACATCCCAGATCGCAGGATTAAAAAGAGGATTTGAGAACACGACGAGGTCGATCGCATCGCTCAATTGTTTTAAGCGCAAACAGATCGAGTTGGTGGTTCCAAGCCCCAGCAGTCGAACGCCTTTCAGGCCCATGCTATCGATCAAAAGCTTGATCAATGCTGCTTCTGTAGCGGTTGGGGCGTGACGTTCTATTTCTTGCTTACCCATTAGTGCCGATGGCAAAGGGCGCGTGTGTCCGAAGCCCGGGCGACGCACGAAAATGACTTGGTAGCCTACCGCCTGCATTCTTTCGCAAAAGATGGCTGAGGGCGGCATCGGATAATCAATTGAGTTTATGATAAGCAGGGGCGTAAGCTCGGACAGTTCACCCCCGTGGATCATAATTTCAAGTTCAATTGAGGTGTCGCCAAGGCGCACGCGCTGTAAGCCGCGTGCATCAATTTCACCCCGTCGCCATTCTGGCTCCGCGTGTATGTGTGTCGCCGACGTCATGCGCGGCATCTCTAATCACGCTAAACAGAAAAGTCTAATCCTGGTTGTAATTTGGCATACCGGCACGCGTTTTGCTCCTAACCGGGGCATGACTTCGCCTGAGACACGAAAATTAACGAACCTGTGCCGTTTTTGCGGGCTGCTACCGTTCATTGTGATGGCGGGCTGCACGTCCGCGCCGCCAGCTGAGCGCACTGTATTGGTTGAAAGCTATCAAGAAGCGGAAGCCGTTAAAGTTGCGAACATCGCCGATGCACTCGAGACCTTTATGAGTCCGGAGGCGGACCAACTTATCTTGCTGCCCAATCGACTGGATCGATCAAAGCTCGACTACTCGATGGATAGCCTCCTGATCATAGACCGATGGCTGGCCGATATCCATACGATCAATCGCCTTCAATCTGATGTTGGTGGTGTCGGGGAAACGCTCGTTCTTGATGGCCGCGGTGACAATTCAGTGATGTTTGCCGGGCTCTATTTGGGACAGGTTATTCGCGCCAATTCCGATCTGAGTTGGAACTGGGAGCGTTTCGATACATTCCTAGCTGCCAACCCCGTGTTCGCCGAGCATTATGGGCATGACCCTGGCCTCGACACGTTTGTGCTTGTCGGGCCACAAGGCGCTGCAACGCCGATAAATACCGCGTTGAAGCGTGTGATTTATGGCAAAGAAGAGAGTCTGCACTTCATTGCTCAATGGCTGCAATCCGAGATTGATCTTGAAAAGACGATGACGAGCCGAGATTTGATGGGGATGGATCGACGAGATTGGGCGGGGTGAGCGCGCTTAGCCTTTTTTTACCGACCGGCTAAACGTAAACGAGAATGCTAAGGACAAGATGAGCGGTGCCCAAATGGGTAACTCTCCTAAGCCGGGAGTGTTCAGCGCTTCGGCAAGATGATCATCAACACACCACCAGAGCAAGAACAGCCACATTGAATTATATCCTTTCAGTTTCTTATTGATAAGCAATAATAACTGAAGGCGCGGTTTTCAAGGCATGTAGACGAATCTAAGTCGTTTTCGGGCGCCCCATGAGGATCATAGGTTCTTCCAGGGCATTTTGACCTGTCATTGCGGCATTTCACCCTTTGAATTTAGCTCATTCGGCTCTACATGCGCCCCATGTTGAAATTGGAAAATCTCACCGCCACAGTCGGCGAAGAAGACGAGGCAAAGACCATCATCAATGGTTTGTCTCTAGAGGTGCCTGCAGGCGAGGTTCACGCAATCATGGGCCCCAACGGCGCGGGGAAATCTACGCTGTCTTACGTCCTAACCGGTCGCGACGGATATGAGGTAACGGGTGGTAGTGCGTCTCTCGAAGGCATCGACCTGCTCGACATGGATCCTGAAGAGCGCGCCGCAAAAGGTCTATTCCTCTCCTTCCAGTATCCGGTTGAGGTACCGGGGGTCCCGGTCATGACGTTCGTCCGAACCGCGATGAACGCTCAGCGCAAACTTCGGGGAGAACCCGAAATTTCAGCGCCAGACTTTATCAAGAAGTCGCGTGAATTGGGAGCACAACTCAATCTGACATCCGACATGCTCAAGCGCCCGCTCAATGTCGGCTTCTCAGGCGGCGAAAAGAAGCGTTTGGAAATCTTCCAAATGATGATGCTCGAGCCGAGGTTCGCTATTCTAGACGAAACAGATTCCGGGCTGGATATCGATGCGTTACGGACCGTTTCAGATGGCGTGAATGCGCTTCGAAGCCCGGAGCGCGGGATGTTGGTCATCACGCACTATCAACGCCTTCTGGATCATATCAAACCAGACAAAGTGCATGTTCTCGCGAACGGCAAGATCATCAAGACGGGCGGACCCGAGCTCGCACTGCGGCTTGAAGAAGAAGGCTATGATGGTGTGCTGGGAGAGGCCGCGTAAGTGACTGTCTCTATGGATGCCCTGAAAGATAAGTTTCGCAATCCAGGTTCAGCTGAGCTGGAGCTGATTGCGCGCTATGCAATGCTCCCCGGGAGTAGTCAGCGCGAACGGGCTTTCGAAGCATTTGCAGAAACCGGTTTGCCGCATCGGCGCATGGAAGCCTGGAAATGGACTGACTTCAAAGCGGCCCTGAAGCAAGTTGAGGCTTCGAAAAACGCTGCCGATAATGCTGCGCTCGCGGCACCAGGTCAGTCAGTGATTGAGTTCACGCCAGATGGCGTTGTATTGCCTGACAATGTACCTGCCGGAATAAAGCTTCACGAGCGAAACGAAGCGCAGGCTTTGGGTGCAGCAGAGGAAGTTCCACTCGGTGCGATGACAGCTGCGCTTTCAGGCCGTGTCGGCGGTTTGGATACGCTGATCATTGAAGTCAACGAACCAACAGAGCAGCCTCTCCATATCGTGACGCGCGGAGATCGGGGCGAAACGAATTTTGCTCGTGTGGCTGTTATTGTTAGACCGGGCGCGAGCTTGGATTTGATCGAGAGCCACCTTGGCGGAGCAGGATTTTCCTCCTTCCTGATAGAGCTTGGCATGCAAGAGGGCGGGGCTGTTAGTCGGACGATCCTGCAGCGCGGCAAGACAGACGAGGCGCAAGCCATCACAGCGGTGGTAACTTTGGGCGAGAAGTCTGAATACACCCAGACTGCGCTCGCATTTGGCGCTAAGGTCGCCCGCCTCGAGACGCGCCTCAAGCACCAGGAAAGCGGTTCGCATGCGACGCTGAATGGGGCTTACTTGTGCGCCAGCGGATATCATGCGGACTTTACCAGCCATGTTCGCCACGGCGCCCCGTCATCCATCACGCGACAAGTAACGAAAGGCGCGGTTTTGGATGGTGGAACGGGTGTGTTCCAAGGTAAATTCCTGGTTCCGCGCACCGTTGGACAACACACCGATGCCGATATGCAGCATCAAGCGCTCTTGCTCGAAGACGGCGCCGAGGTGTTCGCGAAACCGGAACTTGAAATCTACGCCGATGATGTCGAGTGTGCCCACGGCAATACGTCCGGCGCGCTCGATCCCAATCAGCTGTTCTATATGCGCCAACGCGGTATCCCAGAGGCTGAGGCTCGCGCCTTGCTTACCGAGGCTTTTGTGGCCGAGGCCTTGGAAGAAGCGAGCGAAACTGCTCAAGAAGCTTTGCTGGACGCCGCGCGGCGCTTTCTTACGGATAGCGTACGATGAGCCGGCCGTTCGACGTTGATGCGATCCGTGCGGAGTTTCCGATTCTGTCGCGCGAGGTGAATGGCAAGCCGCTTATCTATCTCGACAACGCGGCGAGCGCACAAAAGCCTGACGCCGTTTTGGACGCGATGTCTGAGCAGGGGCGCACGGCCTATGCCAACGTGCACCGTGGGATCCACACGCTCGCGAATGAAACGACTGAAGCCTATGAAGGCGCTCGCGAAAAAATCCGCGCGTTTTTGAATGCTAATTCGGTGAACGAGATCATCTTCACCAAGGGTGGCACCGAAGCGATCAACCTCGTGGCGAATGGCATTGCGGGTGACATTCAACCCGGTGATGAGATCGTGCTGTCGATCATGGAGCACCACTCCAACATCATACCGTGGCACTTCCTGCGCGAACGCTATGGCGCGGTTCTGAAATGGGTCGAAGTCGATGAGACCGGCGCCTTTGATATGGCAGCTTATGAGGCGGCGCTGTCCAGCAAAACAAAAATGGTCGCCGTCACGCATATGTCTAACGTGCTCGGAACAGTGACCGATGCAGCAGAGATCGCTCGGCTCGCGCATGCCGCGGGCGCTGAGGTCCTTTTCGATGGCTGCCAGTCTGGCGTTCACATGGATATCGACGTTCAGGCGCTCGATTGTGATTATTACGTTCTCACAGGGCACAAGATTTACGGCCCGACGGGGATCGGCGCGCTCTATGGTAAGGCTGATGCGCTGGCGCGGCTTCGTCCGTTCCACGGCGGCGGCGAGATGATCGAAATCGTCGAGCGCGAACGGGTCACCTATAATGAGGCGCCGCATAAGTTCGAAGCGGGAACACCGCCGATCTTGCAAGCGATTGGCTTTGGCGCTGCCCTCGATTGGCTCGGCCAGTTCGAAAGCGACGAT
Organism: Henriciella sp.; assembly: GCA_013213785.1. Lineage (GTDB taxonomy): Bacteria > Pseudomonadota > Alphaproteobacteria > Caulobacterales > Hyphomonadaceae > Henriciella. Next base: position 15,049 of record JABSPZ010000016.1, on the reverse strand, counting down.
ATGATCGCGCACGAGCATGCCTTGTATGAGCGCGCTTACGAAGCCGTGCGCGGCGTGAATGGTCTGACCGTGCATGGGACGGCCGAGGGAAAAGGGGCCGTGCTCTCTTTCTCTGTGGAGGGCGCGCATCCGCATGACCTTGCACAAATCCTCGATCGCTATGGGGTTGCGGTTCGCGCGGGCCATCATTGTGCTCAGCCGTTGATGGATCATCTTGGCGTTTCAGCGACTGCGCGCGCGAGCTTTGGGATTTATAACACGCTTGAAGAAGTTGATGCCTTCATTGAGGCGCTACACAAAGCGCGTGGGATGCTTATATAGGTCTCGTAATGGCAGATGATATGACCTCTCGAGATGTGATCGATGTGGCGCCAGCGGAAGCAGCGCCAGAGCCCGGTTCGTCAATTCCGCAAGCGGAGTTGAATCGAATCACGGACGATCTGATCGCTGCCTTTAAAACGGTCTATGATCCGGAAATCCCCGTTGATATCTATGAATTGGGGCTGATCTACAAAGTCGACATCGATGATGACCGTAAGGTTGATATCGACATGACTTTGACAGCGCCAGGATGCCCGGTCGCCGGTGATATGCCCGGCTGGATTGAGAATGCGGCATGTACGGTCGAAGGAATCACGGATGTTGAAGTGCGTTTGACCTTCGATCCACCTTGGGATCCATCGCGGATGTCCGATGAAGCGCGTCTTGCGCTGAATATGCTTTAATTGAAGGGCAAGCGTTTCGACCTTATGTAAAGATCATGGCTAGACGACCCAGACCAAAACTTGTGACCCTGACTGATGACGCGGCAGCGCGTGTATCAGAAATTATGTCTGACAAAGGCACCGGCTTTTTGCGTGTGGGTGTTACCAATGGCGGCTGTGCCGGCATGGAATATGTCATGGATTATGTCGACGCACCTGAGCCACTTGATGAGATCGTCGAAGACAAGGGCGTAAAGATTGTCGTTGACGCAAAAGCCGTGCTCTTTTTGCTCGGGTCCGTCGTGGATTACGAGACAACCCTTCTGCATGAGAAGTTTACGTTCTCAAACCCAAACCAGACCGATGCGTGCGGGTGCGGCGGGAGCGTCACAATCGTTCCCGCTGCAGCGGAGTAGACGCGGTCTCTAGCTCGCCGAACACCCATCAGCGAAGGCTTTGAACTGACCGTTCAGTTTCGGCGGTGCGTACTCATAAGAGCCTTGGCGTCCCAGATCGATCGTCACAGATTTTCCGGTAACAGCAGCATTATAGATCCGGCGGGCGTAACGACCTTCAATCGGCGCTGCCATATTACGCCTCTTTAGGTAGATCCACTTGGCTTTGTCTGCATCGGCTTCCTCAACGGCTAGGGAGCCATTGATCACACGAGTCTTTTTGGAGCGGGCTTCCATCTTGTCCATGACGTTGCCGTCCAAACTAAATGTCGCTGAAATTTTTCCGGCCTCGCTGCAGCCGAGCACGAGCGCGGGACTACCGCTTTCTGTAGAATAAACCGCTTTTCCATTCGAGCCGTCTAACAAGCTCCATTGCGTCGCAGCAGGAGCTTCATCTGCGGCAAATGCCGTTCCGCTGAATGCGCCGGCGAGGAGTAGGGTGGGGATCAGTTTCATATCGTTCTCCTTGCAATCATTATTGATAAATAATAATACATTATCGAAAAAAGGCAATGTTACATTTGTGATTTTTTAGCGAAGGACGAACGCCAGGACACAGAACCCTTTGTCAAACCAATCAAAATTTAGTCTTTTGGGACAAAGCGGGAGGCAAAGAATGATCATTTTACTCATCGGATTGGCGGTATTCTTCGGGATTCATTTATTCTCGGCGGTGAGGTCGAGAGAGCCCGGCAAGGACATGAAAGAGCGGCTGGGTTACGGCCCCTATATGGGGATTTACTCCTTGGTCTCGATCGCCAGCTTTGTCTTGATTGTTTATGGTTTTGGCGCAGCGCGAGGGTCTGGCATTATCTATACGCCGCCAACTTGGCTGGCGCATATTAACCTGGTTCTCACCATCCCGGCGCTCATTCTCTTAGTCGCCTCACAGGTTCCAGCGGGGCATATCAAAAAAGCAACCAAACACCCGATGTTGCTCGCGGTGAAACTCTGGGCACTCGGGCATTTGCTTGCAAATGGCGAACTAAACTCTGTTTTGCTGTTTGGCAGCTTCCTGGCCTTTGCCGTGTTTGATCGAATTATGGTGAAGCGCCGAGGCGACAATGGACCAGGACCTGACGTCGCTCTGAACCCTATGATGGACGTCATTCCAGTTGTGGTTGGACTTGGGGTTTGGGCCGCGATCGCTTTGTGGTTGCATCCGATTTTATTCGGAGTTTATGCGCTTCCACAGTAAGTCCCTACAGCGGCTTCACTTGTCGCCATCTACCGGTCTGCTAAAGCCCAATCTGAATTGAGAATAGGGCTTGTATATGTCAGCGCAGACGCAGATCCGGCGGAAAACAGTCAAAGATATCGCGAAAGCGAAAGGCGGAGACCCGCTCGTGTGTCTCACCGCCTATGATGCGCAGGTCGCAAGTCTCTTGGACCCGCATTGCGATATCCTGTTGGTTGGCGACAGCGTGGGTATGGTTGTGCACGGCTTGAGCTCAACCGTTGGTGTGACCTTGGAAATGATGATTCTCCACGGTCAGGCTGTGATGCGCGGCTCATCGCAGGCTTTCGTGGTCGTGGATATGCCATTTGGGTCCTATGAAACAAATTCGGATCAAGCGTTTTTGAACGCCGCCCGCATCATGCAGGAAACCGGCTGCCAAGCCGTAAAAATTGAGAGCGGAACATATGCCGCGACACAAATTGCGCATCTGGTTGAACGCGGCATTCCAGTCATGGGGCATGTCGGACTTCGCCCTCAAGCGATCAATGTAGACGGCGGCTTCAGAGCCAAAGGCCGCACGACCGGCGAATGGGATCGTGCCATTCAGGAAGCTGTCGCCGCTGATCGAGCCGGGGCATTCGCAATCGTCGTTGAGGGGGTGGCGCCTAATCTTGCTGACGAAATCACCGCGGCGGTTGAATGCCCGACAATCGGTATTGGTGCGTCGGCCGGGTGTGATGGACAAATTCTGGTCACCAATGACCTGCTCGGCATGACCGATTGGGTTCCGAAGTTTGTGAAGAAAAACGCAGATCTGAAAACCGTCATCGGGGAGGCGACTGAGACATACGCTAACGAAGTACGCTCACGTGCATTCCCGGGTGAGGCGCAAACCTATAAAGTGCGGAAATCTGCTGACAGCTAACCTTGTCCGTTGCGGGCGTGAGCAGGCGCCGCTAGGGTGAGGGTGGTTAAAGTAATTCAAATCATCGGAGACCATATTTGGCCGACATTTTTGAAGAAGTCGAAGAAGGCTTACGCCAGGACCGTCTGACCGGACTTTGGAAAAAGTATGGGATCTTTGCTTACATCGCGGCTGCCTTATTGATCGGCGGCGTTGCGTTCAATGAGTATCGGCAGGTCCAGGCAGCAAACACTGTTGAGGAGAATGCTTCGAGACTAGAGGCCGCTCTGGTTGAAGTAGATGCCCGCAATTACGAATCAGCAGCGACTCAGCTCACTGAGCTGATCGAGAATAATATCGCGCCTTCAAAAGTCGCCGCGCACTATTTGGCGGGCGTACGGTTGGACGGAAATGGCGATGCCGCGGCCGCTGCTGAGGTGCTGTCGGCATCCATCAGTGATCTCGAAGATCCGACCGAAAAGCTTGCACTGATCAAGTCTGCTTATCTGGAAGCCGACACGCTCAGCCGAAGTGAATTGGAAGCAATTCTGTCGCCACTGACAAGCGGTGACGGCCCTTTTGCGGCGCTCGCCTCAGAACTGGTTGCGGCGAAAGCCCTGCAGGACGGTGACATCGACTTTGCGCGTCGCGAGTTCAATTTCCTGCGACTTGCCCAAAATGCGCCACCCGGCGTTGTTACGAGAGCTCAACAAGCGCTTGCTGCGCTTCCGCCAATCAGTGCTGAAATTGAAACAACACCGGCGGAAGTTCCAGAGGTGCCAACAGAGCCAGCAACGGAAGAAACCACTGAGGAGACGCCTGAATGAGCGCGCAATCTGTTTTCAGACTCACACTCGTCTCGATTTCCGTTCTCGGACTTTCGGCCTGTTCAATTCTCGATCGGAACAGTGCACAGCGAAAAGCTGAAGAGGCCCTCGAGAAAGAGGGGCGCATCACAATGGTGCTCGGTGACGAGCGCTTACAGCCCGACCCAGACCTTGTGACTGAGATCGTCACTTTGCCGCCGGCTAGAGATCTGGCTGACGGATGGCCGCAAGCAGGTAGTCGCGCAAGTAAAGCGATCGGACATATTAGTGCAGCCAGCGAGTTTGATGTCGCTTGGCGCGCCAATGTTGGATCCGGCTCCGACCGTAGTTCGGCGCTTACTACACCTCCGGTTGCCTCTGCCGATACGATCTACACGATTGATTCCAGACAAGTGATCACTGCAACTGATGCCGCAAACGGCAGCCGTGTTTGGAGCGAAAAACTCGATTCAGGTAGCCGCCGCGACAATCTCGGGATTGGGTCGGGGATCGGCCTGGAAGGCAACACGCTCGTTATCGCCAGTGCTTACGGTTTTGTTGCCGCGATGGATGCCAGCAATGGTAATGAGTTGTGGCGGACAGAGACCGAAGCTCCGATGACAGGGTCACCGACAATCAAAGATGGCCGGATTTTCGTGTCCTCCAACAACAACGAAGTGCTCGCGCTCGATCTCGCAACGGGCGATGTGATTTGGAGCGATCAAGCGATCGCTGAATCCGCGCGTGTCCTTGGGTCTCCAAGCCCTGCGGCGGTCGAAGACATCGTTGTTGCACCATACTCCTCAGGTGAAGTTATTGCTTACCTGGCGAGCAACGGTCGCCGTCTTTGGGCAGAAGCTCTCGCGAGTGTCGGTCAGTTCACACCGATCTCTTCCATCAATGATATTGGCGCGCGCCCCATTCTTGGCGGCGGACTTGTATTCGCGGCGAGCCAGTCAGGCGTCTTCGCGGCGATTGACGGCCGTACCGGTAATCGCGTTTGGCAGCAGCCAATTGGAACCACCCAAGCTCCGGCGCTGACAGGCGAGTATCTTTTCATCATGGGCGTCGATGCCGAGCTGGCTTGTATCAAAGCCGGAACAGGCCAAGTTGTTTGGGTGAAGGACCTCGAAAAGTTCTCAAATGAGAAGAAACAAAAGGGTCGATTGACCTATGCAGGTCCCGTGATCGCCTCAGGTCGCGTGCTCGTCGTTTCTTCAAAAGGGGAGTTGATCGCCTTCGATCCACAGACCGGTGATGAGACTGACCGCTTGAAAATTGGTGATCCTGTCTATATCGAGCCGATTGCTGTTCAGGAAAAATTGATTGTTCTGACAGATGACGCGCGCTTGGTTGCTGTTCGCTAGGGCAATTGGAGCGCGCACTCCGTTTTTCTAAAGGCGCGCGCTATGCCATTAAAAATCGCTATTGTTGGACGCCCGAATGTTGGGAAGTCGACCCTGTTTAACCGCCTGGCGGGGAAGCAATTGGCGCTGGTCGATGATCAGCCCGGCGTCACGCGTGACCGCAAAGAAGCTGAGGGGCGGCTCGCCGATCTACCTCTCATCCTGATCGATACAGCTGGGTATGAAGACGTCACTGATGAGTCTCTCGAATCGCGGATGCGCGAACAAACAGAAATCGCTATTCGCGAAGCTGAACTGGCCCTGTTCCTCATCGACGCACGTGTCGGTGTAACAGCGCTGGATGAGCGGTTCGCGCAGGTGCTGCGACGGGCGGATATGCCGATCGTTCTAGCTGCGAACAAAGCAGAGGGCCGCGCCGGAGAGGCAGGCGTTCTGGAGGCTTGGAACCTGGGGCTCGGTGAGCCTGTGGGTCTTTCGGGTGCCCATGGTGAAGGCTTATCCGACCTCTATGCCTCGATCCGTGAAGTGCTGGGCGAAGAAGCTTTTGAGCGGGCGTTGCAAGAGGCCGAAGAAGAAGAGCAAGACAGATTCAATGAGGGAATCTTGGATCAACTCGAGGGACTCGATGTGGATGACCCATACCTCAATGCAGACAAACTGACTGCCGCCCTAGAGAAAGCTGGCATCGATGATGAGGCCGAAGGTGCCGCAATCGATGAGGCGAAAGCGGCAACGAAGACCCGCCCCATCCGGCTCGCCATTGTTGGCCGTCCGAATGCAGGTAAGTCGTCCTTGATCAACCAGTTGGTTGGCGAGCAGCGCATGCTAACCGGGCCAGAAGCCGGCATAACACGCGATTCCGTGACGCTGCGTTGGACCTGGGAAGGCCGTGAAGTACGTCTGGTGGATACAGCGGGATTGCGCCGCAAGTCTAAAGTCCAAGAGCGTTTGGAGAAGATGTCGACCGGAGAAACGGTCCGCTCTCTGAAATATGCGGATGTCGTCGCCCTGGTGATGGATCCGGAAGACTCGTTTGAAAAACAGGACCTTCAAATCGCTGATCTCGCCATTCGCGAGGGACGCGCTGTCGTCTTTGTCGTCTCCAAATGGGATACGATTAAAAACCACGGCATGGCGATGAAAGAGCTCGAGCGCCGCCTGAAAGAGCATTTGCCACAAGCCAAAGGAGCTGCGCTTGTGACGCTCTCCGGCCTGACTGGGAAGCGCGTTGAGCGCCTCATGCCTGCGGTCGCGAAAGCCTATGACGACTGGTGCGCGCGTGTGAAAACCGGCGATTTGAACCGTTGGCTCCGCTATATGATCGACCGCAACCCGCCGCCGAGCGTTCAGGGTAAAAGAATCAAGCCTCGCTATATGGCGCAGATTAAAGCGCGTCCGCCAACCTTCGTGTTGATTGCATCTCGCGGGGATCAAATGCCGGAGCAGTATAAGCGGTACCTCGTGAACGGCTTACGTGAGGCATTTGAATTGCCGGGCGTTCCGATCCGCCTGCACGTTAAGCAGGGGGCCAATCCATACGCAGATAAAGCGCGTCGGAAGCGCTAAGCGCTTGGTATTATTTCGTAAACTCCACTTTAAGTAGTTTTGATCAAAATGCCTACAAAGGGCTATTATGACTCAGACTGCTGTATCAAATTCACCCGAGAAATCGGCGCGTTCTGGCGCGGAAGCAAATGAGCTGACGCAGTATTACGCGCAGCTTATCGCCGAGCATAGCACCGACCCCATTGCTATTCTGGATGCAACAGCGTGCGTCGAATGGTGTAACGCCGCCTATGAGAACGTCACGGGATACTCTTTCGAAGAATCAGTTGGCCGCACACCGGGCGAGATGCTGACAGGGCCAGATACCGATCGTGAGGTCATGCGCGAGTTTTTACGATCTGCGTTTCACGGGCGCTCTGTCCGCCGCGAAGTGGTTCAGTATCGAAAATCGGGCGAATCGTATTGGTCCGAAATTGAACTTACGCCGATCCTGAACGATGACGATCGAGTAGCTAATTTCTTGGTGATCGCCAGAGATGTCTCCGAGCGAAAAACCCTCGAAAGAGAGCGGGAAGCGGCGCGAGATACCGAGCGTATGCGTCAGGCGGAACGCCGCGTCCTCGCCAAAACGTCTGAGTGGCTCTATGCAGCTCGGTCGCTGGAAGATCTCTATAACGTCGTCGAAACCTGCGCACCGAAGCTCATGCCGAACAGTAACGGCGCGCTCTATATTTATTCAAACTCAAGAGATATCCTCGACCTCGCTGTGTCATGGGGCGAGTCCCCCGCACCGAATTTTATCGAACCGGATGATTGCTGGTCTTTGCGACGGGGACGGTCCTATCACTATGGAAACGAGGACATCGAGTTTTCATGCGCGCATTATCATGAGGGCATAAAATCATCCTTTTGTTTGCCGCTTCTCGCGCATGGCGAAACGATTGGGATGCTTTGGTGTTACGCCGATGAGTCCAATGGCGATGGTGCCCTTGAACATGCTCGCTATTGGGATGTCGCGCTCATGTTGGCTGAGCAAATCAGCTTAACCATAACGAATGTGCGCCTTCGCCAGGAGCTTCAGGACCGCTCCGTCAAAGACCCGCTTACAGGGCTTTGGAACCGCCGCTATTTCCTCGATAGTTTGCGCCGTGAGAAAGCCCGAGCGGATAGCAATGAACTCGGCTTTGCACTGATCTCGATCGATATCGATCACTTCAAGCGGTTCAATGATCATCACGGGCACGATGCAGGGGATCTCGTTTTGCGCCGTGTTGCCGGAGAACTGACGGAATCCGCAGGTTCGGCCGGGATTGTTTGCCGGGTCGGCGGCGAAGAGTTAGCGGTTATCTGTCCTGACCTGGATGAAACCGCCGCTATGGCGCTCGCGACTAAGCTCCATAACGCGGTCAAACGACTAGAGATCGTTTATCAAGGTGAGATCTTGCCGTGTGTTACCTTCTCAGCGGGTGTTTCAACCTATCCAGCCGACCACGGCTCAATCGACGACTTAATGCGCAACGCAGACAATGCACTCTATCAGGCGAAGCACGCTGGGCGTGATCGTGTCATGGCCTACAAAAATGACGACGATCAACGATGGGTGCTTGCGAAAGAGGGATCTCGCTAGCCGAGTTCAAGCAAGTCCCGAACATTGATCCGCGCATTATTGCGGGTTTCGCTTGCTTCCAAGAGCGGCACCATGTGAGCCGCGACGTCTTCGGGAGCAGGCAGTGTCATCGGGTCCTCGCCCGGCATCGCATCCGCACGCATCTGAGTGCGGGTCGCGCCCGGGTCGAATAAGTTCACCCGCAAAGGTGTTTGGTCATTCTCATCGGCCCAGGCGTAGACGAGCGCTTCAAGTCCTGCCTTCGAAGCCTGGTAAGGGCCCCAGAAGGCACGCGGACGCGGAACGACGCCAGAGGTGACGAACAAAGCGCGCGGCGTTTCTGAGCGGCGGAGGAGGGGGTCTAGGATACGAATGAGACGCCAGTTGGCGTTTAGGTTCACATCAATGACTTCATTGAACTGGCGCTCTCCGCCGGCTTGCAGCGGGCCAATCGTTCCGAGCAGTCCAGCATTTGCGAGAAAGCCATCAACCCGCCCGAACTTTTCGGCGATCGCGTGACCTAAGGGTTCGAAAGCACTTGAGTCTTTTAGGTCGAAAGGGATGAGGGTCATAGACCCGCCGAATGAGCGGATCTCATCATCAAGCTGTTCAAGCGCTTTCTTCGATCGCGCGATGCCGATGACATGGTGACCGGCTTTCGCCAGCGCGAGACAGGCCGCGCGACCAATCCCTTGGGACGCGCCAGTGGCGAGAGTAATGCGTTTATCCATGCGGGCGCCGTAGCGAAGCTTTACGGACTAGTCCAGCAAGGAAAGCTGTCTCTCTTTACTGCTTTCGTTTTGATCATGATCGATCAAGCGGGTCGGGTAGTCCCCTGTGAAGCAATGATCTGCAAATGCCGGTGTCTCCGCGTCATAGTCTACGCCGATAGCGCGATAGAGGCCTGGCACGGATAGGAAGCCTAAGCTTTCGACTTTTAAGAATTCACGCATTTCCTCAAGCGTGTGGTTCGCCGCCAGGAGCTCGGACCGATCCGCCATATCGATTCCGTAGAAATCTTGATGGGTGATTGGTGGGCTTGCAGACCGGAAATGGATTTCTTTGGCGCCAGCATCGCGAACCATTTGAACGATCTTGCGCGACGTGTTCCCGCGAACGATTGAATCATCGACCAGCAACACGCGCTTTCCTTCTAGCACTGCTCTATTGGGCGAGTGTTTTCTTGAGACTGCTTTCTGGCGGCCCGTTTGCGTGGGCTGGATAAATGTCCGTCCAACATAATGAGAGCGGATGATGCCGAGTTGAAATGGTACACCGGAATGTTCTGAAAAGCCGATCGCCGCGGGTACACCAGAGTCTGGGACGGGGACCACAACATCGATTTCAGCCGGGTGCTCAATCGCGAGCTGGTGCCCCATTTTACGGCGCACTTCATAGACCGACCGTCCTTGCACCACGCTATCAGGGCGCGCGAAGTAAACATACTCAAACAAGCAAGGACGCACAGGACGCGATGGAAACGGATTGTAGGACTGAATACCATCGCGGGTGATGATCACCACTTCGCCGGGATCGATTTCGCGCACAAAGTCAGCGCCCATCAAGTCGAGAGCACAGGTTTCGGAGGCCAAAACGAATGCACCATTAATCTCGCCCAGGACCAGCGGGCGTAGGCCAGATGGGTCGCGCGCGCCAATCAGTTTTTTGTTCGTCATCCCGACAAAAGAAAATCCGCCTTCAATTTGGCGGATTGCATCTAGAAATCTGTCTGAAACGGTGTCTTGGTCACTGCGGGCGAGGAGATGAAGAATGACCTCGGTGTCCATGGTCGACTGAAAAATGGAGCCGCGCCGAACGAGTTTCTTTCGCAGCGCTCTCGCATTGGTGAGATTGCCGTTGTGTGCAATCGCAAATCCGCCGGTGTCCAGGTCTGCGTAAATCGGCTGGATGTTTCGAATGGCCGGTTTGCCTTGGGTTGAATAGCGATTGTGGCCAATGCCGCTCTTTCCAGGCAAGCGCTCTGTCAGATCGCCGCCAAAATTCTCACCGACTAGACCCATATGGCGCTCGCCGTGAAACTTTTCGCCGTCAAATGTCGTGATCCCGCAGGCTTCTTGTCCGCGGTGCTGCAAAGCATGCAAACCAAGAGCAACAAGTAGAGATGCTTGGGGGTGGCCGAATACGCCTACAACGCCGCATTCCTCGCGAGGCTTGTCGTCATCATGGTCAAACAACATTCGACTTACCCTCGCAGTCTGTTCGTGCGCGGATTATTCTGAGCCGCTCTCCGCGTCAAGGTTCGATATCTGTGAACTGCGCTCCGCAAGCTCTGGTGCACGCTCTCCAAGATAGTTCGCTCCCGCTGAAATCAACGGATAAGTCCTTGCTTGAGTTACGAATTCCGGAATTTGATCTTGCTTCAAACCAAGATTGAGGAGGTAGACGAAGAAAATCAGTACAACGCCGCCACGTGCAAATCCGAACAAGCCGCCAGCCACACGGTCTAATAGACCGATGCCATCCACACCCTGGATCGTTTTCGATAGATTTGCTCCGAACCAAGCGACGGCGACGTAGACGCACAAGAAGACCACGACGAAAATAATCGCGTCGGGCAACCAGGCGGGAGAGTCGGATGGTAGCAAACTGTCGAGTTGCGTAACGAAGAATTTTCGAGCGAAGAACGCGGCCGCAATGGCCGCGATAAACGCGCCGAGGGTTGCAAGTTCTCTCATAAATCCGCGAGCAAGTGCCATAAGCGTAGAGATGATGACGATTACAATCGCCACGGCATCAAAGGCTGTAAGGGCTTCCATCATTGGCCAGCTTCCGGCGCGATCAACTCTACTAAATCAGATAGGCGCTTGATCGGGGTAATCGTCAAGCCTTCAATCGCGGTTGGACTGCCTTCTGGAACATATGCACGCTCGAAACCAAGGCGTGCAGCCTCCTTCAAACGCTGCTCCATTCTTGCGACCGGGCGCACGGCTCCAGAGAGCGCGACCTCACCAAAAAAGATCGATTTTGCCGGTCCTGGGTTTCCAGAGGCTGAAGTGAGCAACGCGGCCGCTGCCGCCAAGTCGCCTGCGGGTTCAGTGATTTTGTATCCGCCGGCAACCGAGAGATAGACGTCTCGGCCCCCTAGAGAGACACCGCATCGTGCTTCTAATACGGCCAGCAGCATGGCGAGGCGATTATTATCCCAGCCGACAATCGACCGACGCGGCGTTCCATAAGCAGAGGGCGCGACCAGCGCTTGCACTTCCGCCAGCACTGGACGGGACCCCTCCATGGCGGCGAAGACTGCGGCCCCGCCAGATTCGTCGTGTTCTGATGAGAGAAACAGCGCAGACGGCTCGCGTGCGGGCGCCAGCCCATATTGGTGCATCTCGAAAATGCCAATTTCGTCGGTCGGACCAAATCGGTTTTTCACGGCGCGCAGAATTCGAAACTGGTGGCCGCGCTCGCCTTCGAAATAGAACACCGTGTCGACCATGTGCTCGACGACGCGGGGTCCTGCGATTTGGCCTTCTTTCGTGACATGCCCGACCAGAATGAGCGCCGCGCCTGATTTTTTAGCCCAGCGCGTGAGTTCTTGTCCGCAAGCTCGAACCTGGCTCACACTTCCTGGCGCGGCTTCTAAGCTATCCGACCACATTGTCTGGATAGAATCGATCACGACAAAATCGGGCTTCGCCGATTTCAATGCTGAAAGAACTTTGCGTAAGTCTGTTTCGGTTGCCAATTGCACTGGACTGTCAGCAACCTTCAGGCGTTTGGCCCGATCCTGGATCTGAGCTGTTGCTTCTTCACCGGATACATAGACCGTGGTGAGGCCGTTTCGGGCCAGCCTCGCCGCTACTTGCAGGAGGAGGGTCGACTTTCCGATCCCAGGATCCCCGCCAATCAACGTCGCGCTGGACGGAACGATGCCGCCACCGAAGACGCGATCGAGCTCATCGACACCAAGCACGATACGCTCGGGCGGAGCATCATTTCCGTCTAACGCAGTGAATTCAGCTTTGCGGGAGTTTTTGGCATTAGACTTTGGAGCCTTAAGGCCTCCGGGCGGACCAGAACTCGCTTCTTCGGTCAGCGTATTCCACTCGCCGCAAGCATCGCATCTGCCCGACCATTTAGAATGAACGGCGCCGCAAGATTGGCAAACAAAGTGAGACTTAGCCATGGTTTGATTGGTTAGCGGGGTCCGTTCAAGAACGAAAGGGGAGAGTTACTGTTGTTTATGTTACATGTGTAGTAACAAAAAATTCATATTGTTTTTCGATAAAAGTATGTTACGAGCATTCTCACAGGGAAGAGAGATAAAACACAAGACCTTCAACAGGAGGAATAAAAATGACTCTTTCTAAGACCCTGACCACCGCAATTATCTCAGCTTCTGCTTGTGCCCTGCTCCCTGCCATGGCGGCGACTGAGTTCGACCCCGAAAAGAAACAGATTCAAGTTTCTATCAGTGGCTATGACCTGACCAAAGCCTCAGATGCGGCGGAGGTCTTTAATATGATCAACACAGCTTCTAAGCGCGTTTGTAAAACGGCCGGCGTGCGTGAAACGCTCCGCGAACGCGTTCTTCAAAATAAGTGCCGAGCCGATGCGATCATCAGCGCGGTTACGTCGATCGATGCGCCGCAACTCATACAGATCATGCAAACTAGACTGGAAAACTAGCTCCGCAGTTTTGCAGAAGAAGAGGGCGTCGCATTTATTTGCGGCGCCCTCTCGATTTTCTGGTGCCGCTGTCGCAATGTGTTCGGTAAGACAGGAGATCTCTGATGAAAATGTTAGAGCAGGGCCGTCCGTGGGAGGACATCCAAAAAGATATGCAGGCGCGCGGCGCGTCGGATGCGAAATGGCGGGACGGCCGAACCGCGGTTTATGTTTTCAACGCGGGCGAAGAGATCGCGGCAATCCAGAAAGAGGCCTACGCGGCCTTCATGTCAGAGAACGGCCTTGGCCCATTGGCATTTCCGTCCTTGGCACAAATGGAAAAAGACGTCGTTTCGATGGGGCTTGGCTTATTGCACGGTCCCGACGGCAGTACTGGCGCGATGACGTCTGGAGGCACCGATTCAATCACGATGGCGATAAAGACAGCCCGTGACTATGCCCGGTCCAATGGTCGTGCCCGTGAGCGTGCGAACGTGGTTTTACCTTTCTCCGCACACCTTGCCTTCGACAAAGCTGCTCATCTCATGGACGTCGAAATCCGTCGTATTCCAGTGAAGACTGATGGGACTTACGAAGCAGATGTCCCTGCGATGATCGCCGCTTGCGATTCTGATACGATCATGATCGTGGGATCTGCACCGAACTTCCCACATGGCATTATCGACCCGATTGAAGCCTTGAGTGAAGCTGCCGTCGAGAAGGATCTTTGGCTACACGTAGACGCCTGTGTAGGCGGATACTTTGCGCCTTTCGCGCGGATGAACGGTGTGCCCGTGCCTGCGTTCGATTTTGAGCTTCCAGGCGTTCATTCGATGAGTGCAGATCTGCATAAGTATGGATATGCCGCCAAAGGGGCATCGACCGTCCTTTTCCGATCAGAAGCTTTGTTCGCGCATATGCCATTCGATATGAATCAATGGTCGGGTGCGCCAATGAAAACACCGACTTTGGCGGGTACACGCCCGGGCGGCGCGATATCAGCGGCTTGGGCGATCATGAACCATTTGGGGGTGGACGGATACAAACGTCTTCAAGGTGACGTTTGCGCAACGCGCGAGCGGGTCGAGGAAGGTGTGAAGCGACTCGGATTTGAGGTTCTTGGAAATCCAATGCTTGGCTTGATCGCATTTCGTCACCGGAAGCATCACGCCTTCGCCATTTACGGCGAGATCTACCGCAGAGGCTGGTTCACATCCGTGACGAAAGAACCGCCGAGTTTGCATTTGATGTTATCGCCCAAACACGCCGATTTCATTGATGAATATCTCGAAGATCTAGAGGCGAGTGTGAAAGCCGTGGCCGCGGCAGAAGACGAAGAAAAACTCAAAGTCGACGCGCGTTACAGCTGATCTGCAAAAAAACGATTTCGGCATTGGACAAGCGCGAAGAGGGCCGCTAAGAAGCCGCTTCCCTGTTTGGCCTGCCCGGGTAGCTCAGGGGTAGAGCAGCGGATTGAAAATCCGCGTGTCGGTGGTTCAATTCCGCCCCCGGGCACCATCTATTTCAGGCAACTTTCTGTTTTTGTTGCGGATTTTTGTCGTCAGAGGAATCCGTACCGCCAATTGTCCCGCCAAGCGTTTCAAGAAACGTGTTGAAGGAGGCGCGAGAGTATCGGGTCAACCGACCAATGCCCGGAACGGGTTCGGGCGTCTTCATTTTTGGATTAGCGATCCATCGATACCATGTCGCAGGATGGATGCGCAGTTCGTTGCAAATGTCGTCGACGGTGAGCCAGGTGTCCTTCCCCCTTAAACCTGGGTCAAATTAATCTTAGTGATTTTGGCGGTTCAGGAGGGATTGAGGATGGCTCGGAAGCGGTATTCGGATGAAGACGTTCTGCGGTTGTTGCGGGAGATTGAGCTTTCACTGGC